>CAYJML010000007.1:0-121716 GCA_964371515.1 uncultured Akkermansia sp.
ACATCTTCGACCGCATTGCGAACACCTACACCGTCTGGGGCTGGGAAGAAGGCTATATCGAGAGCCTCGATGATGCCTCTGTCTTCAACGAAGAAATCAAGGCGATGCTTGTAACTCAGGTATGGGCACCGAACTCGCCCGTCTGGTTTAACATCGGTCACTGGGAGCAGTGGCGCTGGGGTCGTCCCGATCTCCGCGAGATCTTCGATGGACACGGTTCAAAGGCATACCATACCAAGGGTACGAAGGATAATCTAGAAACACATCATCTCGCGAGCACCTACGAATATCCACAGTGCTCCGCCTGCTTCCTCACGGAGGTGAAGGATGAGATGGATGACATCCTAGCCCACCTCATGACAGAGGGACGCGTATTTGCGAGCGGTTCAGGAGTTGGTGTGAACATTTCCTCCCTGCGCTCATCCTTTGAGCCCATCCGCGGCAAGGGACACTCTTCAGGCCCTATTAGCTTTGATAGAGGCTGGGACCGCATGGCAGGAGCGATTCGCTCAGGTGGTAAGACACGTCGCGCAGCACGTATGGTGCTGATGTACTCTGATCACCCCGATATCTTCGACTTCATCGCGGTGAAGCAGCGACAGGAAGATGTGGCAAAAGTGATTCTCCGTGAGCATAATGTACACCTAGACCTCATCAAGATAGCTGAAACAAAGCTCGTCACAGGCACACCTGCTGAACGCGCTGCTGCTCGCGTGATACTCGCACTTCCCTTAGCGACAGAAGCTCAGTTCGACCCCCACATGGATGCGCTCCTCTATGGAGAGACGCTTTCCAATCAGAATGCGAACCATTCTGTCTCCCTCAAGGGTGACTTCTGGAAGGCAGTAGAGTCCAATGGCAACACCTATACACGCTGGGTGACAAACCCCAGCCACATCGTGCATACCTTCCGCGCGACAGAGCTCCTTCAGAAGATGTCGGAAGCCATCTGGGACAATGGTGAGCCTGGTGTTCATAATAACGACATTATCAACCTCTGGAATCCCGTCAAGAGCCTCGGTGAGATCTCGACATCTAACCCATGCTCCGAGTACATCTTCCTGAATAATACCTCTTGTAACCTCTCCTCCTTTAATGCCTACCGCTTCTTAACGAAGGATGCAAATGGACAGCCTAGCTTCGATGCAGATGCCCTTCAGCATGCAGCACGCCTCGCCATGGTCTGTGCCGATCTCAACATCGAGCGTGGTGGATTCCCCATCCCAGAGATCGCAGAAGGTACTTTCCGCTTCCGTACCACAGGTATAGGCTATGCAAATGTCGGCGGTGCACTCATGAGCTTAGGCGTACCCTACGACTCTGATGAAGGCCGCTGGATCGCGAGCCAGCTCTGCTCCTGCCTCACTGCTGCTTGCTGGAGTGCTTCTGCAGAAATGGGACGCGAGCTGGGTTCCTACCTAGAGTATGATGCGACACAGAAAGATCTCAAGGCGGTACTCAACCTCCATGCAGTCGCGCAGCAGCTTGGCTCACTCATCGGAAATGGTAAGCTGGCAGATCAGGATATCGACAGCACCATCGAGGAACTCATCAAGAAGGTGAAGGGGGATCTCCCTGAAGCACAGGGACTAGATGCAGCCTTCGCACTGCGCTCCTTCATCGCTAGCTTCGTAGCCCCAAAGACCGTCGATACAGCACGTGTAGCCCCAGCGAGAAGTCTCGCGAACAAGGCGCTCGAGCTCTGGACGCAGTCTACGAAAGATCAGGCATTCCGCAACTCCTTCGTCTCCGTCATGGCACCTACAGGAACCATCTCTGCACCTCTCGGCTGCTATGACGAGGGTACGACCTCCATCGAGCCTGATTACACGCTCGTGAAGTGGAAGCAACTCTCAGGTGGTGGTATGATCAAGATGTTTAACCGCCTCTCCCTCGAAGCACTCCGCACACTCGGCTACTCAGAGCCACAGGTACGTGAAGCAGCCTTCGAAGTAGCTGGTCTTGATGGACTCGTGACAGCCTGTGGTGGCAGCATCGAAGAAGCGATCACTCAGCTCCTTGCTGATCCCTGTGCAAAAGCAGCAGGACCTGTGCGTCACGCATGGCGTCGCAGCATCCAAGGATCGCCAGGGCGCAAGGAGGTGCAAGAAGCCGTTAGCTTCCTCTCTAATGGCGCGAACATGGCACTCTACAATGCGGATCAGCTCCTTGTTGTCAATGGCATGAGCCACGTAGAGAGCATCCCATGGCTCGATGACGCTGATCTCGCCGTTTTCGACTGCTCGGCAACAAATGGCGATGGCGTACGCTCCATCTCTCCCGCGGGTCATCTTCGCATGCTAGGAGCGGTACAACCCTTCATCTCAGGAGCATGCTCAAAGACCGTGAACATGCCCGTGAGTGCGACTGTAGAAGATATCTACAACTCCATTCTCATGTCTCACGAGTATGGTGTGAAGTGTATCGCACTCTTCCGTGCAGGATCGAAGGCGAATGCCGTCTACATGGTCGATACCCCTGAGACACGTAAGTTTAAGGCAGATCATGTCTGGGAACAGCTCGTTGCCAGTGGTCAAGAAGCGATTAACCAAATTATCCAAGAAGCATCCAAGCCATTCCAGCGCAAGCTCCCCGGCCGTCGTCTCGGTCAGACGGTGAAGTTCTCCGTCGGAGGACAGCTGACAGGCTACCTCACCGTGGGCGTCTACCCAGATGGCACCTGTGGTGAAGTGTTCGGACGCTTGGGGCAGGTGGGTTCCTTCGCCTCGGGTATGTTTGAAGCCTACTGTAAGCTTCTTTCCTCCGCACTGCAATTCGGCGTGCCACTTCGCGAAGTGGTGAAGAGCTTCCGCTCATACTCCTTTGAACCTTCTGGCTTCTGCCGCGTTGGTGATGAGGGCGATGGAGATATCTGCTCAGACATTCGCTCTTGCTCTTCTGTGGTAGACCTCATCGCAAAGATCCTTGGCTGGCTCTTCCCAGATAGCAATGGCTACCGACTGCGCGACATGTTCGACAATACCGGTCAGAGTATGCTCCAGACAGCTGAAGCACAGGTGAATGTCCTGCCACCCCATATGATGGATAGCAGCAAGCAGCCTGAAATTGATCAGAGCAGCACGCCGAAAGAAGGCGGGCTGAATGGAGCCGCCATTTGCCCTCAGTGCCACTCACTCGCCTACGTACAAGATGGCAAGTGCAAGTCCTGCCGCTCCTGTGGGTACAAGGATGGTGGATGTGGTGAATGATCATAGCGCAATACAGTGATTACAAAGCAAAAAGCCCAGTCTTAGGACTGGGCTTTTTTGCGCACTCACGCTTCGCGCACGAGTCAAGATTCGCCTAGAGTACAGATTAATCACCGAAGGTCTTGCGCACTTCTTTCCAGCATGTGGAGAATGATCCTGCGAAGTCCTCTGGGCTGCGTTCCAGCCAACGGTCGATGAGCTCCATGGCAAAGGGCTTTACGCCTGATATCTCTGCTGCAGGATAGTGCACTTTACCCGTATAAGCAGCTAGGTAGACGCTGACGAACTCCCAGCCTGATTCTTCGCAGGGTGCGAGTGTCGTGATGGGGAGTAGTTTCGCATCCTCGATGCCGAGCTCTTCTTTTAATTCACGTCTGGCGGCATCTTCTGGACTCTCACCTGCATCGATATGCCCTGCAGCGGAGCTGCCCCAGACGCTGGGGTCGGTGTCCTTCCATGCGGAGCGTTTCTGTAGATAGCAGTCACGATTTTTGTTGAAAACAAATACATGTACCGCTCGGTGCAGCTTCGCATCTGCGTGGATGTTGCCACGCGTGTCCTGCCCGATGACTTCGTTTTCCTCATTGACGACATCATAGACCTCATCTTGCTTCTGCGCTATGGCGGCAAGGGGGTGTGTATCATATGCCGCGGTGAGTGCTGCCCATTGCTGGAGGCTGAGCTCTTCAGGGCGTGCTGTGAGGCTGAGTCCGAGGGCTGGTGCGACTGTTTTCCATTCGGGCGTATCGGGCAGTTGCTTGTGCATCTGCTTGCGTCTCTGGCTAAAGCAGCGTCGCATCAGCTGATCCATGAGAGGATGGCTATAAGGAGGGAATTGCTTCTCATCACGCGGTGTTAGCAGCATGACTGTCGAGTCGATGCGCGGGCGCGGAGAAAAGGCTTCGGGGGGGATGGTCTTGAGAGCCTGTGGTACCCAGTCCATCTGCATACGCAGGGAGAGTAAACCATAGGCATCATCACCTGCCTGTGCAAGAATACGATCAATAAACTCCTTTTGCAGCATGACGACAGCACGAGAGAAGGGGCTGGGGGAGGTGAGGAAGTTTGCGAGGATAGCGCCACCTGCGGAGTAGGGCAGATTACCAATGAACTTGATGGGACGCTCTGCAAAGAGGCTGCGAGGATCCCATGTCGCACCGTCAGCCTGATGTACCGTGACGTGAGGAGACTCAGACCAGCGTTGGCGCTGATAGTCTGCGAGTCGAGCATCAAACTCGATGAGGATGAGCTTGCGGCAGAGAGGGGCGATGTGCTCGGTGAGAGCACCTGTGCCAGGTCCTACCTCGACCACGCAGTCGTCAGGCTGAATATCAAGCTGCGCGACGATCCACTTAGCGACGTTCTCATCAATGAGGAAGTTCTGCCCCATGGACTTCGAGGGTGTGACGGAGAAGTCTTGGAGAATGTCGCGTATATCTGAGGCTTTCATCTAGGGGCAAGTATAGGGCAGCCGGGGGAATTGTCAAGGTGTTTGTTCTGTGAGCAGACGGCTGATTATTCCTCGCTGTTGAAGCTGAGCTTTAGCTTGAGCTTCTTTGCCTTTTTAATGAAATCCTTCTCGAGATCGTCGAAGTCCTGCTTGGGCGCGAGGAGAAGTTCGAGGGCATCTTCATTCGGTGTGCCTTCATTGAGCGCTGTCATGTAGGCCTTGAGCCTCTCCTGCCCACTCTTGCCGCAGAGGTCGATGAAGTAGGTGGCTGAGACTGCTGCTAGCAGGTAGGTATTCACCCCATTACCCATGTGGGAGGAGAATTTCTGCTGACTCATGGTGAAGAAGTCTTTCAAACTGAAAGGGTAATCTGCGCCCTTGGGCGCAACGCGCTTTACCTCATCCTGCACACCCTTAGGAGAGCTTTTGAAGTTCAGGCTGTAGCTCTTGCAAGAGATGTAGCCTACGTATTCTGAGAGTGCCTCGTTGATCCAGATGGGCATGGTATTGAGCACGGTACACTGGTGGGTGAGCTCATGGACAAGGACGTGTGAGTCGACCGTGCGTTCCTCTACCTTACCGTTCTCCAAGATGCCCATAGAGGGGAGTGGGACGAGGACTTCATCCTGCCCCAGACCGCTTTCATCCTTCTTGTGAATGAAGCTAGAGCGGTACACACCCGCACTGCCGGGGGATGCTCCAGCGGCGTAGTAATCCTCCATGGTTTTGTAGAGATAGGCCTTGAACTTAGGTCTCTTTGGTTCTGCTGATTCTTCTCCTTCTGCGGCTTGGGCGAAGGCGGCTTCTTCTGCGTCGATGATCTCGCGACGCAGCGTCATGCGCTTGATGGGCAGCAGGTGGCTGAGTGCCATGTTCGCCTCTAGCCCGCACTCAAAGATGCGCGCGAGTCGCTCACGTGCCTTTTTTTGCAGGTGCACGGGTGAGTAAAAGATGAAGTTCTCCGTCTCATAGATGAGCTGCTCAGACTTGTCATTGCGCTTAGGCTCTGTCTCCAAGTGTGAGGACATGGGGACGGTGAAGCGGTAGGGCCATTTCTTGAGACCGGGATCTATTTTAGCTGCTTTTTTACCAGTGTTCTTACTATTAGTACTGGGTGAGGATGACTGAGCGTGGCTCATGTTAGGGCCAAGAACCGCCAACGTGAGAGCGAGAATAAGAGATAGAAATGACGATGTGAGACGCATCATGGGAAAAATGAAAACAGGGGTGGAAACAAAGGGCTAGACTCTAGCTGGTATCTTATCAGATGTGCTCTCATCTAGCAAGTCGCTTTTTTTGTCATAGACGAAGAGGTAGAGGAAGCGGAAAATACCCCAGACGGGTAACTGAAGCCAGAGGTAGTACCAAGGACCTTCCCCGAGATTATCCAGCATGCTTCCCTGCACAGGGCTCTGCTGGGTGTAACCGTAGTTGGTGCCCAACCAGATATTAACAGGAATGATGAGGAGAAGATAGATGTCCGCATAGAGCACTGTTTTGAGATCATCCCAGCCGCGTGCACGCCAGCCGAGAATGCAAGGAATACTGAGCCCTACGATGAGAAGAAGTCCATGGGCGATGAAGAAGATATAGTAGGCCATGCTGGGATAGCCGTGAGCCATCGCTGGTGTGATGAGCGCTTGAATCGAGCCTGCCATGATGCCGAAGTAGGCGAAGGCACATGCCCAGTGCTTCCTCGACCAGAGGGCGATGACAGAGATCACACTCATGACGGAGCAGAAGTGGAGCGGTAGATTATTCTTCCAGTCGCCATAGTCGTCAGAGAAACTGCGCCAGATGAACTCACTGATGAACTGGAGCAGTACGATGAGCGCGAGAATGCGTCCGATGAGAAAGCGTTTCTTCTCACTGAGACGACGCGCAAAAAAGAGGAGAGCCCCAGCGATGATGAGGGTGATGATAACCGCCCAGCAATGAGACGGGGACCAGCGGATAAAAGGTGTTGGGTCAGTCATGGTGGGGATTGATTAAAAGGTCTCTCGCTCATGCGCTGAGCGACTCCAGTAGCGCGAGAGAGATGCGCAGACGAGCGTCTGCACCTGATGGTAGAGCATGAGGGGGAGGACGAGTGACTTGTCAAGCGTTCCAAAGATAGCGAGCATCATGGGAGCTCCGACGGCGAGGCTTTTCTTCGGACCACAGAAGACAATGGTGATGCGATCTGCCATCTTGAAGCCTAGCCATGTAGAAGCGAGGTAGGCAGCAGTCTGCATGACTGTCACGGTGATGAGGCAGCCGGCTAGGATGCGTAATAGGAGTAGTGCTTCAAAGTCATGCCAGAAGCCCGCCACGGTGGCTTCTGAGAAGGCGGTGTAGACGATGAGCCAGATAGGAGATTGGTCGAGCCAGCTGAGTAGGCTTTTTTTGCGCAGTGACCACTCACGTAGCCCTGGTTGCACTACTTGCCCGATGATGAAGGGGAGTAGAACGAAGAGGAATATCTTGCCCACAGCATCAAGTCCCACGGCAGCCCCAGCGCCTGCTTGATTAAAAAGGAGGCTAACGAGGAGTGGGGAGAGAACGATGCTGAGAATGCTAGAAAGCGGGGCTGAGCAAATCGCGGCAGGTATGTTCCCCCCAGCAATGGAAGTGAAGACAACGCAGCCTTGTACGGTGGAGGGTAGGCAGGCGAGGTAGAGAAAGCCTGCGAAGAAGAGGGGAGTAACAAGAGGGATGAGTACAGGGCTCGCTAGGAGCATGAAGAGGGGAAAGAGGACAAAGGTGAAGATAAAAATCGTCAGCTGGAGTCGCCAGTGCAGCAAGCCAGCGAGCATTTCCTTGCTCTTGATACGCAGTCCATAGAAGAAGAAGGGTAGCATGATGGCGATCTGTGTCGCCCATTCAAACCCTACCGCCACCTGCCCAGAGCAGGGCAGGTAGAGACCGATGATGACTGCTACAAAGATGCCTATCGTGAAGCGGTCGGCAAATGAGTAGATGGCTCGTAGAAGCTGCATCATAGCTCGCGTTCTGGGAACTCGTAGCTCACCTTGCCGGTCGTGGGCTTGAAGCTGAGGTAGGCCTCGAACTTCTTACCTGACTTCGCGCTGATGAAATCCTTGATGAGTTCTGTCTTACCCTTGGTTAAGAGGCGCTGCACCATGGGAGCTGTGATGGCGACACCGCACATCTCCTTTGCGATGGCGAGAGCCTTCTTCGCCTTACCATAACTAAGGCTGGGGATGTGCCATGCTTGCTCGCTTTCGAGTAGCTCATGCTCACCCTTCCCCTTCACAGTGATGCTGCCATGCTTGGTTGCGTTAGTGAGGTCAGCCGCTGCGGCGTTGGACTTCGTGAAGCGAGAGTCAGCCTTCGCATTCTTGCCTCGTGGTTCGCGAGGGGGGAACTCAAAGCCGACTTGCCCCTTCTTCGCATCGAGCACGAGGAAGGCGTCAAAGGCGCGCTTCGTGCGCTGGGAGATGAACTCTTTAATCAATTCGCTCTTACCCTCTGCGAGTATCTTGCTCAGGACGCTGCGGTCTAGCTCACGGCCGAGCAGGACACGTGAGAGAGAGAGACCGAGGCGTGTCGAGCCCTCGCGCTTGAATTGAGGGATTGTCCATGCCTTGGGACTTTCGAAGACTTCTAGTTCGCCCTGTCCGATGACGGGAAGCATGCCGAGGCTTTCCTGCTCTGCCTCTGCGGCTTTTTCCGCTGGGGAGAGTTCATCTTCGAAGTAGAACTCTGCTTTCCAGACGCGAGGTCCTTCGATGAGGCGGAGACCCGCCTTGAAGGGCTTGCCGAAGCGCGAGCGGAAGCCTTCCATGATGGGAAGCTCTCGCTCGGTGATGAGTTGAGAGAGGAGTTCGTCGCTGAGGGCGAGTCCTGAGTGGAGGCGACGCAGGCGGAACTTGCAGTGCTTGCAGGAGACGGAGTCCATGCGGCTGCTGAGACCGACTTGCTTACATGCAGGGCAGGCAATCTCTAGATCTGGGTTGTGCCCACTATCCATGAACTGGCGCACGCTATGAATGATGTCTTCTGTGTAGGTTGCGATCTCCTTCATGAAGGTGTCGCGAGCCAGCTTGCCCTGCTCCATCTGCTTGAGTCGATATTCCCAGTCGCCCGTTAGTTCTGGTGAGGAGAGGGTGCTCAGTCCGATGCGTCCGAGTAGCTCGATGAGATCCATGCCACGACGCGTGGCGATGAGTTCTTTTCCATCGCGCACGATGTATTCCTGCGTGATGAGACCTTCGATGATGGAGGCTCGTGTAGCTGGTGTACCCAGACCACGCTCCTTCATCGCTGAGGAGAGTTCTTCATCTTCCACGAGTTTTCCAGCACCTTCCATGGCGGAGAGGAGGGTGGCTTCATTATAATTCGCTGGAGGCTTCGTCATCTCATCGCGCTTCTCTAGCTGCTGGGCTAAGACATGCTCGTTAGGGGCGACGGGGCAGAGGTCGTCTTTCTTCTGACGTGCACTGGCAGTGTAGAGAGCCTTCCATCCAGCGACCTTCATCACACGTCCATGGGAGTGGAAGTGGTCAGCTGTGCCGTCATTATGCTTGATGATGCTCTTGCGTTCAGTGTCTTCGAACTCTGCCGCTGGCATGAAGATGCCGAGGAAACGCTGGAGTACGAGGGTGTATATCTTCTCCACATCTCCGCTGAGGCTAGCAACATGTCCCGTAGGGATGATGGCAAAGTGATCGCTCACCTTGCTGCTGTCGAAGACACGCTTACTCGGCTTGATCATCTTCTTATCAAGAATCTCTGCGGCGAATGATGCAAAGGCAGGTAACTTGCGCTGGATATCTCCCACAGTGCGGTAGGCTGTCTTCACATAATCATCAGGTAGGAACTTAGAATCCGTACGTGGATAGGTGAGCACCTTGTGCCGTTCGTAGCACTCCTGTGCGAGTTGGAGGGTGCGGCGAGCAGAGAAGCCGAAGCGATTACTCGCTTCTTTCTGCAGGGAGGTGAGGTCGAAGAGGAGAGGCGCGGCCTGTTTCACAGGCTTCTTATTCTCGACTACCTCAGCTTGCTTGCCAGCACAGCGAGCAACAATGGCTTCTGCGAGCTCGCTAGACCAGATTCGGTCACGTGTGCGCTCGGGGTATGCTTCATCCTTTTTCCAAGCTGTGTCCTGCCACTTACCCTCATAAGTGCCGGCCTGCGCTTGGAACTGGGCACGCACCTCATGGTATGCTTGAGGGGTGAAGGCGAGGATGTCTTGCTGGCGTGCTGCGAGTAGGGCGAGAGTGGGGGTCTGGACACGTCCCGTGGGGGTGACATGGAAGCCACCGGGGGCTGACTGTAGCACGGTGAGGGCACGTGTACTATTCAGCCCAACGAGCCAATCGGACTCAGCACGGCAGATGGCAGCATCGGAGAGGTTCTGCATGCTCTGGTCATCGATGAGGTGATTCCACGCCTCCATAATGGCATCATCCGTCATGCTCTGCATCCAGAGACGCTTGAGCGTTTTCTTAATCTTGCCATAGCGGATGATGTTGCGGAAGATGAGCTCGCCTTCACGACCAGCATCGCAGGCATTTACGATGGTGTCCACTTCCTTGCTCTTCGCGAGGCGTAGCACCTTGCGGAGGCGGTCGGCAGTCTTGGTGATGGGTTCTAACTCCATCTCCTTGGGGATGACGGGCAGGTACTCCATCTTCCAAGGCAGACTCTTACCAGCCTCTGTCTGAGGCTTCTTCTGCTCTAGGAGGTGACCGACGGCAGAGGTGATGAAGTGAGTGTCGTTCACATAAGCTCCAGTCTTGTCGTCTTTTTTGAACTTGCCGAGGCTCTTGCCCAGGACGCGTGCTAGGTCGGTGGCAACGCTGGGTTTTTCGGAAATGATGAGGGTTTTGGCCATGTTGAAAATCTTCTTTAGTAAGTTGTGGTCACTTAGCACAGATACACCTCGCTCAGAACTAGTCAGGCGTAAGAGAGAAGAATGATACCTTAACTAGGTGCGAGTCCGCTGGTGTGCTTCGCTTCTTTATTACATGCGTGAAAATGAGGCTTGAGTCAAGATTATAATGTGACATATGAGAGATAGTCCGAAATATGTAAGCGTAGTCCTGACTTGTCAGCTAGTCTCGGCTATGGTATATAAGGTGCAGACATGAAGGATCTATTCGCACAGGAAAACAGCCCATACCCTCCTTATATCATCGGTTCCGTGAGTGACTGGAGCACTTGGCTAGAATTAGCCCAGCCTCTCAGTATGCCGGCCTGCCATGCGATAGAGCTACGCCTCGATGCGCTCTCGCCGGACTTATCCGAGGAGGAGATACTCAGCCATCCAGCGCATAGACCGACGCTATTGACCTACCGTCACCATGATGAAGGAGGAGCTCGGCACGTGGAAGAGGCGCACCGTCGCGGGGTGATGCAAGGGATGCTCTCCATGGCGGATGCGATTGACTGGGAGATTCGCCACATGGGGCACGCGCAGGAGCTGATCCAAGCTGCGAAGAATGCCAGCGTGCTGACGGTGGCATCCAACCATGACTTTGAGAAAACGCCTACGCTGGATAGTCTGCGTCAACATGAGGCCTATGCACGAGAGCAGGGGGCGGATATTGTCAAGTTTGCCTTCCGCCTCCACTCGGTGGAAGACATGCTCGTGGGAGCGAAACTGCTGGAGCAGCGCACAGGACCTATGGCAGTTATGGGAATGGGGGCTCTAGGACCGACAAGTCGTCTTCTATACTCGCAGCTCGGCTCGTGCCTGATCTATGGTTACCTTGGTGAGAATGCCACTGCGCCTGGGCAGTGGTCGGCGAGGCTCTTTAGTGAGGCTCTGGATCACCTGCAACCGCTGGCTCCTCGCTAGGAGGGCTAGGGGGAGTCTTCTCTTGGGTCTTCTTCTTGGCTCTAGGTTTCCTCTTGGAGGCAGTGGATTTTTTCTTAGGCTTCTTTTTCGACCACCGTTGATGAAGCTTCTTCCATATCCAGAGAAGGAAGAGGAGCTTAAATATGTTTAAGCCTAGCTTGACCACTAAGCCTCCCCAGAGGAAGTGCTCGTGATGCTCGCGTATTGTGATAGAATCTCCCTCTTGGAATATAGCGATGGGGAGAGTCTGCTGGATCTGGTAATCATGCTCACTGATATCGGTGAGTTCTCGGACAAGGAGGGGGATCTGTGAGGTCTCAACGAGGATGATAGGCTTGTAGTAACTATCTCCCTCCAGCGCAATATGTCCAGATGGGTGGATGTGAATTAACTCGTCGTGGATACCCTCTCGCACATCGATGACAAGAGCCTCGGTGAAGCTGGCCTTGTTGATGAAGCTGACAGTCTGCACGAGATCGTGCACGTTGACGTAGATGGAGTAGGATACCCATCCTAGGATTAATGGCATGAAGGCAAATAAGATGCGGCGCTTTCGCTGCATGGCTTTGTCTTTTTTGCTCATTCGTTTGCTCATAGGGTGGTATTATCCTAATGTGGAGATAGGGTTTTGTCAAGTCGCAGGTGCACGGTTTATCTAACCATGAAAAAAGGCTTACAAGCGAAAACTTGTAAGCCTTTAAGCTGATACGCACGAAAGGACTCGAACCTTCACGATGTTACTCACTAGAACCTGAAACTAGCGCGTCTACCAATTCCGCCACGTGCGCACAAAATGGTAATGTGCGCGAATTTAACCATATTTTAGTGACGTATACAAGATAAATTTTGATATAGGCGCAAATAATAATGCTGCAAGACGATCGTTACACAGACTCAGGCATGCAGGAGAGCTCGCTCGTCAGACCATTCTTCCAGTCTAGCCACGCCTGAGCGTAGCGCTGCGACATGAGGATGCACTGCTGCATATCGAGATAACGATAGGTGGCAAGACGACCGATGAAGGAGACATTCCTCGTCGAGAATTCCTCCTTGGCAAGGGCAAGGTATTTTTCGAAAATGACCATATCATCAGGCGTACGCTTCGGGTAGAACTTATGATCCTCGCGCGCGGACTCATGGCTGTACTCCTGCACGAGGATGCTTTTCTCATGCTGCTCCCATGGTGAGAAGTAGCGATGCTCATGTGAGCGCGTGTAAGGGACGGAGAGATCGCTGTAGTTGATAACTGCATTGCCCTGCATGTCGCCCTCTCCTCGTATTTTCTTAAAAGTGACCGTTCGGTAGCCGAGATCACCCTCGGAGTAATCGAAGTATTCATCGAGAGGCCCTGAGTAGAAGATGTGATCATACTGATCCATCATGGATTTTTCAAGGCGCGTCGAGAGTTGTACCGTGATGAGTTCGTGGTCGAACATATTGCTAATCCACTGCGTGTAGCCACTCATGGGGAACCCCTGATAGCGCGAGAAGTAGTAATTATCATCGTAGTTGAAGCGCACGGGGATGCGATTGAGGATGTCAGCTGGCATCTCGGCAGGACTCATCCCCCACTGCTTCATCGTGTAGCCCTTGAAAAATGTCTCGTAGAGCTCACGTCCGACCATGGAGAGGATCTTTTCCTCTGCATTTTTGGGTTCGGTGATGCTCGCATCGCGCTGCTGCTCGATGAACTCCTGCGCTTCTGAGGGTGTCAGTCGCTGGTTAAAAAGCTGATTGATGGTATGAAGATTGATAGGAAAAGAGAATACGCCGCGCTCATTACTCGCCTTCACGCGGTTTACCCACGGATAGAATGTGTCAAACTTCTGCACATAGCTCCAGAGATCTTCATTACTCGTGTTAAAGATATGGGGACCATACTCATGTACATCCACACCTGTCTCCTCATCGCGCTTCGAGTAGCACATACCACCAATGAAGGCGTCTTTCTCGATAACGTGACAGCGAGTGCCTGCTTCTGCAAGCTGTCGAGCTAAGACGGCAGCCGAAAGTCCAGCTCCTACGATGAGTATGTTCTTATGGTCAGACATGGTGGAGTAATTAAGGAACTATAACTGTGAATCGCACGGCTGTCAAGTATATCTTAGTAAGCAGATGTTTATAGAATTGAGAAATTGTCCCAACATAAAAAAGGCTTGAAAAATCAAGAGACCCGCCTATACTAAGACCATGCCTACACCAGCACTCAGTATCGTTATGCCTGTTTATAATGTAGCACCTTTTCTTGAGGAGTGCTTGGATAGTGTGGTTGAGCAGAGTTTTCGCGACTTTGAACTCATCACGGTAAACGATGGTTCCACGGATGATTCATTAGCTATACTCGAGAAATACGCAGCACGTGACGCGCGTGTGCGAGTTATTACAAAAGAAAATGGTGGCTATGGTATAGCCATGAATACAGGGCTGAATGTCGCGCAGGGTGAGTACGTCGCTGTCGTTGAGAGCGATGATTATATCGCTGAGAATATGTTTGAGCGACTCATCCAAGTCGCGAAGGAGCACGATGCGGATATGGTGAAGTCGCGCTGCAGCTACTTCTGGGATCTATCCGGTGAGCGACGCTTCCAAGGCATCAGTGATTACCCCGCTGAGCTTAAAGACCGCGCACTCTGCCCGCGCGAGGAAAAAGCCGCTTTTCACCTGCCTCTCTATATCTGTACAGGAGTCTACCGTCGCAGCTGGATAGAGCAGCATAACATACGTTTCCACGAGACACCACGCGCCGCCTACCAAGACACAGGCTTCTGGTTTCAGACGATGAGTTTTGCGAATCGTGCCGTATGGATCTCCGATGTGCTGCACTTCTACCGCCAGACGAACCCGAACTCCTCGATCAACAAGACCACCAACTACGAGACACTCATCTACGAGTACGACTATATAGCGAAGCTTATGGCGACAAAAGCACCTGAGCTCTGGAGTGAGCTGGAGGATGCGTATGCTCTCGATTTTGCGCGTGGCATGTACTTTGACTACAGCCGACTAGAAGAGAGCGTGAAGCCTGCCTTCCTGCGCATTGTCCGCCCGCGTGTGAAAGAGTACCAGCAGCGTGGGCTCTTGCATGTGCCTACACAGATCAATGACGCAAAAGAGCTTTTCTTAAAGCTGATGCTGACCTTGCCCGTCCCTCATGGGAAATGCCTCGTGCTCGCGGTGAATCTCATGATGAAGCACTACTTCCCCCTGCGCACTAAGCTAAAGAGTAGGTAACCATGACTACACCACTCGTCAGTATCATCGTGCCGGTTTATAAGGTCGAGGCCTACATACGCGAGTGCCTCGATAGCGTGCTTGCCCAGAACTACACCAATTGGGAATGCATCTGCGTGAACGACGGCTCACCTGACAATTCGCAAGCTATCCTTGATGAATACGCTGCGCGGGATGCTCGTTTTCGTGTCTTTAGGAAGGTTAATGGTGGGGTTTCATCGGCGCGAAATGTAGGGTTAAATGCCATGCGCGGTGACTATTTTACCTTTCTCGATGCAGACGATCTTTATAAACCCCAAGCTTTAGAGCTCTATATGCGTCTAGCGACTCAGCATGATGCCGATGTAGTAGAAGCGTCGGCATATTTGTTCTCAACAGATGGAGTTCGACATTGGCAGGAGTGGGAAGAAGAGTGGAATATAGTAAAAGATGCTCATTTTCTGTCTGGAGTGATACCCTCACTACTATTGATAAAACCCTATGTGTGCAATGCATGTTACCGTCGAGTATTATGGGAGAAGAGTGGTGCATATTTCAACCATGAGATAAAAATTGCAGAAGATTTCTTGTTTAAGATGAAATTGCTAACTAATTTGGAAAAAAGTTACGTATGCAGTTCTGTTCCTATCTATGGCTACAGAAAGGGACGCGACGACTCTGCTATGACTCAGACAAATGCTTCGCGCATAGCCAGCGATGAGCTGAAAGTTTATAAAACGATATTCCAAGATTGGAATAGGCTTGGTCGATGGCCCGAGGTTCAGCTAGATATTGCGGAGTTAGTCTACAATTCAGCAAGGAATCGATTTCCACATATGCCTAAGTCCTCAGCCCTGATTAAGGGGGGAGAAGCAGTTCTGCTACTGCTGATTTCAAGTACACCCTTTACACCATCAACTTATGCACGGACTCTTCACTGGCTACGAGGAGTATGCCGTATTCTTAAAGGTAGGCTGAAGAGGGCTAATTAGGGTATATATTCTCTGTGACGCAGTTGTATGTTGGAGATGTACGCCTGCACTAAACAGAAGTGGTTCCAGAAAATCGAACACACAGCTAAAGTATAGATTGAGCACAAAAATACCAAAAAGAAAACGCTTCAACAGCAACTTTAAAAGGCAAGTAGCGTGCGAAGCTATCCAACACGATGGGCGCAGATTTGTGTTTCTAGACTCTAGAGCAAGCTTTGGACACAGGAAGAAGCCCGCGGATATTTAATACCTATCAAGGCTCGCAATACAGATCAGAAGCTTGGGTAAGAGATTTATAGCTAAGTCTATTACGACTAGTATGGATGGGGTAAGAGGATCGACCGTAAGAGGGATAGAGTATTACAATACCCGTCGCCCTCACAGAAAACTCAATAGTTCACCACCAAGAATTCGGGTGGAATAAAAAAGATCTACAATCGCCCCTCCTCTAGAGGCGATTTTTTTCAGGCTGCCTCCGCTTCGTTTCGCTCCGTTACGGCAGTCTGTAAAAAATGGCTTGCTAAAGAGCAGATAAATGTTAATCTAAAATCAACCCCAAATACACCGCTTACTTTCATTTAATTTTTACTAGTTGAGTGTCAGCAAAAGGATGCCAACTCAGTCTAATATAAATAATTAATTATATTTCTTGATAAAAATTATGTCTGCGATCTCATCACGAGCGAATGCTTGCATCATGAATCAATGGTGGGGCTGTAATTATGGAGCTAATTTGACGGCCTATGCACTACAGAAGGCTATAAAAGACGCTGGCTATGATAATAAGCTGCTCTACTATTGCGGCGGTGAGGATATAAGACACTTGTATGAGAATACGGTGTTCCAGAAATTTGCGAACACCCATCTGGATACCACGGATCATATCGTAACGGAGTCGCAGCTCTATAATCTTAATAATGAGTTCACTACATTTATCGTAGGGTCGGATCAAGTGTGGCGACATCTGTATACAAAATTTGCGCAGTATTCCTATTTTTTCGATTTTGTCCACCCTGGAAAAAAAATAATATCCATGGCAGCGAGTCTAGGAACGCATAAGCTAGACTATCCAGTGGCCATGCAGGAGAAATTAGCATGCCTGCTGAGACGCTTTGATGCGGTCTCTCTGCGAGAGAAAGATGCGCTTAAGGATTTTAAGGATAAGCTCGATATAGATGCTCAATGGGTGATAGATCCCGTGTTTCTCTATGATGCTGCATGGTGGTCACGTTTAGCAGATAGCTCAGAAGAATCACTGCCAGATCGCTACGTTGCGACCTATGTTCTTGATGACTCAGATGAACTAAAAATGAAAATGAAATCTGAGTTTTCAGAGCTACCCTGCGAAGACATCACGAAATGTTCAGATGGCTCGCCTCGGAGTGTCGCGGGCTGGGTACGTCTCATCCGTGACTGTGAGTGCCTCTTCACGGACTCCTTCCACGGAATGTGCTATGCGATAATATTTCGCAAGCCATTCCTCGTACTAGGAAATAAAGCGCGAGGTTTCTCACGCTTTTCAAGCATGCTCGAGCCCTTAGGGCTTTCCCACCGAGTGGTCGAGCATATAGATGAGCTCTCACGTGATACACTCTATGCCCCGCTTGATGATTCTCAACTTGCGACGAAGCTCAATCCCCTTATTGATGCCGCGGCCCGCTATCTGAATGACGCGTTAAGTTCACCATGTAAGAATAATCGCATGGACTACGCTAGCTTACTTGCCATCGAAAATCGACAAGCGATACGCGAACTCAATAGCAGATACCTGCGTCTGTTCATATTAAAATACACGCTGCTTTCGCGTCTGAGTTGGGGGGCGAGAAAGCGCTCCTACCTAGCGACAATAGAGCGAATGAAGAAATTACTCTTTTAAAGAGTTCGTCACAAAATCGCTTCGAGCTATCAGCTTTGGGATCTTCCCCCTGCAAAATTACATAGGTCAAAAAAGTGGGCGTAGCAGTACGTTTTCTGCTGCATTTTGGCGAAAATCTTTAGTTTTTGTGCTAACATAGCTCGCCATGCGCACCCAAACTCTGAAAATTCTCATTTAAACAGCATGCAAAGCTCAGAGCTGCTAATATTGCAAAGGCTCTGTAGAAAAGTCTTGCTATTGATGCTTAAATAACTACAATGAGAGTACGCATATGAGCAACGTTAGAAAAGAGACCCTGAGTGGAGTGAAGTGGCAGTTCTTATCGAAGCTCACCCTTCAGCCAGTGATTTTTCTTTTTGGGATGATACTGACCCTTTGCTTAGGCGCACCATGGTTTACAGATTTCTTTAAAACACCAGTACAGGAGGAGTTGGCCTATGCTTCTGCTCTTATGGTATTCCTGAACTCGACGGCTACTGTGCACTGGACACTGTATTCCGCTAGAAGAGATTTTAAAACAACGGCATTGTATCGCCGATTATGTCTATGCCTTTTACTATTGAGTCATGAACGCTCTACTCACATAAGTCAATATGTGCATGACTTAAGATAACCGCTTGAATTGCACTGGCTAATTAATGCTAAGCAATTAATCTATAATTATATATAAGTATCATTTACCAATATGTCTCGTCTACAGAATGCTTTTATTAATCTTCTGATTTTTACATCAATATGGAGTGTATGGCTGTGCTTTTACCATGGGGAAAGCTTGTTTGGTCAGCTAGAATGGGCTAGTTTCATAGGAACCGCTTTGTTGTCGTTGATGCTTACGTTACTGATCAGGATGCAGCTATCTCAATCACAAATCGACTGCACCTCTAGAAGCTATATGTTCAGTTTCCCCATACTCTTCATACCGTTCTTGATGAGTCTAACATTAAGCTCGTATTTGACAGCTCTTGTATTTTGTGCACCAGTGACACTTTTCGCATTTACTCTCTTCACGCACGATAAAAAATCATTGCTTCTTACACGACTAGCATCAGTCTGCGCCTATTCTCTTATCTATATTCTGTTTGTTCATTCGGCTATGCATAGCCATCCCTATTTTGATGCATGGCAGGTGAATAGTTATGCTCAGAGCTATGCGACTAATTTTAACCATATAGATTTTGTTCGGCAGAATTATATGGACACAAATTATGGGGTCGGTTTTCCTTACTTATTCACACTGATCGTTTTTATAGCCATGCAGCTGACACAGTGGGAAATTTTCTCCTACCTTCTAGCTAACTTTGCAGCAGTTTTCATCGCTACACTTCTCATCAAACGCAGTTTCCGTCAGGTGGGTAAAGAGGAATTATGGCCATATGTATCAGCAATAGTTACCTTGCTTCTTTACTCTTCGCATGAGTTGCAGTGTGGTGGAAGTACCGTACTAATCTTTCCCATCATCATAGCTATATTCAGCATTCTTTTAGCTAGCCGCACGAACTGGTCATCTCTGTTAAGCGCAAAGCGCGCTGCATGCGTTGGAGCACTACTAGGCATGGGATTGATGATTCGTTTTGACTTTGTACCATTTGCAGGATCTGCTCTATTTCTATATAGTCTCTATGCTTTGTTAAAAAAACAGTATAAAGCTGTTGGCGTAGTAATGCTAGCATTCTTCCTTGTGATATCTCCATGGATAGTTTACTCGATAAGTCATTTTGATCATATTTTCATTACTGATAATAGCAGAAGGCTCTTGAATATACCTGATACGAGACCTAGTTCTTACTTCTCTCCAGAAATGAAACCGTCGTCACTCTTTAGCCACCCATTAGAATGGATGGCCAATATGACGCTTCAAATTAGGCTCATGCTTGTGGAGTTATATCATTACATCAAAAGTCTCTACTTCATTCCTCTTCTTTCTATCGTAGGGCTTGCTATTTTTATACGACAGAGACTGTACTTTTTCATAGATCCCGTGAACCGTGCAATCGCGCTTATTTACTTCTCTTCTTTCTGTGTCGTATTCTTAATTATTTGCGTGCATTTCTTTGATAATCAGCGCTACTATACACCCTATCTTGCATTTTTTATACTAAGCGTATTCATCATGATGCGATCTCTACGCTGGTCAGGTTATATTCTTATCTCTTTACTGACAATATCGCTGTCTGTTTATTGTTTTTATAAAAAAGGACTATTATCTAAAAATCTTATGAGAGAAATTCTGGTGCCACAAAATAGCTTTGTAGAGAATTTGCGTAATACAATGGCATTGAATGATCGCGAGATTGCGGTACTACGTAAGATGGAGCAATTAGGTAATGATACGCGACTCTGCGCTGCAAGTTCGCTAAACTTTGACAGCGCGAAGTTCGGTGCACGCTCAGGCTTCACTTTTTTCTTCCAGCCAACAAACCTCGAATCTAACAGGCAGTTCATGTACTACCTAACGGAGTTTAAACTAAATTTTTATTACAATGATGATGCTCCTGAGTTTTTAGCTGAAGCGATTAATAATAAAATACTTGTATTGCAAGATGTGGAAGGGTTGTACTGGGTAGACTTAGAGCGAATCCCTTTAGTTTATGCTGATTTGCAGAGCAGTAAACACTAATTTATCGAGTGAGTAAAAAATGATAAACTCTTAATAGATAATTAGTAAGTATAGCTCATCTGATGTAGATGCGCTTACGATAAGTATTTTTCTTTTCTGACTTGAAGATATATTAATTTCAGCTATCCAGCGAAGTGCATGCGCTCGACCTAAGAATGCGTGTCTGTGAGATCTTCATCTCTTTCGCCAAGGAGTTGATTCGAAAGCGAATAGTAAGAAGAACTTGTGTAATTTGATGGTTTATTAAACGATATTAAAAACTTGCCTTTAATTATCAAAAGGATAAAATATCCGTAGCAACATGAGCAACGTTAGAAAAGAGACCCTGAGTGGAGTGAAGTGGCAGTTCTTATCGAAGCTCACCCTTCAGCCAGTGACCTTCATCTTCGGGATGATTCTGGCGCGTCTGATAAGCCCAGAAGAAATGGGTATTTTAGGTCTAACGAGTATATTCTTCGCGATTGCAAACCAGATAAAGGACTGTGGGTTTGGGACAGCTTTACTGCGTAAGCAAGATAGAACAGAGGCGGATATAAACACTGTTTTTTGGTTTAATGTGGGCATGTCCTTAGTTGGATGCGTTGCACTATGTCTTGCCGCACCATGGTTTGCAGATTTCTTTGATACGCCTGCACTCGTGGAGCTAACCTATGTTTCCGCGTTCATGATGTTGTTGAACTCTACAGCGGCTGTGCACTGGACACTCTATTCTGCTAGAAGAGATTTTAAGACTACAGCCATCGTCTCCACAATTACGACGATTATTCCTATGCCCTTTACTATTTGGGCGGCGTTTGCAGGCTGGAGTTACTGGGCTATGGTGTTCCAAGGTGTGGTATCTGGTCTCTTGTCACTCATTGTAATATGGATTGTTTCTCCTTGGAAGCCGCGTTTTGAGTTCAGCAAAGAATCTTTCAGGGAGTTCTTCGGCTTTGGCTCAAAGATACTGGCCACTGGTCTGATCAATATATCATACGGTGAATCGCGTAACCTGATTATAGGTAAGTTTTATTCTGCTGCGGAACTAGCATTTTTTCATCGAGCGTTTAAACTGTGCGCCTTGCCAGTTACCTTTATTCAGAATATTGTAAGTAGCGTGTCTTTTCCTATTTTTGCCTCTATTCAGAATGACGACGCTAAATTATTCCTAACTTACAGAAAGTACTTTCGCGTTACCTTGCTTGTTGTGCTGTGGTGTATGTTAACTTTGGGGTTTAATGCGCCTTCTGCCATCTATACTCTTTATGGTGAAGCGTGGCTATCCTGTGTGCCGCTCATGTTGATATTAAGCCTAGGCTCGCTTAATATACCCACAGTCTCGTTGATGTCGAATATCATCATGGTAAAAGGACGTACGGATATCCTTTTGCGTGCCGAGATGTGTGTACGAATAGTAGGTATTTCACTTCTTATAATTGGTGCATTTCATAGTATTGAGGCTATATGTATAGCTGGTATTTCGACAGGTACATTTCATATAGCCTACTTGGTTCGCGCCATCTCGCGCGAGAAGTGGCTTTCGTATAAAGTTCAACTAGGTGATACCTTGCCTTATGTAATTGTTTCCGCGTTGGCGAATGCGCCATCCATAATACTTAATCAATTTTTTGAGCCTAGTTATTGGCTATTTGCTGTGGGACTCTTTAGCTCATTAGCCATTTTCCTCGCTATCATGCAATGGCACTACGACATGGCTTGGGCCATCTTGCTAGATATACTAGATGAGAAGAAGGTTTTAAAGTATATCCCTTTCATTAAAAAGAAGGTAGTATGAGGCCTAGATAACTAGATGTGATCTAATAACTAGGTTTCTACTGACTTTTTGCTACTTTCTGCATGATACAATTATGAGCTACACTGCGGAGATGGCGGACGAATGTGCAGCATGTCCTTAATCGTGCAATAGACGTTTGCGACTAATTAAGTAACAGAATACCAACGAAACATTCAATAGCGCATGAATCGCGTGCGCAGATATCTTAATCTGGCTCTCCATCCGACAATTTTGTTTAATGCCGCCCTCTGTTTGCAGAGTCTATCTTGCATGGCTTCATTTTCCCATGAAATGTAGTTGAAGCTAGGAGTATTGAGAAACTCACTGAGTGCGTACTCAAGCCCTTCTTTTATGGAGACAAAGTTATCAACATCGACAAGATGGGCAATTTTTTCAGTAGAAAAGGTTCTATTGAATTGACGGTCATAGATGAGTTGATATTTACCATGGTGAACTGTCGCGAACTCTTCATCTGAAAGCAGTTGTAGACCAGCTCGGATACCTTTGCATGATTTAAGCGTGTTGATATATATGTCAGCGATTTCACTCCATGTTAAAGAATCACTCCCTGTTAAATGGTAAGTTTCCCCATCGATGTTAGAATTCATTGATAGAGTGAAAATAGCGCGTGCTACATCTTTTCCGTGAGTGAGGGTGGTTGTTTTATTCGCGATTGATTCAGGGAGAAGGATCGAGTGCCCGCGAATAGCTCGGTGTAGCCATTGTTCTTTTTCGAGACATCCTAACTGTAAACGATAGTTGTTGTATGTAATGTATGGACGTACAATGATCCAATTTTTCTTATTCGCATTACGTAAGAAATTTTCTTGTCTCGCCTTACTAAGGGCATATTCTTCAGTTGCTAGGTAAGTTTCGTCCGTTGAACTATCAAGCAATCTGCTTGATGTTTCTTGAAGAGCAGTATCGCTTTCCGCGTAGACTCGAGCTGAGCTTAAAAAAATGTAACGCGTGGAGGAGTTTAATAATAGATCAATGCGCTCCGCAAACTCCTCTGTATTGTAAATCATAAAATCCACTATAAGATCCCATGAAGATGAAAGTACTGACGCAAGAAAACTGCTATCGCGAGCATTTCCTTGAATGTAACTAACATGTGCTTGACTGGCTCTCTTGCTACGTGATGTAATTGAAACGTGATGACCGTTCGCTGCGTAGAGCTGAGCTAAATCGACTCCCATAGCGCCTGTGCCGCCAAGTAATAAAATGTTCATAGAATGGTACTTTTCTGATTATTTCAGAACAAGTATATAGTTATGAAAAATTTAAATCAAGTTGTTTTTCCTAGAGAAACATAGGTGGTTGTAGCTAGATTGCGAGCATTTTGTGCAGTTGTAAGAGTTTATATTTTCAATTCGTATGAAAAATTTGATTAAAAAGATTAATGTATGGGACAAAATAAACTTTGATACTCTGGAGATTTATGCTACTATGAGCTAGTGGGGAGACGTGATGAGAAATTTAATCGTTTTTGTGCACGTTTCTGTAAAAAAAATATATAAGCTCATGAACAAAGCGTATTCAAATGAGAAGAATGTACAGATCTTGATATTCTTACTAAAGCAGCATAATATCAAAAAAGTGGTTGTATCTCCTGGAGCTACAAATGTTACTTTTGTCGGAAGTATACAGAATGATCCTTATTTTGAAATCTACTCATGCGTCGATGAGCGGTCTGCTGCTTACATCGCATGTGGACTTGCGGAAGAAACTGGGGAGGCGGTTGTTATTTCTTGTACTGGAGCCACTGCATCTCGTAACTATATCCCCGCTATGACGGAAGCTTTTTATAGAAAATTACCGATTCTCGCAGTGACTTCATCACAGGATTTTTCGCGTGTAGGTCACCAGATACCGCAAGTGTTAGACCGTAGTTCTATACAAAATGACATCGCCAAGTTAAGTGTTTCTTTACAAAATATTAAAGATGACGCCGATGTCTGGGATTGCGAAATTAAAGCGAATAAGGCTCTTCTTGAACTTTCACATCACGGTGGAGGTCCTGTGCACATCAATCTCGCGACAACCTACAGTAAGGACTTTAGTGTTGAGCAGTTACCTAGTTACCGTGTCATTGAACGTGTAGGAGTAGAGGGGGAGGTCCCTGATTTGAAAGTGAAGAAAGTGGCTGTCATGATAGGATCTCATCGTCAGATATCTAGCGACTTAACGAAGAAGATTGAAAGATTCTGTGAGCAATATGATGCAGTTGTCTTGTGTGATCACAGTAGTAACTACTACGGTAAGTATAAGTTGCACTCATCTATCTATGGAGTGCAGCATATTGATAAAAGTGCCTATATTCCCGAGGTGCTGATACGGCTTGGAGATGTTACAGGAGACTACGATTCATACTCTTTTTTCTACGGAGCTAAGGAAGTGTGGAGAGTGAGTGAAGATGGTGAATTGGTCGATACTTATCAGAACCTTCGATACGTGTTTGAGATGAGCGAGGCTAGCTTCTTCTCTCGATATGAGATTGAGGCTCCACGTGCAGGTACATCCTACTTTGAATTAATGAGTTCAGAAATTGTACAAGTGCGAGCGACGATACAAGAACTTCCTTTTTCTAATCCATGGCTAGCCCAGCAGCTCTCGCCTGATTTGCCTTATGGTTCATCTATACATTTTGGCATTTTAAATAGCCTGCGCTCATGGAATTTCTTCGATTTGCCACAAGGGGTGAAGTCCATGTCGAATGTTGGTGGTTTCGGCATAGATGGCTGTGTTTCTACGTTAATTGGCGCATCGCTAGCTAATTCTGAGAAGCTGTATTTTGCCGTTGTTGGCGATTTAGCTTTCTTTTATGACCTGAACGCTATAGGTAATAGACATGTGGGAAATAATGTACGCATATTACTCGTGAATAATGGTCGCGGTACAGAGTTTCGTAACTATAATCACCCCGCTGCTCGATTTGGTGAGGCTGCGGATGACTATATGGCGGCGGCTGGTCATTATGGTGACAAATCTCCAAGTTTGGTGAAAAATTTTGCGCAAGATTTAGGGTTCTTATACTTAAGCGCATCCACAAAGCAAGAGGTATTGGATCAGAAAGACGTATTCTTGAATCCAGAGATTGGAAATCGCCCAATGATTTTCGAAGTATTTACCGATAGTGAAGATGAGAGTGAAGCGCTACAGTATATTCATACTCTATTGGAAAGTGAGCATGTAGAGCATAATCCAGCACGAGTAAAAGGCTTTTTGAAAAAAGCTTTAGGAGAGAAGGGTATATCAGTTGTAAAGAAAATGATATCTAAGGATTGAAATATTTCTCCAGATATTGAGCAGCGGCTGAGGGATGATTGTCAGCTGGGGATAGAAGTTGAGTTGCGTCCTTCAGGCGCATTGCACGCATGAGCTTTTATCTAAGAGCTAGGTTGTACGCTACACTATTGGCTCATGCGATAATCTGCTTGCTAAATAGGGAGTAAGGTACTATATTGATTCCAGATGATGCAGACTCTCTATCTTTGTATATTATCGTTGGGTATCTTGTTAGCGCCCTTTGCTGCTGCTATTGATGTGGTCATAGCGGGTGGTGTGGCACTGCGATCATGGGAGAACAATCGTGCTCCTGAGCAGGTGCATGATAAGTGGTGGGCGAACTTTATACGTGCTTCTACGCTACACTTCGCCCTGCTGCGTCACAGTGACCCGAAGGCGACCGTGACGTGGATTGTCTACAGACCCTCCTACCAGACACGCCAGACAGAGGATGGAAAGCCCTATGTGGAATGGATAGAAGAGCATGCTGTGAAGTATAAGGTGCGCCTCGTCTGGGTGGATAATACGAAGGAGACCATCGCCGCTATTAACAATGCACCGCGTCAGGGAAAGAAGATCAAGAGGCTGACTTACTACGGGCACTCGAATGCGCACGCCTTCATGCTCGACTATAGTAACTCTATTTGTGGCGCATCTCGCGCGTGGATTCATGAAGATGATATCGCACGCCTCATCCGTTGCGATATCTTCGCGCCTAATGCCGTCGCTTATAGCTATGGCTGTCATACGGGAGCGAGTATGAGTAAGAAGTGGAAACAGGCTCTCGGTATACCTCTCTGGGGGAATATTGATAAGACGCGTTATCAGACTCTTATGGATGGGAAGCTGCCAGAGGGTAAGGGGGCATGGGTGCATTGATTCTCCGCGTTTTTAAAAAATACAAAAATATTGAACAATAGCACAAGTGGCTGTGTCTGATATAGTATGCCACAGGAGGGGTGCTTCAGACTGTATATCGGCGAAGTGTTTCTTTTGTGATTGTATTTCATAAGTAGTAAACTGTTCTTAGCGTAGCATGGCTTCGGTCATGCTACGCTTCGTTTATAGCCTTAATGCGAGTTTCTTTTAGCTGAATGACCTTGACTATTGCGCTTTGTTGAGCTATGATCACGCGCGTATGAGTAATGAAGCTAAGAGCTATAAGGATACGATCTTTTTGCCCGATACCACTTTCCCCATGCGTGGTGATCTGACTATTAATGAACCCAAGCGCTTAGAGCAGTGGGAAAATAGTAAGCTTTATGAGCGCATTATTAGTAAGCGCAAAGAGCAAGGGGCTGCTACCTTCATCCTGCATGATGGTCCTCCCTTCGCTAATGGTGACGTACACATGGGGACAGCTCTTAATAAGACGCTGAAGGATCTCATTATCAAGAGTAAGAGCATGGCTGGCTACTATACGCCCTTCATCCCCGGCTGGGACTGCCATGGATTGCCTATCGAGGCGAAGGTTGTGAAGGAGCATCAGGGACTAGAGGCGGCAAAGATTCGCAGTCTCTGCACGGACTTCGCTCGCGGCTTCATCGATCAGCAGCGTGGTTCTTTCCGTCGACTCGGTATTTTTGCAGATTGGTATAATCCTTATATCACGATGGAGCCAGGCTATGAGTCTAATATCCTTCGCGTGTTTGCCAAGCTTGTCGAGCAAGGTGCTGTCTACCAGAGTATGAAGCCCGTGCAGTGGAGCTACGCGCACCACACAGCTCTCGCTGAGGCGGAAGTTGAATACATGGAAGAGACAAGCACTTCTATCTTTGTCGCCTTCCCCATGACAGAACCCGTCTGCGGTATTGAGAGTGAGATGGTCATCTGGACGACCACGCCATGGACCTTGCCAAGCAATCTTGCTGTCGCACTTAACCCCGAGTTCACCTACGTCATCGCTCGCTACAGCAAGGATGGTGAGGAGCGTACCTTCATCCTCGTCCGTGAGCTCATTGACGCATTCTGCGAGCGCGCAGGCTGGACAAAGCTCGAAGAGCTCGCCACCTTCAAGGGGCAGGAGCTGGAGAACAAGACCGCTCAGCACCCCTTCCTCGACCGTACCAGTCTCGTGGTCATGGGTAGCTTCGTCACAACAGACACAGGTTCTGGCGCGGTACATATCGCCCCAGGTCACGGTGCAGATGACTACAACGTCGGCATGCAGTACGGACTCGAAGTCCTCTCCCCAGTGGATGATAATGGCTGCTACACATCAGGCTGCCAGATCCCAGAACTCGTCGGTCAGCATGTTTTCAAGAGCAATGACTTCATTATCGACATGCTCAGCGAGCGTGGTCGCGTCCTTGGTCGCGAAGAGTTCAGCCATCAGTACCCACATTGCTGGCGCTCCAAGACTCCTATTATTTTCCGCGCGGTCAAGCAGTTCTTCATCAGCATGGAGAAGCTGCGCCCTCTCGCACTCAGCGAGATCGAAAAGACTCAGTGGCTCCCTGCATGGGGTGAAAACCGCATCTCCAGCACCGTAGAAGCACGCCCTGACTGGTGCATCAGCCGTCAGCGCACTTGGGGTGTCCCACTTCCTATCCTCTTTGATGAAGACGGAGCTCCAGTGCTCGATGCGAGCATCGTGGAGAAGATCGCTGATCTTGTTGAGAAGGAAGGAACGAACATCTGGTTTGAACTCAGTGATGAAGAGCTTTGCTCTCGCCTCGGTCTCAGCCAGAAGCTGAAGAAGGGGCGTGACACGCTTGACGTGTGGATCGACTCTGGCTGCTCCCATGTTGCAGTGCTTGAGACACACCCTGAACTCCATGCCCCTGCGGATCTCTACCTCGAAGCGACCGACCAGCACCGTGGATGGTTCCAGAGCTCGCTCATGCTCTCCTGTGCCTATCGCCAGGCAGCACCTTACAAGGCAGTCATGACGCATGGATTCGTGGTGAATCAGGATAAGACGAAGCTCTCTAAGAGTGCTGCGGGTTCGGGCAAGCCAACAGCCGCAAAGTACTTCTATGACAAGTACGGTGCCGACATCGTTCGCCTCTGGGTGAGCAGTGTGGACTGGCAGCACGAAGTCCCCTTCGGTGAGAATCTCTTCAAGCAGATCACTGACCCCTACCGTCGTCTGCGCAATACCATGCGCATCCTTCTCGCAAACCTGAAGGGCTACGAAGGTCAGCAGCCAAGCCAGCTTGAACCTCTTGATCTCTGGATTCTTGAGCGTCTGAACGCCCTCATCACCGAGGTGCGTGCTGCGTACACCGCGTATGACTTCCGCAAGGTTTTCACAAGTATCAACCAGTTCTGCACAAACGAGCTCTCCGCCCTCTACATCGACATTACGAAGGATAGTCTGTACTGCGATGCCGCGTCTTCTCCACGACGTATCAGCAAGCAGTTCGCGCTGAGTCGCGTCTTTGATGCTCTGGTGAAGCTTCTCGCCCCCATCCTCGCTTACACAGCAGATGAGGCATGGCAGCACGCAGGTAACAGCGACTCTGTGCATGAGCAAGACTTCCCCACAGCAGATCCAGCCTATGACGTGGGCTACACCGCTACCTTCAATCGCTTGCAGCAGCTCAAGAGCTGCATCCAGATCTCTATTGAAGCACAAGTGAAGGCAAAGGCGTTCAATAAGAATAATGAAGCTGTGGTTAAACTCATTCTTCCCGAGGGGGAAGATCAGGCTGTTATCGAGCTGCTGAATGATGCAGACTTCGCGAAGGAGTTCTTCATCGTCTCAGAACTGCACGTAGAGAGTGGTGCAGAGCTCGAAGCTATCGCGACCAAGAGTCCACATGGTATGTGTCCTCGCTGCCGTCGCTATGAGCCAGCGGTTGATGCAGATGGTCTCTGCGCACGCTGTGCTGAAGTGATGCAACAAGTCTAAAAGTCGCAGATCCATGAATATCAAGAAAGTCAGTCTCCTCATGGTGATCAGCTTGGTCGCGCTCTATGTGCTCGACCAGCTGAGTAAGTGGTACATCGTGCTCAACTACAAAGCTCCCTTCAAGAACTTTGTCATGGAGCGAACACCCATCATTGAGGGGAGTGATTTCATGAACTTTACCATCCTACGTCTTCATAACACGGGCGTAGCCTTCGGCTTCGCGAATGGGACGACTTGGGCACCTATTGTCTTCTTATTTATCCAGCTTATTGCCCTCGTTGTCCTCGTTATGACACTGCGACGAGGTATCTTTAATACGCGTCTTCTGCGCATCGGCTGGGTGCTGTTGATGGCAGGTGTCTTGGGGAATATGACGGATAGGCTTGTACAGGGCTTCTTCCTTCCGGGTGCAGAGAAGTTAAGCTTTCTAACGAATCTTGGCAATGGTTATGTGGTCGACTTCCTCGACTTCTCATTCCCATGGATTACGACAGAGAACTTCCCCAATGGTTATCACTGGCCTTCTTTCAATGTGGCTGATAGCTGTGTTTGTGTAGCAGCTACACTCTTCTTTATCGCAAGCTTTTACGCAGATAAGAATAAGGTGAAGAAGGATAGTGAGAAGTCTGCATGAAGCAACTCAGTGCTATCATACTCAGTGTCCTGCTAGGTACGCTGGTCGTGGGCGCAACACCGCAGCGCGAAGTGAAGCTAGACTGGGCGCGCAGCCCACTCATCCTTATCGAAAGGCTTGATTCACCCGTCGCCGATGCGAAGTCGAACTGCGATTGCATGGATGTTGATGTCGTGGGTGAGGGGCGTAATGAACTCCGCATCAAGATCGACGCCACAGTCTTCGCAGAAGATAGCGTACGTACACTCGAGGTTGCCATGGAGGACGGAGCGACTCGTAAGCTTCATTATCATTTTCGCGTTCCCATAGCACTGCAGCTCAACGCTAGCTCTCTGATATGGGAGCGCGGTAAGCCAGCTAAACCGCAGACATTACGCGTGCGTATCCCCGATGGTTCTCCCATCAAGAACTTGCACGATGTCGCAATGGATAAACAGAGCTTCACCCTATCGACGAAGACGCTTCGTCGTGGTAAGAGCTACGAGGTTAGCCTCACTCCCCATTCTACGGATAAGCCTCAGCTCGTGCGGCTCATCATCACGACAGATAGTCCCTATGAGTATTACAAACGCTACCTAGTCTACCTGCGTGTGAAGTAGTTAGGCTGGGAAGAAAAATCCCTGCTCAGCATGAGGCTAAGCAGGGGAGTGTTTGTGCCGTGTTCTCTGACAAGAGCGTGCGTTTAACTTAGCCTATGTGAGAGGTTTCATGGATGATGAACTTATCGACGAGACCTTCTGTCGATTTGAGGTAGGCCGCAATATGCTCTGATGCGAGATGTTGCTGGAGGAGGGCATGGCTTTCCCAGTTCTCCACGAAGATAAAGAGATTCTTATTCTCATTGTCCTGATGGAGGTCGTATTGGAGGCAGCCGGCCTCTTTACGCGTTGGGTCGAGGAGCTTGAGTAGTTCTGCTTTCACAGCGTCGAGGTGCTCAGGCTTAGCTTCAATGTGGGCGATAACGGTGATTTTGTCAGTCATGATCTTTATGGATAGTGATGCGCAGTAGCGCGTGAAAGATCTATTATGAAGCATGTCGAGATGAAAACAATGTGTCAGCGTGTCAGTTCTGCTAGTTGGTAGAATCTTATCCCTTCAACTCCTCTCGCAAGAAGGGTGCTGTGGCACTGCTCTTGCTGCGGGACACCTGCTTGACTGTGCCTTGTGCGACAATGCTACCTCCTGCATCCCCTGCTTCAGGTCCCATATCGATGATGTAGTCCGCTTCAGCGATGAGCTGGAGATTATGCTCAATTACAACGACAGTGTTCCCCATCTCCACGAGGCGACGCAGGACGCCGATGAGGAGATTCACATCATGTGGGTGCAGTCCTATGGTGGGCTCTTCGATGAGGTAGAGATCCTGTGGCAGAGCCTTCCCCTTTTTGATCGCGTTGAGCGCGGCACGTCTGCCCTTGATGAGTTCTGCAACGAGCTTGATGCGCTGAGCCTCACCGCCAGAGAGGGTATTGCTCGCTTGACCGAGACTGAGATAGCCTAGCCCTGTCTCACAGAGAAGCCGTAGGGGTTCTGCGAGGCGAGCTTGTGCGGCGAAGAACTCAGCGGCCTCCTCCATGCTCATGGCGAGCACATCAGCGATGCTTTTACCCTTGTAGCGTACTTGCAGCGTGCGTGAGTTGTAACGCGCTCCGCGGCAGGTCTCGCAGGGGACAGAGCAGGGGGGGAGGAAGTCCATCTCCTGCTTCTCCATACCTGTGCCCTTGCAGGTTTCACAGTTGCCAGAGGCTGTGTTGAAAGAGAAGCGTGACGCATCAAAGCCGAGGCGACGTGCATCTGAGCTCTGGGCGAAGAGTTTGCGAATCTCATCAAAGATGCCTATGTAGGTCGCAGGTGTTGAGCGAGGTGTCTTCCCGATAGGGCTCTGGTCGACTTGGTAGAGCGCACGCACGCTGTCGAGCCCCTTGCTAGTCTTCCAGAGTGCTCTTTCATCTCGACTAAGCTTGCTTCCGAGGGCGCTTCGAACTGCAGGTGCGAGTGTGCCTGTGATGAGTGATGTCTTGCCAGCACCCGATGGTCCTGTGATTGCGGTGAAGCGCGCGCGGGGGAGTCGGAGTTTTACATTCTTCAGGTTATTGAGCGTGCAGCCAGATAGCTCGAGGTAGTCTGCATTCTTGACAGGGAGGTAGGGACCGCAGTAAGGGTGCTTTTGCTGCTGGGCGAGCTCAAGCCCTGTTTTTGACTCTGGCATGGACGCTAGTGTCTGGAAGTCGCCCTGGGCGATGATCTCGCCCCCATGGATGCCAGCCCCTGGGCCGAGGTCAATGATGCGGTCAGCCTGCTTCATCGTGTCGACGTCATGCTCCACGACGATGAGGGTATTCCCCCTACTCTTGAGCTCCTCTAGCGTGCCGAGAAGGCGTTCATTATCCTTGGGGTGTAGCCCGATGGTAGGCTCATCTAGGACGTAGAGAACACCTCTTAGCTCAGAGCCTAATTGAGCCGCTAGGCGTATGCGCTGGGTCTCGCCCCCCGAGAGCGTGGTGGCAGAGCGATCGAGTGTGAGGTAGCCGAGCCCGACGCGCTCTAGGAAGTGAAGTCGTTGGGTGATCTCTGCGAGCACATTGCGCGCGATGAGTTCATCTCGACCTTCGAAGCTCCAGTCAGCAATGAGCTCCCTAGCCTGTGCCGCACTCAGATGACCGAGTGAAGAAATAGGCTGGTCAAAGAGCTCGACTGCGAGAGCAAAGGCGTTGAGACGCGCTCCCTTACAGTCGGGGCAGAGCTCGCGTGTGTCTTCCTTTGCCGCTGCCTTCTCACGGTCGCGGTCATAGCGTAGCTCTTTTTCTAGCTCGGAGAGCTTGTCCTCATCTTTGATCTTCACGCTGCTGACGTAACCATGCCCCATGCAGGTCGTGCACCAGCCGCGAGGGGAGTTGAAGGAGAAGCTGGCTGGCTCTGGCTCTGCGTAGCTTTCTCCACAGTCAGGGCAGCTGAGGCGCAAGCTGAGGAGTTGCTCCTTCTTGCCTTCGATGAGGCGCAAGAAGCCTTCTCCCATTTCGAGGGCGCGCTGAACGCATTCTTGCAGGGTGAGAAAATCGCACTCCTTGCCATTCATGCTGATGCGAGACCCTTTCACACTGATGTCCGCGAGGATGATGTCGATGTCGTGGTTTGCGTAGCGATCCAGTGGAGTGAACTCGGCTGGTGTGACGAGTATGCCGTCAGCCCGCATGAGTGGGTACTTCTTCTTCTCTGCCCAGCGTGCGAGATCGGCATAGTGTCCCTTGCGGTTACGCACAACGGGTGCGGCAATGAGTAGGGAGCTAGGCTTCGCGCCGATGCGCTGCTGCACAATAGAGAAGATCTCTTCCCCTGAGCGTCTACCCAGTGGCACGCGGCAGTGAGGGCAGTAGCACTGGCCTAGTTTTGCATAGAGAAGGCGCAGGAACTGCCAGATTTCTGTGACAGTGCCGACAGTTGACTTGCTGCCACCACGAGAGCGGTTCTGCTCGATAGCGACGGTGGGTGGGAGTCCTGTGAGACGATCAATGTCAGGAGTCTCCATCTGCTCGGTAAACTGTCTGGCATAGGGGCTCATCACATCCATGAATCGCTTCTGCCCCTCGGCAAATATGATATCAAAGGCGAGAGTACTCTTGCCGCTCCCTGAGAGACCTGTAACCACAGTCATCTCGTGATGAGGGATATCTACGTTGATATTCTTGAGCTGGTGATGGCGCGCCCCTCGTAGAGAGATCATATGGGGGATGATGTCTTCTTGCGCAGGTAAGTGGCTGGTGATGGTGGGCGCTTTGCTCTTCATGCTAATGCCTAGTGCCTCGGCAAGATAGTGCGAGGTATAGCCGAGTCCTGACTCTGCGACCTGCTCAGGTGTGCCTTCTGCGACGATGAGTCCCCCCTCGCGACCGCCCTCTGGACCGAGGTCAATGATGTAGTCAGCGCACTTGATGAGCTCCATATTGTGCTCAATGACTAGCAGGCTGTGCCCCTGTTCAACGAGTCGATGAAAGACGCTGAGTAGTAATGCTAAGTCGCAGAAGTGAAGTCCTGTGCCTGGCTCATCGAGGATGAGAAGCTTCTTCTTGCCAGCTTCTTGCTTCTTGTCGGTCGCTTCAGCGAGAAGCTTGGCAAGCTTGAGTCGCTGATTCTCTCCACCTGAGAGGGTATTGAGTGGCTGACCTAAACCGAGATGCCCGAGGCCTACGTCGAGGAGTACCTGTAGTTTCTGGGCAATGCGTTGGCTTCTCGTGTTGTCTTGTCCAGCAAACAGCTGCTGTGCTTGCTTGATGTCTAGAGCGAGCATGTCTGCCATGTTATGTCCATAGAGAGTGATGCTTAGTGCCTGAGTGGTATAGCGTGTGCCATGACACAGGGCGCAGGGGACGAAGATGTCGGAGAGGAATTGCATCTCCACTTTCTCCTGCCCTAGCCCAGCGCATCGAGGGCAGCGACCCTCACCGCTGTTGAATGAGAAATAACCTGACTTGAGCCCACGCGCTTGGGCAGCGGGCTCATTAGCAAAGAGGGCTCGTACATCATCGAAGACACCCATATAGACAGCCGGTGTAGAACGTGGTGTGCGTACAATGGGGCTCTGATCGACGAGAAGGATATCATCTATGTGCTCTAGTCCCTTGACGCCTGCGATGCTTCCTTCTGCCTCATCATCGAGGGATTCAGGGTGAACGTGCCCGAAGAGCATCTGGCATGCTAGCGAGCTCTTCCCGCTACCTGAGACACCCGTGAGGCAAGTATAGACTCCGAGAGGAATGCTCACATCCATGCCCTTGATATTATGGCATGTCACACCTTGCATGAGCAGGTTACTTTTCGCACGTCGACGTTTTTTGGGGATGGCGATTTGCCTCTTGCCGCTGAGGAAGGGGATCGTTTGAGAGTTCCCTGATGCGGTCTTTTTTGTGATTTTCTGAGGATTTCCAGAGAAGACGAGTTCTCCTCCAGCCGCTCCACTCGCAGGACCTAGATCGATGAGGTGGTCTGCAGCTCGCATGACTGCTTCTTCGTGCTCGACTACCACGAGGGTATTGCCACGATCTGAGAGTCGTCGCATCGCTCCAATGAGCCTATCCGTGTCGCGTGCATGTAGTCCGACTGTGGGCTCGTCTAGGACGAATAAGGTCTCTGTCAGAGATGCCCCGAGGCAGGAGGTAAGACTGACGCGCTCGATCTCACCCCCCGATAGGGAGCGTGTCAGTCGGCTGGCTGAGAGGTAGCCTAGTCCTACCTCGCAGAGGTAGACGACGCGGCTGCGGAACTCATGCACGGCCTGCTGTAGTGATCTGTCTTCATGCTCGTCAGCCAGGAGATTCTGGTCTATCCATCCTAGGAGTTCATCCATAGGCATGGACTGCACCTCGGGAACTGTCTTGCCGCCTATGGTGAAGGCGAGAGCCTCAGGACGTAGTCTGCCTCCATGGCAATCGGGGCATATGCTATAGACTCGGTAGTAGGCGAGAAACACACGCACACTCATCTTATGCGAGTACTTCTCCATATCACGGAAGATACCTTCAATACCATACCACAGCCCACGTCCCGCGGCTTCATAGACATCCATGTCTCCCGCGTTCCCCTTCATGACCCACTCGCGCTCGTCCTCGCGTAGATCCTGCCATGCGACCTTCAGACGGACAGCCTTCACGATGCGATTGCTCCGCACGAGGTCGCGGTAGCATTCGGATAGGGTGGGGCTGCTGAGCATTTTTAACGCGCCGTCAGCGAGGCTCTTCTCAGGGATGATGCCTCGCTTGTAATCATAGGTGATAGAGCGGCCGTAGCCTTTGCACGATGGGCATGCGCCGAGTGGTGAGTTGCCTGAGAAGAGTCCGGGGCGTGGCTCTTCTAGCGGATACCAATCACTGCGGAAGCTGAGGGGGCTCGTCCATGCCCCCGTATGATCGCGCTGCGATATCTGTACGACATCACCTCCGAGCTGGAAAGCCACCTCGATGGACTCCATGAGTCTGGGTCTCTGATCTTCTTCGACACGGATGCGATCGTGGATGATGAGCCATTGATCATCTGGGAGATCTCCTTCGGTGATGCTGTCTAATCGTTTGACTTGCTGATTATAAAGTGCTCGTACATAGCCCTGACCTTCGAGTGCTTGGCGCATCTCATCAAAGCTGCCCACCCGCTTCACCGCGAAGCAGACGAGGATATCTTCTCCTGCTGCATCACGTATCAGACGATCAGTTACGCTCTGGGCGGTTTCGGGGCGTATCTCATGACCTTGCGCATCATGTCCGACAGCTAGTCGTGCATAGATTAGCTTGAGGTATTCATTCAGCGCGGTCATCGTACCGACTGTGGAGCGTGAATTCTTCACCGAATTACGCTGTCCGAGAGCGATGGCAGGGGGGACATTCTCCACCGCGTCCACATCGGGGCGGCTCATCCTGTCCATGAACTGCCGAACATAGGGGGAAAAGGTTTCCACATAACGGCGCTGCCCTTCAGCATAGAGGGTGCTCATCGCAAGGGAGCTCTTGCCACTGCCGCTAGGACCCGTCACAACGGTGATTCCACGAAGGGGGATATCTATGTCAATGGATTTTAAATTGTGTTCGCGCGCGCCTCTGATGTGGATAGAGCCTCCCTGATCTTGCATGGAATTATTCTAGCCTGATGCGCTCAATCTGAAAAGTGCAAAATATGCCTGTTCGCCTCCAATAGTTCTTGGCAGTTTAGAGTAAGTCTTTGTTAGACCGCGAAAAAATACTGACAAAATAATAAAGAAATCATATTGACATTTGGAAAAATATCAATATGATTAAGACATGTCCACGCATTCCACCTCCCCTTGCTCGTGCTCTGGATCAGAGATTAGCTCAGTTGATATAGACGCAAAAGCAGCTATATTCAAGGCGCTAGGTCATCCTATTCGCCTTCGTATCGTAGAGATGCTTCTTGCGGGGGAGTGCTGCGTCTGCACGCTTCATGAGAACTCTCAGCGTGACATGTCGACGATCTCAAGCCATCTCAAGGTGCTCAAGAATGCGAGCATTATCCAGAGTCGGCAGGTAGGCAAGCAGGTGTTCTATAGCCTGAGTCTTGGCTGTCTGGCTACACTTTTTCGCTGTATTGATCAGCATATTAATAAGCAATAATCACACATCAACCATATGAATACCATTACCATCTACGGTCCAGGTTGCAAGAAGTGCAACGACCTCACAGACATGACAAAAAAGCTTGTAGCAGAGCTTCAGCTTGACTGCGAAATTACGAAAATCACAGACCCTCTCCAGGCTGCTGCTGATGGAGTTGCTGCGACGCCTGCACTGGCCATCGACGGCAAGGTCGTGGTGAAGGGCTATGTCCCGACTGTCGAACAACTCGCGGATATCTTAAAGAATAGTGGCATTACCGCATCAGGAGCAGCATGTGATTGCAATGGTGCGTGCGCTGCTCCTGCCGTGGAAGAGAAAGCAGAGGGAAAGAAGGAGTCCTGTGGCTGTGCTTGCTCATCTCCCAGTGAAGAACAATCTCCTGCACCAGAAGCCTCAGGATGCGGCTGTTCAGGCGGCTGTGGTGGTGCTAACGGAGGAAAGATGTTTAAGCAGCTCATTCTCTGGGTTGTGCTGATCCTTGTCGGCTTTGCTATCTATAAGGCGATTGATAATAAGAGAAACGGCAGTGCAGATGCAGCTGCTAGTGCTCAACCTGCTATTGCGCAGGGAGTCGAAGTCGTCTATTATCAGTTTGGCCCACGCTGCGTTACTTGCCAGCGCATGGAAAAGTGGATAAATGAAGTTGTCGCTCAGCAATTCGCGGACGAGATAAATTCAGGCAAGCTCGTGCTCAAGAGCGTGAAAGCTAGCGAAGCTGATGTGCAGAAGTACGCTCTGGCGACCAAGAGTCTCATTGTGAAGAATATCGAAGCAGGAACTGAGAAGTCATGGAAGAATGCCGCGAAGATCTGGGACTATGCCCGCGACGAAGCAGCGTTCAAGAGCTATGTCGCTGAAGAGGTGAAGAAATCTCTTTCCCCCTCCTAAGTAGTTTACGAAGCCCCTCATCATCACAAACACATGTGGCTTATCCTCCTCACGATGCTAGGGCTGGGCGTCTCCAGTGCTATCATGCCCTGCCCACTCGCAGGAAATATAGCAGCCGTGAGCTTCCTGACCCGTCAGGTAAGCTCGCCACTAGCTGCTTGCCTGTCAGCTCTTCTCTACACCGTGGGGCGAGTAGGCGCGTATGCGACTATCGCACTTCTGCTAGGCTTGGGCTTGAGTAGCGTGCCTACTCTTTCCTACACCCTGCAGACAGAGATGCCTATCTACATGGGGCCTCTCCTTGCCATTGCGGGTCTGGTTCTCTTGGGGATTATCCCCTTCCCCTCCATAGGGAAGAAATCTAGCGCCTTTCAGACTGAAGGTAAGGGAGTTCTTGCGACCTGTGTAAGCTCTCTGGGGATGGGCTTTCTCTTTGCTTTAGCGCTCTGTCCACCCTCAGCTGCCATACTCTTTGCCAGCGTGTTGCCTACCTCCCTGCAGCTAGATACAGTAGGCTTTGGGATGAGCATTATTAGCTTCGGGATAGGTACAGCACTCCCTGTTGTTGTGATCGCACTGGTGCTGGTCTTTAGTGTCCGACAGGCACAGCTTATCATGAAGCATATTCAGAAGGCGCAGCCCATCATCACAATGATCACAGGTGTCATCCTGCTCGGTATGGGGATCTACTTCATTTTTAACAATATTCTCCTTGTTTAATCATTATGGAAAGGTCTAAAGAAATTAAATTCCTCATCTGGCTCATCGTTATCTTCGCGGCTGTCTTCTTCATGCCCATTGATAACGTCGCCTTCCTCACCGCGGTCGATGCTACACTCGATCTGGCAAAATGGTATGCACAAGAGCATGTGGTGCTCTGCCTGCTTCCCGCCTTCTTCATCGCGGGTGTGATCTCTATCTTTGTCAGTCAGGGAGCGGTGATCAAGTACTTCGGTGCGAATGCAAAGAAGTGGGTCTCCTACACGGTGGCGGCCGTCTCAGGTGGCATCCTTGCCGTATGCTCCTGCACCATCCTGCCGCTCTTTACGAGCATCTATAAGCGTGGTGCTGGGCTGGGGCCAGCTGTCGCCTTTCTGTACTCAGGACCAGCTATCAGCATCCTATCCATCATCCTTACTGCACGCATCCTCGGGGCGGAACTCGGCATTGCACGTACGGTAGGGGCGGTTGTCTTCTCTGTCGTCATTGGTCTAGTGATGTCCTTTATCTTCCGCAAGGAGGAGCAAGCGAAAAAAGAAGATCAGATGAATATCGAAGCGCCTCCTGAAAAGCGTCCCATGTGGCAGACATCCTTCCACTTCTTTTCCCTCGTGTTCATCCTTGTCTTCGCGAACTGGGGAGCTCCTGCGGCTGGTTCAGAAGAGGGGATCTGGCATACGATCTATGCAAATAAGTGGCTGATCACAGGTGGCTTCTCGCTTCTTCTCTGTTTCTCTCTGGTTAATATTCTCAAGATCAAACCCGTGTGGGTTATTCTAGGGGCTCTAGCTACAGTGGCGTCTGCCATCCTCGCTGATAGCTATGTGACGAATGCGAAGCTCGCGCCACTCGTGCCCATGCTCGTGGGTATCGCTGCACTCTCACTCATGACCCTCCTAGATAAGAAGAATGAAGAGAACCGCGACTGGACACTCTCTAGCTGGGGCTTTGCCAAGCAGATCATGCCCTTGCTGGCTATTGGTGTCATTACCGCAGGCTTCCTGCTGGGCTCGACTCATGATGATACAGCCATACCGGGGATTATTCCTAATAGCTGGGTGGAGTGGGCAGTAGGTGGTAACTCACTTGGTTCAAACTTCTTTGCTAGCTTCGCAGGCGCGTTCATGTACTTCGCTACCCTGACAGAGGTTCCCATCATTCAGGGGCTACTCTCCTCAGGGATGGGGAAGGGACCAGCCCTCGCACTCATGCTCGCAGGACCTTCCTTGTCACTTCCCAATATGCTCGTAATTAATGGAGTCATGGGAGTGAGGAAGACAGCCGTCTATGTCGTTCTCGTTATTCTGATGGCAACGATCTCGGGCTTCATTTTCGGAACATTCTTCGCGTAAGCTCGCGGCATGATTTAATGATTCGACTTGCAAAAATCGTGCGGTGATAAGGCTTGAATACAGGCGTGTTTTGTATTAAACTCATCGCCGACATGTCTGATCGTAAACTTCCATTTCCTTTTGACGTTTTTGAACCCAAGTGGCAGAGCATTTGGGATGATGAAAAAACCTTCCGCGTTGCCAATCCTGGTGACAGTGACTTTGATGCGAGTAAGCCCAAGTGCTACATACTCGATATGTTCCCCTATCCCAGTGGTGCAGGTCTCCACGTAGGACATCCAGAAGGCTACACCGCAACCGATATTGTTGCGCGCTATAAGCGACACAAGGGCTTCAACGTCCTACACCCCATGGGGTGGGACTCATTTGGATTACCTGCTGAGCAATATGCGATTAAGACAGGGCAGCATCCATCCATCACGACCAATGCGAATATAGAGACCTTCCGCCGTCAGCTCAAGATGCTCGGCTTCTCCTATGACTGGGATCGTGAAGTGGCAACTACTGATCCGAAGTACGTGCGCTGGACTCAGTGGATCTTCCTGAAGCTTTACAATAGTTATTACAACGAAGAGCTTCAGAAGGCTCGCCCAGTTTCCGAATTGGAAGAGCAGGGGATGACACGCGCCGAAATTGACGAGAAGCGACTAGCCTACATCGGCTATGGCTATGTAAACTGGTCACCTGACATGGGTACAGTCCTAGCAAATGAAGAAGCCGATGAATGGCGTAGCAAGGGGCATACTATAGAGAGACGCAAGCTGCGCCAATGGATGCTGCGCATCACTGCCTACGCAGAACGCCTCATTGATGAGCTCGAGCCACTCGATTGGCCACGTGGTATTAAGCTTCTTCAGCGCAACTGGATAGGGAAGTCCGAAGGCGCGGATGTGGACTTCGACTGTCAAGGCAACACCATCACCGTGTACACCACGCGCCCCGATACCCTCTTTGGAGCTACCTACATGGTGCTTGCTCCTGAGCATGAACTCGTCGCCCAGATCACATCTGATGAGCAGCGCACTGCCGTAGAAGCTTATCAGGCGACCTGTGCTGCGAAGAGCGAACTGGAGCGTACCGAACTCAGCAAGGAAAAGTCTGGTGTCTTCACCGGTGCTTACGCGACAAACCCTGTCACAGGTGGGCAGATCCCTATCTGGATCGCTGACTACGTGCTCACAGGCTACGGCACAGGCGCTATCATGGCCGTGCCCGCGCATGACAGCCGTGACTTCGAGTTTGCAACTCAGTTTGAGCTTCCTATCATTCAAGTCGTAGCCCCCGATGCCGAAGGCGTCGCATGGGAAGGCTTCGTTGGCTATGATGGTACAGCGATTAACTCAGATTTCTTGAATGGGCTCAGCGTCACTGACGCGAAGAAGCAGATGATTGCTTGGCTGGAAGAAAAGGGTGTGGGCGCAGGTAAGACGAATTACAAGCTCCGCGACTGGCTCTTCTCTCGCCAGCGTTACTGGGGTGAGCCATTCCCAATCGTTTGGAACAATGAGACTGGCGAGCACAGCTGCATCGCAGAAAGTGAGCTCCCCCTCCTCCAGCCTGAGATGGAAGACTTCAAGCCCTCGGGTGACCCTCGCGGTCCACTCGTGAAAGCAACTGACTGGATCAACTACAGCGAAGGATACACCCGTGAGACGAACACCATGCCCCAGTGGGCTGGCTCATGCTGGTACTACCTCCGCTACCTTGATCCACATAATGAAGAGCAGTTCATTGCTCCTGACGTTGAGCGTTACTGGATGGGTGATGGCACACAAGAAGGTGGCGTTGACCTCTACGTTGGTGGTACAGAGCATGCTGTGCTGCACCTTCTCTACTCACGCTTCTGGCACAAGGTGCTGTTCGACTACGGTTTAGTATCGACTCCAGAGCCATTCTATAAGCTGGTCAATCAGGGTCTCATCCTCGGCGAGGACGGTCAGAAAATGAGTAAGAGCCGCGGTAATGTGGTGAACCCAGATGATATCGTAAACGATTATGGTGCTGACTCCCTGCGTCTCTATGAGATGTTCATGGGACCTCTGAAGGAAGTCAAGCCATGGGCGACAAAGGGCGTAGAAGGCGTAAGCCGATTCCTCGCTCGCGTTTGGCGTATAGCTCAGACCGAGAATCAAGAAGGTCACTGGGAGCTCTCGAGTAAGCTAACGGAGAGCGATCTGGGCACGACTCCTGTGCGTAAGGAAGTGCATAAGACCATTAAGAAGGTCAGTGAAGACATTGAGAATATGAGCTTCAATACGGCCATCTCAAAGATGATGGAATGCACGAATGTGATGACTGCGGCAGATCAGGTCAGTGTAGCCGATTATGTGCTGCTGCTGCGCCTGCTTAACCCCTTTGCCCCACACACGGCTGAAGAACTCTACAGTCGTCTTGCTGCCGTCTTCCCACAGCTTGAGCAGGTGCAGCTCAGTGCAATGGGCTGGCCAAGCCATGACGAGAGCTTCCTTGTCGAGAATGAGAAGGAGATTGTTATTCAGGTGAACGGAAAGTTACGTGATAAGATCATGCTGCCCGTTGATATGAGCAAGGAAGAGATCGAAGCAAGCGCACTCGCGCAGCCTCGTATCCAAGAGTTCCTTGCTGGGCTCACCGTGCGCAAGGTGATTGTCGTTCCTGGACGTTTAGTAAACGTCGTAGCGAACTAATAGAATGATGACCATGAGTCATTTGTCATTTCGCATTGTGCTACCACTCCTGATGGGGGTGGTAGCACTATTGCTGAGCTCTTGTCAGACGACACCCAAGAAGGGGGTGGTAGTTCTTGATATAGGTCATCATGCACGCTCACTCGGGGCGAAGACCCCAGCCCCAGTTAATGGGAAAAGTGTTGAGGAGCTTAGCTTCTGGTATGAGTATAGCTACTATGTGAAAGAGGCGATTGAAGATGCTGGCTACAAGTGCATCGTCATCAATCGTGGAGATATTCCGCAGTCATCTAGCCTGCGACGCTATGCAAATCGCGCGGGTGTCCTCCATCAGAAGCAAACAGAGGCTGAGTCTCAGCGATACCCTTCACGCTACTTTGCAGATCGTGTGGCGCGAGGTATTATTAGCGCGGATTATGCCGTGTTTTCTCGTGCTAGTTGTATTGTCTTCCTGCATCACAATAGCACAGGCGGGCGAGGCTGGAGCGGGAAAAAAGCGCCAGGCCTCTTGCTCTACAATAAGAATAATGGACGCCAGCTCGCAGAGTCCATGGCGCGCGTGATGGAGAAGGATCTCATCCGTAGTGGAGACTTCCCCCATCATGGCTCTAGGATCTCCCTTCAGACACGCTCTACTGATGCGCAAGCAGGTGCAGGGTGGCTGAATGTCTGTGATGATGCAGGCATCCCCGCTGTCATCCTAGAAACAGCTTATCTGAATAACTACAAACAAGCTCAGTTCTTGGCAAATCATAGCACGGCCTGTGACTATGCTGAAGCGGTCGGTGACGGTATAGTCGCCTACATGAGCCGCCGTGACAAGAAAGCCCCTGTGAAGCGACAGAATCCTAATGCGCGCGATAAGGGCTCATTTGGCTATGCAGCTGAGTCAAGACGCGTCGATGTTCCCGGTGCGAAGCGTCTGTGGCATTAGAAGATGCCCCTTTTATAAGTGAAATAAGCCGCGACAGAGTCGATACTCTGACGCGGCTTGATTTGTTAAAGTGGGGATACTTACTCGTTGATGTCGTTAATCAGCTGGCGTAGTCGGGCGTAGTCTCCCAGATTGAAGCTAAAACGCAAGCGCGGCAGCATGGAAATGGGCTGCTCGTGGTCACGTGTGCAGCCTTCCAGTTGCACGAGGTCGTCATGAGGCATGATGTCACGGTACTCTTGCTTGATCTGTGCGAAGCATTCTTCGCTGATAGGACTGTTCATGCGTATGGTGAGCACCTCGGCATCGAAGTAGTAGGAGTGGAAACGGCTGTAGAAGTGCTGGATGTGCTCTAGCGCATCTTCGGCACTCTTTGTAATATAGAGGAGATCCATATCCTCAGGGGAGATGAGCCCTTCATCGAGTAGCTCCTTTTTAACAAAACTCTGCCAGCGGCTCCAGAAGTACTCGCCTGCGGGGTCGACGAGAATGACGGGGAAGATGCTCGACTTCCCCGTCTGCATGAGGGTGATAGTTTCGTAGATCTCGTCCATTGTGCCGAAGCCACCGGGGAAGGCTACGAGTGCATCTGCCTGCTTCACGAGGTGGAGCTTGCGTGTGAAGAAGTAGTAGAAGTCCATCATCTTCCCGCTATTGGCAATGGCTTCATTGGGGTGCTGCTCAAAGGGGAGGGTAATATTGAGACCAAAGGACATGTTAGGGAGTGCGCCCTCATTGCACGCCTGCATGATACCGGGGCCACCGCCCGTGATGATCATATAGCCAGCCTCTGAGGCGAGGCGCGCGAAGCGGTGGGCTATCTGGTAACTATCACTCTCTGGTTTGATTCGTGCCGAGCCAAAGCAGGTTACCTTACGCACGTGCTCATAGGGGAGAAAGAGCTGCTCTGCTTGGAGCATCTCTTTAAGAGTGCAGGACATCTGCCTGAGATCGTGTTCGTTGATATCACTGCTAGCAGCATTCATGATGGTAGCAAGCATCTGAAGGACTACCTCTGCTTGATGTGTGCCTGAGAATCGCTGGGCGAGGTCATAAAGATTGGCATCGAGAACAGGATTCCCCGTGCTGGCAGGGATGGTGAGCTGCTCGATCTTCTCGGCACGGCTATTGAGATCGCGTGATGCGAGGTATTCAGGAGTATTCATACCTTATCAGTATAGGGGGAAGAGGGGGATCTTGTCACGCAAAAAAAGAAAAGGGCAGCGCGTGGTGCGTTGCCCTTTTCTCAAAAATGTTTCCCGAACAATGTTTTTTAGCCTACAAGATCAGGAGTCACAGCAGCTGCTGGGATTTCTTCCTTGTTTGTGAAGCGCCATTTTACCTTGTTGCGCTTGCCGGCTGAACGAGCCTTGCGACGGCGGACGTCCATTGGGGTTTCGAAGTTGCGACGACGGCGCATTTCTTCGAGGATGCCTTCGCTGTCGAGTTTTGTCTTGAGGCGCTTGAGAGCGCGGTCGATTGGTTCGCCTTTACGTACGATTACGGAACGCATATGCTTGTTTCTTTATGATTAAAATATTGTTCGGGGTGAGCGGAGACATTATACTAAATAAGACATTCTGTCAAGTAATTTGTCTTTGTTTTTCGATTTTTCTTTTCCTTAGAATAAAAATTGAGCCATTCTAAAATAAGAGGCTTGATCAATGATAGAATTTTGATAGTATGCTCTTGTGAGCGGACGACCCAACTTCACCGATATTAACCTTGCTGAACGACCTTTTATCCTCTTTTGGGAGGTGACACGAGCCTGCGCACTGGCGTGTAAGCATTGTCGCGCAGAAGCACAGCCACGCCCACTGCCGGATGAGCTGAATCACGAAGAAGCACTGGCCTTATTAGACCAGATAGCAGAGCTGCGTCCCTCGATGCTTGTGCTCACGGGAGGTGACCCCATGCTCCGATCTGATATAGAAGAGCTCGTTTCCTATGCTGCGGGAAAAGGTCTGCGCGTCGCGCTGAGTCCCGCTGCGACCCCTCTGTTACTGCGTATGGATTTCAAGCGCCTCCGTGAGTTGGGTGTGCAGAGTCTCAGTCTCAGCCTCGACGGGGCGACGCAAGAGAGTCATGATGCCTTCCGCGGTGTAGCTCATACCTTTGAACGCACCCTGAAGGCAGCGAAGCTCGCTCAGGAAGCAGGGATGCACCTTCAGATTAATACTACGATTACAAAAAGTACCCTGTCAGAAGTGGATGCCTTCACCGATCTGATGCGTGAGATGCGCCCTGATATGTGGAGTGTATTCCTGCTCGTTCCCACAGGGCGCGCCAGCTTAGATGAGCTGCCTAGCGCAGAAGAGGTCGAGGCGGTTTGGGAGCGTATAGAGGAATTGAGCTCCGAGGTAGACTTTGGTGTGAAAACGACGGAAGGACATCACTACAGGCGCGTCGCGATGCAGGCGGCGAAGAAACGCTCCGGCAAACCCTCGCGACAAGCTATCCCAACACGTGATGGCAAGGGAGTGCTCTTCATCTCCTACTCAGGGGATATCCAACCCAGTGGATTTCTGCCTGTCACAGCAGGCAATGTGCGCACGGATAATCTGACAAAGATCTATAGGGAGCATCCGCTCTTTGTCCAGCTTCGCGATGATCAGGCACTCGGTGGCAAATGTGGAGTCTGTGAGTACCGTACGGTATGTGGTGGCTCACGAGCGCGTGCCTATGGTATGACTGGAGATATGCTCGCGGCAGACCCCCTCTGTTCTTATATTCCGCGAAAAATGATAACCAAGCTTTAATATGATTAATATCACACGACTATGGACTGGGATATCCCAGCCAGCCGATCATCTCCGCTACGGGCAGCAGCATGGACATCGCCCGAGCCATGGGCATGCTAGTACAGCATCTTGCCTGCCTAGTTCATCGCGCAAGCGTAAGCCTATCGTGGTTTGGAATATCACGCGTACGTGCAATCTGCGATGCGTGCATTGCTATGCCGATTCTCACCCGCAAGCTTATACAGGCGAGCTCTCATGGGAGCAATGCTGTGAGGTGATTGACGATCTGGCGGATTATGGTGTGAGCGCTCTTCTATTATCAGGTGGTGAACCGCTCGTGCATCCACGTTTCAAGGATATACTGAGCCGCGCCTCTGAGAAGGGGCTCAAAATGACTATTTCGACGAATGGTACACGCATCACTCCTGAGCTCGCACAGCTCTTCAAGCAGTTGGAGGTAGCCTATGTGGGGATATCTCTTGATGGGATAGGAGCTGTGCATGATCAGTTCCGAGGCGTTGAGGGCGCGTTTGAAGGTGCAATACGCGGCTTTAAGCTTTGTGAAGAGGTGGGGCAAAAGACAGGCCTACGTCTCACACTTACCCGCCAAAATGTGCAGAGTATGCCTGAGATTCTCGACTTTATCGAGCGCGAGGGAATACGTCGCGTCTGCTTCTACCATCTCGTGCCTACGGGGCGAGGGGTGGATGTGGCGAGTCTGAAGCCAGAAGAGGCGCGCTCTGCTATTGATATGCTCATCGAGCGCGTGCAGCTCTGGCAGGAGAGAGGGGAAGATAGAGAACTGTTGACGGTAACACAGCCTGTGGATGGAATCTACCTGCTCCTACGACAGATTAAGGAGAAATTGCCCTTAGCCGCGGAGACCCTGAAGCTTCTTCAGTGGAATGGGGGTGGTGCGAATAGTTCGGGGCGTGGTATTTCAAACATAGATACGCAAGGCGCGGTGCATCCTGACCAGTTCTGGCAGAAGGTGACACTGGGTAATGTGAAGAATGACTCCTTCTCCAGCATATGGGAAGCCGAGGCTGGGGCTGCTAGTGAGCAGCTGAATGCATTACGCGGTAGTGATGACCCGGCTGAGCGTCAAGCAAAGCTGGAAGGACGCTGTGGTCGCTGCGCACACTTCGCTCTCTGTGGTGGTGGTTTCCGTACACGTGCGGCTTTTGCGAACGGACATTGGTATGGCTCAGATCCGGGGTGCTACCTGACGGACGAAGAGATCTCAACCCCGCTTGATCTTGATGCGATAGAAAAAATATCATCCTAGTTGGTAAAAAAGCTTTTTTGTGCTTGCAAGCCATGAAAAACTATGCTATTTATTATCGCAACATGAAGCGCTTTCTCCTTACAACCGCATTGATGTCTACCCTTGCAGGAACAGCAGTAGCTGATATTCAGGCTCCTCCTGCATCGGAGTATACCGCAACCCGTAAACTCGGTCGCGCCATTAGCAACATCTTCTTTGCCATCGAAGAGATCCCTCTGACGGTCGTACGTTGGAACTCTCGTGAGGGTGGTTATGCAGGTGCTAGCGTGGGTGTAGTCGACGGCTTTGCACGTACTTTTAACCGCATGGGTTACGGCTTCTACGAACTCGTTACCTTCTGGGCTCCTACCTACAAGAACACCTACCGTCCTCCTTATCAGGGAAGCTGCGGACGTAATGGTCTCAAGGAGTACAATGTGTGGTCTGGTTTCTCCGAATTCCCAGCTGAACTCGGCTCACAAGGAAAGTATTCCTCCGTGCGCACAGCTGCTGAATAAGGCTCGAATCAATCATGACTTTACAAACCTTCGCTTCGATAGAGGCGAAGGTTTTTCTTTTCTCCGCTTGAGTATCTGCTACAATGCTTGCGACACACAGCATCATCTCTCATGTCTTCCATAGCTCCTACATCTAGCTCCTCCCTGCGAGGTCATCTCGTTGCATTCTCTGCGATGGCCTTATTTGGTATCATCAGCCCCTGTGCTCGTCTGCTCTTTGCAGATGGAGTCATGGATGGAATGATGCTGGCGAACCTGCGATTGATAGGGACTGCGCTTTGCTTCCTATGCCTGCTGCCTTTTCTACCTCGACAGCGCATGAGGGGAGAGGATATTCTGCGTCTCTGCTTGATGTCACTCTGCGGTATGGCGGCGAGTAACTATAGCTACACAATAGGGGTTGGCCTGACTCTCCCCTCGCACGCTGGTGTGATGTCGACGCTTCCTCCTATGTTTGTGCTGATTCTGAGTGCTATTTTCCTCAAGCAGCGTATCAGCTGGGTGCGCGCAATCGGGATAGCAATCGCATCACTTGGGGTGCTCATCCTCGTCTTTGCTAATGCTGGGGGCGATATCGGTCAGAGCAGTCTCATCGGTGATGGGCTCTGCCTTCTCGCGCAGCTGCTCTTGGCATGCTACTTTGTCTTCTTCACAGATCTGCTGCAGCGATACCACCCGCTTGTGCTCATGGCGTGGCTATTCACCCTCTCCAGCATCATGGCGCTACCCTTTGTCGGATCTGATATGCTCAGCTTCTCTTGGTCATCCCTGACGGCGACTCACTGGACTTATACCCTGCTCATTGTGCTGGGAAGCACCTTTATCCCTTATATACTTATTACGATGGCACAGAGACTCTTGCAGCCTACTCTTGTCGCATGTTATAACTATGTGCAGCCTGTGGTGGCTCTGGGACTTAGTCTGCTGTGGGGGCTTGAGGTGATGACAGCTCCGAAGTATATCGCTATCCCCCTGATCGTGCTCGGGCTACTCATCGTCACACAGCTCATCCGCTGGAAAAAGTGATTGTTTGTTCGCCAAGATTATGATAGCATCTACCTAGATTTATGACCTTAGACGAGCTCAGAGACCAGATAGACGGAATAGACGCCCAGATCGTGGAGCTTTTAAAACACCGTTCACATTTCGTGCATCAAGTTGGCGCGATTAAAAAAGATGCCTCGCGCCCCATCTTCGTCCCTGAGCGAGAATGTGCTATGCATGATAAGCTGCTGAAGCTTAATGGAGGTGTATTGCCCGAGAAGAGTCTGCTGAGTATCTATCGTCAGATTGTCAGCTGCTCCTTCCTACTAGAGGGTGGACTGCGTATTGCCTTCCTCGGTCCAGAAGGTACATGGAGCCATCAGGCGGCCTTATCACAATTCGGTGAGAGCGTCGATATGCTCCCCTATGGTGACTTTCAAGGTGTTTTCGATGCGGTTGAGCGTGGGCAGGCGAATTATGGGATCGTCCCTATCGAGAACAGCACAGATGGTTCTGTCTCTCAGGCGATGGATCTTCTCGCGAAAACAGATCTTCAGATCTGTGCACAGCGTCACCTCAGTGTGCAAAACTGCCTGCTCGCCAATATTGCTCCCGAGGATATACGAACGATTTATTCCCACCCTCAGGTATTGGGACAGTGTTCACATTGGCTGCAGAAGAATTATCCTCAAGCCGCACTCGTGCCTATGGTCTCTACATCCGCTGCGGCTCATCGAGCTCATGCAGAGAGCGATCAGGGAGCGGCAGCACTGGGTAGTGAGATGACAGCTCATCTGGCTGATCTCACGGTACTCCAGTCGAACATCCAAGACCGCGCTGATAATACGACACGTTTTGTCGTCATCGGTAAGCAGCAGACCCTTCCTACTGGGCGTGACCGTACCACCCTTTGTTTTACCGTGGCTCATCAGGCGGGTAGCTTAGTCGAAGTGCTCCAATACTTCAAGAATCATGGTATTAATATGTACAACATAGGCTCGCGCCCGACGCGTGATACAGCGTGGGAGTATCTCTTCTATGTCGATGTGGAGGGGCACCGTGATCAAGAGCCTCTGCGCACATGCTTAGAGGATCTCAAGAAGTATTGTCCTCTCTTCAAGGTGCTAGGATCTTATCCAGAAAAGTAACGAAAGCAACGATCATGGCCTTCACCCAGCAACATGCCTTTGAGCTCTTGGAGCGAGCGATGAAGCAAAATCGCCTTCCCCATGCACTGCTTATAACAGGGACAGAGAATGCGGGGGTGCAGGGGCTCGCTCTGAGCCTGATTCGCATGCTCAATAGGGTGGAAGCCTCGAGTCTCGAAGCACTCCAGCATCCCATGTATCGCTTGATACGTCCGGGGTCAAAGATACGTAGTATCGTGGTGGATGATATCCGCGCCAACGAGGCCTTTCTCTCATTGCGTGCATCTGAGGGGGATTACAAGATCATCGTCATGCTCGAAGCAGACCGTATGAAAGAAGAGGCGGCGAATGCCTTCTTAAAAACACTTGAAGAGCCGCCCCCACAGACGCTCATCATGCTGCTCACTGAGCACCCGAGCCGCTTATTGCCAACGATTCTTTCTCGCTGCATTCGCATCGATTTGCAAGCAACGGATACGAAACTCCACTTGACCGAAGTGCAGCAGCTCTTCTTACCTCAGCTTCTCAAGGCACTGGAGAAGCTAGGCGATCCCTGCGTAGCCCTCATATTAAGTGCAGAGATACAGCATCTTCTCCTCTCTCGTAAGGAGGAGATCAGCAGTAGGCTAACCAAGCAGATTAAGGAGCAGGCGAAGCATATCTCTGATGGGACAGGGGTGCGCGACTGGGAGTCTCAGCAGAAGGACTCGACGGTAGCTCTCATTGAGTCAGAATACTTGCGCGAGCGTGCTGAGATTTTTGAGCTCTTTAACCTCGCCTTTGGGCAGGCGGTGCTCCACGCCTCGCATGCACCAGCACTCGAGTTACTATCACCTATACTGGGGACTTTGGCAGAGAAGGAATCTCTTCCGAAACTCATGAGGCGCATGCAAGCTCTCGATAAGCTTAGGCATGACCTCGTGTACAATATTAAAGATACTCTTGCCTTCGATATCCATCTCACTGATGTGATAGGAGATGGGCTCACACAAGAATGATATGAAAAGCATGACAGGATTCGGGGCGGCTAGCGCACTCGTACAAGGGCAGATGCTGCGTCTCGAACTCAGCGGTATTAATAGAAAACAACTCGAAGTAAGTCTCAATCTGCCACGCGCGTGGGCGGAGCTAGAAGCACCTCTCCGTCGCTGTGTTAGTGAGCAAGTCTCTCGCGGACGCGTGCAGTTATCACTGGGTCAGGAGAAGTCATCAGAAACAACCTCTTCCATGCAGGTAAACGAGGAAAGGCTCGCGGCCCTGCAAGCCCTCCTTCCTCGCCTGAGAGAACAGCTCGGTGAGCAACTCAGTCTCAGCCTACCAGAGTTGCTGCGTCTCAATATCATCGAAGAACGCACAGAGGATGCGCAGGATTGCTCCGTCGCTGAACGTCTACCTGAGATCGAGGCACTGCTCCGTGAGGCATTAGAAGCGTTCCTCGCGATGAAGAGTGAAGAGGGAGAGAACCTCAAGCGTGACTTGCTCTCTCGCATCGATGTAATACGTACATTGAGGCAAGAGATCTCAGCGGGGGCAGCGGGAGCGTCACAACGTTACCGAGAGCTTCTTCTAGCGCGGTTAGAGGAAAGTGGTCTCCCTCTCGCTCTAGATGATGAGCGTATCGTGAAAGAGGTGGCTCTCTTTGCAGACCGCTGCGATATCAGCGAAGAGCTCACCCGTCTGGACTCTCACCTCGACCAGTTCTGCGCGATTTGTGACAAGGATGAGCCAGTAGGGCGCCCACTCGACTTCCTCTGTCAGGAGATATTTCGAGAGCTCAATACGACGGGATCAAAGGTGAACAATGCCTCACTCGCGCAACTCATCGTGACCGCCAAGACGGAGCTTGAAAAGATCCGCGAGCAGGTGCAGAATGTAGAATAAGCAACAAAGTTTTCGCCACTATGAATGATAAGATAGGAACACTACTGATAGTCTCGGGTCCTTCAGGCTCGGGGAAAACGACGCTTTGCCGCAGGGCTGAAGCGGCAGGGCTGACTAGCTACTCCATCTCCTGCACGACGCGTGCGCCTCGCCCCGGAGAAAAGGATGGGCAAGATTATTACTTCCTGACGCAGGAGGACTTTGCCACGAAGGTCGCCTCTGGTGAATTCCTAGAGCACGCGACCGTGCACGGAAATAGCTACGGAACGCTTCTTGAGCACGTGAAGTCGAAGATCCAGCATGGGATCAATGTTGTCATGGACATCGACGTGCAGGGGGCAGCGGCTATACGCTCCAATCCAGACCCACTGATTCGCCGCGCCTATGCAGATGTCTTCATCCATGTACCCGACGCGGAACTGGAAGCTCGCTTGCGTGGGCGTGAGACAGATAGCGAAGAAGTGATCGCTCTGCGTCTAAATAACGCGAAAGAAGAAAATATGCGACAGTCTGAGTATGAGTATATACTCGTCTCATCTGATAGGGAGTCAGATTATTGTAGTTATACATCATTACTCTCTTCGTTATCGATGAGAGTTTCGTTAATGACATGAATTAAAGCTCTAACATATCATCCTAGGTATTAATTAGTAAAAAGAAAGAATAAGAATTATTCAAAAAAAAATTTCCTGTTATTGTTTTTTTTCCTTGCTGTTTTGAAAAATATGATGTATATTTTATTTGTCAGCGAGATAGGACATTAACTAGTCTCCTAGCTTTTTTAAATAAAAGCCTAGTTTCATAGGGTAGTTGGATCCCTGGCATACTTCGGTATGCCAGGGAGAAATCTTTTTAGGGGAGGCGAGTTTTCTATCTGCATCAGATAGTAGAAATAATGAGGGGATATGTCAAAGGAGCTCGGGCTTGGCAGAAGCGTGTTTTCGACGAAGTTGAGGTATTTTACAAACGATTCGATTTCTTGGAAGAGAAGAGAAATAGAATTGTTATTTTATTTCATGCTAGCGAAGGTATATTTCATGCTTAATTTTTGATAAATAAATACTTGTTTGCGTGTGAGGCGAATTTCATATCATGCCTATTATGAGTTCAGAAAGGGTGTAATTTAGAACCTAACAAAATATTGTTTACATATCGAAATGGTAGGGAAATAAAAAAATTAGATTTTATACTCTTTTTTTTCTTGTAGATGTTTCAAATATATGCTAAATTGACTTTGTCAACGGGAGACGGACATTAAATGTCTCTCAGGAGCTGAAAAGCTCAATTTATAGGGTAGTTGGATCTCCTCGTATCTTCGGATACGGGGAGACATCCTTTTATGGGGGGGGGAGTTTTTTGTCGATGTGAGTATTGCTCATCAAAATCTATAGCTTACGCAATGATGAGCTGTGAAGCATGGCATTAAATGGCGCTTTTAGTCACTAATTCTGGTGTGGCTAAGATACTAATATTGCAAAGACCCCTATCATATATGCTACAAATCTTGCCCGAATGATGTCTGATATGATGGCATGTATTCATTTTTCATTCGTCGACCCGTCGTGGCGATATGCGTCTCGCTTCTCATTTTTATTGGAGGTCTACTCACAGCACTATCGCTACCCATCACTCAGTATCCCAATGTGGTGCCACCCCAGATTGTGATTTCAACGAGTTACCCAGGCGCAGACTGCTTCACCGTAGCTGACTCTATAGCATCCCCCATTGAGCAGCAGATGAGTGGTGTCGAAGGGATGGACTATATGACGTCCACTTCGACGAACTCAGGTGCTTATACGCTTAACGTGTTCTTTGAAGTCGGAAGCGAGGTGAACATGGATCAGGTGCTGACCTACATGCGCTTTGCACAAGGCAGATCTCAGTTACCAGCAGAGGTTCAAGAGATGGGCGTGAGTATCTCATCCGCCAATGGTGTACCTATGCTGGTTTTTGCGCTTGATTCCCCGACTGGCCTATACAGCGATGAGTGGATGGCGAACTATGCCCATATTAGTCTGCTTAACCCTCTGCTGCGCACGAAAGGAGTCGGGAATGTGCAGGTCTTTGGAGCTGGTCCTTATGCGATGCGTATCTGGCTAGATCCTGATCGCATGGCGGCTCTAGGCATCAGTGTGTCAGAAGTTCAAGCAGCAGTCGAGGCGCAGAATACGATTAACCCAGTTGGAAAGCTTGGCGCGCGACCCGCATCACGAACACAGTCGAGTACTTATACTGTGCGTACACAGGGACGACTCACGACAGTGCAAGAATTTGAGAATATCATCGTACGCACAGATGGCGCGAAACTGGTGCGTATGAAAGACATCGCGCGTGTGGAGCTAGGTGTTGAGAGCTATCAAGTAAGTGCGAATTATGATGGGAGAGCCTGCGCACTCATCGCAATATCACAGAGTCCAGATGGGAATGCACTAGATACGGTAGCAGCCGTGAGGAAGACGCTAGAGACCCATCCATTACCAGCAGGCATGCAGCTCGTCGAGGTGCTCGATACAACGACGAGTGTGAAGCTGGGGATACAAGAGATCATCAGCACGCTCATCATCGCCTTACTCCTCGTGATGGTGGTGATTGTTGTTTTCTTACAAGGATGGCGCGCATCAATCATTGCGCTCTCTGTCGTGCCTGTTAGTATCATGGGTTGTTTCATCTTCTTCCCCCTCTTTGATATGCAGATTAATACAATCTGCCTCATGGGGATGGTGCTCGCCATAGGGCTCGTCGTAGATGATGCCATCGTCGTCGTAGAAGCTGTGCAGACCCGCCTCGACGAGGGTATGGATGCACAAGACGCAACTCATGCAGCGATGAAGGAGGTGGCAAGTCCCATCGTGACGACAGCACTCGTGCTGGCAGCGGTATTCTTCCCCTGTATGCTCCTGTCAGGTATCACAGGCGAGCTCTTCTCTCAATTTGCTATCACGATAGGGTTAGCCATTCTGATCTCAGCCTTCAACGCGATGAGTCTTAGCCCTGCTCTTGCGTCTATCTTACTGCGAAAGAGCGAGGCTCCGAAAACAGTAGTTGGGCGTGCAGGAGCGAGCTTTAACCGTATCTTTGACCTCTTACGTCTACGTTATCTGAAGGTATCGGGATTCTTCCTCAGAAGGGGAGTGATCACAGGTGGATTGATCTTGCTGGCGGCTGTAGCGATCTATCCTTTGAGTAAGACGATCCCCGAGGGGTTCCTTCCTGATGAAGATGAGGGCTACTTCTTTAGCCTCTTACAGCTTCCCTATGGTAGCTCCCTCGAAGAGACGGCAGCTGCCAGTGAGTTGATCACGGAGATGGCTGTGGAGAACGAGGCGATTGAAGCGATGGTTTCGATTAATGGTTTTAACCTGATCACTGGGGTGGAGAGCCCGAATCAGGGGTTCTACTTTGTCGACCTGAAAGCATGGGGGGAAAGAAACGCCAAAACACAGAATGCGCAGATAGAGGCTCACCGCTTTCAAGAAGGGATGAATGAACTAGACACGGGAGGACTGGGGTTCTGCTTTACCCCACCAGCTATTCCTAGCCTCGGTGTCTCCTCTGACGTGAGTATGATGCTGGAAGATAGAGCAGGTAAGGGGGAGCAGTACCTCAGAGAACAAACCGCAGCATTCGTGAAAGCCGCGCAGAAGTGTCCCGAGGTGCTCATGGTTCAGAATCTCATGGCAAGTAGTACACCACAGCTCTACCTCGAGCTGGATGTGGAGAAAGCACTCACACAAGGGGTCGATATCAGTGAGGCTTATCTCACGCTAGAATGCTATCTAGGTAGCCTATTTGTGAATTACTTTAACCGCTTCGGCTATCAGTGGCAAGTCTACATGCAAGCGCAGCAAGATGCGCGTATGGATGTGCAGGATCTCGATCGCTTCTATCTCACGGGGCAAGATGGTGTACAGATCCCCCTGAGCTCGCTTGTGACCGTGAAGCGTGAGAATGGGCCTGCTTATATGATGAGGCAGAATATGTACAATGCAAGCATGCTCGATATCGTAGCTAAACCACAATACACGCAGGAGGAAGTCATGGCAGCTTTGGAGAAGGTGTTCCGCGAGACGATGCCTTCTGATATGGGGTATTCCTATACTGGGATGAGCTATCAGGAGAAGAAGGCGCAGGAGGGTGTGAGCCTGATGATGGTCTTTGCACTCTCAGGGCTGGTAGCCTATCTCTTGCTGGCCTCTCTGTACGAGAGCTGGCTGTTACCTATCGCAGTTCTGTTGTCCATCCCCGTGGCTGTTGTAGGGGCTCTGGCTACATTAAGCATCGCAGGGCAGAGCTTTAACCTCTATACGGAGATCGGTCTCATTATGCTCATTGGGTTAGCGGCGAAGAATGCGATTCTAGTTGTTGAGTTCGCTCAAAATCGACTCGAGGAGGGTATGGGCATCATCGCCGCCACGGTGATGGCCGCTCATGTGAGGCTGCGTCCCATTCTCATGACCAGTCTTGCGTTCATTGGTGGTTGCTTGCCACTGCTTTTTGCCACAGGTGCAGGCGCGGGAGCGCGTCATGCCGTGGGGATATGTGTCGTAGGTGGTATGTGTACTGCAGCATTCATCTGCGTATTCTTTAACCCCTTTGCCTACGCGTTGATTGCCAAAATAAGAGAGAAGAAGTAAGGTGGAGGCAAGCCTGATTTACTCAGGCATACTCGGAGCGATGTTTAAGCGGCATTCTCCTGCTGCGGCCATGAGCCCTTGCTGTGTTCCACTCATGATGAGACGTAGATTCTCTGTGATACCCTTTCCCGTGATACTGATGCGAGCTCCCTGTTCTTCCCCGAGGGTGACTGGAATCATCTGTGGAGCTCCCGTCTCGGGGAGGTGTAGGACAAAGTTCGCTCCCTGCACGTTAGCGATGGCTGTCTGAGGCACCCAGAGCGCGTGTTTTTCTTTTTTTACTAGCGCTTTAACAGTGGCGTACATACCAGGGCGGAGTAGTTCATCAGGATTATCCACATGCGCATCTATCATGAGTGTTCCTGTGCTTGTGTCAACGCGGCTGTCGACACCTTCAATTCGTGCCTTTAACGGGTAACTCTCAGTATTAGCGAGGGTGATACTGATGCTACTGCCTACACGTAGAGCTCCATTCTCTCCTCCTTGGTTGAGCCATTCTTTCTCACTAATAGCGAAATTGATACGGATGGGGGAGAGTGAGGTAACCTCCACGAGTGCGGCACTCTCAGGGGAGACATAGCTCCCTACATAAGCCTGCGCGAAGCCAACGATGCCATCCATCGGGGATACTAAGGTGCAGAATCCGAGGTTCGTCTTTGCTTGTTGCGCCTCTGCTTGCGCGGCCGCGAGAGCGGCGCGAGATTCCTTGAGCACTTGTTCTGCATTCGTATAGGTCTGGCGCGAGACAGTGCCGCTGTCAACAAGCTGGCTATAGTAGCTGAGATTCTCCTGAGCTTTCACGAGCGCGGCTTCTTTCTGCGCGACAAGTTGATTTGACTGCTTGAGGGCTTGCTCATAGAGCTGGGGTTGGATTTGATAGAGTACGTCACCTTTCTTGACGGATTGCCCATTTTTGAAGAATCGCTTTGAGATGTAACCACTCACCTGAGGAATGATAGGTGCCTTTTGCATACTCATGATCTGCCCCACCCAGCTGTGGTAGATCTCGAGCTCTCCCTTGCTAGGATAGCCCACGCTGACCGCGAACTCAGGAAGTGAGACTGCAGCTTGCTTCTTCTCAGAGGAGCAAGAAAGGAGGCTGAATAGGATGAGGTGTAGATATCTTTTCACAGAAATAAGACGCTTCACGTGCACTTCTTATTCGATATCAGTTACAGCACTCTAGCCTCGGTACTTTGCCGTATGGTGGAAGCGCAGTGCAAGGATGAGACCAACGACGTTGGGAATCCAGAGGACGATATAAGGTGTGATGCCTGAGAGCTTGCGCGTGAGTTCGCAGAAGATGAGCGCTAGGAAGTAGAGCGCAGCGATACCTATGCCTATGCCGAAGCTTGCTGTCGTATCCTTGCGGCGTGAGGTGATCGCAAGTGGCACGCCGATGAGTGCAAAGATGAGGCTGGCGAGTGAGAAGGATAGTCGCTTCGTCCCTTCTGTGCGGAAGGCACGCTCCGTCTTCTTTGTCATGCCATGCACATAGTGCTTTGTCTCCTCAGTTGCCTTGTCCCAGAGGTGGGTTGCGGCAGGAAAGGCTGGTGCTTGCTTACTAGCCTTGGTGATCTGATCCATGAGGGGGATATTTATATCGCGCAGCTCTTCGAAGCGCGTGAGAGCTTCAGCTATCTCAGCATTCGTGAAGCGGTTATCCTTCAAGCGTCGAAACTTACTTGCTGGGATGGTGATGTAGAGAGGCATCTTATCAATGATAGGCATATCCGCACCCACAGCATCACGACGCTCCATCGTGACATGATACAGGGTCAGCTGAATGCGGCGTGTCTGAGGGTCAAACTCACCGATGACAGCTTCCTGAGCGTGCATGGAGGTGTAGTCCTCATTCTGCTTCGCAGATCTGGTGTCAGGGTAGACGTGCAGCCCCTTGATGACATCTCCATCTCTTCTCTCGATGTAGAGTCGGAACTCATCAAGCTTGAGTGCCGTGGAGTTAGCACTGAGGAGGTTCTTCGGGTTTTCCTTCGCTGCATCGATGATGATAGAAGTCATCGCTTGCTTGCTTTTGGGAGCAACTTCAATATTAATATAGTAGCAGAACAGGGATAGTACAGCACCTAGGAGCAGAGCCGGTACGCTGAGTCGCCAGAGGTTGAGCCCAGCCATACGCATGGAGGTAAGCTCGTTATCTGCCGCAAGTCGCCCATAGACGAGGAGAACCGCTGTCAGAAATCCCCATGGCAGGGAGAAGGAAAGGGAGAAGGGGATGACCTGTAACATGAAGTCGATGACAATGGTGGGCGGAGCGCCACTGTCGACGAGCAGTTCTTGCAGCTCCTTGAAGATCTGACCGAGCAGAAGAAGCGTCGTCAGCGAAGCCACCCCGATAAAGGTGACAAAGATGAGCTGGCGCAAGATGTAGCGGTCAAGAATAGTCATGAGCGAGGAGAGAGGCGATACGATCAGGTAGGAGCGTGCTAAATGCTCAGGAAGTTCTTCAGAAGCTGGATACCTAGTTTCTGGCTTTTTTCTGGGTGGAACTGCGTGGCTACGAGTCGTCCACAGCGTATAGCGGCGGCAAAATCCTCTTCATAGGTGCAGCGCGCTGCAATGAGGCTGCCATCCTCGGGGGTAGGATAGAATGAGTGGACGAAGTAGAAGTGGGGCTGTGATTCCATGTCCTTCCAGATGATATCTGAAGGATTGCTAATGTCTAGGTTATTCCAGCCCATGTGAGGAACTTTAAGCCGTTGAGTGCGGAACTTGGTGACTTGCCCTTTAAAAATGCCGAGTCCTGCTACACCGGGGCTCTCTTCACTCCCCTCAAAGAGAATCTGGTAGCCTATGCAGATGCCGAGAAAAGGGCGGTCTGCTGCGATCCACTCGCGTATACTATCAGCGAGCCCCTGCGCGTGGAGAGCGCGTGAGCAATCGCCAAATGCGCCAACCCCAGGTAAGACGAGGTGGGTGAGCCCATCGAGATCAGAGGGCTGAGAGACAAGGGTGGCTTCCTGCCCTGCGGCGAGAAAGGTATTGCGCACGCTCTGGAGATTACCCGCGCCGTAGTCGATGATGCCTAGTTTCTTCATCTGATATGATCGTGATTAGGTGAGCTTACGCTTAGATCGTGCCCTTAGTCGAGGGGATGAGTCCCGCCTGACGACTGTCCTGTTCCATCGCAATGCGTAGAGCGCGAGCGATCCCCTTAAAGATGGCTTCGATGATGTGATGGCCGTCACGTCCGTAGAATACCTCAACATGCAGATTGCATCGGAGATTATTCACCAGTGCGCGGCAGAACTCCTCTGCGAGGCTCATAGGCATGTTGGGAGCACCGGGTGCATTCTCAGGCACTCGGAATTCCAGATAGGGTCGGTTTGATAGGTCGATGACGACACGACAAAGAGTCTCATCCATAGGGACGTAGGCATGTCCGTAGCGCGTGATGCCACGCTTCTCACCAAGGGCACGTGCGATGCTCTCACCGAGGGCGATGCCGGTATCCTCTATCGTGTGATGGGCATCAACTTCGAGATCCCCATCCACTCGGAGAGTGAGATCCATGAGGCCATGACGGGTAAAGAGGTGCAGCATGTGATCGAAGAAGGCATGCCCAGTGGCGATGGCGGCACATCCTGTGCCATCAAGATTGATTTCCAGTGCGATGTCTGTCTCGCCTGTTGTGCGTTTGCATGTTGCAGTTCTCATAATATGATGCGGTGAATAGGTTGAGCTTGATTGTTATTATATCATGTATGCCATGGCTTGGCTAGGGGAATTCATGTCCACTAGTTTAAGTGGGCGAATTCCGCCATGATACCCTTGGGGTTGAGCTTTTGGATACAGGGGATGGCTGCATCGCACTGCTTTAAGTAGCAAGGGTGACAGAAGCTGTGGTGGTAGGCGACGCGTGCCCGTGGCGTCAGGGGTCTGTAGCGCTTGGTGAAGCGGCTTGCCATCATGACGATGAAGCGTGCTTCTGTGAGTGCTGCGATCTGAGGAATAATACCATCTACGCAGATCAGGCGTGAGGCTGCCCCGAGGGAGCTGAGGATATCTGCCTCAGTCATCATACGTCGAGGGATCTGTAGTTGCTCAGCCATGACTGTGGCACGTTCTTCGTCACGAGGGAGGGCGAGTAGCGCACAGCGTTGACCGGTGGCTTGTAGTGAGGTGATGAGTTCACTCCAGTGCTCTAGCGACCACTGCTCTTCGCAGCTACCCAGGGTGGAGAATGGCGCTATCCAGCACATAGCGTCGGCATCGTCATTTTTCACTGGAGCGGCTTCCCATTGCTGGCAATGCAGCTTGTGCTCATTTTCTAGAAGTGAGAAGTAGTCTCGGAAAGCGTGACGCACAGGTGCGCAGTGCGCACTGGTGAACTGCGCGTTGAAGTGCGTGGCATACTTGTTCTCACTGAAGCCAGAGATGGGGATGGGGCTTAGCTCCTGTATCTCCTTCCAGCAGAGGTGGCTTTCATTCCACATGAAGGCGTAGTCGAAGGGACCCTTCGCGTAGACCCCATCAGCGTTGAGTTGTGCACGAAGGCTCAGGTTCTCAGAGTCCATGGTGAGAACGTGAGAGATCTGCTTCTGGGTGCGCCAGAACTCCTGCTGCTCTTGAGTACAGATGATGGTGAGCTCTGCATCATAGCGAGAATGCGCGAGAATGCGCAAGGCTGGGAGGCAGAAGATGGCCTCATCAAAGGACTCGGGCAGAGCGATAATGATACGGAAGGGGAGCTTCACGAAGGGAGCGGCCGCTTCTGCTAACTGCTCCTTGCCTTGGAGGCCGAAGACGTTACCCGCCTTCCATCGGTGGTGCATCCAGAAGCCATCAAGGATGCTGACCTTTTGTGAGTTTTCCAGCGCGAGGTTGATGCTGATGGTGTCAGCGGCAGATTGGTCGGTGGCTTGGTAGTTGAGATGTATCTCTTCGCCGAGTACGGCATCCCAGCGACCTAGACCACGGTTACGGGTGTGTACTGCAAAGAGGCGACTCTTGCACATGCTATGCAGCAAGGCTGGGAAGGAAGTCGTGCCAGCGACTTTCCCAAAGTAGGGTACTTGTAAGCCCTCTTGTGAGCACTGATCTGAGAGAAGCCCAATGAGCCCACCGGAACGCGTCATGCGTATCACTTGGCGTAGCCCAGCCTCCTTACTGAACATTTCGCAACCATAGCTGGTGCGAAGCTTATAAACGAGTTCTTCAAGAGCGGGGTTGCGCAGGGTTCGATACATAGATCCGAAGCGCTTGACTCTTGTGAAGTAGGGGCGTATGCGGGCTAAGATCTCCCAGTTGCCCGCATGAGGGATACAGGCGATGCCTGTAATGCCCTCTGTACCGCTTCCTTCGAACTCTTCTTTGCCAATGAGGCGGACAGACTTCTTGAGTTCAGAATCAGTCATGATGCCTACCTTCATCGCGCAGGCGAAGTTCATGCAGGTTAGCGCGATGTTGCGCCGCACGAGAGAGCGCAGCTGAGAGGGGCGCAGATTAGGATCGATGACAATGCGTAGGTTGCGTGCGACGACGCGGCGACGCTTCGTGAAGAAAAAGTAAGCGATATGCCCCACAATGAGCCCGAGGAGGGCAATGAGCTTTACAGGGAGAACCCGTAAAACGAATAAAAATATTTTGAGCAGAAAACGCATATCACTTGGTAATGAGTAGAAAAGGATGCAAGCGACTACCCTGCACAAGCATGAAGTACAGGGAGTGCGCTAGGAAGTGAGCCATGGCACTTCTGTGTGGATTGATACCCTGCAGAAGTGCATTTACACGAGACTCAGCAAGTTAGTTGATTGTGTGGGTGCGAGGGATGTAAAAGGCCTTGCGTGTGTAGGGGTCCCATACCTTATCGCCACCCTGAAAGCCTTTGTAACTGAGGAGATTGTTTGGCTTGTAGGGGGAGACCACGACGTAGCTGTACTCCGAGGTCATACCGTAGGGGATACCATCAGTAGCGAAATCGACCTCACCTGTGAGGCTGGAAGGTGCTGGGAGACTGTCGTGGTCGACATTGAGCCATTTTGGATTAACAGGGCGTCCCTGCGCATCACGAATGACGGAAGGTAGTGTTCCTGGGTGTTCCTTGCGCACGAAGACTCCCACGGCCTGTGAGATGATGCAAGAGCTCATGGTGGTCATCACGCCTAGTGAGGCGAGAACGAGTGCTATTGTTTTGCGTGTTTTCATATTAATTGTGTGTTTGTAATAGGAGAATGGGATTGGGAAAGAGGGATGTCGCTAGGTGGAGGGAGGAGCAAAAGATGCCCTTCGCTATCCTCGTCCTTGCGCTGAAAGACGGGGAGAAAATCGTAGTCCTGCACGAGAGTAGCTAGCTCGGGGTATACATCAAGCAAGGACTCTAGCGATGGGATCATCATTTGCATATATCCATGGGGAATAGGCAGTAGTCCGATGCGTCCACCTTCGGGGAAGATTCCAGCCTGCTGATCACCTGCCTGAAGCTGTAGTGAGACGTGGCGTTCTGCGTGCTCGCCACTGTAGGCAAAGCTCAGATAGACACTGATGGTGTGGCGCATGTGGGAGCCGACAATGCGTGAGATGATGAGTTCGCCATAGCCATCGTGTATCTTGAGGCTCACCTGTGATGGGTGTGCGATGATGGAGAGTGGACCACCTTGGCGCATGCGGCAGGTTTTTTTCAAATAGCGGTTGAGCTCCGATTCACTAAATGAGTATGAGTTAGGAGTTGCGCCTGCTTGTCCAGCTATGCTGAAGAGGTCATGCACGGGAGTATCATCGTATGCTCCCTTAACATCATCAAGTGAGCGCGGAATCCACATGAGAACACAGAGTGATAATAGAAGTCCCACAATGCCTAGAAACAGGATGCCAGAAATGATACTCCAAGGGTTGGTGCTAAACGCTTCAGCTTCATCATGAGTAGCTTCTTTGGGTAGAGATGTGCGTGTGCTAAAGAAGGGGTCGGATTTCTTACGACGGCGTTTCAGTATGTCACCTAGACGAAGCCAAGGTGCAGGGGATTTTTTTTCATTTCTGGGTTGCTGAGGGGAACTCATGTTGAAGCGCTGAATTTATTATAACCCAAAAGCCATAATAGCAAAAGCTCTTTTTTTATCAGTAAGATAAGCCCCTTCCTCCCGTCGAGTGCGCTGCGTCCTAGGATCGGTCTGATTGCAGTTAAGAGAGCTGCTTGATCACGTCGCGTAGGATGCTTAGCCCCTCACGCAAGATTTCCTCTGGGATGGTGAGAGCAGGAATGATGCGTAGGGTGTCAGGACCTGCGGGACAGCAAAGTAAACCAGCGTTCAGGCAGAGCGTGTTGAGATAAATGGAGGGTAGGCTCCCATCTGGAAGTCCCTTCATCGCACCAGCGCGTAAGCCTATGCCGCGCAGTAATCCCTTGCCACGGACGCATTCCACGAGTGGAAGGTTCCAGCTGAGTACCTCCTGCTCAATGATGTCGCCCATGCGCTGCGCTCGTTCGGTGAGATCTTGGTTTAAGATTGTCTTGAGCACGGCGAGGGAGGCAGCGCACGCTAAGGGAGTGCCGCCATAGGTTGAGCCATGAGATCCTGCTCCCATGATGGAGGATAGAGGTGTCCCGTGGTCGTCCATCGCGCGATCACTGATCCAGAATCCGCCGATAGGGAATCCACCACCCATGCCCTTGGCGCAGGAGATGAGGTCAGGAGTGATATCGGGGCAGACGGACTGCCATCCCATGCGAGCTCCAGTGCGTGCGAAGCCACATTGTACCTCATCCATCATGAGGAGGAGGTCATGCTGCTGGCAGAGCTCAGCGATGGCGCGGAAGAATTCAGGGGTCACGGGGTTCACCCCGCCTTCTCCCTGCACCGCTTCGAGCATGATGGCACAGGTATGAGGGCTGATGGCGCTCGTGAGCGCATCGAGATTATGAAACTCTACATGAACGAAGCCTGGGAGGTGCGGATTAAACTCTTCTTTAATCTTGTCCTGCCCTGTCGCGGCTAGTGAGCCGAGTGTGCGCCCGTGGAAGCTTTGCTTGAAGGTGATGATTTCGTGGCGTGTCGTGCCATCTGCGGCAGGGCGACGGTGTCCGAATCGACGAGCGGTCTTAATGATACCATCATTAGATTCTGCTCCCGAGTTGGCGAAGAAAAACTTCCCCTCCGCTTGGATGAACTGAGTGCTGATGAGCTCCGCGAGCTCCTCTTGCTGGGGGATGTGATAAAGATTCGAGCAGTGCATGAGTATGGACGATTGCTCGGCTATGGCGCGACTTAGTTCAGGGTGGCAGTGCCCCAAGCTCACTGTGGCGATGCCGGCACAGAGGTCGATATAGCGTCTCCCCTCACTATCATAGAGGAAAGAAGCTTCACCTTTTACGATGCTGATAGGTGCTCGTGCGTAGCTTGGAAGTACATAACTCATGCGTGAGAATTTACTCCTGCATCGCTTCCCTGTCAATGCTTTTTCCTCGACTTGGCACTGTTTTCGTGTTAATTAAATCGACTATGTTTTTCCGCGTCTGTGATTCCTCTAGGCTGTGTTTGCTGGCTTTGCTCGTCTTCTTAGTAGGATGTGATCAAGAGGTGAGTACGAATCCTGAGTCGCCCGAGGAGGTAGTGCCTCAAGAGCATCAGGCTGATGCTGTGATGCAAGAAGAAGAGCCGTCAGATGATATAGCAGCTGAGAAGGAGGATTGCGAGCTGCCGCCCTTCACCCTCTTAGATTTCAGCTATGCCGCGAGGCTGATGGGAGAGATGCAGGAGCTTCAGGAATTACCAGTAAACCCCATGCAAGGGCAGGGTAGGGATGTCGCCTTCAAGGCTCAGAATGGTGACGCCTCAGCACAGTATAGGGTAGGACTATCGATGATAGCCTTTAACTTTCATGAGCGCGATCGAGTCATGCAAGTGCGTGGCAGCTGGCTACAGCAATCGGCTGAGCGTGGCTATCTCCCAGCCCAGAAGCTCATGGCGTACCTCTATTTGAATGGCTATGGCTCAGAGTCCCCCGAGCTATCGCAAGCGCTCTCATGGCTTAACTCGGCTTCAGTTCAGGGGGATCAGGAGGCGCAAGCAGAGATGCTCTTTCTCGCGAGTCAAGATCTCATCGAAGATGAGGATGCTCTGGAGGCTTATCAGAAGCTTCAATCACTCGCTCATTCACCAGTGCCATCGCAGCATCGCTACTCTGCTCAGGTATCACTCGGCTTACTGGCAGCTTTGGGCTTAGGCGGGAGTTCACGTGATGTAGCACTATCTCTTCATTACTTCGCCCGTGCACGCGACTTTTCGAGGTCTGCCACACTGTCTGCAATCTTTGCGCAGAGTGGACTTGCAGAACCAGATGAAGCTGGTGGTTCATGGGAGAGTGAGTTAGCAGGACTGGCAGAGCAGGGAGATGCTGAAGCGTGCTATCTATACTCTCAGTGGCTGGCAGAAGGTCTATCCTCTCATCTCGAAGAGCAAGATGCAGAAGAGTTGCAGCTGCGTTATTTGCAATCCGCCTCTGAGAAGGGGCATGCGGACGCGCGTTTTTCCCTCGCACGGATGATCTATGATCCATGGGTGGATGATTGGGATGAAGCTGATAGCATGCGTCTCAGTGCTGCGATGCAGCTATACGAGCAGGCAGATGCGCTGGGTTCTACATCCGCTGTTTCTTATCTAGCACGCTGCTGTGAGATGGCAAAGGATACCCAACGCGCGATTACTCTCCTGCGTGCAGCGATAGAGCGTGGGGGATGTGCAGCGATGGAGAATAGACAACAGCTTGTGGATCTGCTGATGGATGAACAGCGCTATCAAGAGGCCTGTGAACTCTATGAGGAAATGGCGAGCCTGAATCATAAGCAAGCCATCATAGAGCTCGCTACACTGTATCAAGAAGGAGAGCAGACTGAGAAAAATCCACAGCGCGTCAAGGAGCTCTTAAAACGTCTCGACTCTTGTGACCCATGGTATGCATCACACCTGCGCAGAAAATGGATGACACGATAAGTGTAAATACTCGTTTGTTGATAGTAAAAAAGTGATGGTGAAAAATAACAAAGTGATGAGTAAAGCATTGTCATTATTCATCATTTTGCTATAATAACAGTGTACAAAATCGGTCATGGCGTCATTTATCAAGAAATCATTCTATTGCAGCTTGGGTATCATCGCCCTAGTCTTCTTGCTAGGTGTGTGTTTTCTCTGGTGGTATGCTAGCCATCAGGCTGAGCCCCTTTTACGACCTACGAATCCAGCTTATACTCATGATGATTCGTTTGAAAAAAAATATCCCAATCTCAAGATGGAGTCCTTCCAGTTCAAGGGGTGGGATGGTACAGAGATTCCAGCAGTCATCGTGCAGAGTTCAGGACAGCCAACGCGTCAGATGAATAGGTGGCGACAGCTTCTAGGAGAGCAGGATTACCGCTCAATTAACTACGCTGACTATGTGCTAGTGAGTGTGGAGTGGGATCATGGCATACAATCCGCTCTCCCCTTAGCCGAGGCTCTCGCTGCTGCGGGGTTAAAATGCGTGCTCTGGGAGTCGCGCGGTATCGATCAAGCGCGTGAGTATTGCACGCATGGACTGCGTGAGAGTCGCGATATTCCAGAGCTCATTAATGCGCTCGAGAAGCGTGAGCCAGAGGCATCGCTAGTTGTGCTTGCGCTAGGACGTGGTTACGGTGCGTCTCTTCTCTTGCAGGCTGTGTCTATTGAGCCGCGACTTTCCGCTCTCATTTCTATCGACGCTTATGCCTCTTTGAGTGAGTCACTCAAGCGTACGATTACTGGTTCTAGTGCCTTGGCAAAGGGGAAAATGTGGCTGATCGACAGAAGATTGAATAGCACAGTGGGGTATGAGATCTTCGACGTAGCCCCTGTAGAAAGCATCATCGAGATGAATCGCGAGACGCCTCTTCTCCTCATGAATCTTTCCCCACAGAGTGAAATTGTTACTCTAGATGACGCGCTGAATCTCTATCGTCAGTCACCTAGTGAAGTGAAGGAGGTGTGGACGCTGCGTGCGCCATCCGATCGTGAGGATACACGCGTGGTGAACTACTCGTATCGCTCTGGAGATGAGCTCGTGAAGTTGACCCTTGATGTCCAGCTGAAAGATAGCGAAGAGATGGCCTATGCCTCGATGATATCATGGGTGGATGAAATGATGGCACGCCTTATCTTGGAAAAGAACATAGCCCCCGAGCTCCACGAACGTACCTCTGCCGCTGAACGCCGATAGAGAATACTCGTGTGGATGAATAGTGATAGCCATGATAGGAAAACGAGTGCAGAATAATGCGAATAGAAGACGCCAACGCTACCAAGGGCAGCGCGTCTCACTACGCTATCTGCTGACGATCTTTATCGCCACTATTGCTGCGATAGCAGTTCATATAGGCATCTATTACGTCTCTCCTAAGTTCATCTCGTGGAGCATTATGGGTGATGCCCCAGTACAGGATGAAGAGGAAGAGATCTTCCGCGTCATCACGCAACCTATCGAGGAAGTGGAGCGAGAAGAGCTGCCGCCCATCGAGCTGCCCGAGCCAGAAATACTCGAGCCTGAAGAGGTAGAGATAGATATTCTAGACGCAGAGTATGAAGAGCTCGTGCTCGCCCCAGGTGATACGAATCTCCCCTTACCAGAGATGGAGATAGGTGCGGAGAATGATCTAGAGGTCGAACTAGGAGCTGAAATGAGCTTGGAGGTCTTCGAGGAAGCGCGAGAAGAGGCAACTGAGCAACTGAGTCTACCCGAGCCAACCCCTATCAATGAGAATCCCATCGCTGTGCAAGCGCAGGGCTTCTTGAGCGATGAGGATGTCAGCGAGCTCTTGGAAGGTGAGCTACTCGATCATGTGGAGTCATCTGCAGCCCTTCCTAGCGATACACGCAGTCTATCAGATCTCTTGAAGGTCAAGCAGCTGGGGTCAAAGTCGGGTGTAGCACGCCTCGGCGCAGATGTGCTCTTCTCCTTCGGTGATCATACTCTGCGTAATAGTGCGCGAGTCACCCTCATCCAACTAGCAGCCCTCATCCGCAAGAATCCGCAAACACGGTTCATCATCGAGGGGCATACCGATAGCTTCGGATCAGAAGCCTATAACAGTAGTCTTTCTTTGCGTCGTGCCGCAGCCGTACGCGCGTGGCTGGCAAAGAATCGCATCCCTCTCTCGCGCGTTTATCTGCGTGCCTGTGGGGCGAGTCGCCCACTCGCGGAGCATGATGGATCACGCGATCAGCAGGCTTTGAACCGTCGTGTGGAGATACATATGCGCAGTAGCTCAGAAGCACTGCCTGCGAACTGCATAGATGCTTCAGTGGATGTGCTGGCTCAAGATGATTCTCCTTAGAAAAATAACTGTTTATGATCCCTACTTGTGGAACGCTTGATGATACAAGCCTGCGCCAGATCGATATGATACCGCATCGCGCTCTTGGTGCGCAGGGAGACTGCCGCTGGCTGATCTCTCTGGACTACGACGGTACACTGCGACAGCATGAAGCACCTCACATTGAAGAGGAATTCTTCGCCCAGATGCGTGCGTGGCGCGAATATGGCGTGCGCTGGGGGATTAATACAGGACGATCACTCTACTTCTTACTAGAAGATTTTGCCCGCATCTCCTCACAGCTGCCAGACTTCATCTGCACTTGTGAAAGGTATGCTTATATCACGGATGAGAACGGAATGCTCCATGCTTGTCATGATTATAATAGAGGGTGCTATGAGGACCATCATGAGCTGCGCTCTCGTGTAGAGGGTGCGGTTAGTCATGCCTTTCAGCAGATGCAGGAGCTCTATCCTCATGTCTCATGGGAGATTGATGCGAGTGACTCTCTCTCCATCGCGACTGAGACCCCAGAGGGGATGGAAGTGCTGATGCCTCATATCTATGAGGTGCAGGCGCGTTTTCCTGAGCTGGGGATGCAGAGAGCGGGACGCTTCATGCGCTTTTGCGATGCTAGGTATAGTAAAGGGACTGCACTAGAGCAAGTCAGAAAGAGCTGGGGGGTAGTAGAATCCCACTGCTTCATTATGGGGGATGGGGAGAATGATCTGGATACCTTCCGTGCATTCCCCAAGGCCAGCTATGCTGCACCGAAGCATAGTCATCCTGATGTGCTCCGCTACGTGATGTCACGTGGAGGAGATGTGAAGCATGAGAGTGTGCTTAGTGCTCTGCATGAGTGGGCGATGAAAAACGGCTTAACTACTGAGTAGCTAAGCCGTATATGATAAAAGGGAGCTAGAGTTTATCTTAGCTCTGAGTCACGAGCCAAGGCTTGAGGAAGTCGATGACAGGCTTGCCACTCTCAATGTGAAGTAGTAGTGATGTGCCAAGTACGGCGGCATCGGGCTGCGCCTCAGCTGGCAGGGAGTTGAGCTGCTGAGGCTGCTCTAATCCAAAGCCTAGGCTCAGAGGTGTATCGCCGAAGGCCTCACGTGCGCGAAGCATGGTCTGTGTCACCTGCTCAATGTCCTGATCATTATGCCCTGTTGTACCGAGAACGGAAACGACATAGACGAATCCATCGGTGTAGGGTGCATACTCCTTCATGCGTTCCAGCGAGGTGTTTGGTCCGACGAGAGTGATGAGGTTAATACCGTGGGCGCAGAGTGCCTCACGTATCTCAGGAGTCTCTTCTAGAGGAACATCAGGAATGATGAAGGCGCTGACTCCTGCATCAGCTGCTGCTTGAGCTAGCTTCTCATAGCCATATTGCATGAAGGGGTTGAGATAGCCCATGAGGACGATCTTTGCCTGATACTGCCCTTTGCGCTCCTTGAGCCCTTCGAGAACCCAGCTGAGGGATACACCCTGTGCGATGGCTTCATGGCTAGCGCGCTCGATGACAGGACCATCAGCAACAGGATCAGAGAAGGGGATGCCGATCTCGATGACGTCGACACCAGCGGCATCGATTTCCTTGAGCTCATACCAGAAGCGCCCTGTGTTTGGGAAACCTGCGGTGATGTAGGGGATGACAGCCTTGCGACCTTGAGATACAGCGGCGGCGATTTTTTCTTTGATTGTCATAGCAAAAAAGATTATTGTGAGAGGTGAGGATTAGGCTTCGTCTAGCTTGATATAGTTCATGGCATGGTTGAGATCCTTGTCGCCGCGCCCAGAGAGGTTCACGATGACCTTGCCACCTGCTGGTAGTTCATCGACGTGGTTGAACACCCATGCAAGCGCATGGCTGGACTCAAGTGCTGGGATGATACCCTCGCTGCGTGTGAGGCGCTGGAAGGCATCAATAGCTTGATGGTCATAAGCGATCCCATAATAGGCGCGCCCAATATCCTGTAAGTGAGCGTGCTCAGGGCCTACACCGGGGTAGTCGAGTCCTGCTGAGATAGAGGCAGAGTCATCGACCTGACCATTCTCATCCTGCAAGATCATCGTAAGTTCACCATGGACGACACCGGGGCGACCGAGATTGAGTGAGGCGGATGTCATGCAGCCAGGTTCACCTGTGCCGCCTGCTTCTACACCGATGAGGCGTACTGATTCATCGTCGACAAAGGGATAGAGCATGCCGATGGCATTCGAACCACCGCCGATGGCTGCAACCACCACATCGGGGAGTGAGCCTGTGCGCTCGATGATCTGACGACGCGCCTCCGTACCGATTACCTTCTGAAGGTCGCGTACGAGAGTGGGGAAGGGGTGAGGACCTGCAGCAGTGCCAAAGACGTAATGCGTGAAATCTTGGCAGGTGATCCAGTAGCGCAGAGCTTGGTTAATCGCAGCCTTCAGTGTGCCTGTACCATAGGCGACGGGGACGACCTCAGCTCCTAGCAGGCGCATGCGCTGCACATTGGGTGCTTGGCGTGCGACATCCTTAGCTCCCATGAAGATCACGCATTCGAGACCGAACTTTGCGGCTGCCGTTGCAGTAGCGACACCATGCTGACCTGCGCCCGTCTCAGCGATGACGCGTGTTTTTCCCATCATTTTGGCGAGTAGTACCTGACCGATGGCATTGTTAATCTTGTGAGCTCCCGTGTGCAGGAGATCCTCGCGCTTGAGGTAGAGGTCAAAGCCCAACTCACGTGAGAGATTATCACAGTGGAAGAGGGGAGTCTCACGCCCACAGTAGTTCGTCAGCAAGCTAGCATAAGTGTTCTTGAACTCATCTGAAGGCATGATGCGTTCGATGGCTTCTTCCAACTCCTTGAGTGGAGGGAGGAGTACTTCAGCGACATAACGTCCGCCGAACTTGCCGAAGTAGCCGGGGCGGGGTTGGTTATCGAGTGTTTTCATATATGAATGTGTGATGGAATGTTGTGTTTAGAAAAGTGGATTTGGAGTATAAAAAAACTGACTATCCTCAAAGGAAGTCAGTAGTGCTATCATGCTTGTCATAAGCAGCGCATGTGTTAAAAAGATGGCACAACCGCGTGGCTCATGAGGTGAGTGAATTCTTCCCTGAGTCGGTGGATACTTCATAAGCACGCCAAAGCCAAGCCTCCAATCGGCTTGCAGTCTGGATGTGTGAATGAGTATGTGGCATCGCGAGTATTATAATAAGATTACTGTAAGATGCAAGCTTTTGATCTGTTTTTTTATTTTTTATTAATGCTGAGCTGTCAAGTCGCTGTCTTGACAATGATTCTAGCCTAGATTATTATGCAGAGTATACACCGAGTTGATTTATGAAAAAGATGAGCATGAAAAAAGAGCTTTTCTCCCCGCTGTCTGATTTAGAGTATAAGCTTTATGATCATGTGTGGGATGCGTGGAAGACCTTCTTCAAGGAGAACGCTCCTGATGAATATGTAGATAAGCTTGATCGTCGGCTCGCGCTGAATCGCTTCGTTGAGGCGGTGTGCCAGCACTCATATGGAAGAGAGGTTAAGTTGGCCTTGCCTCCAGTGGGAAGTGTGGTGGATCTGACTCTGAATCTAGCTGAGCTTTCGACTGTGTGTCCTGAACTTCTGGCGTGCCTGTATGCCCCCGAGTTCGCACTCGAGCATGAGGCGGCTTTGGCTGCTTTCATTACGCTGAAGTCGCAGAGATCCGAGACGTCGGAGGGGCTAGACAAGCAACCTTGCAAGGCTCAACGTACGGTGTCATACTGTAGCTCCTCTTGTAAGAGTAGCTGCCGTCATAAGTGTGGCTCCTATGCGAGGCGATTGAAGAAATTGACGAAGCGACGTAGGAGATAAATGCTTATTTTTTTAGTTGGTATATCTGGAAGGGGATGCGCTTCTCAGCAGTGTAGTTCAGCTGCGCCGTGGTGAAGTAGATGTTTCCTTCTTTGTCGGCAGCGAAGCTGTCTGCCCAACGCACAGGCTGATTCAGCTGGAGTCTTCTCCCCATGCGTTCCTCAAGGTCATAGACCCATACGCCTTCAGAAGCGAGGTCGCCCATGTAGAGTTTTCCCTCTGAGTAGACCATGCCATCGGTGGCGACATTCTGGGCGTTCTCAACGCTTATCGTCTTGGCGCGCTGGGCAATGCTCAGTGTGCTATCACGTAGAGCGGCTGTGGGGATGCGGTAGAGGATATCGCCTGTCAGTGCTGTGACGAAGATAAACTGGAAATCAGGGGAGATGGCGATACCGTCACTGTGGACGGGGCGCGCGAAAGGTTCAGTGCTCGTAAAGCGTATTTCTTTCAGGTTTGCCATCATGGCTTCGACTGTGTGATCGAGTGCTCTCCATGATTTTCCTGTAGAGAGATTCAGGACGACAATGCCACCTAGCGAAGAGTCTGTGATGTAGGCGATCTCTCGCTCTGTGTCGATGCGTACGTCGTTTAAGTAGCTCTTCATGGAGGCTACAGCAAAAGGAAATGTGTAGGTTTTTGTGATCTTGTTTGTCTTGAGATCTACGCAGAATAGCTTTGCCTCGCGTTGCGCCACGCGTGGGGCTGGGTCAAGAATCCAGAGTCGATTTTTCTTGTCAACGATGACACTTTGTACGCAGGCGAATTCCTTTTGCGATGCCTCATCTGGGTAGGCTACTGTTTTCCCATCGATGAGCTCTGCTACTTTATAGGGCGAGGGGATGGTCCAAGTGGGGAAGTTAACAAAGATGCGCTTCTCATTTGAAACAGCTATACCTGTCCATTGGTAGGGAGACTCGGCGATGAGTTTTAATTCGGGTCTCTCTGATGCAAGAAGAGTAGCAAGAGATGAAAGGGATACGAGGGAAATGGCGGTTGATGAAGATAGGGGGAAGGAAGCCATGCTATCAGCATAGCTTAATAGTGTTCTGTTAGGCAAGCGATAAGTATGCCACCATGAAAAAAGCCCCACACCTGAGGTGTAGGGCTTTTTTAAAAAAGAGCAATGTGCTTGCGGCTTATTCAGCGGCAGGAGCTTCTTCTTCAACAGCTGGTGCTGGAGCAGGCTTAGGTGCTTCGATGATTTCACCGATAACTGTAAGCTTAACTGCAACTGTAGCGGTAACTTCAGGGTGAAGCTTAGCCACGATGTCGTACTTGCCAGACTTCTTGAGAGGCTTCTCAAGTTCGATGCTGTGACGGTTGATTTCGATACCCTTAGCAGCGAGTGCTTCTTGGATCTGCTGGTTGGTGATTGCACCGAAGACCTTGCCTTGGTCGCCTGCTTCGAGGGTAAGCTCAACAGTAACCTTAGCGATTTCTGCGGCGATAGCCTTGAAGTTTGCGAGCTCAGCAGCTTCACGCTCAGCGCGCTTCTTCTGGAGCATGTTAACGAAACGCTGATTTGCTGGTGTTGCTTCGAAAGCAAGACCTTGAGGGATCAGGAAATTGCGGCCGTAACCGCCCTTGACTGTGACGAGGTCGGCTTCACAGCCCAGACCTTCGATCTTAGTCGCCAGAATAACTTTCATGTTTGCCATAAATTTATTTGTGCTTTAAGGTTAAAGTGAGGCAAGACCATAGCTTGACTTGGAGAGGAAGTCAAGTATCTTTTCATTTCCATGCTTGATTTTTTTTCGCATTAAGGGCACTATATTCTCCATGATCGCATTTATCCGTGGAAAGGTAGTAGAAGCACGCCCTCAGTGCCTCATCGTCGATGTGCACGGTGTGGGTTATGAACTCATCATCCCGCACTCGACATTCGACCACCTTAATCCTGTGGAGGGGCAGGAGGTGACACTTCGCACGCACTTCCACGTCAGAGAGAGTGCGCAGGTGCTCTATGGATTTGCTACAGATGCGGAGCGCGACATGTTCCGCTTGCTCATCGATCGTGTCAGTGGTATTGGACCTGCCACAGCTATTTCTATTCTCAGTGGGCTTCCTATAGAAAGCTTCAAGGCGGCAGTGGCATCGGGCGATGCGACATCGATCGCGCGAGCAAAGGGGGTAGGTAAGAAAACGGCAGAGCGTATCGTACTGGAGCTGAAAGATAAGGTAGGCCTCGCCGCAACATGGCAGGCGCAACAGCAGGGCTCTACGACACAGGCTGCAGCGGATGCCGAGCTCGCACTCATTGCGCTGGGCTTTAAGCAAGCTGATGCGCGTAAGGCACTCGCGAGCCATCTGAAGGAATCACCAGATGCGAGTACGGATGAGCTGATACGCGCAGCTCTGCGCCACATAGGCTAAAGCTGCTTCACTGCAAAGGCGATATCCTCCAAGCAGTGCTGCTCCATTCCTAGCTCGCGTATAAGGGTGCGTAGCAAGATGAGGCTTGCCGCAGCATCGAAGTGAGCATCATGCCAACTCTTATCGGGGAGAGCTCTCTGAACCTCTGTTGTGATCCCGAGTAGATCACAAACCGAGCCGAGCGAGTGGTCTGTAGCATCTGGCAAGGCTCGTCTAACCAGTGTCAATGTATCAAGCCATGGGGTGAAACCATGCCCAGGAAAACGCTGAAGAAAGCGATACTCAGTGCCATGGTTATGCGCAACAATAACGCGCTGGCTCAGACGCTGCTTGAGCTCAGGCCAGAGGCTTCTAAAGCTAGGCGCATGACGGAGATCCTCGGTCTGAATGCCATGTACCTGTGAGGCTGCCCAGTGAATGGGGCGATCGCAGGCGAGATAGCTCATGTAGTGTTGCATCGAGCCATAGAGTTCGTCTACGGATACGATACCTAGCTGGACGGGCTGATCAGTCTCGCCAGCTAATACTCCAGCAGTTTCGAAATCAATGGCGGCATAAGCGAGTGTGATGAGTGGTCGCTTCATCACAGACTCTTCTTCTAACTGCTCAGCAGAGGGCATGGCGTTACCAGAAAAGCAGAGCGCAGCTCAGCATGGCAATACCGTAGCAGAGACCAGCAAAAGCTCCAAAACGCAGATACAGCGGACGCGCGTCAAGCCAGCTTGCCATGCGGCGCAAGAGGTAGGGCTTTGCCACGAGGAAGAAAGCGATGGTGAGTACAGGATAGCACCAGATGGGGATGAGGAGACGCGTGACAGGCTCTTTCATGAAGGCGGCTGTCAGAGGTGGATTCACCGCCAGTAGGATGAAAAAACCAAGAGCGCGTGCGAAGAGGTTCTCCTTCACCATGGAGCTAAGGACAAACCAAACAATAGGAGACGCGATGATGAGGATGCCACGCATCGACTCGAAGCTAAAGAGCTCTAGTGTGAGTGGATTCCACGGTGCATCAATCATCAAGAGCATGAACCAGAGGCAAGTGATGCCAAGAAGAGTCTGCCCGAGAAGGGTCGCATCAGGAAGTTTCTTGAGTAGATCTCTCGTCGCTTCGCTATTTAATAGCGCAAAGGCGTGAACCAGAATGAGAATGATGCCTAGAATGATGCCTGCGGTGCTGAGGCTGAGCTTCTCATATGCGTGAATGTACTGGTCGTAAGAGGACATAACTGTGTGTGATCATGATAGCCCCAGAGTATGAGAGAGGCAAGCTTATTCTAGCTACATACTTTGATTTCGCGCGATGAAGGCACAAAAAAAGACGAGGGAAGAGGACCTCCTTCGTCTCGCAGTGCTGGTAGAGTGAGCTTACTTGAGCTTCTTCTTGAGAACAGGCGAGGCTTTAAAGGCGACATGCTCGCTCTCTCCTATCTTCATAGGCTTGCCTGTGAGGGGGTTTCTACCAATACGGGCAGGGCGCTTCTTCTTTTCAAAGGTGCCGAATCCGACGATTTGTACTTTCTCTTTTGAGACCACGTGGGTGATGGCATTGAGTGTTGCGTGGAGCGCATCTGAGGCTAGTTGCTTCGTGGCGCCTATCCCCAGTTCTTGCTGGATGATGTTGATGAGTTCTGCCTTATTCATGATTTATTGGGATTGGATGTTCATATATATACATTGAAAGACAGAATAAGGCAAGTTTTAAAATGGATTTATTTTCATTATAAATTTTAATAAGCTTTTGTTAAGTTGATTGTAGGGTGGTATGATTCTTGAGATTGTAATACATATGCGACAGGTATTTTTTGTTATTTTGATAGACTTTTCTTTGTAGCTATCGGAAAAACAGAGAATCACACCTAGGGTAGGAGTGTACACAATTAGAGCTTGGAATAGGAGAGAAGAACCCCATCTTTAAAATCGACCCGAGCCGCGCGCGCATGCTTGAACCATGCTCCAGTCGTCATCAAGGTGCGCTGCTTCTTTTTCCAGCACCCTGTGCGATGCACATGACCGAATACCAGATACTCACAATCTGGCGCAAAAGTGGAGGCAAATCTTTCCGCGCGGCGTGCCGCACTCAGCCACGCTCCCACGATGCGTATAGGTCGTTGAGGCGGCCAGAAGCAGTGCAGAAGCTTATTGAAGCAAGTGAAGGGGGGCTGTAGGGCTGATTGGTGAATGGGAGTGCCGTGTAGAGACATCGCTTGCGCTAGTCGGAGTCTCGCGCTGAGATCTCGATGTCGCGTAGGGTGCTGAGCGATGAGCTCATCACTGCTTGCCTTGTTGCGCAGATATTCCCAGCCCCAAGGTGCAACCTCATCGAAGAGCATGTGCCCATGGATGACGATCACCTTGCCACCCCAGAGGCTGAGCATCAGATGGGGCAGGTCTGTATCATGATTCCCCGCTAGCTCAACCAGACGTATACCAGCGCGCTGACAGGCATGGCGGAATTCATCGCGAAGCTTTACACCCTGCTCGCGGCATCCATGAAGGGGACGTGTCTCTGCGAGGTCGCCCGCGATGACGAGGATGTCTACCCCAGCGAGGCTCGCTACGAGCTCAGAGGGAGGAGGCGCGAGACTGCGCGTATGTCCATAGTGGAGATCCGATATGATGCAGACAGTCTCATCAGGCTGCGGATGCAGCGAGAGGACGAGCTCGTTGTCTGCATAGTTGCTCATGATCCTTAGCTGCCGCTGGCAGCGGATGAGTGGGTACGCTGCCTGACTGCTTCATAGAGGCAGACTCCCGTGGCAACTGACACGTTGAGGCAGGGTACCTGCCCTAGCATAGGAATGTTGATGAGGAAGTCGCAGTTCTCCTCGGTGAGGCGACGCATGCCACTTCCTTCCGCTCCCATGACGAGGGCAACTCCACCGCTGAAGTCTATCTCGTATAAGCTTCGATCTGCCTTGTCAGAAGTGCCTGTGATCCAGATGCCTGCCTGCTTCATGTCCTTCATCGCGCGCGCGAGGTTGGTGACTTGAATGAAAGGGACGTGTAGAGCTGCTCCCACAGAGACACGTACGACTGTCTCTGTTAGAGTGGCAGCCTTGTCCTTGGGGGCGATGACTGCTGTGACACCAGCTCCATCTGCTGTGCGCAGGATAGCACCGAGGTTATGAGGATCTTGCACGCAATCAAGGATGAGGTAGAGACCATTCGGGGTGCTCTCTAAGAGGTCGTAGAGCTCAGTCTCGGGGCGTGGTTTAACTTTTGTATCAGATGCGCCTGCGTCAGCAAGGCAGCCCTTGGAGTGCTTGTTCGCACGCGCTTCGCGGTCGTTGAACTTGGGTTTGAAGTTTTTTACCATATTGTAAAAAGAGTTTCACCTAGGCACTGCATGCAGCACCTAGGTGAGAGTTGTTAATCTGATTAGATATCCCACTGGTCAAGCCAACGGAAGGATACAATCTCAAGCTGTCGTCCCATGACTTTATTGACATCAGAGAGCGGCTCATTGCTAGATCCATCTGCATTAATAGCGCTGTCGTAGGGATTGTTCGTTGGATCGACATAGTTGATACGACGCTGCACGACAGCTTCGCACCATGCCTGTGCCAAGATAGCGTTGTTCGTGTTGCGAACACAGCCGTAAGAGCGGACGATGAAGGTGTCATCGCGCAGGGTGAGAATGTTGCTCAGAGACATGAGGACATCACTCTGGATGAGGTAGCCAGGGGCTGCTGTGTGGATAGAGCCCAGTGAGGCTTCGGGGAACTTGTAGAAGTCACCGTCGATAGCATTTGTGACGATGATTTCTTGGAACTCATCGTTGATGTTCGTACGGTCGATGGCAGCTTGGAGTGCACCAGAGAGTGCTTGCTCGGTGTTGCTCTTATCCAGACGACGATTGATGAAGTCAGACATGCTCAGGAAGGGGCCTCGCTCACGTACCTGCTCGACGATGCGTTCTGCAAGCTCTTGGATCTGATCGGTATTGAGCAAGCGTACTTCACTCCACGCTGAAGCGAGTCCTGAGCCTGAGCGGAATCCAGTATCCCCTTGCATGAGGCTATATCCAGAAAGGGAGTCGACACTCTTGTCAGTCGTGGAGACCATGAATCGAGAGAAGAGAACGTCACTCTCATTCTTGCTCTCTTCGACGATACTGAGTCGACCATCCTTATTTGTCACGAGCTTGCGATCTGCAAGACCGCGCAGCGTGGCTGCCCAGGCTTCTACGGAGGTTGAGTTGATGTTAAATCCGCCATCGATCTGGATGAACTGAGCCACATATTTCCAGCCATCTTCAGCCATGAGGCGTTCGATGATCGCGTCATTGGTATAGGCGTTGGGCGCTTTCACGTGGCGAGATACAGGGAGTGGCTTTTCGTCACTCAAGAAGCTCTGGAGAGTCGTGCGTGCCGCGATCGTCCCACTAGCACTAGGCATATCAGTGATGGATGAGGTGAAGAATCTATCCCAGAGCGCATCATTGATGATGAGACCATGGTCATAGTAGTCATCGAAGATGACTTCTTGTCCATAGATGAGCGGATAATTGTGATCATAGCTGGAGTGGATCTCATCAGCTGGAATAGTGGGGTCAGCGAAGCCGTTGCCTATACCAACACCAGGGACACCAGATTGATACTGCTGGCGAATAAGATTCGAGCTACCACCATCGAAAATGGTACGCTGCGTGCCGTGGAACCAGCCGGGTGTGAGACGCATGCCGCTGTAGCCAGCGATCGAGAGTGGGGGGTGCATGGGTACCTCCAGTGAGGAGATGAAGGAAACCTGCTCGCCGTCACCGGAGATGCCGTAGAATCCATTGCGACCGATACTATCCAGAGGGGCGACATTCAGACCACCACCGATCTCGATGTTAGCAAGCTGATAGGGATGGTATGTACGCATCTGTTCGTACGTGTTTGCATCAGCACCTGATTCTGCTATGCGAGAGCCGAAGAGAGCAGGGCTGGAGTACTGCCATGACTTCGTGCGGTAGTCACCCTTGGCAAAGCGTGTTTTGAGGATACCATTTGCAGACTTAGGGATGATGCCGACTGCGGCTACATAGTATGGCTGGTCAACGTCGTTCATATCGGTGCGCCATGTCTCATAGTTCATGATCTCAAGATCATCTGCCGTGGTATCAGGATCGTACCAGCCGAGGGTGAATCGCTGGGGTGAGTTGAGGTACTTGCCCACAGCATCGCTTGAGCGGTCCGCCTCATGGAGTCCTAGATAGCCGACGCGATAGGTAAGCATCTCGCGAGAACCTGCGAAGAAGTAACCAAGGTTTCTATTATCAATAGGGATGGGGGTGCCATGGACTGGGTCATTATGCGCACCGAAGCGGAGATTGAGAGGGCGAGCACCTCCGTTAACATATGTATCTCCCTGATTTGAGTAGAAGTAGGCCTTCAGACCTGAGGTGGTCTTCGGGTTGTATTCATTCGCGAAGGGGTTTTTAAATGCGTTTGCGACACCGCCACCACTTTCAAAGCCTGCTGCTGTGCCATTCGTGGGGGAGAAGATAAGTATCTCGCCTGGAGCGAAGACGATGTCAGAGTCCTCGTTGCCACCGGCTTCGTTCACAAAGTACTGCCCGTAGTCTTCACCAAAGCTCTGTGCGATGTCGTATGGTGTACCACCAGCACCTGCAGTAAGGTTGTTAGGATCAGGATTGTAGGGCTGGATCATGCAGTAGTTTGTCCAGCGGTGTGGGCGACCATCGCTGTGCTGTGACCAGCTCTGAAGCCATATTGTCTTGTAGGGGATGGTGTGTACCCAGAGCTTTTTCCCAGCGACACGCATGGGGACATTGTAGGGGTTCCACCAGAGGACGACTGGAGTATAGCCGACGCTGAGTGTGGATGTTCCAGGATTGGCTGCTTGTGAGAACATGAAGAAGCTCTGCATGTAGGAGAGGAGTACGGGGACACGGGCGTAGCCAGCAGTCTTAGATCCCTCATCGAGGAGTGTCTTCATGTCAAAGTCGGACTCCTCGGCAGAGTTTGTATCAATGAGGTGCTCTTCCTGCTGGAAGGCACTGCCACTCATGCGGGTGTAGGCTGTATTCAGATTGCCCACGAGGCGAGCGCTGAAGGCAGAGTTACCAGAGGACTCGCCATTCGGCCATGTGTTGTGGTAGGCGTGAAGATTCTGCCAGCTACCGATAGGCATGTCGCGAGTCTTGCCCGTGGGGATGTCTCCGCCTTGCTCAGCGATGGGGCTATCCTGAGAGGTGCGTCGCGCGAACTCCGTACCAGCAAGCCCCTCCTTATTCAGCAAGAGGGAGAGGTCTTGCTTGAGCCCACCTGTGCTGATGTTTGTGGGGAGGCTGTAGGAGTGAGTCGTGATATCGAAGAAGTAGGGAGAACCTGCACTGCGTGCACTGGTGGAGCTTAGCTGGAGAGTCTGGAGGGTGAGCAGCTTTGCGTTATCATCGATGGGTTCTGCGAGCTCGCTGTAGAGCTGGCTGTCAGCGAAGGAAGGTGCTGGTGTATCCCATGTGCGGTGGAGAATCTCAATGGGGTCACTGGTCTCTTCTAGAGTCTCAATATTGATTTTTGCCTTCTGGTTCTCACCGCCTACCCACCATGCGTACTGGGTGATCTTATTGCCGCTGGATGGCATGTTGATCAGATCAGCGTAGACGTATTGGTCGCGTGATGCAGCTTCGCCGAGAGTGCCTTCGCCGATAAGGCAGATGCGCTTTCCAGGGCGACTGCTGCTAAGTGACTTGTAGCCATTTATTTGTCGGGTGGAAGCTTCGTCAGCTGAGGAGATGAGCCAGCGGCGGAACATGCTCGAACGCCCCTTGTCATAGGTGTCTTGAATGCTAGAGGCGTGCCCTGATGCACTTTGTCCGTAGATAGGACCATCCCAGCTGTTCCATACACCGAGGATGTAAGGGCTAGCACCTTGGTCACTCGAGTTCATGATGCTGGAGTTAGCCGTGACACGCTGGTCGGGACCTACTTCTACCTGTAACTCGGCTATGGCAGCATCTAAGCCGATTTTTGCCTGTTGGCGAGCTTCTTCGAAGAGGAGCTTTTGTGCGGCGATGCGGTTGCGGTTAGCTACGAGTGCCATGAGGCCTACGGCGATCAAGGCGACAAGAACCATCAGGATCATCGTGGAGATGATGGCGAAGCCTGCTTGTTGGTTTGGTAGTGTTTTACGGGTTTTCATGCTGCGAGTGAGAAAGTGGTTGTGAAACGCAAGGTGCGCTGAAGTTGGTATTCATGATCGAATTTACACAAAACGTCTCAAAAATCAAGATAAATTTGTGTTTCTTTAGAGGGGTAAGATGAAGTATTTTATTTTATCATGGGGACGTTTGTGTTTAAGTGTTAGGGGCTAATGTGGTGTTATGAGATGCGTATGACGGTTTTTGCTCGATGACAGAAATTCGCGTGGGTTGCGAGGAGTGTTGCTGCAAATTATCTTGCAAGCCTAGCCCTCTGTGGTAAGATGCCCATGGATGTCGGACAAATCACTTTATATTCTCGATGGGATGGCTCTTATTTATCGTGCCTTCTACGCTTTTATCAATGCGCCCATGCGTCGCGCTGATGGTCTGAATACATCAGCAATCTTCGGGCTGGCGAATACCGTCCTTTCACTCATTGATAAGGTTCAGCCTACGCATATCGTCGCTTGTCTCGATGCCTCAGGACCGACATTTCGCCATGAGCAATATGCCGAGTACAAGGCGAATAGACAGGCGATGCCGCAGGAGCTTCGCGACTCAATCCCGCATGCGATTGAGCTCTTCAAGAAGATGAACATTCCCGTTGTGCGTATGCAGGGCTATGAAGCGGATGATCTGATCGGTACATTGACAAGGCTGGCAGATGAGGCAGGTATGCCTTCCTACATGGTGTCACTTGACAAGGATCTAGGGCAGCTCCTCTCGCCTCTCTGCTCTTTCTGGAAGCCGGGGCGAAAAGGTGCTGAGTTCGAACTGGTGCGTGAAGAGGATTTTCTACAAGAGTGGGGGATAGAGAGGCCTATGCAGATCGTTGACATCCTCGCTCTGATGGGGGATGCATCCGATAATATTCCCGGTGTAGCTGGGGTAGGAGCTGTGACTGCGAAGAAGTTGATAGCCCAGTTTGGTAGCGTGGAGGAGCTGCTCTCTCGCACCGCCGAGATCAAGGGGAAGCTGCGTGAGAAAGTAGAGCTAGGTGCTGATAATCTGCGCTTGTCCTACGAGCTAGCAACCATACGTCGCGATGTGGAGATGGAGCTCACCATTCCTGAGTGTGAATGGAAGGGCTATGATGCTGCTACTTTGGTGACTTGTTTTGAGGAGTTTGAGTTCAAGGGCTTGGTGAAGCGATTTGCCACGAAGCCAACTGAGGATAAGAGTGCTCCGCAGGCTGATGAAGAGCAATCTGCTGCGGGGCAGATGTCTCTCTTTGATGAGACGCCTCTGAAGGATATCTCGCAGATGCCGATTAAGTACCGCTTGATACGCAAAGCCGAGGATAGAAAAAAGCTCGTCTCGCTTCTGCTTCAAGCTGATTGCTGGGCTTTTGACACAGAGACGACTGGGCTCAACCCACTAGAGGATCGATTGCTAGGGATATCGTTCTCCATGTCTCCTCATGAGGCATTTTATGCACCTATAGAAGATCCTCGTGATGTGGAAGACTTTGCCGAGTTGTTCTTGTCCTCTGCGCAGAAGTGTGGTGTGAATCTGAAGTTTGACTATCAGGTGCTGCGTCAAGTGGGCTTGGAGTTACGAGGTCCCTTCTTTGATGCGATGCTGGCACACAGTGCCCTCTATCCAGATCAGAGACATGGTATGGATGAAATGGCACAGAACCTGCTTTCTTATAAACCCATTTCACTAGAAGAAATAGCTGGTAAGCAGATGGATACAGCCTCTGTGCCTGTCGAGAAGATGGCGAAGTATGCGGCAGAGGATGCTGATATCAGCCTGCAACTCTCCTTGCTGTTGCGCGAGCAGTTGGAAGCCGCCGGCTTGCTCTCTCTCATGGAGAAGGTGGAGTTCCCCCTATTGCCTGTCCTCGCGGAGCTAGAGATGGAAGGGATGCGCGTCGACCCGCAACTTCTTGCGGAGAGCTCCGCTGAGCTGGCAGTTCAGATTGAGACGGTCAAGCAGCGTCTCGATGCCGAGATTGGCAGAGAGATTAATCTGAATTCTCCCAAGCAACTCGGTGAATTGCTCTTTGGCGAGCTCAGGTTGCTTGATAAGCCGAAGAAAACACGCACGGGACAGTATGTAACGGATGAAGAAACCCTGCGCAAGCTTGTTCCCATCTCTCCGCTGGTTGGCGATATTCTTCACTACAGAGAGCTCAATAAGCTGAAGGGGACGTACTTGGACGCTCTGCCACGCTATATTTCTGAAAAAGATGGGCGTATTCATGCTAATCTCATGCAGATGGTGACAACAACAGGTCGTCTCGCCTGCCAGAATCCAAATCTACAGAATATTCCTGTACGATCGGAGGAAGGAAAGCTGATACGCCGTGCCTTTGTCGCACGTGATGCGGATCATCTGATCCTCTCAGCGGACTATTCGCAGGTCGAGCTGCGTTTGATGGCGGCACTATCTGGAGATCCTTCTATGATAGCCGCGTTCTGCGAGGGGCGCGACATTCATACAGAGACGGCAGCTCGCATCTTTGGCTGTAGCTCTGAGCAGGTGGGAAGTGATATGCGTCGCGCGGCAAAGACCGTTAACTTCGGCATTATTTACGGTATCTCAGCCTTCGGTCTTAGTCAGCGACTGGATTGCTCACGTGCCGAGGCGAGTTCTCTTATCGAGAACTACTTTGATCAGTTCCCTGGTGTGAAGCAGTACATGGACAGGCTCGTCGATGAGGCGCGTCAGCATGGCTATGCCGAGACGCTCTGTGGGCGCCGCCGCCAGCTACCAGATCTCAAGAGCTCGAACTTTAATCTGCGTGCTGCTGCCGAGCGCAATGCGATTAATACTCCCATTCAAGGAAGTGCTGCTGATATGATCAAGCTCGCCATGCTAGGCGTAGCCAAGCAGCTAGAGGGGCGTCGCTCGCGTCTCATCATGCAGGTGCATGATGAACTACTCTTTGACCTCCACCGCGATGAAGAGGAGATACTCGTGCCTCTTATCGTGCGAGCGATGCAGGATGCTCTGCCTCTCGCTCATGGCGTGCCACTGCTTGTAGAAGCACGCGCTGCAGCCAACTGGCTGGATGCCCATTAATCACCCCTTATCCCCCCATTTCTATTTATGATGCAGACAATTACACTCTCTGGCCTAGGCTATGATATACACCGCTTCTCCTCTACACCTCGCCCTCTTATCCTGGGTGGCGTAGAGATACATCCTGATCAGGGACTAGATGGTCACAGTGATGCAGACGTGCTCTGTCACGCTCTAGCTGATGCGATCCTAGGAGCTATAGGGGAGCCTGATATCGGTTACTGGTATCCCCCCGGTGAGGAGAGCTGCAAGGGGATATGCTCACTACGTATTGTAGAAAAAGCAGTCTCTCTGCTTCGCGAACAAGGAGGCGTGATCAATAATGTCGACTGTGCTATCATCGCGGAGGCCCCTCGCATCCTCCCCTTCCTCGTTCCGATGAAGGAGACGCTCGCACCCATTCTCGGTATCCAGCCTAAGCGTGTCGGGATCAAGGCGACAACGAATGAGAAGCTCGGCTCTCTGGGGCGTCGAGAAGGGATGGCAGCCTTTGCCGTGGTGTCAGTTCAACTTCCAGCATAAGAATAGCTCATGCATCCCGATCTTTTGATACGTGCCCACATGATGGTGGATAAGCTCACCCATTTCCAGCAGCGCATCACCTTAGCCGAGAGCTGTACGGGTGGTATGGTGGCAGCTTGTCTGACAAGTGTGCCTGGGAGCTCAGCCATTTTTCGTGAGGGTTGGGTGTGCTACAGCGCAGAAGCCAAGCAGCGTGATTTAGGCGTATCCCCTCAGCTAATCGAGAAAGAAGGTGTCGTTAGCGAGCCAGTTGCTCTCGCGATGGCTCAGGGAGCACTCTCCCGATCCGGGGCTGACTATGCCATCGGTATCACGGGGAACGCGGGGCCTAGTGCCGAAGAGGGTACAGCTCCCGTCGGTCAGGTCTGTATAGCCCTCGTCTCACGGAAGGGTGACTTCGAGTTAAAGACGGCAAATTTCGCAGGATTGGAGCGGCTGCAGTGGCGCGATCGAGTCGTGGCATTAGCCTTAGATATGCTGCTTGTGAAGTGAGGATGAGCTCTTGACACGCTACTATCTACCTGTTATCATCCCGCACATGGAGCAACTTCAATCCCTCAAGCAATTCCACGTTAAGACCAAGTTCTGGTCATTCATTCACCGCTATTTTCGCGTCTTCAACGATGCTGGCGAACTCATCGCAATCACGAAGGCGAAGGGCTTCAAGCTCAAGGAGGATATGCGCATCTACAGCGATGAGGCGATGACGCAGGAGATTCTCAATATCACCACGCAGAACATCATTGACTTCTCCTCTACCTATCAAGTGCGTGACAGCGTGACAGGTGAGCTGCTGGGGAATATCAAGCGCGAAGGGATGACCTCTCTCATGCGCGATACATGGGTGATCTATGATGGTAATGATCAGGCACTCTATAAGGTGAAGGAAGATAGCTTGCTGCTGGCTCTCCTGCGCCGCTTCTTGACGAATCTGATCCCTGCTACCTATCACTTGGAGCGCAATGGTGTGGAGACGCAGAGCCGCTTCAAGCAGAACTTCAACCCTTTTCTTCTTCACTATCGCTGTGATATTAGCGACTGGGCTCCAGAGCTCGACAAGAGGCTTGCCCTTGCTATGGTGATTCTTCTTCTTGCCATCGAAGGGAAGCAGAACTAAGCCATCTTGCCCAACTACCCTATAACCCACTACCCCATCACTTATCATGAAATTTATCAAAAAGGCGATCTTTTTTATCGTTATTATCATCCTCGTTGTCATCGTAAGAATAGTCGTACGCGAGGGTGTCTTCTTTGCCGCAGATCAGGCAGACGGTACACTTTTCGAAAAGCAGCAGAAATACTCAGACGAGCAGTTGAGTCGTATAGCAAAAAATGCCCAGAACTTCAAAGCACAGCGACAGCGTTCGCAGACGCTGCGCGTACTGGGCGCGGGTGAAGGACTCTACAAGCAGGTGTCACAGTCTAACTGCACCGTTGAGCATGTTCAATCTCTGGTGACAAAGGGCGCGGATGTGAACTACAAGGTCAAGCATTCTGGGAAGAGTGTTCTGATGCTCGCTGCCTCCAAGGGACGTGAAGATATCGTGAACTTCCTCCTCAAAAAGGGAGCTGATGCGAAGGCTACAGATAGGCTCAGGCAGACACCACTCCACTATGCCACGCAAGGAGGTAGCCTGCCAGTCGTGCAAGCTCTTGTAGAAAAAGGCGCAAATATCAATGCACGCGATATGAAGGGTCGCTACCCACTCGATGTGCTAGCAGGAGATTCTGCCAAGCAGATTGCGCAGTATCTGCTCCACAAGGGGGCTCGATACCAGCAGAAAAAATAAGGACTCGCAAGCAGAATCTGCGCGTTAAGACCCGCTTGAGCGCAGAGGATGATATGAGTCCTTGACCTCGGCATCGCTTTTCCCTATAATGAGCACCGATATGGATGCCGCCTTTGTGCCTCAGGATTATTTTGCAAGCCACAAGGCTGCCGACATTGTAGGAGAAGCTGATGCTTCTGAAAAGATCTTTGAAGTAGATCTCGGGTGCGGCGATGGCGGATTCTTGCTGCAAATGGCAGCTCACTATACTGACCGCTACTTCCTTGGCGTGGAGCGACTGCTGGGGCGCGTGCGCAAGGTCTGCCGCGATAGCGAAAAAAAGGGACTGAGCAATGTGCGGGCACTACGTCTCGAAAGTCGCTACTTCCTAGAGTACTTTGTCGCCCCAGCAAGCATTCACCGCTTGCACTACCTCTTCCCAGACCCTTGGCCAAAGGAGAAGCATCATAAGAATCGTCTCGTGCAAGAGAGCTTCATCCCTGTGCTGCACCGTGCTCTTGCTGAGGGGGGAGAGATCCTGTTCAAGACAGACCACGAGGAGTATTATGTCTGGGTTTGCGAACTGCTTGATGCGTCACCACTCTTCACACGCGTGGAGTGGGATGAGCCCTTTTACCCCAAGACTGACTTCCAGATGCAGTGGGAAGCACAGGGGAAAGAGATCTACTCTGCCAAATACTTGAAACGACCATGAGCTTTACCCTCCACAAGACTGACCCCTCGGGTGCACGACTCGGCACGCTAAGCCTCCCTCACGGTGAGGTGCAGACACCCATCTTTATGCCCGTCGGTACGCAGGGGAGTGTCAAGACACTGCATCCCGAAGAGCTCGATATGCTGGGCTCACAGATCATTCTAGGCAATACGTACCACCTATGTCTGCGCCCCGGCGATGAGAGTATACGTGATATGGGTGGGCTGCATCAGCTCATGGGCTGGGAGAAGCCTATCCTTACCGACTCAGGTGGCTTTCAGGTCTGGAGTCTTGCGAAGCTGAGAAAGATCACGGAAGAGGGTGTGCGCTTTTGCAATCACATTGATGGATCTTACATGATGCTCAGCCCTGAGCGTAGCATGGAGATACAGGCGAACCTCGGCAGTGATATAGCCATGCTTTTCGATGAGTGTCCTCCCTATCCCTGCGATAGAAAATATGCAGAAAAGTCACTCGGACTCACTCTCCGCTGGGCGCAGCGATGCAAACAATGGGTAGATGAGCATCAGCCGATGACGAATGGGCAGCGTCAGTTGCACTTTGGTATCGTGCAGGGATCAGTCTATGCTGATTTGCGCCGTGAGTGCGCAGAAAAGCTTGCAGAAATGGATTTTGACGGCTACGCCATAGGTGGAGTCTCCGTGGGTGAGCCAGAGGAGGAGATGCTACGCGCTATCGAGCACGCAGCACCCTATCTTCCTGTGGATAAGCCACGCTATGCGATGGGCTTGGGCACACCGCCACAGCTTCTCGAGATGATAGAGCGTGGAGTTGATATGTTTGACTGCGTGATGCCTACTCGCTTGGCTCGTCACGGTATAGCTCTGACGCCTGATGGTCCTATGCATATCAAGAATAAGCGTTACGAGCATGATCTGCAGCCCATGGATGCCGAGGGTCATCCCCACGTAAATCGCTTCTCACGTGCAGCGGTGCGACACTTCTTCCGAGCTGGAGAGATGCTAGCTCTTCGCCTCCTTTCTTTCCAGAATCTACACTTTTACCTACGACTCATGGCGCAAGCGAGAAGCGCTATTGCAGTCGGTGAATTCGCTGCCTTCAAGAGCAGTTTCATCTCTCGCTACAAAGCTAATAATATATCATGAGTATCATCATCGCCCAAGCCACACCTGCTGCACCGACAGCTCCCGCCCCAGCAGCTCCCGCTGCTCCTGCAGAAGCACAAGCCACCACCGTACAGAGTACAGAAAAAGCCCCTGACACCAAGCCTGAGGAAGGCGGTAGCCAGTGGAACATGATCATCAGTCTGCTGCTTATCGGTGTCATCTTCTACTTCATCGTTATCCGCCCACAGACCAAGCAGCAAAAGGAGCTCAAGCAGCGTCAGGAATCGCTCAAGGTAGGTGACAAGGTGATCACTAATGCGGGTCTCCATGGTATCGTACGTGAGATTCAGGATCGTACCGTGAAGCTTGAGCTCGCGGCTAATGTCATCGTGAAGCTCGAAAAGAGCTGCATCGTCTCACAGGTCGATAAGAACGGCAACAAGGCAGACGTGAAGAAGTAATCTTCGCGCTTCACGCGCACATCTTATCTAGCCGAGGAGGGGATACATCATCGTATCTCCTCCTTTATTCCTATGATCGCCTTCCTTCGCTATGAATGCACAGCAAGTCTATCAGCTTGAGAGTCTTCCCAAGGGCTGCCGCCTTGCCGTTATCGGTAATCCTATCTCTCACTCGAAATCTCCCTTCATGCACGAAGCTGCGCTTGAAGAAGCCGCTCTGTATCATCAGGGGATAGCAGACTACAATGTTGAAGTGCCTGCGGGTAGCCGCTATGTGCGCCTCCTCTGTGAGACCGAGGGTGAGCTGTTCGAAGATGTCGTGCGTAGCCTTCAGCGGCGCGGGTTCATCGGTGTGAACATCACCATCCCCTTTAAGAAACGTGCGTATGATCTAGCCGATGTACAGGATAGTAGTGCGACTCAGGCGAAGGCTGCGAATACGCTCCTCTTTACCCCAGATGGGCGCATCCATGCATATAATACGGATAACGATGGCTTCATCGCAGCTCTGTGCGAGTTCATGGGGAAGAAAGAGCCTCATTTTGCCCAGCATCGCTTGATGATACTAGGCGCCTGCGGTGGTGCAGGTAGCGCGATAGCACTGCGCTGTGCGGAGTACGGCTTTCAGTCTATCATGCTGGTGAATCGCCCGCGACCAGAGCTCGCTGAGCTGGCGACCTCATTGGGGAAGCTCGCACCCGAGTGCCAGATCAGCACCCTGCATTTTGATAGCCCCGATCTCGAAGATCTCGTGGGGCAGTGCGATATCATCGTGAATGCTTCATCACTCGGTCTGAATAGGGGAGATCTCCTACCTATCCCTCCACAGTATCTACGCAGGGGGAGTTATTACTACGATATCATTACCCATGAGACACCCTTGTCACGCGCGGCGCGCGAGCTAGGCTGTCATGTGAGTACAGGTGAGGGGATGTTGCTCTGGCAAGGGGTGCTAGCCTTCCGCCTCTGGTTTGAGCAGGGGGTGGGTCGTCCTCTGGCGGCATGGTTTGCAGGCGAAGAGTTGCCGAATGCTCACTGCATGCGCGAGGCACTCCTATCGCTTGTAGGATAATGATGTAGATCTATGAGTGGTGGGAGGGTATTTTCGCGCTTGAATAACTGAGGAGAATCATGTAGACTCAGAGGCGTTCTATGAAAGTCATTGCTATCGCGAATCAAAAGGGAGGTGTCGGTAAGACCACGACATCTGTGAGTCTCGCCGCTGGGCTAAGCGCGAAAAATCGTCGCGTTCTCCTCATCGACCTCGATCCCCAGGGTAATGCGACAAGTGGACTCGGAATTGAAGCCGCTGGCTATGAGACGATTTACCCTGCTCTTCTGGGGAAGACCAGTCTCACTTCTCAGGTGCGCCCAACTGGTCGTAAGAATCTCTCTATAGTGCCAGCTCATATGGATCTCGCAGGGGTTGAGATAGAACTGACACTCGCTGGCTCGCATATGACGAGTCTGCGCGATGCGCTTGCCCCACTACGCGAAGCGAATGAGTATGATTATGTGATTCTCGATACGCCACCTTCGCTCGGTGTCCTCATGACAGCTTCACTGAGTGCTTGTGATGAGATCATCACCCCGCTGCAGTGTGAGTACTTGAGCTTGGATGGTCTTGCAAAGATTCTCTTCGTTACTGAGCAGATCCGCGAAAGTGGGGTCAATCCTGACCTGAAGCATGAGGGGATCATCATGACGATGTTCACCAATACGAATCTCGCACGACAGGTTGTCGAGCAGGTGAGGGAAAACATGGGCTCTGTACTCTACGATACCATCGTGCCGCGTTCCGTACGTGTAGGGGAAGCCCCTAGCTTTGGCCGTACCATCTTCGAACACGACTCTTATGGTCTAGCTACTGTGGCTTATCAGAAGATAGTTAAAGAGTTTTTGAAGCGTCACGAGGCGAAGTAGGCTTATAGAAAGCTCCCACACATGCTGCGCTGGCTATTTCCCCACACCTGTGAGCTCTGTGGTGAGAGAAGTGATACGGCTAGCTCTCTTTGTGCGCGCTGCTGCGAAGAGCGCGTACCACGTGTACCAAAGCCTGTTTGTCTCTACTGTGGTAGCCCCGTCTACATGACCTTGGATGATCCATGGTCATGCCCACAGTGTGAGAAGCAGAGACGTCCCTTTGATTTCGCTCGTGCTGGCTTCTACGGGAAGCCAGAGATGCGCAAGCTCATGCACCGCTATAAGTATGGACGTGAGACGCACTTCGCCCGTAGCTTCGCACGCCTGATGGCTGAGCTCTGGGAATCGCACCCTGTGCTCTCTGCCTTCGATGACTGGACACTCATCCCTGTACCCGTCACGCCAGCACGTCTCTGGCATCGTCGCTTTAACCAATCAGAGCTTCTAGCCAAGGAGCTGATACGTATCTTTCCTAGCTTCTCCTTGGTACGCCCCTTGAAGAAGCGTGTATCAAGCATCACAAGCCAGACGCAGCTCACGGCCAAGCAGCGCGCCACTCATGCTAATAGCCTATACTCACTCTTGTCCGCATACGAAAGAGGAGGTGGGCAGACACTCCCTAGTCCGAATCTCGTCATCATTGACGATGTATATACAACGGGGTCAACGATGCGTGCCTGCGCTCGACAGCTATTGAAGATCCCTGATGTGGAGCAGATAGCAGCGGTTGCAGCTATGCGAGCAGAATAATCTTCTCATGGTGATTCCAACTTTGATTTGGGGGAGGCGAGCCTCGTATGGAGAGAGAATAGCCTCCTACTCGATATAGGCAGCTATGTTGTCCCAGAGCCTTCAACAATGTTCATGAGCTTTCTAGCGCTCAGCGCACTTCTGGTACGCCGTCGCCGCTAGATGACTCATCTTTGCTTAGTGTTCCTCTCGGATAGTACAGGGAAACTCTTCTCCAAGCGCTTGCGCTCTGCTAGAAGTCGTCGATACGCTCTGAGTTCCTTATCTGATAGTGCTTGTGTAGCATTGCTCAGCAGATTTTTTTTCTCCGTGTAGTCATCTTTTAGATTATAGAGCTCCTCTTGAGAGTTGTTTGTAATGAGCTTTAACTCACCATCGGATACGGCTTTAGAAACTCCTCTGCGTTTATTGTTCGATTCTGCGTAGGATATGCTTCTTTGTGGTTTGCTCTTTGTTCTGGTGCTGCTTGCGAAGCTATAGCTATCCTTGTAGCGTGGCATCGTACCACCAGAAAGCTCAATAACAGTACTATATATATCTGTCGCACAGATAGGGCGAGCATCTCTCTCTGCTCTACGCGTAACGCCAGCTCCGACAATAAAGAGCGGTACGTGGATGCCGCCTTGGTAAACTGACCCCTTTGCGTTAGATGACCCTACTAATTGTCGCTCTGTTCCGTTATCACCCATGAATATGATGATAGTGCGCGCGCGTGTTTCTGGAGGCATGCTGCGAAGTAATCTCCCTATTTCTGTATCCATGGCTTCAATCATCGCATAGTAATAGGCTAAGGGTTTTTTATCTATATCATCTTGCTCCTCACTGAGTTCTTTTCTGCTGTGGAGATCGAGAGGCGGTAGATGGTAAGGGGTATGTGCCGCATTGTAATTAAGCCAGCAAAACCAAGGGGACTTTTGCGCGTTAATCCACTTGAGTGCTTCATTTGTCAAATTGGTGCTATTATACACGCGGCATCTCTCCATCTCTGAGCCTCGAATGATGGGTCCCCGAAAAAAGCTTCGAACACCCCCTCCCATGGTCCCCAGAAAGTGGTCAAATCCATAGTCACGCGGGTAAAGTGGAGCTTGAGAAAGATGCCATTTCCCAATGATAGCTGTACGATATGATCGTTCAGTTTTCAAATAATCAGCTAGGGTGAGGGTGTCCGCGTCAAGAGATACACCCACCTGTGTGACTCCAGTTCGAGATCCAAACTGGCCTGTCAAGAGATTGGCGCGGGTAGGGGAGCTCAGGGGAGAAGCCCAAGCATTGGTATACACGATGCCGCGCTTGGCGAGCGCATCTAATGTCGGGGTGAGTGGAGGAGTTATTGTGGTGTCAGGGTGCTGAGAGAATCGAAGATACTGCGCTCCTATGTCATCAGCAAGGATGAAGAGAATATTAGGTGCGGTGTCCGCGTGAGCGAGAGCACTAAGAGAGAGGAGAGGTACGAGTATTTTCATCTATTAATGGAGAACGTATCTTTTGTGGGAATATCCACACCGGTAAATGTAGAAGTAGAGATAAGAAGGACGTTCTTTTCTATATGGTTACTCGAAATTTTATATTTCCCGCTCTGCTGTCCACTGCGTTTCTAGCGCAGGGGGAGGAGTTTCAGAAGAAGAATGGCATGGTCCGTGATAGAGATACAGGGCTCATATGGACACAGTCTCTAGATATTAATAAAGATGGCAAGATAAATGCATCTGACAAGCTCAGCTACGAGGACGCGCTGTCTTATGCGAAGAAGTGTCGGGTAGGAGGTAAGAGTGATTGGCGCGTGCCTACGATCAAGGAGCTCTACTCACTTATCGATTTCAAAGGTGAGGATATCAGCTCTTATCGCGGTACTGAAACCAAGGGGCTTCGCCCCTTTATCAATACAAAGTACTTTGCATTTGGCTATGGTGATGTGTCACAGGGCGAGAGATTAATCGACGCGCAGATGGTGACGAGTACCCTCTATACATCGACAACCATGCGCGGGAATAAAACGGTGTTTGGCGTCAATTTCGCAGATGGACGTATTAAAGGCTATGGCACTGGCGCAAATAAGCGTAATGGTAAGACAAAAACCTTTTATGTCTACCTCGTCCGCGGTAAGCAAGGTTATGGAGAGAATAAGTTCGTAGATAATAAGAATGGTACAATCACGGACAAGAGTAGTGGGCTGATGTGGAGCAAGGAGGATAGCCGCGAGGGGATGGACTGGAATGAGGCTCTATCATATGCGAAGAACGCGCGCATTGCAGGGTACTCAGACTGGAGATTACCCACAGCGCAGGAGCTTCAGTATATTGTCGATTATTCACGTAGTCCTGATGCGACGCAGTCTGCCGCTATTGATCCTGTGTTCAACTGCACAAGCATCACCAATGAGGCCAATCAGAAAGATTACCCTTCTTTCTGGACGAGCACAACACATCTTTCTCAGCGTCAGCAGGGACGCGATAAGTCTGCCTGCTACATCTGCTTCGGGCGCGCTATGGGCTGCATGCACGGGACATGGATGGATGTGCATGGTGCAGGCTCTCAGCGAAGTGATCCTAAGCAGGGCGATGCTTCTCGCTTCCCAGAGGGGCGTGGTCCTCAAGGCGATGCTATCCGAATAGATAACTATGTGCGTCTTGTCCGTGATATCGCCCGAAGCAAATCTTGAGCAATCTTTTTTGTAATGTGCCTCGTAGCTAGAGCTTATCTCTTGTGATGAAAAAAAGCTAGCTATGCCGTAGTAGCAGAGGTGGGCAACCTGTACCCACTACTTCGATAAGCTATACGCGTAAGGTATGAAAAAGCCGCTGCACCTCTTGGTGCAGCGGCTGTATTGAGAATGTTTTCTCTGAAGTGAATTACTTCGTGTCTTCGGATGGGCTCCATTCCTCTGTCTGCAGAGCAGCGAGGTTGAAGGCTTCTTCCAGACCGACCATGTCGCCAGCGCGGAGTGTCTCGAAGGAGGCAGTTTCGCGACGGAGCTGTTCTGGATCGTAGTTGACAGCCTTGATGGAAAGACCGATGCGGCGTTCGACCTTGTCGACCTTGATAACGCGAGCTTCGATTTCGTCACCGACCTTGATGACATCCTTAACACGCTCCACGTGCTCTTCGGAGAGCTGGGAGATGTGGATGAGGCCGTCGATGTCGCCATCGAGGTTGACGAATGCACCGAAGGAAGCAATCTTGGCAACCTGACCCTTGACGAGGTCACCAACCTTGAAGCGGTCATCGATGGATTCCCATGGGTCGATGTCAAGCTGCTTGATACCGAGAGATACACGCTGGTTTTCCTTGTCGATGTTGAGCACGCGAGCTTCGACGACGTCGCCCTTCTTGAGGACTTCGGATGGGTGGTTGATCTTGCGTGTCCAGCTCATGTCAGAGACGTGGATCATGCCGTCAATACCTTCTTCGAGTGCCACGAAGGCGCCGTATGGTGTGAGGTTACGCACAGCACCGCTGATGACGGTGTTGATAGGGAAGCGAGCTTCGATTGCTTCCCATGGGTTTTCGTCGAGCTGACGAACGCCAAGGGAGATCTTCTGCTCTTCAACGGAGATGTTGAGAACGATGGCTTCGATTTCCTGATCGAGGGAGAGAACGTCGCTGGGGCGTGTGATGCGCTTGACCCAGGAGAGTTCGGAAACGTGTACGAGGCCTTCAACACCACGCTCAAGTTCGACGAATGCACCGTAAGCGAGGAGCTTGGTGACGCGACCCTTGACACGGGAGCCAATAGCGTACTTCTTCTCGATGTCTGCCCATGGGTTGTCGGACATCTGCTTGAGACCGAGGGAGACGCGCTCTTTTTCGCGGTCGACTTCGAGGATGAGAACTTCGAGTTCCTGACCGTGGTGAAGCATCTCGGATGGGTGGTTGACACGACCCCAGCTCATATCCGTGATGTGGAGGAGACCGTCCATGCCAGAGAGGTCGACGAATGCACCGAAGTCGGTGATGTTCTTGACCTGACCGACGACCTTGTCGCCAACCTGTACGGTTTCGAGGAAGCGCTGACGCTGTTCGCTGCGCTCTGCTTCGATCACTTCGCGGCGGGAAAGAACGATGTTCTTGCGCTCGTCGTTGACCTTAACGATCTTAAATTCGTAGACCTGACCAACAAATTCGTTGAGATCTTTTGGTGGGATGATGTCAACTTGGGAGCCAGGGAGGAAGGCTTCAACGCCAACGTTGACCATGAGGCCACCCTTGACGACGCTCTTGACCTTGCCCTTGACGAGACCGCCGTCCTTGAAGACTGCAACGATCTTATCCCAGTTTTGCTTGTGTGCTGCCTTTTCCTTAGAGAGGACGACGAGACCTTCATCGTTTTCGAGGCTTTCAAGAAGGACTTCAATTTGATCGCCCGCTTCGATCTCTTCGTCTTCAAATTCGGAGATGGAGATGACGCCTTCGGACTTGTAACCGATGTCTACGAGGACGACTTGGGGGCGGATTTCAAGGATAGTACCGTTGACGATATCACCTTTGCGGAATGTTGGAAGCTTGGATTCGATCAAGGCTTCCAGTTCGGAATTACTCATTATGTATTGGTTAGGTTAATGGTTCAGTTCTCCTCAAGGCCCCTTTTTCCAGTAGCTAACGGGGCGCCTGCGGCTACTGGGCGGAGAAATGGTCGCGTATTATATCTGTGCACTGTCTGCATAGCAAGCCTTTTCTGAGTGAATTGAAGTTATTTCACATCTTGTATTAAGACTTGAGACATGCGTGTGCTTATGCTATGCTTAACTCATCTATGAGAACAGTTAAGACAGCCGTTGTAGGCGCAAGTGGATATACAGGGCAGGAGTTGCTTCGTATTCTTCTCTTGCATAAGGGTGTAGAGATGGTTTGTGCGACCTCGCGACAGTATGCTGGGCAGCAGCTTTCTGATGTGTTCCCACGCTTTGGAAATCTTCCTGGGGCTGATCTCTGCTTTACTGATTCTGATGTCGCCGCCATCGTCGCGACTGGGGCAGAGGTGGCCTTCCTAGCTCTTCCTCATGGGGTGTCAGCCTCCTATGCCGGTGGGCTTGTCGAGGCTGGGGTGCGTGTGATTGATCTCTCTGCTGATTTTCGCTTGAATGATCCTGCTGTCTATGAAGAGTTCTATGGAGCTGAGCATCCGAATATCCCCTTGCTCAAAGAGGCTGTCTATGGGATGCCTGAGCTTCATGCTGATCAGATAGCACAGGCGCGTATCGTCGGCTCTCCAGGCTGCTATCCTACGAGTATTATTCTCCCGCTTGTTCCTCTCTTGGAGGCTGGGCTCATCCAGACTCAAGATATCGTGGTGAATAGTTCTAGTGGTGTTTCTGGTGCTGGTCGTCGCGCCGATGTATCCCTCCTCTACTGTGAGTGCAATGAGAGTGTACGTGCGTATGGTGTGCCTCGTCACCGCCATCTCTCAGAGATAGAGCAGGAGCTAGCGATTGCTGCGAATGCGCCAGTTCTTATCACCTTTACTCCCCATCTTATCCCTGTGAACACGGGTATCATAACGACGACTGTAGCGAAGCTAGCTGATGGAGTGACTGCTGAGGCGATTGCGGCATGCTACGAAGCTGCTTATGCTGGAGCACCCTTTGTGCGCCTGCTCGGGCAGAATAAGCCCGCCGATACGAAGAATGTTACACGTACGAACTTCCTAGATCTCGGTTGGTCTATCGACACACGTACCCAACGTGTCGTGCTGATGAGTGCCGAGGATAATGTGGTGAAAGGTGCTGGTGGACAGGGTGTGCATGCCTTTAATATCATGTTTGGCTTCGATGAGACTGAGGGTCTCTGGCTGATCTGATCACGATGCTTTTCTTATGATGTCACTTCCCCTCTTGTTAATAGTCGATGACGAGAAGTCGACACGTGACGCGTTATCGCTCGCGCTGGAGGGGGAGTATGAGGTGTTCGCGGTGAGTCACGGTGCGGCAGCGCGTGCCATCATGGACAGCGAGCCTGTGGATATCCTGCTCACGGATCTGCGCCTCGGTGGAGAAAGTGGGATGGAGCTAATCGACTATGCTCGCACGCTCGCCTCTCCTCCCTGCGCTATCATGATGACGGCCTATGGGAGTGATGATATAGCGGCTGAGGCGCAGCGGCATGGTGCTTATTACTTCCTTAACAAACCGCTCAACCTCGATGAGGTAGAGTTACTGCTCAAGAGGGCTGCTCATACGCGACGCTTAGAAAGTGAGAATAAGCAGCTTGTCACCAAGCTAGAGTCAAATGCGAAACTAGACCGCATGCTGGGCGATAGCCCAGTGATGAAGGAGATCTTTCGCCGTATTCGTCAGGTTGCCCCGACAACGGCAAGTGTGCTCATCGAGGGTGAAAGTGGAACGGGTAAAGAGCTCGTTGCGCGAGCTCTCCATAAACTCTCTGGCAGAGCTGAGGAAAAGTGGGTGGCTGTGAACTGTGCTGCGCTCTCGCCGCAGCTGATGGAGAGCGAGCTCTTTGGGCATGAACGCGGGGCATTCACTGGTGCGAATCAGCGTCGTATAGGGCGTTTTGAAGAGGCGAATGGAGGGACGATCTTCCTAGACGAGATAGGTGAAATCGATATCCCAACTCAGATCAAACTGCTGCGTGTTCTCTCGGAGCGCACCATCGAGCGAGTAGGGAGCAATAAGTCTATCTCTGTAGATGTTCGCGTGGTAGCTGCGACGAATAGGCGCCTATCTGCGATGGTTGAGGAGGGATTATTCCGACTCGATCTCTACCAGCGACTTCACGTGATAGAGATCCAGCTGCCAGCACTGCGTGAGCGAAGCGAAGATATTGTGCTGATGGCAAACGCATTTCTCGGTGAGATTTGTATTGATAATAAGAAGGACGTCAAGCAGCTCTCACGTGAGTCTCTTGATATTCTCCGCTCTTATCCCTGGCCTGGGAATGTGCGTCAGCTGCGAACGGCTATCGAATATGCTGTCGTGATGAGTGAAGGAGAGCTGATTAGCCCCAAGGATCTTCCTGAATATCTTCAAACACACGCAGGGAAGGGCGATGAAGTTCCCTTAAGTCGATCTTTTTCTGATAATAAGCTTGAACAGCCCCCCCTCTTTAATCTAGAATGGCTGGAGAAGACCACTATCCTTAGAGCTCTACAGCATACGGAGGGAAATAGGACGCTGGCGGCTCAGTTACTGGGCGTTAGCAGACGAACACTCCAACGCAAGATCACTGCGGATAGAGGTTTCTTCGAGCAGTATCTTTAGCACCTCATACTCTAATATAAACACAGTAAATACTTATGGCTAATCCCGTTACCGTAAAAGAAAAAGGTCATACCTCCATCCGAGTGATCCTCATCCTCCTCGTCTTAGGATTAGTCACGACACAGCTTGTTCTCACATTCCGCGGTCTCTTTCACGCAGAAGCGATGGATCAGGCGCAGATTGCACGTAATATTGCTCATGGTGAAGGCTATTCTACGAAGTTTATCCGCCCTGTGGAACTGGCGGATCACGCAGCTGCACTCGCAAGTCGAGGTATCGCGAAGGTCGACTTCGAGCACTTCCGCGATACGAATTATGCTCCCCTTTACCCCTATACACTCGCTCTTGCTCTGTCAGCGACAGGACAAGCGGATGTAGAAGCCACACGCATGGAAGAGGTCTCACCTGATGTCTACACGCCTGACCGTGTAATCGCGGGGGTGAGTGCGCTGTTCTTCATCGTGGCACTGGTGCTTGTCTACTTCTTTATCAGGAAGCTATTTGACGAATACTTGGCATACTCTGTGATAGGCTTCATGGCGCTGAGCGATATCTTCCTCCAATTTGCGACGAGTGGTCTACCTCAGATGATGATGCTATGCCTTTTCTTAGCTGCGATGATCTTCTTCACTCGTGCGATCGAATGTGCTAGTGAGCGCGGTATCAAGCTGATGATGAACATCGCGCTTGCCTTTGTTTTCCTTTCGCTGCTGACGCTGACATCGTGGATGGCCATCTGGGTGCTCATTGCTGCCTTGGTATTCGTTGCGATCTTCTTCCGCCCTCATGGGGTCTATGTCATCCCTGGTGTGATTATCTCGCTCATGTTCCTCATGATGCCACTTCTGTTCAACGCCTCGGCTTCAGGCTCACTTCTAGGCAATCTTTACTACGAGTTCTATAACTTTGAAGGAGGTGGTGCCGAGATGGCGATGCGACTCGCCAGTGTCGGTAGCCTCCCCTTCAACAGTTCTAGCTTCTGGCTTCGCCTCTTCGGTGATACCTTCGGGCAGCTGAGTAATCTCTATGCGATGATGGGTTCTATTATCGTCGTACCTCTCTTCTTCTTAACCATCTTTACCAAGTACAAGAAGGAGACGACCAATCAGATCAAGTGGTTTACCTTCATTCTCTGGGTCTTCGTGAGCATAGGAATGACCCTCTTTGGTACGAAGGAGGATGTGAGTATCAGTCAGCTCTACATTATCCTTGCGCCACTGTTCATCGCCTATGGTCTCTCACTCGTGTTTATGGCTCTGGCTCGCATGCAGTTACTCCATAGCTTCGACATGGCGCGTAATGGTACCGTCATCGCGCTAGTTCTATTCTCTGCTGCCCCCTTCCTTTCGAAACTGCCCGTGGAGCTCTACCGTGGCATCTGGCTGGGTGGTTACCCCCACTTCCCTCCATACTATCCTGCTGCACTAAGTAGCACGCTCTCCGAAGTCACCAATGAGAAGGATATTATTCTCTCAGATCAGCCTTGGGCTGTGGCGTGGTATGCAGACCGTATCAGCATGTGGACACCACTTCGCGTCAGCGACTACCGTGATGTGCTCAAGCCCATCACTGAGCGTTCTGGTATAGATGTGCAGGGGCTACTCGTGACACCCCAGTCCTATCGTATGGCTGATATGGGGTCTGATGAGCGAGCAGGTATCAACGCAATTGAAGAAAAGAGTGGAGACTTCTTCCCCGTGGTCGTAGAAGGTATTCTCTGCAGCAAGACACCTAAGATGAATGTATGGTACGCCGATATGTTCATAGGCTCTGATGCGTCGAATGGGGTGGCTTCGATCGCCTCATCACAGGGTGACTTCTGGTATAGATATCCTATCCTAGGCTATCATATGCTCTACTATTCGAACAAGGAAGTGAAACGCAAGTAAGCCTCTCTCTATGAGTACAGCCCACACCGACAGCGAGTCCTCATCTCGTGTGACGAACTTTGATACCGCGACTCAACGCCTCGAAGATATCATCCGCCTCATGGATGATCCCGAGACGAGTCTGGAAGAGATGATCGCTCTCGTTGAGGAGGGGATGAAGTTGAAGCGAGCCTGCGTTTCTGTCCTACAGCAAGCAGAACTGCGCATCAAGCAGCTGGAGGCACCTAGCCCAGCCCCTCCCACTTCCACTGCTGCACAAGCAGCATCTTCTACACAACAAGATCATGACTTCACTCTCCTTTGAAAGTGGCTCGCTACTTTCGCGCATCAGCGACTCATCTGACCTGAAGAGCTTCTCACCAAGCGAGCTTGTGAAGCTCGCGGCAGAGATACGCCATAAGCTCATCGACACACTGTCACTTACAGGAGGACACCTCGCTCCTAACCTCGGTGTAGTGGAGCTATCAATAGCACTACATCGTGTCTTCAGTACGCCGAAGGATAAGTTCCTCTTTGATGTCTCCCACCAAGCGTATGTGCACAAGATGCTCACAGGTCGTGCAGATCGTATGCATACCATACGCCAGCACGAGGGACTCTCAGGCTTCATGAAGCGCACGGAGTCTGAGCATGACGCGTTTGGCGCAGGGCATGCAGGAACTGCGATGTCAGCCGCACTCGGTATCGCAGCGGCGCGCGATCTCAAGGGAGAGGATTTCAGTGTCGTATCAGTAGTCGGTGATGGTGCCTTCTCCTGTGGACCTACACTTGAAGCGCTGAATAATATCGCGACGACGACGAAGAAGTTTATCCTCATTCTCAATGATAATGAATGGAGTATCGATAAGAACGTCGGCTCGCTTTCGAAGTACTTTTCTTCCCTACAGGAGACGGAGACATACAGCTGGCTGCGTAAGCACTCGCGTAGCTTTATCGAGAAGCTTGCTGGTTCAGAGGCGCGTGATCAGGCTTCAAAGCTGGTCAATGCAGCGCGCTCACTCATCTCCCCGCTGAGCTTCTTCCAGCAACTAGGACTCACCTACTTCGGACCGCTGGATGGACATGATATGCCCCGCTTAGAGCGTGTGCTACGCGTCGCGCAAAAGCTCGATAAGCCTGCTATCATTCATGTGATCACGGAGAAGGGGCGCGGCTACGAGCCTGCGGCTCAGAATCCGACAAAGTTCCATGGTATAGGAGTCTATAATATCGAAGACGGTGCCACTGCAAGCACAGGGTTGACCTACTCAGAGGCCTTTGCCCAGAGCGTTACTAAGATGGCGGAGGATGATCCCAAGATCGTGGCGATCACTGCTGCGATGCCGAGTGGGACAAAGCTAAACACCTTCCGAGAGCGTTTCCCGAAGCGTTTTTACGACGTAGGTATAGCCGAAGAGCATGCCGCTGTATTCGCCTGCGGTATGGCAACTGAGGGGTTCAAACCTTATCTAGCTATTTATTCTACTTTCATGCAGCGATGTGTTGATATGATTCAGCACGATGCCGCACTCCAGAGCTTGCCCGTGCGCTTCTGCATGGATAGAGCCGGACTCTCACCCGATGATGGTCCCACGCACCATGGACTCTACGACATAGCCATGCTCCGCGCTATTCCCAATCTGATCATGATGCAGCCAAAGGATGAGGCTGAACTGTTCCATATGCTTGCGACCATGAACCAGATCGAGGATATGCCTAGCGCGATCCGCTATCCACGTGGAGAGGGAGAAGGAGTCACGATGCCACAGGTAGCTCAGATTCTACCTATTGGGCAATCAGAGATCCTTGCAGAAGGAACAGATGTCGCGCTGATAGCGCTAGGTAACATGAATCATGTCGCACACGAGGTAAAGCAGCAATTGGAAGATAAGATGGGGCTGAGTGTCGCGCATGTGAACGCCCGATTCATCAAGCCTCTTGATGAGCAGTGCATCCTCAAGATGGCTGATCAGTGCCGCCTCATCGTTACACTTGAAGATCATAGCTGCCGTGGTGGCTTCGGCTCAGCAGTTGCAGAGCTGCTTACTGAGCGCGGACAGAGTGTTGCTCATCATATCGTAGCATGGCCCGATCAATTCGTAGAACACGGAACTCTTGAAATTCTTCGTAACAAATATGGATTGTCGGTGTCTAATATATATCAAAGCATCCTTCAGAAACTTCCCCAATGAAAAAACAACTTTACACAGCATTCATATTAAGTGCCTTTTGCCTCAGTAATCTGGCGGCTCAGGATAGACTCGACGAATTAGATGATATCAAAGATCTACCTAAGTGGGTGGTTAGCCTCTCTAATCTGAGTAAGGAAAAGCGCGAAAGTTATGTAGACCAGTTCGCCAGAGCAAAAGAGGCGTATAAAGGGTCGCGTTGGCTGGAATGCCTAGCCCTGCTCAATAGCTGTGAGATGATTTTTAACGAGAATCCTAATGTGCTTTCTCTGAAGGCTGGCTGTTATATCGAACAAGGCGATTTTGAAAATGCGATGAAGGTAGCGCAAGAATCGCTGAAAATTAATCCGAATGACCCCGTTCTACTCCTGAATCTCTCTTCCATTTACCTTGGAACAGCAGAGTATGAGAAGGGGATAGAAATGCTCGATGGTGTACTAGCCACCGTAGATACAAAGAGTAGTCAGGATATCTATGACATCTTGCTCTACCGCAAGTTTCTCTGTCTCATCATGCTGGGGCAAGAAGTAAAGGCTCGTGAGCTGGTGAATCACACTCGCCCTATGGATGAGACTCCCTTGTACTACTTCACACAAGGGGCGCTCTATCTCGTGACTGGGAATAAACTGAATGCAAAGCGAGAGCTTGACTCAGCTGACAGAATCTTTGCGAACTACCCGTTGCTACGCGCCTACCACAAGGGCTTGCTCTTGTCTGGCGCGATTGAGAAGTTCTCACCATAATTCTTAGATATGCTTATCCCTCTGTAGGGTCTAAGCTGACTCCTCCCATGCTATCTGACATAGCGACGGTTCTACGACTCTATCCACTAGGTGAGCATGGCGTCATCGCAGTGCTCTGTACGAAGGAGCATGGTGTAGTCCGCGCTGCTGCCCGTCAGGCGCGAAAGGCTGGTAGCGATTTGCACGGTTGCTTGGATCTCTTCTATGAGTGTGAGATCTTCTGTAGTAGTTCTCAGAAGAGCGATCTTCTGAGCTTAAAGTCAATTTCTCTACTGCGTCCAAGACTCCAGCTGCGCAAGAACCTGCTCAAACTGCGCCTCGCAAGCTATATGTCTCGCCTCATTGAGGCGACGGTAGAGCAGCACGAGAAGGAGGAGAGCTGGCATGTGCTGCTCTCAGGTGGGCTTGATTACCTGGATTCTCATCCAGCCAGTACCGCGATTCTGCTCCATTTTGAGAAGCGACTCGCTAGCCTCCATGGTCTCTATTTAAAAGGGCGTTCGGCACACCGCGCCTTAGTCGACCACTTTGAGCACCTCCCCGCAGGGAGAGGAGATCTGATGCGCGATCTCAGTTAAGACTACCAATCATTATCTGAGTAGGTCCACGCACTAGGTTCACCCTGTAAGGGGCAGTGTAGCAGCGTCACGCCTACCTTCTCCTCCGAGAGATGGAAGGCGAGCGCAACCATGCGGCGGTAGGCTCGCATTTGCTCCCGATAATGATCCTTGAGCTGCTCCTCTGATGTATGAGCATTTGTTTTGTAGTCGTAGATATGCGCAGAGATAGCTGTGGTCTCTGATGCATCGTAGTGTACATGTAGGCGGTCAATTTGGCCAGATATCCAGTTGCCCTGTGAGAGGGCTTCTATATTCTGCTCCCTATAGAGGCGACATGGCGAGTCTGGAGTGGAGAAGTGCTCACGCCAGCTAGGGGAGTGTAGGGCTCGCTGGATACAGTCTGTGATGCTTGCTCGGTAGGGCTCGGCACGTGTATTAAGGGCTAGTGGCGGCACCTGCGTGTGCTCGTCAATCCAGCTAATCTCTTGCATCACTGCGTGTACGATGAGTCCGAGCTCGGCACCTGATAGACCATGCGTAGCAGAGCCTCTCGATGAGCTGACTGCTGCACCCACGTGACTAGCAGTGAGTTCTTCATCGAGAGAAGAGGGAGTGCGGCGCGTGAGATTACGGAAGCTGTAATTCGTGATATGGAGAGGTTGGGGCGGATCAGGCATGCGGCAAATGCTGGACTGTGCTTTCTCTTCATTTAAGAATAATGAGCCATGCCTGTACACGCATTTCCCGAAGCGCGAGCTGCGCTCATCTCCGTCATGGCTGCCAGATGGGGCATGTTCAACGAACATTTCCATGATATGCCTGAAGCTCTCATGGCTCGCCTTATTCGCGCTAGAAGCACGCTTGGGATAGATGATGTAGGTGGCGCGTTTTGCGCGTGTGACAGCTACGTAGAGTTTGCAAAAGGAGGCGAACTCTTCCTGTGCTCTCCAGGGGGCGATCATGTTGTCATAGAGGACTGTGTTCTCCATTGCCCAGTTCTCATCGCTGGGTGGGACGAGGAGGGCATATGTCTTGCCATGCTCACCCTTGTATTGGAGCATTGAGCGTCTCTTGAAGCTGGCTAGTTCTCCCCTCGGGGAGAGGAAGGGGATGATCACGCAGTCGAACTCTAGGCCCTTGGACTGGTGAATGGTCATGATGCGTATTGCATCTCCCTGTACTTCATTGCGAAGGCTCAGTGATTTGATGTACTCTACCCATTCGCGTAAGCAGCCACCTCTCTCATCGAAGGCCTCCGCTTCTGTGAACCATATTTTCCAGCTCTTCTGCAAGTGAGCTTCATCAGCGAGAATGATCTGAATCTCGCCTGAGAGTTCTCGCAGCAGCTGCGCTATACCTGCGCTTGCTGTGAGCTCGCGCAGCTTCTCCCAGCATTCATCGGTGCGCGAGCTCTTAGTGAGAGTGAGGAGGAGCTCCCAGAGAGGGCTGAGGCGGAGCAGTCCGAGGCTCTGCTTATCCTCGGGACAGAGTAGCCAGTTAAATAACTGGCTGAGAGCTTGACCGAGGGCGCATTCGCTGCTGATCTCTTGCTCTACGCAGAAGACGATGGGGAGAGAGAGGTGGTAGGTTTTATCCAACTCAAGGAGCTGCTTATAGATGGCCAGCCCTTCACTGCGTGTTGAGACGAGAATGGCGCAGCTAGACTCATGCTGGCTGTATGATAGGGTGTGTAGTGCATGATCTAGTATTTCTGCGATGAGTTGGTAGCTGGGAGTTGCGGCTGTGAGAAAATCAGCCTCGCGGTGTGCTTCCCAAATCTCCACCTCACCTGTGTAGTCAGTAGCACGACGAGAGGATTGATGCGCTTGGAAGTCGAGACTATCCCAAAGCTGATGCGCATCTTCTGTCGCGATGCTGGCATAATGGCGGAATGAAGGTCCAAAGAGCTCGTTGGCAAAATCGAGTACCGCCTGCGCACTGCGGTAGGAACAGTTAAGAGGCTTTTCTTTGCTGCGCGCCTGATTTTCTTCACCGAGTCCGAAGATATCTTCACGAGCTCCGAGGAATACGCGTGGATCTCCACCACGGAATTGGTAGATACTCTGTTTTGCATCACCCACCATGAAGACGCTGCCATCATCTCCCTCCTGCGCGCGTGCTAGGAGGAGATCGCGAAGGATATCATACTGCTCATAAGATGTGTCTTGGAACTCATCGAGTAACCAGTGCTGTAACTTAGCATCGAGTCGCTCCTGAACGAGAGCATAGCTCTGCTCATTGATATTCCCATCTAGTAGCCTAGCCACGTCAGAGAAGCTGAAGAGTCCTTGCTTACGCACCTCGTGCGCGTAGTTGTGTTCCACTTCGCGGAGTAGCTGCTTGAGAGCTTGTGTGCGCAGTAGGAGGCGACGCCATAAATAGGCGCGCCGTTCATCGAGCAGTGCACTAAGGTCGTAGCCCTGTTCACGACAGATGTCCCAATAGATTTTGTAGCGGCTTCTCGCTTGATCTTCAGGTGAGGCGTCGGGCATATCCTTGACCTCGATGGAGACGAGACCATGGTTGAGCGAGGCGATGCTGCGCACGTATCGCACAAATTTGCTGCGATAGAAGCGCGCCGTGCTATGGTGCATGGCGATGCTTCCAGCGCGCTTGGGGATGATATAGTGTCCCTTTTGGCTTTCATCCTTTTCGGGGGGAGGGAAGAGTATCTGCTTATTCTTCGTATCATGGTTTAGGGTGCTGATGAGGGATCTTACTTCTTCCAGCCATGCGCTCTCAGGTCGTTTGATACTGATGTCATCAGGCGTGAGCCCGAATAGCTCAAGCTGCTCTTCTGTCATGGTGTCAGGGTCTCCTCCCCATACAGCGTCAGGTGAAGAGAGCATGATCTCATGGTAGCGATTAACCAGCTCAAAAATGTTCGTGTCCGCATGACTCAGAGCACTATCGCTACCGAGGCTTGATGCGATCGCCTCTTCTAGTAGTCGATTTGATTGCGCATCACCAAGCAGGAAGCGTTGTTCGTATGTGATGTCGAGAGCATTACGTCTCTTTACCTCCTCTTCTTGAGGATCAAGTGGAGTCAGACGCGCCAATCCTAGTTCGGCACAAAGTGTGCGAGCCATGCGCTGGAAAAGACTATCAATGGTACCAAGGTTGAGCTGCGCAAACTGGTTCATCACATCTGTGAGTATCTCGGTGAAGAAGAGCATCTTGCGCTCCCCACTGCGGTCAAGCAGGAAGCTCTCGTCTGCATCCTTGACCGAGATCCCCATCTCTGTGAGAATCGGAGATATGCGCATATCCCAGCAGGACAGCGCGTCATCTGTGGACTGCGCGGCCTTCGCCAAGTCGGCAAGAATGCGGGCCTTGAACTCGGCTGCCGCCTTGCGCGTGAAAGTGATGGCGATGATGGTGGATACTTGGATTCCATCACCAGATAGTTTTTGTAAACTCAGTAGGGCGATGAAGCGGCTGACTAATTGGTACGTTTTGCCTGCGCCTGCTGAGGCAGCGATATAGGTATTGAGAAGAGCCATGGTCGTTTAGTCAGTGAAGGGTGCGTTCTTGGATGATGAGCTGATGAAGATCTCATGTAGAGGGGCTTGCATATGCATGGGGGAGAATATTCTGTCGCGCTCGACCTCCCATCCCATCTGCTCAGCACTAGCGAGGCAGCGCCCCTCTTGTATCATCTTCATGCAGCAGAGCGCCCACTGCTTCGCATGGGAGAAGAGCTGCTGCTCTCTGTCATCATGCTCAGAGAGAGAGCTCAACTCACAGATGTCTGTATCAAAGAGCCCTGCAAGCGATCCGTCCTCTCCCCATAGGAGTAGAGCGCTTTCCTCCGCCTTGCGTGAGAGACGGATGTAGGCCGCTGAGATGAGGGTGTCGGGGTAATGCTGCTCGACCCATGCGGCATAGATGGGAAGCTGTAGGTTGTTCCATCGATAGCTTTCTAGCTTCTTTTTCGCCTTTCCTTTGATGTAGTAGTAGGGTTCGAGTTCTGGGGAGATGGTGCATAGAGGGAGAGCATCTGAAGGCAGCACGCGAAGATGCTCGCTTGCACACGACTTGATCGCCGCTCCTGTCTTGTAGTCAATGACGCGCATCTCCACTCCATCCTCACTCTGACGTATGTCGATGCGGTCGATGGTCACATTCATGCGAAAGCCATTCCAAACCCAATCCGGCTTGTACTCGAGAAGCAGTTCTCCTCGCGCATCGCGTGCTGTCTGCCAGCCTTCTTTCCATAGGTCTACTTGGATGCTTGCGTAGGACGCAAGCTGGCGTTGCATGCCTGTGTATTGGAGCTTCAGTGGTATGAGAGACTGGTTATGATAGCGACTCTCATAGAATTGAGCGAACTCATGAAGCAGAGCTGTCTCTACCTCTTGGCTATGCGCTTCCTCTAGCTCCTGCGCTAGCTGAGGATAATGGGGGTGTTCTTCTTGGAAATGCGCGTAGCTCGGATAGCGTCTGATGAACGCCTCCATCGATGCGTGAATGAGGTTCCCCCTGTCCATCGCGCTGAGTTGCTTTTTGTCCCACTCATATTCCTGAGAAGAGAGCTTGAATAGTCTCTGCAGCCAGAAGCGCAGAGGGCAGCTTAGGAAGCTAGCCAAGAGGGAGGGGGAGAAGCCCTGATTGACCGGAATGGGGCACTCTACATCGAAGTCAGAAAGCCGTGCTTGAGCCAAGTTTTCAGCACTTAACTCGATGTTGCGTGGATTAGGAATCTGGCGGTACACCCAATCTGACTCTTCAGATTCATACCCATTCAAGAAGGATGGTGGCTCATGCTCCCCGAAGAGGTAGTCAACCAGTGCTGGCAGATGCTCGCGCTGGCAGAGTTTAAAGAGCAGGCTACTGGGCGATAGGGGGTTCTTCTTTCTATCCATGCGACTGAGGAAGAAGTAGACGCTATGGCGACGTGGTGCTAGTATGCTGCGCAGCAAGTAGGCATCATGCGCTGCGTGCTCAAGATCAGTGCGCAGTCCTAGCTGCTTGCGTATGGAGGGGGTGAGCCATGCTTCTAGCCCCCATCGTGCGGGGATAACTGAGTCGTGGAAAGCCGTGATCACAAGGCTCTTTGCAGAGGAGTAGGATAAGTCTCGCCAGCCCATGATATCGATGCTTGCTCGCGCTTCTCTCGCTGGCGTGAAGCGAAGCCTCTCCACACTCAGCTCAAGGAGCGCAAGGCAGCTCTCCACGCTCATGCTGTGTGCCGCCAGAAGCCCCTTCAAGGGGACACAGATACTCATCATAGACTGAGTAAATCCCTGATGCAGATCATTTCCTATAGCCCAAGCAGAATCTCCACGCTCCATGGAGCTAGATGCTAGCTCTAGTAGCTTGTCTACAAGAGCCTCTGAGCTAGATAGGCACTCGCCCAGCCAGAGACACAGGATCTCTATACTCGCAGCGAGAGAATGCGCAGCTTCTGTGAGCTCACTCTTGCGCGTATAGTAGTTTTCCCAGTTGATTAAGTCGTGGAGCAGTCCAGCTATACGTGTCGGAAAACTGCGCCCCTGCACAAGGCTGAGGATGCGCGCTTCTTTCTCCCCATACTTGCAGAAGCCTTTTTCTAGTAGAAGAGATGGGAGGAGAGGATTACCTAGCAGCTCGGATATGATGGAGACGGGGTAATAGTCCCAGCTTTCTGCAGAGAGGTGGGTATGGTTGATCTTTAGCTTGAGTTCACTGAGCTGATGGAGGAGCTGTTGCCACTCTGAGCTCAAGAAGCTACGCCCACGTGGACGATGAGCCTGTACATGAACCGCTGCTAGTGCCTCTTCTAGTGAGGACTCCATCGAGGGGTCAGCGTTGCAGAGTGCGACGCTATGGAGGGCTGCGCGATGCTTCTCATTCAGCACACCGAGGCATGCAACCGCCTGCTTCGCCATGAGAGCACTATCATCATAGAGGCAAACCTGAGATTGCCAATCTGCAGGAGCGAGCTCTGAAGTCCTTTTAGCAGGGAGATTGAGCCATGTTTCGATCGGACAGCCCCAGCTGTCAAAGTGTCGAGCATAGGTGGCAGGTGCGTGTATCCACGCTTCGACTCGGCATGCAGATCTCGAGAGAATGTGCTGGAGCTGACGCGAGAGCTGGGGCACGCAGGCGAGGATCACCGTTGCAGAGGGCGGGTAAGGGAGCCTCGCCTCCTGCGTAGAACTTTGGTATCCTAAGTCACTGAGTCGCTCCTGCTGTTGCTGCTTGAGAGAGAGAAGCTGCTGCCAACGTGCATCTGTATGAGCTAGATCTATGAGTCGAGTGTCGTCCCACTCTAGCCCCTCGCGTATGAGCACATCGAAGAGTTCGCTGAGTTGCTGCGCTTGGTAGATCCATGACTGTTCTTTCCATTCTTCACTTTGAGAGAAAAGTTCGGCATTCTCCCCTCTATTTCTATGACTAGTGAGAACCTGATTCCAGCAAAATAGGTTTTCTAGACTACCAGCTAGTCTGGATTGGGCGAGAGGTAGAAGCTGATTGCTCGGTATAATGGTCGGGCTGAGGCAGGCACCTTGACTTCGCTTTCCAGCAGAGAGAATTGCTAGCTTCTCCTTGAGCTGGCGAGCAGATTCCTGAGTCGGAACAACAACGTAGATAGGAGCGTCAGGATCAGGAACTCCTAGGTCAAGAATAGCCTGAGCCACGAAGTGACTTGCGGGTCGAGACCAACCAAGAAATCTGAGGTGTGGTAGCTTGCTATCAGCGAGAGTGAGCATGCTACTAGTGTAGCATAGTGAGTGGGAGAGGAGAAGTGTTTTTTAGAGTTCTCATCCGCAGAGGTATAAATGTAGTATCAGAAGATTCGACTGCCCCATCACTATAATACAAAAAGGTCTCTCTTTCGAGAGACCTTTTTAGCTCAATTTTGGGAATAGTTATAAAATTGAATGTAACAATTAGATTACTTTTTTGTCATTGATTCCAGTGTAGAGCTTGTCTACGATCTGGACGAAGTTCTTCTTCTCTTCATCTTCAAGCTCCATCAGGATGTTTTTGAAATCCTTCGTGATCTTAGTTGAGAGTTCTGAGAAGACGGATTTACCCTTTTCAGTCAGACGGATGTGAACTGCACGACGGTCTTCAGGATTAGGACGACGTTCGAAGTAACCACGTACAACCATCGTATCCACGAGGATAGAGGTTGCTGGGACAGTCATCTGGAGACCAGATGAAAGTGTCTTCAAGGAGATGCCTTGCGGAGCCTTGTCTGTCAGTAGCTTGAGAAGGCGGATCGCACTGCTCTGGCGTACTGTTAGCTTAGCTGATTTTTGTTTACTAGCCTTTTCGCTCTCTTTGGCACTTTTGCGTCGTAGCGTGTCAACGATGAAAAGGAGCTTGTTCAATAAATGAGTGTTGTTGGATGTCGTTAGGAGCATATGACGTATTTTAGAAAAATTATTAAACTTGTCAAGCAATTTGTTTTACGTAATTTCACCGCTATCTAATAATCAGTCTAAAAGAACATAAAAAAAATTGTTAGCCTTGATTTGTTCGGTATATTTATGCTATATATGTGCCTATGCCTCTGTGTCATATTCCTCGTTCTTGGGTAGAAGTCGACCTCGAAGCGATCGCTCATAACCTCGATATAGCTCGTCAAGCTCTCCCGCATCATGCCCACTTGATGCCAGTTGTGAAAGCAGGTGCATATGGGCACGGATTGGAGCCAGTAGCGCGTCGGCTCGATCGAGACGGAATTAGCTATTTCGGCGTCGCAAATGTGGGTGAGGCTCGCAGGCTTCAGCAGGCTGGAGTTCGCACTCCTTCCTTTATCATGGGGCCTAGCTTCCCCGTAGAGCGAGAAGAAATCATCCAGCGTCACTGGAGCTGCACGATATCATCCTGCGAAGAGGCGGACCATCTCAATAGACTAGCGGCTTTGTATGGAAAGACACTCACCGTCCATCTCGCCCTCGATAGTGGGATGGGTAGAGAGGGATTTCTCTACCCTGATCAGGAGGATCTCGGAGGCTTCATCGACTATCTCCGCTCACTAGAACACCTGAAGATAGAGGGTATCATGTCACACAGCCCCTCAGCGGATGAAGACTACACCTTCACCCAATCACAGATAGATCTCTTCAGTGGTTGGGTACGTGAGCTGCGTAGCCACTTGGATATTCGCTACTGCCACCTCGCGGCTAGTGCAGGGTTACTAGCATATGAGATACCTGAAGCTAACCTAGCGAGACCAGGGCTCCTACTCTATGGTGTTGCCCCCATGGCATCCATCTATGATGGCGTGCTGCGTCCCACCCTGCGCCTCCGTGCTCACGTTTGCCTCGTGCGCGAGCTGCCTGCTGGTCATAGTATCTCCTATGGGCGTACGACCCAGCTGCGTGAGAAAACACGTGTGGCAACCGTGGGTATAGGCTATGCCGATGGCTGGAGTAGAAGTTTATCAGGGAGCGGTGTATGTGCTAGTATACAAGGGAAACTCTGCCCCATGTTGGGACGTGTCACCATGGATCAGATCATGATAGATGTCACCGACATAGCTGATGTTGTGTCAGGAAGCATTGTAGATCTCATCTGCCCCGAGCAGCCTATTACACGTGTCGCAGAGCTGGCTGGGACAATCCCATGGGAAATCTTCACGGGGCTAGGTCCCCGCTTGCCACGCCTGTATAGTTGAAGATTCAGCTCTACTCAAAATACGAGAGGAAAGTGCTCCACCAATGGATATTCTTTCACCTCGATGAGCTCTACGCCATACATGCGTGCGATCTCGGGAGCTTCTGATTGCTTATAAGACTCCCCGTAATAGATCACTTTTACCCCATGCGCACACAAAGCCTGCATACAAGAGGTACAGGGCATAGTCGTGCAGGCGACGCGATAGGCTTCTCCGCGCTTAAAGAGGCTGCATAGGTTAATCTCAGCATGAAGCATGAACTTCTGCCTCTCGTCACGTGATGCCCAGAAGCCCTCTGGCGCGTTAAAGCCAGGGAAAAGCCCATTGTAAGCGGTGCCTATGACACGGTTGTCCTTATCGAGGGCTGCTGCGCCTACCTTGCGATAAGGGTCTTCGGAGCGCAGAGCTGCCACATGCGCAAGTGCCATGGCATACTGAGGAACAGAGAGTCGCTGATTACTCATGATGAAAGAGTATGTAGCAGAAATACTTACAAGAAATTAACGACGCGAGGGTCTGAGCCTGAGAAGGCTGCTGTTGGCATCGCGTTGAGCGTGCACATATCCTCACCACTCAGGACAAAGTCATCTACCTGCATATTCTCTACAATACGAGAGGGAGTCGCTGACTTCGGAAGAGGGATCGTATTATTCTGCAAGCACCAACGAATACAGATCTGAGCGACTGACTTACCATACTTTTCTGCAATCTGAAGAAGAAGGGGATGGGTGATGAGTCCACCACACCCTAGTGGCGACCATGCCTCGATGGCGATACCTAGTCTCTGACAAGCCTCTACAGTCTCCTGCTGCCTGTATCCAGGGTGGTATTCGATCTGATTGACACAGGGCGTGACTTTGGCCGTGAGCATGAGAGCGTCAAGGTGCTCGGGCATGAAGTTACTCACACCGATAGATCTGACGCGCCCCGAGGCGAGAATCTGCTCCATACCCTCCCAAGTGGAGGCATTCAGAGCCTGCCAATCTTGTGGATGATGGGTTGCATTAGCAGGCCAGTGGACGAGGTAGAGATCGAGATAGTCGAGCTGGAGCTTCTCCATGCTCTCGTCAAATGCCTGAAGAGTATTCTCTCTGCCACGCATCGTATTCCATACCTTCGTCGTGATGAACATATCCTCACGAGCAACGCAGCTCTGAGCCAGCGCTTTACCCACACTGCGCTCGTTGCCATAAATGGCAGCGGTATCAATGTGGCGGTAACCAGCATCGAGTGCTGCCAGTACGCTATTCGTCGCGGTTTCGCCTTCGGGTGCCTGCCATGTCCCAAAACCGAGTGAGGGAATGCTTAGACCATTATTTAGGGTGACTGATGTTTGCATGATATCAAAAAATGTAAAAGGCGGAGATTCGCTCGTAGTGATATTCTAAGATAATTCCCATAGGGGTCAAGATCTATTTCTCAGCATGACAGGGCTAGCTGACCTGAGAAGAAAATCTAGCGTTAAAAAAGCTTCACCATTTCTAGTGAAGCTTTTTTACTACCAGTTGTGGGAATTAGAAATTATGAATATCAATAGTATATGATTTTGCTGTGTCCCCTTTTGTGTCCCCTTTGATGAAAAAACGCTTTTTTTCTGTTTTGTGAGAGCTCCAATCTACCCCCCTCTAAAGGGGTTTATTTTTTATTTTCTTTCAACCATAGGTATAAGGTGATGTAGTTTAATTAGTTAAGGGTGGAAAGTGGGCTTTCAACCCTTGGCGTTCTGTTTTCAACCTTGTTTACAGTCAATAGTTTAAAGGTTGAGTGAGTTGTAGGAGGGTTGAAAGTGACTTTATGAGAAATGAAAAAAGGAGAGCAGAAAGCCCCCCTTATCTTGTTGTCTTGAGTTCTGTCATGTCTCCAGCTATCCCCCTTCGTCTTCCTCATCGTGGCCCCCTTCGTCAGGGTAGATGAGCAGTTCAGGAAAAAGGAGAGCTATAGACGATGAGCCATTGCGCTTCGTGTTGGTATAGATGATCCCTAGGGGGCTTGTTTCCCCCTTGCTTACTCCTTCGGTGAACACAGGTACAAGCTTCCCATGCTCCCACGGTGTACCCCTGAAGATTATCTTCAATGTTGACACTACAGGATGAAGGCGCAAGTACTGCCCCCCCTTATGTTTGCCAGATGATGGAGCATACCAATCGAGCGCAAGGCTTTCTAGCACGCTTCGCGCCCCTTCATAATAATTAATATCGTCCACGCCTTGAGGCGCACCCTTGCGCACGATGTCTATAAATTGCCGTATAATGTGGCGTTGTCCCTCATGCTGCACGGCATAGTTCAAAAGGTGCTCTATGGCTCGCTCTGCATCACTCATGCTTTCTTCTTGCCCTGTGTAGCGCGTCACCTGCTCGCATGCCTTCGTTATGTCATCGGGGGACATAGTACCACCCTTGCGCAGTGCGTGAGCCCCTGCTAGTAGTACGCCCATCATCTCGGCACGCCTTGGCTTGATTCCTTGCTCTCTGAGGCTGCCTTCTAGGGTCTTTGCATTCTCCAGAATAAAGGGGTGCTCGATAAGCAAGCGCGTGATGAACTTCCCTGTGAACTCTGGATTGCGCACCATCTCGTGCCCCTCCTTCTGGGTGGCTATTAGTTTAGTCACGCCTTGGGGTGTCGATGGCTTCAAGCGTAGCTGGAGAAAGCGGCTAGCGTCTGCATCCTTCTCTAGCGTAGGAGCTATGGAGAAGAAGAGGAAGCCTGAGCAGATGAAATAGGACGTTACGCCAGCCCCTGCGACATTAGCCTTCTTGGTGACTCCCCCTTTAGTGGCTATGCGTGCCAGAGCTATCACCTTGTTAATATTGTTTTGCTTGCCCTTGTCCCCTGCGTCTTGCTCCATTTCATCCCAGATAACTGGAAGGGTGGAGCTGCCAAGATCTCGCCTTAATCCTGCTTCTGTGCTCTCTGCGCCATCGGGAGCGATTGCACCGCCCCCAAAGAGGGGGATTAGATCATCTCTCAAGAAGGTCTTGCCAGTGTTCGCAGGGGCGTTGATCCAGATATGCGGACGAAAGGGCATAGCTCCAGCGAGAAAGGAGCATACAGCCCAGCCAGCTAGTAATGATCCGCTACCCTTCATCGCCCATGTGCGAGCCTCTAAGAAGTCGATGAGGCTAGACCCTTCTTCATAGCTCAAGGGCTCTGTCGATGGCTTCGGGAGGGCGGCCCCCTTATCATAGACATGATGCCCCCTCACGTTGTCCACTCTCTGGGGTGTCGGTGTCGATGGGGTGGAGAGATAGCACTTGTTGCCCGCATTGTAGACAAGCCCCCCTGTCGCTTCGTCCTTCCATACGCCACGGGCTCGAATGCGTGAAGGGTCGAACATCTCGCCCCCTGTCTCTTGAAGGAGCTTTTCGGCTACTTCTTGAATGATGACATTACGCATCTTTTTATGATCATCGGGGCTGAGCTCAGGGCGCACCCATCGGGCATAGTCTTCTAGTGAAGCCATGCGCAAGAGATCTCTTTCTCGGTGCTCTTGTGCCGTGAGGCTTTCTACGAAGCTGTAAGTGCGTGACCAATAGACGTTCTTCTTGCCATCCCTGCCTAGGGGGATGATAGGGGGCAAGCTCTCTTTCTCCCTGCGCTCTTCATCCGCTGCATTCTGATCAGCGCGTGCGCAGTTTGATTTTACTCTTGCCTCTTCATCTTGCTTTAGCTGTTCGGATGCTTTATTTTTCTTGGTGCTCATTGTTTCTTTAAATTGTCTATTGTTGAAAATGTGATCGCTTCGTCTTCGAGTAAATCCGCATCACATACCTTCAAGTCTTGCTCATGCGTGATAGAAGCAGCTACAGCCAAGCGAAGAGCAATAGAGGCACGAAGACGCGCTTCTTCATAGTCTCTTGTTCCTAGACCTATTTCTATAAGCCGCTTCGTTAACCGTCCCCCTCTATCTATGCGAACACGCGCCTTCCAGCTTCCAGATTCATTCCTTCTTAATAGCATATGATTTCTTTCTTGTTGATGAGGATATTTTCTATGAGAGCTAGGGGGCTATTAGGGTTAAAACATGCGCGTGGGTCTTTCGCGTCTCCCTGTGGCTGCCACGTCATGACGCGTGCCGCCCCTGATTTCTTTAAGGTGTCGATGGTCGATGCTGCGCCCTTCTCCCCTGCTTCGTCAGCATCGACTAGAAGGATGACATCGAGCCCTTTTAGAGAATCTGCCCAGCTCTGCTTGAATGTCCCTGCATCAGGCTTTGCCAGTACTAGGGGGATGTCGTCCGCGCAAGGGCACTCTTCGGGGCTGTCAATGCGTAGCATCTCTAGCCACGTGTGCAGAGAATAGCGCACGGCTAGCGCGTCACTTTCGCCCTCCGTGATGATCACTCTACGCAAGCTAGAGTCGATGAGAGAAGCACCCCAAAGAGACTGCTTCTTGCTGCCCTTCCATGCGGTGAAGCGCGGTGTTCCTTCTCTCATGGCTTCCATGGGTAGAGCTCGCCTTTTCACCGCTGTTACGCGCCACTTGATACCATCATGAGCCGTGTACAGATAGAGCAACGCCCCTTTCTCATCCACCCCTAGCAATCCTGCTTCGGGCTCGAACTCATCACAATGATACAGCAGGGCAGGGAGAGGCAAGCCCAGAATCCTAGAGTGCGTCTTCATCGTCTCTTCCTGCCTCATCGCTCGCCTCACGCTCTCCCATGCGTGGCATTCCATATCGTAGGGAAGGTATTCTATAGGGGCTTCTTGATGGCTCTGCTTCATAGCTATGCTCAGGGCTGAGGGAACGCCACTAGGGCGCGTCTTGCGCTTCGTGTAGCTTCTATTCTCAAGGCTGAGGCTGTAGCCTACTGTGTCCGCTATGTGCTCGGCTATCTGCTTGAAGTTCTTTCTAGCGTCAAGGTTCAAGACCTCAGCGGCTAGATCAAAGACTGTGCCACCCTTGCTACAGGCATAGCAGCGAGCATAGCCGATGCCGTTCTTTTCCGAAAGCTGCACCTTGGGGCGTTCGTGCGCACCATAGGGGCAAGGATAGTGCGGTCTTGCCACTTGCTTCCTTGGTGCTCCTAGTTGCTTTTCACAATACGCCCTTAAGACATCGGGGGACTTCAAGGCGAGGATATCGCCATCAGGTAGCCATAGGCTAGGGGCTTTCTTGGTTGCTTGTTTCATATATGCGACTCCTTTCTTTTAGATCGATGCACGTTGTAACGCCCTCTTGACATCGGCTATCTTGTAACGTGGGTGAGCACTACGCTTTTCACCATCGGCAAAGCGTATGACCTCGATGTCTTCACTTTCTTGAAGTTTGCGCAATTGTCGGTGCATGGTTGCCTTGTCTGCTCCAAACATCTTTGAAAGCTGCGCAGGGGTGGCGTACTCTTGCGCAGCTCCGTGATCTTCGTCCTCGCCTTGATCAGCTATCTCTTTACGTAGCAGCTCCACCACGCAAGCAAGCCCCCTTGCAAGGGCTGTAGGTGTAACTACCACCTCAGAGCCAAGAACGCCCTCAAGGGTTGCGATTAGCTCACTGTTTTGAATGTCCTTGCTATTTTTCATTATGTGTTCCCTTCTTGCTACGTTCTTTAATCCATTGCTCGACTTCTTCAATTTGGTATCGTGGGCGTGCACCCCTCCTTGAAGTAGTCACTTTACCTACATATATGCAAGGACAGCCGTTCTTTACCCATGCTGTAAGGGTTGCTTGCGTGATTCCTATTATATTAGCTGTTTCTTTATGTGTTATAAATTTCGCCATGCATTCATATTATATAATATAGCATGATGCGTCAAGGTGAAATATAAAATTATATTCAAGTCTTTTCTCACTTTGCGAGAATAATATTATTTAATATGCTATAGTATTATATTGACATGCTGCTTGAATTGGATATAATAAACGCTCACGCATACTAAAATAATATGACAGAGCAAGAGAACAAACTCATTCACTTCAAGACAGAGCTCAAGGAATGGCTAAAGGCACAGAATTGTTCCATAAAATGGCTTGCCTTGAATCTTGGAAAATCCGAAGGCACTATTAAAAATTGGCTATACATACCCAGCTTGAACATTACAGAAGAAAACCAAAAAGCCATAAGCACCTTGCAAGAATGGCATGCTAAGAGCGATCCCCGTCTTAAAACTTTACCCACGTCGCCCCCAAGCAAGGGATTAGCTGTCTTCCCCCTTCTTTCCTACTCCAAGGCAAGTATTGATTGGACTGGAGAAGCCTTTATTAGTAACGAGATATTTAAAACTATAACCTCTTGGATTCTCGCTTGCAGTTCGTTAAACAGTACTAGTTTAAATGACTTAAATCATAGCCAATGCGTCGACATTGCAGAATGGATAACAGATACAGTCATGGAAGACGTACGTCAAGTAATTAAGCAAAAGAAGCTTGAAGTAGAAGACAGCTTGGGTACGTTTGATTTATCTGACCTGCAAGGTGATGGCAAGGGTGCAATATACGAGCCTGATTACTATAATTATAGTGTTGAATGCTTTTCTTCAACATTAGGATTATCAGAAGGAGATTTGATACATGCCGCTATACCAGTCATTAAAGAAAAATGGTATCAAATGTACTTAGAGATCGCAGCCAAGATACAAGGTAAATCAACAGAGCAATTTGTTATTGACACACTAAACAGTAAGTCAAAATACCTCATTGCTGAAAACTTGAATGACTTTTTAGCTGGTGACAGCACGCCCCTGACTAGTGAGGCAGAAGGCGGCAACGATTATGAAGACGTGCCATTTTAATATCTTGGGTAAAAACTTAGCATTTTTTACAAGAAGGTACATCTTTATATAGTTGTACCTTCTTGTTGTTAATAGGTTGCATCAGTTTGTGCGATGAGAGATGATTAGATGATAGTCACCTCAAGTCTTGCTCTCTTGCGACTCTTGGGGATGGAATGCAAGAAGTCGATGGCTAAACCTGTGAAAGTGTAGTGCTCCTTCTCAAAGACCTTTTCTTTGTGATGATTGAGAAAGCCAATTTCTCGAAAGCTGAATAGAATATCCTCCATTAAGGCAGGACAAGCACATAGCTCGAAGCTGCCCCATGCTATGCCGATGTGTGTTAGCTCATAGGGGAGAATGTGCTTTCTCTTGTGGCTAATCTCCTTCATCTTGGCAATCATGAGCCGTAAGAGCTCCGCTATAAAGAGCTCTTCGCCTTGTGTGTCGATGGTTCTACCTTCTTCTACTAGTCTGACTGACATGCTTCTTCCTTCGTCTTTGAACGTGAGGAAGCATCCATCATAGGAAAGCTTCGCCTTTCCTGTCTTTGCAATAATGTGTGTAGTGGTTTTCATGATGTTTATGAATTTTGTTTCTATTAGGTCTCGTTGATTATATAAACTTTTCTATGAAATGCAATATAAAAATATAAACAATCGTTCTGTTCTATCCACGTTTTTAGTATTTATGTTTTCATTCTGAGATGTTTTTGCTTTCATAATAGCATTTTATTTCATATAATATGCGCATGGATAGATTGAAAATTAAAGAATGGCTAGACCAAAAGGGGAAAACTCAATCGTGGCTAGCAGAGCAGCTAGGTGTAACTTTCGCGTCTGTGAATAAGTGGATTAATGGGAGGGGGGCAATCTCTCCAGCCTTTCAAAAACTCATCACACGCATGATGAATGAAGGGGAGGGCACGCAGGATGATTCTTTAGCCCCTTCTGCCAGCCTCACAGATGAGCAGATAGACACAGCAGCCCAGAGCATAGGCAAGAGCTCCAAGGAGCTAATCAGGGGCGTACTCTACCACGTAAGCGACAAGATAGCAGACGTGGCAACAAGCGAAGAGAAAGATCACTGAGATGAAAGAAGAACACACAATCAATATTTTTGAAGAAAGCCAAGTGCGCACCGCTTGGGATGCAGAAAGCGAACAATGGTACTTTTCCATCATTGATGTAGTGCAAGTGCTAACTTCGCAAGCTAACTATCAAGGTGCAAGAAATTACTGGAAGGTACTTAAGCACAGACTGGCAGAAGAAGGGAATGAAACGGTTACAGATTGTAACCAGTTGAAAATGCCCGCAGCCGATGGCAAGATGAGAAAGACCGATGTAGCCACGCAAG
>CAYJML010000008.1:0-120956 GCA_964371515.1 uncultured Akkermansia sp.
CTTCACCACGAGGACGGAAGCCACCTTCACCACGAGGACGGAAGCCACCTTCGCCTTCGCCACGGGGGCGGAAGCCACCTTCGCCACGGGGGCGGAAGCCACCTTCGCCACGGGGGCGGAAGCCACCTTCACCACGAGGGCGGAAGCCACCTTCGCCACGAGGACGGAAGCCACCTTCACCACGGGGGCGGAAGCCGCCTTCACGGTCTCCACCTGGAGCACGGCCGAATGGGCGACGGTTTTCGCGCTCTGGTTCATAGGCTTCACCTTCGGCGAAGCGTGTGACGATGCCGAGTTCGGCTTCATCTTCTGTTTCAAAGTCATCAGCGTTGAAGATGTACTCATCGTCATTATCTTCGACTGTCGTATCGACTTCTGCATCAGGTGCAGGCACTGGGCGTGGCTTGAATACTTGCTTCGCTCCTAGCATCTTGCTGCGACGCTTAGGGTTAACACCAGCGAGTTCTACCTCAGCAGGAGTGAGGAGTCGGGCGATACCTGGTTCGAGGTCGCCACCCCAGAGTGAACCGATGCGGACGCGAACGAGCTTCTTCACACGCAGTCCAAGGCAGGAGAACATCTGACGTACCTGTCGCTTCAGTCCCTGTTCGAGAACGATGGCAGCACGACGTGCGGAGAGGCGAGATACGTACTTTGCCTTGGCCTGTCCTTCTGGAAGGCGAAGTCCCTTGAGCATCTGAATGAGCACGCTGTTATCAAAGTTTTGGTCAAGTGTGACCCAGTATTCCTTCTCAATGCCACCGCTGGGGTGTGAGAGGTTCTGGCTGAGTTTGCCATTGTTGGTAAAGAGGAGGAGACCTTCGCTATCTGCATCGAGACGACCGACGTAGGAAACGTGACGGTACTTGGGCAGAAGGAGGTCGTAAACGGTAGCGGCTGCCCCCTGAGCTTCACGGCTGGTGACAACTCCGCGTGGCTTGTTGAGAAGAATGACGACTTCTTCCTTTGGAGTGGCATGGCGACCATCGACTTTTACGAAGTCGGTGGGGAGGACACGGATACCTGGGGTATCTACTACTTGTCCATTGATTTCGACACGGTGCTCGGCAATGAGTCGGTCGGCGGCGCGACGAGATTCGTAGCCACATGAGGCTAGAAATTTATTGAGGCGGACACTGCCTTCTGGAGGCGCGGGATAGGTATTATCTTCTGACATATATAATGATCGATCTATGATGTGGGTAGGTGTGATTCGCTGAGGACTAGGTTTCTAGTCTATTGAGGGTAAGTAGGGGAGAGCTATGATGAAAAAAATCAGTGAAAGGCTCCAGCATTCACTGCGAAATAAAAAGGGTAGAACAAAAGTCTCTCGGTGTTTTGACCGAGAGACTCAAAAACTTTTCTTGTAGTTATCTCCCTCTGCGAGGGAAAGAAGACTATGGAATTAGGCTTCGAACTTTGTCTTAGGAAGACCGATAGGGCTTTGACCCTGCTTCCATTGACCGCGATCCTTGAGGACTTTTACGCGTTCGAAACGCTTAAGGACGGAACGCTTACCGCCTACGGTACCTGTAGCCTTGAGTGTGGAGTGCTTGGACATGTCTGTGTGTATGTTGTGTAAAAATTGATGATAAAATCGTATCTCTACGATATCGGGGTGGCAATTTATAAACTTTTCTTGAGTGTTTGGCAAGTAAAATTTGCTCTGAATCTAAAAAAAACTCTCAGCGACTAGAAGATGAGCAGAATCTTCACGAAGAATGTCATCAGTATGAGAGCTACAGGATAAGCCGTTGCATAGGCGATGACAGGTGATTGCATGTCTGTCTTGCCCGTGATAGCTCCCAGAGCGGGGGTCGATGTCATACCTCCACAGATGCCACCGAGGCTCTCAGGGAGCTTGATCTTGAAGTAGAGTCGAGCCAGCAGATAGCCAACAATCATCGGAACGAGAGTAACCATAGCTCCGATGAAGAGCATGGAGAGTCCCTGCTGCTTGAGGGTATCCACGAGCTGTCCACCTCCTGCTATACCTGCACCAGCGAGGAAGAGCATGAGAGCGAGCTCCATGACAAAGATGCGTGAGGGGCGAGGCATATAGCCGACAATAGGACCTATCTTACCAAAGTGTCCGAGGATGAGAGCCACGATGAGAGGTCCGCCTGCCATGCCTAATGAGAAGCTACCACTATTACCTAGTGAGAACTGTACATTGCCAAGGAGGATTCCGAGGGTGATTCCTCCTGTCAGTGATAAGATGTCAGTGGCATTGAGCGCTGTGCTGCGATGCCCACAAGTGGTGCGGAACTTGTCAATAGCCTCAGCAGGACCAACGACTCGAACGACGTCGTTGCGCACGAGGCTGGTTTCACTGCTGGGGACGAAGGTGGCTCCGAGGCGTGTGATACGTGAGATGACGAGTCCAAACTGGCTGAGAGGCTTGAGTTCGCTGAGAGCGAGACCGCACAGCTTGGGATTGAGCACGATGAGTTCTGCACATTCATCACCGAAGCTACGAGGGTGCTGTTTACTGCGCTCAATATGCCCATAGAAGAGTGATTCACGTCGTATATTGGCGCGTGACCCGACGATGAGTAGCTCCGTGTTGTTTTCAAAGATGTCTCCTTCTTGTAGGGGGAGCATGCGTCCATCTTCTATCTTGCGCGTGATGCGGCAGAGCATGTGGCTATCGCTTTCAAACTCAAGAATGCTCTTACCAAAGAGGTCGGAGTTGTTCACTGTGACGACGCGAGCGATGATCTTTTCAGGGTCTTTTCCCGAATCATTATCAGAGCTCGCCGAGCCGAAATCCTGCTTGAGCAGTCGTGGAAGAAGCTGGACAAATAGCACGACTCCGATCACGCCAAAGGGGTAAGCTACGCCATAGCCAATATTGAGAAGGGGGGATTCTTTCAACGCTTCCGATGCTGCTGCGAGAGCTGGAGTGCTTGTCATCGAGCCAGAAAAGATGCCTGCAGCGATCTCAGGTGCGACACCGAAGAGCTTGCAGAGGCCTATCGTGGTTAGCCACGCCGAAAAGACAACGCAGAAGGTAAGTAGCACGAGGCGCGTTCCCTGACTTGAAAGTGCTGCAAAGAAGCGGTTGCCCACCCCGAGACCGACACAGTAAACAAACAGAGCTGTCCCAAATCCCGATATACCCTGTGGTACACTCAGACCAAAGTGTCCTGCTATCATCGCAATGAAGAGCACTCCTGAGCTGCCTAGCGAGATGCCTTTAATTTTTAAGTTACCTAGTGCCATACCAAGGAATAGGATTCCAAATAAGACAAAAGTGGGGTTGTGTAATATTTCGTTCATTGGGCTAATGATTGGATCGTTCGGATGCGCAGGCGTATACCATAGATAGGAAGATTTGACAAGTGTATAGTGCGGGATTTTTTATTAGTTTGACCAGAGAATGCGTTTTTGCTAGGCTTCTTTCTGCCCTATCAACGTATCTATATGATTAAATTACTATTACGTGTCATCATTGCGCTGTCTCTTCTCGCTATCTTTTTTTTCACGCGCCCCGTATTTGCGGTAGTGCTACTGGCGGCATTACTAGTGAATGCACGCTTAGTTGGCCCGATGAAGTTGCCGAAGTTTTTCTATGCTAGTTTATCCTGTGGCGTGATACTCTACGCATGCTCTTTTATCGCTTATCAAGCAATTCGAGAAGAGGAGTGGCTCTGGATACCGGCATTGATTGCTATAGCCCCCAGCGTGATAGGTTTTTTCTCCTATGCGTGTTTGTTGACGATTGTGAAAGATCTCTTCTATGTTCTGACTGGTATGAGGAAGTCGGTGTTTTTCCAGAGATTGGCAGCAGCGATCATCATTCCTCTGACTGTATGGCTGGGCATCATGAGTGTGAAGAATAGTCGAGACTTGCACGTGGAGGAGGTCACGATCACCCTACCAGTGAAGGCAGCGGGACTAGATGGGGTTAAGATTGTGCAGCTTTCTGATCTACATATCACGCGAGATACGCCAGAGGAGTGGCTCGAAGAGATAGTCGAGATCTCTAATGCGCAGAATGCTGACTTCATCGTTGTGACGGGAGATATCATTGAGAGTGCAACACCTGAGAAACTGAGTCAACTCCATGTTCTAAAGGGGCTGCGAGCTCGCTACGGTGTCTACTGTGTTCTGGGGAATCACGACTACTTTCATACCGATATATCACATATCCTAGCAACATTAGAGAAGCTTGGATTTGAGCCCCTGAATAATGAAAACCGCCTGATATCCCATCACGGTACGACCCTCATGCTGGCAGGGGTGACTGACCCAGTTGCATCGAAGTTTCGCGCCGCTATGCCATCTCTGATAGAAGCTGTAGCACACTCGCATGAGAGTGTGTATAAAATATTGCTCTGCCATCAGCCTGTGCTAGCATCATCTGCGGAGAAGGTAGGCTTTGATCTCCAGCTATCAGGTCATACGCATGGAGGGCAATTTCAGCCTTGGACATTCTTAGCAGACAAGATAAGCTCGTATAATAGAGGGCTCTTTGAACTAGGGCAGATGAAGCTCTATGTGAACGAGGGGACTGGGTGCTGGATTCCGCTGCGCTTAGGAACGAAGGCTGAAATCACAGTGATCAGCTTGCGAAACGTCGCCGCTTCAAAGTGAGGAAACAGCTCTTAGGAGAGAAGTCTCTGCCACGCACGTGCTACCGCGAGGTAGTCAGTATTGTCATGAACTTCGTGAGCGATTGCTTGTAGTTCAGGGCGTGCATTAGAGACGGCTATGGAGTGTCCTGCGAGTCGTAGCATCTCGATGTCATTCATCTGGTCGCCAGAAGCCAGTACGGCAGATGATGGGATAGAAAACTCGTCAAGGATGATTTGCAGTCCTTGAGCCTTGTTCACTCCGGGCATCACGCAGTCCAGCCAGTAGTCTCCAGCTAAGGTGAGGCTGAGGCGCTCTGACCACTTCGGTATGAAGTGTTCCTTCACTTGATCCTCCAGACCATGTGTACGGAAGAGTGATACCTTACCAAGAGGTATATCAGGTAGCTGCCCCAGAGTATGAGTGAAGCTCATGTTTACCCGGTATTCCTCAATGAGGCGTCGAGCCATCTCAGAATGCTCATCATGCGCATAAGACACCTCTAAACCACAGAAAAGACTATCAACTCCATCTAGCCGAGCGATGTCAGCTTCTAGCTCACTTATCCATGCGGTAGGTATGGACTCCAAGATACGATGCGTGCTTGGAGTCTTAATGCAGAGTCCACCATTGCCAATGAGTGAAATATGATCAAGAACTGGCTCAAAAAGTCGCTCGATGCTTTCACTCTGGCGTCCACTGGCAATCACAACGCGTATGCCTGCCGCATCAAGCTGAGCAATGAGGTCGAAGTACAGAGGGTTGAGATCGCGTGTACCTTCTGGGATAATAGTTCCATCGATATCAGTGACGACGAGTTGGATGCTCTGCATGGGCGGCATTATAGTAGGGCTCTATGGACCTGTCAAGGGAGTAGCTTACTTCTCCTTGATTTCGGCAAGAAGAGCCTCGGCTGCCTTATCCCCGAGGACGGCGGCTTGTTCGAGGAACTTAATGGCTTGTCCATGGTCGACAGCGGTACCGATGCCATTCAGGTAGCATATGCCAAGCTTTCGCATGCTTTCGACGTTACCACCCATGGCTGAATTTTTAAAGAAACCTAGAGCTTTCTTAGGGTTCTTTTCTACGCCGTTCCCAGATAGGAAAATACTTCCAAGTTGGAGCATAGCCTCATTTTGACCGCGCTCTGCAGCGAGTTCTAGTAATTCGATGGAGGCATTAATATTCGTCTGTACTCCATCGCCTGTAAAATACATCATGCCCAGGTGATAGAGTGCTGTGGCATCTCCCTGCTGCGCACGCGAAGCGAAGATACTAAAAGCTTCTTGAGCGTTTTTCTCTGTTCCTATCCCATGAAGGTGGCACAGAGCGAGTAAGTTAGCCGATTCTACATAGCCGAGACGTGTTGACTCAGTCAGGAGTAAAAGAGCCGTCTTACGATCTCGCTCTACTCCAACTCCAGCTTGGTAGCACAGTGCTAATTGATGGAATGCTCGTATAGCCCCTAGCTGGGCTGCGCGTTTATAGAGCTCTGCTGCACGCTTTTGGTTGACTGGCATCGCTGTTCCGTGGAGGTAGCAGTCTGCGAGGTGTACTGTAGCTAGTGGATGCTCCCTTTCTGCAGAAATAGAGAAGAGCTCAGCGGCCTTCTTCACATCTTGCTTCGTACCATCGCCATAGAGATACATCATACCTAGATGAGCGATCGCATCGGCATCTCCCAGTGCAGCTCCTCTACTCAGATACTGGAAGGCGAGGGGGGTGTCCTGTGTGAGAGCGCTGCCCCTGAGATGCGCGAGCCCAATTGTTGTAAGAGCTCTCGCTTGATCATTCTGAGCAGCCTTATAGAGAGTCTTGAGTCCTGCGCTGTGCTGTGACGTTACGCCCACGTCGTTGAGTTGGCATATAGCCTGTGAGATGAGCGCGTGCGGGTGCTGCTGCTTGGCGGCAAGTGCAATATAATGATATGCGAGGTCATGGATGCCCATATCCAGATAGGCATGTCCCAGTAAGCTCTGTGATTCTGCGTCACCAGCATCCGCTTGAATGCGGAGTGATGTAAGCTGGTCTACTTTCTCATGAGTAGATAGCTTATCATTCTTGGAATGGATCATATGCGCTTGCTTCTCGTACTCCTCAAAAGTGGGGCTAGCGACGGCAGTAAATACTCCTACTGCGCATATGAAAGGGATAGTTAGGGTAGCTTTCATGCCTGCATCATAGCGTGCATACTACTATGTGTCAAGTAAATGTTATAAAATAATATTAGTTAGATATACAAAAAACCTAGCACGCGACTGCGTGCTAGGTTGAGAAAATAGTTTCAGTGATAAATTACTTACCAACACTTTCGAACTTTTCGCAAGCGGCCTTGAGTTCAGCGCTGTCGAAGTAGTTCTTCTCAATGAGTGCCTTTGTCAGAGCTTCTGAGGCTGCTGTAAGAGTAGCCATTGCCTCAGCTACCTCTGCTTGCTGCATGAGCTCAGCGAGTTGCTTTTGATCTTCTTCAGAGAACTCAGCCATTGCAGCCATCATTGTTTCAGCAGCAGCGGTCATTTCTGTGATTGCAGCGACACCTTCTTCAATAGTTGCCTTTTCTTCAGCTACTGCTTGAATAACTTCTGCGTATGCGCCATAGAGTTCAATAGAGGTGACTAGGAACTGTTCTGCCTTGCTTGCAGCTTCTTCAGCCATAGCGGGTTGGACGAGTGCAGGAGCGGCGCAAAGCGCGCAAGCGAGCATAGTAGTATATGTTTTCATAGGAAGGTATAATGACGAAAATAGTTCCATATGTCAATCGTTAATTGTTTACTTGTTAGACATTTTTGCGTATGATTCGTGTATCATGCTTATCACATCCAGCACATGGCAACAGCTCCTCTCACCCTTAAGACTGCGCGAGGCTGCTAACCCTAGCTCCGTTTCTCGCAGTGAGCCTGATCGTAGTGCCTTTAATCAAGATTACGGGCGAGTACTTTATTCCAGTGCTTTCCGTCGCTTGCAGGATAAGACGCAGGTTTTCCCTATAGGACGAAATGACTATGTTCGAACACGGCTTACCCATAGCCTTGAGGTAGCGAATGTCGGAAGATCGCTCGGGCAAAAACTAGCTCATCTTCTCATTCAAAAAGTGCCTGCAGAAGTAAGGATGATGCCCCACCTTGTCGAAGAGATGGGGGATATGCTTGCGACAGCCTGTTTAGCGCATGATATGGGTAACCCTCCCTTCGGGCATAGTGGCGAAAAGGCTCTGGAATATGCATGCAAAGAGACGAAGTTCGCTGATGAGCCCTTTGAAGGAAATGCGCAGGGATTCCGTCTCCTAGCACGCACTTGTGATCCAATCTACGGCTATGGTCTCAACCTCACAGTGGCTACACTAGGAGCATTTAGTAAGTATCCATGCACACCTGATGGGCGAGAAAAGAAGAGCTCTTATATAGGGATGAAAAAGTATGGTATCTATGATGAAGATAGAGGTCGTTTTACTGCCGTGGCTCAGGCCTGTGGGTTACAGCAACTCAGCAATGGAGCATGGAGAAGGCACCCACTAAGCTACCTCATGGAGGCTGCGGATGATATTAGCTACATCATAGCTGACGTTGAGGATGCGTATGCTTCTGGGATCATCAGCTACGAAGATGCTAAGGAGAATCTAGGCTACCTTGTGCATCGCAAGGATAGAATAGCTGATATAGAAAAACGTGATGGGAAGCGAGCAGTTATCCGCTTCTTGCGCGCGGTAGCAGTAGGGGACTGCCTGAGAGCCGTCACACAGGTGATGGAAGAGCGATTGGAAGAGCTTCGTGATGGGCTGATTGATCAATCACTTGTCAGCTTGGGAGAACTGAGAGATGCGCATCTGCATGTCGCTGACTTCTCCTGTAAGAATATCTATCAGCACGAGAGCGTCATCAGAGTAGAAGTAACTGGCTATGAGATTATCTCAAAGCTGCACCAGCTTTTCATGCAGTGGGTAGATGAACCGCATGGGGGCTTAGGTAGAAAGCTAGGCAGCTTGATCCATGCACCGCGTGAACTAGAAGCCGCAGATAAGGCGAAGGAGCGTTTCTTCTTCATGCGCGATTATATCGCAGGCATGACTGACTCATTTGCACAGCAGAGTTATAGAAGTCTCTACGGTTTATCCTGAGCCGTCTGCTGAGTGGCAGTGAGGTTGAGTAAGAGGATCTCGGATGGAACGTGAAAGCGGAACATCGCCCCAGGCCAGGTACCAGCACCAGTTGTCACATAGAGGGAGGTGTTGCCAACTTGGTATGCCCCCTTTGGATAACCAGAGGAGGCATAGTTTGTGAACCAACTGAGCGGACCTGGCATCATGCCACCATGAGAGTGACCTGAGAGGAGAAGGTCGATTCGCTCAAGATTCTCAATAGCCGCGATACAGGGCTGATGACCTAGTAAGATCGTTGCATTTCCTTCGGGGAGGCCTTTCATTGCTTCTAGGAGGTCGACCCCTGGTAGCGTCTGATAGTGGGGGTGATTATTCGTGTAACCTGCATAGTCTCCAACACCAATAAGGCTCAAACCTGTAATAGGCTCGGCATTCTCGTTCTCTAGCGTCTTGAAGCCGAGCTCGCGGTAGGCCTGCATGCAGTCTTGATAGCCTGAGTAGTATTCATGATTCCCCGCAGAGACATAGACGCCTAGTGGTGCTTTTAAATCACCCAAAGGTGCGAGGTCGTTCTTTCTGTCCCTGATCGCGCCATCGCAGATATCTCCGACGATGACGATGAGATCAGGGTGCAGAGCATTCACGCGCTCGACAATCCCTTGCGCATAGGATGCATCATTGATAGCGGAGAGATGAATATCGGCAAGAAAAGCGATGCGAAGTTGCTTGTTCTCAATAGGGAGACTCGGAAGGCGTATCTCTACCTCGCGTGTCTGAGGCAGTCGCATCGACTGCCACATGGTGAAGCTAGTCGCGAGCAAGCCTATCGCGAGGACAACGATCCCTGATTGCTGATAAGGAAAGCTCCAAGCTTTTTTTCTGATGAAGCGTAGAAAAAGTGCCCTTGGTAGGAATAGCAGATCACGCAGCAAGGTTAACTGAGAAAAGACTAGCACCGCTGTATACAGGGTGGAGGCTACGATCATGATGCTGCGTGGTGCTTCAGGAAGTATAGGCTCGTGGCTCGCCCAGAAGAGATTCAGCCATTGAGCGCGGCATGCTCCTAGAATGAATAGGATAGAGAAGATAAGCTTGAGCCACCAGCTCATCCGCATGGGGAAGATAAGTGATAGACAAATATAAATAGCTGCAGGAATGAAGACGATGAACATCATGAGCAGTGTAGAGAGGTAACAGAGACAAGAAATAAGAGTTGATTTATTTAAAATCACCTCGCATGCCTTCTAAATAAATGGGTAAAAGAATAAACACGCAGCAAAAGACTATGATGATTGGTAGAAAAAAGCAGGAATAAAAGGCAATAAAGCAGAGCCCGTAGCCATATGTGAGAGTCATCATAGGGTGCGGAGTTTTGTGACTGATTGCTGCAATTAGAGAGCAAAGGATGATCATTGACAAGGCGACTACCATATGATGTGGCCAGTGCGTTGACAGAGAATAATCACTACCCAGTGACAGCCATAGTGTGGAAGAGGGGAGTGCGATAAGCATGATCAGCAAAATGCCAATATAGAGAAAGAGAGAGAAAATTAAGAAGGAGCTCACTTTGTATAGGATTAATGCGGATATACCAAAAACGAAGCATGTTAATAGCTGTATCTCATTCGCAGGTGGGAAGTATGCGTTTTGAGCAAAAAACTGATCGAAAAAGGCGCATCCTATTAACATAATCACAGAAAAGGTAGCCGCAAAATCCGAGAAGTTCGCGCGCGTTTTCATCGCTGATGTCTTTTGATGCTCCGGCTCAACTTTTGGGGAGATACAGCCATAGTGACAAAGGAAGAGAGAGAGGATGGTAAACACAATCACAAGAGCTGTCATCCAGCCCTGCTGAGCAAGTAGCCCCATCATGCAAAGAATGATAGAGCATAGAGACTGAGCAAGGATGAGATAGGATATAGCTTGCTTCTTGTTCCCTAGCTTGATGAGAGAAGCAAGAGTGCTAAGCAAACTGAGGGCAAAAGAGACACTCATGCAGAAATGTATCAAGACTCTCAGACTATGAATGCCATGCTCATCAACGTGTGATACATATTTCAAAAGCAAACCTATGATGAGAAAGAGGATGGAGATCATGAAAATGACTCGAGGTCTGCTCCTCACAACAGGTATCCAGAAGAGGACAGGTATAAGAATAATGAGTGGCAGTAGAAAGTTCGTGAGCTCAAAGGGGATGATGATGGGAATAAGTAGCGGATGGATTAATTCCCCCGCTAATTTCTGAGACAAGCAAGCCGCCACGATGCTGGGGAAGCAGAGTAAAAATGAGATTCCGAGCAGACGCATGTCAGCACTACTTGACACGATAGCATCAGGCGAGTTTTCTTGAGGAGTTGATGAGGCCATGATCGTCATTTTATTTTGTGAAAAGAGGCGCATATACGTATACGCATATGCGCCTCTGAAAGGTGTGTGAGGATGAATCAGAGGATGTTTAGAGCTCGCTTTGGAGCTCCTTTATCCCTGCATGGAAGGCATCTACACCGATCTGATAGTTCAAATGCGAGGGCTTTTGCTTGTCAAAGATAGGCACCATCTTCGTGATGAATGCATCGAACTTCTTCTTGAAGACAGGGTCTTGCTGCGCTTTCTTGCGCATGACCTGCACCTTTTCAAACTCTTCTATCCCGTCGCGCAGCTTCTCGAAGCGCAGGGAGGTGAGGTTGCCAGGGTAGACGAGGTAGCAGTCACCTGTAGGCCAGTTACCGAAGTCGGTGCTCTCGAATGGATTGCGATTCCATGAGTTATAAGCCCAACGGAGGAATCCATCAAGATCATGCACAGCGGCATACATGCCCAGCCATTCCGACTCTTCCAGAGGAGAGTGGGTGAAGGTGTTGGGACGCTTTGGATTCGTGCAGACGTAGAAGGTGGTCTTCTTGCCTGCCTTTTTACGTTCTGCGAGAATCTGAGGCGTGATACTACTGCTATGATCTAGCTGAGGAGAGATATCGTAGACGAGGTCAGAAGCCTTGGATGGATGATTCGTCGCGGAGACAACCTTGAACTGAGGACCATACTTCTTGATCACCGCACTAGCAGCTCTCACCATGTGGTCAGGACGCTCGTCGAGTGCGATGCAGGTGATGTCTAGCCAGCCCTTCTTCTCCAGATGCTTTGTGAAGTCGGTGAGGAAAGGACCCCATATCTTCTCATACTCTGGTGAGCTTGGGTTACAAGAGATCTCTTCGTACATGCCGCTTTTCTCATCAAAGACGCGCAACTTTAGAGACCAAGGTACCATGGTGTAGCAGGATATCTGATCCTTGATACCTATCTCATTGATCATGAAGCTTACCCATTTATCAAAGATGCTGTAGTCCCACTCGAAGCTGCCGTCAGTCTTGCGCGTCCACTTCACCATGCTTGGGAAGGGATCATAGCACTGACCACCCCATGCCTCATCCATGAGTGAGGCAGTAATGACCTTTTGCCCTGTGTCGGCAAGTCGTAGCATCAGTGGCTTCATGAGAGCGAAGTGCTCATCAGACCATGGTTCCACATTGTGGAAGCGTGAGACTGAATCTGGGTATTGCCAGAGGTCGATATGAGCAGTCCAGTCCTTTGGCTGAGAAATGGAGGGTGAGATGACCATGACATCCACAGGGATGGTCTGGGGCTTTTCTCCCTTTGCAAGAACAGTGACGCTGCCTTTATAAATTCCAGGATTGGTGTCCTGGGGGATATCTAGCGATACCCAGATGCTGCGGTTGATACCAGCTTTGTCACTGAGGCGTTCATCATCCTTTTGCGAGATGATATCAGCACGTGGTTCGCCATGTCCTTTTGTGAACTTGACGAAGCGAGCAGTAAGGGGGAGATCATTCCCGTTCTTGCTACTGGGTTGTTTGGTCTTGATATGAATCTGTTCGAGAGCTGTTTCGCTAGAAACAAGGATCTGCGCATTCACGCGTTCACCGCGCCAAGCTGTCAGGCGTATCTTGTTGTCCTTTAGAACGGGCTCGTTGACAGTACCTGTCCAAGGCAGACGCACGAGATCATCATAAGCGCGAACCTTCATAGATCCGCCTTCAGCATTCGCAAAGCCTTTCATCTCCACAAGATGACCACCCTGTGCATTACCATTACTATTCCTTGTGAAAGTGAGGCGCACATAGCGAAGCTTCTGTGAGGGGAAGGTGTATTCGTTACCCGAGGCTGTTCCTGCGATCGAGTTAGCCTGCTGATCGACAAGCATTTTCCAATTTTTACCATCGCTTGAGCCTTCGATCTTGTACTGATAGATGCGACCATCCTTCCAGTATGGCCAGAGCTGGATGCGGCTAATGGCCTGTGGGCGTCCCATGTCCACTTGGTAGTGAACAGGTATTTTCTCAGCACCCCAGTATGAATTAGCTTCAATCTTACCATCAATGGCCTTGGCAGGAACATCTTTATCCCAGTGAGGCGAAGCACTAATCTTAGCCCCTTCAAAGAGGTTCTTTTCGCTAGAAGTTGTCTGAGGAGTAGCTCCCCATAATCCCATTTCTTCGACAAGCTTACGATCGAGAGACTGAGCTGTCGTCGAGGCTGCAAGTACGATAGAAAGTGATAGTATAGATGCGATTTTTCGCGAAGAGTAATGTATCATACAGTGCCAGACTAGCACAAACCGAAGATAGGGTCAAGTTAGTAGTCTGACACATTTTTAGCAGCTAGCGCTATTCTACATCTTCCCATTTAAGAACGCTAGGGAGTACCTTCTTGATGATGTCTTGGATATGCTTGTCAGTTTCTTGCTCGCTTACCTGTACTGCTTCACCCCAGTATGTGCCTATTTGTAAATAGGCCCATCGCTGGACATACCCCTTCAGGACGCGATCGTACATATCGCGTATGGTGCGGCTGAGGTGGTTGGACTGGATGCTCTCGTGACCGATGAAGATGTAGTAATTGATGTGATTGATATGCTTTACTGGGGCATTTTCAAGAGCGGGGGGATAACTTTTCGACGTGAGTCGCGTGAAGCGCAACTCCCTCCCATCAGCTAAGTGTACCGTATATTCCTTTGACCTGAGATCATTATGCCCCTGTGAGGGTAAGCATCGCTCTGGACGGTGAATTGATGAGTTCATGTCACTTCCCGAATAGACGATGGATACGTCGATAGGGGGGTACGGATCTCCATTCGCAGCACTGTAGCGCACCTTACTGAAGCGTGTGTCCGCAGCCAGAGTACTGCGTTCAGCCTCACTCTCCTGGATGCGCTGACCGTACCAGCCAGAGATGCTATAGTTTACTGGAAGATCCGGGCTGATTGCAGATTCCTTGAGCTTAGTGTCTTTTGGTAGTAAGTAAATAACGCTGAGAATAAGCGCGAGGATGATAGGGGGGAGAATGGCTTGGAGGAGCTTTTTCATAGCTTAACAAGAGGGGGTGTCTGAGGAGTCTGATTGAGATTTTCTAAGCTGGCGGACGATGACGCGACGACGCTTTAAGAAGGGGATTTCTCCAGCGAGTAGACCATGTAGCATAGCAAGACCCAGCATGCTAGCAGGGAAGAAGAAGATGAGACCTGACCAGTCGTGCCATGTCTTACTGGCAAAGGCAGGATTAATATATTCAGCACAGATGAAGATGCTGGATACGCGGAAACCGTTACCGATGATAGAGAGGGGGATGGCACTGAGTGCAAGAAGGACACGCTTCCAGAGGCTGAGATTGTTCGCTAGATAGGCCCAGCAGAAAGAAATCATGAGAAGAGCCATTAGTGAGCGTATCCCCGAGCAGCCACCTGCGATGCTGTAGGTATCCCAGTTCCCAGAAGCCGAGCTGATATTGGTCCCATCTAGTATGGTTTCTACACCAAAGAGGCTAGCCCCAAAGTGTGCCAACTCAGAGGCAAGCAGCTGCAAGCCCACTGTGGCCTGCTGAAAGCCTGGGAGAGGGATACTCATCCATATAAAGAGTAGAGGGAAGGCGGAGCGTAGCATCATCTTCCACCCCCAGTAACACCAAGTGAGCCCTATGAGGATGAGTGGAAGAGCGCCAATAGCGACGCGTCCTTGCTGCGTGCGCACGGAGAGCACACAGAAGATAGCGCCTAGAGCCACAAGCCAGAGTCCGTGGAGGGAGGGCGCTTTCTCTACCTTTTTACTATTCACCCATGCATGCCCGAGCATGTATAGGGCTAGAATGGGCACCAAGCCGCCATGTTCATAATCTGTTTCAGCGTTCCAAGAGCTTTCCAGCCATTCGAAGGCACTCTGATGCCCCGTGCTGAATGCTTCATAGAAGCTCATGAAATAGATGGTGATGAGAACACTGAGACATAACGAAACCCAACTTATTAATGGTAAGTTGGATGAGTTCTTGTTTGTGAGTTGCGGCTGCATGGTGTGAAGAAAAAAAACTCTAATTGGCTCTTTTTAGTATTGATATTTTCTCCAAAATGTCAAGAATAGATCTACCCACTTCTAACTTGGTATATGAAAATCATCAGCGGTACAGCACATCCACAACTCGCTCAAGATATTGCTTCTGTCATGGGTCTCCCCCTATGCGAAGCTAAGGTAACGACCTTTCCCGATGGAGAAAGTTTCGTTCAGATTAATGAATCCATGCGTGGTGAGGATGTCTTCATCATCCAGCCTACATGTCCACCGACGAACCATAACTTCATGGAGCTACTTGTGATGGTGGATGCACTGCGTCGTGCGAGTGCTGAGCGCATCACAGCGGTCATGCCCTTCTATGGTTACGCACGTCAAGACCGTAAGGATAAGCCACGTGTTCCCATCACGGCCAAGCTTGTTGCGAATCTGCTCACGGCTGCTGGTGTTAACCGCGTGCTCACGATGGATCTGCATGCAGCTCAGATTCAGGGCTTTTTCGAAATCCCCGTCGATCATCTGCACTCAGTTCCTGTACTGATCAAGCACTTGAAGGAAAATTATGTTAAGGATACAAAGAATCTTGTAGTTGTCTCTCCAGATATCGGTGGCGTGAAGAATGCGAAAATCTACGCTAACATCCTTGGCACAGACCTCGCTATTGTGGCAAAGCAGCGCATCTCTGCGACAGAAGTCGATGCCCACGCCGTCATCGGTGATGTGGCTGGCAAGGATGTCCTCATGGTCGATGATATGACTGAATCTGGCGGAACACTCTGTGCCGCAGCAGAGATCCTCAAGCAGCATGGTGCAGCACGCATCTTTGCGGGTGTATCTCACGGTGTTCTCAATGATGCCGCTCGTGCACGTCTGGCAAACAGCAGTATTGAGCGCCTCCTTTCCTCAGACTCTGTTCCTATGGCCTATGGCGAACAAGTTGATACCGTAAGCATCGCACCTCTTTTTGCGCAGGCTATCCAGAATATTCATGCGAATGACTCAGTCTCGCATCTCTTTGATATCTAAGGAATAGATAGAGAGTATATTATTCTTTTTAAAATGCCCTATCCAGCCCCTCTGGATAGGGCATTTCTTATTATGTAAAGAGGGCAAAAATATCCTTGACCTGACACTGTTATACCTATAGTCTAGTTACATGTTAGAACGTGAGTTGATCGTGTTCAAGACAGCAATTAGTAGAAATTATTAGAGATAACGCGAATGAAAAAAATCGGTTTGCTAGGTGGCATGAGCTGGGAGAGTACAATCCTGTACTACGAAACGATTAACGAAGAAGTAAAAAAAGCTCTAGGAGGGCTTCATTCTGCGCGCATAGCCATGGAGAGCTTTGACTTTGACGAGGTGGTGAACTATCAGAAAGCGGCTGACTGGGATGCAGCTGTGAATCTCTTGTCTTCTGCAGCTCTGAATCTCCAGATGGGAGGAGCTGACTGCGTAGCTATCTGCACAAACACGATGCACACGATCTCACCCCAGATAGAAGAGAAAATAGATATCCCTCTCATCCACATTGTTGATGTGACGGCAGATGCCATCAAGGCTGCAGGCCTGTCCAAGGTAATCCTCCTCGGTACGAAGTACACGATGACCATGGATTTCTACAAGCAACGCCTCATCGATCAAGGGGTCGATGTCGTCGTGCCGAATGAAGCAGACGTTGATGAAGTACACCGCGTGATTTTTGACGAACTCTGCCAAGGGCATGTGAAAGAAGAGTCTAAGCATCTCTATCTTGATGTTATCAACAAGCTCACAGAGCAGGGCGCACAGGGTGTCATCCTCGGCTGTACGGAAATCGTGCTGCTTATCCAACAGAATGACTTAGATATCCCTGTCTTTGATACGACGGAAATCCATGCGAAGGCACTCGCCAAGTGGGCATTGAGCTAACTAAGTCATGAATATGAAATCTCTATTGACGCTACTTCCTTTAACGGTATGCTTCACTAGCTGCATCTCTAGCCTGTTTGAACACGAGTCGAGGCTCACTGCCGGAAATGAGATCATAGCACTGCCGCTGGAGGATAATCTGGCTGACTATATGCAGGAGCAGATTGAAGAAGCGACAATCATAGAAGGCGTGGGATACCTGATGACCTTTCATCCACGCTCTGTATGCTTCGAGATAGAGGGCGAAAAGTACTCCTGGACAGGAGACCCCTACATGGCACTGTATCATACTTTCAGCAACATCGAGCTTGATACCGCTCTCTTTGATATTCGCACAGCGGAGAACGCAAAACGCTACCCCCTTATCAATCAGTACATGGAGATTTCTCACTTTCAGAAAAGAAGCCATGTGAATAGCGATCTTTTAAGAAAAGAGCTAGCTGCATTCCTGAAAGAGGCGAACGAAAAGGTGACTCTATTAAAGAACGATGATCAGATTCTTAAAATAAAAAAGATAGAGGATAACGCTAATTTCATCAATGTGCATGGCAAGGCCGCACTCGATGCTATTCTCGAACAATGCGAAGATATCATGATAGATCGCTACAACGCGAAGGGAGAGTACTATGTCTACATCCACCAAGGAGGGCAGAAGACTGATGGCTCTATCGTCTTGGATACGCTGTCTGCCAGTGGAGAGCCAGAGCGTGTGGTTATCGAGTTCACCCACCTTAACATAGTTGAGAATGGGCACATAGGCGGTAGTGCCTATTTTCTTCTGAACAAAGCGAATACTTCTATCGAAACGGTGAAAGCAACCTTGTAAAAATAACAATATGATGATACGTAAAATACTTCCCCTTATCCTCTGCTCCCTCTGTGTCTCATGTAGCAGCATCGACACCTTGTTTGCGAAATCAGAGCACCGTCTTACGGACAAGCGGCGTGATGAGTTAGCGCGAGTACAGATCGTCTTTAATCCTTTTTCTTCACCAAGTGAAAACTATAAGAAGAAGCTAGGCGGCAAGTTTCCTCAAAATGTATTGATAACTCTAAGTCAAGAAGATGAGGCTGAGCTCGTCTCTCTTATCAAGCAAATGCAAGTAAAGAGATGTAGAAAAGTTATGGCTCATGTTAGCCCTGCTTTTCTCCTTGACTTGAATCTGCTGGATAAGAATGGTAAGCTGATCTTAAACTGGTGGAGTCCTGATGTATATTCAGAAGAGCCAGAGTATATGTTTAATACAGATCATTACTACTACCTTGATGAAAAAGATGCCGCGCGCTTCTGGGAGATCATCTACTCAGCCATCGACGCTGAGAATGTCTACGATCGTAAGCTGAATAATCCCGAAGGCTGTTCTGAGTGTGAAGAGGGTGAGGGCTGCAAGATGAAATGAGCAGTCATCGCTGGCGCAGAACCCACTGGTGAATATCCTCCATCTGCTCGCAGAGGGCAGGATAGTCGCATGTTAAGAATCGTCCCTGCGCGTACAGCTCATGTCCATCCACGACAGTGAGGATGGTCTCGAGTCCACTCGCCGAGTAGACGAGGGTGGAGATGATATGGTGGATGGGCTGCATATGCGGCTCTGTGAGGGAGAGTGCGGTGAAGTCCGCCTTCATCCCCTTTTCCAAACGGCCTATCAGGGGATTGCCCAGAGCTGCCGCACCACCCAGTGTTGCCATGTCGAGGGCTTCTTGATGTGGGCAAGCCGTGGGGTCGAGTAGATTGAACTTTTGTAATAGGGTCGCTATGTACATCTCTCGCACCATGTTCTGTGCGTTGTTGCTTGCTGGTCCATCTGTGCCGAGTGCGACGCGTAGACCTGCCTTTTTCATGAGATGGAGGGGGGCGCAGCCGCTGGCGAGCTTCATGTTCGATGCCGCATTATGAACAGCTGTACAATCGAGGGAGGCGAGGAGCTCGCACTCGGTCTCATTGACTTCCACGAGATGATACAGGCTGCTCTGGGCATCAAGTATGCCGAGCTCGTGGCAGTAGGCTACAGGTCTCTTCCCGTAGTGCTTCAGACAGTGCTCGGTCTCGCTCTGAGTCTCCGCTAGGTGCAGACCGAAGAGTGCCCCATGCTGCTGCGCTGCCGCGTGGCTGGCTATGAGTAGCTCAGGATTCGTCGTGTATGGGGCGTGCGGGGTGACCGCGAGGCGTAAGCGAGGGTGCCCTGCCCAGCGGGAGGCTTGGTCTGCGATGAGGGAGAAGTAGTCTTCTTCATTCTGCGCGACCAGTGAGGGGAAGTGCTGGGTCAAGCATTCGCCTACTGCACCACGCATGCCCATCTCATCTGCGGCGCGGAACACGGCTTCGGAATGCATGTACATGTCATAGAAGGTCGTTGTACCGCTGCGCATCATCTCCGCCATGCTGAGGCGTGCTGCGGTCTCGACGAGCTCGGCATGGAACCTTGCCTCCATGGGGAAGATATCCTGCGTCAGCCAGTCCATGAGATGCTTATCATCAGAATAGCCACGAAGCGCGCTCATGGGGACATGGGTGTGCGCATTGATGAGCCCTGGGAGGATGACCGCTTTTCCCAGAGCTGTGTGCTGCGCTTCTGGGTAGAGTGCCTCCATCTCTGCAGTTCCCCCTATGTCGAAGATAGTCCCTCCTCGGATGACGAGGGCTGCGTCGTGTAGGATGTCACGCTGGCTGTTTTGCGTGATGAGGTAGTCTGCGGAGTAGAGTGTGGTGGTTTCCATTTATATCTTTGCTTTTAATCTAAAAAAGCCTATCATTGATAAGCTGCACGAGGCTTTCCCATGACTGAGCAGTGACTCCCTCTTTGTCGAGTCGCGCCTTAAAGCGGACGATGAAGTCGATGAGCTCTTGCCGTGGTCCTCTGTCATGGAGGTAGGGTGCTGTGGCATCATAGCCGCTCCAGTCTTCTTTATGGCTGAAGAGAAGTTCAGCAGACAGGGTGGAAAAGACGCTGGAGAGCAGCTGAGGCGATGCCTCATCAGAGAGTCGCTGAAAGAGGAGGGCGAAGACCTCTGCAGCCGCCTGCTGGTGTGCATCCACCGTGTCAGTGACGCAGGTCTGTAGCAAGTCCTCCAGTATCTCACCGCCAGTCTCTGAGTACTGGTTTTTTTCTAAACTGGCGAGCGCAACTAGTAACTCGCCGTAGCGGCTGTAGTTGCGCTCGGCATGATGCACGAGTGACTCAAATCCCCAAAGCCTATGCCTATAGCCCCACAGGAGAGCTGGGAGCGAAAGCCCGTCCAGGTCAGCCTGACGTATGACCGAGGGAGGTAAGTAGAGTTGGATGAGGCTCATGTTGCAGAGGTTTTAGAAGACTGCTTATCCATCAAGGAGCGTCCTTGCAGAGACCGAGACGCGAGAAGGATCGCAGCTGGCGGATGAGGTGGTCGGCTCGTCCGTCGTTGCACAGGATCTTATCGTAGAGATCGACGATGCGCATGGCTTCGCTGGGGTTCTCGTCTAGGAACTCAATACGCAGCTGCTCAAGTCCGCGATGACGCAGGGACTGGAGATGTAGGGCTGCTGTCTGGCTATTCTCATGGAAGAGGGTGTTGCGGCAGCCTTCGTCGCTGCGGAGGTAGTGCAGCATGTCTGCTCTGTCTTTTACCCTGACTTGATGGTACTCGCAGGGGCGACCGCAGTCGAGGTGGTTCTTCCCCTGTGAGAGGAAGCTGCAATAAACGCAGTGCTCCATATGGAAGAGGGGCATGTGCTGGTGAATGGTCAGCTCCATGAAGGAGGGATCGCACTGGCGCAGCAGATCGTCTACTTGCTCGGCATTGAGGTCATAAGAGATGGCGCAGGAGGATAGCCCTAGCTTCTTCCAGAGCTCGCTGCTGAGACCGTTTGCACAGTTCAGCGAGAAGTCACCTGCGAGGGGGATTGACTGCTCACGTAGGAGATGGACTGCCCCGAGGTTGCGCGCGAGTATGCCGTCAGCTCCGCACTTAATCATGCGGCGTAGGAGGCCTTCTTCGCGAGGCTTCATGATGCGCAGTGTCGTGAGCCAGATGGATAGCTTCGGGTTCATCTCACGCAGTTTGGCGACTTGCTTTTCTATGTCTTTTAAGGAGCTGAAGTCGAGATAGAGGCGATGGATGCTTCCCTGCTCAGCGAGAGCCTGCGCCTGATCCATGTCGCGACAGAGCGCATAGAGGCGGTAAGGAGCGAGCTGCGCTACAGGGAGGGTGTTCTTTGGCAGTTGAGGGGTGGGCGGTTCAATGATCGTATTCTTGCTCTCCGAGATGTCTTCTGCAGATAGAGGCGCATCTGCTAGCTTGGAGATGAGCTCACGGCGCATTGCATTTAGCTGGCTGACTGGTAGCATCGCATTCTCAGGAATTGAGTAACTACAGTTACCAAGAATGTAAGGGGTATCTCCGAGACGTGAGAGCTGCTTTTCTATACTATCAGGTGTGAGAGCTTGCTTCTGCGCGAGCTGGAGAGGCTGCTCGCTACGAAGGGTAATCCCGCGGCACTGGAGGGTGAGGGGTGAGTCTATCATGCCTGAGAGGTGTATGTCGAGTTGATTTCCCTGCGTTGCATGGATTGACTTGATCTTAGGACGAGGGAAGTTCGACCAGCTCTGCTGGAGTAATTTGTCAAGGGCTGGGTCTGAGGTCTTCCAGACGAGCTGACCGCGCTCAACTCGCTCCCAGTCAATATTGCTCGCTTTGCCATGGAAGAAGAGCTGCAGACCATTTTCTTCCGTTTTCCAAATGCGCCCTCCTTGTTCTTCGTTGCGGTCTTCACCAGCATCAAGGACGAAGCCGTCCCCCTTTGCGATGGGGATATCGGAGAGGCTTTCTAATTCGATAGCACTGTAGCCTATTCGTGCGATACGTCCCGCTAGAGCTCCGCGCTTCTTACCGAAGCGACCATGAGTGAGGGCTGGATGGTTCGATCCATCGAGCCAGCCTGTGTAGAAGCCACGTGAGAAAGCCATCTGCATGGCGTAGAGGTCTTCTTGCTTCTGTCGTGAAGATGCTTCCTTCGTGAGTGATGACTTGCCTAGTGCCTTGTCTATCGCATGGCGATAGGCGCGTGTGGTCGCTGCGACATAGGCAGGGCTCTTGAGTCTTCCTTCTATTTTAAAACTCTTTACACCTGCTTCTAGCATCTCTGGTATGCGATCAATGGCACAGAGGTCTTGTGGTGAGAAGAGATAGCGCTTCTCACCCATGTCTCGCAAGCGTCCATCTACTTCTAGCTTATAGGGCATGCGGCAGGCCTGAGCACATTCGCCTCGGTTAGCACTGCGCTGACCTAGGCTTTCGCTGGTGAGACATTGACCAGAGTAGGCGACACAGAGTGCACCATGGCAGAATACCTCAATGGGTTTTGATGTCGCAGCAGCGCATGCTGCAATATCTTGGATCGATAGCTCACGTGCAAGAACGATCTGGTCGGGATTGTAGAGATGATCAACAAGCTGAATCGCATCGGGTGAGCTGAGTGTCATCTGAGTAGAGAGATGGAGCTCAAGCTTCCAGCGACCGCACTTCTTTTGTTCTGCGATGAAGGCAGCTAGCCCCGTATCTTGCACGATGACGGCATCAACGCCCGCATCATCGAGTGCCTGTATGTAACGGCAAGCTTCATCTATTTCTCGTGGAAAGATAAGGATGTTCATCGTCACATACCCACGAGCACCATGGGAATGCAGGTAGTTCATGAGGGAGGGGAGGTCCTCTAGCTTAAAGTTATCTGCACGCATGCGTGCGTTAAATTGCTCCAAACCGAAGTAGATGGCATCCGCTCCATTGGCAAGGGCTGCGCGCACGCAGTCCCAGTTTCCTGCAGGGGCTAAGAGTTCAGGGTGATGATGTGACATGAAAGGGGTCTATAATATGGGGGGTGATGAGTTATTTCCGCTCTCCCTTAGGATCGAGAGCATCGCGCAGACCATCACCGAGGAAGTTCAGGGCTATGAGCGTGAGCGAGAAGAATATAGCAGGAAAGATGAGTAATTGAGGTGCAATCTCCATGCGATCAGCACCCTCCTTGATGAGAGTACCCCATGAGGAGTTAGGTGCTTTTACTCCTAGTCCGATAAATGACAGGGTAGACTCCGTGAGGATGATGCCAGGAACGGCTAGGGTGGTGTAGATGATGACAGTACCTAGAAGGTTAGGAGCTATATGTCGCAGTAAGATACGTGTGTGTGATAGTCCGAGTGAGCGTGCTGCGAGGACGTATTCTTGGGCATTGATTTCCATGGTCTGAGTGCGCACAATACGAGCTAAGGTGAGCCAACCAAGCGCACCTATAGCGATAAAGAGTGGTACAAGACTCAGTATGGGAGCGACTGTACTGTGAGACCATCCCGTTTGCGCGATGACCCATGATGTCAATACTCTGCTCGGCTCATCAATGCTGAGAGAAAAGACGATCACTAGCACGATAAATGGCAGCGCAAAGAGGATATCAACGATGCGCATCATGATTGCATCGGTGCGCCCCCCTACATAGCCTGAGATTAGTCCATAGATCAGCCCAATGATGAGAGACACGGTACTGGCTACCAGTGCTACGAGAAGAGAAATGCGTCCTCCGTATAGAACGCGTGACAACAAGTCACGCCCCAGCTGGTCTGTACCAAAGGGATGCTCCCATGATGGTGACTCTGCGATGCGATCGAGTTGAGTGGCGTTCGGCTCAGCAATGAAGGGGAAGAGAGGGAGCAGATAGCATAGCAGTAGCATCAGGATGAGTAGTGTCAAGGATGCCATGGCAACACGGTTGCGTCGCAGGCGTATCATGGCTTCCTGAGATGGAGAGCGTCCATGCTGGAAGCTGGGCAGAGCTGTGGGAGAGAGCGTCTTCATCTATTATTACTTGCCTGATGCCGTAGGCGCGGGTTGATGAGGATGATGAGGATGTCTACCGCGATATTCGCTACCACGATGAGTGAGCCGTAGCATAGAACGAGGGCTTGGATGAGGAAGTAATCGCGATCAGTTGTCGCGTTGATGAAATGTGTCCCCATACCTGGTACTTGGAAGCAACTTTCCACGACAAAGGAACCTGTTATCAGAGCTGCAAAGGCAGGTCCTAGGTAAGAAATCGTTGGCATGAGCCCACCTCGCAGGGCGTGAATGAAGAGAAGACGAGTCGTGCCGACACCTTTTGCTCGTGCCGTTCGGATATAATCTTGTGAGAGCACCTCCATCATCCCACCACGAGTGAGTCGCGCTAGGTATGCTCCATTAATCAGCCCTAGCGTCAGGCTAGGGAGAACAACACAGAGCCAGTTATCCCAGCCAGCTACGCTTAGACCGGGGATGTAGCTACCAAGAGTGATGCCGAGTAGGGGCGCGATGACAAAGGCGGGTAGACAGATACCCAGCATAGCAAGAAACATCAATAGGTAATCTAGTGACCTCTTCTGATAATAGGCAGCGAGCATACCGGCTGGTATGCCGATGAGGAGTGAGATAATCATCCCTACACTTCCTACGAGTAGAGAGACGGGGAAGGCCTGCGCGAGGATCTCACTGACTTGCACCCCTTCTTTTACAAGTGAAGGTCCGAAGTCGCCATGTAAAACAATATTACCCAGATAATCAATATATTGGGAAAGAGCACCCTGATCCATACCGTAGAGCTTCTGGAGCTGCTCCATGATGTGAGGAGGGAGTTTGCGCTCACCTAAGAAGGGGTTACCGGGCAAGGCTCGCACAAGGAAGAAGGTGATCGTCACGAGTGTCAAGATGACAAACACACCCTGCATGAGGCGCAGTAGAATCAAGCGTATCATCTCTGCACCTCCTTTTCATCACTCACTAACTCAATAGCATCTAGTGGTTGCATCTCCAGCAAGCAGGGGTAAAAGCCTCGTACATGAGGAGATACCAGATAGGTGCGATGCCCCCAGTAGAGCGGAATGATAGGCTGCTGCTCTAGCATCAGTGATTCTGCCCGCTCTAAGTGTGTCATTCGCTCATCTCGGCTAATGCTTCTCTGCGCAGCTAGCAACTCATCATCGTAAGCCTGAGATGACCAGCCAGTGTTATTATTCCCCCCATTGCTGCGCCAGAGCTCAACAAAGTTGGATGGATCGAGGAAATCGCCACTCCACGAGGAGGAGGAAACTTCGTAGTCTCCATTCTGCTGCGCAGCTTTGTATGCCGTCCATTCATAGACACGTATCTCTGCCTGCACGCCAAGTACCTGCTTCCAGAATGCTTGAATTGTCTCCGCCATGATGCGCTGAACCTCTCGAGAGCTTGTCATGAGCTCAATTGTTGGAAAGCCTTGCCCACCACTGTAGCCAGCCTCTTTGAGCAGATCTCTTGCTAGCTGTTCTCTCTGCTCCTGTGCCGCAGGTAGGGAGGGAGGAGTGGGGGCAAATCCCACACTCAGCGGAGTGAAGCTCATGGATACCTCACCAGCACCGCGTACGACGCGATTCACGAGAGCTTCCCTATCAATGGCTAGAGAAAGAGCGCGACGAACGCGCACATCATTGAGAGGACGTCGATTTGTGTTGAGGCGGTAGAAGACACTGCTATAGTAGGGTGACTGGACGAACTGTTCGCCCCCTCGCTGCCTAGCGTAGGAAATCATCTCAGGCGGAACGTTGTTCGTGATATGAAGCTTGCCATCAAAAAACATACGCGTCTCGGTAAAGCCGTTGACAATAGGTAGGAAACGTACCCCCTTGTTCTTCACCTCAGCATGCCTCCAGTACTGTGGTGATGCTGATACCTCAAGGTAGTGATTAAAACGATGCTCTTTGAGAATATAGGCGCCATTGCCTATCCAATTTTCAGGTCGCGTCCATGTGTTCTTTCTATCGAGCATGCCGCCATGCTTCTCCACACTATGCGAGGGAATAGGAAACCATGTATAGTGAAGGAGCAACTCTAGCAAGTGCGGAGTAGGACCAACAAGTTGGATCTCTAGTTCCCTGTCGCTAAGAGCCTTCACCCCGACACAATCCCACTCTAGATTACCCTGATTGTACTGCTGAGCACCTTTGATAGGATAGAGCATCTGCGCGTACTTACCAGCAAATTCAGGGTGTAAAAGACGTTGGAACGCATATACGAAATCCGCTGCAAGCACAGCGCGACCATCACTCCATCGAGCAGACTCACGCAGAGTGAAGCACCACACCTGAGCGTTCTCGTCGTGAGACCACGACTCTGCCACCGCGGGGTGAACCTTAGTGATATCCTCTGAGTCAGGGCGTACAAGCCCCTCTAAGAGAGTCGAGATGATACGACCGTCAGAGACCGCTGTGGCAAGATGAGGATCTAGGCTTTGGGGTTCAGAATTGTTTCCCATTAAGAGGATGCCATGACGCGCAGCTACGTCAGCAGAGCTTCCAGTATCCTGGCAGCCGCTGACGCATAACATGAGAATCATGCCTACGAGCGTAGCAAAAAAGCGCAAACACATTTTAAACGGCATCTATTCTATCACTGAGAGTGACAGCTAGCAAGCCTAGGAATCGAGTCGTAAGAGTGAATGCGCTTTTTTGGTATCAAGCTAGTTGATATTAAGCGGCTCTTCTGCGGCGCATGAGGCCAAACGGGAGCATAGCTAGAACAATAATGACAGAACTTGGCTCAGGAAGACTAGGGTTGGTGTCTACATAGCCCAATTGAGCGAAGATTTCTAACTCACGTTCTGAGAATTCGCGCTTAATCACTTCTTTACCGATAGCCTTGTTCATGATGGCATCAGGATCACTCTCCGCTGTAATATGGCTGAAGCTTGAACCTGACTCATATTCAAGAGGGTTGAAGAGAGTCAGACCCATATCTGGATCGCCCATAGCATAGGCTTCACCTAGTGTGAATTCGTTTGGATCTTGATTGGGAAGATTCTCAATGATGAGAGCATCATAGAGCCCAATCATCAGCAAGGGATTGCCCTCGTTGTCGAGGAATACTTCACCTGTAGCTGCATTTGCATAATAATGCTTGAGAACGACACTGTTTGTGTCTTCATCATAGCCGAATAGCGAATTCGAAAATCCCATACCGTGAGCCATTTCATGTACGAGCACACTGTAGAAGTCTGTTTGACCAGCTCCGATGTTCGTGTCTAATCCGTAGTGAAAATCAAATTTGGTATTATACGTAATCCTGAAGTCAGATGAGCTGCTGAACTCCGTTTTGCCCAAGAGAAGTTTTGCTTGGGAGTTATGCATCGTGTTATAGGAGATTCCATTTTCTGCGGTGAATCCGTAGTAGTTTCTGGGATCATCAGGATTACTATGGTATCCACGTGAACTATTGGCTGTGGCGATGATCTTGTCACTCTCCATTTCCGTAAACCCAAGGGTGAAGACAATCTTGTTGTCTTCTTGCGGGTGAAGACTCTCGGGGATGAGTTGCTCCCAGTAGTCCATCGCAGCACCAGTAACGGAGATAATATCTTCCTTCTCTGTATCTGTCAGATGCGATGAGAGGCTCAAGCTTGCGGAGAAAACGCCATTCGACACTGTGCTCGTGGCAGCATCGTAACTCGCGGCTTCTAGCAATGAGCCGATTGAGAGAGCGGCTAAACCAATTGCAGTAAGTATGCATTTATACATAAGATACTTATAGCATAAATGCGCTCTTCTAGCAATTTAAAATAACTCTAACAATGATACGGTCGCTATGCGTAATACTCTAACAGGATTCTAGTCAGTACTTAGCGTGGGCAAAAAAAATTGCAGTTCTTGTGGTAAGAACTGCAAATAGTTGCGTAGTTTTTTATATTTTTTATAATTAAATATAAAAGTGAATATTAATTATTGCTCTGATTTTGCATTAGAGAATGCGGGGCGCGCTAGTAGCTCTTCATTCAAGCGCAGAAGTGCCGCTGGGCTATCCTTTGCGAGCTTCATTTCTCCGATGATCTCGTTGAGAGTGTCTTCTTCCTCAACTTGCTCTCGAACGAAGCCGAAGAGGAAATCTTGTGTAGCATAGTCATCCTCCTGACGGGCAAGAGTCATCAGTTTGTTAATACTTGCTGAGACGAGCTTCTCGTGAGCTAGCGCAGCCTCGAAGAATTCATAAGGCTCATTGGCATTCACAATAGGCTGTTCGATACCGAGAATCTCAGCACTTGCACCACGGCGCTTCATATAATTAATGAAGTCGAGACCATGAGAGAGTTCTTCATGATACTGCTGAAGCATCCAGTGGGAGCATCCCTTGAGACCGAGCTTGTCAAGCTGAATGGAAAATGACAGGTAGAGATTTGCAGAGTAAAACTCGTTTTTTATCTGGACATTGAACTGCTGTATTAAGTCATTAGTCATGCTAGAACTATACGATAAGATGAAAGATGGGGCAAACCATTTCTTAGACAGCTACCTAATTATTATTAGTGACTATCAATTAATATGACAAAGTTAGATTGGCAGAATGGGGCTATTTACTTGAACTCACATATATGCTTGTGCTACGATACTACACGTCTCACATGGTGTGAGTATATTACAATCTTATCTTATATGAAAGCTATTCTCCTCATAGCCGCTGTAAGCATAGCTGGTCTCAGCTCTGCCTCTTCTATTAATATGGATCTCATCAACTGTCAGCATTGTAAGTGCGGTAGCAGCAAAGAAGCTGATACAAAGTGCGATACAAAAGTAGGCGAAAAAACACTCAAAAAGTCAGCAAAGAAGAGCTAAGCTCGCAGACAATAAAATATGCTCTCAGCCGCTGCTAAGAGCATATTGATGATCATCCGACGCGTCACCTAGCAGGAGACGCGTCGGATCATTTTTTACTTATTCAGTCGTGGATACACTCTGCGCATGAGTGTTCTTCTCAGGGTTTACCTTCTTGTTCCATCTCTCGAAAGCGAGTGAGATGATGATACCAATGATAAAGGTAAGGATGGAAACGATGATGTCGACGGTAGATGGTGTCTGCTTAAAGGCATTCATCCCAACACTGATCAACGAGCCTATCACCATGCCAAGTATGGCGTAGTAGGTGACAAGGGGAAGACGGCGAAGACAGATATCAATGATGCGCGAGCCAACGAGAAGCCCCACACCAACACCTGCTGCAACAGGGAGCAGAGTCAGCACATCTCGTGAGTCAACAGCATTCATGATAGTGTAATAACTGCCAAAGATGAGCAGCAGCATCGAGCCACTGACGCCGGGTAGGAGCATACCTACCGCTGCGATAAATGAGGTGAAGAAGAGGAAGGCACAGACGGTAGGAGATAGTGAGAGACTCGCTTCCATACCACCACCGCCAGCAAACGCGAGTAGAGCCATGAGAGCGATAAAGAGAGCGAAGATAAGGTAGTGCTGTAGCTTAGCCTTTCCTATACTCTTCGTCTTGGTATAGAGCATAGGGATGCTACCGAGGATCAGCCCAGAGAAGAAGAAATTCGTCGCCATAGCATAATTCGTCGTGCAGAAAGTGATGACTGCGCCCAGTAACTTGATGCCGAGCAATGCACCTATACCTATGCCCGCGAGAAAGCGTAGATTTCCCTTGATATCAGAAAGAAATCGGCTCATTCCACCGATCAGTTTGTCATAGATGCCTAGAACCACAGCCATCGTACCACCACTCACACCAGGGATGGCATTAGCCACGCCGATGATACCTCCGAATAAAACGAAACGAAAAAACTCTTTAATCATAGTAACAAATTAATTTTAGCATAAGAGCGTGTGAATGACAATGACTTATTAGCTAGACTCTCTTTTTTACTAGAGGAATCCTATGAGCATGTCGAAGCTGTCATAGATGGCTCTTAGATTGACAAGCGTGAGTTAGAGGAGTATATATCCAGCTATGCAGTGGAGCATGATTCGGAAACTATTATTCATCGCCTTAGTAGCGATCTCTCTCTTTATCCCCCCAGCCCTTGCCCTCTTCCTCGGGCTCGCTTTTGCTCTTCTTCTCGGAGGAGAAAAGCAGAAGATGTCAGGTCACTTGCTGAAGGTAGCAGTCATCTGCCTCGCTCTGAATATGAATATCATCGAGTCGCTCCGCTCCTCATGGGAGGGGATGCTGCTGACTATTTTCTCCGTATGTATTGTGATGATACTTGGAGTGTTGATAGGAAAATGGCTGGGCCTTGGGCGTAGCACGGCATACCTGATCTCCTCTGGCACCGCTATCTGCGGTGGTAGTGCTATCGCGGCTATCGCGCCAGTGATTAAGGCAAAGGATGCGGAAATTTCTGTGTCTTTGGCGGTCGTCTTCACACTCAACGCCATAGGCATGCTCAGCTTTCCTAGTCTGGGGCACGTGCTCGGTCTTAGCCAGCAGGACTTTGGTATGTGGGCAGCGATAGCTATCCATGATACGAGCGCTGTGGTAGGGGCGGGTAAGGCATATGGAGAAGAAGCCTTGCAGATTGCAACCACGGTGAAACTCAGCCGCGTTCTCTGGATCGTGCCCTTATCCATTCTCTCCTTCTACCTCCTGAGAAAGGAGCGTGCTGAAGGAGAAACGAAGACGAAGGCGTTTTCTATCCCGTGGTTTATCATCTTTGTGATTGCGGCTATGTGCCTGAATACATACTTTCCTCTAGCAGATGGACTCTCTCGAGTGGTCAAGTATATAGCCTATGCTCTTCTGAGCCTTTCGCTCTTCCTGATCGGTTCTACCCTTTCTCTGAAGGTTCTAAAGGCAATGGGACTGCGCCCCCTTTTCTTGGGAATCATACTCTGGATCATCATTACGATAGGCTCTCTATTGATTATCATATCATAATGTCTAATGAAGAAAATATTGATTCCAACAGGGTGTTACATCAAGCTTCCTACAGAAGCGCTGCCCCATTTTCTTCTAGGGAGGGGCGGCACGTTTAATATCTAAGCTGATCGAAGCATGACATGCTTTTCACTGAAAAAGAGCGATGATGATAGTACGCATGCTTGCCAAGTGGGGCAGAGTTTGCTAACCTGTCATACATGAGATTTTTATCAAAGACACTTATTCTCGCCTGCGCTTTTTTTTCGCTAAGTACTGCTAGCGCTCAGCTGGGATCATTCTCTCTAGGTGCGTCTCTCGGAGGAGAGAAGAAAGAGGAATCACTCATCTCTGCTAGCATGAATAGTAGTGTGACTAGCTATGAGAAGGGGAAGGCCTTTTATCTCTCATACCGCGTTACAGCCATCAAGCCTTGGCACCTCTATTATAGAAACCCCGGTACAGTCGGCCTCATTCCTAAAGTACAGCTTGAGTTGCCACAGGGCTTTAGCGCGGAAGGACCATACTGGGAAGTTCCAAAGCGTGAAGAGGGGGCTATAGGTGTCTTCTATGGCTATGCTGCGATGGATTATGTGTGGAAGGTGACACCGTCCTCTGATGCTGCTGATACAGTCGTGTTTAAGGGCAGGTCTGAGAACCAAGCCTGTAATGATGAGGGATGCTCTCCTCCACTCGAAGCAGAAGCCCAGCTCAGTCTCAGTGCTGGGCCTGCGACGGCGAACCCACAGTGGAAGTCTATCGAAAAGACAGTCGAAGTACTAGGGGACACACCAGTGGATATTACTGTAAGCGAGAAAGATAGCTCTACACTTATCTTCCAGTTTAATACCGAAGAGGCGCTAGACTATGCTTATTTCTTCTCCGATGATAACGTCATCGCGCCAAACCAAATTCAAGAGCTGAGCCGCTCGGGGAATACGAATACCCTTCTGCTGACGCGTAATGATAATACTGACACTCTCTATCCTGCACCAGAGACTCCAGCTCTCTCCGAGCCAGTGAAGGCTCTAAAAGGCATCTTGGTCTATGGAGAGAAACATATGAAGGTCGATGTGACGGTTTCTGATGAACTCTCAGTTACGGCTCAGGCCAGTGCTGGTGGCATACCAACAGACCTTTGGGTTGTGATTGGCTCTCTTTTCATGGGTGGTCTTATTCTCAATCTCATGCCTTGCGTCTTTCCAGTGATAGGTCTGAAGATCATGAGCTTTGTCGAGCTCTCTGGTGGCTCACGCCGCAAGGTGCTGATGCATGCTGGGGCATTTGTCGTAGGGGTATTAGTCTGTTTCTGGGTGCTGTCTCTCATCTTGATCATCTTGTCTAGAGCTGATGCTCTAGCTCAGACTTCTTGGTCGCAGTGGCTCTCTGTGATCTTTAGCGATGCGGGCTCTTCCTCTCGCACATGGGCGGTGTGGATGCAGAATCCATGGATCGTCTATATCCTAGTCCTGCTTCTTCTCGTGCTCGGTTTGAGCATGTATGGGCTCTTCGAGTTCGGTGTCTCTGCGACAGGGGCAGGGCAGAAGCTTCAGCAAAAGGACGGTGTAGCCGGCTCATTCTTCTCTGGACTTCTAGCGACTGTGGTAGCGACACCTTGCAGTGCTCCTTTCCTCGGTGGTGCTCTACCAGCAGCTATGTCTATGCCTGCCATCTGGATGCTTGTAGCGATGAGTTTCATGGCTATTGGGCTATCATTCCCTTATATCGTGATAGGAGCATTCCCTTCACTAGTGCGCTTTTTGCCACGCCCAGGTGCGTGGATGGAATCACTGAAACAGGGGCTCTCATTCCTTCTTTTTGCTGCAGTTGCGTGGTTTATCGTGGTATATCTTGAGTTTCTTCCCGAAATCTATGAGGATGATGATACCTTTGTGTTGATAGGCTTTGTTACCGTGGCGGCAGCCTTTTGGGTCTACGGACGCTGGTGCCCTATGTATCGCCCCAAGAACGTACGTTTCATCGGGGGTGCTTGTGCTCTCAGCCTCCTGATATCAGGTGTGTTTTTGAGTATGCCACGTGAAGAGCCTACAGCGGAGCAGCTTGCGGCACGCCCTCAGTGGGAAGACTGGTCAGCTGGAGCGATGAACGCGGCACTAGCCGAGGGTAAACCTGTCTTCGTCGACTATACTGCGAAATGGTGTGCCACCTGTCAGTCTAATAAGAAGGTAGGCTATAATGATGAGGTCTATGCAACGATGAAGCAGTACGGAGTGGTGCTCATGCGAGCCGATAAGACTCGACCTAATGCGGCGATCGATGCAGAGTTGCAAAAACTCAAGCGCACTTCTATTCCTGTGAATGTTCTCTATCAGCAGGGAAAAGCCCCAGTGATCACTGAAGTGCTACTCACACCTGACTACTTAGTGGAGTTCTTCAATGCGCAACTCGGTACAGAGAAGGCTCAATAAGGTTTCACGTTCATAGCAATACATAGAGAAAGGCTGGGAAGTTATCTTCCCAGCCTTTCTTATCTAATGATTCACCTAGATTTAATACAAGCCAGCGAAGTGAAGGATGATTCCTACCATGATGGCCGCAATAAAGAGCTTGCCCATGACTCCGAGGATGAACCCAATGAAGCCACCCATAGCAGAACGGCATGCTTGGGGGAACTCCCTCTTAGCAATCCAGAAGTCACCGATGAAGGCTCCCAGCAGAGGTCCAAGAATGAGCCCGAAGGGGAAGAAAAATGCCCCTATGATCGCTCCAAGCAAGCAGCAATAGAGTGCTGGCTTACTCGCGCCAAACTTCTTCGCCCCGAAGTATCCTGCTACATTATCGATGAGGCTGCCTACAATGGCTAGGATGATCAGGACTATCCATATCCAGAGGGGGTCTTCGCTCTCTGGCTGGGCATAGCTTACGCAGCAGGCAGATGCCAGCAAGCAGAGGTGACCGGGATAGGGGAGGATACAACCAACAATCCCCGCAAGGGCAAGCAGCCCTGCGAGGATGTAAGGAAGAAAAGGGAGTAGATCCATTATGAGTTATCCTTTTCGCGTGAGGCTGCACGCTTACGCTCAGTCGTGTTGAGGATGCGCTTGCGCATGCGCACAAAGCGTGGAGTGATCTCCACGAGCTCATCCGCCTCGATGTACTCAATCGCGCGCTCGATAGAGAAGACGCGTGGAGGAGTCAGCTGGATAGAATCGTTCTTTGATGCCGCGCGATGGTTCGTGAGGTGTTTTTCCTTCGTAGGATTTGCCATGATGTCGATGGGCTTCGGATTCTCACCGATGATCATGCCTTCGTATACTTCATCACCGGGTGCAACGAAGAGTGAGCCACGCTCTTCTATACTCTGAAGAGCATAGGGGCGAGCGATACCGCTTTCGAGTGAAATGAGTGTGCTGTTCTGACGGGTGACGATTTCACCAGCATAGGGAGCGTACTTCTTGAACATATGAGAGAAGATACCATGACCACTTGTGAGGTTAACAAGCTCAAACTCAAAGCCGATGAGTCCACGCGTTGGGATGATCGCTTCGATGAGGGTGCGTCCCGTATCATTGGCCTCCATGTGCTCGAGGATACCGCGGCGGTTGCCGAGAATGCGTACAGCACCGTTTGCATGCTCATCGGGTACCTCGATATAGAGGTGTTCGAATGGCTCGCAGCGCACACCATCAATCATCTGGTCGATGACGCGTGGGCGAGAGACGAGTAGTTCATAGCTCTCACGGCGCATCTGCTCGACGAGGATGGCGATTTGCATCGTTCCACGAGCTGATACCATGAAGATACCAGCGCGGTCGGTATCTTCGACCTTGATAGAAATATTCGTGCGCATTTCGCGCATCAGGCGGTCACGGATGACGCGGCTTGTGACATTCTTGCCGTCCTTTCCAGAGAGCGGACCATCATTGATGCTGATTTCCATCTGGACAGTAGGTGGCTCAATCTCAACGAAGGGTAGAGCCTCTGCTTCTGGGTTTGCAACGAGAGTTTCACCGATTTCAACGCCTTCGAAGCCTGAGAGACCCACGATGTTACCGGCGACACCGACGAGGGAGTCCGTGGTCTGGAGACCGCTGTATTCAAAGAGTTTTGTCACCTTCGCCTGTACGCGTGTTCCGTCGTGGCGGATGAGATGGAGGGTATCCCCCTTCTGCACCTTACCACTGGTGATACGTCCGATGGCGACACGACCCACGTAGTCATCCCAGTCGATGTTAGAAACGAGCATGACGAAGTCCTTCTCTGGATCGGCGTCCTTGGGTGCAGGAATGCGCTTGATGATCTGGTGGAGAAGGGGAGTGCAGTCAACAGGTGGTTCGCCTTCGAGGCTGTTCATGAAATAACCGTCACGAGCTGATCCATAGACGAAGGGAGTCTCAAACTGCTCTTCTGTAGCATCGAGTTCGAGAAGAAGTTCCAGTACCTGATCCTTTACCTTGAGTGAATCAGCATGAGGGCGGTCAATCTTGTTGATCACCACGATGGGGATGAGACCTTCTTGCAGAGCCTTGCGCAATACGAAGCGTGTCTGTGCCTGTGGTCCTTCATAGGCATCAACGACGAGGATAACGCCATCTACCATCTTCATCACACGCTCTACCTCTGCACCGAAGTCAGCGTGACCGGGGGTATCTACGATGTTAATCGTGTATCCATTCCAGAGGATAGAGGTGTTTTTTGCCTTGATGGTAATACCCTTTTCGCGTTCAAGATCCATGGAGTCCATGGCGCGCTCTTGCACCTCCTGATTGTCGCGATAGGTACCACCGGCCTTAAGAAGTTGGTCAACTAGGGTTGTTTTACCATGGTCAACGTGGGCGATAATGGCAAGATTACGAAAGGAAGAGGGATCACTCATAGTATTAAAAAGTCCAAAGACGCGCGCATTCTATCACGGAGTATTGTTTTTGGAAAGTGTATTTTCCAAAGATAGAAAAAAAGCCCCAGTCATGTGTGCATGACTGGGGCTGAATGAGGAAAATAATTAGGAAGCACCGTGTGATTTCTCCTGCTCTTCAAGCAGTCTGTATGCTTCCTGTTCATCAGGATCTGCTCCGTGATGCTTCTTGTCGATGCGTGTGCGGAAGATCTTCATGATGAAGACGAATGAGGGAGGAATAAAGAATACGCCGATCACCGTCGCGATACTCATACCGGCAATCACCACGATACCAATAGCATTACGCGCCAATGCACCAGAACCTACTGCAATCGCCAGTGGAATACAGCCGAAGATGAAGGCAAAGGAAGTCATGAGGATGGGGCGTAGACGCATGCGTGCTGCCTTTACCGCAGCTTCGAGTAGATCATCTCCACGCTCCATCTGGAGGACTGCAAACTCAATGATGAGAATAGCATTCTTCGCCGCCAGACCCACAAGCATGATCATACCAATCTGAGCATAGAGGTTGAGCTCTAAGCCGAAGAACCACAGACCTGCATACGCACCGAGGATAGCCACAGGAACAGACAGGAACACAGCGAGCGGAAGTGTCCACTTCTCATAGAGGGCTGCCATGATGAGGAAGGCGAAGAGGGCGGAGAGGGCGAAGATGGAGTTAAGCCCCATGCCTTCTTGAGCCTTCTTTTCTTGGAAGCTCATATCAATGAACTCCATGCCCCACTTGGACTTATCCATGATGCGTGCAAATTCTTCTTCGATGACCGCCATGGCTTCAGCACTACTTTTGCCAGGTAGAGGAGCTACGTTGATCTTGCCTGAGTTGTAGATATTGTTGTGCCATACGAACTCTGTATCATTGATGTCAGCAATGGTGACGAGTGCGCTGAGTGGGACTGACTCTCCACGGTTATTTGCAGCGTAGAAGTTGGCAATCTGGTCGGTGTTACTACGGTTTTCACCCGCAGCTTGGAGATAGACCTGCCATTGCTGACCAAAGGCGGTATAGTAGTTCACAAAGAGTGAGCCGTTGAAGCACTGGAGTAATTGATTGGCAGCAGTGAAGTCTACCCCTTGTGCGAGACACTTCTCCTTGTCGATAGCGATGCTCTTCTGAGAGACGGCAGGGAGCATCATGTCACTAGCCTTTGCGATCACATCGCTGCGCTTCATGAGAGCTTCTTCGAGTCGTTTAACTTGAGTATAGAGTTCCTGTACGCTCTGACCTTCGAGACCTTCAAGGGCGAACGAAATGTCATTGGATGTACCGACACCAGGGATGGCTGGAGGGTTGGCGACGAAGGTGATGCCGTCAGCACCTGCTTGAGATAGCATCATGTTGAGGTTCTTTGCGATGTCGTCCGCTGTCGGTGTCTTGCCATTTATCTGAGTACGTTCTGCATAGTTCTCAAGACTCAGGAAGAAGGTGACAGCATTTGTCGTTTGAACACCAATCATCATATTCATCCCAATAATAGTGGTGACGATGTCGACACCAGGGATTTCCATCATCTTCTTTTCCAGCATGATCGCTTGCTGCGTGCTGCGCTGGAGGGAGGTACCGGGATCCATGATGAGTCCACCGATGAGGTAACCTTGGTCTTCACTAGGTAGGAATGCACCGGGTACCTTGCTGGAGACCGGTACAATAGCTGCGGTGAGGGCCGCAAGAAGTGTCATGCTGATCCATAGGTGCTTGCAGAGGAAGTGACAGGCCGAGGCAAAACGCTCAGCAATCCAATCATAGCCCTTGTTGAAGATGTTGTAGAGAGGGCTGAGGAGGGATTTGTGCTCCTTCTTAGGCTGCAGGAGTAGAGCACAGAGTGCAGGTGATAGTGTGAGCGCGTTGAACGCGGAGATCAACATGGATATCGCAATGGTCACCGCGAACTGCTGGAAGAGCGTACCTGTAATACCGGGCAGGAGCACGGAGGGGAGGAACACTGCAGCGAGTACGAGCGCAATAGCGACAACAGGACCACTCACTTCTTTCATAGCGGCGAAAGTCGCTTGACGAGGAGTCATCCCCTCATCCATATGCGCTTCAACAGCTTCCACAACAACGATAGCATCATCCACTACGAGACCGATGGCAACGACCATACCGAGCAGACAGATGGTGTTCAGAGAGAAACCAAGGATGGGGAAGAAGCAGAAGGTGGTCACGAGTGACACAGGTACCGCAATGAGGGGGATGAGTGTCGCGCGCCAGCCCTGAAGGAAGATGAATACAACGAGAGCCACGAGAACGAGAGCTTCAACGAGCGTGTGAAGGATTTCCGTGATGGATTCTTCGATAGGCGTCGTTGTATCCAGAGAGATGTAGCCGCGCATACCAGGTGGCATATTCTTCACCTTTTCATCCAGCATCTCACTTAGTGCTTCCATGGTGCTCAGTGCGTTTGCATTAGCAGCCTGATAGACACCGATAGCTGTGGCGGAGCGTCCATCCACACGGCTGGCAATGGAGTAGGACTGGGAGCCTAGCTCTATCTCTGCGATATCGCTGAGACGGACTGCCTTTGTTCCTTCTTGGCGCACGATGATATCGTTGAACTCTTGAATACTTTCGAGGCGTCCCTTGTTGCGGATGGTGTAGGTGAACTCCTGACCATTCGCGATGGGTTCAGCACCGACTGAACCACCGGGGTTAATGCTGTTTTGAGCATTGACGGCAGCATAGACCTCTTGTACAGAGATAGACTTCTGCGCCATCTTCGTGGTGTCGAGCCAGATGCGGACAGCGTAGCGACCAGAGAACACCTGCACATTACCAACACCTTCTACTCGCTTGATAGGGTCGACTAGCTGGGTGAAGGCGTAACCAGAGAGCTCTGTGCGTGAGTAAGTACCATCAGGAGAATCCAGCGCAAAAATCATCATAGGAAGACCAGAGGACTGGTTGATGGTGATACCCATCTGGGCTACGGCTGTAGGCAGAGATGCTGTAGCCTGCGCATAGCGCATGTAGGTGAGCTGCTGGGCGGTATTCGCATTTGTGCCGGGGCTGAATACGACGCTAATACTTGCTGAGCCATTATTAGATGAGGTAGACTGCATGTAGTCCATGTTCTCCAGACCCGAGAGTTGGAGCTCGATGGGGGTCGCTACCGCGTCAGCTACTTCTTGCGCATTGGCACCAGGGTAGGCTGCTGAGAGCTGGATGGTGACAGGGGCAATGTCGGGGTAGAGTGAGACTGGGAGTGAGCGGATACAGATGATGCCCAAGAGCGTGGTGAGGATGGAGATGACACCAGCGATGATGGGGTGCTTGATAAAGAAAGGGGCCATGGTCTAAAGTGGTGGGACTGGGGCTTTTTATAAATAGGAGGGAAAGAATGAGCGGATGAGAATCACTTCTTTTCTGCGGTGATGGATGGTTCTACAGTGACGGGGAGTGTGTAGACGTAGGGTTGGAAGGTAAGCTTGTTGACGTTTTCGCCTGCGGCTTGGTTCGCGCCAAAGACCATCATGGCACTCATAGCACCCTCGGCGACAATACGTGTCTCAGAGACGGACTTGAAGCCTATCTTCTTCAAGAAGAGGCTCATGACATCGGCTTCACCTGCGGCCTTCGCCATGAAGTCTAGGTCATCTTCGGCCTTTACTTGCTTGAGCATGAAGTCACGGAAGTCACGCGCCTCATTCTGCTTTAAGAAGAGGGCTTCCCAGCTATCTACACCTGATTGGGTGAGAAGTTCATCGGAGAGTGGCTTACCTGCCTTCTTTTCCATGAGACTGCGTACATCACTTGCCTTAGCACCTTGTAGGAAGAGCTCCTTCCAGCTTGCGACCTTTGCCTCGCGGAAGATAAGAGCCTCGAGAGAGGGAGCTTGAGCCTCTTTTAAGATGTTCGGGATAACTGCTGGGCGGTTGATGGTGATCACCTGCATAGGGGCTAGTACTGTCGCACCTGTGCTATCAACTGTGGGGAGATTAATAAGTTTTCCCTTCACCACTGGGATGGGAATAGGGCTGTCATCGGGGAGAATGAAGACAATGAGATCCATCCCGTTGAAGCTGGCTAAAGCCTGAGCGGGTACGAGGTAGGCATCATTCATCACCTCATCATCGACGTGGATGCGTACGGGCATGCCTGAGTGGAGGACACCAGCATCATTCTGTACTCGACCGACAACTGAGAGCGTTCCCGTGGTCTGGCTGAGGCGGTTATCTACTGAGACGACAAGACCTGAGGGCTTGTAGGTCTCACCATTCTCAAGAATGATGTTGAAGGGGATATGAGCATCTGCGATATTCTTCACCGTCGATTCTGTGTAGCCCTTGAGTGCGAGCTTACCGCTGATGTTGAAGTCCACACGCATGGGGTTGACCGATGAGAGGGTGACGAGTGCTTGGGACGATTCTGGGCTGACAAGATCTCCCACCGAAGGGTTAGCGATACCGGCACGACCTGTGAAGGGGGCTCTTATCTCTGTGTAGCCGAGGTTAATCTCTGCTTGGCTGAGGATGGCGCGCATTTGCTCGACACTAGCTTGAGCGCGGAGGAGGTCGGCTTGGTTCTTGATAACTAGAGTTTCCGTGTCAGTGACGGTCTTTTCCATGACGGCACCGGGTACTTCCGAATTGAGCTTGTCATAGCGACGAAGGTTCTCAAGATTCATCTTCAGCGCGACTTCTGCTTGCGTCTGAGATGCTTGGGCTATAGCTAGATTCGCCTTTGCTTCATCAACTCTTGCCTGGTAAGGGGCTGGATCTATGGTGAAGAGAAGTTGATCTTTCTGCACAATATCACCATCGGTGAAGTTCTGCTTGAGAAGGAATCCACTGACTTGTGCGCGAATGGAAGTCTCTTCTTCACCGCGCAGGCTACCAAACCACTCAGCCTGAGTGGCGACATCCTTCTGTATCATCGGAGTGATCTTAACGACGAAAGGAGGCAGAGTTGCTACAGCTTTTGCACCCTCAGGCTTGTCCTTAGCTGAAGTTGGAGGGGGAGTGGCAGCAGGTGCTGGAGCAAAGCTAAAGGGAGCTGTAGCGATACTGTTAGCCTTACTCTGATCAGTGAGACGACTATTATGACCAGTTACTTGGATCGCGTATAGACTGTTTGCAGTATCGCAGACGATAGGAGCATCTGATGGCTTCTCATATCCTAGTGCTTTGACTTGTTCTGCTATAGGAGCTAGAGCGCCTGTGACTGCTATCATCTTTTGAGTAGACTCGTAACCGGATGCTTCTTTTACAGGGATGCTATATTCACCACTAGGATCAACTGTGATCATCTTGGGCTTTCCCTCTTTGTCTACGACGATGATGTAGGAGGTGCGTAGTACAGATTGGATAGCCGTTGGGGGGACTAGAATCACGTCCTTATCCATCAAGGGGATCTTCACACGCACAGCCATACCTGGGCGTAGGATGTTCTTCGGGTTATCAATCTCGGCGGTGACGTTAATGAGACCGTTGCTATCAATCATGCTATCCAGTGCGGTGAGGCGACCTTTTAGCTCGTAGGTGCTGCCATTTTCGAGAACAAGGGTAACAGGGAGCTTGCGGCTGGTGGACTCACCAAGCTTGAGAGCGTTGAGGATGGTGCTAGAGTTGACTGAAAAATCAACGCGTATCGGGTCGATGGAGACCACACTCGTGAGAATGCTAGCTGGGGTGACCAATTCCCCCTGTGATATAAGCGCAGTACCTGCAACGCCCGCAAATGGAGCTCGCACGATCGTGTAGTCGAGGTTAATTTGAGCACTCTTGACAGCTGCTTCCATTTGTTGAATGGTGGCCTCCTGTAGCTCGACTTGTGCTTGTGCGCTGAGTAGGAGCTGTTGGGCATCAGCGTACTCTTTTTCAGAGATGGCGTTTTGGGTGATGAGCTTGCTGAAGCGTGTGACATCGAGCTGCGCTTGCTGGCGTGTAGCTTCTGCAGCGGCACGACTGGCACGTGAGGCGAGGAGGTTCGCCTTGGCCTGATCTAACTGTGCTTTGTAGAGCTTGGAATCAATGGTGAAGAGAATATCGCCTTCCTTCACACGTGCGCCATTGGTGTAATCTTGGCTTTCGATGAAGCCAGAGACGCGTGGTTGAATATTCGTACTATCAAGACCGCGAAGATAACCAAACCATTCGCCATAGTCGGTGACTTTCTGCTCAGTGAGAGGGATGACAGTGACGGTCGGCTTTGCTTGCTCTTGTTGAAGTTCTTCCTTATTCGTATCTTCGCAAGAAGTGGTAATAAGGGTGAGGGGGATACAACTGAGTGCGAGTGGGAGGATGGCCTTCTTATTCATAAAAAAATCCTTAGCAATGTGGATGCTCTTAGCGATTCTACTACAATACGTATTCTGGGTCAATCTTATTCTATAACTGTTACAGCTGTAGAGATCTCATAGTCGCATTTTCCCAGGGTTGAGAATATGGAGAGGATCGAGCGTATCTTTCATCTGCTGGTGGAGTTGGAAGGCCACTTGCCCAACGGCATCTTCAAACCAAGCTTGCTTGGCTATCCCTATGCCGTGCTCACCTGTGATGCTTCCTTCGTGAGTGAGCACCCAGTTGAATACTTTTTCCACCACTTGATCAGCATCTTCTCGTCGCTCATGTCCTTCAGAATCAATAGGTATCATGATGTTGGTGTGAATATTTCCATCTCCAGAGTGTCCGAAACAGGCGATAGGGATGTCATACTCAGCTTGAAGCTGCTCACAATAGTCAACGAGATCAACCAGTTGTGAGCGTGGAATGACGATATCTTCGTTAAGCTTCGTCAACCCAGTCTCTTTGAGGCTCTGTGAGAACTCTCGGCGTAGCCTCCATACTGCTTCTACTTCATCAGCAGAGAGTGCCAGCTGATGCTCTAGTGCTCCACAGGCTGATAAGATAGCAATGATGCTGCTTGCTTCTGACTGGAGTGATGATTGCTGACCGTCCAGCTCAATGATGATATGTCCACGCGCATTAGCAGGGAATTGATCATCTCCAAGATAAGCCCGAGCAGCTGCTAAGGTGAAGCTATCAGTGATCTCCATGGCAGACGGAAGATGCCCCGCCGCGAGAATCTCTTGGACACTCCGTGCAGCATGTTGAAACTGGTCAAAACTAGCCTGAATAGCCACGCGCGCTTGGGGAGCGGGTATAATGCGCAATGTAGCCTCCGTAACGATACCTAGTAAGCCTTCACTACCACAGAATAGACCGACAAGATCAAAGCCCTGTTTATTCTTGTGGGTAAGCCCACCACAGCGAAGAATACGCCCATCGGCTAACACCACCGTGAGCCCGAGTATATACTGGCGAGTGACACCGTACTTTAAGCAGCGAGGTCCACCAGCATTCGTCGCGATATTACCCCCTATACTGGACTCCTTCCTTGAGGCGGGATCGGGTGGGTAGAACCAGCCTTTCTCCGTGCAGGAATCTTGAAGATCTGCTGTGATTACGCCTGCTTCTACACGCGCGATACCATCTTCTGGCTGTATACTGAGTATACGATTCATCGCGATGAGAGATAGGACGAGCCCTCCCTGTACAGGGACACATCCACCGACATAGCCTACACCACCCCCGCGAGCAGTGACGGGGATTTTATAGCGCGTCGCTATCTTCATGATTTCAGAGACCTCATCCGTGCTCTCTGGGAAAACAACAGCCTCCGGAAGTGCTGAGGCGAACCACTTATCAGAGGCATGCTCTTCTAAGCTTGATTGATCTGTGCGTAAGCGTGCACCGCAGAGGGTGCGTATATCATCAATCCAATCCATGGCTGATGCTCTCATGACAGAGCTTCTTTGTCAAGTCACGCTTGCATCAGTAGGGGCTATGTGCTAGACTAACCGCACGATGATGATTTCATTTTATAAGATGACTGGAGCTGGCAACGACTTTGTCATGCTGGATAATAGAGACCTCTCCCTAAGTCCAATACTCACGCGCGAGATTATCGCATCTCTCTGCGATCGCCGCTTTGGAGTAGGTGCCGATGGTCTGATCGCTGTCGAGCCTGCTGAGGGAAAGGCTCATGTGCGCATGCGTTATTATAACTCTGACGGTGGTGAGGCAGAAATGTGCGGCAATGGCGCACGCTGTTTCACCGCATTCGTCGACTACTTAACCGATAGCGAGCAGACGGTCTGGAAGTTTGAAACCATGGCTGGACTCGTGACAGGTCAGGTGAACGAAGATGACACCGTGACTATTGAGCTTACAAAGCCTCATGACCTGCGTCTGAATGCTATCACCAGCTGCCCAGAGCTCCCTGAAGCAGTACACTTCCTCAATACAGGTGTCCCTCATGCTGTGACCTTTTTGAAGGAGCTCGCGGATCTCAATGTCAAAGAAAAGGGAGCCTTCCTCCGCTATAACGACGCATTCGCCCCTGCTGGTGCGAATGCAAACTTTGCTGAGATTATCGAGCCACAGATGTTAAAGATTCGCACCTATGAGCGTGGTGTAGAAGATGAGACTCTTGCTTGCGGTACAGGGATGACAGCCACGGCATTGATCCACGCTCTTATTACTGACGCCCCTTCACCTATCAGCTTACAAGTAGCAGGTGGTGATATACTATCCATAGGCTTCAAGCGTCAGGGTAATGATTTCTCCGATGTAACTCTGACAGGTCCCGCACTCATCGTATTCCGTGGTGAGGTGATCCTTGACGTATAATCCATATCTTCATCTACAAGCCCATGCGTTCATTTGCCGATATGATGGAATATGATCATTCCTCCTCCGATTTAGCCTCGAAGGCTGAGTCAGGTAGGGATATCATCCTCATTGGCATGATGGGCTGTGGGAAGTCGACGGTAGGGCGTGCTCTGAGTATTGATCTTGAGCGCCCCCTCCTCGATATGGATTTACTCATTGAGGAGCAAATAGGGAAGACTATCCCTGAAATTTTTAACGACGAGGGCGAAGCCCACTTCAGATCATTAGAAACAGCACTTCTCCGATACCTCGACGATGGTTGCCCTAGCTCCGCTGAAGGGTGTATACTATCAACAGGAGGAGGCGTTATTCTCAAAGCTGAGAATCGTGAACTGATGCGCCGCCTCGGCTTCATTGTCTGGCTGCGCGTAGATGTAGATAATCTTCTCGAACGTACATCACGCAGTAATCATCGCCCCTTGCTCCAAGGGCAGTCATGTGCACGGATGCGGCTCACTGAGCTCTGTGAGATGCGCTACCCTCTCTATGAAGAGACCGCACACTGTGTCATCGATACAAGTCAGCTGGATGTTCACGAGGTGACAAGCATGATTAAAGAATCAGCGAAAAGGTACTTCTCACAAATGATCTAGTAGATCTGTGATTCACCTCTTACCATAGCGACGTTCTCGCTGAGCGTAGCTCTCAAGAGCTAGTTGAAAATCCTTCTTGCCAAAGTCTGGCCATAGCGTCTCGGTTACATAGATCTCACTATAGCTGAGCTGCCAGAGCAAGTAGTTGGACAGCCTCAATTCGCCCGATGTGCGGATGAGCAAGTCTGGATCGGGCATATCAGCGGTATAGAGGTGCTGCGAAATGAGATCAGGGGTGATGTTGTCAGCTTCTATCTCACCAGCGGCTAGCTTCTCTGCAAGTACACGTGTGGCATGAGTGATTTCCTGTCTACTCCCGTAAGAAAGGGCGAGAACGAGATTCACCCCCGTGTTGTTCTTTGTCTCCTCTATACACTCTGCAAGGAGTTCACGAATATCGGCAGGTAGCATGTGCAGTTCACCTATGGCGTGAAGACGTGTGTTCTTCTTCATCATGTCCTTGCGTCGCTCTTTAAGAAAGCGTGCAAGGAGATCCATTAGATTTTGTACTTCTTTTTCGCTGCGCCCCCAGTTTTCTGTTGAAAAGGCATAGAGGGTCAACCATTTTACACCCTTTTCAATGCAGAGGTTAATCACACGCTCCACAGTCTTACCCCCTCGCTCATGTCCTGCAGCTCTTGGGAGGAGGTGGTTCTTCGCCCACCTTCCGTTGCCATCCATGATGATAGCGATGTGTTCAGGGATACTCATGTAGATAAGTTGAAGTGATAAAAGTTAGCTGGTGAGTTCACCGAACTCTGCGAGGATAGCTTCGACACGCGCTATATCTTCTGGTGAGTCCACACCACTGCTTGTCTTACGTCCTCTGTAGTCAACTGGAACCATCTTGATACGCATGCCGTGATAGAGGTAGCGCATCTGCTCTAGACCTTCTATGCAGCCTAGCTCATAGTCAGATTCTGTGAGAGTGAAGTAGTTTTTGAGAGCTGTGTAGGTATAAGCATAGAGCCCGATGTGTCGTCGTACAGGGCTCTTAGATAGTAGTTCTCGCGCCTGTTGTGGCTTTCTGATGGCAGGGATGGTATTCTTAGAAAAAGCAAGAGCATAGTCATCCTTATCAACGAGTACACAAGTGCCACTATAAGGAGTAGTTTTCTTCGCCTCTTGCAGGCGGTCATATTCATCCCAGCTTAACTGGATGAATGGGGTGAAGACATCTCCAGCACTCTTCTTCCAGCTATCGATGAGTTCTTGTATCACCCAGGGTGGGCAGAGAGGATTATCTCCCTGTAGATTAACGATAAAGTCAGCGTGAAGAGTCTTGTCCTGCTGCACTACATCCCAGCATCTCTCTGTACCGCTCCGGCAGCTCTCTGATGTCATGCGTGCAGGGATAGCTCTCTCTGCGCAGAAGCTCATGATGCGCTCATCATCGGTGGCGACCACATAGCTGCAGTTTTCATTCTGCTGGCATACGCTCTGCGCGATGAGGGCGACACGCTCTATCATAGGAATGCCTGCGATGAGGGCTAGTGGCTTACCGGGGAGACGACTCGATTGGTAGCGCGCAGGGATAACGATGAGGACGGAAGAAGATGGCATAATGTGTGTTCTGAGTGTGTATCTCTGCTTATTGTACGTGCTTCGCCTATTGATGGCAATGAAAAAAGAAGAACTTTGTTGTACTATTAGAAAGCAAACACCCCAGCTCTCTCAAGAGCAGGGGTGTCATGATTATTGAAAAAACTGTTTTTACATACCTGGTATCACAGGGAGTGGTACAGGTGGTGCTGAGGCTGTAGGTGGTGCTACATCTTCAGGCGTCAGTTTATCAAGAGGCTTGCCCTTGTACTCACCAGTCTGGGCTTCAAGGAAGGAGGTGACGTCATTGACCATCTCGTCACTTGGCTTCACGTCAGCTTGTGTTTCAAACATGAGGCGCACGGCATCTTCGAGTTTTGCCACTTTACCCGTGTGCATGTAGGGTGCCGTGAGGGCAACATTACGCAGCGTAGGAACGCGGAACATATCCTCATGAGCCTCATTCTTAGTGAAGTCCATGCGCCCACGAGCGGCATCATCAGCTGGGTTCTCCATGTGGCTGCGCATGTCAGCAAAGGTGTTAATATATTCGAAGCTGCGACCACCGAGAGCTGCACCAGCATGGCAGGTGTAGCAGCCGTGCTCAGAGAAGAGTTCAAAGCCATTTTTCTGCTGGTCTGTCATCGCTGACTGGTCGCCCTTTAAGTAACGGTCAAAGGCACTATTAGGAGTGACGAGGGTTTTCTCAAATGCTGCGATAGCATCTGTGATCGTATCGCCAGTGATGCCAGCAGTACCGTATACCTCGCCGAAAAGCTTGACGAGGCGTGCATCCTTGGACAGCTTGGCGGCGATAGCCTTCCAGTCATCGGGGTGAGAATAGCCCATTTCTACTGGGTTAAGAGGGGGTCCACCTGCCTGCTCCTTGAGATCAGCGGCACGCCCATCCCAGAACTGCTTGATGTGGTGCTCTGCATTGTACACTGTAGGAGCGTTCACGCCTCCGAGCTGAGCCTTGCCATCCTTGAACACGCCTTCTGACTTCTCAAGGTTATCAGTGCCACCCTTGGTTAAGTCGTGGCAACTGGCGCAAGAAACAGTGTTGTCGCTAGAAAGTCGCTTGTCAAAGTAGAGCAGGTGACCGAGCTCGATCTTCAGAGCATGAGTTCCCATACCTACTGCGGCATTCTTGATAGGGCTGTACTTGATCTGAGCAAGTTTCTCTTCTGGGAGAATGGAGCGGATGAGCTTCGCATCTGCATCGCTGATATAGTCACCCCAATGCATGATCTTGTACTGGATGGGAGGCATGGTGCGATTTGTGATCGCACGGTCAAGCTTGAGCATATCTACGCTGAAGTGGCGAAGATCACCATCAGGCTGGAGCAGGTAGCTGCGCTGAGCTCCGAGTAGATCCTGCTTCATGAGACCACCGCTGAGAACGTTCATTACAGGGTTGACTGTGGCATTTGCATTGTGGCAGAGTCCACATTTACGCTCAAGCACACTGGCGGCTAGCGCTTTTTTCTCCTCATCGCTCATGCTATCGAGCGTTGAGTTAATCGTTGCGTCTGTGCGCATGGTCATGGCTACTTCAATGAGTTGATATCCTGTGAAGCATACGACAGGGATAGCCATGGCTGCTATGATGAGTGTTTTTTTCTTCATGTGTCTCTATGGTGAAATGTGATTAAAATCATTCTACTTTAAAAACTCCATGTAATGCAAGAAAAAACTCAAGTTAGTTTCAGCTAACTACCTATAATTCAATCTTCGTCGATATTTAGTAAAGGGCTTTTTTGTAGAGAATACGCCTGCCGCCATCTCCTTCTACAAATCCACTAGGAGTGAAGCCTATCTTCTGATAGAAGCGATTTGCGCGAGGTAAACTCTCGAAGCATTCGAGAACGACTTCTGAATGTTGCTGCGCAATGCCGTTCCCCCAGTAGGGAACATCGACAGATAGATCCTGTATCTCATTGTCATGAATGAAGATAAAGCCCAGCAGCATCCCTCCATCAAGGATCACGCTGGCATTCCTTTGTACCATTTTGTATATTTAACTAACTATGTTCATATCTTTCAACAAGTGGTGCTAAATACTTGACATGAATGATGTGTCAATTATAATGTACGAAATCTAATATTCCTCATTGATGAGGATAAGCATGATACAACCATACAATTTACATACTATGAATTATTTGCTTGATATATCTCTTCTTCGCTCTGCGAAAGCATGCCTATCTTTTGCAAGTGTAGCGCGTTTTTCCGCTCTTTGTACCTGCTTATTCGTCACTCCTCTGTTTGCTGATGACGCTGATAGTTTCCAAGCAATGACCAGCACAGATCTTAGAGGGGCGGCAGTATCAGGTGACGCAGAAGCTCAGTTAGAGCTGGCTATCCGCTATTACAATGGCAACGACATCGAGCAAGATTTCGATAGAGCTAAGCTGTGGTTAACGAAGGCTGCCATGCAAGGGCATGCGAATGCTCAGTATCAATTAGGGATGTATTATGCAACAGGTGAAGGTTTCCCTCAGGATTATAAAAAAGCTGCGATGTGGTACACGAAAGCCGCTGAGCAAGGGCATAAGATGGCACAATATGAATTAGCATTTTGCTATTATGAAGGACAAGGAGTTGAGCAAGATTTCGCGAAAGCCAAGGCGATTTTCGAAAAATCAGCTAAGCAGGGCAGTCCAGAAGCTCAAGTAATCATGGGAATGTTCCATTATAATGGCGAAGGTTTCCCACAGAATTCTAAAAAAGCCGTGGAATGGTACACGAAAGCCGCCGAGCAGGGGAATAGCTCTGCTCAATGCCGTTTGGCTGAATGCTATTTCGCTGGCGAAGGTGTAGCTCAGGATAGAAAGAAAGGCGTGGCATGGTACACGAAAGCTGCCGAACAGGGGGATGCACAAGCTCAATTTAACCTAGGGTTTCTTTATTACTATGGTGAAGGTGTAGCTCAGGATAGAAAGAAAGCCGTGGCATGGTACGCGAAAGCCGCCGAGCAGGGGAATGATAAAGCTCAGCTAGGCTTGGCGAATATCTATTACGATGGCGAAGGTGTAGATCCGGATTACAATAAAGCTGTGTATTGGTACACGAAAGCTGCCGAGCAGGGGAATGCGATGGCTCAGCACAACTTAGCGCTTCGCTATTACACAGGCGAAGGCGTCAAGAAAGATGTCAAGAAAGCCATGGAATACTTCGAAGACGCCGCCGAGCAGGGGGATGCTGGAGCTCAGTTTAACTTGGCTATTGGCTATTATAATGGCGAAGGTGTCAACAAAGACATGAAAAGAGCCGCCTATTGGTTAAAGAAAGCCGCAGCGCAAGGAAACGAAACAGCAGCGGAGATACTCAAAACCATGCAGGATTAAATCAGCTGGAATCGCTCTTCGACGACGATGCTTTCGAGTCCATGCACGGGGTGTGCGCAGCGTACCTCGGTGCTAAGCTGCTTCTTGGCAAGACGTGCTTGCATGAGATTGAGCGCGAGCTCAGGAGTGTTGCACTCCGCGCTCAGGTGGGCGAGGATGATATGCTGAAGTCGTGGGCTAGCAATTTCATCAACAAAGTCTCCAGCCTGTTCGTTCGATAGGTGTCCCCATGCGCCAGCGATACGCTGGATGAGGCTATAGGGACGCTTGGATTGCTGGAGCATCTGAGGGTCGTAGTTCGACTCAAGGAAGAGTCCATCAAGATCACAGAAGTGTGTGATGATCTTTTTGCTTATATGACCTGTGTCGGTCAGGTAGCCGAGGCGCAGTCCATTGCTCTCAAAAATGAATCCCGCAGGCGCAACACAGTCGTGATGTGTCTCCACGGCAGTGACACGACAGTCTCCTATCTCACAGACCTGCTCATACTGTAAGTTATTGAAGTGCGCACGCGGTGCCGTGGCGCGTAGGTCAGGGCTGGTGTGCGTTGTGCAGTAGATGTTGAGATCGTACTTCTTGGATAGTTGCCCGAGCCCACAGCAGTGATCCTTGTGCTCATGCGTGATGAAGACCGCATCTAGCTCGCGCGGACTTATTTGATGCCTTTTTAATGCATCCACGATGCGCTTGCAGCTGATACCCGCATCGACGAGGATGTGCGCGCTATTTGTGCGGATAAGGGTGGCGTTTCCCTTGCTGCTGCTAGCTAGAACATCAATGCGTATCATGGACGCGCCTAGTATGGGTATTTTTCTACCTATCTGCAAGCATATTATTGCCTTTTTCACCGTGTGAGTTATAATTCATCTATGAGATACCTCCTACCCTCTCGCTCCAGTTTGATTGCGCTAGTTGCTAGTGCTATGCTGCTTTCCTGCACCAATGAAACGCATGTGGATGCAACGAATACTCAGCAAGCGCAGAATCTCTACCTACCAGAGGATCTCTGCTATCTCGATGAGTTTATACCTAGCTTGAAGGTGGATCTCATGTATGCTGGTTATGATAACTTCGTTGGTCGCCCCATCGCAGGATATACTGGTAAAAGGGCGGTTCTACGTCGAGATGCGGCACGCGCATTTCGGGCAGCTGTGCTAGAGATAGAACGTCATGGATATCTCGTGCTCCTGCGAGATGCCTACCGTCCTCACCAAGCTCTAGCCGACATCGCGGCATGGGCGAAGACCCCAGATGAGACGATGAAGGCGAAGTATTATCCACGTATCACCAAGGCGCAAATCCATGCGGATCGCTACATAGGTGTGAGCTCTGAACATAGCCTCGGGGTAGCTGTTGACATCACTCTACTTGACGCGAGTACAGGGCTCGAAGTGGACATGGGTGGACCTGTAGATTTCCTCGATCCGAGTTCTGCTACGCGATACGATGGAAGTCTGATCTCAGCTGAGGCGAAAAAGAATAGAGCCTTTCTCCGTGCCACGATGCGTAAGCATGGGTTCTATAACTACAAGAAGGAGTGGTGGCACTACTGGCTGGGGCAAGCTGAGCCACCCATGCTACGCTATGACTTCCCCTTGGATGATACATTGCTTGAGTCTTGATGTATAGATAACTGTTTATTAATAATTGAGCTCAGAGTTCTGTCATAGATATACTATGCCAGAATTCAATCATTCATTTAGTGGCTTGATGGCTCAGCGAAAACTGACCCATCCTGAGCTAGTACGTGCCATCCGATTCATGATAGCCGCCGAGTACGAGGCCATCCAGTTCTACGAGCAACTTGCAGAGTCAACCGATCACATGCTAGCGCGTAAGGTTCTCTACGATATTGCCAATGAGGAAAAGGAGCATGCCGGAGAGTTCCGCCGATTGCTAAAAGAGCTTGCCCCCGAAGATGAGGGCTTCTATGCCGAAGGAGAGGGCGAAACGGAAGAGAATATAGCCATCTGTGCTGCCGATCCTAACTGCTGTCCCCATCCACTCGAAAGTGGTATCAGTAAAATGGGGGATATGGAATGCGCCTGCACAGAAGATGGCTCGAGCTGCGAATGCCGTGAGGCAGATGAGGAGCAATCCATGCAGGCCTGCGTACAAGTCGGAGATGACCGTCGTTGCACGCAATAAGTACTTTGTGTGAGTACGGACTATCAAAAAAGCCACTCAAATCTGAGTGGCTTTTTTTGATAATGGAAATGCTGTCGTGTGCTTACTTGAGAATCATCTTGAAGTCCACAACAACTGCGCGATCCTTTGTCACGAGGACAGGGTTGCCATCAATCGAGGTGATCTCAGGGATCTCGAGGACGAGTTTCTGCACCTTTGCGAGTGTATCAGCGAGGGCAGCAACTGCCTTTGGCTCTTCTCCACGTACACCATTGAGGATGGTGCCTATCTTTGTCTCAGCAATCATGTCTGTGAAATCATTGGCAGGAAGGATACGCATCGAGGTGTCACGCATCACTTCGGTGTAAACACCACCTGTACCAAAGACAAGAACGCGACCGAAGTTGTCATCGCTATTCACACCTACGATGGTTTCTGAGGCACCAGAAATCATCTCTTGGATGAGGACGGATGCATTCTTCAGTTCGAACTTGTTGATGGATTCCCAGAGCTGTACCCATGCCTTGTTGAAGCTGAGTTCATCAGCGATATTCAGGTAGATGCCCTTCATTTCAGTTTTGTGGAGAGCGTCTGGAGCGGAGAGCTTCAATACGACTGGGCGTGGGAAGATGTTCTTGCAGAACTCAATGGCGGCATCTTTTTCGATGAAGTTGTTTGACTTAGGATAGTCGATACCGTAGTGATCCATGATCTGGGTTACGGTTTCTTGTGGAAGAGAGGAGAGACCCGCGTCACAAGCCGACTTAACAGCACTCTTAATGGCTACTGGTACCTCATCAGTCTCTACTGTGATGCTCTCCGCACCACGGAAGCGCATCTGTTCCTTCAGGAGTCCGAGGAGGCGTATGCCATCTACAGGATATTCGTAGTTGATAACCTTGGCATCAGAGAGAGCCTTGCGAGCTTCGGTAACTGAAGCATCACCGAGGAAGGAGCAGAAGATGTTCACCTTGGGGAACTCCTGTGCCAGCTTGATGACGGCTTGTGCTGTACCCATGCTGTCTGTCACGCGCTGTGGCGTGAGAAGGACGAGGATGTTCTTGTACTCGCCTGACTCACAGAGAATACGCAGAGCATTTTCATAGCGATCAGCTCCTGCATCCCCCACGACGTCGATAGGGTTACCCAGAGCCGCTTCAGCTGTGAGAACGGCGCGAAGTTTGGAAATAGTCATCTCACTGGGACGAGCTAGATCAAGGTTTGCTTCTTCGCAGAGGTCAGAGGTGAGTACGCCCACACCACCAGCGTTCGTAAGGACAGCGAGCTGACCGTCGAATTCCTTGTGACTAGCGTATTGGAGGATTTCTAAAAGACCGAAGAGCTCACGGTCATTATAAGCTTGTATAGCACCAGATGACTTCAGCGCGATTTCAAGGACGCGGTAGTTAGGTGCGAGCGAGCCTGTGTGAGAGAGGGAGGCTGCTTGTGCCTTTTGGCTGCGGCCTGGCTCCATGATGACACAGGGCTTTGTCTTCGTGACTTCCTTGAGAGTGGATAGGAACTTCTTACCATTCTTAAGCGATTCGAGGTAGAAGACAAATGCGTTTGTATTTGGGTCATCCTTGAGAGCTTCGAGGAGTCCATCTTCACCGAGAGCGGCTTTGTTGCCGATGGAAATGAAGTGGGAGAAGCCGATGTTCTTACCTCCTGCCCAGTCCATCATCGCAGAGCAGTATGCGCCTGACTGAGAGACGAATGCGACATTACCCAGCATAGGGAAACGGTCAGCAAAGGTAGCATTAAGCTTGTCAAATGTAGAGATGTGGCCCATGCAGTTAGGACCTAGCAGGTTGACTCCATTGTCGAGGCATTTCTGCGCGATGCTAGCTTCGAGTGTTGCTTCACCTACTTCTGAGAAGCCGGCTGTGATGATGGAGATATTCTTAATCCCCTTTGCGATACATTGATCGATCACAGGCTCGGTGAAGCGGGCAGGGACAAGGATGACTGCCAGATCCACAGCTGAGGGAAGTGCCTCGATACTTTCTACGCAAGGCATCCCATAAACAGTCTCTCCTGCGAGTTTCGGGTTAACCCCATACAAGGCTCCTGGGAAGCCTGCTTCAATAATATTATTGAATACGACTGCACCAAGTTTGTTGGGGTTATTGGAAACGCCGACAACGGCGATGCTCTTTGGGCTGAAGAACGATTGGAGTGACATGTTTGTGTGATGTGTGGAAATAAAAAAAAGTCCTATTATCTGGACTGAGTTAAGTTTAGCAGCTGCGCTATCATCTGGCAAGCAAGATTCGCACAAGAGACATACTTTTTTTTGTTAGTACGTTAGAAGGATTCCTACCAATCTTGTGGGAAATATCGAGTAGATCGATCAATAGTCAAACGGAAGCTCAGCTGGTGTAGACGCTTCAAGCCAGTTGTTAAGTATCTCTACAGCGGCCGCTTGGTCGATGATGGGTTTGAATTGCTTCGCCTTTTTCCCCGCAGCGTGGAGCTTCTCCTGAGCCTTGTGCGTGGTGAGGAACTCATCGACATAGATGAGGGGTAGCTGTGGTAGTCGCTCACTAAGCTGTGAGCCAAAGAGACGTACCTTTTCACATGCGCTCCCTTCTGTGCCGTCGAGGCGCAGAGGGAGTCCTAGAATGAGAGTCTGAATACCGCGCAGCTCCACGAGCTCGGCGATGCGGTCAAGGGGAGGAGTAGTCGCGATGGTGATGCTCTCGACGGGGTGCGCTAAGATGCCGAGCGGGTCGGTGGCGGCTATTCCTATACGTGCTTGTCCGAAGTCTATGCCGAGGGCAGGATGCATAGGATTAGGTATATTCCTCTGGTAATTGGTCAACGATCTTCTTAATGTCGTCAGCTCTGTCCTTGCGTGCTACGAGGATAGAGTCCCCCGTATCGACAACGATGAGATCATCAACACCGAGCAGGGCGATGCGCTTGTTCTGAGTAGAGAAGATGATGTTTCCGCCCGCGTCTATACTGCTGAGTTGTGTGTTCGCTGCATTCTGAGCCTCATCTTGGGGAAGATACTTAGCAAGAGAGATCCAAGAACCTACATCATCCCAGTCAAAGTTCGCTTCAAAGTTGAGTACGCGTGGCGCCTTTTCCATGAGAGCAAAATCGATTGAGATTGGCGTGAGGGTGGGGAATTTCTCGGTGATGAAGCTACTAGTATCGCTTGTTGTGATGAAGTCGTTGATGAATTCAGCGAGCTCAGGAGTGTGAGTTGTTAGCTGCTCGCGTACGTGCTGGATATTCCAGATGAAGATACCTGCGTTCCACGTGAAGTTACCCTGCTCCAAGTATTCTTGAGCTTTCTCAGGACTAGGCTTCTCGCAGAAGCGATGTACTTCGCTGCAATTAAACTGGAGACTCTCGTCGCTTAGCTTAGCTGCGCGCTCGATGTATCCATAGCTGGGGCATGCCCACGTAGGCTTGATGCCGATTGTGATGAGTGCTTGCTCACGGTCAGCGAGATTCAGAGCTTCGTCAGCGAGGCTCTGGAAAGCGGTATCATTAAGGATAAGAGAGTCGCTGGGCACGATGATCATGCTAGCCTGTGGATCACGACGTGCGATGAGTGCGATGCCGAGTGCAACTGCTGGTGCTGTGTCGCGTCGTGCTGGTTCTGCGACGATATTCTCAGCTGGGATGCTGGATGCCTGCTGACGCACTTCGTCGAGCTGGACTGCATTAGTTAAGATGAGGATGCGCTCTGGTGGGATGATGCCACTGAGGCGCGTGATTGCCTGCGTGAGCATGCTACCTTTTCCATCAAAGTCAAGTAGCTGCTTGGGCTTATTGTTACGGGATAGTGGCCAGAAACGTGTGCCGCTGCCGCCAGCGAGAATGAGCGCGTAGTGATTATCCATATATGATGAGATGTGTTGTGTGAAGTAAAAGCAAGGTCTGCATGAAGCAGACCTTTGATGAAAAATGCGATGGTGAGTACTCTTAGTATTCGCGTGGAGTAGGGTTACGATGCCAGTGTATCACTCCCTTCGCAACCGCGTAGAGATAGGCAATGAAGAGTACGGCTAAGAAAACCATCATTGTGATGAAGGCATCAGCATTGAGCATCACAACATCCTTAAACTGCACCGCCCATGGATAAAGGAAAACAACCTCTAAGTCGAATATTAAGAATAGAATAGCGACAAGATAAAACTTAATCGAAAAGTAGGCTGGAGATCCATCCCCCTCCGGTATGACCCCGCACTCATAGGGGATCTGAGCCGCAGCGCGCGAGCGTACGCGGCGCCCGAAAACCATGCTCAGGATGATGATCATACCCGCGAAGCCGAAGCCTGCGACGAACTGGATGAGTGCTGAAAAGTATTCTTGAAGCATAATGGGAGATGGGCATTTTATAGCAAGTGAGCATCAGCTTGTCAAGGTCAAATCATCAGGCTAGCATGATCTTCTAGATCTGATTGAGCCCAGAGCCCTCGCTCTATCATGAAGTTTTCCCAATTTCTCGTCATCTGCTCAAAGCTAAGAGGGTTCACCTGAAAGTTCATTAAGGTGTGATCGACACGTACGCCTAAGTAGTATTCAACAGCGTTGCCTCGGCGTTCCCATTCGTCGCAGAACCATTCACTCGCTTCAATATCCTGTAAGGGGTCTTGGTCTCCATGAGCGCAGAAGAGAGGGGGGAGTTTTTTTCTGAGTCGCTTCGCTGGATTAAAGCGCTCCGGTTGGCGCGTTTCGTAAGATATGTTGAGCGTTTGCGCTTCGATGGCTTCAGAGTCAACGACACCTCGAAAGATAGCTAGAGCTGCTGGAGTAGCAGGTGGGTGAGTACGCTTCTTCCATGGCAATAAGCTGCGTGAGGGGAGTGTGGGCATACCTATATGAAGAGCCATGAGTGCCCCTGCATCTGCCCCAGCAAGCGTGACTTGATCCTCGTTGATTCCTAAATCTTGTGCGTGATCGCGCAGCCATAACCAGAAGTCCTCCGCCTCGCGCAAGATTTCTTCGCCAAGCAATTCGAAGTGCTCTCGTGTCCGATATTCTGGGATGAAGAAGGTAATGCCGCGCTGTGCGAAGTGAAGAGCCCATGGTATGATCTCTTCCAGACTCCTTTTCATCCACATCCCACCATGAAAAAAAGCGATGCTGGCTTGAGGTCTCGTGGGGTCACTCTTATCAGGACGATAGACATACACGCGAAGCTTGGTCCCATCCATGAACTGTTTCCAGACATAGCTATCGCTGGATTGCATTTCAGCGTCTGAAGGAGAGGGAGGAGAGGGGGGAAGCTTACGCATAGATAGGTGACATCTTAGAGGTGCAGGCATAGTATGCAATCTTCTTGACACAAATGCAAGTCTCATATACATTATAACAATAATGAATATCAGCATACTTACTGCCAGCAAGGCTTCATTCTTGTCATTTTTATCACTTCTCTATCTTCCTAGTACATTAGAGGCGAATACAGCTGCACCTGCACCCGATGCGGTGCCGTCAGTGAGCTATCCTCAGCAAGAGCGCGCTCGTGAGCTAGGTGAGAGTCTCTATAACACATGGAGACTGAGTATGCAACGCCATGATGAGCAGGCGTGGCAGCGCGTGACTCCACGTTCGCGTCAGCAAAAGGTACGCAATCTCGTCCGCTCGACCAAGGGGACACTGCAAAAAGACTTCTTCGGTGAGGAGGCGAAGGAGCTCCCCATGCTCGAGAACTTCCGCTACATCGGAGCTATCGCTGGAGCACAACGACGCACGATGAACCTCGTCTATCTCGGGCGCTTGCTTGTAGGGACAGATGAGAGCCAAGCTGTGGCTTATGTGCTTTACTTTGTCGATGAGACAGGGAAAGGGAAGTGGACATTTGACCAGAGTCGCTTTGTCTCCCTTGAGCATTTACCTGAATATGCAAAGAGGTTGAGTAAGAAGGATGTCGAGGTGCTAAAGGAGGTGAAGCTCTTTCACCCTTATGAATCTGTACCCACAGTTCCATCTCCTGTTGGTAGCCCCGAACTCATCGCTAAGATCTTTCTAGATACACCAGGTCGAGAGGTTGACCTCAAGGTCAATGGCATTTCAGCTCACAACTTTTATGATGAGCGACGTGCTGATGTCGTACTAGGAGGCTTGCGAGTAGGGGACAATACGATTTCATACACGATCAGTGATGTAGAAGGTGCTCCGCGTGACAGCTTTGCTATAGGACTATTCATCATGCCAGAGCAGGAGGGAAAGCAGCCAGCAGTGGTATTCGAACATATCCTCGATGCGAATGATCAAGCAAAGGGTGGTAGCTATACATTCACCGTAAGCCGATCCCAACTCGCCTCTATGGATCCAAAATATAAAGGTCCAAGAGCAGCCCCCTTCAGACCCGTCCCTCTCAAGAAAAATAAGGATTAGCCATTTAATTAATCATGGCAGCAATAAGGAGGCGTGAGCATGACGACTGCTCACGCCTCCTTGTTCATATAAATGTTCTCTATCTGATTAGGAGAAGATAAAGTCATCTCCATCTCCGAAGCAGATGCCTACTTCCTTTGCCGCTGCAACTAGCTGACTCTTGCTATCAACTAGCTGAAGAGACTTCACCGCATCTTCGATAGGCATCGATACCATGCTGGTGCGGTTCAGTGCAACCGTATAGCCGAATCGCTTGCGTTCGATGAGGTTGATCGCCTTGGTACCACAACGGACACCGAGCAAGCGGTCAAAGGGGATAGGAGAGCCCCCGCGCTGGGTGTGGCCTAGGACGCAGAAGCGTGTTTCTATACCAGTAATGGTTTCTAACTTCTTGGAAAGGAACGAGCCTATGCCGCCGAGACGCACTTCTCCCTTTGTCTCTTCATCAAGTGTGACAAGTTCTCCCCCGATGCGCGCACCTTCACTGATTACGACGATGATTTCGCGCTGACCGAGTGCCTTGAGTAGTTCTATCTTGCGAACTACCTCTTCGAGCTTGAACTCAATTTCTGGAAGAAGTATCACATCAGCACCACCTGCCATCCCACCATAAAGGGCGATCCATCCCGCATGACGCCCCATGACTTCCACCACCATCATACGCTGGTGTGCCTGAGCTGTGGTGCGTAGACGGTCTAGGTTGCGACTAACGATGTCGACAGCTGTCATGAATCCGAAGGTGTAGTCTGTTGAACTCAAGTCGTTATCGATTGTTTTTGGAACGCCGACGATGGGGAGTCCTATCTGCTTGAGCTCCAGCCCGATGGTCTGAGATCCATCTCCACCGATGACGATGAGAGCTGAGAGGTTGAGACGCTTGACGGTGGCCTTGGTCGCATCCAGCACTTCTTGTGCTATTTCCATGCGTCCACCGACACCGCTCTTTACGGTGAAGTTTCCCTTATTCACCGTACCGAGGATAGTACCTCCTAGGGCGCGAATGTTGAGGCAGTTTTCTTGGGTGAGGATGGTGTAGCGTTCGTCCTCCTCTGTAGAGAGTAAGCCTTCAAAGCCATCATAGAAGCCGTAGACTTTCCAGCCTTTGGCAGTGGCTGCACCTACTGCGCCCTCGATGACAGCATTGAGACCGGGGCAGTCACCACCGGCGTTGAGTATTCCTATATTCATATTTTATTTTGGAAGTTGCAAGAAGCGAGTTTCATCGTAAGTTCCTTGGTATTCGAGCCATGATTGCCATTCTTTCCAGCCATCGCGTAAGAACTTATTGATAATGTCATAACGACCATTTGCAGAAGTACCCAGTACGACGATGCTCATACGACGTGGATAGGTGATCATCTTACCATCAGCTCCGTGGGGAAGCTTCAAGGATGGGATACGAGAGGTGACTATGGCGCAGCCGCCTGCTTTCTGAGAGAGTGCTACCTTCACCCCATCGACATCACTGCGAAGTGAGAGAAGCTTATTGGAGTTCACGGCCTCTACGGTGCGATTGCCCGCATTGCTGATGACGGTACATATGTTCGTCTTCTGGGAGGCGATGAGCTGGAGTGCCGACTTCTGGTGAGCATACATAGCGAGAATAGCTAAGTCGCGAGCTGTCGAGTATGAGCTAGCAGCTCCGTGTACATCAGTAAAGTTTGTATCATCCATTCCGAGGCTACTAGCAAGTTTATTCATTTGATTGAGGAAGGCTTGCTTAGGTTGAGAGCTGCTTAACTGATAACCACAGGCATAGGCAAGTGTGATTGCACAGGCTGAGTCTTCCCAGAGAAGAGTAGAATAAAGAGCATCGCGTATCGATATCTTATCACCGGGCTTTAGACCGAGGAGGTTAGTGCGAGGCCACTTAGCGATCTCGGGTGGGGCTGTTATCAAGCGACTCGCCGAGATGTTGCTGCGCTCTATCCAGTCGAAGACAACGACTGCTGTTGCCACATTTGTCAGCATGCCAATAGGGCGACGTGTCACAGACTCGGATGAGTAGATGATACGCCCGGAGTTATTTTCAACTGCAACATAGCTCACTTCCTTCGGAGAGTCTGGTGGGAAGTAAGAGTCAACCATCTGGCAGCTGTTGAGTAAAAGGGCACTGATTAGTGAGGCTGTGAGAATGCTCAGATGCTTATTCGACTTTGTGCTGAGGGAGTTAGTCATATTTTTATGGGTAGTGAGTAGATTATGCTGATGGATGATCAGAGTTCTCATCAGGGAGCTCTGCGAGATGGAGGTCTTCGGGCATGCGGTCACCGAAGATGATGCCTAAGTCGCGTGCTGTACGCACAACGTGACTATCGGGGCGAACGAGGCGTCGCTCTGCGATAGCTTCATCGAGGCTGACCGCAGCAACTTCCAGCCCCTTGAGGATGAGAGATGTTCCGAAATTTTTAGCTTCGATGAGCTTCACAGCTTCTACACCGAAGCGCAGACCTAAGATGCGGTCAAAGGCGCATGGAGCACCACCGCGTTGCGTATGACCGAGGACACAGTAGCGAGTCTCTATGCCTGTCATTTCTTCAAGACGACGTGAGAGTACATTGCCGATTCCACCGAGGCGTTCTTCACCATGATCCGTGGCAGGAATGGTTGTTAACACTCCATCAAGGCGTGCTCCTTCTGCAACGACAACGATGATTTCGCGCTGTCCTCGCGCCTTGCGCTCCTTGATACAAGCGATTACTTTCTCCAGATCAAAGTTGATTTCTGGGATGAGAACAACATCAGCCGAGCTAGAGATACCACTGTGAAGAGCGATCCACCCAGACATATCTCCCATGACTTCGATGACCATCATACGCTGGTGAGCATTTGCTGTGGTGCGTATCTGGTCAATTGACTCACTGACTACTTCAACCGCACTTTGGAAACCGAAGGTGTAGTCAGAGGGGGTGCAGAGATCATTGTTGATCGTTTTGGGTATCGTGATGATAGGTAAGCCTTCTTCGACGAGGAGGCGTGCGGTGAGGGCTGAGCCATCGCCACCGATGACGATGAGGGCTTGCAAGCCGAGAGCAGCGATTGTCTTCTTTGCCTTGGCAACTGTCTCGGGGTTGAGTGTCAGCGTGCCGAACTTGTTGAGAGTTGTTCCGAAGCTGCCTGTGTTTGTTGTGCCGAGTATGGTGCCCCCCATGGAGCGTATCTTGTGCACCTTTGTCGGGTTGAGTACTTCGTAGCGACGACCACTGACTGTGGGAAGTAGTCCTTCGAATCCATCGTGAAAGCCTATCACACGCCAAGCACGCTTATATGCCGCCATGACGAAGCCTTCGATGACTGCATTAATACCTGGGCAGTCTCCGCCAGAGTTAAGAATACCGATAATCATAGAAAAAGTACAGTTACTTGGTAAGCTTATTACTAGGGATAGATCCCATGATCTGAGCACAGAGGAAGAGGGCACGTGGGTGATGGAAGAAGGACTTCCATAGGCTACCCTTCAGCGTATTAGCAGGGCTACCATCACGGTTGCAATAACCGTACCATTCACCACTTGTTGGGTCTTGAAGATTCTTAAATGACCAGTCACGGATATGCTCATGCCAGAGGCGGTACTTGTCTGCACCAGTGAGTTTCCATGCGAGGGCTGTGCCGATGAGCGCCTCATCGTGCGGCCACCAGAACTTCATGTTATGCCAGTATTCTTGTACAGGTTTGCCGTATACGTCGGTGAAATAGAGTAGCCCTCCAAACTCGCTATCCCAGCCACGATCAAGAGACCAGTCTATCATCTGGCAGCCCATCTCGATGAGTTCTGCATCCTTGTCACGATATTCTGCTTCTGCGAGGATGAACCAGCCACCTTCGATGGCATGGCCAGGGTTGAGTGTGCGCTCATCGAAGTGATCGATGATGCTGCCATCAGGAGCGACACATTCCATGACGACACGTAGTTCGGGCTTGATAAAATACTTCTTAATATCAGCGATGCAGCGATCGATCCACCCTGTGAAGAATCCATCTTCATCACCAAGGTAGCGGCGCAGCTCTTGTGCCGTTACGATGGTAATCATACGAGGGGCTAGACCGACTGAGGGACGCTTGCCTGTGCTTTTCGGCACCATTTTACCCTCGGTGAAGTTGATGTCAACGAAGATGTCGAAGTAGTGGCGTGCTAGCTGAGCACTTCGAGCATCTTGAGTCGCTCCATAGTGAGCAGCCCATGCGATAGAGGCGAAGCTCTCGCTGTAGGCATAACGACGCTTGCGCAGAGGGGTGCCGTCAGCCTCTACGTGGAAGTACATGCGACCATCTTCTCGGTCGACGCAGTGCTCTTCGAGGAACTTGAGCGCACTCTCTGCGCTCTCTAGCCACTCTGCTTTTTGCTCAATATAATTGTAGCAGGTGAGTAGCATCCAAGCCATGCGCCCCTGCGCCCATACTGATTTGTCACTATCAACGAGCTCTCCATCCTTACCGAAGCAGTGGAAGAGTCCACCATGTTCTGTATCATTGGCTCGTGGGAACCAGAAGGGGATGACATCGTTGAGAAGCTTATCGAGATAGAATTCTCCGCTTATAGGGGTATTCATGATTGTAGAAATCAATAGGGGGTAGGGCGATGGCCTGTGTGTTAATAAAAATAACTGTGATTACTTCGCGATAGCCCAGTCGAAGAAGCCAATCGCGCTGAGCTCTGCACGGAGTGCGTCTGCGCTAGCCTTGTCAGGGTTACCCATAGGGAGGCGAGCTGGACCAAGATCAACCCCGTGCCATCCCATGATGGTCTTAGCGCAGCCCATGTAGCCTCGTGCAGCGATGATGTTAATCATCTTGACAGAGAGGGTCTGAAGCTCGCGAGCGCGGGTGATATCGCCTGCGTTGAATGCGGCGATGAGATCCCAGTAAAGTTTGGGAGCGAAGTTGAAGGATGAGCCTACACCGCCCTGTGCACCTGTTGCGAGTGCGCCGAGCATCCATTCATCAACACCCCATGGGCAGTCGTACTTACCACCATCGTAGTTCAGGGCGTCGAGGTAGAGAGCGAGGTCTGGGTTGGTGAACTTGAGACCAGCGAAGTTGGGAATCTTTGCCGCCGCTGCTTCCATGACCTTCGTGGGGTTGAAGGAGACACCTGTAAGTACAGGGATGTCGTAGTAGTAGTAGGGGATCTCTGGTGCGCCAGAGGCAGCTACTGCGCAGCAGTCGACAAGTGAAGCGATGCTACCGGGCTTGAAGTAGTTTGGCGCGTTGCTTGATGTAGCTACGGCACCATGCTTGGCACCACAAGCTGCGAGATCGCGAGCATCATAGACACTGTTGCTACCTGTGTGGACGATGACGCCAATACCGTGCTTCTTGCTTGCTTCGCCCCATGCGGCGATGTTTTCCATACGTTCGGTGAGCTGCATGTGTGCGCTCTCACCTGTGGAGCCAGTGATGAAGACGTGCTTGATGCCCTGAGATGCAAGGAAAGCTGCTTGATTATCGACAAGGGAGGAATTGCAAGTGCCGTCGGCATTCATGGGTGTATGAGTTGCTGCGACAAGTCCGTGAAGAAGGAGTGATGTGTTCATGTTTATATCAAATGATGGTTTGCGTTTAGGAGTATACCTCTTTTATAGAGTGTTGACAAGATATTCTTGTGATAGTATCTAAGGTTATTATAGAGAAAAAGTTGTGTTTGTTGTGGGACATCTTTTTTTATTCGAGATTGCCGTGAGTTGACTTTTTCCTGCAATATGGCACAATATGGGGGATGACTCGCCTAGGATACTATCGTGTAGCAACCCTTGTCCCACGCTTGCGCGTGGCTGATGTGACTTATAATCTCGCTGTGATGGAAGAGATGATGAAGGAGCTTGTGCATGAGCAGCAGGCGGATGTTGTTCTTTTCCCTGAACTTTGCTTGACGAGTTATAGCTGTGGCGATCTCTTTTACCAGACTCAGTTGTTACAAGATGCACGCGCTGGCTTGATCCGCTGGGCGGAGCTTACATCTGAACAGAAGACGATCTCTGTTGTGGGGCTGCCTTTGATGGTGCAAGATGCTATCTATAATGTGGCAGCTCTCGTACAGTCGGGAAAGATCCTTGGTATTGTCCCGAAGAGCATCCTGCCTAACTATGTCGAGTTTTATGAAAAGCGCCAGTTTCGCCCTGCGAAGGAACTATCCATCACGAGTATCGCACTAGCAGGACAAGATGTGCCCATAGGGACGGATCTTCTCTTCACCGATGGTGGAGACCTCTGCATCGGAATCGAACTGTGCGAAGATCTCTGGAGCGTGCTGCCTCCCAGTAGCTATCTTGCTCGCCAGGGAGCGCGTCTCATTCTCAATCCTAGTGCGAGCAATGACTATGTAGGGAAGGCGGCATACCGTCGCAGCCTGATATCTCAGCAGAGTGCTCGCTGCCTTGCAGCTTACGCCTATGCTTCAGCAGGAGTTCACGAAAGCACGCAGGATGTTGTGTACAGTGGGCACGCTCTCATCGCGGACAATGGACGTATCGCGGCAGAATCGAAGAGGTATCAGCGGCAGTCTACCTATGTGTGCGCAGATCTCGATCTGACACGTTTAGCCACTGTTCGCCAGCGAGAAAGCTCCTTTCACGACAGTGAGATACCGTCAGGTATAGCGAAGGCTCGCTTCATCATGTTAGAAGAACTAGATGATACATGTGACCGTCGATTTGCCCATATCCCACCTTATCCTTTTCTTCCCTCCGAGTACGATAGAGCCGAACGCTGTGAGGATATCTTAGAGATCCAGTCACATGGACTAGCAAAGCGTATAGAGTGCTCTGGTGCAAAGTCGCTCGTGATTGGGATATCTGGTGGTTTGGATAGTACGCTAGCCTTGTTGGTCTGCCTGCGTGCTTGCGCTCATCTCGGTATGGGGGCTGAAGCGATCAAGGCGGTGACTATGCCTGGATTTGGGACAACGGGACGTACCTATCAGAATGCAATCTCTCTGATACAAGAAGTGGGGGCAAGCTTCCAAGAGATTTCTATCAAAGAAGCCTGTCTTCTTCATTTCAAAGACCTTGAATTTGACCCCAGCTTGCGGACAAACACTTACGAAAATGTCCAAGCACGTGAGCGCACGAAGATACTCATGAACCTAGCCAACAAGCTCGATGGCATCGTTGTCGGTACAGGAGATCTCTCAGAGATCGCTCTCGGCTGGTCGACATATAATGCTGATCACATGAGTATGTATGCAGTGAATTGTTCCATCCCAAAGACGCTTATTCGCTGCCTGATAGAGCATGTTGCCAGTTCTTCCAGCCCTCAGCTAGCCGACATCCTGCATGACATTAACGACACTCCAGTAAGTCCAGAGCTGCTACCACCAGCAGAAGATGGAACGATAGAGCAAAAGACAGAAGACATCATCGGTCCCTATGAGCTCCATGACTTTTATCTCTACCATCTCATTAAGTATGGGGCATCGCCAGAGAAGATTCTCGCTCTTGCTTCGATAGCCTTTGAAGACAAGTATGAAAAATCCCTGCAAGAGAGTACGCTGCGCATCTTCCTGCGTCGTTTCTTTACACAGCAATTTAAGCGCAGCTGCATCCCAGATGGGCCTAAGGTAGGCTCAATCTCGCTCTCGCCTCGAGGGGACTGGCGCATGCCATCAGATGCGTCATTTGCGTCTTGGTTACGCTAGACTCTTGCAATGTGCAAAAAATTTATATAGACTACATGACATATGACGAAAGAACAGCTAGATGAACTATTTGATGAGACCCTCAAGGCTCGCCAACGTGTATACGAAGTCGGTGCACCCACACCACTCCAGCAGGTAGCGATCAAAGACATCGATGCTCAGATATTCGTCAAGCGAGAAGATCTCGGTCCTATTAAGGCGTATAAATGGCGTGGGGCTTACAACTGTATGGCGACACTGAGTGAAGAACAGCGTAAGCGAGGCGTAGTCGCTGCGAGTGCTGGCAACCACGCTCAGGGTGTAGCCCTCGCTGCAAGCAAGCTTGGCTGCCACGCCCATATCTACATGCCACGCTCTACGCCCGAGGTGAAGCAGCGCGCTGTGCGCAAGCACGGAGGAGACAACGTGAGTATCTATCTCGTGGGAGATTCTTATGATGCTGCCTCCATCGCGGCAAAGGAGTTCGCGAAATCGGAGAACTTGCAATTTGTTCACCCCTACGATGATCTCTCCACTATAGCAGGTCAGGGGACACTCGCAGATGAAGTCGTCATGAGTGGACATGGTCCATTTGATCACGTCTATCTGCAAATAGGCGGTGGGGGGCTCGCTGCAGGAGCAGCCTGCTGGTTCCGTCACTTCTGGCCTGAGGCTCGCATTGTCGGAGTAGAAGGAGAAGATCAAGCCTGCATGAAGACTGCCTTCATCGCAGGTGAGCGCAGTCAACTTCCCTATGTCGACGTGTTCTGCGATGGTACAGCAGTACGCATCGCTGGAGAGATAACATATCCTCTCTGCTCCGCATTGCTCGATGAGATTGTCTGCATCAGCAATGAGGAAGTCTGCGAAGCCATGCGTACTCTCTGGGAGACGATAAGAGTTGTCCCTGAGCCCTCTGGCGCGATGGGAATAGCAGCACTATTACAGGATTGGGATCGAGGTGTCATCAAGCCAGGTGACAAGTGTCTCTTCATCATCTCTGGAGCGAACATGGACTTTTCACAGCTCATCTCTGTCGCCAGCCGTGCTGGGGGAAGAGACCAGCATAAAACGCTGCGTTACCTCCGTATTCCTATGGAAACGAAGCGTGGGCAGGTCATGCGCTATCTGCGTCATATACCAGAGGGCGTTCAGCTCCGTGATGTACAGTATGGGCGTATCAGTGGGGAAATTCAATACCCCGTCTTCGGCGTCTACGCAACGGACGGAGAGTTCGCAGAAATTGATAGACGCCTTGGAGAAAAGGGGTTGAAGGCAGAAGATGTCACTCAGGATGATGACGTGCGCTTCCGCATGATTTCCTACGATAGGTCACGCTTGACGCATCCTGTATTTTTTGTGATTGACTTCCCTGAGCGCCCCGGTGCATTCTATGAGTTTATGTCAGCCATGGGTGAGTATGCCTCACTTTGTTACTTTAACTACCAGTACACAGGTGAGCACGTTGGACGTGCATTTGTAGGCTTTGAGTTTGACTCTCGCGAAGATAGAGATCTCTGCCGCAAGAGAGCTGAGCAGTTACGTGGTACAACGATTCAAGAGATTTATGAGCTTAGTGACAGTGTGCGTCGTCGTGTGCTAGGGACGATGTCTCCAGAGGAGGGAAACTGCTAAGAATGTCATCGAATGCATGATACGTCTCTCATCCTCGCCTCTCAGTCACCACGTCGTCGTGATCTACTCACGCGCGAAGGGGTGAAATTCACAGTGCAAGTCAGTGAAGCTGAAGAGCTTCATGATGCAACAATGCTCCCTGAGGAGCTTTGTGCCCACAATGCCGCGCTCAAGGCGACAGACATCGCCTCCCAATACCCCAATGATATCGTCATCGGAGCAGATACGCTTGTCTTCATCGATGATGAGCCACTAGGCAAGCCTCGAGATGAAGACGACGCACTCGCGATGCTCACACGTCTGCAAGGTCGTACCCATTGTGTCTGCACGGCAGTTGCCGTGTGCATGCCAGGGGGAGAGCGCCGTGACTTCTCCCAGAAGAGCATGGTACGATTCCTCCCACGTACACGTGAGCAACTAGAGCACTATATGAGAGAAGTCTATGTCATGGACAAGGCTGGTTCATATGCCCTTCAAGACAAGGAACACCTACTCATAGACTCCGTAGAAGGGGATAGAGATAATGTGATAGGTCTACCTGTCACACTCTTATTAGAGGTGCTCAGCGATCAGCGCGAAGTGCTGTTTGGTTGAGATTTTTTGATAGAGATGAGAATGCTTTATGAAAAATTAGAGCATAGCTATCTCTTATCTCTATGCTGCCAGAGGTGAAGTGTCTGCTAAGTTGCTGTATGACAAAAAGCCGACATGTGCTATTTATATTAAATACAATTTACAGTATATTTTTTTTATGAAGAATGCCTTATGTGTTTTATCGCGAAAAGATCTCTTTATAAATAATCTATTTCTAAATTGTTTTTTTGTATTGATTCTGATTATAACTGTAATACTCAGAATTAATATTACTTATAAACACTACTTATTAAGTAGGATTTTGTTATAATTGCTATAATTAGCATTAAAATAACTATTATTGTTGACTTTGAGGGTCTATTATTTAAACTTTTTTAGGGGATATACATTATATCCTCCACGAGAAATATCTATTGTATTTACGCATGAAACTCCACATTCCAACACCTTTAAGAAATGCCTTGCTAGTTTGCGTTTCTGTCACTTCAGTTAGCTCTGCTTTTATCGCAGAACTAGGATATTCTGCTTTTGAAGATATCCGCCCCTCTTGGGTTGACGAAGTACCTGCACAAACAGGTGCTTCTTACGATATAAAATCTAATTCAGATCTACCATCCTATTCTTATATCGTACCGGTGGGAAGTGTGCTAGTCGACGCAAGTGGTAATCGTTATGTCGTACAAGGAGAGGTCACTATTGATAAAACGTTCAAAGTGACAGCATCTAACGACCCCACTATCTCAAGATATAGAACCTTTGAAAACGTAATCATAGACCCAGAAGGGGAGAACGTAACTATATATGGGGAAACCAGCGCTGCGGATCTGATAGGAGAATCGAATAATCACTATATTTCCAACATCTCCACATCTTTTAACGGAGGAGCAGATGGGCGCGATTATGGCGATGCCGAGACAAAAGTGTATATCACACAAGTACCAGGAGGAGTTATTGGACTAGGTCATCTATCAGGAGGTAATACGAATTTGGATAATGATTATGACCACTCAGCCAATTTTACAGGAGATGTTTTCATCAAGTTAGATGGAGAATATATTAGTAACTCAAATAGTTCTTACTCTTTTATTGTTGGTGGTAATAAAATAGATCTCACTGAAAACACTAGTGCAAATTATTCTGCTACCTTTACAGGTGATACTAATATTTATATTAACAACACCTATGGGCAAGTAGTTGATAGGATCGTAGGAGGAAATTATATAGAATCTTATGCTGATTCTGTGGGGAACGTGAGTTTTTATGGTAATACCAGCATTGTGGTAGAGTCGTATATATCTGGAGGCATAGGCTCTGATTACATTGTGGGAGGTAACATGGGTAGTTCGAAAGAGTCAATCTTTTCTGGTAACACTGAAATAGTATTAAAAGAAGGATTTATGGGGCTTACTCTAGTAGGTGCTTCTTACTTAACATCAATTGCAGAAAAAGCTACGTTCATTGGCAACACCAGTGTGAGTGTTAATGGTGGGATTACTGCCATAGACTATGAAGAATATTATGGTGCGGGATACTATAGTTTTGATAGTATTGCACGAGGGCGAGGTGTAACTGGTGGGTTTAATCAAAACGAACCCTATATTGTGTCATCATATCAATCTTCCACTGCGACAGCTGAATTACTCGGAAACACGAATGTTCTGATCACAAATGAGAACCCTTACAAGGCTACATACCAACAGTCTATCGTGGGCGGATCTCTAGTAACATACGGGCTCAATGTCACCCAGAAAGTTACCAGTGATGCTGGCATTGTTGACACAAGCAAGGGTATAGCTACCCTGACAATTACAGGAGTAGGCGAAAGTGAGTTCACCAATTCAATCGTAGGTGGTAACGCGTCTATTGATGTGTTTTATACCAAGCCTGATGAGACTTTATCTAATATTATGCACATCACTACGCAGGAAATTTATAAATCAGTATTGAATATTGATAGTGGTGTGTATACGAATCAGTTGGGACTTGAAACTAGCTATAAAAATGGTGTGGTCGTAGCAGGTTCTCTTTCTATTGCGAATGGAGGTCGCGTTAGTAATGATAAGAGTGAGCTTAATGTATCAGGCGGTAGCTTTGATACGCTTGTAGCTGGTAATGCAGCTCTTCCTGGACACGTTGCCGCAAAAGGGGATGGCATTGGCTATATGCATCGTCAATTTTTTACCACGTCTGGAGCTCTTTACTTGGGAGATTCAAAATTGAATATAACTAACGGTTCTTCAACACTTCTTGTTGGAGGGAACTATATTGATGGTGGAATCACAGAGATTCGTAAATCTTATGATACAACCGCGTCAGTATATATCCTAGACTCACTTGCTGCAACACTGGATAACGTGGATGCTGATATTACAGGCGGTGAACATGGTGTCATCGTAGGTGGTAGCTATGTAGGTCAAGGGATCGCGCAGGCGACAATCGATGATGGCTCAGGTGGAACGACTGGATATGCCGTGACTCAGAAGAGTATAGACTTAAGCCTGAAAGGTGACACAACTGTGAGCGGTGGTCTCGTAGCTGCTGCAGGTCTCATCGATATCGATGGTACTGGTACTAAGGATCTAGCACTCAAGATAAGCACAGAAGCAACACGAGTTGAGCTTGATAATCAAGTCAGCTTCACGCAGAAGACGACTGTTAGTGGTGGTTATGGTGTTACAGTTGATAATGTCGTCCTTGACGATACAGGTGTTACTCATCAGGGTGAAATCACAGGTAATCGCGATCTCGTTTTTGCAGACGGAGTGTATGAGAATCTGAATAATGTTACCTTCAAGGACTTTGACCAGATGAATATTGGTGCTGGAAGCAGTGTTGACTTCGCTGCCAGTCAGCAGGATCTTGATCATCTGAATGGACGCTACAGCTACACCGCAGCCACAGATACAACAGCTGCAAGCTATCAGCTTGACACTGCTCATGTTTCCAATACGGCTCTTAAAACGGGAGAAGGTACTCTGAAGCTGGGTGCTGTGAATGGTCAGCACCTCAAGACAGACGAACTAGGGCTCGTTGTCGCTGAAGGGGAAGTAGTACTAGCAGCTAGTAGCTCAGATATCAACACGCAGACAAACTTTGAGAACTTCACAGTCATGAGTGGTGCCACTCTCAATATGAGTGAGGCGAATGCAGGGATCAACGGTCACCTTCGCCTTGATATGAGCTCTATTCTGATTGCAGATGCATCTCGGGCTGCAGCCGGCTCAGGTACGATGCTTGAAAGTGGATCTCTTGTATTAGAGAATGAGATTGTATTAACACTTCAAAATATCGATCAGATCGTCTACCAAGCGGCTACTAGTACTCAGGTCACACTCCCGAGTGGTGACCATCTCCGCACCGCTGGTGAAGCATATTTCGAAATCGTACTTTTCTCTGGTTTAGATTATACGGATATCATGAACGTGAACATGAGCTTCGAGGAAGATGTGCTTGATGGTATGGATATACGATACACACTTGCTAATTCCTATTTCGCTGAAGGAACTAACTTCCTTTATGATGTACTAGATCTCTATTTTGTCTGGAAGGACAACGGAGACTTTGTGCTGACAGCAAGTACGTCAGAATTACCCATGATCCCCGAGCCTAGCACCGCTACACTCAGCGTACTCGCCCTCGCAGGTCTACTAGCACGTCGTCGTCGCAGGATCTAAATACCCTTATCGCAGATAAAAGATATAACATTCATTTACCTTATCCACGCTTGAGATCATCAAGCGTGGGTTTTTTTGTACTGGTTGCCTGTCATAGGAGGTATTATTTCTATTATGCGTGAAAATGGCTTGACTGCGTAGTATGAGCTTGCTAGAGTATCATTGTTGGTAAAGAAACGCATTTGCCACTTTCTGTTATGAAAAATCTATTCTCAATTCTCAGTATCGCAGTAGCTCTGTCTACTGTTACTCTCAGTCCTTCTTTATTCGCTAAGGATAAGCCAACGGCTGAAGAGCTTGCGGCTCGCAAAGTACCAGCTGCTCTTGCCAACCTAGAGCCTCTTAGCGGCGATTTTAATACAAAGGCTGATTACTATATTTACCTCAGCTCCGCAAGCTGGTGTGGTCCATGCGTGGCGCTCATGCCCAAGGTGGCCAAGGAATACTCTAAGCTCAAGCGCAAGAAGATAGAGCTCATCCTAGTCTGCGCTGACAAGACTGAAGAAGATGCAAAAAATTATGTTAAGAAGTACAAGGCGAAGTTCCCCATGGTGATGACCTCACAGGGAGGCAAGCTCCCTGGCTTTGCTGGTGGAGGTGCTATACCTAATGCCACTATTGTAGATGCCGAAGGTAATGAGATCAAGAAAGGGCATGGTAGCATCATCTTAGAATGGAAAGACGTGATTAAAGATCACGAAAAGGCACTCCTCAAAGAAAAGCGTGCTGCTGAACGAGCCGCAAAGAACGAAGAGTCCTAATCAATCAACTTATTTAGCTGACAATGCACTCTAGATCGCTAGTTGATCTAGAGTGCATTGAATCGTATATACCCTAACGATTATTTCTGCACTAATTATTTAGTGAAGTCTTTCATGCCTTGCGGCGGCGGCGTTGTAGAAGCCCTATTAGAGCTATGATGCTTAGTGTGGCTGTGCTAGGCTCTGGAATGAAGGCTCCTGCACTGAGATAGATTCCTGACGCATCATGGACGATTTTGAAGCTGTCGTCTTGCGTATGGAGTACACCATTCAGATAGAGGTTATAAGTGATGCCTGAGTTATCCGCATCGAACGCTTCAGCCTGAGTTGCATCGAGGAAGTAGAGTGAACCATACTCGGCCTCTACGCCTGAGAGATAGATATTCACCATAGTCAGTCCCTCTAACTCCAGCGATACTCCTGACGCTGCTGTGATGAGTGATGAGTCGCCCATGTTGTTCGCATAGAAGGTGAGACTATCGCTGTTAAAGCTTGTTGTATCACCAACGGTGCTAGCGATATCAGTGAGAGTTACACGAGCAGTTTCATAGAGCTTTGTTACAGATGAATCTGCAAGAGAACCAACCGTGATACCAGCCTGCGCATTCCACGCTTCTGAGGTGACAGTGAAGTGCCCCTTTTCGAACTGTAAGCTTTCTTGACCTGCGTTACCTGAGGTGTAGCCAGCGGTTAGATTACCCTCAAATCTAGCAGATGTACTCGCCGTAGTCCCCTCTGATGAGAGCTTTATACCACCGTTGATGGTGAGTATCGCATCACCATATGCTCTGAGTACTTTACCACCATCTTCTTGGTTATAGATGAGAGCACTGACTTGTGTTCCTTGTGCGTTGTTTTCTCCCTGTATAGTACCATCAAACTTCAGTGTCTGGTTGCCCATGTCTATGATGCCCGCGACCACATTTCCGGCTGATGTATTCTGAAGGCTTCCATCCGCATTGACGGTATCATTCAGAACAGCAGAGATGTTGCCAGAGAACGCCCCTGTCACCTCTGTGTCCATTACACGAGTGACACCACCCTCAACGAAGAGATTACCTAGCTGTACGCCGACCACTTTGGTCGTTGTGTCTATTCCCGATGCTTCATTATCCACAGTAGCTGAGATATTGCCAGCTATGTCAGCGAAGATACTATTCCCATAGTTCTGGTCGATGATCCAGCTATCTACTAAGTCCGTTGCAGTTCCTGCTAGACCGAATGCGGAGCCATATTCGGCCTTTGCTGAGAGATCCCCCTGTAGTGATCCTCCACTGAGATCTGTACCTGTGAACCATGCTGCGACAGAGAGACCTTCTTTTACAGAGCTGCTGATATTGCAATTAGCTCCTAGTACAGTATTTTCTAGCTCTGCATGTGATCCCATGACAACTACCCCTGTAGAGTATCCATAGTCGCGGTGTATGCTCATGCTGGTGTTATTCCAGTCAATGTTAAAGCCAGCAGAGTTCACACTTCCATCCGCAGTTGATGCAGTGAAGCCTATACTGCTGAATGTCCCTTTGAATTCATCACCGAGTACGTAACCAGCACTGTATGTTGTCGCAGATGCGCCTCCCTTTGTGTTGTGAACATTCATCACGTAATTCCCCGATATTGTGCCGAGGTTCTCCGTGTTGTTTGTGGAAATAAAGGCAGCGAGCCCATCATTTACAGTGACAGAGATATTGGCATTGATTCCAACGTCGACTCCATTTTTCTTACCGACTTCACCTGTGGTATTGAGGCTGAGTCCAACTGCTTGCGATGTCGCGCTGTTATTGGTGATGTTGAGAGTTAGGTTCTCGATTTTGCCGATTGAAGATGCACCAGCCATACTAATGCCGTTAACGGCTGCACCATTGTTGCTCGCATTGAGTGTTGCGGTTATGCTTGTGTTTGTGATAGAATCTATTGTCGAGTTGTTCAATAGACGTATGCCATCACTTTCAAGAGGTACTTCTCGTGTAGCTGGCAGTGTCGCGTTTACATGTATATCTGCTCCACTTATGCTCTCAATTGCTCCATTGGTCAAGTCGATACCTATAGCTGATCCACTAGTCGCAGTCGCCTCAATGCGTCCTGTTATTTCACTGATACTGGCATTAATACCTAGGTTATTTGCTAGAAGCTGGTCACCAGAAAGCTTGATACCGTATGCTATGCTATGACCCACAGCTGAGATGTTGCCATGTATAGCTCCTACAGTTGCTTCTGAAATTCCTAAGCCTATAGCTCCAGAGTTAGACCCGCTGTTATTGACGAGTATTTCATCTGTGTCGAGCAGGAGTGTCCCATCTTCTGCGATGGCGATGTCTCCGAATATGCCCACACCGATGAAGTAGCGATCAGTGATACTCACATCAGGGAAGGTGAGGTCTCCGGATAAGGACTCAGTACTTCCTGAGTTGACAGTTTGCCCTATACTAGGTGAAGCTGTCTCTGGTGCAGCATGAAGCGAGCTAGATATAATGCTAAGTGCGCTTAGTAGTGTTATAATACTACGGTGTTTACGATTCTTCAAAAAGGGAATCTTCATGTTGGTTGAATAAGGGTTGCTGTATATTATCCCTACTAAATCGATAGGAAATAGGGGTTGATGAGCACAGTATATAACAATTATACTAGTTGTCAACTAAATTTGTAATCTTTTTGTAGGTGTAAAACAATTAAACAGTTCCTAAATACTTAAAAAGAAGAATATGGGGATAAAAAAAACTCGCTACCGGCGACGATAGCGAGTGAGTATAAGAAGCGCTAGATCCTAGCGACCTGGTACAGTTTCAAAGGTGAAGCCCTTGAGATACTCAGTTTCTGGCATGTTCAGAAGAACTGGGTGATCAGGTGCTTGTCCATGGCTGGAGATGAGGCGCAATGTGCTGCGCCCATCAACCGCTGCTTCACCTATGCTTTGTTTGAAGAGGGCTGTGCTGGCGTGGTGCGAGCAGCAGAACGTTGAGAGGATACCGCCAAGAGGTAGCATCTGCATCGCACGGAGGTGAATCTCTTTGTAACCACGCATTGCGCCTGTGAGGCTCTTTTTATTACGAGTAAAGCTAGGTGGGTCAAGAATGATAAGGTCCCACTTAGGCTCACCACCTTGGCGTACCAGATCGCTCTCGCGCTTCAAGAAGTCAAAGGCGTTCTCCGTTACACAGTCGATTTCTACCCCATTGAGCTGCGCATTACGCTTCACAGCTTCCATGGCATCTGCGGAAATGTCAACAGCAGTTACTTGTGCGGCACCAGCCTTCGCACATGCTAGGGCGAAGCCTCCTTGATTGCAGAAGCAGTCGAGCACGCGACGTCCCTTAGCAAACTGAGCGACATCTTGATAGTTCTGCAGTTGATCAAGGTAGAGACCTGTTTTCTGACCATTGGCAAGATCAACCATGAATTTCAGCCCACGACTTTCTACTTCGAAAGGGGAGGGTTCTTCACCATATGCTATATAGGTTTCTTGCTCTAAACCTTCAGCGATGAGCATAGGTGAGTCGTTACGGACGATGAGGCAGCGCGGGGCGAGTAGATCAATGAGTATATCTCGAATGAGTCCTATACGCAGATACATAGCAACAGTGAGCGTCTGGATGACGTAGACATCATCATACTTATCAATGATGAGTCCGGGTAGACCATCACTTTCGCTCCAGACGAGGCGCATGAGTTTCTCACCGGGTAGGTAGCGTTCTCGTAAGAGGATTGACTGGTTAATGCGGCGGATAAAGAATTCGCGGTCAAGATCTTGCTTACGACGAGAGAAACGGCGAGCAATGATTTGAGAATGTGGGTTGTACATCGCGGATCCGAGGTACTTATCTCGCTGATCTTTCAGCAGGACAACGTCACCGGCAATAGGCTTGCCAAAGACTGCCAAGACTTCTGTGCTATATACCCAGTCATGTCCGTGAAATATGCGTGCTCTTGGAGCTACTATAATACCTGCCATAATGCCAGTGAGCGTACAGGAAAGGCGATGCTCTGTCAATGCCTATTTCTCAACAAACAGGTAGTATATATAGATTGCAGGATACTAAAACTGGGTGTTAAATCAAGAATCATTAGAAAACATATCATGGACGAATCTCAACGCATTGTTTGGAAAATTGAAGGGAAGATCATCAATCATGATGGCTTCATGAAAGTCTTAGCTGATCTGGTCGCGCAGGCTAGGAAAGAGGAGGGGACATTAACCTATTGGTGGAGTATCGACAAATCGGGTCAGTGGTATACTGATCTGGATTGCTACGCGGATGAAGCAGCAGCCCTCGCTCATCTGGATGGCTGGGCACAGTACGCAGATGTCTTTACGAAGCATGCTAGTATTGAGCGTTGCATCGTTTATGGCGATGTTCCAGACAGTATTAAGAAGAGGCTAGAGGGGCTTTCACCTTGCTATTATAACTATTATGGGGGGTTCAGTAAGCTTGCGCCTGAAGATAGTCAGGGAGATCAGAATGATATTATCTGGATTTTTGAAGGGCACATCACCGACACGGAACGCTTCCACGAATCCATGGAGCTACTTACGAGTCACACCGTGGTAGAAGAAGGTTCTCTGATGCACTGGTGGTCTGTGAAGCCCCTCTGCGATGGTATGGGTAAGCACGAGAGTGAGCGACGCTTCCACATCATTGAACGCTACGCGAATGAGGCGGCCGCAATGAAGCATCTGGATATATGGAATACCTATGGATGTATCTTCATGCAGTCCACTGTGATCGAGGCCTTCCATGTGCATAGCTCTCTGTCACCAGAGCTAGCTCAGTCCATTGAAGCATTTTACCCCATTCAGATGAACTGGATAGCTGGATTCACTCGATAAGAAAGGGCGCAGGTATGATTCCTGCGCCCTTTGACTATAGAATAGAAGCTTTGCTTAGTTATGCGTCTCGGTGCGTTGGACTTCGGCATCTGCCTTTGTCATGTGACCGAGAACACGTCGGTATTCCATGGGGAAGACTTTTACAAAGTTCGGTAGCTGCTGCTCGAAGTCAGATAGTATTTCCTTTGCGCGTGCTGAGCCTGTAAGAGCGGCGTGTTCTTCAATAAGTCCGCGGAGTTGAGCTATATCCTCTGGTTCTGTGACAGGATCAAGGTCGATCATGTCTAGGTTGCAGAAGCGGTCAAAGAGGTGATTCTCATCCCAGACATAAGCGAGACCTCCGCTCATACCTGCTCCGAAGTTATGCCCAGTTTCACCGAGTACGACCACACAGCCACCTGTCATGTACTCGCAGCAGTGATCGCCAGCACCTTCAATGACGGCAGTAGCACCAGAGTTACGCACGGCGAAACGCTCACCTACCTGACCATGGACAAAGAGCTTGCCGCTGGTAGCTCCGTAGAGCAGAACATTACCAGCGATGATATTCGTCGCGGGATTATAGCTTGTGCCTTCAAAGGGAGTGAGGATGATCTTACCTCCCGAGAGCCCCTTACCGACGTAGTCATTAGCTTGCCCCTTGAGCGTAAGTGTAACACCAGCTGCGAGGAAAGCACCTAGACTCTGTCCCGCTGTGCCGGAGAGTTCGAGCTTAATGCTGTCTTCAGCAAGACCAGCATCACCGTGTGCCTTAGCTATATGGAAGGAGAGGCGTGTTCCTATAGCTCGATCCGTGTTACTGATGGGAAGTGAGACGCTGATGTTCTCTCCCTTTTCAATAGCTGGTATAACTTGCGTGAGGAATTGCTCATCGAAGATGCTTACTTCAGGCTGCTGCTGCTCTGAGGCGAAGATATTCTGCGGCTCTGGACGCAGGATACGTGAGAAGTCTAGGTGCTTCGTCTTCCAGTAGTCGAGGGCCTTATCTACCTGTAATAAGTCGGTTCGACCTACAGCTTCATCGATGCTACGTAGTCCGAGAGCGGCGAGATATTCACGTGTCTCACGTGCGACAAACTGGAGGTAGTTAATAATGTTCTCAGGCTTGCCACGCATGCGCTGACGGAGTGCTTCATCCTGTGTAGCAATACCGACGGGGCAGGTGTTCTTGTTACAAACACGTGCCATAACGCATCCAAGCGCGATGAGAATAGAGGTTGCAAAGCCGTATTCTTCTGCACCGAGGAGGGCTGCAACGACGACATCACGTCCATTCGTAATGAGACCATCAGTTTGAATGCGTATTTTGTCACGCAGCTTATTGAGGACTAGTGTCTGATGCGTCTCAGCAACACCCAGCTCCCAAGGCATGCCAGCATAGGTGATGGAGGTGAGGGGTGACGCTCCTGTACCACCATCATGCCCAGAGATGAGAACCATATCAGCCCCCCCCTTTGCTACCCCAGCAGCGACTGTACCGACACCCACTTCTGAGACGAGCTTCACGCTTACGCGGGCATCTGGATTCGCATTGCGAAGATCAAAGATGAGCTCCGCTAAGTCTTCAATGGAATAAATATCATGGTGCGGTGGAGGAGAGATAAGTGTGACACCTGGAGTCGCATGGCGCACACGCGCGATGTCTGCATCTACCTTTCCACCGGGAAGCTGTCCACCCTCACCAGGTTTCGCTCCTTGTGCGACTTTGATCTGCAGCTCGCGTGCATGGGCGAGGTATTCTGCTGTGACACCGAAGCGGCCTGAGGCGATCTGCTTGACGGCAGAGCAGAGATCATCTCCATTCTCCTGAAGCTGATAGCGAGAAGGGTCTTCACCGCCTTCACCAGAGTTACTCATAGCACCGAGTCGATTCATGGCAATGGCGATCATTTCATGAGACTCCTTTGAGATCGCACCAAAACTCATCGCCCCAGAGACGAAGCGGCGGATGATGCTAGCCTCACTCTCAACTTCAGCAAGTGGAATGGTAGGTACCTCTGCGAAGTCGAAGAGACCGCGCAGCGTGCAGCGCGTCTCATCCTGTTCATTAACGAGTGAAGAGAAGACCTTGTACATGGCATAATCACCTTTACGTACAGATTTTTGGAACTGAGCGATGACTTTGGTACTCCAGATGTGCTTTTCTCCACCACGCTTCCACTTGTAGATACCTGCATCTTCTAGCTTCTCGCTGCGCTCTGTGTTGAGCTCTTTACTGGAGTGAAGTCTCTTGACAGATTCTCGTGCGATATCAGAGAGCTCGATGCCGCCGATGCGTGATGATGTGCCAGGGAAATAGTCGCGTACGACAGCATCACTCAGACCGATGGCTTCAAAGATCTGTGCTCCGCGATAGGAGCGAAGTGTTGAGATGCCCATCTTTGACATGATCTTCAAGAGACCAGCATCGATAGCTTCAAGATAGTTCTCAAGTGCCTTCGTTGATGATATCTCTGGAGCGAGCTTCTCATCGTGATAGAGTGAAGCGATGCTGCGGTAGGCGAGCCATGGGCAGATGGCAGTAGCACCATAGCCGAGCAGGAGTGCAAAGTGCATGATCTGGCGAGCTTCACCAGTCTCGGCTATTACGCCGGTACTGGTACGCACCCCAAGCTCGCGCAGCTTACTATTTACCGCGGCTATGGCAAGAAGGCTTGGTATGGGAGCTTCGTTGCCGCTGAGCTCGCGGTCACTGAGAATGATGATACGGTAGCCTTGGGCGATGGCCTGCTCAGTCTGGCGAGTGAGCTCCAAGAGTGCTTCTTGTAGACCAAGTGGTGAAATCGAGGAGAAGCCTGTGCTCAGTGTTACGCAGCGGAAGTCTTCTTGATGGTTCGCTTTGAGAGCTGCGAGATCTGCTTCTGTGAGGATAGGGCGATCCAGCTTGATGATTCGCGCCATCTGTGGCGTTTCCTCGAGAATGTTTGCGGGATTGCCGATGAAGGTGGTCAGCGACATCACCATCTGCTCTCGCATGGGATCAATAGGCGGATTTGTCACCTGCGCGAACTGCTGCTTGAAGTAGTTAAACAGCAGTTGTGATCTGTCAGAGAGAATGGCAAGTGCAGCATCATTACCCATAGCTGAGACAGGGTCATGCCCCGTGTTTGCCATCGTGAGAATGAACTGCTTGAGCTCATCTTCTGTGTAGCCGAAGAGTTGTTGCTTCGAGAGGGTTTTGCTTGAGCTTTCTGCAAGGGGGGCTGCTACGCTGTCGAAGAAGCCATGAATCTTAATGCGGTTTTCCTGACACCAGCGGCGGTAAGGGCGACGGCGTGCGATCTGCGTCTTGATCTCAGCATTGTAGCTGATGCGCTTCTTTTCAAAGTCAATCCAGACGATGTCTCCAGGGCGCAAGCATCCACGCTTCACTACCTCTTTGGGGTCAGTATCGAGGACCCCAGCCTCGCTGGCCAGTACGAAGATACCATCACGGCTCAGCTCATAGCGTGCAGGGCGCAGACCGTTTCTGTCAATAGCTGCACCTGCACCAAGACCATTGCTGAAGCAGACAGCAGCAGGTCCATCCCATGGAGCCATGAAGCCTGCGTGATAATCATAGAACCCTCTTAAATCTTCACCTAGGAAGTAGTGCTCGCCAAAAGCCTGTGGTATGAGCATCATCATACTGTGTGGTAGACTGCGACCAGAGGTAACGAGAAGCTCTAGCGCATTATCCAGACTAGCGGAGTCACTCTGACCAGATGGGATAACGGGGAGAATCTTTTTTATATCCTCACCGAAGAGAGGACTGGACAGCTGGCTTTCCACGGCACTCATTTGATTCAGATTCCCACGCAGCGTGTTCACCTCACCATTATGTGCCATATAGCGGAAGGGGTGAGCGAGCGGCCAGCTGGGGAACGTGTTTGTAGAGTAGCGTTGGTGGACAATAGCGAGCGCACTCTTGAAGTCTTCATCAGCGAGATCTTGGTAGAATTTGGGAAGCTGAGGTGCCATCAAGAGCCCCTTGTATATAATGGTACGTGCCGAGAGTGATGCGATATAAAAACGATCGCCGAGCTCAGGGTGCTCGGCGATGATGGCGTGTTCGATGCTGCGACGGAGGATGTAGAGGCGACGTTCGAGTTCATCACCGATTAGAGACTCTTCATCTGAATGGATGAAAATCTGAGAGATATGGGGAGCGCTCAGCTGAGCTAGCTTTCCGATGCTGTTGATATCAACTGGGACGTCACGTGTGCAGATGAGCTGGAATGCTTCTTCTCCAAGGACACGCTCTACGATGCTCAGGCAGCTGTTACGCAGGGTGGAATCTTGAGGAAGGAAGCACATTGCTACGGCATAACTACCAGCTTTAGGTAGGCTGACAGAGAGAGTCTTAGAGAAAAACTCGTGTGGGATTTGCAGGAGGATGCCAGCACCATCACCCGTTTCAGGATCAGATCCTGTCGCACCACGATGAAGAAGACGTTTTAGAATTGCGATACCCTGTTTGACTATGTTGTGCGAGGCCTTTGCATTAATGTCGACGATCATACCGACGCCACAGGCGTCATGTTCGTTGGTTGGATCGTAAAGTGCCTGAGCTTCAGGATAATATGAGCTAGCTTGTGCTGCTCCCGCCGTCGGAGTCAATGAGTGTGTGTTCATGTCTTCTTAAATGATCACGGATGGGGAATGATACTCTTCTTTTTTCAAACTAGCAATCAAAAATATCAATTTTGTCATTTTTTTTGAAAAAATAGGGGTAAAATATTTTTTTGAAATATTATTCTCTTATCATCATGCACTTGTGAATGGGTCTTTAGATTTTTGCTATTTTTGAGTGTGAAAAATGTTGACTTTCGGAAAAATCGTCTTACAATTTTCCAGACCACGACAAATCTGCTTTTTCTGAAAGTTGATTTTGCCTATCAGGGTCATGAACCTCACGTAAGAGGTAAACATCTAATTGACTCATTATCATTGCATATTGAGCCCTGAAGAGCATATGATAGCAACAAACAATACCACGCCGGAAGAGGAGCTAGAAGCCCTCTATGGGAGCGATACCTTTGGTATCAGCACAATGGAAAAGTATCTTTCCAAGAGTGCCTTCAAGAAAATGTTAATCACCATCCAAAAGGGTAGCAAGCTTGATCCAAGCATCGCAGACGAAGTAGCCCAAGCAATGATGGTCTGGGCGATTTCAAAAGGCGCGACACACTACACCCACTGGTTCCACCCACTGACTGAAGCAACTGCTGAAAAGCACGACTCTTTCGTCACACCAGATGGTAAAGGTGGTATGATTTGTACCTTTGATGGAAAAGCCCTAATTCTCGGTGAAGCAGACGGTTCATCCTTCCCTTCTGGTGGCATTCGCGCGACCTTCGAAGCACGCGGTTACACCGCATGGGATCCTACCTCTCCTGCCTTCATTAAGAGAACAGCTCACACCGCTACACTCTGTATCCCCACTGCCTTCTGCTCCTACACAGGCGAAGCCCTCGACAAGAAGACACCTCTTCTTCGCTCCATGGCCTCCCTATCGAAGCACACCCTACGAGTCCTCAGTTGCTTCGACATCGAGCCTGAGTATATCACAAGCAACCTCGGTGCAGAACAGGAATACTTCCTCGTCGACCGCAGCATCTACAGACAGCGCCCTGACCTCATCGAGACAGGGCGCACTCTTTTTGGTGCTCTTCCACCGAAACATCAGCAGATGGAAGACCACTACTACGGTGCTATTAAGGAGCGAGTCCTTGAGTACATGGACTCGGTAGATCGTGCGCTCTGGGCACTCGGTGTGCCAGCGAAGACACGTCACAATGAAGTGGCACCAGGTCAGTTTGAGATAGCCCCCCTCTTCGAAGCGACTAATCTCGCCGTCGATCACAATGTCATGATCATGGATGTACTCCAGCGTCAGGCTTTGCGTCACGATCTCGTATGCCTCCTTCATGAGAAGCCATATGCGAAAGTGAATGGATCTGGAAAGCATAACAACTGGTCACTGAGCTGCCCTGGCATGGGATCACTTCTTACTCCAGGTAAGACACCTCACAGCAATCGTCTCTTCTTGCTGCTTCTTGCCTGTATCATCAAGTCAATCGATACACACGGAGATCTCCTCCGTGCCTGTATATCGAAGGCTGGTAATGATCATCGACTCGGTGCACAAGAAGCACCTCCAGCGATCATCTCTGTCTTCCTAGGAGATCAGCTCAATGACATCATCGAGCAGATCAAGCAGGGTGGAGCAACCAGCTCTACATCTGGTTCACTCATGAAGCTTGGCGTGGATTCACTCCCACAGCTTCCTAAGGATGCGACTGACCGCAACCGTACTTCACCATTCGCCTTCACGGGTAATAAGTTTGAGTTCCGTGCTGTGGGCTCATCGCAGACCTGTGCATGGCCTATGACCATCCTCAATACCATCGTATGCGAAAGCCTCGATGAGGCTGCGGATTATCTTGAGCCCTTCGTCGGTACAGATGCGTTCAATGCTAAGGTTGATGAGTACACTCGTGAGTTGATCGTGAAGCATGAGCGCATCATCTTTAATGGTAATGGCTACTCTGATGAGTGGGTGATCGAAGCAGAGCGCCGTGGTCTTCCCCATATCCGTACATCGCTCGAAGCCTTTGAAGTACTTGGAAACGAGAGCACCATCGCTCTCATGGAGAAGTATCAGGTACTCTCACGCTCAGAACTCATCGCTCGCAAGGATATCCAAGTCGAAAACTACGAGAAAACCATCGATATCGAAGCAAAGACCTGTCTCAACATGTTACAGACCATCTACATGCCAGCTATCGCACGTCAGATGCACACACTCTGTACCACCGCGCAGTCTATCCAGACAGCAGGAGTCACTGTAGGGCTTAGTGCCGTCAAGAGCCGCATCGAAGAGATCGGTGCCCTCTATGATGAGTTGCCATCAAAGATCCAGCAACTCAGTGAGACCATTCAAGCAGGACATGCTCCAGAGATGAAGGTCTCGATGGAAGAAGCACGCGCCATCGTCGACGCTCTCGAAGGGCTTGTCGATGCTGAGCTCTGGCCTGTGCCAAGCTATGCTGAGCTTCTCAACATACACAGCGTATAAGATACATCTACGTATCAACTAAACCTAGTGCGCCTGTGCCAGTGTACAGGCGCACTAGCTTATGCTCTCTTCGAAGTATATGAATACACACCAAGCAACGAGCCAGCTCATCATTCGCCGCCCATGCATCAGCGACTTAGAAGAGGCTGATGACTTCTTTGAGCGTATGATACCATTAAGCTATGCTGAGAATGGTATCGTGGGCTTCGATGATGACATGGAGGTAGAAATAGGAGTGAAGAAATCGAAGCTACGCGCTGATCTCGCTAGTGGAGGTAGAGACTGTCACTTCTTATTAGCCGAGATGCACGGGCGAATAGTAGGAACAATAGCCTATGGACCTAGCAATAGTCTATTGAACCAAACCACACAACACAGTACCACTGAAATAAAGGAGATAGGCTGCCTGCTGATACTAAAAGAATATCAGGGTAGAGGTATTGCGATGAAGTTGGTAAGAGCTATTCTAATAGCCATGCAGCAAGCAGGACACACACGATGCTGCCTCGACTGTGGTTATGCGAATGCGCAGAAGATGTGGCTCAGTAAGCTAGGAGCTCCTCATTACTGCATGGAGAACTACTGGCAAAATGGCATCGACCACTACGCATGGAACTTTGCGATTGAAGATATCCTCGAGCGCGTCAGCTCCTAGTCTTCTTCTACAGGGGAGAAGGGAAGCTGCTTTTGTACAGTTTCAAGACGACGTAGGAGTAGAGCTATCCCGATGCGGTAGGCATCTTCTTGAGAGCTTACATTGCCCTGCTTGGCATAGATGTGCTGGACGGCATCCAGATAGATGAGCCATTTCTTATCGGACTCCTCCTTCGCCTTCAGGATATCGGTGAAGTTTTCCTGCTGGCGGTACTTGAGTTTCAGCCAATCCATAACCATGAGATTATTAAACTCTAGTTGCTTGAGAAAGAACTGGTATTGTGATGCGAGCAGATACTGCTTGCTAAAGGGAGCCAGCCCCTCACTCACTTCAACAGTCGCAACACCATCTGCAGAGCCTTCCTGCTGCGCAGCAGCATCCTCCATCTTTTCTTGCTGTATCTTCATCAGCGACTCCATCTGCTGGAGCAGGGGATTGTGGTAGTCTCCTGCTGCTTTAGGAAGCTGCTTGACGAGTGTTGGCTTGTAGATGAAGTCATGATAGCGTGTGATGATGAGTTCGCGCTTCATGAGTGCCACATTCCGTTCTAAGGCAGAGCCTTTCAACGTTTCATTCACATCTAAGGGTAATCCCTTGGCTAGTGTCGCAAACTCTGCTTCCGCCTTGTAGAAGCTCACCCACACGCGCTGAGCTAGTTTCATCCGATCAGTGTACTCTGTATTATCAGCTGTTGAGTAGAGAGCTATCTCCTTATCAATGAAGGCTCGCAGGGATTTTTCAGTACTAGGGATTTTTGTCTCACCTATGACCACGTCAGTAAGTGCGGAAAGGAGACTGAGTGAGAGAATGCTGATGATAAGAGAAGAATGCATGGGGATCAAGATACTTTATTACTCAATAATACGAAAATTCACACCCTCTGGAAAGAAAAAAACCTCCCGCATGGGAGGTTTTGAAAAGAGAGATGCTTGTTACTTAGAGAACCTTGATGTTACTCAGATTGTCCTTGTTGTCGCCTTCGTTGTTGCGACCATCGCCTTGACCATCTGCACCGACGGTGAAGATATCGAAATCTGGGTTGATACCTGTACCTTCTTTCTTGCTCTTGGTCTCGGCTTCACAGCCTAGGCGGTATCGGTAAGCATTTGCCCACGGATCAAGAATGATGTAGCGAGCACCCTTAGCCTGTGGATTATCCTTTGACTTCATGAGAGGGCGCTTGATAACGGGTAAGCCTGATGGGGCATCCTTTTCTCCGCTCTTCAAGTAATGGAGATCCTGGATGTAGGTACTACGAAGCTGACCTGTGCTTTTATTTTTATCTGGCTTGCCATCATTGTTCGTATCACCCGAGAGCATCATGTAGAGAACATGTCCACTCCATTCATCTCCATCAGCATAGGGTAGAACACCGGCACTATCTGCCTTGTAGGCGTCCATAGCACCTACAATGAGGCTCAGACGGGTCTCCGCTGTCTTCATCGTCGCGCGTGTGATGTAGTAGTTACGCGCTAACCATGCTGCAGCCATGAGAAAGGCCATGATCGTGATGACGATGAGTATCTCGATCAGGGTGAAGCCCTTCTTCGCCCTGCGCAGTGATGTCTGATGTAGCTTGCTTTTCATGGTGATCATTAGACGCTCTTGATGATTTCCATCATGGGAAGGAAGATTGCGAGAACGATACCACCTACGACGACCGCGAGGAAGACGATCATGATGGGCTCGAGCATCGAGGTCATGGCAGAGACTGCATTATCCACTTCTTCGTCATAGACATCTGCTACCTTCATGAGCATGTCTGGGAGCTGACCTGTTTCTTCACCGACGTCGACCATGGAGATCATCATAGGAGGGAAGACAGGGCAAGTGCTCATGGGAGAAACGATGGATTCACCCTCGCGCACCGCATCATGAGTCTTCGCGATGGAGTCAGCAACGATCATGTTACCAGCAGTATCACGGGTGATGAGAAGAGCCTGTAGGATGGGAACACCAGATGCAACAAGCGTACCAAATGTGCGAGAGAAGCGAGCAACTGCACTCACTCGATTGAGTTTGCCAATCAGAGGCACTTTCAGCATGAAGGTGTCATAGGCGAGAGCACCCTTGGGCGTACGGCGCCAGAACTTCAAGCCGACGATAAGGGCTGCGATCCCTGCCAATATTACGACAGCATTCGGTAAGAAGGGGATAATAGTTGAACTCATCATCTTATCTGAGGCGTTGAATACGAACTCAGAGATAGCAGGTAGCTCAACATCGCTTCCTTCGAACATGGACTTGAACTTCGGCACGATCACGAGCATGAGGAAGATCAAGATACCCATGGTGATGAAGAGAATGATGAGAGGATAGACCATAGCGGAGGTAATCTTACCACGAAGCTTGCTGGCTTTTTCCTGATATTCAGCGAGTCGGTTGAGAACGACTTCGAGCACACCACCGAGTTCACCCGCCTTCACCATGTTCACGAAAAGGTTGTTGAACAGCTTTGGATAGGTGGCGAGGGCTTCAGAGAAGGTTGAGCCACCTTGCACAGAATCAGCCAGACCTTGGATTGTGGCACGGAGGTTCGCGTTAGGCTCTTGCTTCGTGAGTACGGTGAGACTCTGAAGGAGAGGGAGACCTGCGTTAATGAGTGTCGCTAGCTGGCGCGTGAAGATCATGAGTTCCTTCTGCTTCACAGAGGCTCCAGCTTTCCCTTTACCGGCAGTTTTAGCTCCCTTTTTACCCTTAACCTTCTTTTCTTGAGGACCTGTAGCTTTACCACCCTTTACCTCACGGCATTCGCGGAGGAGGAGTCCGAGGGCGCGGATTTGCTCAGCGGCTTCAATCTTCGTGCCTGCGGAGACGATGCCAGTTTTTTCGACACCGTTCTGGTCGAGTGCTGTGTATTTAAAATTGGGCATATGTGTATATGATATGTGTGGAGAGTGTTATGTTATGATGATGATAGATAGTATCAAATTTATTAGGATAGGTCAAGTATTAGGTATACTTGAGTACTTCCTCGATCGTGGTGTTGCCTTCGAAGATGTTGTGAATGCCATCTTCACGAAGCGTGGACATACCCAGCTCAATAGCCTTCTGCTTCAAGATGATGGAAGGCACATTCTTCGTGACCATGTCCTTGATAGGATCAGAGGCATGAAGAAGCTCATGGAGACCTTTACGTCCCTTGTAGCCAGTGTTGGCACACTTGTCACAGCGAGCTCCTGTGAAGAACTGCTGAGAGCCAATAAGACTAGGGTCGATCCCTAGCTGGTCGAGTAGGCTCGCTGATGGTGCGTAGGGAATCTTGCAGTATGGGCATATCGTACGTACCAGTCGCTGAGCTAGAATACCGATGAGCGTTGCTGAGAGGAGGAAGGGCTGTACACCCATGTCGACGAAGCGTGTGACAGCACCAGCCGCATCGTTCGTATGGAGAGTGGAGAGAACTAAGTGACCTGTCAGAGCTGCTTGAATAGCAATCTGCGCGGTGTCTTGGTCTCGAATTTCCCCCACGAGGATGCGATCAGGGTCTTGTCGAAGGAAAGCGCGAAGAACACGAGGGAACGTCACTCCGATACCTTCATTGATGGGAACCTGAACGATGCCATCGATATCATATTCGACTGGATCTTCTGCTGTGAGAACCTTCGCATCTTCTGTGTTCACTTCTCGGAGTGCTGCATAGAGCGTGGTCGTCTTACCAGAACCCGTAGGACCAGTTACCACGAAAATGCCGTTGGGCTTGTTCACCGTGTCGAGAATATACTCGTGAATCTTAGGGGCTAAGTTCAGGTTATTGAGATCGAGACTCACGCTATTGCGGTCAAGAACACGAAGTACCACGGATTCACCATATTGGGTAGGCAGGGAGTTCACACGCATGTCAACGGCGAGATCTCCTACCTTCATCACGATACGCCCGTCCTGTGGGATGCGTCGCTCAGCGATGTTCATGCCAGCCATGACCTTCACGCGTGAAATGACGGGTGTAGCAAGATGGACTGGGGGCGGTGCCATCTCATAGAGAGAGCCATCCACACGGTAACGAATCTTGAACTCTTGTTCGAATGGTTCTAGGTGAATGTCTGATGCCTTTTCCTTAATAGCCTGAGTGATGACGAGGTTAACAAACTTGATCACAGGAGCTGCATTAGCCTCATCGACACCGTCTTGACTGCCAACACTCATGCTTCCCAGTTCACTGATTAGGTCGTTCATCGCGGCTTCTGCTCCACCGTAACATTCGACGATGCGAGCGCGAATCTCGTAGTCAGCGGCAACATAGAGATAGATGTCGCGCCCTGTAGCGATGCGGAGGTCATCAATTATCTGAGGATTGAGTGGGTCTTCTATACAGATATAGAGACCTTCTCCTTCGCGATATTCGATAGGAAGAGCACCTAACATGCGAGCCTGAGCCGCGGGGATCATCTCGAGAATATGCTGGGGAGGCGTGAAATCAACGAGTGAGATATACTGAGCACCAACTTCGGTGGCGATAACGTTCCAGAAATCTTCTGGTGCGCTGATGATGCCAAAGTCGATGAGGGTTTCCCATACTTCCTTGCCACTGTTGCCCATCTCATCAACGATGTCGCGGGCTAGGCTGTTGTCGAGCATGCCACTATTGACGAAGACATCGAGTACTGCGTTTGTATCCATAAATGGTAAATTGAACTTCTAAAAGGGGTGAATAATTGGGGTGGCTTCTTTAGTGTGCGTCGCCAGTTGTTACGCGGATGACTTCTTCTGCCGAGATGAGACCTGCGAGTACCTTGCGGATACCATCTTCTCGTAGTGTGCGCATGCCGAGTTCGCGAGCCTTTGAACGAAGTTGAGCCGAAGTGAGGTCTGAGTTAATAAGACCACGGACATCATCGGAAATCTGGAAGATTTCAAAAATACCCATACGACCACGAGCACCTTTACCACGACAAGTATCACAGCCCACAGGTACTTTCACAGGGCGGTTGATATCAATGCCGAGGGTGAGAGATTGCTTCTCAGTGAGTGCGCCATCAGTCTTACAATTCGAGCAGAGGCAGCGGCAGAGACGCTGTGCCATGATAGCACGTACAGATGAGGCGATGAGGAAGCGGTCTATGCCCATGTCTGCGAGACGAGCAACGGATGATGGTGCATCATTCGTATGGAGAGTGGAGAGAACAAGGTGACCTGTCATCGCAGCTTGAATGGCGATACCCGCAGTTTCTCCATCTCGAATTTCCCCGATCATGATGATGTTCGGAGCCTGACGAAGCATCGCGCGGAGAGCTGCGGCGAATGTCATACCGATATCGGTACGAATCATGACCTGATTAATACCTGCAAGTTCGTATTCAACTGGATCTTCCGCGGTGATGATTTTCTTATCAGGGCGGTTGATGTGATTGAGACAGGCGTAGAGTGTCGTGGTCTTACCAGAGCCAGTTGGACCGGTGACGAGGATGACACCGTCGGGAAGAGTAACCAGCTGATCAAAGGTGGATTCATCATCTGAGAGGAAGCCCAGCTGGGGTAGACCTAGAGCTAGTGCAGACTTATCAAGAATACGCATGACCACGGATTCGCCATGGTTCGTTGGTACAGTACTGACACGGAGATCAATGTGACCGCCATTCTTCAGATCAAGCTCGATACGTCCATCTTGAGGTACGCGTTTCTCCGCGATACTCATGGTGGAGCTCATGACCTTCAGACGTGCGACGATAGATCCCAGTAGCTTCTTCGGGTGATTCGCCACCTCAACGAGGCGACCATCCACACGGTAGCGCATGCGAACGCGGTCTTCCATCGGTTCGATGTGAATATCGGATGCACGCATACCATGCGCTTCATTAAACATATTATCGATGAGAGCAACGATAGGAGCGTCACCGTTTTGACTTGTCTCATCAATTTCTGGATAATACTTGTCCAGCGCCTTGTCCATCTCTGCGGAAGAGCAGACGAAGAAGGTGCAATCACGCCCGATGAACTGAGGAAGACTATCGAGCATGTCCATATCAAAGGGATCAACGATAGCAACCTGCATGGAGTATCCGTCATCACCGATGGGGATGAAGCGTACACGGCGTGCCAGCTCGGGCTTGACGCTCTGAATGATGGATGGATCAGCTTCGAACTGGGAGAGTTTCACGTATTCCATGCCGGAATGGCGTGCAGCAGTCTGAGCGAGAGATTCAACATCAAAGTAGTTGTTCTCAAGAAGGTATTCGAGCAGCCCCTGAGTAGGGAGCAATTCAGCGCGAATCTGCTCGACTGTCATCTCGTCAATAGCTTGATCTTCAATCAAGAGCCCTATTAGATAGTTTTCGTTGGAATACACAGTTAGTAAAGTGGTGGATTATGAATAATCGTTGTACGAAGAAGTACTCATTACAATGTACATGAAGACGCGCGTGTCGTCAATCATTCTGAGTAAAAAAAGCTATTTCTTCGATGTTTTTTTCTCAGAGCTGGATATTCTCCGCATTTTGGTCGATAAAAGCGAAAGGAGAGAGTCAATTGAGACTCTCTCCTTTCTGTTGTAATGCTCTAACGTGATCTTTTTATTGCATGGTAGCGTTCAGCTGTGCCACCCAGTCGCTGATGCGCTTTTCGGTCAGATCAGATTCGTTGTCTTCGTCTATTGCAAGACCAACAAACTTACCATCGATGACGGATTCAGATTCATCGAACTCATAGCCAGATGCGTCTACATCGTTGCCGATGAGGATTGCTCCAGCCTCTTGTGCTATTGTGGCAAGAGCTGCAAGCGAGTTACAGAATGTGTCAGAGTAACTAGAGGAGTCCCCTGTACCAAAGACCGCTACGCGCTTCCCTGCAATGGGGGCAGACTTGAGCTCATCAATGACGGATTCCCAGTCGTCCTGGAGATCTCCAGCACCCCATGTCGAAGAGCCGAGCAGGATGAGATCATAATTCGCAAGTTGCGAGAAGTCATAACCATCAACGCTGTTCACCTCAGAGGCGGAAAGACCGAGTTGCTCAGCTATATTGCTAGCGATCGTTTCAGTATTACCTGTTGTAGATCCGAATAGAATAGTAATGTTACTCATATGCGCGTATTGTATGATACGAGTCTGACGTATGTCAATTTTTAATTTTAGAGAAGGCTAACTTTATGACACAAAGAAGCCCCCAATCTGGGGGCTTCTCTATCATTGGTGAAGAATTCACACAGAAGTGAAGCTATCTTCACAAGGACAGCTAGCCATACTCATCGTTGCTGCTCCTGTATGGGAAAGGTGCACGAGTGCGTGGTAGCAGTCTTCAGCGTCAGCACCCGTGAGTGCTGCGATCTGCTCTGCTGTGGCAGGAGTCATCGATAGACAATTCTTAACTTGACTAAGCAGCTGAAGAAATACATTTGCGGCGAGCTTTCCAGCCTGTACCCCAGGCTGGTGGTAGGCGTTGATATGAACGAGACTCGCGTAGAAGCTAACCGCGCGCTCAAAGAGGGCGATGAGCTGTCCGAGCGTGTAAGCTGTCACCTCGGGGATGGAAATAGTAACACTGGCTCGTCCATTTTCAGCCAGCGCCTTACGAGTACCGCGAAGAAAGCCCTGTAAGTAGTCACTGGAGCTAAAGCCGGGCTCCACTTCGATACCGTCTGCAAGAGATTGGCGCACTTCAATGAAACAGACGAAGAAGTTATGAATACCATCTCTCAGCTGCTGAACATAGGCGTGTTGGTCAGTCGATCCCTTATTACCATAGACTGAGAGACCTTGGTAGACAGGCACTCCATCGAGGTCGAGCTCCTTACCGATGGATTCCATGATCAGCTGCTGAAGATACTTGGAGAAGAGGACGAGGCTATCCTTGTAGGGGAGAACCACCATGTCCTTGAGACCCTTTCCTTCACCGGCTTTAAACCAAGATAGGGCAAGCTTCATGGCTGCATTTGTGGTGGTATCTTTGCTGCGAGTCTTCGCATCCATGTCAGCAGCACCTTTGAGCAATTCATCCACATTCACCCCCTGAAGGGCAGCAGGGATGAGTCCTACGACTGAAGTCTCTGAAGTGCGTCCGCCAACCCAGTCTTCCATGGGGAAGCGCATCATCCAGCCTTCGCGTACAGCTACCTCATCAAGCGTTGACCCGACACCTGTCACGGCAATCGTTTGAGCCGCGAAGTCGATACTATTCTGCCTATAGAAGTTCTGAGCATATACCATACCATTGCGTGTCTCAGGTGTGCCGCCACTCTTGGAGATGACAACATTGAGCGTTTCCTCAAGGGGGAGGGTTTTGAGCACCTTGAGCATACCATCAGGATCGGTGTTGTCGAGGAAGGCAAGCTTGAGCCCATTATTAGCAAGGGCATCTGCGACGAGTTCAGGACCGAGAGCTGAGCCACCGATGCCAATGACGAGACATGTGCTGTACTTTTTCCCCTGAGGGGTGCGGATCGTGCCACTGAGAATGTCAGCGGCGAAGGTCTTGAGCGCAGTGAGAGGCTCATCAATCTGTGACTTTATTTCAGCTGTCGGAGCGAGAGCGCTGTTGCGCAGCCAATAGTGACCCACCATACGATTCTCATCAGGATTAGATATAGCACCTGCTTCAAGGGCATCGATCTCCTGATAAGCTCGCTGGATGCGATCATCCATGCTGCTTAGAAATTCTGCATCGAGAGGGAGCTTGGAAAAGTCAAGGGAGATTCCCATCTCAGGGTAACGGACGAGCTGCTGTGCATAGTCTTTCATATGTGGGGGGATTATAGGTGAGACTTTCTTGTTAAGCAATACATTTTCATCGCTCCAAATGCAAAATCAATCTGCTCATACGAGAACAAAAATCATGATGGACTCCGCGTATGTGATCATGGCATACCACACCAGCATAGAGAGTGCAACGAGCAGTGAAGGTAGAAGGATAGGATAGCTGCGAAGAGGAAGATACTCTGCTAGCTTCACAGGGATAATGCTGCCAGTAAGAAGAGCTAATGGCACAATCAGCTTGCGTCGCTTGCTATAGACCGTGAGAGCAAAAAATCGAAGAAGAACCGTCACAGCCAAAATAATGAAGGGTGCAAAATTGATAAAAGTGTTGGATTGAGATGAACCCAGAATAAGAGCTGCAAGATTAATAGAGAAATAGATACTCAAACTATAGATCATGACAGGGCTGATGAATGCAATGACACTGCAAGCAATGCAGTGTGATGTTGACGTGCAGCTGCTTGTAGGGATGTCACGCTCATCTAGAGAGAGATCAATATTACCCATTGTAAGGAATCTGAAAATCAACCACGCCATCAAAGGAAGGGTGAAAATAAGATAAATGATCAGTGTTGCAGGACTATTGAATAAGAAGAGATAGAGAGAGTTTGTGAGGAAAAATGCAGCAGGTACAATGGGGCTTAGCATCGCTGCTGTGAGGAGACGTCGGCCACATGTTTTCTGCGCTCCAATCTGGACTATGCCTGAAAAAGTGGTGATGCTTAGAATCATGATACTGGCTACATGTGCGCAGTATACATGTAGCGGCGGAAGTATATCTGAGTTGAGACGAGCATACTCGAGAATGATCATCCAGAGGATGCTGATGGCAGAGAGGATAAGCCCAGAAATAGCTGTGAAGCGAATACCTAGCTTTTTGAGCGACAGGGCTGTTACGAGTGATACTCCCAAGAGAAGACACAGCATGATCTCTGGAGCACCCATTAATAGAGTGAAGGAGGGAGCCGCTGGTGCGCTATGTACTGGGTCTGCGGCACTGAAAAACGTGTATGAGCTGAGCCATGGCCACAATGCAATGAGTGGTGTGATACTCATGAGTCCCACAAGGCAGAAGAAGAGTGAACGATTTTTCTTGGGTATGACAGGGGTGAGGTCGCGTGAAGGGGAAGCCATGTTATGAAATGCTATTTTGCTAGCCCCAAGGATAGGGGATACGATGCCTGAATTCCAGCTTAAAGTGAGCCTGTAGCGATCTTTTGCGCAATAGACGCAAAAAGCCCGACTGCACACGATAGATCGTGGAGCAGCCGGACTGGATGATGTGATGCCCTCAGGAGGCTCAGGCGAGCTGATTCTGCCAGAAGGCGATGCGCTGCTGAGTATTTGCTAGCGAGGGCGAGCCCGCGTTTGTACGCATATCGAATGCACGCTGGAGGCTGAATACCTCATGAACGTCGTCTCCGTACTGCTCTGAGATCTCCTGATACTCAGCGAGAGTTAGCTGGTGTAGAGGTGTTTTGCTCGTCACAGCGAGTGCGACAGCTTGACCGACAAGTTCGTGCGCATGGCGGAAGGGGACTCCTCGTCGCACGAGATAATCAGCGAGATCGGTGGCGAGTAGGAGGGGATCAGACACAGCTTGGGCACATGCTTCTTCGTTCATCTTCATCGCAGCAACCATTTCGGCATTCACGCGCAAGGCAAGGGAAATCGTCTCAAAAGAGTCAAAGAGAGGTTCTTTATCTTCCTGAAGGTCGCGGTTGTATGTCAGGGGAAGTCCCTTTACAGCAACCATGAGGCTGACGAGATTACCATAGAGGCGTCCTGACTTGCCACGAGTAATCTCGCTTACATCAGGGTTTTTCTTCTGAGGCATGAGGCTAGAGCCTGTTGTATGAGCATCAGAGAGGGTACAGAAGCCGAACTCGGCGCTGCTCCAGATGACGAGATCCTCACTGAGGCGTGAGAGATGAGTTCCCACAGTCGCAAGGCAGAAGAGACATTCCATGATATAATCACGATCTGCAATAGCATCCATGGAGTTCTGCGTCACCGAATCGAAGCCTAGCTCCTCAGCAATAGCCTGCCTATCAAGGTTAATTGTCGAGCCTGCGATCGCGCCAGAACCGAGTGGTGAGACGTTGAGTCTACGACGGCAGTCTTCCAAACGCGAGCAATCACGTGAGAGCATCTCCACATAGGCGAGGAGGTGATGAGCTACCGATACGGGTTGGGCTCGTTGTAGGTGCGTATAACCTGGGATGAGTAAGGTGGCATACTCATCAGCCTTCAGCAGTAAGGAACGCTGGAGATCCGCGAGTAAAGTAAGGGTGAGGTCGATTTGTGTGCGACAGTAGAGGCGCGTATCAGTGGCTACCTGATCGTTGCGAGAGCGAGCTGTGTGCAGTTTTGCTCCGGGAGCTCCGATACGCTTCGTCAGTTCGCTTTCGATGTTCATATGAACATCTTCTAGCTCTATCTTCCACTCGAAATTACCAGACTCAATATCCTTTTTGATATCAAGTAGCCCCGTTTCAATCGCTGAGAACTCCTCCTGCGTGAGCATGCCTGCGTTCAGCTGAGCGCGTGCGTGTGCAATCGAGCCTGCGATATCGTAGGGATAGAGCTTCCAGTCATAAGAGACGGACTCTCCATACTGGAGGACGAGGTCAGCTGTCGCCTGTGAGAATCTACCTTTCCACATAATGGATGAGAGGGGATGATTAATAATGACCGCCACGTGGACCGTTGAACCACTTCCAAGCGGTCTCTACGATGAACTGAGCATCCTGATGCTTAGGAATCCAGCCAAGAACATCAGCAGCCTTACGCGCATCAGCAATGAGGCGTGCAGGATCTCCCTCACGACGAGGACCATACTTGACTGGAGCTTTCATCCCAGTGACCTTTTCTGCGGCGTCAATAATCTGCTTAACAGAGAGTCCTTTACCTGTTCCGAGGTTGAACCAGTTTGTCTCACCACCCTTGATCAGGTAGTCGAGGGCGCGTAGATGAGCGTCTGCAAGATCATCGACATGGATATAGTCTCGGATACAGGTGCCATCCGGAGTATCATAGTCTGTGCCGAAGACGGTGATGCCATCGCGCTCCCCCTTGATCGCCTGTAAGATGACAGGAATGAGGTGGCTTTCAGGTTCATGATCTTCACCGATGAGCCCATCTTCAGATGAACCAGATGCGTTAAAGTAGCGCAGGAAGACACTCTTGAGACCGTAGGCGTGGTCGCAGTCCTTGAGCACCTTTTCGAGCATATGCTTCGAGCTGCCGTAGGGGTTAATGGGATCTTGCTTCTCAGTCTCAGGGATGGGAACCTGAGTAGGCACACCGTAGGTAGCACAGGTGGAGGAGAAGACGAACTTCTTCGTCCCAGCCAGTATCATCGCGCGGATGAGTGTGAGAGGCTTCGCGATGTTGTTCTCATAGTACTTGAGCGGTTCTGTGACAGATTCACCCACCTGAATATAGGCTGCAAAATGAACAACGGCGTCAAACTGTCCGTTCATGAGAAGGGGATAGACAACGGTAGGATCACCGAGATCTCCCTTTACGAGAGTGACTTCTTTATCAACGATGGCTGCCGCGTGGCCATATTCCATGTTGTCGAGAACGGTGACTTCAGCTCCCTGCTTAACGAGCTGACGAACAGTGTGGGAGCCAATGTAGCCAGCTCCACCAGTGACGAGTACTTTCATGTGTATGATAGGGGAAAGGGGGGTGATATCAGACGAGGCTTTCAATAAGGGCTTCTAGCTTGCGGATGTCCGCGGAGAAACGGCGTATGCCATCTGCGGTTTTTTCTGTAGCCATGGCGTCTTCGTTGAAAAGGAAGCGGAAGTTTTTCTCGTCAGCCGCGATGCGCTCGATGTCGCAGCACTGAGCTGCTTCTGTGCTCAACTGTGCGGTGACGCATTCATCACTAGCTGCGAGTTCTGCTAGGAGTTGAGGGGAGATGGTGAGGAGATCACAGCCAGCAAGGGCGAGTACTTCGCCCTTATTGCGGAAGGAAGCGCCCATAACCTGAACACCATAGCCGAACTTCTTATAGTAGTTATAGATGCTACGAACGGAGAGCACACCAGGATCTGTTTCTGCGGTATATTGTTCTCCTGTGCTAGCAACATACCAGTCTAAGATACGACCAACGAAAGGAGAGATGAGGCGCACTCCTGCTTCTGCGCAGGCGACAGCTTGCACGAGGCTAAAGAGGAGGGTGAGATTGCAATGGATACCCTGTTGCTCAAGTTCGCGTGCGGCTTGGATGCCCTCCCAAGTAGCAGCTATCTTAATGAGAATACGATCGCGACTTATACCAGCACGCTCATAAAGGGCAATGATATCGAGTGCCTTTTTGACCGTTGCTTCTGTATCAAATGAAAGTCGAGCGTCTACCTCACTGGATACACGACCTGGTACGCGCTTAAGGATCTCTAAGCCAAAGGCAACGATGAGTTCATCCATGATCGCTTCGGTGAGAGCCTTCCCTTTCAAGGAGCTTTCCTTGAAGGAGGCAATCACACCGTCGATGATAGGACGGTATTCAGCCTTCTCAGCTGCGGCAAGAATGAGTGAGGGATTAGTTGTGGCTTCTTCAGGGGAGAACTCTTCCATCTGGCGGAAGTCACCTGTGTCTGCGACAACGGTAGTATACTGCTTTAGTTGCTCAAGTTGCGATGGCATAGATTGATCGGGGAATGCTGTTATAAGTGTGATGACTTATATATAGCAGTTTTCTTGCGTGTAAGCAAGGTAAATAGATACTTCTCATCATGTGTTTTCTACAGCTCAACTCATAGAAGATTCAGTGGTGAATAGTCTGCCATTTTTTGTGAATAAAAGCAGCAAAATTGTGAATAAGTATAGCGAGTAGGCGAGTAAAAAAAGCAGCACTTGCGCGCTGCTTTTTGTGATAAGATGAGATAAGAACGATGCTCGGTGCTTACTCCGCTGTATTCTCTTCGATGAGTTGCTTAATCTGCGCTTCATCGGTCAGCCCAGAAGCGACCTCCTTGAGTTGGGACATGAGTTCAGGGTAATCATCTTCAAAGTAGGGGATGATGTCATCAGCGATACTGGAGTGGAGTTCGGCTATTTCTTCCTCTGTGGTGACTAAGTAAAGAGATGCGTTGATATAGCTGGTGTAGAGCACCAGTTGAGCATCCTTGGGGAGGTCCTCGTCTTCAAGTGTTTTGACAGCGTAGTCATAGATAGCATCGTAGTCTTCACCGAGAGCTTCGATTTTTTCCGTAATTTCTGCAGCGATATTGTCGTCAGACGAAGTGTCACTGGCAGTATTCGCACTGAGAGCAGGAGCGAGGCGTTCTTTTAGCGCATCAAGGCTAGCAAGACCACCTACCGTTTTAGCGAGTTCTTTACCGTCCTTATCAAGGATGAGTACTGTAGGGAAGCCACGTACGCCGTATTTTTCTGCTTGCGCTTTGTTGTGTGCAGCCTGCTTTGCTGGAAGAGGTGAGCGGGGGAAGTCTAGCTCAACGAGTATGAAGTTATCATCAGCAAAGGCTTCGAAATCAGGCTTGCTGAGCACATTTTTCTTCATTGCGATGCAGGGACCACACCAGTCAGAGCCCGTGAAGAGGACGAAGACATTCTTGTCTTCGGCAGCGGCCTTGTTCAGAGCCGCAGGTACATCTGTGCCCCAAGTAGCAGCTTGGATAGCAGGGGAGACGAGTGCGCTAAGCGCAATAGCAGGAAGAATGAAATGTTTCATATGTTGTATATATAGTTGAAATCATGAGGAAATTCAAGAATATATTGCGGCTTCGTTGCGTAAATGACAAATCTATTATTTGCTAGTTTGATGCGTATTTAACTCACTCTGTGGCTTATTGCTCATGACAAACTCGAGTGTTCCTCCCCTGACGATGTCTTCGTAGCGGATATAGGGGTCATGGTAGGGTTTACCATTGAGCTTCACAGATTGAATGTATTTGTTCTCCAGCGAGTTGTTATGAGCGATGATGGTGAACTCACCTTCTGGGACGCGCAGAGTGGCTTTTTTCACCAAGGGAGAGCCGAAGTAGAAGTCACCACCCGCAGGCTCCACTTGATAGAATCCGAGCGAGGAGAGGATATACCAAGCTGACATCTGGCCGGCATCCTCATTGCCTGAGATACCATTGGGCTCAGCGCGATAGAGCGTGGTGAGTACTTCGCGTACACGCTCAGCCGCCTTAGCGGACTCTCCCAGCATGGAGTAGAAGTAGATGATATGGTGGCTAGGTTCATTGCCATGGGCATACTGACCGATGAGTCCAGAGATGTCTGGAGAGATGTCATCACCTACGAGTTCCGATTTTACCGTGAAAAGTGCATCAAGCTTCTTGAGGAGGGCCTCCTTTGATCCGAAGCATGCCACTAAGCCTGCTAAGTCGTGGGGGGCGAGCCATGTATACTGCCATGCATTCCCTTCACAATAGACGTCAGCTCTATGGCTAGAGTGGAAGGGGTTGAAGGGGGTGAGGAAGTCTCCCTTGCTATCCTTTCCTCGGATGAAGCCCGTTTTCTTATCGAAGTAGTGACGGTAGCTCTGGCTGCGTTTCTGGAAGTATTGCTGAGCCTCTTTTTTGCCTAGCTTCTCAGCCGCCATAGCTGCCGCTGCATCAGAGATGGCGTATTCCATATCATAAGCGACGGATTCGTCGAAGAGGTCGCAGGGGATGTAGCCATATTCCTTGCGCAGATCTTGCCCTCTATCATCAAGCATTGAGGTGGCCTCAATAGCACGCCAAGCACGCTCTTGGTCGATGTGGGGAATGTTCTTGGTGATGGCATCTGCCACGACAGCTATGGCAGGGTTACCCACCATGGTGTTGGTTTCATTACCCATGAGGTGCCAGACAGGGAGCTTTCCCTGCTGCCCATAGATTGTGAGCATGCTGTTGATGATATCTGGGAGTCTGTCATGATGGATCAGCGTCATGAGAGGCTGTGCGGCTCTATAAGTATCCCAGAGTGAAAGGGTCGTGTAGTTGGTAAATGAAGGCTTCTTATGTACCATTTGATCTGCGCCGAAGTAGCTTCCATCAACGTCACAGAAGAGAGAGGGGGCTATCATCGTGTGGTAGAGAGCCGTGTAGAAGTTGTGCTTGTCATCTTCACTGAGCGATTCTACATCGATTTTGCTAAGCTCCGTGTTCCACTTCTTATGAGCATCAGTCTTCACTTGATCGAAATCCCAGTGTGGTAGCTCATGCTTGAGATTTGCGAGTGCGCCTTCGATGCTGACAGAGGAGAGTGCCACTTTCACCAGTAGCGGTTTACCTTCCTTCGTTCGGAAGGAGACACGAGCATACCTCTGTTGTTGCTCTTTGTGAGGGCCGGCATCAATGATATCGAGCTTCTCATAGGCTTCAGAAAACTCTGCGGCAAAGAACACCCTCTGATCTTTTGCCCAGCCAGATGAGAAGCGAAAGCCTACTACCGTTGTCGCGTTATGCGCTTTGAGCTCCGTGCGCCATGCCATGTCCCAGCAACCTCCATTTTCGAGGTCAATGACGACTGCTGCCTCATCTGAGCTAGGGAAGTGGTAGCGATGTAGTCCTACTCGTTCGGTAGCTGTCATCTCAGCGGTGATACCATAGCGTAGGAGGGGGACAGAATAGTAACCAGGGCGAACTACCTGTTTACTACGATCTGCATAAGACCACATCCCCGATGCAGGATCTTCTTCGGTTCCTCGTGCGTACTTGACTGCACCGATGACAGGCATGAGGGTGATGTCGAAGAGATCACCAATACCTGTCCCACTGAGGTGGGTGTGAGAGAAGCCGATGACGGTGTTATCACTCTCATGATAACCAGATACCCAATCCCATTCTTCAGGGATGCTTGTAGGTCCCACTTGAACCATGCCGTAGGGGACGTTCGCACCGACGAAGACGTGCCCATGTCCTCCCGTACCGATGAGAGGGTCAACGAAGGCTGTGTAGTCCTTTGCAAGACTGACTGTACACAGGCACAAAAGGCTGATGAGTTGAGCGATGTGTTTCATGGTTGAGTAGGTTTGTTATTCTGTAAATCAAAGTGGAGCTTCTTTTTGTCAAGAAGCTGGTGATGTGTGAGTCTATAGTGGGGATAGCTCTTATCGCCCAGCTTGATGCTGTGGATATAGGAAGCATCAGGGGAGGGGCGTTTCGATGTGATGATAATATCCTTACCGTCGGCTTGTTTGATACGCACCTCATCAAAGACAGGGCTCGTGAGCGTGTAGCTAGGATCAGCTGGGCAGTCGGGGTAGAGCCCCATCATGGAGAACACGGCCCATGCAGACATTGTGCCAGCATCATCGTTTCCAGGTAATCCATCGGGAGCTGTCGTGAAGTGCTCACGAAGTAGGCGTGATACCTCGTGCTGGGTTCGCCATTCTTCCCCTTTGATGCGGCTGAAGAGGTAAGGATAGGCGATGTCGGGCTCATTGGCAGGGTCATAGAGCTTCTCATCAAAGACCATTTGAAGCTTGTCCACAAACTGTTGCTCTCCTCCCATGAGCTGGACGAGTCCAGCTATATCATGGGGCACAAAGAAGGTATAATTCCATGCGCTTCCCTCATGGAAGCCTACAACATGTTCGAAGTTTTCCCCTTGCTTCGGGTTGAAGTCTTTGTAGAAGTTTCCATCAGCATGAATAGGGCGCAGCGTGCCGAAGTCAGGGCAGTAATATTTCTTATAACCAAGAGCGCGTTGGTGGAAGTAGGATGCATCACCACTATGCCCTAGCAGCTGCGCGAAGCGAGAGAGAGCATAGTCTGCCATGTAGTATTCGAGGGCATTAGAAACGGAGTTATCGCCTGACAGGTCAGCCTGATAAGTACCCACGGGGATATAGCCTTTTGCCTCGTAAACATCATTTTCGGGGCGTATGGGATTAGACGCGCTGGGGGCTGTGGCTGACTTGCGCATGGCTGCGTAGGCGATGTTTTCATCAAAGCCGCGAATGCCCTTCAGCCAGCTATCGACGATGACTGTCACTGCGGGGTCTCCTGACATCGTGTAGGTTTCGCGTCCATAGAGCTCCCACTTGGGCAGCCATCCTTGCTCTTCATACATGTCTACCATGGTCTGCACCATGGCTTGCTGCTTCTCGGGATAGGCTAGGGTGAGTAGCTGATGGAGATTTCTATAGGTGTCCCAGAGCGAGAATACGGTGTAGCGATCGTATGGCTTTTTTGCGATAGAGGCACTCTCCATTGCAGGGTATTCACCTGTGACATCATTGAGAATGTTCGGATGGATGAGTGTGTGGTAGAGAGCCGTGTAGAAGATAGTCTTTTGCTCCTTCGTGCCACCCTTCACAAGGATGCGCGAGAGCATCTTGTCCCACTCTTCACGTGCTGCAGCCTGTACCTTATTGAAGTGAAAGCCCTGTTGTTCTGTGTTGAGATTCTTGCGTGCATTCTCTGTGGAAACGAAGGAAACCCCCATCTGCACCTCGACTTGCTCACCTGCACGGAGATGCTCATAGCGGAAGAAGTAGCCGATGTCATCGCCCGCGATTTCCTTGTGGTACTTCGTATAGGGTTTGTACTCTCCATCATACTGATCCCATTCGGCTTCCACCCCTACCTTCCTAGGCTGCTTCTTCCAGAAGCCGCTATTGCTAGGCTTTTTTGAAACTCGCATGACGAAGTAGATAGGGAATACCGCTTGAGCTTGGTAAGCGAAGGTTCCCATGAGCTTCATCCCCTCTATCTCTGTGTCACTGATTCGCCTGATCATGGCACCTGATTCGTTGGTCAAGCCTTCGCCAAGATTGAGTAAAATATTCCCAGCACCCGCGGGGAAGGTGTATCGCTCGATGGAGCTGCGACGCGTAGCGCTTACCTCAGCTTTAATCCCATATTTCTCTAGCTCAAGGCTATAGTAGCCTGGTGATGCCTTCTCCTGCTTGTAGCTGCTTCCATAGATCTTGTAGTCAAACTGGAGCTCTCCACTCGTTGGCATGACGAGCAGCGAGCCTAGATCTGGGCAGCCAACACCACTGAGGTTGACATGCGAGAAGCCCGTGAAGAACTTGTTGTGAAACTCATAGGGTGTCGACCACCAGCGAGCATCCTTATCATGCTTATTCGTCTCAGATCCCATCACATTAAAGGGAGATACTGACATCATCCCATGTGGCAGTACCGCACCGGGGTTCGTCGTGCCGAAGTTAGTCGTACCGATGAAGGGATCTACCCAGTTGACTGGGGGGATCTCTTTTTTTGCCGGAGTCGCTTTCTTCGCCTGAGCTAGCAAGGGTGAGGTGACACCTATGATACAGCCGCAGAGGGCAAAGGATAGAGAACGTAGCATGATAGGAAGCTTCTCTAGGAGCTGGGCTGAATATTATGCTTCTTGGTGAACTCTACAATCTCATCAATGTAGCCAAAGGCAAGACCAGTCACTGTATCAGCGCAGCCGTAGTAGACCGCGATACGCTTGCTCTCTGGATCATGTAGAGCCGCACAGGGGAATGTCACATTCGGGACATCACCCATGCATTCATAGGTCTCACGAGGAGAGATGAGATAAGGTCCACTGCGAGCCAGCACCTTCCATGGCTCATTGAGATCAAGTAGTGATGAACCAAAGGCGTAGACGTAGCCATTACACGAGCGAAGCACACCGTGATAGATCATCAGCCACCCCTCGGATGTCTCGATAGGAATGGGACCCGCCCCTATCTTCATACACTGCCATGCACTATCTTCAAAAGCTGCTGGTGACATCACATGACGATGGCGTCCCCAGTACTCTAGATCCGGTGACTCGGAGTAGAAAATATCACCAAATGGCGTATGCCCTGTGTCGCTGGGGCGGCTCAGCATGGCAAAGTTACCATTAATCTTACGTGGGAACATCACGCCATTGCGGTTATAAGGTAAGAAGGCATTCTCTAGCTGGTGGAAGGTCTCAAAATCCTCTGTCCACGCGATGCCTATAGTCGGACCATGGTAGCCGTTACACCATGTGACATAGTACTTTCCATCTATCTCGGCCACGCGAGGGTCATACCCATATTCCCATGCTGCTATCTCTGGGTCAGCTCCTGTTAGTTTGAAATCCTCCTCTTGGATATCCCAGTCGATACCATTTACAGAGAAGCCAACGTGAATGCGCATGCGCCTGTTAGTATCATCACAGCGAAAGACACCCACATAATTGTAGTCCCCTTTTTTAAAGGGGATTACAGCCGAGTTGAAAATACTGTTGGATGTCGGAAGCAGGTCACGCGGGATGATGGGATTGTTGCTATATCGCCACATGACTTCTTGTGAGCCAATAGGACGATCCTGCCAAGGCATATCGGGGAGAGGTGAGCCAACTATAGTGAGATCAGACATAATGAATAGAATAATAGTGAATGTGAATAGAGAAGGGGGTTAACGAGATTCCTCCTCCTTGTGAGTGAAGGGGAGAAACCACGTCATAATAAAGGCTGGAATAGCTGCCAGCATGACGAGGGAGAAGAAAATCTTGTAGCCTAGCATGTCGCTAAGATAGCCAGACACCATCCCAGTCCCCATGACAGAAAAGTTCATCACACCTGTGGCAATGGCGTAGTGAGACATCTGGTGCTCCCCCTTGGCTATTTGCTGCATCATGAAGAGCGTTAGACCGACAAAACCAAAGCCATAGCCGAAGTACTCCACCACAATGCCACTGCCTACAAGAAAGACACTCTCAGGCTGAGCCATCGCGAAAAAAGCGTAAACCGCAAAAGGAATGTTAAAAATGCAGCACAAGATAAAGATGGATCGCTTCAGACCACGTCGCGCGATAAAGTAGCCTGCCAATAGCGAACCTAGTAAGAATGCACCCGGTCCACAGGAGCCATAGTACAGACCTATAGCCTGCTCATCGAGACCCAGACCACCCTCGTTCTGTGATGCTTTTAAAAACAGAGGGACAATCTTCATGACAAAGCCCTCGCAGAGACGGTAAGCAATGATCCAAAAGATATAGTAGAGGATGTATTTTTTCGCGAAAAAGAGCGCAACCACCTCACCAATCTTCGCCCATGCTTCCCGTGCATTCTTAGCTGCTGAGCCCTTTACAGCTGCACCCTTGGGAAGTGCGTTCATGTGATAGAAGCCAAGCAAGATCATGATCGTAGCGCAGAGACCCATGATGATCATCCAGCTATTAACAGCAGAAGACCGTGCAATCGAGGCAGAGATATCACCGCTTTCTATCATCGTGCGCACCAAAGATGCATCAACCCCAGCTTCACGAGCTGCAAAGTACTGATAGAGAACACCTGATAAGTAGACAAGACCTCCCGTTGCAACAAGTTTAGCAAGATTATAGAATGCCCCCTGCCAGCCGATGTACTTCGCCTGCTGGGAGTCAGAGAGATCAGACATATATAGACCATCTCCAGCTATATCTTGAGTCGCTCCGCAGACAGCGACAAAGGCAAGTAGCGAGATAGAGACCGCAAAGAAGAGAGGCATCTGGAGCGATAGCGAAACGAGCCCGAAGCCTAGCCCTGATGCTAGTTGTGTGGCTACAATGATAAGTTTCTTGGAGCGAAACATTTCGAGGAAAGGACTCCATAAGAACTTGATAGTCCATGGCCACATGATGAGAGATGTCCAGAATGCAATCTGCGCATCGGAGATATCCATATTCTTATACATGAGGACTGCCACCATATTCAAGGCGACAAAGGGAAGCCCCATCCCGAAGTAGAGAGTAGGTACCCACGAGCGTACATCTCGTTGTGTAGTATGATTCATGAGAGAGCAAAGAGCTAATAGGCTATGAAACTAGAAGGATACGCGTAGTTACGTATCCTCCTATCATATATAGCAAATTACCCCTGAGTCCGTCAATGAAAAAGATCTTAGAATAAGGCTCTTCTTCTACCTCATCTACGATACTTCTCATAATGAAGCAGAGCAGGCATCGACGCTGCTTCTTGATCACCACAATATCGTATATAGCAAGCTGTGTTGAAGAGATCGCTGGGGTTGCGATTCTCCTGCCAGCCATGAGTTAAATAATGCGAGATGGGGTCAAGTCTCGCTTGAGCGACATCTGGGTAGGTATGTAAATAGTACGCACGATCAAAATAGGCTGAAGACGAGATCATGAGATAGTCCTGCGTGTATCGAGCAGTACGCTTGAGATATTTTTTCTTAGTAATAAGCTTTATGTTCTTTAAGCCCCTATTGATTACGAGCGATAGCCGTATTCTTGTTGTTTTGATGAGGCAGGATAGCTTTCGGACCATGATAGACTGTCTTCTAGGCTGGGATTTCCTTTTGGGATCTTTTTTATAATAGCGGTCGTGTGTTGCTGGATAGCTAAATACATAATCTTCATGTCGACAAGGGGTAGTTGGAAGATCGTAGAGAGGATAGATCTCTACATTATTTTTCCAGAAGGCGTAGTCGCATGATAACTGATCTCTTTTTGAAAACTTATCAATCATTGACCACCAGTCGATCAGCGCGCATCGTACTTTTTGATCGTTATGCTGTCTAAACATGACATAAGTAGCAGCTAGTCCGTTTTCTGCAGGGTAATTATTCTTACGAAGATACGCCATTTCTTCATCAACAATTTCTGGCAAGTCGATAGAGTGTTCTTTTATCACTTCTGCCTCATCGTAGACGCAATTTCTCTTCGGATGAGGTGAGATGCTCACTTTGACATCTTCATCTATCAACTTGTCTATGCGATGAAAGGGGTGCTCATTTTGTATGCTAATATTTCCATCGACCCAGAGAGAGTAGCGATAATTCGCGAAGAGTTTGTGGGCGTTTACCTTATGCCATCGGGCATTTTTAACATTTGTCAGCTTATTGAAGCGCAGGGGCTGGATTTTCCACTGATTGACTTGACCTAATAAAAGTAGAGTTTCATTATCCGTGAAGAGGACATAGTCCCAGTCATTTGAGATATACTTATGTATAGGTATGTCATCATACCCATTTGTGATACAGGTGTATAGTATTTTGTTTTTCATTGTGATACGATTGATTTGCGATGCTATAAATTGTGAACGAAAGAGTTGTCATTCGGTATAATTCAATAAAGTCATCATGATCTATAATACTCATCTCGCGTGAGAGAGGGGAGAAGAGTGTGGATAAAGAGTTGATTTCATACTTGCTTGAGAATAGCAAAAAAAGAAAGCTTTTTCAAGTAGGTAGTTTCATGACATTTGTCTTACCAAGACCCCCACACCTCTTTCTATGAGGAGAGCACGTATATTTTGCAAGCATTTGTTTTCGTGGCGCAGATGAAGAGAAACTTTATCTCATGTCAGAGAACACTGCAGCTCCTCATAGGCTCATGATGGTATGGAATCAAATGCATATATGAACCCAGACAACGACCGTAGAACGTACACTGTAAGTGCATTTGCTATTATGATTCTGGTCGTCTCAATGTAATCGAAGAAATAAAAAAACTTCTTAGTTAACTCAAAATCAAAGACGCATCAAGCGATGCTTCAGAATCTGAGCACCTATTTAACCCATAATTAATATTAAGTCTTTCTTGAGAGGTATCTACGCCATAAAAAATTTGAGCTCTTTCGCATAGATGGCCATGCCGCGCCTAACAGCGTCTCTGACAAGCCCATACTAAAGAAGGAAAAGTAAATGACGAAAAGAAGAAAACTGTACATGAAGCAGGCGGTAGACTAGCATGCGATTAATGCTTGCGCAAGGCTCATGTATTTTCGAGAAGTTGAATTTAATCTGTGTTAATAAGCTAAACATCTTGCATAGGGCATGCTGAGATACTGCGCTAGATGCTGTTGATAGGGGGGGGCTTGGATTAATCCATCAGCTTCTCCTCTGATATAAAATGTAGCAGAACTCCATGGATAATGCATGATGTCACCATGCTAGACTGTGGTTCGTTAGTGCGAATTCCTTGACATGAGAGAATACAATGCTAATATAAAAAAAGCGTGTAGGTTGCCTATCTGTTTGCTATGAGTGAAAATAACTCAGAAAAGCAAACGGGCGACACCAAGGTTGTTTTTTCTTTATCGATCTAAGTATAAATCAGCTACGTTGTTCAATGGGTTGTGGGTAATCTGGAGAGTGATGTTGTGATAGATGTTGAGTGATGATAATTTCGTTTCCTTGGATGAACGTTAATCAAAACCTGAATATGACAATGAAATATATTACTCTCACGATGATGGCCTCGCTGGCCACAGGTGTTTGGGCAGATGACTGGGCAACATGGCGCGGTCCCAATGCTAATGGTATCACTTCTGAGAACGTTAATGCCTCGGGCGATATCGCGTGGTCAGCAGAGCTCGGCACTGGCTACAGTGGTGTGGCTGTTAAGGATGGCAAGCTCCTCGCCTCAGGCAACAAGGAGAATGTCGACTACGTCTACTGCCTCGATGCGGCGACAGGCAAGCAGATCTGGGCGTACTCTCAGGCTAGTGACGAGGGACAGCCCTACAAGGGCACACTTGCGAGCCCTGTCACGGATGGCAAATCTGTCTGGTTCACGAGCCGTCGTGGTGATATCGTCTGCCTCGACTTTGCTACAGGCAAGAAGCTCTGGGGTAAGCCTCTTTGCGATGCCAGTGCCCCTGTCCCTCGCTGGAATGTGTCGACTTCGGCTCTTCTCTACAAGGATCTTGTCATCGTCGGTATTGGCAAATCCGGTATCGCTCTCAACAAGAATACAGGTGACATCGTCTGGCGCTCTGAGGGGGTATCGACCCATGCGACCCCGACACTCATGACTTCCAAGGGCAAGGATTATCTCCTCATCTTGGGTGCCGATGGGATCAGTGTTGTGGAGCCACTCACGGGCAAGGTTATTGCTTATGCTGACGTGGTGACGCAGAATGGCATCATCGGTGCGAGCCCTCTCATTGTGGATGCGGACAAGGGGCAGTTCATGATCACCTCCGCTTACAGAACGGGTCATGCGGTGCTGTTCGCCTTTGATGGGGCAAAGCTTTCTGAGGTATGGAATGTCAAGCATCTCAACAGTCAGTTCTCCACCCCGGTGCTGCACGAAGGCGCGATCTACGGCTCACATGGCAACACGAATGCCCGCAAGTCGCTGCGCGCGATTGATGCGAAGACAGGCGAGCTGCTCTGGGTGGGTTCACAGCGTTTTGGCTCGCCTATCATCGCAGGCGACAAGCTCGTCTACCTCGATGAGCGTGGTACACTGACCTATCTTAAGCTTGATAAGACCAAGGAAGATATCATCAGTTCGCATGAAGTGGTCTCCGGAGGCAAGTGTTGGCAGATGCCTGTTGTGTCAAATGGCTATATCTACTGCCGCAACAGTGAGGGTAGCTTGGTTTGTGTGAAGGTAAAATGAGTGAACTCTTCATCGTATGCAGCTGTGAAAAGTACAAGCTGCTCGATGCGCAAGAGGTCAAAAAGATCGTCTCTACCCTCAGATCGAGTGGTAGAGAGGTTCTGATTGTAGCAGATTTCTGCCGCATGGCCTTGGCATCGGATGACAAGCCCCGCATTGCGGGGCTTGTCGCCTGCCACTCTCGCGCTCAAAAGGCTCTCTGTGCTTATGCGCAGATGGAGTGTGCGCAGTGCTATGATCTGCGCGCGCACTCAGCCCAGTCTCTCGCTGAGCAGATGCAGATTCCCTATGAGGAACCCGTCTCTCTTGAGGATGTTGAGCTGCCGACCTATGATGATTCAGAAGTCATCGCGTGGTATCCCACCATTGATTATAAGCAGTGCCGTGGCTGCATGAAGTGTGTGGATTTTTGTATGTTTGGTGTTTATGATAAAGATGAACAACGCCGTCCACGAGTTAATAAACCTCTTAACTGTAAAACGAACTGTCCAGCCTGTGCGCGTGTCTGCCCGCATGGTGCTATCATCTTTCCCAAGCATGGTGATGCTCCCATCAATGGTGGAGAAGGGGGCTCACGTAAGGAGCTCAACCTCGAAAAGGCACTCAGTGATAAGAATCTCTATGAGAAACTCTCAGCTCGTCGCGCGCTTGCTCGCAAGATTAACCTATTTAACGACGATGAATTTTAAATTTACTTATGCTCAAATTTTTTAAACGCGTGATGACTGAGGTACCGCCTGACTTGCTGCGTACCTTTCTCTGGAACTTTTGCTACAAGGGCAGGGGGGCTGTAAAAGCCTTTGAGAAGAGAAAAAAGCAGGGCAAGCACTTCCCTGCCTTCATGGTGATTTCTCTGACAAACACCTGCAATCTTAGTTGCAAGGGCTGTTGGGTCACGCAGACACCACGCGTGGAAATCGCGCCCGAACAGTTAGACGAACTCATCTGCCAGTGCAAGAAAAATGGCAGCTACTTCTTTGGACTCTTGGGTGGAGAGCCTTTGCTCTACAAAGATCTCTTCACAGTGATTGCAAAGCATCCTGACTGCTATTTCCAGATTTTTACGAATGGGACTCTCCTCACTCGAGAGGTGGCGCAGAAGATGCGTGCTCTTAAGAATGTGACACCTCTGATCAGTATTGAAGGAGATGCTGTGGTCTCCGATGTGAGGCGAGGTGGGAAGAATGTCTACGAACGCTCTCTACAGGCTCTCGACAACTGCGCCGCCGAGAGGCTCATCACAGGAGTCTGCACGAGTGTGTGTAAGAATAATATAGACACTCTCGCGACGAAGCCCTTCCTCGATGAGCTCATCAAGCGCAAGGTGCACTACGTGTGGTACTATATTTACAGACCCGTTGGTCCTCATCCCAATAGAGATCTCGCTCTGTCTCAGGAGGAGATTACGCGTCTGCGTCGCTTTATCGTTGAGCGTCGCTGCACGGAGGCTATCGCTATTGTTGATGCCTACTGGGATGCGAAGGGGCATGGACTCTGCCCAGCGGCGACGGGCTTTAGCCATCATATTAATGCCTTTGGGGATATTGAGTTCTGCCCGCCTATGCAGTTCAGCATGGATTCAGTACGCGAGGAGGCGCACCGTCTTGAGGAGAAGCTAGAGGGTTCAGCCTTCTTGGAGCGCTTCCGTAGCTTTGTTGCTGCTGAGACACAGGGGTGTATGCTGTTGAATAATCCTGAGAAATTAAAGGGATTTTTGGAAAAGGAGGGCGCACGTGATTCTAGTGGACGAGGCTGCGCCTACGCGGAGCTAGCGAACATGAGTCCCTGCCCCTGCCATCACAACGCGGCAGAGGCTATTCCTGAAAAGAGTATGTGGTACAAGTGGGCGAAGCGGTTCTACTTCTTTGGATTTGGTGCCTATGGATAGGACAAAGCAGCATGAGCTTATGAAGCTCATTGAGTCTTATGTTACTCACAATCATCTCGTCCCACCACTGAGTCTGAACGAGCTCAAGAACTGTGCCGCGCAATTGGGAGTCGATGCCTCAGATTATGGGGTGAGCGACGAATGGGTCATTATCATGATTAATAATGCTCTGTGGCAAGATACCGTTGCGAGCATTCCTGCAGAGCGTCGACTTTTTCTGCTGCCCCGATGTATGAAGAACTCTCGGAAGTGTCAGGCGATCACTGACGATCTGGGCTTGCTTTGTGAACAGTGTGGTAACTGTAATGTGGGAGGCTTGACAGCTGAGGCTGAGGCACGTGGTATGATGTGTATTGTGGCAGAGGGCGGTCCTGTGGCGCGTGGTGTGATCCAGAGTGGCGCGGCTGACGCCATCATTGGTGTGAGTTGCTTGGATTCGCTGCGCAAGGCCTTCCCCCATATGGTGAATAACGCCCTACCGGGTATCGCCATCCCCCTCGACAAGGATGGATGCGTCGATACAAAGGTTGATCTTGCACTCGTGCGCCAGTACCTACGTCTCGAGTCGCAGAAGCTGATGCCTCCTATGCTCAATGCACGCGACTGGGAGAAGCGAGTAAAAGGCTATTTCACCTATGAGGGGCTGCTCAATCTTATGGGTGAGCCATGCAGCTCACCTGAGATACTCTCACGCCAGTACTTGATGGAGAGCGGCAAGCGATTCCGCCCCTTCCTGTGCGCAGCTGTATATCTCTGCCTGAGTGGAGCTGAGGACTTGCCCCACTTCGTCCAACAGATAGCTGTGGCGGTCGAGTGTTTTCACAAGGCCTCTCTCATCCATGATGATATAGAGGATGACGACAGCGATCGTGATGGGCTCGCTACCCTGCACTGTACTGAGGGGCTTGCCATTGCTTTGAACTGCGGTGATTTGCTCCTAGGGGAGGGCTATCGTCTCATTGCCGAAATCGAGGTTCCAGTCGATGCTCCTATAGATAGAGGGGCGCTATTGCGCACTGCGAGCCACGGTCATCTCGCGCTCTGCCGTGGGCAGGGGGATGAGCTCTCGCTGCTGCGACGAGGAGAACTCTATGGCGTCGCTCAGGTGCTAGAGATATTCAAGGGCAAAACTGCTCCTGCCTTTGAGGTTGCTCTCGTGATGGGAGCCATCTGCGCCCAAGCTGATTTTGAGCTCTGTAAGTTGCTCAGCGCCTACAGTCAATCCTTTGGCATTGCTTACCAAATCTATGATGACTTGGGTGACTTCCACGAAGATAAAGACGCACAGCTCGGACGACTCTCCGTGTTCTTCGCCCTAGCTCATGAGTCGAAGCCAGAGCACGAGAGTCTTTCTGATCTCCTTTCTCAAATGGATGTCCAGTCAGTCCGTACGCAGGTCGTAGAACTCTACGAGCATTACAGACAAGAATCCTACTGCTGCCTCCAGCGGCTGACTAACCCTGAGCTCAAACGCTTGCTCTTCCGTATCACAACACGTATTCTCAAAGATGTTTAATCCTCCTCCATCCCATTCACGCGAGCTTCGAGCAGTGCTGCGAGCTTCCCTAGCGTCGATGAGCAGTGCGGCGCGGGAGAGGGTGAAGGAGTATATGTTAAACGAGACTAACATCGAGCAAGGAGTTTTCTTTGACAGGGCGGGTAAGCCAGACCTCTACTACACCATGTTTGGACTCGCTTGCGCCGATGCGCTTGAGCTGCGGCTGCCATGGAGAAATTACCAGCAGAACCTGCTGCGCTACTCATTGGAATCACTGGATGTCATTCATCTCTGCTGCTGGGTAAAGTGTGCTCTGACCACACTGGCGCACCGTCCTGTCTCTTGCTTGTCAGTGAAGCTGATCTTACGCCTTTATTATATTAGGAAATTTTTAAAGAGAAGTGATTTCTCTTCTAATGATGCTTTGTTAAAGGATCCTTATATGTTGTTTCTTGCTTTGAATATCCATCAGGATCTCAGGCTGGATTCACCCCAAAGAGGCACTTATCTCAAGGCATTGGAAGCATGTCGCACTACTGATGGACGTAGCTATGGTAAGCTAGAGAGCGAGAGCTCCGAGGGGGTAGTCTCCATCACCGTAGCGGCTATTCTTGCGAAGCGACAGTTAGGTGCTGGTGTGGACACGGAAGCGCTGTGTTGGTTGGGTGAGCAGCAGGATTCGTGCGGAGGATTCGCGGCGAGTAAGACGAGCCCTTTACCAGATACGCTATCAACAGCGGTGGCTCTTTTCACGTTGCGCATCTGTGGCTGGAAAGAGGGGGCTGCGCACAAGGCTGCCGCAGCTTATCTGCGTGATCATTGGCTCGATGAGGGTGGCTTTGCCAGTGTCATCAATGATGAGCAGAGTGATAGTGAATATACTTTTTATGGACTTCTTGCTATGGGAGCATTAGCATCATGATAGAACAAGCTAGAGAACAACTTGCGCAGCAATTGCGTGCGCACCGACAAGGAGAAGGTCTCTGGGAAGGACGCTTGTCCAATAGTGCTGTGTCGACCGCTGTTGCGAGCTTTGCCCTGCTCCAATGTGGAGAGGATGCACGTGCGGGCTTGCAGTGGCTCGTCAATCATGTCAATGAGGATGGAGCATGGGGGGATAGCCCCGAGAGCCCTAGTAATATGTCGGCAACACTTCTTAGCTATGCAGCTCTCTTCGCTGGACGTGAGCTCGTGGAGAGTGACGCGACGCGTGAGCGTGCACAGATCTGGCTTGACTCCCATCTGGGTCATCGCCATTTGTTACAAGCAATACTGGATCATTATGGCAAGGATTTGACCTTCTCCGTTCCCATCCTCTGTATGTGTACGCTCGCAGGCATGTTCGAAGGGGAGGATGCGTGGGCACGCATTCCTCATCTACCCTTTAGCCTTGCGGTGCTGCCGCGACGTTTTTTCACACTCATCAATATTTCTGTTGTCAGCTATGCTCTACCTGCCCTCATTGCGGTGGGATTGCTACAGTACAAGATGTCGGGCAAGCTCTCGGCGTGGAAGGAAAAAGTTATCATCCCGCGCGTTCTACGCAAGCTAGAGGGTATGCTACCCGCGAGTGGAGGCTTCCTCGAGGCCGCACCTCTCTCAGGCTTTGTGTCGATGTGCCTCTACGCGGCAGGTTATCCTGATAACAAGGTGACTCGTGGAACGCGAGCCTTCCTCATGGGCAATCAGCGCGAAGAGGGCGCATGGCCCATTGATACGAATCTCTCGACCTGGCTGAGCTCACTTTCTATCAAGGCTCTGGCTGAGAATGATCTGCTCAGCGACGAGGAGCGCGGCTCCATGTGCAAGGAGCTGCTTGCGCGTCAATGCCTACATCAGCACCCCTTCACCGAGGCTGCGGCGGGAGGCTGGGCATGGACAGATCTCTCGGGTGGAGTGCCCGATGCCGATGATAGTTCGGCAGCTCTTGTAGCACTGCACATGCTGGGTCATGTCTATGATGAGCAAGTTGAGTTGGGCTTGCGCTGGTTGCTCGACCTGATGAATCGCGATGGTGGAGTGCCTACCTTCTGCCGTGGCTGGGGCTTTCTCCCCTTTGATCGTAGCTGTCCCGATATCTCAGCGCATGCGCTACGAGCTTTTGCGCTCTGGCTGCCGTCATCACCTGCTCCTATGCAGAAGAAATTGCAACGCGCGATGAAGCGTATTATCTCCTATCTACAGTCTGTCCAGAGTCCCGAGGGAGCGTGGATTCCCCTCTGGTTTGGCGCGCAGGATGCACCAAAGCAGCAGAGTCCCGTGTACGGAACGTCGGTTGTGCTCGAGCATCTCAGTGCTCTACCTGCGCTGGCTGAGGAGGACTTTGTACAGCGCGCCGTTGATTACCTTGTGCAGGCGCGCCATGATGACGCGCGCTGGGGTGGTGGTGCTGGTATGCCGAGCAACAACGAATGCACCGCCAAGGCCATCAAGGCGCTCTCTGGCTACCGCCCCGATGTCGAGGCTACCGAGCTGCTCGCTTCCCGTGTCTTGCGCTCTCCTCTGATCTCCAGCCCCATTGGTCTATACTTTGCCTCTCTCTGGTATGATGAAGAACTCTATCCTCTTATTTTCACCCTCAGTGCTCTTGCCCCACAGAAATGAATGCCAATCTCATTAAATGCGTCACCTTCACCGCCACCTCTGCCCTCTGTCTCGGGCTGATCTATAGCTGGCTTATCATGCCTATTGACACGGAGCAGATGAGTCTACCGGGCGGCGATAAGGTGCCTGAGGGCGCGCGCAATGCCAGTGCAAACATCAAGATAGGTGAGTTCTTTGACTCATTTGACCCGAGCATGATCGAGGCTCTCAACGCAAAGTGGGCGGGCATCTGGCCACATTTTCGCGGAGCAGATATGAGCAATATCGTGCGCGATTGTCCGCCGCTCACCGAGCAATTCGACGATATGGAGGGGCGTATGAAGTGGAAGATCGCGCTCGGTGAGGGACACTCTGCTCCCGTCGTCTACAAGGGCGTGGTCTACCTGCTGGATTATTCCGAGACGGAGAAGGCGGACGTGCTGCGTGCCTTTTCTTTGGAAGATGGCAAGGAGCTCTGGCGTCGTTGGTACAAGATTGATATCAAGCGCAATCACGGCTTCTCTCGAACTATCCCTGCGGTGAATGAAGATGTCGTCGTTTGCATCGGTCCGAAGTGTCAGGTCATGGCTGTGGATCGCAAGAGTGGCGATTTGCTCTGGAGCATCGACATGGTACAGGAGTATGGAGCAGAGATCCCACAGTGGTACACAGGACAGTGTCCCATCATTGAAGATGGTGTTGTTCTGCTCGCACCTGCAGGCCCTGAGGTGCTCGTCATGGGAGTGGATGCAAAGACAGGGGAGGTGCTCTGGAAGACTCCCAACCCCGAGGGCTGGCGCATGTCGCATGCCTCCCTCATCCCTATGCTGTATGAGGGCAAGAGAAGCTATGTCTACTCTGCTATCGGAGGCGTGGCTGGCATCAGTGCAGAAGCCGCAGATAAGGGAGCAATCCTCTGGAGCAATAGCGAATGGGCACCCTCCGTTGTCGCGCCTACCCCAGTTCCCTGTGGAGAGGGCAAAGTTTATCTCACAGCAGGCTACGGAGCGGGTGGAGCGATGCTGCAGGTGCAGGGAGATCAGGCAAAGCTCATCTCACGTCACAAGCCCAATGAGGGATTCTCTATCGAGCAGCAGAGTGCTATCCTGCACGAGGGGCGACTCTATGGTGTGATGCCGAAGGACGCGGGCTTCCGCCGCATGCAGTTCATGGGTGTCCCCGTAGATAATCTGAAAGATTTTGTAGTGAGCGCGCCGCGTGACCTGCGCTTTGGACTCGGCCCTTACATCATGGCGGATGGGAAGTTCTATGTGCTCAATGACAGCGGCTCGATGAGTATTTTCAAGGTAGAAGGCGACACATGCAAGGTGCTAGACTCCACCCAGCTCATCAAGGGGCAGGACGCGTGGGGGCCTATCGCCTACGCTGATGGGATGATGATCATGCGTGATTCGGTTACTATGTTCTGCATAGATATGAGAAAGGAGAGAAAATGAATAAGAAGCTATTCTTTTGGGGGGCATTGAATGCGCTCATCCTCGCGCTGGTCGTCTATTACCTCTGGCCGAGGGTGGAGCAGGATGTCCCCACGCATGCGACAGCTGACTCTGAGGGTATAGGTATTGAGTTGGCAGGTGTGCAGTCCTTTGCACCTACGGAGGGTGGCTACCTCGTTTCCACTGTTGAGGGGGTTTTCCGCGTAAATGAGCAGGGGCAGTCGCCAGAAAAACTCCATGATCTCAGGGATATCACCTGCCTAGAGGCTGAGTGGGCAGCGAGCCGACGCGCACTTTACTACCATGGTAAGCCCTTTACTGACTTGGGCACAAGCGCCTACATCACCGACATTTTACCCCTTGAGGAGAGCGTTATTCTTGCCGATGCTGGGCAGAAGAAGCTCGTCGCCTTTGACCTCAAAGGCACACTCTTATGGGAGTGCAAGAGCTACGAGGGGCAGAGCTTCAAGATCCCTAGTCCTTACTTCAGTCTCAGTGCTGATGGGGAAGGGGGCTTCTGGGTCAGCGACCCTGGGCGTCATCGACTCGTGCAGATGAATGGCGAAGGGCGCTTCAAGGCAGCATGGGCGCCACAGTCTGCTAGTAGCTTCTTAGGCTGCTGCAACCCTGCTCAATTTTGCGCCTTGGCAGGAGGTCAATTTGTTTGCTTGGAAAAGGGGCTCATCCGTGTGCGTCTCTTCCAGCCTTCAGGGGTAGTGGAACGCGTGCTGTGGTCACGCTCTATGCCAGAGCCCGAGTTTTATTTTCAAATCAAACGTAACAAGCTGGGGCAAATCGCGCTCCTTGACCTCAAGACTAGAACCATTCACCTATTACAGTTATGAAGAGACGACATTTTATTCACACAGCCTCGCGCTGGCTTATAGGGACATCCCTCCTAGGTGGTGGGGTAGCTCTCATGGTGAAGCGCAGGGACAAGGCCTGCATCCTCGATGTGCCGTACTGCAAGGACTGCCGTATCGTGAGCAATTGCTCACGCCCCCAAGCTCTGCTCTTTAAACAATTCAAAAAGAAACAAGATGGACAAGGATAATAAAAGACGCAACTTCTTGCGCACCGCTCTTGCAGGTGGTCTGGGAGTCGCAGCTGGTACACTCTTTGCGCGCAACAAGGAGGAAGAGACCGTTTGGCAGATCGACCCCAGCAAGTGCATCCATTGCGGTGAATGTGCGAATCTCTGCGTGATCAAGCCCTCGGCTGTGAAGTGTGTCCACGGTTATGCGCTCTGCGGCTACTGCGACCTGTGCAGCGGCTACTACATCCAAGGAGTGAAGGAGCTCAACACCGCCGCTGAGAACCAGCTCTGCCCCACGGCCGCGATCAAGCGCACCTTTGTCGAGGATCCCTATTTTGAATACAGCATCATCGAGGACAAGTGCATAGGCTGCGCGAAGTGCGCGAAGGCCTGCGCCGCCTTTGGCAACGGCTCGATGTTCCTCCAGATTGTGCATGATCGCTGCGTGAATTGTAATGAATGCGCTATCGCTCTCAAGTGTCCAGCCCAAGCCATCATACGCGTCCCCGCGGATAAGGCTTACATCTTAAAGAAAGGATTCAAAGACTGATGAAACCGCTCCCTCTTCTTTCTGAGTTTCGCTTCCCCAAGCCCGAGTTCACTCAGGGGTACGAGACTCCTACGCTCGCGCTGCCTGAGTCTGCTGCGCCTTGGTTTGAGTACCTTTCACTGGGACTCTTCGTTACTTTGCTCGTGCTTAGTGCGCTGGCGATGTTTCGCTGGCGTTCACGCAATCTTCTCCTCATCCTCATGCTCTTCTCGGTGGTCTTCTTTGGCTTCATCCGGCAGGGCTGTGTCTGTGCGATTGGGGCGATTGGAAATGTCAGCGCGGCTGCGGGCTCGTCTGAGTACCCACTCTCTATTTTCACGCTGCTCATCTTTTTGCTACCGCTACTTGTCGCTCTCTTCTTGGGGCGCGTCTTCTGTGGAGCAACCTGTCCCTTTGGCGCCTTGCAAGATCTACTCCTCATCAAGAATAGATCCGTCCCTCCTGCGCTTGATGCAGCACTACGCACTATCCCACCGCTCTTCCTTGGGATTGCGGTAGTATTTGCATACTGCGACATGGGCTTTCTGATATGCCACTATGACCCCTTTGTTGGACTGTTCCGATTGGACCTCAAGGCGGGCTCTATCGTGTTCACCTTGGGCTTCTTGGCTCTCAGCACCATGATAGGGCGTCCGTACTGCCGCTATCTCTGCCCCTATGGTTTCTTGTTGAAGATGGCTAGTTACTTCTCACAGAAGCGCATCAGCATCACGGCTGAGGATAATCAGTGCATCAACTGTGAGCTCTGCGATACAGCCTGCCCAGTCAATGCCATCGAGCGTCCGCGCCTCAAGAAGTATAAACAGAGCATTCATCACATCGCGAAGCGCGTGCAGATACTGCTCGCCTTGCTGCCTCTCTTCATCCTAGGGGGAGTCATGCTTGGAAATGCCGTCACCGACCGTGTTAGCGTGCTTAACCACGAAGTTGCTCTTCTACACAAGATTGAGCAAAAGCAGATGGAAGACGATGCCGTCATCTCCTACATGTCCAGCATGCGTCCTCTAGTAGAACTCCAGACTCAAGTCGCTGACATCAAGCAGCGCGTCCACATCTCCATGATGGTACTAGGCGCGTGGTTTGGACTTATTATCAACCTCTCCCTCATCATGACCTACCGTCGTCGCTACAACGAGAATTACGAAATAGACGCAGGAAATTGCATCAATTGCCTGCGATGCTACGACTACTGTCCCATCAACCAACAACAAAAAAATAACGCATGAAACCTCAGCCTCTCTACCGCCAGTGCATTCAAATCGCCCTCAAAGTCGTCGGCGTGTCGGCTCTCGTGATGGCCATCATCATGATCTTGCAGTATATTAATCTGCAGCAATTTAACCCAGAATCTTCTGAGCTCCTCCCACAGCTCAAGGAAAGACTCAGTGCCAACTCCCAAGATGCGGAACTCCAGCAGATGGTGCGTGAGCTTGACTTGCTTGCGCGTCGCTCTTGGTTCGTGACGCAGGAGCAGCTGCTACGCGGCAGCTACCTGCTCTTCGGACTCCTTGCGGTTCTGCTTGCGGGTGGTATCTATCTCAACCTCACAGCGGAGAAAGAAGCGGAGAAGAGCTCCCGCAGCGAAGATGAGTCTCAGACGCAGCCCATGCGCTATGCCATCACTGGACTTGTAATCGCCCTCTGCGGCACCGCGTTGGGATTGGCTCACTTCAGCGACTGGGACGCAGACTCCATGCAAGAATCAGTCACAGCAGCAGACGCAGAGGCTGTAACCACAGCTCCACTTGTTTATGCGAGTCCTGAGTCTCTGCTCAGCCAGTGGACGCAGTTCCGTGGACCTAGTCAGGATGCAACTATTGCTGATGCTCAGCTCTTCACCGACTGGGATGTAGAGGAAGGTAAGAATGTGAAATGGAAGGTAGAGATCCCTCTCTCGGGATTCAGCTCACCCATCAAGTGGGAGAATCAGCTCTTCCTCACCGCAGGGGATAAGAAGGAGCGCAAGATCTACAGCTACGACGCCACCACAGGCGCGCTGCTCTGGG
>CAYJML010000009.1:0-81712 GCA_964371515.1 uncultured Akkermansia sp.
GTGTTGGGGTGGCGGAAGTATATATAAAACTGAACCGCGCGTCAAGTATGTTTTGGAAGTTTTTTTGCACATCACCCAAAAATAACACGATTATTGATCACAACCACCTTAAAATCAATCTTTATAAAAAATATTCTTTTTCTGCATTTAGTAGAATTTCTCCTTTACAAGTGCATCTATCTTCTCTATATTCTCTCACATGAGTGAAACGAATGTCTCTTATAATGTCGATGAGTTGGTTCGCCTCGCGCTTGCTGAGGATTTTGGATCTGGTGACGTCACCTCCCTTTACTTCGTTGATGAGTCGCTGACTGCTACCGCGCTCATGCGCTCGCGAAGCAAAGGTGTCGTCTCAGGGGTTGATGTAGCTGAAGCTGTTTTCAAAGCTGTCGATCCACTACTCAAGGTCATAGTTGAAAAGCCCAATGGCTCATCAGTAGCAGCCGGTGACATAGTTATGCGTATCGAGGGGGCTGCCCGCTCTATACTAGGTGGTGAGCGCACTGCTCTCAACTTCATTCAACGTCTCTCAGGTGTAGCATCAATGACTGCCCATTATATGGAGCGTATCGCTCATACGAAATGTCAGCTTCTCGATACGCGCAAAACGACCCCTGGCTATCGACTTCTCGAAAAAGCTGCGGTTCGCCATGGTGGTGGCACCAATCATAGGCTGGGGCTCTACGATCGAGCTATGGTAAAGGATAATCATCTAATGACAGCTAGTAGCCTCCAACAGATGCAGGATGGCATTGATCGCTTAAAGGCGGATCGCCCAGAAGTAGAAGTCGAGCTTGAAGCAGATACTCTGACACAGGTTGGAGAGTTCTTAACACTGCGTGGTGTGGATTATATCCTTCTTGATAATATGAGCAACGAAGAGATGTGTGAAGCTGTTCGCATGCGAGGTGATCAGGAGAAGCCCTATTTCGAAGCATCTGGCGGTCTCACCTATGAAACTGCTGCTGCTGCTGCAGAAACAGGGGTAGACTTCATGAGCTTTGGGTGCTTAACTCACTCTGTACCATCGCTAGACCTCGGTCTTGACTTCATTGTACAGCCTGCATGAGTCTCTCCCCACAGGAGGCACTACTTGTGCTGAATCTAATACCAGGCATAGGCTCGATGCGTATTCGAGCCCTGCTTGATTTTTTTGGGTCGGCTGAGCTAGCACTCTCAGCTCCTCTTTCCATGCTGGAGCGTGTGCCACGCATCGGCAAAAAGATCGCAAGCTCGATCATGCAGTGGGAGAGCTGCACAAATCTTTCATCCGAGCTAGCAGCAGCAGATAGACATGGTGTACGCATCATTAGTATCTATGATGAAGAATATCCCCCTAACCTACGTCATATGCAGGATGCGCCTATCATCCTGTACGTCAAGGGGGCTTCCATTGCGAAGAATCTCCAACGAGCTGTCTCTATCGTCGGCTCGCGTAACTGCTCGGCCTATGGTGTACAAGCGGCGCAGCAGATCGCGCGCGAGCTCGCAGATGCCGGATGTAGCATCATCTCGGGCTTAGCACTAGGCATCGATGCGGCTGCTCATCGCGGTGCCTTAGATGCGGGTGGACACACCATTGGCGTACTCGGCTCAGGTCATGCTTGCTTCTTCCCTGAAGGAAACAAAGATCTAGCCCTAAGAATGCTAGAAGGAGGTGGAAGTGTCGTGAGCGAGTTTCCCATCTACATGCGCCCCAGTCAGTCTAGCTTCCCTCAGCGCAACAGAATCGTAGCGGCTTGGAGTCATGCCACTCTCGTGGTCGAAGCCCCCGAACGTAGCGGCTCTCTCCACACAGCTAGAATAGCTGCAGATGAATATGGGAAGCATGTCTTTGCCGTGCCTGGCTCTATCTATGGCAGGTATTCTACGGGCTGTCATGAGCTCATCCGCGATGGTGGTATTCTTTGTTCTCACTCTCGGCAGATTCTAGAAGATATGGGCTGGGTGCAACGAGCTGAGCAGATGGATCTATTCAACAATCAGATTAGCGAAGCTACTACACCACGCACAGGCTCTGAGCAGCTAGAGCCATGCTGTCGTGCAATCTATGAGGCTATCGCTGATGGCAACACGAATCTCGATCAGCTCTGCTCTGCCACAGGCATGGGAGCGCACGAACTCACGCCTCTGCTCATGCGCATGCAAATCTCTGGTCATATCATCGCCCAAGCTGGCGCACAGTTTTCCCTCAAAAAATAACCCACTACTCCTCCCCTCATATATGAAATTCTTGATCCGCGCTATTGTCCCCCTCATCGCTCTGGCTGGCACAGCTTGCAGCTCCTTACCAATTGAGCAGAACAGCCCACGTGTCGTGCGCACTCAGGAGAAGAAAGGCATGCCTCTCTCCTTCACCAAGCCGCTTTCTCCCCCTCTCATCCCAGCCCCCACCCCCGCGGCGGCAGCCATCGCAGTCATCGACCCAAAAACCGGCAAGCTTCTCTACGGTTATCGTGCTCACGAACGCCGCCAAGTTGCGAGCACGCAAAAGATCGTCACCGCACTCTGCGTCCTAGACGCAGGAAATCTTAATCGCATGGCCACCGTGACACAGGCTGATCTGAAAACCCCTCGTATCCGCATGGATCTCCATGCAGGTGAGAGCTACACCCGTGGGGATCTTCTCCGAGCTCTTCTCACGGCAAGCTACAATGATGTAGCTGTCACTCTCGCTCGTGATACTGCTGGCAGCGTAGAGGCTTTTGTCCAACGGATGAATGCTCGTGCTCAGCGCATGGGGATGAAGAACACCCATTTCTCTAATCCTCACGGCTTACCTGGCAAGCAATACTCCACCGCTTATGATATGGCATTAGCTGCCTGTTGGGCCTACAATAGCCCCTTCATCCGCAGCACAACAGATGTAGCCGAATACCAATTTCTTCTCGAAAATGGCCAGACAAAGCGTGTGAAAAACACCAACAAGCTCCTTCCGAAGCACTACTGGGTAAATGGCATGAAGACTGGCTACACAAACGCAGCAGGTCGCTGCCTCATCTCTAGCGGCAGTCTCAATGGTGAATCCGTTATCGTCGTGGTGCTAGGCAGTACTCCGTCCAAGATCTGGGGCGAATCGCTGAAGTATCTCAAATGGGCTCTTAAAATCCAGTAAGCACCTGCTCGCGCTTGAGCACCCACTGCTCCGCGTGCAAATACATGAGCTCGACACGCCCGTGCGCAACGACAGGCTTATCTCGCAATGGGATAAGCCATTTCTCAGCTAATTCACGCACCACTTCTCCTGCCTCAGGATAGCGAATCAGCGGCATACGATCAGCAATACGCTTGAAGCGTGATTGGAACTGGAAATCATCTTCAACTCGTAGCTTCACATCCTCATATCGCAAATATTCTTCCATCCAAGGTCGCGATGACTCAAGGCTTAATTCCAGCCTCACCTCAGAAGTCAAGGCAGCTGCAAGCAAAATGGCGGCATCTGACTCGCTAAGAGAGCTAGGGATACGCAACAAGACAGGACGAGCATGGTAAACTCTCTGCATGATGGCTCCAGTCAGGCTTATCTTCTCCGAGCGCACGCCATAGCGAGTGCTCCACCAGTAGTAGATCGAATCACAGACACTGTGTAAGCGCATTTTTTCGGCATTCGTCAGCTGCGAGCCTATAAGCTCCCATGGCTTAAATGGCAATGTGGCAGAGCTCGCGCGACGAGCGGGATTACCCACCGCTTCCCAGCGTGCAAGGCTGGGAAGATAGTCGCCTATGTAACGGCAGTTTAGATAGGTAGCAGCTCCGCCTTGCTCACGCGTCGTGATGAAACCCTCTAATGGGCTGGCGTTGATAAAAAGTTTTGGCACCTGCAACTGTGATTTCCATTCTTTGATAAACTCTACATCACAGGTATAGAGACTCGCGGCATCACCTTGCGTCACGCGAGACTGTATACGAATAGCCTGCTCAGATGAATCCACAGAGATGACCAGGACTTGCGGATAGCTCAGCTGCTTATCTGCGCACAAGAGCGCTGAATCCTCGCTCACTCCAAGCCGTACGGCTGGACGGTATAGAGCTGACTCTGGCTCTGCATGATCGGGGGCTAGAAGCCAGCTTTCACCCTCGCTGAGGTTGAGCTGCTCACTCCATTCCTCTGGGCTGAGCAGGGATGCGCTGGGGGACAGATCTGCGTTCTGGATAGAGGAGAACACATCCTTCATAGTCTGATGGAATGATACCTGATCATAGAGCTCTTTATCAACTAGTAAGATTCTCGGGCTAGAGCAGGTCTGCCCCGATCTGTAGAGCTGAGCGTCAGCAAGGTCGACAAGAGCCTGCTTCCACTCTGCATCAGCACGCAGGTAGAGCGCATGATTTTTCTCGTCCCTTCGGTGGAGATAGGGCGTATCTGTGCACTGGTGCTTCTCTCCGAGAATACTCAATGGGGCATAGCAGAACAAAGCAGCAACATCTCGATGATTAAATAGATACTCCGCTATCTGATTATCCATACACTGAGCAAGGCACAGATCGACTTTGCTTCCCTGACATCGAAGCCCCGACTCCTGAAGAAGCTCTAGCAGAACCTCTGCCATGCGCAAGGCGTTGTTCGCAGGCTTATAAATCACTGTATATCCCAGCAGATGTGCGCTAGCTATCCCTTCGACAGCTTCGAACAATGCTTGCTTCATTCCTGTGTTAACGACAGCAATACCTCCCACCTGCATACCTACCCCATCACTCCAATAATCTTGTCCCATCTCCTCAATCAGTGCCTCACACATAGCTCTCGCCTCAGCCAGCTCAGCATCGGCATCTGCTAGCCTGTAGCCAGCATCACGCACAAGCACAGCGATGAGAGCACATCTCTTTCTGTCAAGAATCTGAGTAAATTCCTTCCATATATTGAGCCGATCTGGAAGAGATTCGCTCACATGTGAGCAGGCCTTCGCATGCTCCACTAAGGCATCAATCTGCTCATAGTTCATGCTCTCTACCTTATAGTCGATAGTTCGCTGATCTCTAGGATCACGTGATGAGATGGAGAATTGTGACTCTAGCTCTTGCGTTCCTATCTTTGCCTTGTAGCTAGCACGCTGCACCGCTCTCTCGACAGAGCAGGCACTTTCTAAGAGATGTCGTATTTTCGCACTCTGAATAGGTAGTAAGTAACTAGCTGGTCGTTCAACCGCCTGCATATCACGTAATTGTATTCGCTTACTCCATGTCAGATGAAACTGCTGAATCATATCACGCCACGCCTGATCTCCAAGACGCGATGATGGAGAAAGCGAGAAGGAACTGTGCGGCTCATAGACCTGCTCCAGCAGGGCGGCACGACGTGCTGCGGCTTCCTCGTGAGCATCCACCGCGTCATAATAGGCGTGCAAATAGACGCGTGCACCAAGACTGATTAAAACTGAAGCTAAGCCTTGGCTCAGACCAGACGCTAGGGTGAATGCTGGAAGTCCATCTCTCCCTGATGACTTCCACTGCACGCAGGCATAGGCTATATCTGCGTATTCCTGAGAGGAGAGATCCAACTGCAACTGTGTTGCGAGAGATATTTGATCTATAAGATCTATCAGCCTCTGTGTGCGTTCCTGAGGCTGCGACCACACACGCACACCATGTAGTGTACTCATTGTCTGCTCACTAAGCTGCGCACACGAATCCCCCGACATCAAACGCAGGGTAAGATGCCGATCACTTGCCAGCTTCGACCAGTTCACGATGTCAGCTACGACATCTGGGCTTGAGTCCATGCATGATGCGAGCTCTATCACAAACTCGACCTTATTGTAGCGCTCTTCTTCCCGCAAGACGCGACATGCGCGTCCCACAAGAGCAAGACGCTCTTCATCAATATGCGAGAACACCATTCGCTGGCTAATTGCTCGCAGTGCATTCGCGTCAATGAGTGGACGTACTCGCTGTAAGAAAAGTTCTTGCGCTAGCTCTGGCTGATATGAGTCCATGCGCGGCAGCAGCCTCATCACGTCGATGTCTATACTCGCCTGTGGCTCCACTTGCACAAGCAACTGGAGCATCTGGGCTACATAGGCATTAGCACTATCATCTCCATAGCTAGGTGGTGTGAGGATGTGTATGGATCGACACGCATCAATCTTCTCGGCTTTGTCTTGCTGCTTGCGATGAGAGCTGGCTTGATCGGGCATCACATAACAGCTTAGACTATCGCCTATTAGAGACTCAATCAGAGCTAGTTCATCCATGAAGCAGTAACGCGCAAGGCGCAACTTCCACGCATCTGTGAAGCAAAAGGCTTGTAGTATTTCCTGTCGATGCTGCGCATAGAGCTCTTGAACCCTCTGCTTCACCTGTGTGTCTGATGAAGTGAGGTTCTCATGATAAAGCTGAAAAAAGCTCCTCACAGACTCATTCTGCGAAATAAGGCTCAGCATCAAGCGTATGCGCTTCGATTTAACATCTGATACACTCTGAGATTCAGAGAACAATAATTCAGCCAGATCGACTACATCCATCTCCCTATCACGACTACCCAGTCGTGGGGATGCGCTGAGCTTATTTAACTTTTCCTGAATTTTACCAAGCTGCTTCATTTTCACTCATAGTATAGCTTGCACATGCTCATGACAAGCGAAAAGTAAGCATACAACGTGATAAGTACCTTTTAACTTGACGCTACAGTGCCAGTCCACTACACTTTTAGCATATACTTGCTATTCCCATGAGCACTAATACTCCCTCATCACCCAAGTCTAATCCCATCTGGCTGCAATGGGCTATCGAACTTCAGAGCATCGCTCAGTGCGGTCTAGCATACAACCCAGAGGTCTATGATAAGGAGCGTTACGAACGGCTCCGTGATATCGCCGCCGAGATGCTGAGTCACCAAGCAGATTTCCCCATCGAAAAGGTAAAAGAACTCTTCTGCCAAGATACTGGGTATCAGACACCCAAGATAGATACGCGTGCTGCCATCTTCGATGAGACCGGGGAGAAAATTCTGCTCGTCCTAGAAAAAGATGGACGCTGGTCTCTTCCAGGTGGCTGGTGTGATGTGCTCGAATCTGTAAAGAGCAACACCATTAAGGAGGTGAAGGAGGAGGCTGGTCTTGATATCATCCCTACCCGTCTCATTGCAGTACATGATCGTAACAAGCATAATCCTCCACCCTTCGCCTATGGCGTGTGCAAGGTCTTTCTCCTCTGCAAGAAGCTCGGCGGTAAATTCGAAGAAAACAGCGAGACACTGGGATATGAATACTTCACCCTCGATGCACTGCCTAGCCCCTTAGCAGAGAGTAAGTGTACGGCTTCCCAGATTGAACTCTGTTTCCAAGCTGCGAATGATCCTCTCTGGGAAGTTGTCTTTGATTAAATCAGCGTCGCCGCTCGTAGCAGAGCTCTGCTATACCATTTGCTTGGCTCAGCGAGCAGAGTCTTAGCAGACTTGATGAGGTGCGTGGAGAAAAGAGCGAGATGCCTCCTCCCAAGATGCAGGGAATCATACTCAAGCGATACTCATCGATGAGATCGCACTCTAGGGCTTGCTGCGCAAGTTGTGCTCCCCCACAAAGCCATATGCGCTTCGAGTCTAGGGTCGCAAGAAGATCGGCTACAGACTGGCTGCGGAAGTAAATTTGCTTATCAGCTGTCACGATATCTTCTCTATCATTCCTGTGGGTCAGTACATAGCATTCCTTTCCCTGATAAGGCCAAGCATCTACAGCTAGCTGATTGATAATCTGATCGTAGGTCTTGTATCCGAGCAGGACAACATCCACCGACTCATAGAATGCGGGATAACTCCCCTCTGCCTCAGGCTCAGAGCCATCGCCTGCGAGCCATTCTACTCCACCATCTTGGTCAGCTATGTAGCCATCCAAGCTCATGGCAATATATAGTATCAGTTTATTCATAAAATCTTACTATTTGGTACAGCTTGGGCATGCTTCTACCCAATGCCCATCTCTGATTTCCTTCCACTCTGGTCGCTCGTTTAGTTCTGCATGATCCCTCCCAAGACGCTGGCAGAAGCGACAGCCATCCACGAGCTGACCAAGTGGAGCTATCTGCCCTGCGATGGTGGGTAAGGGACTCTTTGCCTCATGATGCACACTAGGCATGCATGCGAGCAAGGCTCGAGTATAGGCATGTATGGGATGTGAGAAGAGCTCCTCTACAGGGGCTGTCTCAACAATGCGTCCAGCATACATCACCGCGACACGATCGCAAGTCTGAGCCACGACAGCCAACTCATGGGTGATGAGGAGGCATGCAGCATGTGTCTCTGTCTGGAGTTCCTTAATAAGCTTTAAGATCTGATGCTGCACGGTGACATCTAAAGCCGTGGTTGATTCATCAGAGATGAGTAACTGAGGCTTACAGGAAAGTGCCATGGCTATCATCACGCGCTGCCTCATCCCGCCTGAGAGCTCATGGGGGAAGCGGCTCATGACACTCTCGGCAGCAGGGATGCGTACCTTCTTGAGCAGAGCGATCGCCTGATCCCGTGCAGACTCATAGCGGCAGCGCTGGTGCAGACGCAGACTCTCGATAAGCTGTTCGCCCACGCGATGTACTGGGTTGAGCGCATTCATCGGCTCTTGGAAAACATAGCCTATCTTATTGCCTCGTAGCTCGCGCAGCTCGCCTCCCTTCATGCATGTCACTTCCTTACCCTCGACGCGGATACTTCCTGAAATGATGCGCCCACTGGGCTGAGGTAAAAGGCGCGAGAGACTCATGGCGGTCACACTCTTCCCCGAGCCACTTTCACCGACTAGCCCCAAGCACTCACCGGCATGAATATCAAAGCTCACTCCGTCAACAGCGACTACTTGTTGCTGTCCATCTTGGAACGAAATGCGCAGATCTCTTACTTGCAAAAGGGCTTGTCTCTTCATAGTGGCACTAGGCTAGTGTTGTGGTAATGGGATGATGTACTCGCACTCTTCTCCTACAACACCGCGTGCGCGATCATGCAAGAGACGCTCCTTCTCTACCTCATCTATCCAGAAGAGCAAGCTATTGAGCGGATTTTGAAAACGTGGTGGGCAGAAGTTATAACTCGCTTCATCTGATGGCCATTTCACCCACGCCCACTGCGCAAAACGCCAATAGGTCGTCGACCAACCTGCTACCCACGAGGCGTGCTCATGCACGAGCTCTTGGATACGATGATGAGCGCGAATGGCATCCTTCTCACTGCTGGCATTGCTCGCAGACTCAATAGCCGCATCGAGCTCAGGAAGTGCAATAGCGGTGATATTATTCGTATGCATGCGGGGATTTCCCTGCTCATCAAAGGCAGCTGTGGAATGAAGGTAGGGCTCTGGATCTGGAATAGGTGGAGAGAATGCCCACGAGAACACTCCTGCCTGCACACTCTTCTCACGTACGCGAGTGAAGAAAAGCGTATCATCCATCTGCTCATTTCGCAGATCAAGCCCACAGCGTGCTGCTTCTTGTCGCATCACCGTGATTATCTTATCATAGAGCGCATCATGCCTAGAGCTGATGATCAGCTGGAGGCGTGTGCCGTCCTCCTTCTGAAGAATGCCATCTCCCCCTTCTTGTGTGTAGCCAGCTTTTGCGAAGTAGGAGCGTGCTAGGTCAGCATCATAGTCTCGAGGTTTTAGCTCTGGGTGGGTGTACTCGCCATAGCCAGCAAAGTATGATCCCTGACGGGCGAAATCACCGCGTAATACCGTATCAATGGCCGCTTGCACGTTGAGAGCGTGCTGGATTCCTAGTCTTACATTTCTGTCGCGGAGCTGCGGAGAAGCGCTGTTCAAGTGAATACCAAAAGCGTTGCGAGGCCAGATATTGTTAAAGTACACGCGCTGGATGTAGCCATGATGCACCTCTGGTATCTCCAAATTCTCATACCAGTCTTCTGATTCGCGTGAGCTGAATGTATCGAGCTGCCCGAGGCGAAAGAGTTCTCTCGCCTTGATTAACTCATTAACAAAGCTATAGGTGATTGTCTCAACATTACAGCTGTAGCGCGTGTAGCGGCGTTCACGCGCCCACCAGTTCTTCACCGACTTGAGGCGTAGTTGTCGTCCTGCGATAGTGCCAGATTTATCTAACTCGTACCCCCCAGTTGTCGGAGGTCGTCTCCACTGGTAACGTGTCTGATAATCAGGACCGAACTCAGCATAGAAGCGCGTGCTACTCAGAGGAAGCATCGCTTCATAGACGGGCATGGGACGAGACTGTCTAAGTCTCACTGAGAAGATTCTATCACTGTAGATGGTGATTTGACGGATGGTATTGAGATAATAATCTCTTGCAAAGGGCTCTGCACTGAAGCTCGAGCAGCGTAAGTAGAGTGCGGTAAGCACATCCTGACTTCTTACTGGTTCACCATCTGAGTAACGAGCCTCATCATTGAGACGATAAAACACCGTATCACCCTCCGATGACACTGCCCATGCTTCAGCTGTTCCTGGGATGAGCTTTCCTGTACCAGGGTGAAGTCGCACCAGAGGGATATCGATAAGGTCGTAGAGGTAGCTACGCACAGAATGATTACTACCTATACCAAACTCGCGCACATTGGGTGGATAGGAACGCAAGATTGCTAGACGGAAGTGCCCCCCTCGCTTAGCCAGCGGGCTTCCTAACTCAGGCTGATCCATCCCCTCTTCCCACAAAAGTGAATCAGGTATATCCTTCTCTGAGCAGAAGCGGATGAACGCTTCTCCATCGACGCTCGCCTCCTTATTCCAGAGCTGGACAAATCCTCTAAATCCCTGTGGTGCATGCCATTTCCTCACATAAGATGGTAGAGTCTCTGATTCTTCCGCGCTGAAAGCTAGCGGCATATCTCCATAGGGTGGTGCTTGCCAGCCCACGCTCTGCTCTTCTTTCTGCTCGCACGCAGTCAGGGAGAGCAGAAGAAAGATGAAAACACAGTGTAGGGAACGGACGGAGATCATGAGGTGTATTCTTATCGATAATAGCTATGTTTCTTCGGGTCAAAAGCCTCGCGTATAGCCTCCCCCACGAAGCTTATCAGCAACAAGGTGAGCACCAGTGCCGCAAAGGCAGCACTCGCCACCCATGGAGCGTTAAGCTTAGCAAGCCCATCATTAAGCAGTCTTCCCCATGTCGCATAGCTATCCGGCAGACCAAAGCCTAGGTAATCCATAGACGCGAGTGACAAGATGACTAGGGCGACGCTAAAGGGAATCAAGGTCACAATAATAGGGGTCAAACTCGGTAAAATATGACAACGAAGGATATGATAATTGCTCGCACCCATCAGCCGAGACGCCGCTACGTAATCGCGACTTTTCTCCTTCATTGTCGTCGTACGTATAACATAGGTCATTTGCATCCAACCAAAGGCCACTAAAAGCAGCAGGATGAGCAGCATTCCACGCATTTCCGAAGGAACGAAGTCCACCATCACCATCACGACGAAGAGAAAGGGCAGCTGCGCCACTATCTCAATCATACGCTGAGTCAGCAGATCAAACTTCCCTCCAAGATACCCCATCAACATACCCACACTCACACCGATGAGATAGACAAAGGGTAGATAGAAGAGAATAGCCTTGATATTCACCTGCAAGCCTGCAAAAAGATAAGCGATGATATCGACTCCCTGACTATTCGTTCCTAGCCAATGCCCCCCGATGAGAGGTGGAGTGGGAGGATAATACAGCTTCACTAGGACATCTTGTGGGCTAAGGCTCAAATAATCAGTCAGCGGCATCCCCCCTGTGTAACGCTCACTAATGAGCCTACCATGCTCGTAGAGAGCATAGTAGACTTCACGTCTATCCTGAGACCAGCCTTGTACAGAGCCATCTATGACACCATGCCGCAGGCGGTAGCGCAGATGAGTCTGACCACTGGGGAAGAGGCGCGAAGCTTGTCCACTATAGAGAATAGCATGTTCACCCTCCTTCTCATAGTACAGACCATCTCGGTGCAGGAGATCTGCGGTAGGGAGCTTTTCACTGATACGTGAGGCTGAGTAAGGAATAAGCGGCATGATCATCCACTCTACCCCATCCGCGCCACGCTCGTGTAACTGATGATAGTCCGCCTCTGAAAGAGCTCTCTGCCCAGTCTGCCCAAAGTTCTCACCATGGTAAATGGCACGCGTGAAAGCGGGAAAGTACAGCTTACCCTGATAGCTGAGCACGAGAGCACGATGCCCGACGAGGCACTGATCCAAGCCAGCGGCTAGAATGACAAGCAGGAGGAGAAGAAAGGAATAATAACCCCTCTTCATGCTTCGAAAACGCCGCCATTTGAGCCTCCAGTCCTCAGATACCCCCCTACCCTCAGTCCAGAACAATCTCAATGAAAGTAGCAGTAGCACCCCAACACAAAGCCACCCAAACCAATAGAACGGCTCTCCCTGCCATTCTATCTGGAGTAAAATAAGTTCCCTGCTCGCAGTGAATGGCCATGAGAGTGTCGGCACGAGCCAGCCACAGAGTTCCCCCAACGCGGCTAGAAGAGCCGCGAGTAAAAGGAATAAGGCGATGATGCGACGTGAAGACATAGCTTAGTAAGTATTCGTAGATGATGCGCCGAAGCGTATGCGCGGATCGATCAGTGCCACGCAGAGATCGGCAAGCAGATTTCCTATAATAATGATCAGTGAACTGAGCATGAGTGTCCCCATGATCAGGGAATAATCCTTGTCGAGCAGTGCCTGGTAACTCAGCATGCCAAACCCTTGAATATCAAAAATACGCTCAATAAGCACAGAGCCACCAAAGATCACGCCAATAATACTTCCCAGCGTCGATGCGATAGGGATGATCGAGTTGCGAAGCGCATGATGCCAGACAGCATAGTGAAAGCGACACCCCTTAGCCATCGCAGTGCGCATATAATCCGCAGAGAGGTTTTCCATGAGATTGTTCTTCATCATCATGGTATTCATCGCGAAGGTAGAGATCACATAGCAGCTAAGGGGCAAGACTGTATGCCATGCGAGATCTCTCAGCTGATCCTGCCAGCTCATGTGAGTGAAGTTCTCACTAGTAAGACCATAGATAGGAAACCACTCTAGGCGCGCTCCGAGGTAGACGAGCAAAATAGCCCCCAGCGCAAAGCCGGGTATAGCATAGCCTATGAAAATGAAACACGAGCTGAGATGGTCAAACCAGCTCTTGTGCCAGACCGCCTTCATCACACCAAGCGGCAGGCTAATACCATAGCTCACCAGTGCTCCTAGTATACCCAGATAGAGGGTCGCGGGAAGGCGTTCTATCATCATATCCCAGACTGGGGTATTATACTTGTACGAACGCCCAAACTCGCCTTGTAAGAGACCGTCAAAGGAGAGTCTATAGGCACGCGCTTGCCAGCTGGGCATCTCGCCTGTCTGAATACCTCCCCTCTGCTCAGCTCGCTGCCTTTGCTGCTGGGGTGAGATCAGCTCGATATGCCAGCCTTCTTCTTCTAGCTGCTTTTCATGGAGATAGTGAGGTATACTCCCCTGTCTCTGAATCTCGACGATGCGCAAGGGGGCATCAGGCTTCGTCTGTAGCGTGAGATAGGCTCGACCTTCCTCATTAAAGCTCGACTTCATGATGGCGTGCTCGCGAGGAATGAGCCCCAGCCACTGAAGATACGCCTTCCACGTCGGTTCATGGAGGTTGAACATTTCCTCAAGCTTCTCGCGTTCTTCATCACTCATCTGAGTCTGAAGGCTTGCTTGACTTGTGGTCTCACCATCGAGTGCCGCGATCGCTTGCTCTTGGAGCATCTGCTCTATTGGGCCACCAGGCACGAGGCGAGTCAGCGAAAAGACGATACAGCTCACCCCGATCAGGGTCAGTGGAATGAGAAGCAGGCGCTTGAGTAAGTAAGATCTCACGACTCCTCAATCATAAAGCTTCAGTGTACATATTGCAAGCACAGATACGATAAAATATCACCTCTTTGTAATTATCTCTTCTTCACTCTTGACAGCCTAACATAAAGACACTATACTCTCGCCCTCTAACCCTAGATAAACAAATGAGCATCAAAACAACTATTCAAGAATTCCGCGACTTCGCTCTCAAGGGCAACGTCCTCGACCTCGCTATAGGCGTCATCATCGCTGGAGCATTCGGCAAGATTGTCGCCTCCATGGTCAGCGACATCATCATGCCCCTCATCGGTGTCTTCACAGGTGGTATCAATTTCTCCAGCCTTTTCATCGCACTGGACGGAAAGGAATATGCCACCCTCGATGCCGCTGTGAAGGCTCAAGCAGCAGTATTGAAGTACGGTTCATTCATCTCTCAGGTGATTAACTTCACCATCATTGCCTTTGTCATCTTCATGAGCCTGAAGTTCATCATCCGTCGCAAGAAGGAAGAACCTGTGAAGGAAGCACCAGCCCCCACGACAAAGACCTGCGAATTCTGCAAGTCCGAAATCGCTATCGAGGCCACACGCTGCGCTCACTGCACATCCGTCCTTTCCTAAGATTTTCAACCAGCTGCCCTATCAACCGCCGTCACTAGCTAATCGCTAGTGGCGGTTTTTTCTTTCTAATAATTCAAGATGCTTCTCAGTTATAGCTTGCCAAATCAGCATCTTTTCTGTATAGAAAAGGGTGATCGTTAGGAATCCCATCATCATGAAGCACCACCTTTTACCAGCCTTAAGTGTTGTCACTCTGCTCCTGAGCCCCTGTGTAGCCACGCCCTACACCCCTAACTTAACGAGGGTATTGGAGGATGTGCAGTGGACTTTTGAAAAGCTCAATGAGGTCTGCTCGTGGGATCCTGTCCGACTTGTAAAAGAGGGTGATATCCTACGCGTCTCTGTCTCAGGAAGCCTCAAATACGACATCGAAGAACAGAGCTTTTGCATCTGGATCAGTGCGCATGTGAACCCCGTAGCTGAGGAAGAGCGTGTAGAAAGGCTATCGAAGCTCTCGATGCAGTATGGCATCTATAGCTGGAGAGCTCCCGAGATCTGCCTACACAGCTCGTCTAATGATTCAGATCTCTACCTCCTATTCGCACCCGCTCAAAAGGGTACTCCTATTAGGGTCGACTTCCTCTCTCTCGTCACAGGGCGTGATGTCGTCAACCCTCTGCCAGCACCTGTCTCTATCAGAGACTATAATCTTGAGCTAGATTGCTCGGTACCACTAGGCGTAGATAAGAAGATACCGCTCCGCGAGCAGGACTTTCTCTACAGGCTCAACCACGGGCTAAAAGACCCTTCGCTAAAAGGAAAAGCGACACTCGCTCAAGCAGGCTCAAAGCAGGGTTCTCTGAATATCCATTTCTACAGTCCCACCGAAGCACTGGCCAAGGGAGGCTGGGTGATCGATGGGAAGCCCTATTATAGCGACCAATTCATCCTACGGCTCATCGAGAAGAAGGAGAAGTAAGCCCTATTTCGCGAGCTAAGGACGCGCCCTGCGGCGTATCTCCTTGAACATGGCTCGGCGTAGTGAGAGTGGCTTATTGATATCGATATCACAATCATACGCCCAGACCATAACGCCACCTAGCTCTTCTTGGCGTGCCAGCTTACTCTTGTCAGAGATGAGACGAGGTCCGTTAAAGTAATGCTTACTCCCCTTTACCACTGCTGTGTTATCACTAGGCTTGAGACGTGGATTTGCCTCGAGTATCCCTGAGTAGCCGGTTTGAGCGTTCCAGTCGCGCTTCCCTTCGATATTATTCGAATAAAATGGCAAGCCCATGATGATCTTGATATCAGGTATCATGGCTCGCGATCTTTTGATATCTTCCTTATAATGCGCCATGGTGGCATGCTCACCGCCTCGATCATAGCACATGATGTTCACATAATCAAGCTGGTCGAGAAGTAACTGACGTGGAGGCATGTAGTTCATATTCACAGCCGCACTGACGGTCTTACCATTCGCCCCGAACTCCTCTCTGATCGCATAGACCAGATAGGCATAATCCAGCCATTGCTTGTCATTGGTAGGATACTCCCAGTCGAGATCAACGCCATCCAGATCGTGCTTCTCCAGATAGGCTGCTAGTTGGCGTGCGAACTCTTGTCTAGCTCCTGCATGAGCCGCTGTCGCCGCAAAGCCGTCATTACACCCCGCGAAGCCCAGTATGAGATCCACTGGCTGATTGCCGCGAAGCTTCTTAAGCTTCTCTATCCCCTGTAGGAAGCGCTCATCTTCTCCTCCTATAATATTCCCAGATCCATCCACCTTGACATTAAAATAATAAATCTCAGTGAGCATACTGAAGTCTTTTTCTGTCAGGAGATTTGGTACCCACTTCATTAACCAATCGCAGCGATAGTACGCAGCGATACGCTGGTAGAAAGGATAGATACGCATCGCCCCCTCTGGAGCTCCATTCTTAATGTCCACTTCCTTCACCCCTACGCGAACTGCACTGAGTTCTGCATCGACTGAGGATGCGCCTGGAGCTTTCGGCGAGGTATCGGCTACGAGCCAGAAAAAATTGTTACCCTTCTTGAGAGAGATACTTCCAGTGAAGCTCACGGCACTTTTGCCACGCTTCATCTTCCACCTCATGGGGGTAGATTTTTCTGTGTTTCGTGGTGTATTAAGCGAGAATAACCCGCAGCTTCCACCATCACCTGAGCGGTAAAGGCTCAGGTTTTTTAAGCAAGCATTGACAGCCTCTCCTTCTAGCTTAAATTGAAGTGCTGTAAGCTTCTCTCCATCGGTATCGCTCTGCACACAGACACGTAGAATAGGTTGATCCTCTAAATCTGCGTAGAGGTATGAGTAGAGCTGGTCTGCCTTAGCCGTGAGCTCAGCATAAGCGATGCCTGAGATAAAACAAAGGCTTGCAAGAACGCAGTGAAGTATCGTTTTCATTTATCCTAATTGTGCGAGTGCTTGCTTGAGATCATTGATGATATCACGAGCATCTTCAATACCCACCGAGAGGCGGATGAGGTCAGGCTTCACCCCAGCGGCAAGGAGCTGTTCATCGCTCAGCTGGCGGTGTGTATGGCTAGCTGGGTGCAACACCGAGCTACGTGCGTCTGCGACATGTGTCACGATAGATATAAGCTTCAGACTATCGATGAAGGAGATTGCGCGATCGCGTCCCCCTTTAATCCCAAAGGTGACTACCCCACAGCTCTGTCCATCACGGAACTGTGACTGCGCGAGCTCATAGTAAGGGTCGCCAGCGAGCCCTGGATAATTAATCCAGCTGACTTCATCTTGCTGCTGCAAGAACTCAGCCACTGCTTGTGCGTTCTCACAGTGGCGCGGCACGCGCAGATGGAGAGTCTCTAGTCCAATGTTCAGCAAGAATGCATTCTGTGGAGCTGCTATTGCCCCAAGATCGCGCATGAGCTGCACCGTACATTTTGTGATGAAGGCTCCCTTCCCAAAAGCCTCGCTATAGATGAGACCATGATAGGAGTCATCAGGCTGCGTCAGTCCTGCGAACTTATCCCCATGCGCTGCCCAGTCGAAGTTACCACTATCCACGATGACACCACCCACCTGTGTAGCGTGCCCATCCATGTACTTACTGGTGGAATGCATCACAATATCAGCCCCCAGCTCGAAGGGGCGGCAATTAATGGGAGTTGCGAAGGTGTTATCCACGATGAGAGGGACTCCTTGTCCATGCGCTATATCCGCCATGCGCCTAATATCTAGCACCTGAAGCGATGGGTTGGAAAGTGTCTCTCCGAAGAGACACTTTGTCTCGGGGCGGAAGGCTGCACGGATCTCGGCATCACTGGCATCTTGGTTCACGAAGCTAACCTCTATCCCGAGCTTCTTGAGCGTGACCGCGAAGAGATTATACGTTCCTCCATAGATCGCGGCTGTCGATACAACATGATCACCAGCCTCGCAAAGGTTCGCAATGGCATAGAAGCTTGCAGACTGTCCAGAGGCGGTCAGAATAGCAGCTACGCCTCCTTCTAGGGCTGCGATCTTTGCCGCCACGGCCTCATTTGTAGGGTTCTGTAAACGACTATAGAAAAAGCCTGCTTCTTCAAGGTCAAACAGCTTAGCCATCTGCTCGCTGGTCTCATACTTGAATGTGGTGCTCTGATAGATAGGGAGGACACGTGCCTCACCCTTCTTCGGATTCCACCCTGCTTGTACGCATGTCGTTGCAATCTCCATGCCTCACAGCATACCAGAGTGTACTCATTTTTCAAGGAGAAAGAAAAAATCATCATAGCTGTAGATTACTTGCTCGACTTTGCGTTCTCTATATTGAAGAAACTTTAACCCATAGAACAAACACATATGAAAACAAGCATTACCGTATCCACCCTCGTCGCACTTGCGCTCACAGGCATCGTCTGCGCTAAATCAGCTGCGAAAAAAAATCCTGAAGTAAAGCTCGCCATCGCTGGCAGCATCGTCGATAAGGATAAGGACAAGCAACTCAGCGCAGAAGAACTTAACAAGCTCAAGGAAAACTACGAAGAGAATCGCGCAAAGGCACAGGCAAAGATGCTTGAGAAGTACGATACGAACAAGGACGGTCAGATCGATGACAGCGAGAAAGAAGCCAAGAAAGAAGCTGCCGCCGCTCGCAAAGAAAAGCGCAAGGCAAAAATGTTAGAAAAGTTTGATACCGACAAGAACGGTGAACTGAGTGCCGACGAAAAGAAGGCGATGCGTGAAGCGATGCAGGACAAGAGAAAAGGCCCTCGCAAGCCTCGCATATCTCCCGGACGCCTCGCAGATGAGAACAAGGACTCTCAACTTGATGATGCTGAGCTCACTAACTTCGCAAACAACTATGCTCAAGTCGCAGATAAACTTCCAGAAAGACCAGCTAATGCAAAGAAAGGAAAGCGCGGTGGCAAGGGAAAGAAGCGCAACGCGTCTGATAGCAACACCACAACGAGCATCTAAGCTCACGATCACGATACTCAAAAATTTTACAAAGATGCACTATCATCACTGATAGTGCATCTTTTTTTTCCTCTAAAAAGTTAGTCAAGCATCGTGATACATCAATTGATAATTAGAATAGTTAAATAATAACATCATTCGTAGAACAGTAATACATTACACACCATTCTAGATTAAAATTCATCTAACGCGAATAGTAAATTCGCGATTTTTTAATAGCGAATTTTACCGTTTTGCAATTGCAAAAAAAAATAAAAATGCACCCTGCATTTTTTATTCGCACGTCGTGTTCAGCTCACTGGTAGCTATCAATGACTTTTCCCACTCTCCTCGCCTGTTGTGTTTTTGATAATAGCAGTTTTAAAAAAAATAATACAAATTATTAGATAATTTAACTATAGTTGTTTATTACACAAAAACATCCTCTCACTCAATCGAGCAAGAGGATGGCAAAAACTAAAGAGTAGCAAGCTTCGCTCTCTAGATAACTCCTAGCCTATCATATGGCGTGAGCCAGGCAGCTTACTAAGCAGCCAGACGAAGCCCCAGTTAATGGCGAGCGCAATAATCGAGGCAATGGTCATCTTCACTGCACTAGGCATATTCCACGCGAGTGCTGCATGGTAGACAGGTCCGAGGATGATATAATGCGAGAGATAGATACCAAAGGACAGACGAGACAGCGACTGAAGAGGCGTCACAAGACAGGGGCAGCTCAGCAAGCTTGACGCTTTCTTCAGAAGGAGGAACATACCAACTGTCAGCAGCACAACCTGTGGGGAGCAGTAGGTGTAGAAAAGCTCCACTTGAGCTTCTGTAACATTAGGTATATTCAGACTATGCCCGAAGCCGACCACAGTCACGATATACCCGACAGCCATCATGGGCAGACTGTAAGCAATGGTCTTCACCCAGCTCATCTCCTTCATCTGGCCCAGCATATGTCCTAGAAGAAGGTATCCATTAAAGCCCGCGAAGTAATAGAGCATGTGAAACTCATTCCAGCCGCACGCACCAAGTGTATGAGGATTTGCGTAAGTTTTCAAGAATGGGATAAAGAGAGTCACCGCCCAGATAGCTAGAAGATAGCTCTTGGACTTCATGCTAGCTTGCTGCACCCATGCTGAGAAGATAGGAAGATAGAGGTAGAGTCCGAGGATGACAAAGATGTACCAGAGATGCGTCGTGAATACGTTAAAAAAGAGAAGAGACTTCGCACTGTTGATCAGCACATCCGAAAAGCTTGTCACAGAAATGGTCGCTGGATCGTACCATGCGAAGAGGTAGTTCACCGAGCTGGCTGGCTCTTGCATCAGTGTCGTGATCACATATGGGATAGCATTGTAAATGAACACCCATACGACAAAGGGGATGAAGATACGCGGGAGTCGCTTCTTGAGAAATGAGCCTATATCTTCTTTCACAGGTAGAAGAAGGAAGCCCGTGAGCATGACAAAGAAGGGCACGCAGGGGCGCAAGAAAGATCCATAAAAGGGAACCCATGATTTATAGAGCACGGTGGCTCGTTCGGCCGGACTGACATTATCAGCGATATGGCTAGCGATCACCATGAATATGGCGAGCGCACGCACGACAGCTACCCAGGGGATGAAGTTCTGATTGAGGCGTTGGGCTTGGTTCATAGATTGGAAATTATAGGCAATACAGATCCATACATCAAGCGCAGAGAGATAATTCAGTTATTTTTTAACTTATGTTCATCCCGCAAATAGGCAAAATGTTTTGACTGAGAATACTTGTCATGCTACACTACTCCTGCTTGAAAGATGACTTGATAGCTAAGGTTGCACGCAGCAAGGGCTTCGCGCCTGAGCTCAAGCGACTCCAGACTGATTCGACAAGGGAAGCCCCCCTGAGCTTCCAGCGCACCTGCTTGGCCAGCCTTTCCTTCTATACTGCACTCATTGCTCACGCCCTAGCAAAATCAACGAAGAAACGGAAGTCTCGCATCTGGCTGATTTGTGATGCCCTGCCGATGCAAGAACGCATGAGTAGCGAGCTTCCCTTATGGACGAATACAGAATGCATCACCATCCCCGAGCAAGAAATCCATATCAATCATGGTCTCAGCGACCCTGAGCTTGTCGCGCAGCGACTCGACGCGCTCAAACGCATCAGCCTTTCTCCAGCTCGCCAGCAGCTTGTCATCGTCACACGCGCAGCCCTCCACCAGTTTGCCCCACGCTTCACGGAGCAGCAGAGCAGCAGCATTCATCTACATTGTGGACATGAGTATGAGTTAGCAGCACTCTGTGCTCAGCTTGCGCAGGCAGAGTTCGAGCGTGTGGATCAAGTAAGCGCGCGCGGAGAATGGAGCCTGCGCGGTGGCATCATGGATATCTTCCCTCTCCAGTCTGCATGGCCGCTGCGCCTAGAGTTTTTTGGAGATGAGCTAGAGAGTCTACGCGCCTTTGATATCGATAGTCAACTTTCCTTTAAGAAGCTGGAAGAGGCAGAACTTGTCCTCAACGAACCAGAAGCCATCCAGCGACTTGAGGACTGGATAGAGAAGACTGATACCATCCTCTGCGCTCCTGGTGCTGGAATCGCTGGTGATGTGCACTTCTTTGAGATACCACCGGATCTACCCGTGGGAGTAGCCATGAGTATGGAGGAGCAGATAGCAGAGGATAGACTAGCTAGCTTTGGATCTCCTCTAGGGAGCTTTGAAACGGGTGACTTCGTGATGCAAGAGGCGAAGAGAGCCCTCGCCCAGCGGCAGCTCAGCCAATGGCAGCGCGAGAACTGGCGCGTTGTCATGTACTTCCCCCATCAGAGCGAAAAAGCACGCTTCAGCGAAATATGTGGAGAAGATGCGATCTGGCAAGGAGTGGAGGCTCGCGATGGAGATCTCCCCTTCGGCTTCACCATACCAGCCGCCAAGCTTGCCGTCATCTCAGCGGCGGAGATTTTCGGTCGCTACAGCTCTCCTCATGCACGTCAGCAGGCAAATCGTGAAGACCAACTTCGCCGCGAACGCGCTCAAGCCCCCCTACGCGAGATAGAAGAAGGAGACCTCGTCATTCACGCCTCACATGGTCTAGGACGCTTCGTCGCCATCCAGCAAAATGAACAATCAGGTGAGGAGGAACTACACATCCAATATGCAGGCGAGGTACTGCTTCGCATCCCTCTTAACCAGAGTCATCTCGTATCGAAGTATGTGGGACTAGGTGGAAAGACCCCTGAACTCAGCCGTCTCGGCGACGCACGCTGGCAAAAGGCCTGTGCAGCAGCACAACGCGCTATAGCCGACTACGCCTCACAACTACTGGAGGTTCATGCAGAGCGCGAGAGCAAACCGGGGCTGAGTCACCCAGCGGACTCCAGCTGGATGTGGCAGTTTGAATCGAGCTTCCCCTACCGAGAGACCCCTGATCAGTTGCGTGCGATCAACCAGACAAAAGCCGATATGGAAGCGGCACGCCCCATGGACAGACTCATCTGTGGTGATGTCGGCTTCGGTAAGACGGAGGTTGCTATACGTGCCGCCTTCAAATGCGTCACTGGTGGACATCAAGCAGCCATCCTCGCACCGACCACGGTATTAGCCGATCAACACTGGCGCACCTTCCGCGCACGGATGAGTGAATACCCCGTGCGCATCGAGCTGCTCAGTCGCTTCACCAGTGCGAAGAAGGCAAAGGAAATCATCGCTGGTCTCGCCGCAGGAGAAGTAGACGTCGTCGTAGGTACCCATCGACTTGTATCAAAGAGTGTGCAGTTTGCCAAGCTAGGCCTAGTCGTCATCGACGAAGAACAACGATTTGGCGTGAAGCACAAGGAGCAGTTCAAGCGCAACTTCCGCATGGTAGACATGCTCACTCTCTCAGCTACTCCCATCCCACGAACTCTCTACTCAGCTCTCATGGGGGCTCGCGACATGAGCACCATCGAGACAGCTCCGCTCAACCGCATCCCTGTCCAGACAGCAGTCTGCCCTTATGATGAAGAGCTCATCCAGAAGGCAATCGAACGCGAGATCCAGCGCAATGGTCAGGTTTACTTCCTACACAACCGTGTCAACGACATGGAGCAAGTGCGCGCCCATCTCCAGTCTCTCGTGCCCACAGCACGCATCGTCATCGGGCATGGACAGATGGACAAAGGCGACCTCGAGATTGTTATGCGTGACTTCGTAGCAGGGAAGGCAGATGTCCTGCTCTCTACCACGATTATTGAAAGCGGCATTGATATCCCTAACGCAAATACCATTATCATCGATAGAGCTGATCGCTTCGGGCTAGCCGACCTCTATCAGCTGCGAGGGCGTGTCGGCCGCGGTGGACATCGAGCCTATGCCTACCTCCTCCTACCACGTGAAGCCCTCTGCACGGGCGACGCGAGAAAGCGTGTGAATGCCATCAAGGAGTACACGGAGTTGGGTAGTGGCTTCAAGATTGCGATGCGCGACCTTGAGATACGCGGAGCTGGTAATCTGCTAGGTACACAGCAGAGCGGTCATATCGCCGCCATTGGATTCGACCTTTACTGCCAGTTGCTCAAACAATCCATTCAGAGCCTACAGGGCAAGAGACCCGACCTGCGCCATGAAGCACGGCTCAAGGCCGACTTCCTCTATCTGAGTGAAGCCAGCCATCAGAACCAAGACAAGGCTCACACACTGGGAGCTTACATCCCAGCTCACTACATCAGCTCAACCCAGATGCGCATGAGTGTCTACACTCAGCTAGCGCGCAGCATGACGCTTGAAGATATTGATGACTGTGAGCGTCAGTGGATTGATCGATTCGGAGCTATTCCCGCTGAAGCACGACATCTCCTCACGGTTCATAAGATTAAGATCGTAGCCTCTCGCTCACGCATCAGTGATGTGGAGATCTCAGCGCAGAAACTCATGCTCACTCGTCATGGCGACTACATCCTTATCGATAAGCGATTCCCACGACTACGATCCACCACACCAGCGGATAAACTCGCAGAGACCCTACGACTCTTACGAACGAATGAATAACCCCCTTCTCTACTCACAGCACTATGAAGACCTGTCTTGGCATCGGCCTCATTATCCTCATCGCTATCACTCTGATACTCACCGTCGCTTACAATCTCTTTGTGAACGATGCTCTTCATTTCGAGCAGCGTGATAATCAACCCGATCACGTGAATCCGAGACGCACAACGCGTATCAAAAACCCTGCGACACAAATCGAAGTCATCGCCGTCCCTGAGAACACGACGCCTTAACTTCAAGCCAGAATCATCACTATGAACGCACGCCCTATTATCGGTTACACACTAGGAGATCAAGCTGGCATAGGTCCTGAGATCATCCGCGCTAGCTTGCAGGAGTTCTGCCCCAGTGATGCTGAGTTCCAGCTCATCGGAGAGGTCCTGCATGATGTTACAGTGGGAGAAGCTAACCTTCTCAGTGCTCAAGCTGCGTGGGATCACCTCGAAATGGGAGCACAAGCACTGCGAGAAGGCTCTATCTCCGCGCTTGTCACGGGTCCCGTCAGCAAGGAAACCCTCCATGCCTGCGGATTCCCCTTTCCTGGGCAGACAGAATTCTTTGCTGAGCGACTTGGAGTAGGACAGAATCACGCTATGTGCCTGAGCGGTTCACATCTCACTGTCGCTCTGGCTACCACTCACATCGCACTGAAAGATATCAGTGAGTCTCTCACGATAGAGAGTATCGTTCGCGTAGGACTCTTACTTGCTGACTTCGTCGTACAGGTCAAGGGCTCACCCTATCCGCGCCCGCGCATTGCGCTCGCTGGACTTAATCCACACAATGGCGAGAGCGGTGCATTTGGCGATGAAGAATCTCGCTTGATAAGCCCTGCTTGCGCTCATCTCCAAGAGATGCGCCCCGAGATAGAGTTCCTAGGTCCCTGTGTACCCGATGTGGTCTATCGAGACGCTGTAGAGGGAACTTATGACGCCATCCTCGCCCCCTACCATGATCAGGCACTCATCCCGCTGAAGCTACTCGACTTTGACCAAGCCGTCAACATCACACTCGGCCTACCACGCCTACGGGTTAGTCCAGACCACGGCACCGCCTTTTCCATCGCGGGGAAGGGTATTGCCCAGCCTTCTAGTATGCGACACGCCTTTGAGCTCGCTTATCGCTACGCGATGAAGACAGCTCACTAAGTCATTAGCCGATACACTATGCAACAAGCAGCCCCACTCCTTCATAGGAATGGGGCTATCGTTATTATCTGTAAGCTTACTTATACTGTCTTGCGACGGCGTCGAGCCAGCAAGCCAGCTAGTGCAAGCAGGCTGAGTGTTGCCGTGCTAGGCTCAGGTATGAAGAAGGCCATATTACCTCCAATCATGACAGAACCTACAGCTGACTGCGAGAGATAAGGATCCGCATTGATATCACCGTTGTAGATATTAATCATCACATTCGTGTATTCGGAGTTGAATTCCGCCTGTGATAAGCCAGCGATTTCGAAGGCCACGATACCTGATGCATCATATGTACCTGTAAAGTCTGCAAAGTCTGTTGCATCCATCACGATATCGAGTGTCAAGGTACCAGAGAATGTGGTCGTTGCCACTGAGATCGAAGTGAGCTCGTAGACGAGCATATCATGCAGATCACCTTGAAGCGTTGTCAAATCAGTGATCGTTCCTTTATTATTCAGACCAGTATCACTACCACTCGCCACCTGCATCGTATGATTAGTGAAGCTAGCAGTCGCATCGCCACCTACTGTAGATATACTAGATCCCACACCCTGAACAACATTGTTAAATGTCAGAGTAGATGCTGCTTCCAGCGTGACGTCGGTATTCGTCAGAGTGGTATTGCTGATTGACCCTATGCCAGAAGCAGCGAGATTCACCTTGGTGTTCGTCAGTGAAGCGTTAGTGATGCTACCAGATCCATCAGCAGCGTGCGTGACACTCATGCTATCGCCTGTAATAGAGCCAGTCGCACCATCAGCACCAGAAACCGTCAGCACACCTGCACTCACGCTAGCTCCAGTAGCCAGACTAGTCACCTGATTGCTCATGCTAACTCCCGCTTGCACGACAAGCTCTGCATCCGCACCGATGACAACATCACTTGTACCCAACGCATCGGAATGACCCATGTTAAGAATGGTCACATCGCCTGGTGCAGAAGCGACAAGAGTAGTCGTACCAGAGAATCCCGTGCTGGCTACTCCAAGTGTAACCTCAGAGCCAGCAGTGACTTGAATCGCACCTTCACCGATGAAACTACCTTCATCACCCAGTGAGAAGCCGTCACCGAGAGCTGCGACACCGGTAGCGTCTACACCTTCGAAGGTAATGGAGCTATTAACCGCACCAGTCAGAGGCTCTGTTTCTCCATCATGAATGATGATACCTGTCATATAGCTCAATATACCGTCGGCATAGGTGTATGTATAGCCAGTATCAACGCCTGTCAACTTAGAGACATCTACTGTACCTCCTTCTCCTAGCCAAGAGTTGAGGTCTCCCATGCCTGCACCAGAGAAGAGTGTCAGGCTGTGGACACCACCACTTTCAGTGAATGTAGCACCAGTAAGATCCAGTTGAAGATCACTTGCAAAGGTTAGCAAGCCCTCATTTTCAATAGCGCTGCTGTAGTCCCATGTATCATTCAGTGTGAGCGATCCAGTAGCAGCGATATCGATGTCACCTGTTATTGTTCCACTTGTTGTTACTGCTCCCGTGACATCTACTGTACCTGCATAGCTAGAGAAGTTCGCAAGAGTTCCGCCTGCTGCGGTAACATCGTTGCTCACTGCCATGTCATTCAGATTAAGAGTTCCGCTGTTGAGCGTTACCGTACCCTGACCGAATGCAGAGGCACTACCTGCGATCAGTGTAGATCCCGTGATCTGTGTACCGCCAGTATATGTGTTCGTTCCAGAGAGCGTGAGCGTACCGCCGCCGATCACCGAGAGCGCACCTACTGAGTCAGCCACCTGCCCGACTGTGCCTGTGATGGTGATGTTACTCACTCCAGAACCTGTGGAATTGTCAGTGTCAATTGTCGTAGTCACAGGGCTAGAAGCTGTACCAGGAGTGCCTGTTCCGTATGCTCCGAGGTTGAAGCTCTCATTGATGGTCGTATCAGCAACTCCTGCTCCTATTGTAACCGCACCTGCAGCGATTGTCACCTTATTGGTCGAGTCTATTGTCTCCCCTGTAAAGTTCAGGCGGCCTCCTAGCAGTCGCATCGTGTTACTCGTTGAGCTCTGCTGCATACTACTGATATTGAGTGTTCCTGAGTTCAGAACAGTTGCTCCGATAAGTCTTACTCCAGCATTATAGCTCACACTACCTTCACCAGAATAAATCGTATTCTCTGCTTCGAATGCGCCGCTACCTGTTGATGCAAAGACGAGATCATGTCCTGCGGATTGCGTAATAGCGTCTGCGACGTAGATCTTATCCGTGTTGTTAGATGCCCCCATGGTAATCGTACCATGATAGTCCGTGATGCTACGTAGCTGCAGTTGGCCTATCTCTATCGATTGACTATTAGGCAAAAATGAAATATCACCATCACCCGTCAGATTGGTGAAGGAAAAGATACCATTGTAGCCATGACTAATGGTACTATTCCCAGTTACGGTAAGCGCACCAAAGCGAATACCCGAGCCGTTATCAAGGTCTACACTAGACAGTGTCGATCCCGCATTCAGCGTCATATCAGTTCCTGTGTAATCACCAGATCCATGCTCAACACTAAAGGCAGCGCTTGCACCAACATTGATATGGGATGCGGCAAGACGTTCTGTACTATACTGACCCGTACCCCATTTTGTGGTATAGGAATTAATATTAATCGTACCTGTGAAGTCCACGTGACCATTAAGATTAGTCGTGCCAGCGATGTTAAGGATACCCGATCCAGTCAGGTTTCCCAGTGTGGTTGTCCCACCAGTATTCTGCATCGTTGCAGTACCAGAGATATCAAAGACCTTCGAGGTGTAGCTTCCGCCTGACATCTTCAGTGTGACAGAATCACTAAGTGCCACTTTCGTAGCGCCACCAAAAGCAGCTACCGAGGCTACCGTAACACCTCCGCCTGCTAAAGAAAGTGTTCCAGAGAAAGTGGACAGGTTCAGCGTATCAGCTAGAGTAACTTCCTGACCTGTAGAGCGCAAAATCATATTAGAACTATTCTCACCCAGAACTAAAAGAGCTCCTCCTGTGGTGTCAAGAGTGGCGTAATCAATCGCAAAACTAGCACCAGCCTGCATATTCACGCTACCCGCACTGAAGGTAAACCCAGCAGCATCGACGATATCCAAGGATGAGTTAGCTCCGACACTAACACCTCCTGCCGCTATATTAGCAGCAAGTGTTGCATCAGTATACCCGCTAAAGTTCACGTTAGCATCAGCAGTAAATGCTTGAGTCCCTTCATTAAAGGCAAGAGCACTTGTATCCCATAAGAGGGCGGAGGGGCTGGCACTATCAGCTGAGCCAGCATAGCTTAGTAACTGCTCGAGCAAGGTGATGGAGAGGCTACCTGTAGCTTCATCAAAGACAACCGTGTGTGACGTAGCCGTCAGACCGTTGATACCGCGAATGTTCGTCCAGTCGAGATCCGCCAAGTTTGACGTACCACCACCATTTAAGATATCGATCACCTGAGTGACGTTAATAGCTGCTTCTGTGTAGAAGCCCGTGAGGTCGATGCGTGCATTTTCGCCAAAGGTAACAGTACCTTCATTCATGATCGTTCCACCCACACCTAGTGAACCATTCAGATTCAAAATTGATCCCGCGGCTAAAGTGAGTACATCATCACCAAGTATATTAAGTGTCTGACTATCTCCCACAGTAGTCACGCCTGTCAGGCTCACGTCACTAGTCGCAGCGAGACTCAGTGTGCTAGCTCCTGCAAATGTCACACTACCTATGGTGGACCCTGCCTTGGTTAAAATAGCAGTACTCGAATCATTAATTTCAAGTTCACTTAGTGTTAAAAGCGATTTAATCGTGTAGGTCGCACCATCTGTGCCCGTGTTGGCAGTTCGGCTATTCTTGTAGCTGGTTGAGATCGTACTTGAGGCATTGGCCGCATCATACGCAGCTGTATGCTGTGTATTCATTCCGTTGAGACTAAGAGTCTCTGCAGCGATCACCGAATTGGCAATCTCTACGTTGCCAGTATAGAAGAATACCGCATCACGGTCAACAATGTTCTCTCCGAATGGAGAACTAGCATCACGGATACCCATCTGAATTTCTCCCTCACCAGCCACTTTTAGATAGCTACCATCTGCAGTTGCTGAGGTATTGGTGAAGACGAAATCCTTACCATCAGATGCGGCAAGTGCTCCTGTTGCAACAGCGAGAACGAAGTTGCCTTGGAACTGGCTATGATCACCATTAAAGATATGGTTGTTGTACATCTCTTTACCGACACGGAAGAAAATATTAACACCTTCAGCACTTTGAAGATTCCCGTTCACAAGCAACGCCTCTGATTCCGAGCCGTTAGACTGGTTCCAGTTGAGCACTGTCACAGTGGCGGGGTTTGTATAGCTACCCCATTTTCTCTGTGTACCACCTAGATAACCACTCGCAAAGTTGAGGGTGATATCCGTATCTGTTACGTTGTTTCCACCTGATATTGAACCACCACTTCCTGTGACGATAGTTACTGCTGCCGTAGATTGCTCCGCAGTGAGTAGGAAGGCCATAGCTCCCATTGTAAGGGATGCTGTGGTCACACTGGTAGTAAGAGTTGCCGATAATGTCATGCCTGCGATCAAAGCTTGACGAAGGCTCTTATTTATACTTATCTTCATATTATTAGAGAGTTACGATATCACACCACACATTTATTTCCAATGTAAATAGTCTACACTACTGGTGATCGTTCTTAATATACACAATATGAATGAATAAATCAATCTCTAACTTAAGCTAAAGCTGAGTATGGTTTTTTAACAATGCAAAACTAACACTCTAACTATATGTATATCAAAAGACAGAAAAAACACAGCATTCTGCTGTAACATTTTTTTTACACTACATACCCTCTATACACAAAAAACGGAGAGCTAAAACTCTCCGTTCTGATCATCGTAATCTTACGAATGGATACGTGTATGCTGCTTTAAGAAAGACTCTTAAGTTTCTCAACAGCAGCGAGAAGAGATGGCACGTCTTCGATGGAGATCACGGTAGCTTCCTTGCAGATACGACCCATCATACCCGCGAGGCTGGCACCAGGTCCCAGCTCAATGAAAAGGCGTTCACCCTTGTCGGTAAGATCCTTCATGCTTGCTGACCAGCGCACTGAGCCACAGACCTGCTCACCGAGCATCTTGCGAATATCATCGGTACTCGTGACTGGACGTGCCTCGAAGTTACAGTACACAGGAACAGGAGGCATCTCCATAGACACATTCTCAAGCTCAGCTACGAGCTTTTCCTGAGCATCGCGCATGAAGCGGCTATGGTATGCACCAGCCACATTGAGCTTCTTAGCAATCTTGATACCTGCAGGTTTCGCGCCAGCGACAGCCTTATCCACGCCCTCTACAGAGCCAGAAACGACCGTTTGACCAGGGCAGTTATAGTTAGCCACGTCAATATCGCACTCAGCGGCGAGTGCTGCGACAGCCTCATCGCTACCACCTATCATGGCTGCCATGGTACTAGGAGCAGCCTGACAAGACTCTTCCATGTAAGCACCGCGCTTTTGCACGAGGGCAAGACCTTCTTCCATGCTATAAGTACCCACAGAAGCGTGCGCGGTGAACTCACCGAGTGAGAGACCAGCTGCGGCTACAGGCTCGATGTCCACCATGCTCTTGAGGACTTCAAGAAGCGCTAGCCCATGGAGATAGAGAGCAGGCTGGCAGTTGCACGTGCGCGTGAGCTCATCATTAGGGCCTTCGAACATGATGTCGGTCAGAGAGTAACCAAGTGAAGCATCAGCTTTCTCCATCATTTCGCGTGCCTGTGGGTAGGCCTCATAAAGATCCTTGCCCATGCCCACTTTCTGGGCGCCTTGTCCTGGGAACAGTAGTACAGCTTTCATAATACAATATGCACATCATGTGCATGCGCATCCTAGCTTAAGAAGGAAATAATGTCAAGAATGAAGATATACACCAATAAATGACAAACATTAACAAGATCTGACACGGCGGCGACGTGCCAGCAGCCCTGCTAGAGCCATCAGGCTAAGGGTCGCGGTACTTGGCTCAGGGATGAGAGAGTAAGTCAGAACAACATTGCGCGAGTCTTGCGATATAATCATACCCGTAGCCACCATTCCAGATGACATACCATCGACGCGTATCAGAATATCCGAGTAATCACCATGCTCGACAAGGAGATCGGAAAGGCTCTCTATATTTTCCAGCTCAATACCCACCGTCTCACCTGCTGCAAGTGCCGCATTAAAAGCAGACAAGCCTCCTTCCAGATCACCTAGATCCAGAGTGAGCTGCCCTGTAGATTTCACATAAGCATGTGAGCCATCCATCGTTTGAGCGGTCAAGAACATGTCCAGTCCCTCTACTCGAAACAGCAACGATGGCGCTGACTTTGCTAGAGTTAGCCCTGTGAGAGATTTGGGGGTGATGAGAAGAGCACTTGAATCGATAGTGGAGTTTTCGAGCACTATATTCCCCCCAAGCCCCAACATAAAGACATTACCCTTTCCAAGCTTCACATTGGAGAGCGTCAAACGTGTAAAAGGAATTTCTTCACCCTCCTCTGACTGAGCTAGTGAAATGATAGTCGACCCAGTCAGATCTGCGTTGATGATCGCATTATCACCCTCAAGAGAATACACGGTATTATTGTTAAGACCCTCACAATCTCTCATTGTGGCTCCCGTATACAGAACGTAAAGGAAATTTTCAGTCGCCTCAGAGAACTGAAAGTCTGCGTTACTGATCTCTATGGCCGTGATCTCCACCTGACCGACGCGATCCAGTGCAAAATAACTCTCAGCCGACGCCGTTTCAGACCGATGAAGTTTCACAGCGCTATCCCCCACCTGACCAATGCTTACTTGTACTGCGTCGTCGTAATCTCGCTTAATAAGCTGACCGAACTCTAAACTCGACTGTTCAGATAGCTCGATCTTCTCTATACTGTCCATCTGCGCTATTTTCATCTCATTCCTTATGTCAAGCACGCGATCATCGACATGCTCTCCTTCGTCGTCACCTATCAGGTGATTGATCGTACTCGTACCAGATGTACCTAGAGTCAGGCTACCCTCAACGTGATAAACTGTGTCTAGTGTGACCGCCTGCTGTAAAGAAATACCCTTCACGTTTTCTGAAGTGAAAGTAACCGTCGATACATTCTCATCAAATTGTAGTGTCGTATAGACAGAAACGATCTCACTAAAGGCTTCATCTGAACGATTTCGATTATAACCCATGATACGGGCTCCATCATAAATATTCATCGTAAGAGAATCTTCACCCACAGAATGATCTTTCGTATCAATCTGGTCTTGCAGTCGTATCTCACCATACACGTCAATCGTACGACTCCCACTTCCTGTGTAAGACGTAGCTCCTTCATTGAGCAACAGGTAGTCATATTTGTCCTCCTCTGTGTGCAATACAGTAATTTTACCTTTTCCTAACGAGTCCGCATGATGGGCAACTAGTATGGCATTGTTGATGGTAATCTCCCCTGCATAGTCAGCATTACTATTAGCGAACTCGATGCGAGCACCGTTGTCCAAGCTCATCGAGCCAGACCCGATGAGTTCCCCCTCTCCTTTGAAATTGTAACTCTTTGTTAATTCGATAGAGTTCGGATTGACCTTCCCCTCTATGGTAATGTCACTATATTCAAAAAACTTAGAGAATTTCACATCATCTCCGTTTTCGAAGTATACCCCAAGTTCTCCAGCAATTTCCTCCCAGGCGAGGTTACTTTCATCCGTGTTCCATATCCCATTACTATCACTCGTTCCTGATAAATTCCACGTAACATCTTTTGCAAAGAGTGGAGTACCTATAGTCGCAGATACGAATGAAGCTGCTAGGAGATGGTATTTTACTAATTTTCTTATTTTCATGATGAGTATAGTTAAGTAATGATGCTATTAAACAATATAAGCTAGCCTATGTCAACACATAATAAAAAAGCCCCACCTAATAAAGTGGGGCTTTTTGTGATTTCTCAGCTGAACGAGGCTTTAATCAGCGTTGAGGGAGAACTCTGCATCGTCTGATGCTTCTGTCTCATCGCTGCCCTCCTCTAGCTCCTCTTCTTCATCGTCTTCTGGGATCACGAGGGAGATATCTTGGATGCTTTCCTTGTTGCCCAGTGTGATGAGCTTTACCCCCTGAGCATTGCGTCCTGTTTCTCTAATGGAGTTAATCTTCAGACGAACAGACTGCCCAGCAGAGGTCATAATCATGAGCTCATCAGCTTCTGTCACGGTCGTAGCAGAGACGACGAGACCTGTCTTTTCCGTGCAGTTCATGGTGCGCACACCCTTACCACCGCGGCTCTGGAGACGATACTCATCAAAGCCTGTTCGCTTGCCAAGCCCATTTTCAGAGACAACGAGTAGTGTTGCATTCGGATCATCCTGCACGACGGCGAGTGCGACTACATAGTCATCGCCATCGAGGCGGATACCGCGTACACCGATGGTGTTACGCCCCTGAGTACGCATATCTTCTTCCTTGAAGCGTATGCTCTTACCAGAGTGCGAGACGAGCACTACTTCCTGCTCACCAGTGGTGAGGACCGCATTCACCAAGCTGTTACCCTCTTCGAGGTTGATCGCGATGATGCCAGCTTTGCGGTAATTAACGAAGTCATTCAGAGCAGTCTTCTTCACTGTACCATCGCGGGTGGCGAAGACAACGTTCCCCGACCCTTCGCTGAAGGTGATATCCTTACCATCATCGTCTACCTTGCGCTCAAGGCGTAGGATAGCCGCGATACGCTCATCAGGCTGCATGTCGAGGAGATTCTTGATTGAGCGTCCCTGCGCGCTGCGCATTGCTTCATCTATTTCATAGACGCGCTCCACGTAGACACGACCTGTGTTTGTGAAGAACATGATGTAGTCATGATTCTGTGCTGCAAAAAGATGCTCTACAAAGTCTGCTCTATCCTTCTTGCTCTTCGTTGTGGCTACTTTCAGACCCTTACCGCCACGGGCTTGGAGTCGATATTCATCAGAGCTCGTACGCTTGATATAGCCACTATGGGTGATCGTGACGATCATGGAGTCATTCGGGATGAGGTCTTCGATGGAGATTTCACCCTGATGCGCGATGATTTCTGTCTTACGTGGGGTGGCGTGCTTTTCCTTGATGGCGAGGAGCTCATCCTTCACGATACCGAGTACACGAGCTTCCTGAGCGATGATATCGAGATAGTCGGTGATCATCTCAAGAAGGTTGTTGTACTCACCAGTAATCTTATCATTTTCTAGAGCAGTGAGCTGGTAGAGTCGCAGCTCAAGGATGGCGTTTACCTGACGCTCGGTGAAGGCGTAGCTGTCACCTTCTATGGAAGGCTGACTGCGGATGAGCACTCCCAGCCCCTGCGCAAGGCTCGTAGGATAACGGAACTCTTGTAGACGCTTCTTGGCATCTTCACGGTTCTTGGAATCACGGATGATACGGATGAACTCATCAAGATTAGCCAAGGCGATGAGGTAGGCTTCTAAGATCTCAGCGCGCTCCTCTGCCTTACGCAGCAGGTAGCGTGTACGACGGAGGATGACCTCACGGCGGTGTTCGACGTAGAAGTTGATCGCGTCCTTCATCGTGAGCATCTTTGGGCGACGCTCATGAATGGCGAGCATATTCACCGAGAAGGATGTCTCAAGGCTCGTGAGCTTGTAGAGCTGGTTCACAACGACGTTCGGGCGTGCGTCACGCTTCAGCTCAATTTCGATGTAGTCGGTAAGATCTCGCATACCCGAGATATCATCGAGTACCTTATCACGGACAAGCTCTGCGATGCGCTCTTGGAGCACAGCGCGGTTCACGCCATAGGGAACATCACTGATATGGATGAAGTCTCGTCCATTCTCATTTGTCACGATCTCCATCTTACCACGCATACGCACACTGCCGTGCCCTGTGCGGAAGTAGGAGTCGATCCCCTTGTAGCCCATGATGTAACCTCCCGTGGGGAAGTCAGGCCCTTTGATATAGTAGCGGAGTTCATCGGCAGTGATCAGAGGCTTGTCAATAGTCGCGCAGATACCATCGATGACTTCTCCGAGATTATGAGGCGCCATGTTCGTTGCCATACCCACAGCGATACCTGTACCACCGTTAACCAAGAGATTGGGGAAGGCTGAGGGGAGAACAACTGGTTCTTCTTCCTTGTTATCGTAGTTAGGCTGGAAGTCGACAGTGTCCTTGTCCAGGTCATCCATGATGGCAAGACCTAGAGGGCTGAGCTCGGCTTCGGTGTAACGCATCGCCGCTGGGGGGTCTCCTTCGGGCGTACCAAAGTTACCCTGCCCGCTGACGAGGATTTCGCGATAGCTCCATGGCTGAGCCATGGTCACAAGCGTACCATAGGCCGACTGGTCACCGTGTGGGTGATACTTACCGATGACATCACCGACGATACGACCGCACTTGGCCGTGCCTCGGTTGGGCAGGAGGTTGAGCATGCGCATCGCATAGAGCACGCGACGCTGAGAGGGCTTCAAGCCATCGCGCACGTCGGGGAGCGCACGTGAAATGATGACAGACATGGAGTAGTCGAGGAAGCTTCGCGATACTTCATCTGCGACATCGACTGGGCGTATTCTGTGTTCGTTCATGAATAAAACTGATTGTTAAATGGTGCTAGTAGAAGGATTAGACATCGAGGTTACGCACATTGAGTGCATTATCTTCGATGAAGCGGCGGCGGGGCTCAACGACATCCCCCATGAGGATGGTGAACATCTTATCCGCATTCACCTCATTTGTCTCATCGAGGCGCACGCGCAGCAGCTCACGCGTCTCGGGATCCATCGTGGTTTCATAAAGGTCTTTTGCGTTCATTTCACCCAGACCCTTGAATCGAGTGATCTTCACATTACGTCCACCTATGTCCAGCACTCGGTCGAGTAGCTCGAAGATGTACGTGATAGGCGTGCGCTGCTCCTTACCCTTTTCTTGGAGGTAGAACAGAGGCTCCTCAGTTGTGGAAAGCAGCTGCGTATCCTTCACACCCAGTTCAGCGAGACGAGTGATGAGTCTCGTGATGCCCTGTGTTTCATGTAATTCGTACAGCAGAGCTCTTCTCGTAGGACCATCGCGAAGGGGGAGTGGATTTTCCGCGAGTTCTTCTTCCGATGGCATACCAAAGAGGAAGAGATCACGATTCTCATCAGAATAGGCAGAAAGGCTTTCTGAGTTGCTAAAATAGCGCACCTCTTCATCATTCCCACAGCGTACCTTGACAAGGTATTCTGGGAAGTGCCCTAGCTCGGCGAGGAAGTCAAGCAGTCCACGCATGGATCCACCATGCTGAGCCACACTAGCTTCATACTTCTGCAGACTGATCAGTGTCTCTAAGATGGAAAGTAGGCTATCTACATCATACTCCTTGCTACCATCTGCTGTGCGGAGTACCACGTCACCTGCTCCCATAGAAATAAGCTTGCGATTCAATGAAACTTCATCTTGGATATACTCCTCTTCCTTGCGATACTTCACGCGATACAGAGGTGGCTGAGCGATGTAAAGATGTCCTGCGCGCACAAGCTGCGGCATATGACGGCAGAAGAGTGTCAGTAGAAGTGTACAGATATGGGAGCCGTCCACGTCAGCATCCGCCATGAGGATGATCTTGTGATAGCGCATCTTCGCGATATCGAACGAGCCCTCACCTTCACCACTACCGATACCTGCACCGATGGCGGTGATGATGTTCTGGATGGTTTCGCTGCCGAGAGCCTTGTCGAGGCGCGCTTTTTCCACGTTGAGAATCTTACCACGGAGGGGCAAGATAGCCTGCGTACGACGGTCACGTCCCATCTTCGCCGAGCCACCTGCCGAGTCACCCTCCACAATGAAGAGTTCGCATTGCTTCGGGTCACGATTCGAACAGTCAGCCAGCTTACCTGGAAGACCGCCACCTATGGTCATTGAGCTCTTGCGCACGGTTTCGCGAGCTTTACGCGCGGCTTCACGGGCGCGTGAGGCGGTGATCGCCTTCTCGATGACGAGCTTTGCGATGTTGGGATTCTCTTCGAAGAAGTCCTTGAGCTCTTGGAAGACCACACTGCTGACAACACCTTCAATCTCGGTGTTGACGAGCTTATCCTTTGTCTGACTAGAGAAGCGAGGATTGGGCATCTTTACGCTGATGACAGCGACGAGACCTTCGCGCACATCATCACCGGAAAGGGCATTATCCTTCTCCTTGAGGATATTGTTCTGCTTCGCATAGGAGTTAATCGCGCGTGTGAGTGCACTACGGAAGCCAGAAAGGTGTGTGCCACCATCACCATTAAAAATGGAGTTAGCATAGCAAAGAATCTGATCCTGATAGGTGTTATTATACTGAAGCACCACATCAACGATGACATCGTCTTCCATGGTCTTGCCATCATAATCGACCTCGATATGGCGTACGCCCGATATAGCGATAGGGTCAGGGGTAATGAGCTGCTTATTCTCACCTAGCTGCTTAACAAACTCGCGTATACCATCCTTGTACAGGAATACTTCTCTGCGTTCGTTTTCTGGATGCTCATCAACGAGCTCGATGATGAGACCAGGGTTTAGGAAGGCTAGCTCACGCAGACGACGTGCAAGACGGTCGAACTCGAAGTCAACAGTTTCTGTGAAAATAGTAGCATCTGGGAAGAAGGAAATAGTCGTACCTGTTACCTGCTCAGGGCAGGAACCCACAACATGAAGCTTCTCCACAGTTTTCCCGCGCTCGAACTTAATCACATGACGCTGTCCGCCGCGGCGCACTTCCGCCTTGAACCAGTCAGAGAGCGCATTCACACACTTCGCACCCACACCGTGGAGACCGCCAGAGTACTTGTAAGCACCTTGACCGAACTTACCACCAGCGTGGAGATTCGTCAGCACGAGCTCTACCGCAGGTACGCCAAACTTAGGGTGCATATCAACGGGTATACCTCGCCCATTATCGACGATGGAGATGGATCCATCAACGTGGATGAGAATATCAATCTTCGAGCAATAGCCAGCTAAATGCTCATCAATCGAGTTATCCAATACTTCAAAGACGCAGTGGTGTAAGCCTCTCACATCGGGGTCACCGATATACATGCCTGGACGTTTACGCACCGCTTCCAAGCCCTCAAGCTTGTCAATCTGGGCGGCACCGTATTCTTCTTGAGCTCCTGTAGCGACTACTCGCTCTTCGGGGCTGCTCATACTTTCATCAGTCATAGATGCAGCTATTATACGCGCACGCGCGAGAGATGTCACGCAAAAATACTCATTTTCATACGCTTAAATACGATATTTACGGTAATTTTCGCCTATTCTCTGTCATAACGTCAAAATTTACGCAAAAAAGCCCCTCATTATACCCTAGCAGGGCATCTACTCCACTCAGCGTCCAAATGAGCTTCTAGGCATATCTCAGGTAGGCAAAACGGCTCATTTTAAGCTCCCTCACCCATACAAAGAAAAAACTCCCCAGTCTGCGCGAGGCAAACCGGGGAGCAATAATTGTATCGTAGTCTAATTCTCGATTACAGGATTGTAACAGCGAGGTTAAGACCAGCGGTCACGATGGAGACCATGCTCATCAGCTTAATAAGGATGTTGAGCGAAGGACCAGATGTATCCTTGAAGGGGTCACCAACGGTATCACCGACGATAGAAGCATCGTGGATAGGTGTGTGCTTACCGCAAATGGCAGCATCTCCTGTTTCGATGTACTTCTTAGCGTTGTCCCATGCGCCACCAGCGTTAGCCATGAATACAGCAAGGACGAAACCACCTGCAAGGCCACCTGCAAGGAGACCAAAGACACCAGGAACACCCATGAGAACACCTGTAAGGATAGGAACGATCACAGCAATCATGGAAGGAACGATCATCTCGCGCTGCGCACCAGAGGTAGAGATACTGACGCAGCGTGCGTAGTCTGCCTTCTTCGTGCCAGCGAGAACCTCAGCATCAGAGAGCTGATGGCGGACTTCTTCCACCATGCTCTTAGCAGCACGACCAACAGCGTTCATGGTAAGACCGCAGAAGAGGAAGGAAAGCATCGCACCGATGAAGATACCAAGGAGAACCTTAGGATTCATGAGTGATACGTCAAAGAAGTTCATGAACTCAGCGATACCCATGTTAGCGATGGTTTCAGCCTTAACGACTGTGTCGCTGAAGACACTCATCTTGAACTCACCGAGGGTGAGTGCTGCAATCTTGAGCTCTTCAATATAAGAGGCAAGAAGTGCAAGAGCTGTAAGTGCGGCAGAACCGATAGCGAAGCCCTTACCAGTCGCAGCTGTGGTGTTACCCAGTGCGTCAAGAGCGTCGGTACGGGAGCGAACTTCAGGTCCGAGGTTACTCATTTCTGCATTGCCGCCGGCGTTATCGGAGATAGGACCGTAGGCGTCAGTTGCGAGCGTAAGACCGAGTGTGGAGAGCATACCAACAGCTGCGATACCAATACCGTAGAGACCTACAGACATGGATTCAGCTGAGAAGCTCCATGTTCCAGCAGCACTGAGATAAGCACCGATCGTTCCGAGAACGATGAAGAGCACAGGCCAGCAAGTGGAGATCATACCTACACCGATACCAGAGATGATCACGGTAGCAGGACCAGTTGTCGCATTTTCAGCGATGAACTTCACAGGCTTGTAGTCGAAAGATGTGTAGTACTCGGTCACCTTACCGATAGCGATACCTACGATGAGACCGATGACGATAGCGCCCCAGAGACCCATCCAGTTGTCTATACCGAGAACATAGAGGACACCAGCAGAAGCTATGGCGATGAGAACACTCGATACGTTGATACCGAAGTTAAGTGAGCCCATAAGCTGAGCTTGACTAGCGCCTGGCTTCGTACGGACGAGGTAGACACCAATAATAGAAAGAATAGCACCGACAGCACCGATAATCATCGGAGCAAGAACAGCCTTGAGAGCAGCGTCATAGCTAACAGCTGCAAATGCGGCAGCACCGAGGGCTGCAGAAGCGAGTATAGAACCTGCATAAGATTCGTAAAGGTCAGCACCCATACCTGCAACGTCACCGACGTTGTCACCGACATTGTCAGCGATGGTAGCAGGGTTACGAGGATCATCTTCATTGAAGTGGAACTCAGTCTTACCTACGAGGTCAGCACCTACGTCAGCAGCCTTCGTGTAGATACCACCACCGACGCGGGCGAAGAGAGCCTGCAGAGACGCACCCATGCCAAAGGTCAGCATGATTGCTGTCATGTGCACCAACTTCTGTGCACCTGTGTAGTTATCAAGAAGAGAGGTATATTCAAGGATCAGATACCATGCAGAGATATCGAGAAGACCGAAACCAACAACCGTGAGACCAAGAACTGCGCCCGAACGGAATGCAAGCTTGAGACCCTGATTGAGGCCGTCTTTTTCATCACGGCAGGCCTGTGTCACACGACCAGAGGCATAAGTTGCCGTCTTCATACCGATGTAGCCAGCAAGACCGGAGAAAAGACCACCGGTGATGAAAGCGACAGGGACGATGTCGTTTTGCATGTCAAAGTATGCCATCCCTGCGAAGATTGCAGCGATGAGAACGAAGAAGACAGAAACAACTTTGTACTGCTGCTTCAGATAGGCCATTGCGCCTTCACGCACATAACCTGCGATCTCCTTCATGCGGTCAGTTCCTTCATCAGCCTTCTTCATCTCTACGAAGAACATCGCAGCGAAGACGAGTGCTATGATGGAAGCGATTGGCACGATCCAGAATAGTAATTTGGGGTCCATTTGTTTGTTTAGGTTGTATTATTGTGGGATTTGCTCGCTTTAAAAAAAGCACCGTCTTATAACACGAACCCAGATTATTGGCAATACAAATTTTATTCTGATCAGATAAAAAAGCTTATATTATCATATTTCACCCCTTCATTCAAGATAGAGTGAACGCAATGACACAATCAAAGCACCTGACTCAGCATCATCGCAATAGCCAGCAAGGCGAGCAGAGAGGCAAACAAGCTATCTAATTCAAACTCATGCTCCTTGTAGAAGCTCCTCAACGGCTTCCATTGAAAAAGAACACTCCATAGAATCCAGCCGCCAATATTGCCCACGATCAAGATAAAAACAAATGATGGCGCATACCAAGAATACTGCTGCGCAAAACGCTCCATCCCCCATATACCTATACTCGCTACGAAAACAACAAACTTCGCATTCAGAAGATTACAGATAAGCCCCTGCATAAAGAGACCCATACGCGTCTCTTGCTTCAGCTCATCATGACCACCTGTTAAATGATCACCCGACTGGTGCGCACGTGTGCGTCTCGCGGAGCTGAATATCTTCCACGCAAGGTAGAGTAACCAAAGTGACGCAGCAATGATGATGTAGATACTCCATGTCTGCTCCACAAGCCATGTTCCCCAGTAGCAGAAGAGTACGCCATGCACCCCGCTGCCTACTCCTATACCTGCACCCAACCAAGCTCCTGCACGCCACCCCTTATTGAGAGCCGCACGCACAACAAGCACAAAGTCAGGACCTGGGCTCAGCTGCGAGATCAGCAAGATCCCCAGACAGCTGAGGATATAAAAAACTGCTTCAACTTCCGTCATTAGACAAAGAGAGATTACAGAGCCGCCTTGAGTATCTCTACTACCTTCTCTGGTGTGATCAGACCGCGCTCACCGAGGTTCCAACCTCTACTGCGGAAGCGCTCTGCGATCAGTGCAAAGTTCTCTTCGCCTACCCCATGCTCAGAGAGGCGCGTCTTGATACCTATACTCTCATAGAAGGAGCGTAGCGCTACGATCGTAGCATCCACCTTCACTTCTGTTGTCCCTTCCGTGATCCCCCAGAGGCGTTCACCATATTGAAGTATTTTTTCTTCCTTCTCCACACGCATGACGGAGATGAGGGCAGGACCGACAATAGAGAGCGTCACACCATGATCTAGCCCGTAAAGAGCAGTAAGCTCATGACCTATCATATGGGTAGCCCAGTCCTGCGGCACCCCCATACCGATGATACCATTCAGCGCGAAGGTAGCACTGTACATGAAGTTCGCCATCGTATCATAATCCTCTCCCTTCATCACAGCAGGTGCTATCTCCTGAAGTGTGTGCAAGATTCCCTCCGCAAAACGATCTTGCAGGCGACTCTCACTAGGATAGGTCAGGTACTGCTCTAGCGTGTGACAGTATGTATCAGCTATCCCGTTAGCACGCTGCCGTGCAGGAAGTGAATAGCACACCTCAGGATCGAGGATGGAGAACACAGGGTAGTTATCCGGATTCAAGAATGCAAGCTTCTCATCCGTCTCAGCACGTGAAATAACAGCCCCACAGTTCATCTCTGAGCCAGTAGCGGGAAGCGTAAGCACGGCAGCAACAGGAACAGAAGAGACTCCTTTGTAGAGGGCGTGATTCACCATAAAGTCCCATGGACTTTCAGTCTTATCGTAACGGATAGCTGTCGCAATAAACTTTGTTCCATCGACGACGGATCCTCCCCCAACTGCCAGCAGGAAGTCCACTCCCTCAGCACGTGCTATTTCCACCGCCTTCATCAGAGTCTCATACTGTGGATTTGCTTCAATCCCACCGAACTCGATATAGTTGAAGCCCGCGAGCGCAGTCTTCACTTGATCGTAGACTCCATTCGCCTTGATACTTCCACCTCCATAGGTGAGCAGTATCTTACTCTGTGGATTGAGTTGCTTACTCAGGCTTGCTATCTCACCTTTTCCGAAGATGAGTTTTGTAGGGTTGTTGAAAGAAAAATTTTCCATAAAAAACGCTTATTGCTAGGGGAAAATTAGCACACAGCCTTATCTCCATCAAGAACAATCTCGTTCATCATACAGATTTCTACAGCAGTAGGAGAATGCACTTTACAGTTGAGCCTAATCAGTGTATTCTTACGCGCATCAAATTCATGCGCACGATGCACGCGCAGGTAACGTTTACCTTTTATAATTACACGACATGATGACCGCAGCCCAGATCCGCCAGAGCTTCCTCGACTTCTTTAAAGAAAAGCAGCACAGCATCGTGCCCTCCGCATCCCTGATGCCCCAGAGCCCTGGTCTGCTCTTTACGAATGCTGGGATGAACCAATTTGTCCCCTACTTCCTCGGGGTTGCCACCCCACCATGGAAGCCAGCACGCGCAGCGGATACGCAGAAGTGCATCCGCGCGGGAGGGAAGCATAACGACCTCGAAGATGTCGGCATGGACTCCTACCACCACACACTCTTTGAGATGCTGGGTAACTGGTCATTTGGCGACTACTTTAAAACCGAAGCCATCGAATGGGCATGGGAACTCATCGTTGAACGCTGGGGCTTCCCTGTGAGTCGTGTCTATGCAACTGTCTATGCGCCAAAAGAAGGCGACCCTGGTGAGTTCGACCATGAAGCATACGCCGTGTGGGAGAGGCTCTTCCTGAGTAAGGGAGTAGACCCCAAGGTTCACATCGTGAATGGTAATGTGAAGGACAACTTCTGGATGATGGGTGAGACTGGGCCTTGCGGTCCTTGCTCCGAGCTCCATATCGACCTCACGCCCGAAGGCGACAGTGAGGGCAAGCTGGTGAACATGGACAGCGATCGCTGCATTGAGATCTGGAACCTTGTATTCATTCAATACAATGCAGAAAGTGACGGTACGTTCCGTCCACTTCCCGCCTGCCACATCGACACAGGCATGGGCTTTGAGCGAGTGACAGCCATGCTCCAGTGCACAAAGAACTTCACCGACTGCACGCAGCGCGTCTCCAACTACAATACAGATATCTTCCGCCCCATTTTCACGAAGATAGAAGAGATCTCGAGCCGTCAGTATGTCGATCTCTATCCCGCAGATGCCCAGACAGCAGAGCAGCAGGAAACGCTCAAGGAAAGTGTTGCCTTCCGCGTCATCGCTGACCATATCCGCACGCTGAGCTTCTCTATTGCAGATGGCATCCTCCCAGGGAATAATGGGCGCAACTACGTGCTACGCCGCATCCTGCGTCGCGCTGTACGCTACGGTCGCCAACTGGGACTCAAGAACACCAACTTCCTCTCCCAGCTCGTCGATACACTCGTAAGCGAAATGGGAGGCATCTTCCCCGAACTCGTCGAACGCCGTGAGCGCGTCATCGAGGTTCTCGAGCGTGAGGAAAAGAGCTTCAACGAGACGCTTGATCGCGGTCTTGAGCTCTTCGACAAGGAGGTTGCCTCCACAGGTCAGATCAGTGGAGACTTCGCCTTCAAGCTCTATGACACTTACGGCTTCCCCATCGACCTCACTTCACTCATGGCTCGCGAGCAGGGTCTCAGCGTCGATGAAGAACGCTTCGAATCCCTCATGGAGGAGCAACGTCAGCGCGCAAAGGCAGCCCAGAAGAAGACACTCGTCCGTGCTCTCGACATCAAGACCGATGCGCAGACGGAGTTCACAGGCTACACAAACGATAGCAGTGACGCAAGCATTCTTGAGGTTCATGAGGAAGGTGACGCCTACTACATCATCACCGACAAGTCTCCCTTCTACGCAGAAATGGGTGGTCAGCTCAGTGACGGTGGCACACTCAGTCTCGCAGGAAACGACTATGAAGTCATCGCAGTTCAGCAGATGGGGCAAGCACGCGCACACCTCGTGGAGAAACAAGAAAACTTCGCACCCAAGGCAGGCGACAGCGTCACGCTCACACTCGACACCGTCCGCCGTCGCGCCATCGAGTCGAACCACACAGCCACGCATCTTCTGGGGAAGGCACTCACCTCACTCGTCAGTGCAGACATCGCCCAGCAGGGCTCACTTGTCGAGCCTGATCGACTGCGCTTTGATGCAAGCAGTGCCCCTATCTCTAAGCAAGATATCCGCCGTGTAGAAGAGCAGGTGAATGCATGGATTGAGCAGGATCTCCCTCTCCTCTGCGAAGAATACCCCATGGCAGAAGTCAAGACACGCCCAGAAGTAACTCAGGTCTTTGGTGACAAATATGGCGATATCGTACGCGTCGTCCAGATAGGTGGTAACTCTGGTGACTTTGATGGCATATCCATGGAGCTCTGCGGTGGTACACATGCCGCACGCAGCTCCCAGCTCTCCTTCTTCAAGGTAAAGAGCGAGGGGGCTATCGCCAGCGGTGTTCGTCGTATCGAAGCCGTCACAGGTGCAACAGCCTATGCCCTCGTTTCACAGCAAGTAGATAAAATGCTCGAAGAGGCTCAGGACAGCATCAGTAAGCTCACCCAGCTCAATGAGAAGCTCACCGCCCTCGGTGAAGCTGCTCTGAGCATCCCTAGCACCATCGAAGAACTCGCTCAAGCTGCCCGCGATGCACGAGGCATCCAGCAAGTGAATACCAGCCTAGACTATCTCAGCTCTAGCGTCGACCAACTCAAGGAGCAAGTACTCAACAGCGATAAGAAAATCAAGAAACTAGCCGCCGCTGCAGCAGCCAGTATCGCCGATGAACTCATCGGCGAGCAACTGAGCGAAGGCACGAAACGCCTCGTGCTATCCGCTGAAGGAGGCAATGAACTACTCACAGAGCTCTTCAACGGACTGCGCAAACGCCAATTCACAGGAGCCGCCTTCCTCGTCACCGACGATGGAGACAGCCTCTCACTTGGTGCATACTGCGGTACTGAAGCCCAAGAAGCAGGACTGAAGGCTGGCGACCTCATTCGCACTCTTGCCCCCATTGTCGGAGGCAAGGGAGGCGGCAAACCAGACATGGCTCGCGGTTCAGCAAAGAATCTCGATGCCAAGCCCGAACTCCTCACTCAGGCACAGACAGCACTCTCCCTCTAAGAGAGTGCTGGTCATAGCCTCCTCTTCTACTACACCACCTCTTGTACCCCACATCATCATGCCTTCCCTCAAGCAACAGCCCCCCGTCTTCCCCGACGAGCCTCAGATTCCCATCTTGCCTAATATGCTGACAGCAGGAAACCTGCTCTGCGGCTTTTTCTCCATCCTGACTATCTTTAAAGGGATGGCATTCCCTGATGGATCAGAGGAGGCATTCTCCTATTACCAACAGGCAACCTACTTCATCTTTGCGGCCTGCCTCTTTGACCTCCTCGATGGGCGTGTGGCTCGCATGTTTAACGTGGATGGTCCTTTTGGTCGTGAGTTCGACTCCATCGCTGATGTCGTTTCCTTTGGCGTAGCTCCAGCACTTCTACTCTCACGCGCAGTACTCTTTAAAATCCCCGTGGATTATGTTGGTGATGCCATCGCTATGCTCTACCTCGTCTGCGCAGCCCTGCGCCTTGCACGATTCAACTGCATGGCAGCTGCTCCTCGCAAGCCAAACCAGAGCTCAGATTTCGTCGGTCTCCCCGTCCCCATGGCCGCAGGTGCTGTCGTGAGTGCGATCTACCTCATCATCGACATCTCCACCAATCGCAATCTCAACATCTCCTTAGGCTGGCAAATCGCCATGGCCGTCGTCATGACAGGAGTTTCGCTTCTCATGATGAGTCGCGTCATCTATCCTAGCTTCAAGCATGTGAATATGGAAAAGCGTGGCACGATCGTCGGTATGCTCGCTGCTATCGCAGCTATCACCTCAATCGTCATCTTCCCTTGGATAGCGCCTGCCTTCATCTTCCTAGCCTACCTCATCTACGGTCTTGTCGTACGCCCCTTCCTCACGCGCAAGATGCGTCGTAAAATCGAGGCAGAAGATGACTCTGATGCCACTGATGAGCTCTAGGTGCCATCCATGATGCAACAGCCCCACTTAGAGGTTCTCCTTCTTCATGTAGGAGAATCTTCTTTTTTCATAAAACAGTTTGTGGCGATTTCGTCACAAACACTCAGTGGACTTGACTTCAATTTTTCATAGGCATATCATCATTCCAGCAAAAGAATCCAGTCACGTAGACAATAAAAACGACGAACTCTAAAACTTTATCCTCATATGAATACAGAACAAAACGAAAAATACGTCTACCACTTTGGCGGCGGCACAGCCGACGGTGGTGGCACCATGAAACCCCTCCTTGGCGGCAAGGGGGCAAACTTAGCAGAAATGGCCCGCATCGGACTGCCTGTACCTCCAGGCTTCACGATTACTACAGAGGTATGTACATACTACTACGCCCACGCAAAGAGCTACCCCAGTGTTCTGGAAGCCCAGATTGCAGAAGGCGTTAAAAAGATGGAAGAAGAGCTTGGCGCCAGCTTCGGTGCCACTGACGGTAAGCCACTCCTGCTCTCAGTCCGCTCAGGCTCACGCGAATCCATGCCTGGCATGATGGACACCATTCTCAACCTCGGTCTCAACGACGATACGGTAGAGGCTCTCGCAAAGGCGACAAACAATCCCCGCTTCGCATGGGACTGCTACCGCCGCTTCGTGCAGATGTACGGTGATGTCGTACTCGAAGTACAGAAGGCAGAGAATGAAGATCACGAGCCCTTTGAAACCGTCATCGATCAGCTGAAAATGGAGCGTTACCAGCGCGATATCGTCGACTCAGAACTCACAGCTGATGACTTAAAAGAACTCGTCACACGCTTCAAGGCTCTCGTGCTCCAGCGCAAGGCTCGCAGCTTCCCCTCTGACCCATGGGAGCAGCTCCAAGGCGCAATCGGTGCCGTATTCAACTCATGGAACAATGATCGCGCCATCGTCTATCGCCAGAAGTACAACATTCCTAGCGAATGGGGTACTGCTGTGAATGTGCAGGCGATGGTCTTCGGTAACACCTCTGAAGCTTCAGGCTCAGGTGTTGCCTTTACACGCAATCCTGCAAATGGTGCAAACGAGTTCTACGGTGAGTTCCTCCTCAATGCTCAGGGTGAAGACGTCGTCGCAGGTGTTCGCACACCAGCTCCAGTCGCCCAGCTCGCAGATGTCATGCCTGACGCCTACGCTGAACTCTCGAAGATTCGTGAGACACTGGAAAACCATTTCCGCGACATGCAGGACTTTGAGTTCACAATTGAAGAACACAAGGTCTACATGCTCCAGACACGTAACGGCAAGCGCACAGGTGTAGCAGCCTTCCGCATCGCATGTGACTTGGAGCGCGCAGGACTCATCGACTGGGAGACTGCCGTAAAGCGCATCCCTGCCGATCAGGTAGACCAGCTTCTCTCCCCTATCTTTGATGCTGAGGCTATCAAGAGTGCCAAGTGCATCGCTAAAGGACTCCCCGCAGGTCCAGGTGCTGCATCGGGGCGTATTTACCTCAATGCAAACCGTTGCGAAGCCGCTGTCGCTCGAGGCGAAAAGGTGCTCCTCGTCCGCATGGAAACATCTCCAGAAGATCTGCGCGGTATGATCGCAGCAGAAGGTATCCTCACCGCTCGAGGTGGTGTATCCAGCCATGCAGCACTCGTCGCCCGTCAGATGGGCAAGGTATGTGTCTGTGGTGCAGAAGAACTCCAGATTGACTACCACGCAAAAACCGTCACAGTGAATGGTGACGTGTATGCAGAAGGTGACTATCTCTCCATCGACGGTCTGAAAGGCACCGTCTACGAAGGAAAAGTCGCGACTGCCGCGTCCGAAATCGTGCAGGTACTCATAGAAAAATCACTCGCCCCCGAGCAGAGTGAGATCTACGCTGACTTCACCCGCGTGATGGACTGGTGTACACAGGCATCCAAGATGACAGTACGCACGAACGCCGACTCCCCAGCTCAGGCAGAAAACGCCATCGCCTTCGGTGCGGCTGGCATCGGTCTTTGCCGCACGGAGCACATGTTCTTCGAGGGAAATCGCATCGACTTCATGCGCCGCATGATTCTCTCGCACCACGCGAGCGATCGCAAGGCGGCTCTCGCTGACCTCCTCCCCTTCCAGAAGGAAGACTTCAAGGGCATCTTCAAGGCTCTGAAGGGACTCCCTGCGACAATTCGTCTCCTAGACCCTCCACTGCACGAGTTCCTGCCTACGACAAATGCGTCGAAGGAAGAAGTAGCAGCCATGCTCGGCATCAGTTTCGATAAGCTCAGCGTCCGTATGGCTCAGCTCAAAGAGCACAATCCTATGCTCGGTCACCGTGGTTGCCGCCTCGGCACAGCCTACCCAGAGATCACCGAGATGCAGGCACGCGCCATCATCGAAGCTGCGATCGAAGTAGCTGACGAAGAAGGCATCGAAGTACGTCCTGAGATCATGGTGCCACTCGTCGCCTTCGACAAGGAGCTCTCCTTGCAGAAGGATATCATCGACCGCGTTGCTGCTCAAGTTTGTGAAGAAAAGGGCAAGTCAGTCAACTATCAGGTTGGTACGATGATAGAAATCCCTCGTGCCTGCGTCACAGCTGATGAGATCGCACAGCACGCTGAGTTCTTCTCCTTTGGTACAAATGACCTCACCCAGACAGGTCTCGGTATGAGCCGTGACGACTCAGGTACATTCCTACCCCAGTATCAGGATCTGGAAATTGTCAGCAGCAATGTGTTCTCCAGCATCGACCAATCTGGCGTAGGCCAGCTCATGGAAATTGCTGTAGAAAAGGGTCGCAGAACTCGCCCAGACATGAAAATGGGTATCTGCGGTGAGCATGGTGGTGATCCAGCGTCTGTGATGTTCTGTCACAAGCTCGGGCTCAACTACGTCTCCTGCTCCCCCTTCCGTGTCCCCACGGCACGTATATCTGCTGCGCAGGCAGCACTTGGGAAGTAAGAGAGCCTCCCTGCTTTTTAATAGCAAGCTTCCTCAACTCAGGTTGAGGGAGCTTTATTTATCTAATAGAGGATAAGCTATCAGCTATTGAATAAGATACCGTATGTTAGTATCTCAGATATCATGAACACTCACACACGTTTCACCTTACTAGGATTGAGCCTCCCCTTTATCAGCCTCCTTAGCTCTTGCCACAGTCACAAAGATACCCAAGACAACTACGTCAGCCAGTATGTTAAGAATGTTGATGCCACAGCTCAGGTGCTCAAGAATGATCCCAACATGCTTCCCGATGACAGCTATCAGATCACATCAAACTTACGCATTCCACTAAGTTCACCTTATAACTGCATCGTAACAGCTGATCGCAAAACAGTATTCTCTGGCTTTCCTGCTACAACACCTCAGCTTGTCTCAATCAGCAAGGATGGCACGATCATCTCGAGTGTCGACCCCGCTGAGCCACTAAACAATCGTGAAAACTATGTCATCTTCACACCCACCTACATCTATGTAGATAATCAATCTACTGGTAAACATACAAAGGTAGATCGCACACCTGCGATGCCCAGTACTTGGAGCGAAGCTTGACAAGTACTGGCAGTGGGTGCACGCAATATCACGTGTACCCACACGTTTTTCTAAAAATACGAAAAAACGCAAATATCTCTTGATTGTTAGAAATGATCATGGTAGATCTAAACGATGAAGAAATATTTGCGTACTATAAAAGTTATTTTACTATCCCTACCAGTTATTCTCCTCAGTGCTTGTAGCGAATGCCCTGTCGATCTGACAGCGCAGCGCTGTGCAAACATCATCGAAGCTGGTAAGATCTGCCAGCTCTATAGCGATGGCAAGATTTCCTCCAAGGAAGCGGCAGAGAAGCTTGATGATCTCTGTGAAGATTACAAAGATCTTACGAATAAGCTTGAAAAGGCACTCACCAAATATCAGCAAGACCCCGAGAAGCTCAAAGCCCTCCATGCTGAGATCGCCTCCTATGACCAGAGTACAGAGGCAAAGCTCTACAAGGAGCAGATGCTACGCTCCATGGAATGCATCACAAAGATCGCGAAGGGGCTTCACGATGACAGCGTCCCAGATCAGGATATCATCGCTGCTGTAGAGCGTTACAACGCTGAGACCAAGATCTACTACCTCTAAGCCGGCTACCGACGCGGAGCCCCCTTAAAGCAGACAACATAAAGGATAGCTACTAAAAAGATAGCTCCTATAATAATAAGCAGTGTCTGCATATCCAGACCAGCGATGATGGACTCTCCACTCGCTGAGCTCAGCTCAGCTTGACTTGTGCTCTTCGCCACAGAAGGCTTCGCTGAGTTCTGGGCATTAGGTCTCCACCCTCTGCTAGCAGTGGAGGGATCAGCCACAGCGAGTCCAGTATCCTTGGGGTTACGGAGCTCTGCCTCCTGCGCTTTGAGGTAGGCTATCTGCTCAGCTGACTGATTGCTCGATGAGCCTAGCCCTGTCTGCCTTACCTTTGTGCTCCCCTCGGCAAGGCTATAGCGGTTTGACCTTGGTACTGAGGAGTAGAAGTTAATCGAGCTCACTTGCCCTGCTTCATTTAAAACAGCAAAGAAATAGCTCTTATTTGATATCTTGGAAAAGAGTGCTTTTCGGAAGCCTAGCTGCTCTATCTTCTTCGGGTCAGTCTTACGCCACCCCTTCCCAGAGGTACGCGCGATGGTGTTGAGTTCACGCGTCGCATCAGATATCTTCACGGGGCTCATGTAGCGGATACGCCCACAGATCAGAGACCCATCTTCTGGCTGAAAGTCAAGACTGAGACGACGAGACCCATCATCCCATATGCGTCTCACGGTGGCATCCTCAAGAACGACATATCGATAATCATTCGAGAAAACTTCACTAGATTGGTCGCGTGTGATATCGAGGTGCAGCTTCGCAGTATCAAACCCCATCAGTGGCAGAAATGAAAAGAAGCTTATGATGAAAAAGAGGACAGATTTCATAAACAGCATTAGTATAGCAAAATCTCCCAGTGGGTAAAGAAAATACTCCCTCGCGCAAGGCATCTCATCCTGCATAAGTTCGCAGCATCGTGGCTGCATCGGCGGCTAGGCGCTGCAGTGCAGACTCCTTGCTATGTATCTCTGGAAGCGACCAGAGCGTGAAGTCATCATGAGCCACGATATTAAAGTACATGCCACGTAAACAGGTCAGACACCAGAGCCAGTCGCCACGGCTTACCTGAGGATAGCACTCAGAGAGAGCCTGCTGCCACTCTAGTAAAGCGAATGAGTAGTGAGACTCATACACCTCATGTGTCAGATCAGAGGACTCATAGCCCATCTTGTTGAGAAAACACAGCAGAGCCTCTCCGCCGACTAGTGCCTCATCATCCCAGTGAGTGTAGGGAGCAGCGAGCCACGCGTAGATGATGGATTCGGCGGTGGGTGCATCCTCCTCCATCACTTCACGTAGAGCTCTCAGGCAGGCTTGGTTGTATGATTCTGACACATGGGCTAGAGTATCGCGATAGAGATCCACCTTTGAACCAAAGTGATAGCGTATGAGCCCCATGTTGAGCTCTGCCTCATTCGCAATATCTCGCAAGGAGCTGCCCGCAAACCCGCGCTCTGTGAAGAGTCTGATCGCTGCACGCATGATCTGAGCCTTCGTCTGATCTGACTTCGTACCTGCTGCTTTCATCGCGCCTTTTGTCTAGGATTAGCTTCCTCGGCAGGAAGGGCTTCGAGATACTCGATATCATCAGCACAGAAGTCGAAGAGTCCTAATTTGTAGCGTCGCCCTGTATCGGAGATCAGGTAGACGGTGTCTTGAGCGCGATTGAAGCGCCATAGCTTGGCGAAGAGTGTCTTTGATCCACTAGAGTTCGTCCACTTACGATAGCCCTTCTCTCTTAGGCTATCCAGATGGAACTCATAGATCTTCTGCGCTTGCGCCACACCCTCTCTTATCGCTTTGCTGGCGATGGAGAGGTAGCCATCTGAGGCATCAATCGTGCTCACCACCTCACCTGTAACACTGATGATAACGAAAGATGGTAGGTGCTTTATGCCATAACGACGCTTTAATGAACCTATATTCTGCGTGCTGCCACTACCTTGCTTATTACCCATATCATCAAAACCTTCGCTGGAGTCTAGCCTTACGCCTACGACTTTCCCCTTCATCCATGCGAGGAACTCTGGCGTCTCTAGGAGATCTCGCGCCATTGCCTTACTCTTAGGACTGATGACCGAGTCATGAAACCATATAAGAAGGGGCAGCTTCTCCTTACGAGCATAACGTGCGGCTGAGGCGTACTTTGACATCCAACTCATGCGCTGACGTGCCCCTTCAAAGGCGACACTAATACCTTCGATATCAGCATCAGGATTGTCAGGATCAGTGAAAAACACAGGACCCTGCGCTTCATTATCAATATTCGCTAACTCCTCTGGGGTAGATACACTGAGACTCTGACTCTTATCTGGCGTCACACCAGCTATAGCGAGCTCTTCGAGACTACGCTGCTCGGTGGGGAAGTTAGGGTTATGCCCCTGCTCCTGTTTCTTATCTTCATCAGTACTAGACGTGAAGAGACTGCAGCTACTCATAGACAGAAGACATGTGGCTACAATAGCGAGGCGCGATGTTGATATTCTCTTCATACTACTCTTGCCGTGAGTGATGGGATTAATGCTCGTTCTTCTTAACGTGCTGCCATGCCTCTTCCATCTGCTCAAGGCTAGCATCCTGTAGTGTCAGATTCTGCGATAGAATGCACTCTTCGAGTTGATTAAAACGATGGGTAAACTTTGTATTAGCCGCACTGAGTGCGAGCTCGGGATCAACTCCGAACTTACGGCAGAGGTTCACCATACTGAATAGCATATCGCCGAGCTCTTCTTCAAGATGCGCCTGCGATTCGCCTTGCTGAAGACACTCTTCAACCTCGGTGAGCTCTTCTCGCACCTTTTCCAGTGTCTCTGCAGCAGCAGGCCAGTCGAAGCCTACTTTCGCAACCTTACTAGAGAGCTTATAAGCCTTCATCAGGGCAGGAAGCCCCTCAGCGCAGTGATGCAGATAAGGGAGGCGCTCAGCAGATTTCTCCGTGCGTTTAATAGCGTCCCACTGATTCAGCACAGCTTCGGTATCATCAGCTTGGGACTGGGCAAAAACATGTGGATGTCGTCGCACCAACTTCTCAGATAGCTCACAAGCTATATCAGAGAGGTCAAAGGCCTTGCGCTCCTGCGCTAATTCGGCATGAAAGATCACCTGCAAGAGCACATCTCCGAGCTCTTCTCGCATATGGGCATCATCGCCACTACGTATCGCGTCGATACACTCATAGGACTCCTCTAGCAAATTGCTGAGAATACTCTCATGCGTCTGCTCAGCATCCCATGGGCATCCCCCAGGGGCGCGCAAGCGTCGCATGATGGCTACAGCTCGTTCCACCTGACGCGAGTGCTCAGCACAGTGGATCATCTCCTGCTCAGTCATCGGCGATCTCGACGTTCGTTTTGTTTCTTACCAGCAAGGATCTGGTCGATGTGATCCACGAGCTCCCAAGATACACGACGGCGGCGGTACTTGTTCCACAGCATGGTACGAAGACTCTTCCAGATATCTTCATTAAACTCTGCTGGCTCAAACTCCACCTCATCGCGCTGTGCGCGACCTAGCTTTGGAGCGACCTCTAGCTGCCACCAACCACCGAAGTAGCTCGCGCGGTAGGTCACTTTCTGACCCTCTTCATTCTTATCTTGCCAAGAAAATGTATCCATGATTTTGTCTTTCTTTGTTATCTTCTGCCTTCGCGATGGATCTTCTCAACATCATCGCGCATCGTTGGGATAATGTTCTGACTCTTATGCTTGCTCATATTGAGCGACACAACAATAGGTTTCGAGCGATTTCCCACCTCATCGTACTTATAAATAACGCGCTGCACCAGCTTCTTATCGGGATTGGAATACATACGCTCCTCGATCAGTCGAGCATTGCTATCATAGCCGTAAGCCACCTTATAGATGACACGGTACTGATTATCATAGATATTGCAGCCAACAAGCTGCGCGTATTTCCCCTCGATGTATTCGTGGATGACGGCCAAGCGTCCATTAGACGTGTAAGTCATCGATAGCATGCCAGAGTCACCTGTCTGACGCTTGTAGATCGTGCGTGTGCCGTCTGGGTGTCGTGTAACACGTACGACATCGCCTTCCTCCGAGGATGCGTTAGGGCTCTGCGCGTGCAGTGGTGTGACTAGACTCACCAGAAGAAGGAGAGTCAAGGTGCACAGGCGAATGAAATGCGCTTTCTTCATAGCAGGATTATAATCGTTCTCTAGCGAAATGACAAGATTCTTTCGGGAAGCGTCTCTTCGTTCTCTAGGTCAAGGCACTAAAAGCACGCTCCATTGCAGCGACGGTGTGATCAATATCATCTTCACTATGAGCGGTAGAGATGAAGCCTGCTTCATAGGGCGATGGTGCGACATAGACCCCCTGATCAAGCATGAGATGGAAGTAACGCTTGAAGGTTTCGAAGTCTCCCTTCATCGCGGAATCAAGATCATAGACAGGCCTATCCGAGAAGAAGAGTCCGAACATAGAGCCTACACGGTAGAACTGGTAATTCTTCCCTGTATCGTGAATCGCGCGTCGCACTCCATCTTCCAGACGTGCGCCGAGAATCTCTAAACGCGTGTAGGCATCTTGAGCACGCAGTTCTCGCAACTGAGCGAGACCTGCTGCCATAGCGACAGGATTACCACTAAGCGTTCCTGCCTGATACACAGCTCCAAGCGGAGAGAGCGCATCCATGATATCTGCACGCCCTCCAAATGCCCCCACAGGAAGCCCTCCACCGATAATCTTGCCAAGGCAGGTAAGATCAGGAGTAATACCATGCTTGCCTTGCACCCCTGATTCGGAGATACGGAAGCCAGTCATCACCTCATCAAAAATCAGCAGTGAACCATAACGCTGCGTTATCTCACGTAGGAACTCTAAGTAGCCTTCACGCGGCAAGTAGAATCCTGCATTACCAGGGTAAGGCTCGACAATAATGGCAGCAATGCGCTCACCATATACCTGGAAGGCTTCTTCCAGCGCATTCGTATCATTATAAGGAAGTGTCAGTGTCAATCGGGCGAACTCATCAGGTATCCCTGCACTATCGGGACGTCCATGCGTGAGAGCTCCACTCCCTGCTGCTACGAGTAGACTATCGACATGCCCATGGTAGCAGCCTGTGAACTTCACGATCATATCGCGCCCAGTATAGCCACGCGCTAGTCGTATCGCGCTCATGGTGGCTTCTGTACCACTGTTACACATGCGAACCTTTTGAATGGAAGGAACCCATTCACAAACTGTCTTTGCCATCTCGACTTCCACTCGTGTAGGAGTCCCGAAACTCAATCCATAGCTAGCCGCCTCTTGCACAGCCTTAATCACAGGAGCTGGCGCATGACCGAGAATAGCTGGTCCCCATGTTCCCACATAATCGACATAGTGCTTCCCATCTTCATCTATCAGCCGTGAACCAGCGGCCTTCGCTACGAAAAAAGGCGCACGCTCAAGGCGACGAAAGGCACGAACGGGGGAGTTCACGCCTCCGGGTATGTACTGGCAAGCTTCTGAGAATAGATCTTCTGAAATGGGCATGGCACTAGTATAGTGTAGGGGGTGGGCATAGCTCAAGCAATTTCTCTCGCGAGGCACACTTAGCAGATGCTATATTTTTCATTTGCATTTCGATAGTATCTATGGCATACTGCATTTCAGTTATGGCACTTGTTTTTATTCAGCGAAAGGATGGCACGAAGAATAAATATAGACTTCCTGCGAAGGAAGGGCTAGTCATCACGCTTGGCCGCAATGCTGACTGCGTGATCAGCCTCCCCGATGTCGTCGGTCTATCAGGTCTCCATTGCTCCATCGTTTATAAGAACGACTCATTCTACATCAAGGATGAAGGCTCCACAAACGGAGTTTATCGCACTGATACGAAGATCAGTAGCGAAGAAGCTCTCCAAGAGAGTACAGACTATCTTTTAGGTGAAGCTACCTTGACTTATGATGCACAGGGTGCAGCTGTACCAGCCCTGCCAGTGCCTAACACTGCCGCGTCTAAACCTGCGCCGAAGCCAGCAAAACCCATCAATGCTGTGCCAAAGAAGCAAAACACCCTCACAGGAAAAACTGTAGACTACAGTGCTGCAAAGCCCAAAGAGGACGGCTTCGCGCCCATTTACGCTGTCATCATCGTCATCATCTCCTTTATTGCAGGCATGACCCTTCGCCACTGGAAAGATACGGGTGGATTCTTCCCGAAAGATGCTTTCGCTGAGACTCCCACTGAGATTAAGAAGGTAGAAAAGCCCGCGAGCTCTGCTCCTAGTACTACATCTCCATCTCCCTCCAGTACTACTCCTGCGCCAGCCCAACCAGCCCAACCAGCTCCTCGCAAGACAGCTCTCGGTACAGCGGGCTAGGAAGATCGTTTGCACTAGCTTCGCCTATTGGCATCGTAAATTTGACTTGCTTTTTAGCAAGCTCGGGTGTACCTTCTTTCCAGCAAGAAATTCTTGTCTGCACAACCCGCATTCCACCATGGAAACAAGCATTCAACCCGAAAAAATCAGCCGAGCCCTTATCTCCGTCTCCGATAAGACTGGTCTCGATCAATTTGCCAAGGGCCTTGTCGATCAGGGCGTCATCCTCATCTCAACTGGTGGCACATGCCAGTATCTCAAAGATCTCGGTCTTCCAGTTACAGAAATATCTGACTACACAGGAGCTCCTGAGCTCTTTGATGGTCGCGTGAAGACACTTCACCCCAAGGTTCATGGAGGTCTCCTCCAGCGTCGTGATCTCGAGAAGCATCAGCAACAGGCTCGCGACAACGAGATTCCTACTATTGATCTCGTGTGTGTGAACCTCTACCCCTTCGAAGCTACCGTCGCACAAGAAGGTGTCACTCTGGCAGAAGCGATTGAAAAGATCGACATCGGTGGTCCTTCCATGCTCCGCTCCGCAGCTAAGAACTACTCCTCTGTCACTGTGGTCTCCGACCCAGCTGACTACGGCACCATCCTCGAAGAGATGGAGAGTCATCAGGGTAATACAACCCTCAAGACACGCGAACGCCTCGCAGTAAAGGTATTCACCCGCACCTCTGAGTACGACAACGCAATCTCGAACTACCTCGGTCACCGCGCTACAGACTGCACGAAGAACACCTTCACCCTCTCCCTCCCCTTTGCGCAGACCCTTCGCTATGGTGACAACCCTCACCAGCCAAGCCATCTCTACGGAGACTTCGACAGCATCGTCACCCAGATTCAGGGTAAGGAGCTCTCCTACACAAATATCCTCGATATCGAAGCCGCAGCTTCCCTGATCATGAACTTCCGCCGTCCTACAGTCGGCATTCTGAAGCACACAAATCCCTGTGGCGTAGGACAAGATGATGAAGATCTCGTCGAAGCATGGAAACGCGCCTACCAGACCGACACACAGGCTCCCTTCGGAGGCGTGATTGTCATGAACCGTCCTATGACGGAAGCTCTCGCACGCATCGTAGGTGCCATCTTCACCGATGTGATCATTGCTCCTGACTATGAACCAGAAGCACGCGCCATCCTCCAGAAGAAGAAGAACTGCCGCATCATGCGCCTCGACATGGATGCGTGGAAGGAATACTGCAAGCTTCCTATCGTTCGCTCCTCCCCTGGTGGCATCATGACGATGAAGCGTGATGACTACGCACTCGGGCTGGATAAGCTTCAAGAGAAGGTCGTCACGAAGCGCGTCCCCACAGAAGATGAGCTCGAAGCTCTCACCTTTGCATGGCGCGTCTGCAAGCAAGTTCACTCAAATGCCATCGTCTTCTCAGACAAGAATGGCACACTTGGCATCGGTGCAGGTCAGATGAGTCGCGTTGACTCTGCTAAGATCGCTGTCTGGAAGGCAGGTCAAGCAGGTCTCCAGCTCAAGGGCAGCGTCATCGCCTCTGATGGTCTCTTCCCCTTCGCTGATGGTCTTCAGACCGCTATCGACGCAGGTGCTACGGCTTGCATCCAACCAGGTGGATCAATACGCGACCAAGAAGTCATCGATGCTGCTGATGCCGCTGGTATCGCCATGATCTTCACAGGTGTGCGTCACTTCCTGCACTAAAGAGCAGCCGCAACCTCCATACCTTTATCCGACCGCGTCTCTCGACGCGGTCGCCTTGCTTCAACTCATTATACAACTCTATTCTATCATGCTTTTAGGTATTAATATCGACCACGTCGCCACACTACGCCAAGCACGCTACCAAGGAATGCTTGATGCTCCTCATGCAGAACCCTGCATCCTCGAAGCAGCTCATGCAGCCATGCGCGGTGGTGCTGACTCTATCACCATACATGTACGAGAAGATAGACGACACATGCAGGATGTAGACGCTTACCGCGTGCGTGAGCACATCCCCCTCCCGCTTAACTTAGAAATGGCAGCAACTGATGCCATGCTAGCACTAGCTCTTGATATCAAGCCAGATTATGTCTGCCTCGTACCAGAGAAGCGCGAGGAAGTCACAACTGAGGGTGGACTCGATGTAGCCAGTCAGATCGCGACACTGCGCCCCATTGTTTCTGCACTCAGTGAGGCAGGAATCAAGGTTAGTATGTTCATCGACCCCGATAGGGAGCAGATCCAAGCCAGCTCCGATCTGGGTGCTCCGATGATCGAGCTCCATACAGGCAGCTTTGCGAATACACAGGGGGAACAGAGAGCTATCGAGGCAGCGAGACTCAGAGAGGGCGCTGCATTCGCCCAATCACTCGGACTGCGCGTGCATGCTGGGCATGGAATCCAGCTTGGCAACCTCGCGGATCTCGCGACCGTCCCACACCTACAAGAACTGAATATAGGACACACGATCATCTCTCGCGCGCTCAGCATAGGCATGGAAAATGCCGTACGCGAGATGCGGAATGCAATCGCTATCCAAGAGTGGGCTTAGAGCCAATGCCACTCACTGTTTAGGAGGGGATCTCCATGGTCGAGTTCCCCTCCCTCCATGCGCTCGATTCATCAGAAAACTCACCAATTTTCTGGAATAATGTACAAAACACAAATAATTTAAGGCTTTTATTGCAAAAAAAGTCCATTTTTCCGCATCAATGTGCGTTTTTCCTCTTGCTAAGCATCATAAAGATGTTATCATAAAGCCCTATGAACAAAACTCAACTTGTAGATAAGATTCAGGCAAAGCTCGGTGACAGTGCAACTAAGAAGTGCGCCGAAAGCGCTCTCAAGGCTGTCCTCGACTCCATCAGCGAAGCAGTACTTCAAGAAAAGGTACAGATCATCGGTTTTGGTACATTCGAAATGAAGAAGCGCGCTGCTCGTACAGGTCGCAATCCTCAGACTGGCGACACCATGAAGATCGCTGCATCACAGACTCTTGGTTTCAAGGCTTCCTCTGTCTTCAAGACAGCAACAAGCTGCACCAAGAAGGGTGGTTGCAAGAAGAAGTAATTTTCTCATACTCTTTTTTACATTTCACCGCCTTCTTAGCAATAAGAAGGCGGTCTTGCTTTATTCCAATACACTGATTTGCTCGAGGTCTACTGCGCATAGCTATGCAGTGACTCCACCTTCGGCAGCAAATTGACGACGAGGAAGGTCACCAATAAGGAACAGAATGCAAGGATGAGCAGCACGCGTCGCCACTCTGGGGTGTTCCTCTTCACATGGAAATACATGATGTAGAGAAGCCATGTGATCAGTGACCACACCTCCTTGATATCCCACGCCCAGTAACCTCCCCAGACAGAATCTGCCCAGAGAGCTCCACTCCAGAGCCCAAAGCTCATCAGCGGAAATGCTAGTGTCACTGCGCGATCTGCCACACGCAAAGCGACTTCTTTCTCTTCTCCCCAAAAGCTACGTATCGTCACCATGGCGGCTACGAGCATCAGCCCATAGGAGATCACATAGCTAGTCACATGAGGGACGAACCAAGGTGACTGAAGAGCTGGCATCTGTCGCCAGCCCTCCTGAAGAGGCATACAGAGCGCTCCTGTGAGAGTCAACACTGCGGCAAAGGAGAAATACCCACGATAAGAACTGGGAATACTCGACTTGAGCAAGATGAGTGAGGGTAACAAGATAAGGGGGAAAAAGCTCAGTACATGGCGCATATTGCCAAAGGGCGGTGCTTCTGCGAGCCATGCATTCGCCACCAAAAGCAGGAGCGCAACCACCCAGCCAAGTAGCATGAAGAGCTGCGAGAGGGCGTCTCGCTTCGCAGTAGCGATAGCCAGCACGTGCAAGCCTAAGCAGAGACCTGTAAGCACATAGACTAGGAGGGCGATGGTACTCATGCTGACTGCTCCTTTCTTCTCTGAGGTATCCAGCACCACGACGCAATACTGATAATTAGCGCGAACATACCGCTACGCGCCCAGAATCGCCCCGGTGCGTGACGTGCCTCCAAGTGCACGATAGTCTGCCCAGCCTGCTCCATCACTCGATAATTCATCATACTAAACTGCCAACCCCTATGCTCTATAGGCTCATTCACGCGGAGAACCCCTCTCTTCTCCTCCTCAAGTTCTGGGTCATTGAGGGTATAGTCTACCTTGTACTCCTTGATAGTGGGCTCCCCCTCTAGGATCAGGCGCATGGGCTTGCTATCGATGAACAGAAAGGCTTGTTTCCCCATCTTGGCATCATGCTGTAGCTCGCTGATTGACCAGTTCTCTCCTTCGTAATATAGCATTTCTTCTTTCTGCCTCATTTTCCCTAGAAGCTTCCACTCTCGTCCATCTTGCTGGTAGATATCGTATTGATGAGACTCGTAATGTGTCAAATCAAAGTGATGCAGGGCAAGGGAAAAACCAAAGGGGGCTTGCTTATCCGCGGTGAGTTGCAGGTGGTCTGTTACATCAGGTGAATCCACTACGACCGGCACAGCCCCATTGATCTCAAAAGCATGATCCAGATACGCGCCAAAGGCGACGGGTATCAGAGCGAGATGAGCCCATGCGAGCGAATAGCGTTTTTCTAAATTCCTCCAAGTCAAATAGCTAAAGAGAAGCAGAAGCAGGATACCTACAACAATAAGATACCATGATGATACGATACTGAGGCAAGCCCACGCACATGCCATTGCCAAGAGGGCGTAGAATGTCGCCCGCAGAAAGCCTACCATCCCTCCTCTCGCAATACGTAAGCCAGCAAAGAAGGCAAAGCCCATCCCTATCACACCCAGTAGAAGCATCGCCCCACTCTGATAGATGGCTGGCACACCCATACGGGGAAATCCACCAGCAAAGAGAAGGAGGGCAGCTCCCCCAATGAGCATCTGGGCTAGTTTTAAAAATCGAGTCATGCCAAGCGCATCGTATACTAGAATTTAGAATTAGTCAATATTCGTCACTGTCAAATTTCTGTTAACGCACTTCATAGTTGACAAGAAAGAGGGTGCTCACTAGTATGAAAATGTATGCATTACTCGGCTATTCTAACACTCGTAATCAGTCTTTACTCCTTATCGCTCACTGCTCACGGTCAGCAAAACATCATCCCGAAGCCCTCTTCTGTCAAATCAGAGAAAGAGAGGCAGGCATTTTGCATACAGCGCGATTCACGCATCATTGCCATCATGGAGAAGGACTCCGCTGAGGCTCAAGCCGCGGAAGACTTCGCCGATCTCTTACGTCAAGGAACAGGTCTCCAACTCCCGCTCATCATCCACCAACCAACAGAGACCGTTGAAGATTTGGGCACAGGAGAGATCTACCTCTTCCATAATAAATCACTTGAGAACAAAGGCTCAGAAGCATACACACTCTCAGCCAATCACGCAGCCAATTCCTATAAGGGCGATCTCCATATTGACTTCGCGTCAGCCGCAGGCCTCCAGCGAGCCTACGCGAGTATCGCCCAGATGCTACCTCCCGCCTTTTTCAGCTCTGACGCTGCTTCAAAGGCATCCACCACATGGACAGTAGGTGAATCCGCATTCATCCTCGAAGATGCTCCACGCTTCAAGTGGCGCGCCTTCATGCTGGATGAGGCACGACATTTTTTTGGCGTTAAGGAGGTGAAGCGCATCCTCGACACCATGGCTCTGTTGAAGATGAATATCCTGCACTGGCATCTCACTGATAATGATGGTTGGCGCGTTGAGATCAAGAAGTACCCCCTCCTCACGGAGGTCAGCTCCTCTCGCACAGACACGGAAGCAATCACTTGGAGAAGTGGCAAGAGCCTCGGCAAGCCACACAGTGGTTTCTACACACAAGAACAGATCAAGGACATCGTCGCTTATGCTGCAAAACGAGGCATCACCATCATCCCAGAGTTCGATGTTCCAGGTCACAGCAGTGCTGCTAGCGTCGCCTACCCATGGCTCTCACTCAAGCCGCTCAAGGAGATGCCAACCAAGTTCGGCTCCAATGCCGCCCTCGATCCGACCAAGGAGAGCACCTATGAGTTCGTCTCCGATGTGTTCGACGAGCTCATCACCCTCTTCCCCTCTCCCATCCTCCACTTTGGTGGTGATGAGGTGCGCTTCAGCAAGCAATGGGAGGGCGTCCCTGAGATAGACGCCTTCATGAAAGAGCATGGCTACACCTCTCTAGCTCAGGTTCAGATGCACTTTACGAACCGCGTTGAGCAGCTCATCCGCGACAAGGGAAAACGAGCCATGGGGTGGAACGAAATTATGGGCGGCGACATCCATGGCGATGGCGGTGGAAACGCGGTCTCAAAGATAGCCACCAGCACCATCATTCATTATTGGGCAGGCCCTCAATCGCAGATAAAGAACGCTCTTAGCAAGGGGCACGAGCTCGTCAACTCTTCGCACGTCGATACCTACTTGGATTACAACTACAAACGTATCCCACTAGAGAAGAGCTACAGCTTCGATCCTCGCGCAGGTGACTTCACCCCAGAAGAATCGAAGCGCATCATTGGTCTAGGCACACAGATGTGGACTGAATGGACTCCAACCGTTTCGGACATGCACCGTCAGGCATTCCCCCGCACCATAGCCTATGCGGAGGTCGGCTGGACAGACAAGAAGAACAAGGACTACCAAGACTTCCTATACCGCCTTAGCAAGCTACAGAAGCGCCTCGACCTCATGGGAGTACAGTATAGCAAGGAGAATACCCCTTAACACGACTCAAGAACTCTCCAGTATATCTTGCATATCTCCATGACTGAGTCTCCGCGAGTCATGGAGAAAAAGCGCGGAGAGTCTTTCGCGTGCGCATTGGCATATCTGCTCACGCTGCTCGGAGCTCAGCTTCACCCCCATCTTTAGCAGGGATGAACCTTTTTGAATATGACAGCGCTTTTTCAGCTCTACAAGGGCGTCTATGAAGTCCTCAGGATGCTTCGCCGCACGCCCTGTCAGCGTGAAACCCAGCTTCATCAAACGCTTCGGAGTCACGTCGGTCAGACTTCTGAAATAGGAGGGAGCTAGGGCGAGTCGCAGCCCCTCTTGCGAGAGTTGAGGAAAAGCGGCATGCAGGGTGAGAACGAGAGCCTGCAGCGATGTGTGGCCTGCACTCTGCACCGCAATGCGCGCTAGCTGCTGCGCTAGAGCCACCTTATTACGTGCCTTCTTGCTCGCTGAGTCCTTCACCAATCTTGGAAGATATTTAGCTAACAAACTCAGAGACTTAATAGCATAAACCTCACAAAGCGGGTTCTGCTCCGTTGAGAGATATGCTTCCACAGCCTGAACCATGTCGCTCATTGCATATTGAGCTGTCAGTCTAGCTGAGAGCTCGACACTGAGAGAGGGATCGATAATACAAAGATGAGGTATATGGCTGGGGTGCGTAAGCTGCACACTTGCCTCCCAGTCTTCCTGAATCTCGAGGAAGCATCCATCATTCAGGCTAGCGCAATCCTCCCCACTCCCATAAGCAGGTATGCGCACGAGGCAATGACTTCCACCATGGCTGAGGCACTCCTCCATGATTTCCTCGCATCCCTGATCCCCTAGCGCTACAAGCAACTCAACATCTGATAACTCGTCGCTATTCTCATCGATTATCCGTGTACTCATCCCGCGCCCTTCAAGCATATGCACAACGGAGTCGAGATAGCCTAAATGTTGCATTTCAGCGAGCGGGCTTGCGATAATGCTGGCATGTGCGTAGGGAGCTAGAAGCTCGTGATGAGATAGAGCATTGAGACTACCCAAGCCAAAGCGGAGCTGTGTGCTCTGTGGTTGAATATTTACTTGATTCATATACTCAGATGCTAGCATGCACTCAGAGCATTTTTCAAGTTTACTTATGTGACTATGCGCTCACATAAGAAGAAGAAGAACACTCCTTTACTTTATTTTCTCAACAAATCAAGGATGCAAGCGTCTTTTAACTTGAAAATTGGTGTAAAATCCCTACAATAACACGCAGCCCCTGTGAGCCCTACAACTCGCTCGCACAGCCCTCTCTTTTTATGAAAACATTGATTAAAAATGCTCGTATCATCTCACCAGGCATCGATCTGGCTGGTGGATCCGTCCTCATTGAAGATAAGCACATCATAGCTGTTTACAAGGAAGAAGCCTCCGTAGACGCGGATTTGATCGTCGACGCTCAAGGGCGCATGCTGCTTCCCGGCTTCGTTGACATCCATTCACATGGTGCAGGTGGCTGTGACACCTGCGACTGTAAGGTTGAAAGCCTGCGCACGATTGCAGACTGCAAGATGAAGGAAGGTGTGACAAGCTGGCTTCCTACCACCCTCACTCTCGGCACGAACACACTTCTCGATGTCGCTCGCACGGTAAAGGAATATTCCGACTCTCCTAATGGTGCTAAGACCCCTGGTATTCACCTCGAAGGCCCCTACATCAACCCCAAGCAATGTGGAGCTCAGAACCCTGCCTTCGTGCGTCCAGCAGACATGGAAGAAGTCATGATGATTGATGAGATCTTCCCCGTCCTCCTCATCACGATGGCTCCAGAAATGCCAGGTGCGCTCGACTTCATCGCTGAAGCTAGCACAAAGGGCATCACCTGCTCTGCAGGTCACTCTGCTGCCACACACGTAGACTTCATCAAGGCAAAGGCGGCTGGTCTGAAGCACCTTACTCATTTCTGCAACCAGATGAGCCCTGTCCACCACCGTGAGATCGGTCTCGTCGGATCTGGACTCCAAGACAGCGAGATTAAGATCGAACTCATCTGTGACAAGATCCACCTCTGCTCCGACATGCTCAAGCTCACTTACGGAACAAAGGGCAAGGACCAACTCATCATGGTGACAGACTCACTAGCATGCTCATGGATGCCTGATGGTCCTGGCGATCTCGGTGGTCTTCCCATCATTGTAAAGGACGGTGTCGCACGCCTAGAGTCCGGCAACCTCGCTGGCTCTACCCTTCACTTTGGTCAGGGTCTTCGCAACGTCTATGAGACAACGGGACTCCCTCTCAGCGAGCTCGTCTACAGCACCGCTTACAATCAGGCACAGTCACTCGGTCTCCATGACCTTGGCAAGATAGCCCCTGGATTCGTCGCTGACATCGTCATCCTCGATGATGAGTTCAAGGTCGTACAGACCTACATCGATGGTGTCCTCCGCTACGAATCCTAAGCCTCATCCCCCCACTACCCACACCCTTCCATGAAGCTTATATCACCACTAGCCCGTCGCCTCGCGCAGATGCATCAGCTCGATGTATCACAGCTGCGTGGCACAGGGCCTCGTGGGCGCATCATGGCGGCAGATATCCTGCATGCTCATCATTCAGTTGGTGATGAAGCTATGCAAGCAACAGCAGAAGAATCTACTCCTTCACTGGGGAAAACAAGCGTCGCCGCAGATCTCCTGCCGCCGACGCGCCCAGCGAAGGAGGGGTACTTCATCTACGACTGCCGCGTTGATATGTTTGCATTAGCAAACCTCAGCCGTCCTATAGCCGTCCAATGCGACCGTCTACTTGATAAACGTTACTCCCTGATGGACTACATTCTACGCTCCATAATCAAGTCTTGCACAAGTCTTGATAGCATTAAGAACAGCTCCCTTGATGTTCTCCTCTTTGAGGAGAGCGGTCAGCAGCAACGTGCCCTCAAGGATGTCAGTGGTAAGACTCTCTACCAGCTCGCGCGTATGTTGCAAGCAGGTTCTGAGATCCCCGCTAACTTCGAGCCTCAAGTCGTTGTCTGCGACGCACAGACAAGCCGCGAGCAAGTGAGTAGCTATCTTGATAGCAGCTCAGCGCCCCTCTTCGCCTTTGTCACACGAGGCGATACACAAAAGGTAGGCATACGCGTCGGCTGTGAGGTCAAGGATGTCTCCCTAGACTATACCTTTTATATCTCTAATAAGCTGCCTTCAGACCAAGCTGATAGCATCGCGGCAAAACTGCGAAATCTTCTATACGATCCAGTAAGCCTATTGCTCATCGACTAGCCTCTACCTATTTCTTATTTTATCAACCTCATATCATACTCATGTCATTTTTCATTAACGATATCGAAATCGGGGGCACTCAGCCCTTCTACATTCTAGGTCCATGCTCACTCGAAAGCGAAGAATTCGCGTGGGAAATGGCTCGCGAAATAAAGACCATCTGCGAGCGCCTCGCTGTCCCCTTCATGTTCAAAGCCTCCTATGATAAGGCCAACCGTACGAACGTGAAGAGCTTCCGCGGTGTTGGCATAGAAGAAGGCTGCCGCATTCTCTCTGAAATATCTAAGGAACTGGGCGTGGGTGTCGTCACTGACGTGCACACGGAAGAGCAGGCAGAGTATGCTGCTGAGTACATCGATCTCTTGCAGATTCCCGCCTTCCTCAGCCGTCAGAGTGATCTGCTCGAAGCCTGCGCTAAGACGGGTCGTCCTGTCAATGTCAAGAAGGGGCAGTTCCTCGCACCGTGGGACTGCATGAACATCTGTGAGAAGATGGAAGCCTTCGGATGTGAGAAGTTCATGCTCTGTGAGCGTGGCACAAGCTTCGGCTACAACAACCTCGTCGTTGACATGCGCGGTCTGCACTGGATGCGTGAGTTTGGCTGTCCTGTCGTCTTTGATGCGACACACTCTGTTCAGAGACCTGGTGGTCTTGGTGGTGCTACTGGTGGTGATCGCGAACTCGCTCCCGTCCTTGCGAATGCTGCGATGGCGGTCGGCATTGATGGTGTATTCATGGAGGTTCACAAGAACCCTGATCAGGCGATGAGCGATGGACCTAATCAGGTATTCCTCTCTGACCTCGAACGCGTCATCACGAACATGCAGCTCGTGCGCGAGGCTTATGCTCGCATGAAGTAAGCCCCTCCTCTTACATCGCCCCTAGCTCTATCTCGTGATAGCGATGCAGCAGCTCCGACGATCTCAACTTTTCAAGCTCGGTACAATTGTCGTACTGAGCTTGTTTAGCACCCCTCTCCCTGCGGCCTTAACGGGGGGGACTAGTGCACCTGGTGAGTTTCCTGCTATTTCCATGCTTCCACCAGGCACAGTTGTCGAGGGCATCACTCTGCCACGCTACGAAGGACCACGCATCAGCTCGCTCATCAAGGCGAATTCACTGCGTGTCCTCAGCCGACATGAAGTCAGTATCAAAGGTCTACTCGCTGAGGTATACGACAAGGAAGGCTACATCACCGCGATCAAGTCTGACACAGGCGACTACAACTTCCGCACCAGCGTTGTGCAAACCACTGGTAAGACATTCATGAAGGATCAGCGATTCCGCGCTCAGGGAAAGGAGCTCACCTATTCCGCTGAAACGCAGCGCGGCATCCTGCGCGGTCCTGTGCGCACCATCCTCTCGCTCCCCACCATACAGGAGAAGAAGCCGAAGACACCATGACTTCCGTGTATAACAGACTTCTTGCACTCCTAGGGCTGAGCTTAGTTGCCATCCCATGCATAGGCGAAGCCTCCCCTCAATCCAGTGCTCCACTGAGTTCACCGCTTTCTGCTAAGCAGCTAGAGCAGGAACTTCGTGCAGCTACCCCTAGCCCAGCCATGCTTGCAGCACGCAGCGCCTTCTTCGAGCTTGCTGGTGTAGAGAGCGCACAAGATCTAACAGAGCAACATATCACAGAGCTCAAGCAGCTATTGCTAGAATGGGATAAGCGCATGGCACCCCTACTCGAAGAGAGCATGCAGCACGTCAGCGGAGACCATCAACTTGAAGAATCTGACAAGAAAGCTGACGAATCTCAAATAGAGAGCTCAGGGGGACTCTATTTCGATACAGCTCTTTCCCAGCTCAGCTACCTTGGTGAGGTGAAGCTGCGCGACTCACGCCTCCATCTCGACTGCCGAGGCCTCTTCGTTCAGCTCGAACGAGAAAGCACCGCTGACAGCCTCGAGAAAGAAAAGCAGCAACGCACCACTACCCCCTCAAGTCGCACCACTACCAGCGCGGGAGACTCAAAGGCTGAGGCTGCACAAGAAGCAACTCCATCCCAACTCCAAGAAAGCCAAGCTGTCGCAGTCAAGTCCGAACACGCCTTTCTCGACCTCGATCATGAATGCCTCTTCCTTCGTGGTGGAAAAGAAGGCATACGCATACAACACCAACGTGGAGAGATCCATGCTACAGGTACTGGCACTCTCGCCATCCTCAGTGAGAAGCTTGGAGTTTTTTATATCCTAGCAGAGAACATCGACGCTAGCTACGAGAACGCTGATAAGAGTATCAGCCAGATTCATGCGAAGGATGGCATCCTCTTTCTTCTCGCAGATGATAGTATCTATTTGCAACGCGACGTGCACATTAAGCATGAGCAGCAACGATTCCAAAGTGCCGGTGCGATGCGTCTCTTCCTCCAACCCAGCGAGCAACAAGAAGCAGTCTCTCCTCCATTTGCCTCCTTTCAGAAGCAGTATAGCGGATTGTATTATCTCGTAGCCGAGCAAGAAGTAGAACTCGAGCTACTCCCCGATGCAGAGCAACCAGACGCACTCACCCAGATTCACACGGATCAACTCAGCTATGATCCGCTCACGGGAGCTATCATACTAAGCGGAGAGCACAGCCAGATCTCACAGGGCAAGCAGCAGCTCATCGCAGAGGGTGATAGCCTCATCTACTGGGCAGCTGATGGCTCTATCTCTGCCCAAGCGCGCCAGATCAGTGGTCAATACGAACGCGCAGTCACAGAAACAGACTCAGAGGGCAAGCAGCATACCAAACTGGTTCTAGGCGAGTTTCAAAGCCACAAGCAACTCGTATTCCTCGCGACTCAGCGTGCATTCTACCTCCCCCACGGACTGCGCACCGAGGATAGCTTCTCTTCGCTCAATTCGGAGAAGGAGCTTCTCATCCCCTTCTTAGCCGCGCAGCCCCAGAGCGAAGCGGCTAACCCGCCTCTCGACGCAGATCCGCAATTCCGCCTACCCCCTCTTGTACTGGCGCAGCTAGGAGATCCGGAGGGCATTTACACGAGTCACCCTCTCATGGTGGAACAACGAGCCGTGCCCAGCTTCGCGCTACAGGGCAGCTCCGTGCAAGTCAGCTTCGCTGCTGGACTAGCACATATCAAATCGCACGCGGAGTTAGCCGCCATCTTCGAATACGATGGACGACGTCTACGCGCTGTTTCTCCAGATACAGATTCTGTGATCCTTCTCGATGAACAGGGTGACCTCTCTATCTCAGCACGTGATATCTCCATGCAGATTCCTCAGCAGAATGGCACCTACACCCTGCACTGCATGGATAGTCTCACCCTAGATCACGACCAAGCTCTCGTCCTACTACAAGAAAACACCCTCATCACAGGCCCCGATATGAAGCTCCAGAGTTCGGGGAACACCATCGTTCATCTCCGACCATCAGGCGAAACCGAGCAGAAGAAACGCGCTAACCAACACGCAGATATGCTCAGCAAGCACCCTCACCTTAACTATGCCTTCTCCGGTGTAGATCACGTAGAAATGCCGCGTGGTGCCTCACTCCAGACAGACCAGCTATCCCTTCAGAATACAGGGAGGCTTGTACTCCACCTTGCTGATGAGAAGAAGAGAGCGGCTCATCCTACAATGCAGGGTATCGCAAAGCTCCAAGCCTTTGATCACGTGCGTCTGCTAACACGCGGATCGGATCAGCGACTCATATACGCGCGTGGAGACAGACTTGATGTAGATGGCTACACCGCTCAGAAAGAGCTTAGTGGACACGAAGTGTATCTTTCTGATGAAAGTAGCAGTCATCAGGTTCGTGGCAACGCACGCCTCATCCTCGATGCGAAAAACAATATCAACATCATGGGAGATGAGCAGATCACACGAGCAAGCGAGCTGCGCGATCAACTCACCCCTTCTACTAGCAAAAAAACTCGCTAAGCTTCTCCTCCAACAAACGTTAATCTCCCACCCCCATTACACATATGAGCGTACTTCTTGATGCCCAAGGCCTGTGCAAATCTTATAAAGACCGCAAAGTAGTCGACAAGGTTAGCCTCCACGTCGAATCTGGCGAGATCGTTGGACTCCTCGGTCCGAACGGAGCTGGCAAGACCACCTCCTTTTACATGGTAGCGGGGCTCGTGCGCCCTGATGAAGGACAGGTAAACTTCATGCAGCAGAACGTCACAGGGCTACCTATGCACCTACGCGCACGCCTCGGCATGGGCTACCTCCCACAGGAAGAATCCATTTTTCGCAAGCTCACCGTCTATGAGAATCTCTTAGCCATCCTAGAAACACGCTCCGACCTCACACGCCGCGAGCAAAAGGAGCAGGCTGAATCCCTCATGGAGCGCTTCAGCATCACGAAACTACGCAAGAGCCACGCGCTCCAGCTCTCAGGTGGGGAAAAGCGCCGCCTCACCATCGCGCGCGCCTTAGCTGCGAACCCAAAGCTACTCATGCTCGACGAGCCATTCGCTGGCGTTGACCCCATCGCGGTGCAGGACATCCAGCACATCGTCGCCTCTCTGCGTGAGACTGACGGACTCTCCATCCTCATCACCGACCACAATGTCCGCGAAACACTGGGCATCGTAGACCGTGCCTACATCCTCTTCGAAGGACGTGTCATCAAGCAGGGTAATGCTGAGGAAATCGCGAATGATCCCAAGACACGCCAGATCTACCTCGGCGAACACTTCAAAATGTAATACGCACCCATTCAATAGAAAAATACATTTTTCTACCATTTCCTTATTGACTCAGGCTCAGCTATCAGTTATTATCAATAAAGGCATAGGAACTATTCTTGTGCTTTAACACTAACTATATTGAATAATATGAAAAAAATCGCTATTTTAGCCGCCTGTGCAGCACTTCTCAGCAGCTGCGGAAGCTTCCTCCCATACGGTGTAGTATACGCTGACAGCACACTCCCACGTGAATCCACTGGCACAGCTGGTAACCGCGTTGGTAAGTCTAAGAGCGTGAGCTACCTCGGTCTCGTATCCATGGGTGATGCTTCCCTCCAAGCAGCGAAGAAGAACGGTGGTCTCTCCACAGTTTCTACTCACGACACACATGTGAAGAACATCCTCGGCATCTACACCGAGACAACTACAATCGTCACAGGTAACTAATTTACCGTGTTACCTCATGCATGAGGTGAACCATACTATCCCTGCCTAGGTTCTCTTAGGCAGGGATTTTTGCATCCACTTGACAAGCTCATGCAACTCTGCTATTCTCTTAGAGTGAACACAGCACCTACGAAATGGCCTGCCATAAGCATCCTCATCATGGGCTATGGGCAAGAAGCCTTCATCCGCCAGACGATTCAGTCGGCATTTGACCAACGCTATGAGGGAGAACTCGAGATCATCCTCTGCGATGATCGCTCCCCTGATGCTACTTATGAGATCATGAGAGAGATGGCTGAGAACTACACAGGACCTCATCGCGTCATCCATCATCAGGCGGAGACAAATGGTCGCGTTGCTGTGAATATGAATCGCGCTGTCGCTCTCTCTAACCATCCCTGGCTCATGCGCGTCGATGGTGATGATATCCTCCACCCAGACCGCGCCAGACTCACAGCTCTCGCGATCATGCGCTACCCTGATGCGAAGGCAATTGCTGGTCATCTCGTCGCCTTCACTGATCATCCGACAAAAGTATGTAACCCCTCTGATGATGAGCTCATTTTTGAGGAAAGCTATGCGGCTGACTTAGATAAGAATAAGAACGCGCATGCGCTAGAATGGTGGGGATGTATGATGACTCTTTCGCGTGACATTTTCACCCACTTTGGTGACTTACCTGCGAGCTGTGCAGTACTGGATGATACCATGTTTGCCACACGTGCCCTCATGCTAGGTAGCTTCATCATTGTGAAGAATGGAACGATGCTTTACTATAGAAGGCATGAGGGAAATATCTCCTCGGAGCGCAGCGAGCTACGAACGCTACGCGACTTTTACCGTGCCGATCAGGCACGCAGGGACTATTACCGCCGAGGCTGTATCTGCCATGAACCCATCCTTGAGGAACTAAGATCAGAGTTAGAGAAGCACGCGGAGCGCGAAGATCTAGCAGGGCTGCTTCGCCACTTTGAACAGCGCTTTGAGCAACTACGCAGCATGGGCTACTTCTGGGATACTCCATGGAAGCAACGTCGGAAGCTAACGGGCTACCCACTATCGAAGCAATTTTCTTGGGCTCTCCAGACAGCACACCCCTATACCTATTGCCTTGGCCAATGGCTGAAGAATCGCCCCTCATGACACATGAAGTGTAGTGCTGCCGTGGAATATTCTTCCCTCACGCGCAAAATAGTTTATAATTACTCTAAATGACAAAGGAAAGCACAAAGGAGATATACTTAGCAGGCGGCTGCTTCTGGGGAGTAGAAAAGTACTTCCAGCAGATCGCAGGTGTCACAGACACTGAGGTCGGCTATGCCAACGGTCACACCGCAAACCCTACTTATGAGCAAGTAGTGCAGAAGAATACAGGCTATGCAGAGACAGTCAAGGTGACTTACGACCCTAGCGAGCTTAGCCTCGCTTTTATCCTCGAAATGTACTACCAAGTAATCGACCCCGTCTCCGTGAACAAGCAGGGAAACGACATCGGTCCACAGTACCGCACAGGCATCTTCTACACAGACCCAGCTGATGCATCAATTATCGAGGCCTCTCTAGCAGAACTTCAGAAGAAGTATCAGCAACCCCTTGCCATTGAGCGAGAAGCACTCGTTACCTATAGCTCTGCTGAAGAGTACCACCAAGACTATCTAGAGAAGAACCCTAGCGGCTACTGTCACATCGACAACAGCCACTATGAAAGGGCACGAGCCTCTAGCGATCCCAGTCGCGATGCAGATCGCTTTGTAAAAAAAAAGACTCTGAACTGAGGGCATCTCTCACTGAGGAGCAATACGCTGTCACACAGCTCTCCGCCACCGAGCGCCCTTTTACCAATAAGTACGATAAGCACTTTGAAGAGGGCATCTACGTTGATATCACAACGGGTGAGCCCCTCTTCGCCTCCACGGACAAGTACGACTCAGGCTGTGGATGGCCCGCCTTCACACGCCCCATTAGAGATGAGCTCATTGTCGAAAAAATGGATCTTTCTGTAGGTATGCAGCGCATCGAAGTACGCAGCAAGCTGGGCGACTCACACCTAGGCCATGTCTTCCCAGACGGCCCACGTGAGGCAGGAGGTATGCGCTACTGCATCAATAGCGCCTCGCTAAAGTTCATCCCCAAGTCGCAGATGATCAAGGAAGGCTACAGCGACTTCCTTCCTCTTTTAGAAAAAAAAACGCTAGACCATAAGAAGTCAACAGAAGAGGAACAGGCGAATCCATATATGAACTGCACTCAAGCAACGATGCTCCAGCTCCCCTCCAACTCAGATTGCTCAATCTCAGGCTGCGGCTTAACGACGAACTCCCAGCACAGCTCGCTGGGCTTAGCTGGCATCATCATCCTCTCTCTTCTCTGTAGCATCTCGCTATGGAGAAGCTACAAAAAGAGTAGATGAGAGCGATGCTTAATCAATACTAATATTGCCCTGAGCTCTATCCTGTGCGCGGTCATCTTGATCGCGTTTCTTCTTTCTATCACGCAGAGCCTTCTTCTCAGCAGCAGTACGGCGATCATGCTTCATGTCACCCCAAGCTTCGACGAGCTTCACCATAGCTTTCCCATAGAGGGTGTCTTCGCCTATCCTGATATTCTGCTTGATCGGATTTCGCATGCGTGAGCCCGCAGTTCCATCACGACGCATAGCACCGAGGTAGAGATTGTAAGCTGCCTGCCTGTCCATCGCACGATATTTCTCATCGTTCGCGATACTTAAGACCGCCTTCTTGATCACACCCACATCTTCGATGAAGTCCTCCTTCAAGAAACCGTCGGTAGTCTCCAACTGCTCGTACATGAAGGCTAATGCGCTGTAGTCAAAGCGCTCTTTCAGATCCTTACTTGCCTCATCCTTAGCCTCTGCGAGTAGAGCAGCAGCTGTCGGAGGGACAGCTATACCGAGCTCACTAGCTTCGATGAGTAACTTCGAACGCTCAGAACCAGCAGGAAGAGTCTTCACCTTATTCATGAGAATCATCTGCTTACGATGCGCTGCGAGCTTTTCTCTGATATTCTGTATACCTAGAGCTCCAGTCTCATCACCGAGGTAGTCAGCACCGACCAGTGATGCATAGAGGCGTCCGTTCTTATCAAACATCAGCACCGTTGGACACACACCAAATGGGGGATTAGGCATACCTGACTGGATAGCAGCAGGACTGAGCACATTTCCCTCCAGCTCCTCAGCCGTCGGCGGATCTTGATAAAAGGGTACTGACACCATCACCGCATCGCCTGCCGCTTCTAGTAAGGCTGGGTTTGCCCAGAAGCTCTTGAGCATGCGTACACTGCTGCGATTCCAGTCCGCTCCATAGCAATAGGCGATCACACCATCATCTCCTGCCTTTTGTAAGGCCTCCTGATATGTCTCCGCCTGCTGCGCTGCCCCTGCGAGAGGAGCGCTGAAGTTAGAGCACAGGACAGTGCATGCTGCAAGGATGGTCAGTTTAGCTCTTAGACGTGTCATAGATTTGTACAGATTTGAATTGGATACCATGTGTTTGGTTCTTCCCAGAGTCGATACGGATGTAACGAGCAGTCGGAGCACCCTTCTTAATATCGATGCGCAGATACGGCTTTTCATAAGCATCGGGCAGCTCAATGAGTGTTTCCCACTTCTTGCCATCACGTGATACTTCAATCTTCCACTGAATATAAGGAGTCAGTGAACCATCAGGCACGATGATGATACCGCCGATACGCTTCGCCTTAGGCAGCCTGACCGTGACAGTCTGATGCTTACCTGGAAGGCTGTAAATTGCCCCCCCCTTTGGAGTCAGCGCAGATGCATGATAGGCAACGCTCTCAGGTCTATCAGGATGATAGTCACTCATCATGACCATAGCACCTTCGGAGATCAGATTACCCTTCAGCGGTTCGATCTGAGGCAGGTTATTCTTCCCACCGAGATAAGGCGCACTATACTTGAGGAACATCTCCTCGTCCTCTAGCTCCTCAGCCGCGCGGATAATAGCGGCATCTATCTTCACCAACTCCTTGCTACCAGAGCGCATCTCATCGATATAGTTCATGAGAGTCTTGCCCATTGCTGAGCTCTCTTGGTGAGCAGCCTTCACAGCCCATGTCAACATCGAGGCGAACTGAGGCTTTGAGACAGCAGTATCAACAAGAGGCTTGAAGTAATTCATACGAGGGCTTACGCCTTTTGGCATGATATCATACTGCATCTGCAGCAGCGGATCAATATCCCATACCGACTCCTCTTGCTTATCCAGATTCGAGAAGAACGCCGTCGTCGCCTCCACCTTCATCTGACCACTCCGCATGCGGCTCAGCATCGCAGGATAGACCGTATCCTTGAGGTAATTTGCACAGGTCTCGGGACTAGCGGGAGCGAGTGACTCACAGAGGAACTGGTTCACCGCCATCCACTTCTTCGTACTTCCCTTGAGATGCTTACTAGCGGTTGTAATATATCTACTCCATGCAGGCTGCAACAGTGGCTGCGTCGTGATCGCCATCTGGTAAATATCAAGCGCAAAGATAGGATTCCTGTTATCAGCTAGCAGATCCGCTAGCGTGTTAATCATCTGCGCATCGCGCGTGACAGCCCCTGCCTCATACATATCAGAGTATGCCTTCATCGCACTCCATGTGCTCTCCCCCCAGAAGCTCCAGTGAGGATAACGCTCCTTTGATATGGAATTCGCAGCATGCCAAGCATTATCATAATAGACCGCATAAGCACAGTGACCAGGCTCACCCATCGTCACAGCAGGCACACCATTCGCATTCGCAGACGACACGCCAAAGTGAGACACCCCACCGCAGACCGCACCGATATCTCTTACCATCTTCGACATATTGCCGGGATAAAGTGGCTCGAAGGGGGCATAATAGAAAGGTCCATGAATACTATCACCGAAGATATTAGTAGGAAGATAAGGCACCTGCCCCCCCATACCGACATAATTACGAGCTGGAGCTGAGACATTATCACGAAGCCAACGCATCGTTGACGGTGTACCGTAGGCGGAGTTCCCCTTCCAGCCACAAGTGAAGCGCATGAGCCAGTTTGGCATGAAGAAGAAATTGTGATTCAGCAGACGCTTCTCTGCACTCTCCGCAAAAAAGAGATAACGCTCTCGCGCTAGCCTATAGCTATCAGACTTACCACGTTTCCCCTTTTCTGTGCGCGGGATAGGGATACCATCGCGCTCCATCTCACGTATCTCACTTGAGCTTAGCTCCTTTGCGTCACCGAACCATCCATATCGAGCATACTCAGCAGCGATAGCTGCCGCGATACGACGCTTGATCGTCGGAGCTGGGTGAGCCACACCATCCTGCTCATTCATCTCGATGAGATCCATATTCGGATCCACCTGACGCAGGTGGTATAAGATAGAAAGCGCAATATCGCTGCGTGACAACTCGCCATCATAGACAAAGCCCGTCATCCAGCGCAGATCCGTCAGCAAGGGGTATAGCTCCTTCGTCGCCTCAGAGGAGCGCAGCAGCTTCGCCATCACATCCAGATCCCCCTTATTAAGCATCTCCCACTGCGCGAGTGCAAGACGATTTGCAGGACTCTTCAGGAACTCTGCCACATCCTCAGGCTTATTACTCTTCAGCCTCGAGCGAAGATTACCTGCGAGCTTGCGCTTGAGCAGCTTCGGATTACGCCAGAGAGCCATACTATCCTTACCGATATACGCCTCCTCTAGAGCATCCTGCGCCTTAGGCCCACCCCTGCGCACAAAACGCTTCAACTCCGCAGGTCCTTCATCACTCTCATCCAGCACGATATCTTCAAAGGACGTAGCATCGATGACATCGCTATCATCATCCGTCATCACGATAGGATCATCCTCACCAGAACTATCGCTAGAACTCTCACCACCAAAGCCGCCGAGGAGGTCATCCACATCCACATTCTTCTTCTCCTTCGTGGGGGGCGGAGCTGTAGTCTTCGTCGGAGTCTTGGCAACAGCCACAGGCTTATCAGGAGGCATAACCCCAAGCATCTCAGCCAGTGTTGCCCGAAGTGCTGGCTCAAGCATATAACCCGCCACGGCACCTATCCCAATAGAGCCAGAAATAAATATAGAACGACGAAACTTCATTTACCTATCTATATAACACACACCCTAGCACACTGTCAAGAAAAGCCTCCACAATAGTAACAAGAAGAAGCCCCCATCATCCACACTCATCCATCCACACTCATCCATCCACACCACAATCAAAAACCTCCCTACAGCCATAAGCTGTAGGGAGGTGAAAAAAAGACGCAAATACTCGATTCACTTAGCGCTGAGCCGTCTTGCGATGACGCTGCTGCTCGATCAGAGCTGCCTGCATCTGTGCGCAGTGCTTATAACGCGTACGAGAAGCAAGCTTCTCCATACTCTGGCGTGATGAGCCCCACTCGATCACCTCAATCTCAACGATGCGGCGACCCCACTTATTCATCATGGAGCGAGAGGGTTGATAAATATCGATCGTACCAGTACCAACTAGCGCACTACCGTAATCATCAATCACATAAGTATATGGCTGCCCCTTGACGCGGAACTTTGTCCCTACAGGATAGACAGACCAGTCAGCGGCTGCACTACGGATCGTATCCGTGTACTTTAACTTCGAGCCTATGGCATTATAAGCACCATAGCCTAGGTGATCACTCTCCGTGTGCGTATAAGCGGTCGTACGCACCACACGGTTTAACTGCTTGGGATGGTAAAAAGGCATCCCATGTTTATCGCGTCCCAGTTGAGGAAGCTTCATTGAAGGACGGGCGGATGGTGTAGGGGCAGCAGGTGCTGCGAATCCCTTACTCGTTACCACGGGCTTGCTCCTAGCGATGGCATCCTGAGGGTAGATAGCTACAAATGTAAGAACTAATGACAGGACGACGCGGAATGCAAAAGATAATGGTTTTCTCATTCAGTATGATTGTTGTTTCTCCTCCAAGAAGGGGCTTATGGGGTCATCAGGGAGGATTGCCCGAAGCATAGCACAGCCCCCAGAGCGATGCAAGCGCAATTAGCAAAATACACACTAACTGACTCTGCATATAAACACAACTACATATAACAGAGTGAGTTCAAGACAGAAAAAACCCCTCCCCACGCACACACCAGTGTCACGTAAAGAGGGGAAAATATAATGAGATAGAACTCGATCGCAGCAGCCTACCTATCCGCGAGCAACTTCTCGAGCAGAGCCTGGGAATTCTCAGCCAGAGCCGTCGGATTCTCCAGCATACCCGCACGCAGCAGAGCCGTATCAATCAACTGTCCAGCCAGCAGAGTCGCGAGACCCTCATCATTCTCACGCAGAGAAGCCAGCTTCATCACAATAGGATGCTTCGGGTTAAACGCAATCTCAGGCTTCGACTCAGGCACACTCTGCCCCATCGCCTGCAAGTATGCGCGCACCTCCGCAGAGAGCCCACCCTCAGCCTGAAGAGCAATAGCCGGCACACCACTCGCACGATCGCTCGTCGTCACCTTCTCAAACTGATCCTTAAACTGAGAACTCACCCACTCCGTCAGCCCCTGCGCCTCCGCAGCAGCCAGACGCGGAGATGACTCATCCTCCACCTCATCCAGCGCAGGCAGATCCAGATTCGCACGGTCAATAGACTTAATCTCCTTCTCCTCCATGCGCATCAGACTATCAATCACAAACTGATCGCCATTCTCGGTGAAGAAAGCCACCTCCAGGCCACGTGCCTGCAGAGCATCCAGATAAGGAGAACCCTCCAACTGCGCACGAGACGCGCCATACAGCACATAAATATCCTTCTGATTCTCCTTCATGCGAGCAATATAATCCGCAAACGAAGTCATCTTACCCGCCTCCGTGAACGTCGACTCAAAGCGCAGCAACTTACCCAGAGCCTCCTTATGCTCCCAGCTCGTCACCACCCCCTCCTTGAGGAAGCGAGAGAACTGAGCATAAAACCGCTCATACAGCTCCTGATCATCCTTCGCCATCGCCTCCATATGCTTAATAAAGCGACTCACAATAATACTCGAAATCTTACGCAGCAGCGTATTATCCTGCAACATCTCACGAGAAATATTCAGCGGCAGATCCTCACTATCCACCACACCCGCAAGGAAGCGCAGCCACTCAGGCAGCAGCCCCTCTGGCTTCGCATCAATCAACACCTTGTGACAATACAGCGAAACCTGAGGCTCCACACGACCGAACCCCATCGACTCAGGATTCTCATCTGGAACATACAACACAGAAGAAATCGCAATAGGAGCCTCCGCGTTAAAATGCATATGAGTCATCGCCTCACGATCCGTATGCGCGATGAACTGGTAGAACGACTGATACTCCTCAGCCGACACCTCCTTCTTATTCTTCAGCCAGATCGCCTGCACCGTATTCAGATGCTCACCATTAAAATCAATAGGGAAGCCGATAAAATTACTATAACGCTGCACAATACCACGCACATGCTCAGCCTTCGCATACACATCAGCCTCCTTCTTCAAGCGAATCAGAATACTCGTACCACGTGGCGTATCCGCAGCAGCCTCCTCGAGAGAATACCCCTCACGCCCATCACTCGTCCACTGCACAGGCTTCGCATCAGGCTGCCATGAGCGCGATGTCACCACCACCTCATCAGCCACCATGAACACACTATAAAAGCCCACCCCGAACTGACCGATGAGATCCTGCGTACTCGTCCCCTGAGACTCCTTGAGCATCTCCAGATACTTCTTCGTCCCCGAGTGAGCAATCGTCCCGAGAAACTCAACAATCTCCTCCTCAGTCATCCCTATACCACTATCAGCCAGCGTCAGCGTGCCAGCCTCCTCATCCGTCGTGATACTCAGACGCAGCTCGCGCTCTGGCTCATAGATCACATGCTCAGTTAGCTGCTTCAAGCGCAGCTTCTCCAGCGCATCAGAACCATTAGATGCCAACTCACGGATAAAAACCTCGCGATCACTATACAACGCGTGAATCACAATATCCAGCAACTGGCGAACCTCCGTTTCAAAAAGACGTGTACTCATAAATCAGAATAAAATAATATAATTAGATGCACACCATTCTATCGAAGAACTCGACTAGGTCAAGATGATAGTACACAGAAAAAACACTTTTTACCCCCAACATACTGAAAACACTTGACTCCCCACACCATTCAAGCATATAAAACCCCATGCGCATAGTGATGATGGCCACCGGCGATATCGCCCTCCCCTGCTTCCGCTCCCTGATGAACTCCGGGCAGCTCATCGCCCTATTCACCCAGCCCGACCGACCCGTCGGACGCCACCAAATACTCACCGCCCCCCAGGTGAAAGAACTAGCACTCGAGGCTCACATCCCCGTCTACCAGCCAGAGAACATGAAAAGCCCCGAGGCACTCGCAGACCTCCAGCAACTGCGCCCCGACATCCTCGTCGTCATGGCCTACGGACAAATCCTCACCGAATCCGTCATCACCACCCCCAGCATCGCCTGCATCAACGTACACGCCTCCCTCCTCCCCCGGCACCGCGGAGCCGCCTGCATCCAGGCCGCCATCGAAGCTGGCGATGAAGAAACAGGCGTCACCATCATGCACGTCGTGAAGAAACTCGACGCCGGCGACA
>CAYJML010000010.1:0-77890 GCA_964371515.1 uncultured Akkermansia sp.
GGTGCAGACTTCGATCCTAAGGGTAAGAGCGACGCTGAAGTCATGCGCTTCTGCCAGAGCTTCATGTCTGAGCTCCAGCGCCACATCGGACCAGACACAGACGTCCCAGCTGGCGACATCGGTGTAGGTGCACGTGAAATCGGCTACATGTTCGGTCAGTACAAGCGCCTTCGCAACGAGTTCACAGGCGTTCTCACTGGTAAGTCTCTGAACTGGGGTGGTTCACTCATCCGTCCTGAAGCAACAGGTTACGGTGCCGTCTACTTCGCGCAGAACATGCTCGCAACTCTTGGTCAAGACCTCGAAGGCAAGGTATGTACCGTTTCTGGTTCTGGCAACGTTGCTCAGTACACTGTAGAAAAGCTCAACCACTTCGGCGCAAAGGCCGTCACACTTTCTGACTCCGCTGGCTTCATCCACGATCCTGCTGGTATCGACGCTGAAAAGCTCGCTTGGGTCATGGATCTCAAGAACGTGCGCCGTGGACGTATCGAAGAATACGCCAAGCAGTTCCCAGGTTCTACCTTCTACGCTGGTCAGCGTCCATGGGGTGTTGCATGTGATTGCGCCTTCCCATCTGCTACACAGAACGAAATCGACGGCAACGACGCTGCTACCCTCGTCAAGAATGGCTGCGGACTCGTCTCCGAAGGTGCCAACATGCCTACCAACATCGAAGGTATAGACGTCTACCTTGCCTCCAAGATCCTCTACGGACCAGGCAAGGCTGCAAACGCAGGTGGTGTCGCCACCTCCGGTCTTGAAATGTCACAGAACAGCATGCGCCTTAACTGGACACGCGAAGAAGTAGACGCGAAGCTTCAGGGCATCATGAAGAACATTCATGACAACGCCTACTCACACGCTCGTGAATACTCTGCTGACTCCAAGGGTGAGTTCACCAACTACGTCGCCGGTGCCAACATGGCAGGCTTCGTGAAGGTAGCTGACTCCATGATCGAGCAAGGTCTCGTCTAAAGATAGACTACATTCTACAAAAAAACCGCAGCTCCTTGTAGAGCTGCGGTTTTTTATTAAATTGCAAATGAGAAACTATTTCTTCTTGGGTTTTTCGCCAAGGCAGAACGCAAGCATATAGGCGACATTTCCGCCAGGAGTGACGATTTTGACAATCCTCTCACCCTCAAACTTGCCAGACTCCATAACAACAACTGTATCAGATGGATTCAAGATCACTGCCCTACCACTATCTACCTGCTTTGACAGAAAAGCTGTCAGAATCTTGTCATTGTCTCCAATTTGAATCAACTCTTCCAAATTGCTCTGATATTTAAATGCAGGCGCGCTGTCCAACACGAAGGCATCACCGCGCTCTGGGCAGGGCTTGAGCGTTTTGGAAAAGCTTTCCCATTCTGCCATCAGCTCCTGATACTCCTGCTCCGCTGCTGCCTCTTTCTGCTCCTTTCGCTTCTTTTGAGAAAGGATTTCTTCATATTCCTCAGCTGGCATAACCGCTGAGTTATTGATATAAAGAACATCGCCCTTGTTGTTACTGATGTGAGATAAGCCAACATGCCTAGAAGGGCGCAATTGCAGCTTGCGACCAGCTTTCACCACTTTTTCGTCATAAGGCTTATAGTATTTCCCACCCGTACTAATATGTCCAAATGACTTCTCCTCGGTAAGTCTGAGCTTGAAATACTTCGTATCTTTTTTCACATAATAGAAGCCCTTTTCGAGTCTGCCGCTGCGCTCGAATCCAAAATCACCATCAGATCCAAAGTCGTCAAAAGCACGACTAATCTCTGCGCAAAAAAGTGAGGCAAAAAGTAAAAGTACATAAGATTTTAAGCGTTTCATATGCTCAAATACTAGCAAAGCACTTCCGCACTTGCAAGTGAGAAATCTCTCCTGCGCAAGCAAGTCCTTGTATAACAGGCGAATCATTCACCTCGCAGGTGTCAAGCGGGGCAAAAACGCAGCAACGCAGCCCAGCAGAGGAGTCCACCCACATATCGCCATCACCTTCACCAAGCCGTAGTGATCAATCAATACCCCTATCAAGCCTGAGCAGAGCCCACTAATCCCAAACGCCACTCCAAAGAATAGACCAGATACCAAGCTCGTGCGCCCAGGTAGAAGCTCCTGCGCATAGACTACTATAGCAGGGAAGGCCGATGAGATCGATACACTGGCGCAGAAGCTAAGAAGTAAGCCTCCCCACAATCCTGCGTGAGGCGCTAGTGCTGCAAAGGGGGCTGCTCCGAGGATGGAAAACCAGATCATACGATCGCGCCCCCACTTGTCACCCAGCGGTCCTCCTGTCAGCGTCCCTATGGCACAGCCAGCAAGGAAGACGAAGAGAGAAAGCTGCGCCATCGAGACGCTCAACCCGAACACATCAATCAGGTAAAAGGTATAATAGCTACGCATGCTCTCCATGTAGCAGAACTTGGAAAAAATCAGAAGCATCAAGAGCCCCAACACCCAGCTAGTTCGGCTCGTACTCAGTGGCTTCATGGGTATCACACGCACTCCCTGCGCATCATGCGACTCAATACCAGCTGGCAGACTCTTGAGCCATCGTGCTATCTTGAATGCAACCCAATATCCCAGAATACAGAACACAAGCCCATAATGAAGATCCGTTCGCGTACTAATCACAAGAGCCATGAGAAGAGGTCCTATGGAGGTACCAAAGTTACCACCTACTTGGAAAATAGCCTGAGCCGTACTGCGTCTCCCCTGAGCTGCCAGATGAGCCATGCGCGAACCTTCTGGGTGGAAGAGAGATGAACCCACACCAAACAGCATCACCGCCAGCAGCACCCCTATGAAGCTCGCAGCCGATGAGAGCAAGAAGAGCCCTACACTCGCTGTAGACATACAGATGAACATGTGGTAGGGCCATGGCCTCTTATCAAGATAGTAGCCGAAGAGGGGTTGAAGCAATGAAGCGGTCGCCTGATACGCCATCGTGATGAGACCGATCTGCGCGTAAGAAAGCTGTAGATCTTCCTTAATCAATGGGTAGCAAGCCACAACTAGAGATTGGAGTACATCATTCAGACAGTGCGCTACGCTCAGCATGATGAGGATGGCAAGTTGTGGGTGTCGGTTCATGAGTGCAGCACTTGATTCAAGCGCGTGCATCATAGATCTACCCTCCATCTGAGTCAAGTTTAAATATCTGCAAGCTAACATAACTTCTTAAAACAAAACTCACCCCCATTCCACATAATATAAAGCCATAAACATAAGATATTTACTATCGGTATTCCAGCACATCATTAGTTAATCTACGCCGCCCAGAGGAGACACAATTCATCAGCTCAGGGGAACTCTACGCTTGCTAATCTAGTGCGCCATTGATACAATTTCTATTATAATATTTTTTCTCTATATTCCACCTCTCTTTTCATAATCATGTCTGCACAACGAATTACGACGTGTTGCCTTTCGCTCTTTCTCCTATCTCTCGTATTATTTCTCTTTCATTGGACTGAATGGTGGATTTCTATACCTATTTTATCCATCTGCCTCATAGCTAATTTCAAGATAAGCTTAAGCGAGAACTATTCTCTCACATGGAATAAATTAACCCTTGGCAAATTAGCCCTCGCCGCTGCCGTTTTACTTTTTTATCTATGGCTATCTGGTCTCACTGGTGCATTCCCTCAGTTCCCTGACTTTTCAGCACGCAATGCTCAATACTCCTCTCTCTGTAGGGAGAGTTGGCCCATGGCATCGAGTGAGGGCTACCCCTTTGTCTATTATTTTAGCTCTTGGTTACCTTCAGCAGCCATCACCAAGCTCACCTCATTCGAATGGCGCAACTATAATCAATTATTTTTTAATTTCACGCTCATCATGGCTGCATACGTCATTTTGTGCGTCAAGATAAAGCGAGTTTCCCTCTTGATTCTGCTAGGCTTAATATGTCTAGCAGACTTACCCACAACTCTAGATGCCTTACTTAACTCATTTTTTCGCGAAGGCTATTCATGGAGCTTTGCCACGATGTTTAATTTGCGAGGCGCAGCACCCAACCTCATTAGCCAGTGGAGTCACACCGCCAATCATGGCCCCATCATTACCCTCGCCACGGCTCTCATGCTTCTTAACTATAAACAGGTAAGCGCATATTTACTCATTGGAGCATGTGGACTACTCTATTCTCCCCTTGGTGCACTTGCACTATTCCCTCTTATGCTAGTTCAGTGTGGGCGACGCGGAGTATTATCGACCGTGAAGCAGCTCATGCGCCAGCCACTTAGCTACGCTGCTCTAGGGATTGTCATTGTTGCTATTGTCTTTTATACTCAAAACCGTGGTACTAGCACCGAACTTGAGTTGGGACTGCGCAATGTCAACCCTATCGTAATAAACAAGTTTTATGCATTTTGGGTTATTCAATCCATCTTTCTTCTTGTGTTCTTCTTTGCGCAGAACAAGAAAGATCCCATTTTTTGGATAGCTTACCTCACTTTTGTTTCTCTCCCCTTTATCTCTTATGGAGGGAATTATAACGAAATTATTTTCAAAGCCTCGCTACCATTTTGGCTTTGTGCCTCAGTCTTTTTTGCGAGGATATTTCAATACTCGAAGAAGAGAGATGCGAGTTCAAGTCTATGCAAGATAAGCTCTCAGCTCTCTCTCGTCATCGCCTATTGCGTGATTGGCTGTTTCGCGATCAATACGATATCAACACTTCGTACCAAATTCAGTCGATTCAATCACCCTAATAATATCATAGATCCGTATGAATCTGACTATTACTCACCAAAGGCACGCGCTGCCCGTGAGAGCACAAATCGATATCGCGATTTTGGAGGCATGCGTGATCTCCCCGCACAGCCTATCCTTCCCTATATCCTGAAAGGAGTAAAATAAACCCTATTTTCACTCCAAGACAGCGTTCTATAAATTCATAGCGCACTGACATAAAAACACCGCCGAAGCTCGACTTGGAGCTTCGGCGGTGTTGTTGAGCTTGTCGCTCGGGTGCGCGTTGGGTTTAACCGAGGTGCGCGTTGAGCTTGTTCATAATATCGATGGCGCACTCAGGGATGTTTGACCCTGGACCATAGACGGCGCATGCTCCGTTGTTGAGCAGGAAGTCGTAGTCCTGTGCAGGGATAACGCCACCAGCGAAGACCATGATGTCTGGGCGACCGAGCTTGGTGAGCTCTTCGACGAGCTGTGGAAGCAGAGTCTTGTGACCCGCTGCCAGTGAGCTCATACCAACCATGTGCACGTCGTTTTCTACAGCCATCTTGGCCGTTTCTTCTGGTGTCTGGAAGAGAGGACCTACGTCGACGTCGAAGCCGAGGTCAGCGTAAGCGGAGGATACTACCTTCGCACCGCGGTCATGTCCGTCCTGACCCATCTTAGCAACGAGGATACGTGGGCGACGACCTTCTTGCTCAGCGAAGCCATCAGTGAGGGCGCGTGCTTGAGCGATGAGTGGTTCGTTGTCACCGTAGGTGCTGCCGTACACGCCTGTGATGAGCTTGATCGGAGCCTTGTGGCGACCGAAGTGAGCTTCGCATGCGTCGGAGATTTCACCGAGGGAGGCGCGCTTGCGTGCACAGTCGATGGCTGCTGCGAGGAGGTTTCCTTCGCCGGAGGCTGCGATGTCACTGAGCTTGCCGAGGGCTTCTTGGCAGGCTGTGTTGTCGCGCTCGGCGCGGAGCTTCTCGAGGCGTGCGATCTGGCTGAGACGTACAGCGGAGTTGTCCACTTCGAGGATGTCAAGCGCGTCTTCTTGTGCGAGACGATGCTTGTTCACACCGATGATAGGTTCTGCACCAGAGTCGATCGCTGCCTGACGACGAGCGGCGGCTTCTTCGATACGACGCTTGGGAAGACCAGATTCAATAGCCTTTGCCATACCACCGAGTTCTTGTACTTCCATGATGTGCTTCCAGCCAAGCTTGATGAGTTCCTGTGTGAGGCTCTCTACGTAGTATGAACCACCCCATGGGTCGATGACCTTGCAGATGTTTGTCTCATCCTGAAGGAAGAGCTGCGTGTTACGTGCGATACGTGCGGAGAAGTCTGTTGGAAGCGCGATTGCTTCATCGAGAGCATTCGTGTGCAGGGACTGAGTATGTCCGAGGGAGGCAGCGAGCGCTTCCATGCAGGTACGTGCAACGTTGTTGAATGGGTCTTGCTCGGTGAGTGACCATCCCGATGTCTGGGAGTGGGTACGCAGGGCGAGGGACTTGGCATTCTTCGGGTTGAAGGTCTTGATGATCTTCGCCCAGAGGACGCGTGCGGCGCGCATCTTGGCGATTTCCATGAAGTAGTTCTTGCCCTGTGCCCAGAAGAAGGAAAGACGAGGGGCGAATGCATCGATGTCGATGCCTGCCTGAATACCAGCCTTTGCATATTCCCAGCCGTCAGCGAGTGTGTAGGCCATTTCCAAGTCAGCGGTAGCACCTGCTTCTTGCATGTGGTAGCCAGAGATGGAGATGGAGTTGAACTTCGGCATGTTCTGCGAGGTGTACTCGAAGATGTCAGCGATGATCTTCATCGAAGGAGTCGGTGGGTAGATGTAGGTATTACGCACCATGTATTCCTTGAGAATGTCGTTCTGGATCGTTCCCGCGAGCTGCTCTTGCTTCACGCCCTGTTCTTCCGCTGCCACGATGTAGAAGGCGAGTACGGGAAGTACAGCACCGTTCATCGTCATGGAGACGGACATCTTGTCGAGAGGAATGCCTGAGAAGAGTATTTCCATGTCGAGGATGGAGTCGACGGCGACACCAGCCTTACCTACGTCACCTACGACGCGTGGGTGATCGGAGTCGTAGCCACGGTGGGTGGCAAGGTCGAATGCGATGGAGAGACCCTTCTGTCCAGCTGCAAGATTGCGGCGGTAGAATGCATTGGACTCTTCAGCGGTGGAGAAGCCAGCGTACTGACGTACTGTCCATGGACGAGATACGTACATGGTGGCGTAAGGTCCACGAAGGTTAGGTGCGATGCCTGCGGTGAAGCCGAGCTGGTTGCACTCGTCGTAGCTGCTCTTGTCGTAGCAGGGAGAGACGGAGATCTGCTCGTTTGTCATCCACTCAGCGCCTGTAGGGCAGCTGTTGGCAGTGACGGGCTTGACTGGGTAGTCAAGATTGGAGAAATTAGGGATTTTGCTCATATGTTTGTTTGTGTGCAAAAGGTGTATATGCTGTTGCGGATGGATTAGAGACCCAGCTTAGCCTGAAGGGTAGCAAGGGTTTCATAGCAGTTTGCCTTCACGTGGATGAAGTTATCCACACCAGCGGTCTTGAAGCTCTCGATATGCTCGACGGGGTAGCCTGCAAGCAGGATATACATGTCGGGAACGAGGGCACGCACAGCGGCGACAAAGCCAGGTACGATTTCAGGATAGCTGTCATCGGTAGAGCAGATGACGCATGCCTTGCAACCTGATTCTGCTGCTAGCTTAGCGATTTCTTCAGGTGTATTAGCACCTACAGCGTATTCGGTGTCAAAGCCACCGGCACGGAGGAAGTCCTGTACGAAGTCAGCGCGTAGCTTGTGCTGACGAAGAGGTCCAACATTGGCAAGGTGTACCTTGGGACGTGAGCCAGTTGCTGCCTTCACAGCGGCTGCCTTGTCAAGGAGTGCTTCAAAACGCTCAGAGAGGTGATGCTCTTCTAGTGTACGAGCGCTGCTGAAGCCACAGTCGCACATGTAGAGGTTACCAAGTGCCTTCTGCATCGTGCAGCTGGTAGCTCCGCTAGCGGTAGCCGTGGCGAGCTCATTGATATCGCCGAGGACGAGATTCACTTCGATTTCTGTATCGCAGCTGCTGCTAGAACATCCTGTGCCTGTGCAGTGCTCTTCGTCAGAAGCGAGTGATTCCTCTTCAAGGTTGACATACTTGTTGCAACCCACGACGGTTTGGCGACGCTGGTCAACCATTTCGAGACGCTTGGAGCAGATAGCGGAGACGCGATCTTGGATCGTACCAGCCTTGATGGCGGCATCCATGCCACCTTCCGCTTCGATACTCTGGAAGGTTGCGTAGGCTTCCTTCGCCACGGTTTCTGTGAAGCTTTCTACATAGTAAGAACCACCAGCTGGATCGACAACCTTGTCGAGGCTGAACTCACCTGCGAGCATGAGCTGGACGTTGCGTGCGATACGAGTGGAGAACTCATCTGGCTTGCGCACAGCCACGTCAAATGGGGCAACATCGAGGCTGTCTACACCACCAAGAACGGCGGAGAATGCCTGTGAGGTAGCGCGCAGCATGTTCACCCATGGATCAACCTTGCTGATCGTCCAGCTAGATGTGGTAGCAGCAAGCTTGATCTTCGCGGCTTCATCATTACCGCCACAAGCACGGACAACTTCTGCCCAGAGCATGCGCAGGGCACGCAGCTTACAAACTTCGAGGAAGAGGTTGTTGCCCAGACCTGCGTTGAAGCGGATGCGTGGGGCAACTTCGTTCACATCAAGACCCATGTCAACCATAGCGCGCAGGTAGGCTGTACCTGTAGCTAGCATGAAGGCAACTTCATCTGTAGCAGATGCGCCCGCATTCGTGTAGGCGACTCCATTCACACCAATGGTGCAGAAGTCTGAGGTATTGTTTTCAATAGCCCACTTTGTCATCTGGTAGAGCGACTTCTGCGCACCGCAGTAGCCTACACCACCGCAGAGACTACCACGCGTGATGATCGTCGTGAGGGGGTCAAAGAGCATACCACCCTGAAGCTTCGCGGGATCACCACCCTGAGCCTTACAAGCCTCGATAAGGAGACTCAGACGTGGGAGTCCGCAGCAAGCAGAATTAAAATAAATAGGCTGTCCACAGAGATCGATACCGTCAAAGGCCATTTTCCAGCTATTGAGCGTGCGTAGGATGGTGCCTGTCTTGCAAGAAAGATTTACAGTGAGAGCGGTAGAGCCTTTTTCTAGTTCATTCTTAGCCTTCTTGACAAAACCCTTGGGGCAGCGAGCATAGACAGTCTGGGCGACTTCCCATGGCTTCTCCGCATAACCAAGAGCGCGAGTACCGCGACGGTAGGGGAACTGGCCGGGCTGCTCGATGTCAGCGGGGACATCTTCGGCATTATAGATTGGCTTGAGAGTTAAGCCGTCCACGAGCTTCGTGAACATCACCTTATCAAAGGGTGCTCCCTTGAGCGCTTCGATGGCTGCGGCTTTCCACTCATCATAGCTGGCGGTCTGGAATTCGTCAAAGGAGACCTGTGACGCACTTGGATTATTTCCCTGTAGCATGGCAAATGTGATTGTTATCCGGTGGTTGTTTGTGATAAGTCGATAGGTACTCATGACCGGACATGAGACACCCCACCCCATTATCAATCCTTTTATATGTAAAGTCCAGAAAAATCACATACATCCGTAGCTTAGTTGCTAATATTTTCCACCACGAACCTACTATATGGAATAGGTCTATTATACGAAAAAAGACGCAGCACTTTTGAATGCTGCGTCTTATATGATGACTCGTTTAGCTTAGGATGCGCATCCGCAAGCTTTTGGAGCTGAGATAGAACCCAGCTGCTTAATATGTTCCACAACCTCAGCTGGCTCTGCTCGCACGGTGTAATCCGTATCAATCCAAGCTTGCTTGATCACTCCCTGCGCATCGACAATATAGGTCGCAGGCACTGGAAGTACAAGCTTATCATTCCCCTGACTTGCCACGACGTCTATCCCCAGCCCGAGGTAGAGCTGATGCAGGTTCATCGGCAGGTGGAAGGTGATACCGAGTGCTGAGGCAAGCTTGTTATCTGCGTCACTGAGGACATGGAAGGGCAGCTCCTCTACACGTAGCTTATCGGTAGTGACATCTGGCTTCTCCGGTGAGATTGCTATAAGAGTGATCCCCTTATTTTCATCTTGCTGAAGCAACTCCTCATAGGCGCGCAGCTCCAGATTACAGTATGGACACCATGTGCCACGGTAGAAGGTAATGATAGCAGGCTTACCACCCAGCAGAGCATGGAGATCGACATCCCCACCCTCACTGTTAATCAAGCTTGCGTGTGGGAACTGCTCTCCCACCTTCGTAGCATTAGCTACGAGGCTGGTGCGACGGAGCTCCTCGCTAGCGGCTTGCATGGTACTCAAGATATCCTCTGGTAGTGCTGTAGCGAAGTGATTATTCACCTCGGCGATTTGTTCTTTTAGCATAGTATTGTATTGATGTAAGTATGGCATCTTGCTCCTTCTTATTAAGAGCAAGTGCGACCATGCTACAAGCAACACGAACGACACTCAAGTAGCGAAGCTGTCAGCAAACCCACACTCTGTGTCATCAGACAGAGCATTCAGCTGCTAATACTCGTCGTTAACTGGAAGAAACACACAGCTAAATACAGCCTGTCCATCCATCAACAAACGCACGCAAATACTATCCACCTCTCTAATGACGACATAAGCATCATGCTCAGCTGGAGGGCGAGGGGAGAATCGAGTCATACGATCAGGGGCTAAAACTGCCGTACGCAGGACATTAATGAGACGTCTATTGTTCATCGAGCGCATTTGCTCATAGTCCGAAGTCGGCAGCTGAAGAATGGGGGTCTTAGAAGTACTCACGCGATTAGTCTACACAAATAGGTCACTTTGTCAAGCAGTACAAGGAGGAGAACTCAGCATCACTCACTCCACCCCACTAACGTGCCAGCACACTCGCCGCACCGAACTGCCCATAGGCACTCACAGCTCTCAGGGCTAGTCTATCTGCACCTTTCAACATGGAGGCTGGTAGAGTCACTCGCGCTTGCCGCCCTGGCAAGACACAGATCCCGTACCATCGCCCCTTGATTCGCGCCTGAACATACCACTTACGAGCCAGTTGATCTGCCGCCCGCCACTGGAGCACCACATGCTTACCTGTATCAGAAGCCGCCACAGCAGGGCGTGCAGGCTTCGTACGGTTCAGCCATGGCATCGCAGGAGGTAGAGCCCAGCTCGCATAACGAGCAGCCAGCTGCTTCTGCACCCCTCCCCTATTCTCTGCGAGAGATGTCCAGCTCCAATAGAGCTGACCTGCACTCTGTCGCGCAAGACTGCGAGAGTAGTCAAGCTGTCTTCCTATCTCAGAAGCTGGTCTACCAGGGTCGGTACTACTCATGATGCGCACACTGGCGATACCTGGCCAGATGGGACGTGCAGGGGTGATCGCACTCCACCACTTCATCAGCGAGGTAAAGCTCTGCTCCCCCTCGATGCGCCAGTAAAGCTGCGGTGCTAGGTAATCCACCCACCCCTTGCGCAGCCACTTAGGCGCGTCACAAGCTAGCTGCTCATAGGCGTTCACACCAGCTTTCACCCCGCGTGGGTAGCCTGACTGCCAGATACCAAAAGGGCTAATCCCCACGCGAACCCATGGCTTTACCCTCTTGATATCGCGATAAAGAGCTTCTACGAAATCATCAATATTCTCACGACGCTCACGTGGACTGAGCCCATCCGCGATATTATGATGCGGAGGATAGGGGTAGAAGTAATCATCCAGATGCACACCATCGATATCGTAGCGTCGCACTACATCGAGAATCACACGCATCACGTGAGCGCGCGCCTTCGAGCTATCTGGATTGAGCATCGTTACCGATCCAGCCTTCTTGATATGCGACCGGAGTGTGGTGCTCACATGCCCTCTCCCGACACCTAGCGAACCAGTCGTCGCGCGGAAGGGGTTAAACCAAGCGTGGAGCTCTATCCCGCGCTTATGCGCCTCAGCCACAGCAAAGGCAAGTGGGTCATAGCCAGGATTCACCCCCGCTCCACTCAGCCATGCACTCCATGGCTCAAGCCGTGAGGAGTAGAGAGCATCGGCATTCGGGCGCACTTGGAGGATAATCGCATTGAGCCGCATTCGTGCCGCCGCATTTAAGATAGAGACCAGTTCTGCTCGCTGCTTAGCAGCACTTAGTCCAGGGCGTGATGGCCAGTCGAGATTATATACACTTGCCACCCATGCCGCGCGGAACTCCTGCGTCGGTACACCTGCATCTTCTGCTACGGGTCGCCACGCCCATGCAGGCGCAAGCATCAGCAACATAAAAACCGCCCAACAGATGCCACACACCTTCTTCACGAAGTTCTCTACCATATGTACAGGTAGTGGTTAGGAATCTTCAAGCTTACTCTCCAGATCAGGGGCACGGTATATCTCAGCTCCCAGCATGATGAGCTTATCATCCAACAGCTCATAGCCACGATCTATATGATAGAGTCGGCTAATCTCGGTAGTCCCCTCTGCTGCAAGTGCTGCTAGCACGAGAGCCGCAGAGGCGCGCAAGTCACTCGCCATCACAGGTGCTCCTGAAAGACCAATACCTCCTGTAATAACCGCTGATCCAGCGTCTACCTTAATCTGAGCACCCATACGCTTCAACTCCGCGCAGTGCATAAATCGCTGCGGGAAAATCGTATCTCTCACAACACTCAGACCGGGCGTGAGTGAGAAGAGAGCTGTCATCTGAGCCTGCATATCTGTGGGATAGCCGGGGTAAGGAGCGGTGACGATATTACCCCCACGCGTATCTGTACCAGGCTTGACAAGAACACTCGTTCCTGCTTCATTAAACTCAACTGAGTGTCCACACTCCAGCAGAAGCTCTGTGATCGCTGTCATATGCTCACGACACACACGGTTCAAGCGCACACCCTCGTCAGGATCACCCATCAGAGCTGCCGCCACCATGAACGTACCTGCCTCGATGCGATCTGGAATCACCGTATGATCACAGCCATGCAGCTTCTCTACACCATGGATAGTGATCGTACGTGAGCCCGCGCCTTCGATGCACGCACCCATACTGTTAAGGCAGTTTGCAAGATCGATCACCTCAGGCTCACGAGCCGCTGACTCAATCACCGTCGTTCCTTGTGCCAGCACAGCTGCCATCATGAGATTATCTGTACCCAGCACCGTAGGGCCGCTCTCACCACGCATATCCACCGTGGTTCCGATGAGACCATTAGGGGCTTCGATGTGAAGATTCCCACCTTTGACACGCACACGTGCGCCAAGTGCTTGGATCGCGCGGAGATGCAGATCGACTGGGCGATCTCCTATCACACAGCCACCGGGAAGGGGAAGAGTGCAGCGGTGCATTCGAGCCATCATGGGTCCGAGCAAGCAGATAGAGGCGCGCATCTTACGCACCTGCTCATAAGATGCACTAGAGCTAATCCCACCAGCGGATGCAATACGCACCGTACCACTTGAACGCTCCACAGATGCTCCTAATTGGCTTAGAATCTGAATCATGTAGTTCGTATCAGAAACATCGGGCACTCTGCTGATACGTACGGGCTCGTCAGTGAGCAAGGCTGCGGCTAGAATGGGAAGGGAGGCATTTTTGGAGCCGCTGATGTTCACCGCTCCTTTGAGACGATGACCGCCCTTAACGATAAGTTTTTCCATATAAAGGATATAAAGGATAAAAGGGATAGAAACTGGGTTACGAGAGAGAGCTTACGCCCTGATTACGCGCGAATTCTAGCAAATATTTCACTGAAGTTCAAGCACATAGTAAGCTTTGCTTAGAAGTCCCTGTAAAAACACAGAAGCAAACACCCCTTATTGACGTATTTTTAAGGGATAAGAACCCCCAGCAACAGCGCACACAAAGCCACTCGATGGCGTATTTTAAGCTGCGACATGGGGAGAAAGCCCGCGCGTCTCGCTGCTCGCAGCTGAGGGATGGCATCACGCCAGAGTTCTCGCCTACGTTGCTTACTAGGCTCTGTGCGTATATGATACAGCAGCACCCTCACCCAGTGCGCGACACAGCCATGCATCGTCTCTCTGAAGACCTCGCGATCCCCACGAGGCTGGAGGGTCATAAAGTATCGTATAGACGCGAGAATATCACGCGTCTTTTGCTCATTCCATGATGAGCGCGTCGCAGACAGCTCTCGCTCATAAAAGGATATCAAGGGCAAGTTAATAGAGACCATCTTCTCAACATGATCTAACGCTTCCAGCAACCACGGTCCATCTTCAAAAGACATCCCCTCTGGGAATAGTACCCCAGCAATAGACTGCTGCCTATATAGCTTACCGCAGCATGAGAAATTCGGCGGCGTTTCGCGCAGGATGTAGCGCACAGGCTGTTCCACATGCTCCACATCTTTCAGCCTCTCCCCCACATCGACAAGGGGCTCTACCGCAACTCTCGGAGTCAGGACAGGACGACACGCCACACAGTCAGCCTTCGTCTCCTCAGCGACACGCCTCATGAGCTCGATCATGCGAGGATGCAGGTAGTCATCCGAATCAAGAAAGGTGACATACCCAGCACTCAACTGGCGCAGAGCGACATTACGAGCTGCTGAGACGCCCCTATTCTCCTGCCGGATCAGTGAGAAGCGACGATCACGCTGTACATACGACTCGACAATCTGAGCAGATGCATCAGTAGAACCATCATCGACACAAATGCACCGCCAATCACTATCCGACTGCGCGAGAATACTCTCCAAGCAGTGCGGAAGGTATGCCTCTGTATTGTAGACTGGAATAACGATACTAATCATAGGCAGCAAAACAGAGAGCTTACCACACCCAACCGACAGAGATCACACCCTGCAAGTTATCGTTAAACTGTGTCCTAAAGCGCTTACTCTGATAGCTCACTCCGAGAAAGTAGCTCACCCCATTATGCAGAGCCGCGACCCCACACTGGATATCCGCCTGCCATGGCTGAGAGGAGGCGGTGCTTTCGAAACGACGTATCACACCACCGTCTATACTCAGATCGTGTGCGACATACTCTCCGAGGATGCTGGCGAGGAAGTAATAGGAGCTTTCATCAGGGCGATAATGGGGCTGCGCAATGCTGTTCACACCATAGTTCGCCGCACGATTTCTCAAATGACTCAGATAAGGAGGCAGATTGTAGCCGATACGGAAGGTATAACCGAGCCCTGCTCGCACGGAGAATGTCCCCAGCTCTTCTCGCGCAAAGAGGATACTATCTGTTTGCAGCGCACCAGGAGTCAACACAGTCAGCGCAGAAAGCTTATAGTCCTGCCGTCCACTGAGTTGAAAGGTGATCTCGGCTGGCACCTGATTGCTCCAACCGCGCCATTGGAAAAGCCCCCCTATGCCATGAATAATGCGCTGGATCTCACGCGCGAAGGATGGGTCACCTGTCACACCCAGCTGGAACTCCGTACTCGTCCCAAAGTTCTCCCCCACCGTGATATAGGCTACGCCAAGAGCAAGGTAGCCAGCGTAAGGGTGCTCACCGGGTAGAACATAACGCGCATTCGTATAGGGGGTATAGATATTCTGCGTCAGACTTACCCCCCAGTAGCTTGTCTCATCAATCGCCTGAGCATAATCGAAACGTAGACCGTTCGTATACTCATTATCCTCCTTGAACAGAACATCATTCTCCAACATGATGCGAAATACGTGCTCAGGTAACTGTGAACCCAGCACATCATCTACAATGGTCGAAACCGCTGAAGGCTCAACTGAAGAAGATGGAACTGTCACCTGTGCCCTAGCACTCGATACGACGCCAAACGCGGCTAAAGCGTAATGTAAGTAAAAAAAGATGCGCTTCATGGAATGATCATTTTCCATGAAGCGCACCTGATGTCAAGATATTATTAAGTAATCTATCAGTTCACAATAGTCGTTTGCAAGGCTCTCACACAGATCTGCGACCAGCTCTCGAGTCTATCATAGAGATCTCCATTCAGATCTTCTAGGCTGTAGAAGCTCATCTCTGCAAGGGCGGCCTCATTTGGGCTCACACGATCTGTGCTCAACTCAAAGAGATGCACCACACCGAGATGGACACGTCCCACCTCGTTACTATCATCGTTAATGAGGGCGAGTAGCTGCTGCTTCGATGCGCCATCGAAGCTGAGCTCCTCACGTATCTCTCGCTCCACACCTGCTAGGTATGTCTCCATGCTCTCTGCGATACCATCGACAGGATTGATATGCCCACCTATACCGACAGAAAGCTTGTCATGCAGGCGTGATTCGCCACCTTTCTTCGTACGAGCATAGGCGAGAATCTTCCCCTCGAAGCGGAAAATCGCGTAGGCGATGAGTTGCTTGTATTCGGGAGATTGCTCTGCGAGATCGCGATCAATGAAGCGTGCACGCTTCTCTTGCAAGAAATAGCTAAGATAACGATCTACATCAAGGCTCACCCCCTGAAAGTCTCCGACCGTATCGAAGACTTCACGGGGAACGACAAGCACCTCTTCACCATCATAGTCAGACATAATCGTATCGCTTAATCGACAAAGATCACTTCATAGATGCGAGCATCTTTCTGCGCTGGGCTCTTGATGAGGAGCTGCCCTTGCTTCTTGATAGGAAGGCTCTGGAGACGATCTCCCAGCTTCTTAGCACCCTTCACCGATATATTCTTACCGACGATGAGGGCTTTCTTCGCATTCGCAGGAGCTGTTATAATTTCATTCACTCCGCGCTCCGCGTTGAAGTAGCTCAGCAAATCACCATCCTGAGCGGCTTCGATAGAGTCGCGCGGATCAAGTGGTGGGCAGTCGAGCTTGAACATATTCATCTTCACATCCTGTGGCTTATCACCCTTGTTACGCAGGGTCATCTTGGCCACACGCTTCTTTGGCAGCTGTGCGGGACGAGAGATGAGGTTATTACCCTCGATAGAGACTTGTGGCATGACCAGACTACCATCTTCGAGAGTCAGTGTCACATCAGCCCATGAGCCAAGTGAAGGGTTCTCAAAGTTGATTTCCATCCATGTCGCAGCCACAGGCGTAGGGAGCACCATAGAGATGCTATCTCCAGGCTTCATACTCTTCACTTCGAAGTTCTTGGTGATGCCAAAGAACTTGTTCTGCTGACGAGCGACATTGAGATTTTCCCAGCCTTTCACATCGGTGTCGACATGAGGCACCGCTGCTCGATTCACATCAAAAGTTGTGATAGCCAGCCAGTTATCCTTATTTTCAAGCACATTGTAGCGGATATAGCGTGCTTCTATCTTCTTACCAGCCTTCTTCAGGTCGATATGAATGTTGGCTCCCTGCGTGGGCTTACCAAGCGGCTTCCAGTTCTTCCCGTCATTAGAGTACTCGAATTGTCCCTTCGCGATATAGTCATTCGCACGAGAGCCTCCCATATTCAGATGGATGCTGTTGATAGGAATGGCTGTACCGAAGTCCAGTGCATACCAGTGTCCGACACGCTGCTGCGCAGCACTTTCCCAGAAGCTCGCATCTGTGTTATCAAAGAGCTTTTCTGTATTCGCTTTTGGATTACCTGTATTCGCCATGAAGACGGGGTTGAGCAAGATGGACTGATCACGATTACTGAGCTGCTGGTAAACCTTTGCCTGTGTATCATCTACCATCTGCTCAATGAGTGGGCGCAACACCGTCCAGCCAACCACGCGGGGAGAGTGTTGTGTACGGTTGGGAGCTCCCTCATTATACTTGTCCCACATGTCCTGCACCTTGCCGAGATTATCTAAGCTAGGGTGCACAAGCGCGAAGCTAGCGGCCTCACCCATATCACCCAACTCGATTGCGAGATCGAGCCATGGCTTAATCTCAGGCACAACAAGCTCCGTATCAGGAGCTGTGCTGAGCTCTACGGCAGCTTTCTTAATCGCGGAGAACTCCTCGTTCACGCGTTTGAGTGCTTCTGCATCAGGGGTTCCTTGCTTAATTGACTCACGAAGCGTTGCCACGACTGGAGCGAGTTCAACAGACTCTTCTCGACGATAGCCGTGGAAGTTATTTCCTAAGTCGGAGCTGTGATTCGCAAAGGTCTGCATCGCGGCATGACTGGTAGGGTAGAGACGCTTCATGCCTTCCTGCCAGTTCACCATGGAGTCAAAGTCCATGATATTCCATGTATAGTCGCCTACACCAAAGAGAGCGGTCTTACTTGCTTCAGGAAGAGCCATAGGGTTCGACACAAAGCCCGTCATCAGATCAATCATCTTAGGATCTTGTGCCAGACCGTAGGTACGTCCCATGGGAAGATGTGCTGTGCAGTAGTCATGTACTGGCCAGTTCCACCAGATGAAGGTGGGGCGACCGAGCATATTTTTCACCCATTCCTGACCTTCAAGAGTGATGTCGTGGCAGACGGTATTACCCGTCCACATGATGTGGTTACTCTCATCGAGACCATCGCCGAGCTTCTTCAAGTAGTCTTGATTCGACCACGCCTTGTTATACCCCGTGGGGCACATGATGATAGGACCTACATCCTTCTTCTTATCGATGAAGTTTTCTTGAATATAGTTACAAAGAGCCACCTGACGCTCCGCCTTGTTGATCTCTCCATTCGAGTCATCGATGAAGACACCAAAGTGACGCACACCGAGCTCATACATGAGTTCTAGCTTCTTGACGAGGCGGTCGAGATCGTACTTCCCACCATCCTTATTCCAGTTCACCGTATTCGCAGGATGTACTGCCCAGACGAACTTCACGTGGTTCTCCTTTGCGACAGCGCAGAGCTCGCGGATTTCTTCCGCTACTTCCGCTGGGTAGGGTTCGTAGCTTTTCCAGCCATGATGGTAAGGGTCATCCTTCGGTGCCCAGATGTAGGTATTAAGCTTATTGCGCCCGTAGAACTCGAACTGGCTCTTGCGTGCTTCATGACTCCATGGTGCACCGTAGTAGCCCTCCACTGATCCACGGTAAGGCATGTCTGGCCAGTCGATAATCACACCGCTTGGAAGTGCTTTACCCTCTACAAGATCAAGTAATGCGTCACCGCGGTATTGCTGGAAGGGATCTTTCTGCGCGTAGAGGTACTTCTCTCCCTCTTTTTCACTGAGCAACTGGATGATGGTCTGACGCGCGTAGAAGAATCCTACTTCGTCACGGGCATAGATACTGAGTGTATCACCAGAAATATCAATCGCATAAGCGCCCTCTTTTTTCGGAAGCTGCTTCCAGATCTGGGGATTACCCCTTTTGTCGCTATGGATTTTCTTCAGACTCTTAATAGTGGTATACTTATCCTGCAGCTTATTAATCTGCGGTGTGGGGAAGACCCGAGCTATATCTGCCTGCACAAGACAGCTAGCTGCCATGCTCAGTGCGATGAGGTGGGATGTTTTCATGTGCAATATATATGTATGTTGTGTGTGTGATTTTACTTACTGAAATAGATTTCGTAGATGAGTGTGCTAGGCTGAGACTCGACTTGGGCAAAGCTCAGTGCGTCGCTACCTTCGGGGATATCATACTCGATAATAGCTCCTTGGGAGTTTTCATTAGGTTGTATACCGATGAACTTGAGCTCCTTTGAGGAAGTCGCGAATACAGCGGCAGGGGTGGAGTTCGCGATGATGGTCACCTTCTTCGTCCCTTCGGGGAGAGAAATATGGGTCATTGAATCGCTGGAGATATTATTCGCATTCTCCTTAGAAATCGTGTGCCTTGTATCCCATGCCGTGAGGATGTCCCCATCGGTGAGCGCATAGAGATCACCATTCACCATTGCTGGGAAGCTGACGTAGAAGTCCTTCAGCTTGATCTCAGCTGCCTCGCCTGACTTGTTGCGAAGCGTGATGCTACGCAGTCCAGCAGGAATCTGCTCCTTGTTCAGCTTGCGGCGTGTGGCAGAAGCTGGACTTGCGGAGGTGAAGGACTCATCCTTCTCTGCCTCTGACAGGGCGATGACATTCTCACCATCCTGACCGACAAGCACGAGCTCACCCCATTCCTCGACAGGGGATTCTAGATCCATGACGATTTCGTCCGCTTGCTCAATGGCTGGGAACTCCATGCTCATCTTGCTGCCAGCGGGGACGGATACATTTTCCATGATGCGGTTGAGCTTGTAGCCATCCTTCTTCTTGTTCACGATGACGCGCCCCTGAGCCCATGCTGGGATGTCTGTACCGGAGCGCAAGACTTCGTTTGGACGGTTGATCGCAAAGGTCGCGATGTTGAGCCACTTTTTATTTGCCTGTGGTGTGATCGTGCGATAGCGCAGGTAGCGGGCAGAGACAGGAGTATCCTTCAGGTCGATGAAGATGCGTGCGCCTTCTGTCTCTGGAGCGAGAGGCTTCCATTCCTTGCCATCAAGGGAGTATTCCATCTGCCCCTTGGCGATGAAATCTTCGGGGCGGTTGCCGCCCATGATGAGGGTGGCTGTGCGCACTTCCTGAGGGCTGCCGTAATCGAGCATGTACCACTCGCCTTCCTTCTGGGCAAAGTTCTGTGTCCATGCGGTCTGCTCGTCTTCGTCATAGACGTAGCGAGCGGTGTTCTCATTCACCGCAGCGGAGCTGCTGAAGCGTGGGCGTGCCCATTGCTTGGGCTGTCCTGAGTATTGTGCTTTGAGATCCGCACTGAGTTCATCAACGAGGCGATAGGTGAAGGGTGTGAGTGCCTTGTAACCGACAAAAGGCTTCTTCTCACCTTCGCGCAGAGCTTCTGCCGCTTCGTGCGAGGCGAGAATTATTCTGATGAAGGCTCCGCGTTCCTGATGATTCTCTGCTTCCAGAGCACGCACAGTGAACGCGCCTAGGGAGCCAGTTTTCCCAAAGAGGTCTATCCATGGTCCTACCTCTTGCTGCACCTTCGCGAGTTGCTTGTCTTCAGACAGCCTCGATGCAGCCTCTATTATAACATCATATTCTTCACGTGCCTTCTTGTAGAGCTCAGGAGAAACAGGCTTGCCCTGATTGAGTGCATCTTCAATAGCCGTGATGGTTGGTGTGAACTCATGGGACTCTTCGCGCCCAAAGCCGTGACCATTGTTGCCTAGGTCAGAATTATGATTCGCAAATACTTGCATCGCTTCGGGATTGCTTGGGAAGAGACGCTTGATACCCTCATGCCAGTTATGGTGTGAATCAAAGTTGACAATATTCCATGCGTAGTCACCCACGCCGAAGACACCGAGCTTACTCGCCTCTGGCCACTCCATAGGATTGGAAACAAAGCCATTAATCAGCTGCTTCATGCTAGGGTCTTGGGAGAGGTCATAGGTGCGTCCCATCGCCAGCTGTGAGCGGCAGTAATCTGTACAAGGCCAGTTCCACCAGATGAAGGTGGGGCGACCCAGTGCTTGATGTACCCACTGCTGCCCTTCTAGAAGTATCTTCCATGCGACACCATCGCCTGTCCACATCACGCGGATATCCTCATGTAAGTTCTCACCGAGCTCCTTGAGCCAAGGAGCAGGAGTCCATGCACGACTATAACCTGTAGGGCACATGATGACAGGACCGACATCAGGCTTCTTATTAATAAAGTTCTCTGTCAGGTAGGTACAGAGCTTTGCCTGAAGCTTCGCTTGGTTGATCTCACCATTGGAGTCATCCACAAAGACACCAAAATGGCGTACACCGAGCTCATACATAAGCTCAAGCTTCTTGACAAGCAGATCCATGTCGGGCTTCCCATCTTCCTTACTCCAGTCTACGGTGTTGGCAGGATGAATCGCCCAGACGAACTTCACATGGTTTTTCTTCGCTAACTCACAGAGTTCAGAAATCTGGGCTGCGACATCCTCTGGATAGGGCTCACGTGAGCGGAAGCCGTGGTGATAAGGATCATCCTTCGGCGCCCAGATGTAGGTATTCATCTTGTTACGACCGTAGAACTCAATCTGACTCTTGCGATCATCTATCGTCCATGGCGTTCCATAGTAACCCTCTACCACCCCGCGATAGGGCATGTCAGGCCAGTCAATAATCGTGCCCATGGGAAGCTTCCCCATACGAGCGACTGCTTCGAAGTACTTATCTTCGAAGGGATCTTTCTGCGCGAGCTTACTACCAGGCACACCCAGCAATAGCTGGCTAATCGTCTGTTTTGCATAGAAGCGCCCTGCCTCATCATAAGCATAAACCACAAGTTTACCAGGGGTAATCTCAATCGCGTACGCGCCTTCTTTGTGAGGCAGCTGTGGCGCACCCTCACGTGGCTTATCGGGGTCAAGGAGGATAAACTCTGCGGTCTTTACCCTCGTGAACTCAGGGCGCAGCTCAGATTGCTGCGGTTTAGGAAAAACGGAGGAAACCGACTGCGCCTGACAGAGTGTAGTCGCAAGCAGGGCGCAAGAGAGAATAGATGTTAATTTCATAAAAAACGATGTATGTACAAAAAAGTTAAAAATCAAAAAACTAAGAGCGCATGAGCGATTGAATAAGAGGGACAAAAGAAGCAAGAGAGTCCAAGCGATAGTCAGGCTTAAGCGCAAGGCACTCCGCCTCACTGCCATGGCAAGTGGGAGACCACGCCGCATTCACGATACGCATCCCCAGTGCGTGGCTATCCCTGATATCGGTGGCAGCATCGCCTACATAAATAGCCTCTTGAGGGCTCAGATCCCACTCCTGTAGCAAGCGCGTGAGATGATCTACCTTGGGGTTCTTGTAGGGACTACCAAAGCCCATCCACTCGAAGAAATCGAGGATACCAAAATACTCCAAACTCAAGCGACCTGATGCTTCACCTCGCCCTGAGACGAGAGCGATTCGCAGCCCCATCTCGCGCAGCTTTCGAAGCATCTCCACCACACCCTCAAAACAGGAAGGCGACAGCGTTGGATGCAATTGCTGGTAATAAGAGAGTAGCTTCTCACGTGGCAGATCTTCATCATCAGGGCTCATCCCAAGAAGACCGCTCATGATACCGATATCACAGAGCCCGAAGAAGTGAGTCACCTCTTCAGGTTCTGGGCGTCGCCCGAGAACACTCTCAGCTAGATAACGATGGGCCTCGACTGCAAGAGGGATCGTATCCGCTAGAGTTCCATCAAGGTCGAATATAACAGCTTTAAGAGGCATGGTGAGAAGTGTACAGATCTGTCTGAAAAATGCCACGCACCACATGATACGCGCATAAGAAAAGATACTCTACCATATTCCATCCTTGCCTTTCAAGCAGAAAAAGCGACAGATGTGCGGCAAGCTCCTCACTTCCTACTTCGTAGCGATACCAGCATCAAGCAGCGCATCCCAGCCCCCCGAGAGCACATAAACTGGAGCATCCACCATCCCCGACTCACGCAGGTAGATTGCTACTTCTGAGGCGGAGTCGCAGCCTTTTTTGCAAAAAACAACAATGCACTCATTCTTCTCACTTGCCTCAAACAGGCGTGTGAGTGCCGCATCAAATTGTGCCTGCATCTTCACTCCCGGCTGGATGCGAAACATGCGATTATCGGGAAAGATGAGGTGGTTTGTCATGAAGTCATTGTCATGACGTGTATCTACCCAGACAACGCGCTGCCCCCATTCTTTTGTAACAGTCGCGATGCATAGCTCTCCCTCTGCTAGATCTGCCTGCACGCAGACACTTTTCTGCGCATCTTGGAAGTATACTCTATCCATGAGTGCCAATACACCTGCTACTAGCATGAAGATGAGTCCGAGCCGAAGAAGCGAGGGGATAGAAGACTTAAACAGCATCATGATCGTGGGGAGATGAGCTCATTATCAAGGGCTGAGACTTCCCTCTCAGCCCCTGATTCAAGAGATCTTAATAATTAAGATTCAAATCCGATTAACTGTAGCTCAAATACCAGCGTTGAGTTCGGCCCGATGGGACCAGGTCCCTGTGCCCCGTAGGCGAGGTCAGATGGGATAGTCACGCGCCATGTAGCACCGATAGGCATATTAAGAAGAGCCTCAGTGAAGCCAGGGATGACTTGTCGCACACCAAACTTCGCTGGAGTTTCAGACTGATCAAACACTGTACCATCGATAAGCATCCCCTTGTACATCACTTCTGCCGTGGGGGCGTCACCATGCTGCTCTGGGTCATACTTCTTATCGCCACCCTCGACGAGAACTTCATACTGAAGACCGCTAGGAGCTGTGGTCACTTCGGGGCGAGCACCATTTTGCTCGAGATAAATCTTGCCCAGTTCGAGGTTCTTATTACCTTTTTCTTGCTCACGAGACTGGAGCATACCGAGGAACTCTTTCTGAATTGTTTCGACATCTTCGTTCTGAAGACTCATATCAATCTCACCGGTCAGACCTTCTGCGATCCCCTTTGCGATCTTCTCCATATCGAGATCAGCAGATGTGATGGCAGGAAGCATCTGAGGGAGTACCTGACTACCGAGGCGGAAGCCGATGAGGTAGGACATGACTTGTTTTGTGTGTTCTGTATCAGACATGCTTACTATCCTAGCATGTCTCACCTAACAGCGCAAGCCCCCATCCCGCAAGAGAATAGTTTCTTATTTGGGCTTTTCGGAGGATGGCTTCTATGTTATAAGAAGCCATGTCGCATTCTTTTGCTCTCATTTCTCTCGGCTGCTCAAAGAACCTTGTAGACTCAGAACTCATCGTGGGTCAGCTGCTTGATGCAGGCTTCGGCCCCAAGGTAGAAAACGCGCAAGCCGATCTTCTCATCATCAACACCTGCGCCTTCATCGACCCCGCGAAGCAGGAGGCCATCGATACCATCATTGCCGCAGGCAGAGCCCGTGATGAAGGTGAGAGCCCCACTGAGCAAAAGATCATCGTCGCAGGCTGCCTCTCACAGAGATACGCCCAAGACCTCACTGACAGTCTCCCAGAAGTCGATGTATTCATGGGTCTCGACCTCATCTTAGAAGTAGGTGACATCGCGAAGAATCTCTTCGCTGGCACAGCTGAGCGCATCTATTCCACCCCTCGATCAACACTCATCCCCGACTTCACCACAAACCGTTATCGCCTCACTGACAAAAGCTTCAGCTACGTAAAAATCTCAGAAGGCTGCAATCACGCCTGTGGTTTTTGCGTCATCCCTCGCATCCGCGGTGGACACCGCAGCCGCCCGCAGAGCAGTGTCGTACGCGAGGCTCGCAGCCTCATCGAACAGGGAGTCAAGGAGCTCAACCTCATCGCTCAGGACACCACCTACTTCGGCATGGATAAGTGGAAGAAGAAGGCGAGTAAAACCAGCGGAGTCGACTCCACGCAAGGCGACTCCCTCGCAACCCTACTCCATGAGCTCAATGCCATAGAGGGAGACTTCTGGATACGCGTCCTCTACACCCACCCTGCCCACTGGAGCGATGAGCTTATCGACGCCTTCGCCGAGTGCGAGAAGGTGGTGAAGTATGTGGATATCCCCCTCCAACACATCTCCGATAACTTACTGAAATCCATGCGTCGCGAAACCGATGGTGACTATATACGCGACCTCATCACCAAGATGCGCAAGCGAGTTGCTGGTATAGGCATACGCACAACCTTCATCAGCGGACTTCCAGGGGAGACAGAGGAGGAGCATCTGGAGCTCATGGACTTCCTGCGAGAGTTCCGCTTCGAACGCGCCGGTGTCTTCTCCTATTCACGTGAAGAAGGCTCTCTGGCCGCCAAGATGCCCCAGCAGGTTCATCACGCCACCAAGCAACGCCGCGTGAATGCTCTCAACATGCTCCAATCAGCCATCGCAGATGAGATAGGGCAAGCAGCGGTGGGCAAAACATTGCGCGTCCTCGTCGATAGCCCCGGCGTAGCGCGCGCTGCATGGGATGCTCCCGATGTCGATGGTTCTATCCATGTCGACCCCGCACTCCCTGTGGGAGAGTTCGCCGATGTAGAGATCGTCGACTCCATCGCCTACGAGCTCTTCGCTATGGGAGCACAGGAGGCATAAACACACAGACTCAAACTCATCCAAGCAAAGGGGAAACTCTCGCTGCTTGATCACAACAAAAAGCCCACGACTCGTATCGTGGGCTTCTCTACTTATTCTACAGGAGGCTGGATGCGCTCTCTTGACGCCTTTGCCTCTGCAAGCCATCGTTCTGTCCCCTCACAATCCTGCGTCTCTAGTAGAGCAACAAGGGTCTTGAGATCCTCCAGACAGTATTGTATCGTCTCTCGCACAGCAACATCATTCTCCCAGAGTATACCCGCCCACATGGGAGCAGGTCCTGAACTCACGCGACTCGTGTCACGGAAACCTGTGGCAGCCAAGCGTTGCAGATCCTCCAAGGGTACTCCCCCCATATCCGCGGTACGCGCACAGAGTGCTGCTAGGATGTGTGGAACATGGGAGATGCGTGCCACCGTCCTATCATGATCGAGCGCAGCGATGCGGTATGGGCACATACCGATACTCTGCCAGAAGCCCTCTAGTGCTTGCACAGCTGACTCATCACAGCTCTGATCATTCGTGATCGCCACCGTGGCGCCCTTGACCAGATCGGCGTATGCATGTTCTAGCCCTTGCTTCTCGGCTCCAGCCATAGGATGAGAGCCGATGAACTGGTAGCCTCGCTCACTGAGAAGCTGACCCGTCGTACGGTGAACATAAGCCTTCACCGAGCCAACATCCGTAACGATAGCATCTTTTGAAAGAGCTGGCAGCATCTGACGACAGAGCTCTTCAAAGCTCCCAATGGGACTCGCAAGGATCACAAGATCCACACCGCGCACAGCCTCACAGAGATCACTGTACGTATGCTGCGTGATGTCAAGTTGACGAGCCAGATCTAATGGAGCTTGGCGACGCGCCCAGAGTTGACAACGCAGCTCTGGGAGATGCTCACGTATGGCACAGGCGATCGAGCCTCCGAGAAGTCCCGGACCTATAATGGCTACACTTGCTATTTCTTTCATAAAGTCAGTTTCTCGGAAGAGAGGTCATATACCCCCTCATTATGGAACATAGAATCGTATACTCTCATTGGGCACACGCATGACCGTACCGCTTGGATACCTCTTCCCATTCTTATCCGTGATGCGGATGATCTTTGCAGAGTTAAGTGGATGGTAGACGTGCGTGGGTTTCTGCGGCACGACGACCACGCGGTATATCTCACCCTGCGGCACGGGAACCTCGACCTCAGGTGCTTGTGCTTGCGTTACAGTACTAGGAGGCACTGCTCTAGGAGGTGGTGGAAGTTTCTCTTGAGGCTTCATCACGGGCTTGACTGCGGGCTTCGCTGGCGTGGGAACTGGAGGTTTACTAAGATCGATCTTCGCTGGTGGTGGCGTAACCGCTACCTGAGCACGGGCTTGCTGAGTCGGCACGGCTGGACTGGCAGCCTGCCGTGTTGTCGGAGCCCATTCACTGACACCTTGCGCTGATGTGCTGCGCGGTGTATGCGATGGGGGTGTTGCGCCACGATAAGGATTCTCTGAAACATTGGGCGCAAAGACTTTTCTAATATCCCCTGAGAGCCCAGTACAGGACGACAGGAATACCATAGCAAGTGATAGCGCACTCGTCCGCAAGAGAATAGTCGTCTTCATAATCATTCAATAAGCAAGATAATCGTTCGTGTTAACTGTGATAATATAAGGACTAGCCCTCTTCTTGTCAATCGAAAAACACACAGCTCAAGCGTATTTCATTGATAAAATAAGAGCACACTTACATACCCAGCACCAAGGAGAAATTGCTATTGTCAAGCAGCGAATTCTGCGCTATGATCAGGTCATGACTTATGATTTGATTGTGATAGGTGGTGGCCCTGCTGGCTACGTCGGAGCTATTCGTGCAGCACAGCTTGGTAAAAAAGTACTTTGCGTCGAAAAGGATCGCACTGGCGGCACCTGTCTCAACTGGGGCTGCATCCCTACAAAAGCCCTCCTCCGCAACGCAGAGCTCTATCACACCCTCCAGCATCGTGGCAGCGAGTTCGGCATCCAAGCAGAAGGTCTCCAGCTCGACTGGTCAACAGTCATTGGACGCTCACGCGCGATTAGCGATCGCCTCAGCAAGGGCATCGAGTCTCTCTTCAAGAAACACAAAATCGAGCTTATCAGCGGTGAAGGACGCGTCCTCACAGCGGGCCAAGTAGAAGTCACAAAGGCTGACGGCTCGATCGAAACCATACATGCCGACAAGATCCTACTCTCGACGGGAGCACGCAGCCGCGAGGTTCCCGCCTTCCCCTTTAACGGAAAGACAATCATCAGCAGCAAGGACGCCCTCGTCACAGAAACCCGCCCCGAGAGCATGATCGTCATCGGCAGTGGAGCGATAGGCACAGAGCTCTCTTATGTCTACCATGGCTTTGGCACCAAGGTGACACTCATCGAAGCTCTCCCCCGCATCCTACCCAACGAAGATGACGACAGCAGCACGGCTCTGGAACGCTCTTTCAAGAAGCAAGGTATCACCTGCATGGCAGGTGCGCGCGTCGAGTCTCTCCAAGATCTCGGAAATCAGGTATGCGCCACCATCACGACGAAGCAAGGCAAGACCCAAGAACTCACCGCAGATGCCTGCCTCGTCGCCATTGGAGTCGTTCCAGTCCTTCCCGAGGTGGCAGGTCTCGAACTCACGGATAAGGGCTTCATTCAGGTCAACGATCGCTACGAGACAAATATCGCAGGAGTCTACGCCGCTGGTGACTGCATCGGTGGCATTTTACTAGCACATACTGCTAGCTTCGAAGCTGTACAGGCAGTCGAAGGCATGTTCAACCCCGACTACAAGCCACGTCAACCACACTTCGTCCCCAGCTGCACCTACTGCCACCCTCAGGTAGCAAGTGTTGGCAAACGCGAGCGCGATCTCAAGGAAGCTGGAATTGACTACAAGGTGGGCAAGTTCTCCTTCTTGGCACTGGGTAAGGCCGTCGCAGTCGGATCTACCGATGGCTTTGTGAAGCTACTCTTCGGTGCGGAGCATGGAGAATTACTCGGAGCTCATATCGTGGGTGAGAATGCCACAGAGCTCATCGCCACCCCTGGTCTCGCCCTCGAAAGTGAGCTCACCGATGAAGATATCCACCACATGATCTTCGCTCATCCCACCTTATCAGAAGCCATACACGAAGCTGTACTCGCAGCAAGCGGTCAGGCTCTCCACGCCTAGCAGTCACACCCTCTATACTGAGGGCACACCACTTTCACCCATCATGAACACCGACTCTTCACTTACACCCTTATTCAGCATTGTCATTCCCTGCTATGGCGCAGAGCGATTCATCAAAACGACACTCGCTAGCATCTACGCGCAGACAGAAACTGACTATGAAATCGTCGTCGTTCATGATGAATCCCCTGATAGCACATTAGCCATCCTACAGGCAGAGACAGATCCACGTCTGCGCATCATTGACCAGAAGAATGAGGGCGAATGTGGAGCACGCAATCGCGGCATACGCGAAGCACGTGGGAAATACATCGCCTTTCTCGATAGCGATGACGCATGGTACCCACATCATCTTGAGCTTGCGAGATACGCTCTCGAAGAGCACCCTGATACTTCTTGGTTCGTCAGTCAGCACAGACGCATCGAAGAGATATCACCGAGCGACTGGACTGGTGATCACGCCCAGCCTAAGCAGGTACGAACGCAAGTCGGACGCTGGTTTCTCATGGGGGATGCTCGCACACGCCCTTCTTGTGTCGTCGCTAGACGCGAGTCTCTTCCATGCGACCCCTTTCCTGTAGGTGTCAAGATGCACGGCGATACCGTAGGCTGGATGCGACTAGCAGCCCTGCACCCCACCTTCATTTATACGGATGAAGTCACCATGCTCTACCGCATCTGGGGAGGCTCTGCCTCTGACAACTACCTGCGTGCCTTCGCTAGCCCAGAGAACAACACCCTCACCATCATGAGCGAGCGCGCAAAAAGCGGTCAGTGCAGCGAAGAGGAATTACTCTTTTACCAAGAGTTTAGCATGACCAACTGGTGGCAGCGTCTCAGCGCTTCCACCCTCATCTCATGGATACCTGAAATAACCCGCCGCAGCCAAGTCACAGGAGGTATCATCTCACTAGCCCTCAAGCTCTCCATCTGGTCTAACCATCTACTCATCCGCGCAACACGTTTCTTAGTTAATAGAAAACGCCTCGCTATTAGAAGAAGACAACGTCGCCTCATACAACAGTGGGAGCGTGAGCAGATAGGACGATGAGGGCTCTTCTCCAAAAGTTTTTTAGACAAGATTTCTTGTTTTGCTTGACCTCAAAAAAAAATACTGTAAAATCAGTGCCCGGTTAACTTTCAAACCCCATATAACACTATGTCCAGAATCTGCAACATTACATTTTCCATGCCACGTAAGGGCCGCCGCATTCACCGCTCTGGTCTTGCTAAGAAAAAAGGTGGTATCGGTCGTCACGTGACGAAGACTGTCTCTCGCACAGTATACCCCAACCTTCAAGAAAAGCGCATCTGGGTTCCTGAACTCAATGGTGGCAAGGGTGGCTACATCCGTATGAAGATTTCCTGCAAGGCGCTCCGCACTATCTCCAAGAATGGTGCCTATAATACGCTGAAAAAAGCAGGCATCCTCTATTAATTTCGTTTTTTTTGAACAAAAGGTTTCCCACGGTGTCTATACATGTAGACAGGGAAACCGTAGGACGGTTCCTCACGAAAGCGGGATAAATCTTCGAGAGCTAGAAATGGCCTGTCATCTATAACTAGAAAGGAACAGGCAATGGCCTCAAAAAAGACAAAGATCGCACTTCGTATCAACGACGAGAATCCTAACCATCACCTCTGGAACAACCGAGGAGTCTGGTGGTGCCACGTAACAGTCCACCGCTCGGACGCAACAGCCGAACGTCTCCGTTTCTCTCTTAAAACAAGAGATATAGAGAAGGCACGAACACTGAGAGATCGCATCTTCAGCGATATTCAGGATCGCTTCGGCATGGCAAACTAGGCTACGCGTGTAGACTCTCGAACTGATTCAATATCCCCTATCACTTTACCAAGACCGCAGCTCAAGAAGTTGCGGTCTTCTTTTTTTCTCAACTGCGAGAAACTGCCACAGACGATAGCATCTCACTAGCTATCACAACTTTTAACACCTCTTACTATGGATCACAAGGATTTCACCTCTCCCCCAGAAGGCTACGAAAACGCCCCTGCCTCCGTCCGCCGTGCCCGCCTGATGCGCATGAAGGCTGCTGATGAGAAAGCAGTCTTCGAAGAATCCCGTAGCCCTGACAACACTCTTGTTAAGATTGTAAAATTCCTGATGATCATGAATGCCCTCTGGGCAGGCTACATGTTGACAAAGTTCGACCTCACCGACGTTCACTATCCTGTCTGCTTCATCCTCTTTGGCGCACTCTTCATTTTCATCTTCCGTTGCCTCTAATCACCTCACAAAAAGACCGCGCATCCTCACACGATACGCGGTCTTATCTATTACTAAAACTACCTATTGAGGATCACCCTCTATTTCTAGACTCGCAGTGAGTCCAAGAGTCTCTGATGGATCGCTCCAAACCCACCATTACTCATGATGAGGATGGTATCCCCCTCCTGAGCCTGAGCACTCAGATGACTCACGATATCTTCTACACCCGAAGCAAGATAACAGGACGTATCCTTTGAGAGGATATCACTAGCTAACAGATCAAGATCAAGAATGGTTTCTGTGGTAAACTTGCTCGCGCGCTCCACTGGTGCTATCACAGCATAATCAGCCTCAGATAGAGCATATGCCAACTCCTTCTGAAAAAGGTTACTTCCAGAGGTATTACTCCTCGGGTCGAATACTGCAATGAGTCGCCCCTGCGGATATCGCTGGCGTAGTGCGCGCACAGCCTTATAGATTGCAGTGGGGTGGTGGGCAAAGTCATCAATTACACTCACACCTCGCTCACAGCCGCGAAGTTCCTGACGCCGCGCAATACCGAGGAAACCTACGAGTGCGTGACGGATCTGCTCTGGGCTCAAGCCCGCGAAGAGAGCCGCACTAGTAGCCATAGCTGCATTGTAGACGTTAAACTCGCCTGTCATTGGTATTGTGTAGATCTCCCCTTGCAAGGTGAAGCTACTACTCTGTTCCTCGTACTGGATATTTTCAATGCGAATATCTGCTTCTTCGCATTGTCCAACGAGCTTTACAGGCACTTGCTGAGGCACGAGTGCAGCCACCGCTCGGCAATTGGGACAATCTGCGTTTACTAGAGCGCAACCATTACTCGGAACGAGGCGCAGGAGGTGGAAAAAGGTCTTTTTCACCTGATCAAGATTATCAAAGATGTCTGCATGATCCATCTCGATATTATTCACAATCACTACTTCTGGCAGATAGTGATGAAACTTCGAGCGCTTATCAAAGAAGGCAGTATCATACTCATCACCCTCTAGCACGGTGTACTGAGAATCACCGAAGCGACCACCACGCTTGAAGTTGCGCGCGATACCCCCGATGAGGAAGTTAGGCTCTAGCCCCGCATCTTCTAGCAGCCAGCTGAGCAGAGATGTCGTCGTCGTCTTCCCATGTGTACCTGTCACGACAAAATTGTGCTTACCCCAGAGGTAGAACTCCTTGATCGCCTCGGGCAGACTCATGTAGCGCAAGCGGCGATTGAGAGTCTCCTCGACCTCGACATTACCACGACTCATTGCATTACCAATGATGACGATATCGGTATCGGCAGGAATGTTATTGGCACTATATCCTTCGGTGATACTAATACCCTCTTGGAGCAAAAATGACCTCATCGGATCATAGGCCTTCTCATCTGTGCCTGTTACTCGATGCCCTTGCCTCGCGAGTGCTGACGCGAAGGCTCCCATGGCAGTGCCGCAGATGCCGAGGAAGTGGAAGTTTTTCATGCTAGATCTAGTATCGATAGGGGGAGATAAAGCTAGGCATATTCACCTAGCGTTGAATGAACAAAGACTAACGGATTATCCCCCCATTTGCAAGGATATTTTCTGACCTTCTAAACACTTTTTTAGCATGAAGCTTATTTGTTATTCATGAGTCTCTGAATGTATATCAATGATACTCACCTCGGGTGGACAGAAGAAGCGCATTCCAAATGTAGAGCCTACGCCTCTTGTCACGTAGACCTGCTGCGCCGTACTCCCGACACTATAGAGACCTGCTGGCATATCAGAGCGAAAGGAGATATATTCCCCCGTAAAAGGGTTTGCTAATTGCCCACCATGCGTATGCCCACTGAGCATGATATCCCAATCGTATTCCTTGAGCAAGTTGCGACTCTCGGGATCATGAGAAAGAAGCAGCACAGGCTTTGCCTCATCTCCTTGCTTCTTCATGCAGAGTTCGGGCTTCATATCACCCTCATTCCAGTCACCAAGTCCGATGATCGTCAGAGCTCCTCCTGTCGGAGTGCTCCACTCTAGCCTCTCGTTGCGCAGCACCCTGATGTTGGCTTCATCCAATACGCGTAGCACCTCGGGCAGCCTCTCCATATCCTGATTGCCCAAGATAGCATAGGTCGGTGCGATAGCAGCCAGTTCTCGTAGCATGTCGATGAGCTGATACGTGCGCTTCATCCGCTGCCCCACCATCACGAGATCACCACCGAAGACGATGAGATCAGGCTTCGCTACCGCTACCTCCTTAACCACGTCTCGAAGCAAATGTCGGCTATCATGCACATCTGCAAAAAAGGCGATACGCAAGGGAGCATGCGAGCGGAACGCATCATGCTTGATGCTTGTCGTCGTCACCTCGAGCTTCGTTGCACCCAAGCGCCCCGCTTGCTTCACCACTTGGTATGAGAGAAAGAGCAGAGCGATGACTGTCCAGAACTGACGCCTTCTGCGCGTACCTAATAAAACCGCCCAGATACTGGGCGGTTTTGCTGTTGAGTCTTGACTCATGATAAATCACTAGGGGGATTCAGGATGGCGAACTCAGGATCGAGGAAGATACCATCCTTGCGCACTAGCACACCATCAAAGTACATCTCTCCGCCTCCATAATCAGCACGCTGGATATTCACCAGATCCCAGTGTACCTGAGAGCGGTTACCATTATCACAGTCATCATAGGCCTGCCCTGGGGTGAAGTGGAAGGAGCCTGCGATCTTCTCATCAAAGAGCGTGTCGCGCATCGCGTGAAGGATCTCAGGGTTCGTACCCAGTGCGAACTCACCGATGTAGCGAGCACCTTCATCGCTATCAAGAATCTTGTTGAGCGCCTCGCTGTTGCCATTGCTCTCAGCGTGAACGATCTTGCCATCCTTGAACTCAAAGACGATCCCATCAAAGCCTATACCACGGTAAACGCAGGGCGTGTTGTAGCTGATCTTGCCATTCACAGAATCCTTAATAGGAGCGGTGAAGACCTCGCCATCAGGGATATTACAGTTACCTGCACAGGTGATGGCTGGCATCCCCTTGATGGAGAAGCTGAGATCTGTACCTGGGCCTACGAGGCGCACCTGATCCGTCTTCATCATCAGCTCACCAAGCTTATCCATTGCTACCTTCAGCTCGGCATAATTAGCCAAGCAGCAGCGGAAGTAGAAGTCTTCGAATGCTTCTGTACTCATCCCCGCAGCCTGAGCCATGGAGGGGGATGGCCAGCGCAGCACACACCACTTGGTGTGATTCACTCGATGATCCTGCATGGGACGCATCTGCTTCATGATGAGACTCATGCGATCAGATGGCACATCAGAGTATTCGAAACTATTGTCACCGCCTCTGATACCGATGTAGGCGGACATCTTCTTCATCTCTTGCAGGGCGATATCTGCGATATCGCTGTACTGATCTTCTTCTGCCGCGATGAACATCTCGCGCGTCAGGCGTGAGTGGTTCACACGCAGGTGTGGATGTGCTCCTGCTTCACGTGCAGCGCGAATGAGGGCTACCCCTATGCTGTCAGGCACATCAGTAAGCTCGATGAGAACATGCTCTCCTGCCTCCAAGTGGCAAGAGTAATTAATGAGATTAGTGGCTAATTGTGTAATGCGTGGATCTATCATAATATTGAGGAATGTAATGAGTCATTCTAGCACGAGGAGATGGGGGACTTCAAGCACGCAATAGCAGCTTTCAGGTCATCGACTCCCACTTGATCGCTCACATAGGCATCTCCCAGCCCTCTGAGGAGGACAAAGCGGATCGAGCCTGCGGAGAACTTCTTATCCGTCGCTGTCTTCTTCAAGATGAGTTTTTCATCCATGGATTCATCCAGCTCCAGTGGTAGACCGATCACCTCCAGAAGCTGAAGTATCGTCTGCTCATCTTGCGCACTGAGACCAGCAAACTGACGTGAGAGGTAGAGTGCCGCGCGCAGCCCATAGGAAACAGCCTCGCCATGCAGCATTTCTCCGTAGGGGAGTGATGCTTCCACGCCATGCCCTAGTGTGTGCCCGAGGTTGAGCAGCGCACGTATGCCGAGTCGCTCTTCTTCATCTTGCTCGACGATGCGAGCTTTGATCGCTATATTCTCTGCGAGGATATCAGGGAGTGACACGCGTGTCTCCGCGGAGAATCCGCCCTCAAGCTCGCTTCCCATGCGTGACAGAGCTGGTATCATCGTGGGCTGGCGTATGGCTGCGTGCTTCACCATCTCCGCCATGCCTTCCCGTATCACGCGAGCTGGCAGGGTATCAAGTGTCTCTGGGTCGACGACCACGAGTCGTGGCTGGTGGAAGGCTCCGACAAGGTTCTTCCCCGCGCTGATATCTACAGCCGTCTTACCACCTACAGAGCTATCCACCTGCGCCATGACAGTCGTAGGAATCTGCACGAAGGGAATGCCTCGGTAATAAATAGAGGCGAGGAATCCCGCCATATCACCCACGACACCACCACCGAGCGCGAGCACGAGGCTCTTTCTGTCGTGCCCTGCTTCCACCATTTCTCCGACGAGCACTTCCACCGTCTGCAGGCTCTTGGACTGCTCACCAGCAGGGAAGACGTGACGACTCGCACTCATTCCAGCGGCACGGAGACTCGCCTCCACGCGGTCTGCGTAGAGAGGGGCTACCGTGGAGTCAGTAATCAGGGCGATACGTCCTGTTAACCCACGCTCAGTAAGAAGAGAGGCTAGGGAGTCGATCGCTCCGTTTTCGACAATAATATCATAGGAGCGATCCTCTAAGGAGAGGGATACCGTTGGCATAAGATCTTAGTTTTCTTGATTAGTAACATCCTCTTGCTGAGGCTTCGTCTGTGGCATTCTGCGAAGGAACATAGTCAGAAAGCAAGCCACGATACTGAGGATCGTCCCTATATTACCAGCCTTCAGCCAGAAGCTACCTGGCTGATACAGGCATTCCAGTGTGATCGCTTCCTTACATGTGCCAAAATAGATTATACGCCAGCCGCTCTCGGTGATCGTCTCTCCGAGAGTCATGATCTGCGAGTGCTCGCCTTTACCATCCTTGATGAGGATTCGCGCTGCACTTTCTGCACCTCTCGCATTCAGCTCGGTGAGGGAGATCTGCATATCCGAGAGCTTGAGCACCTCATGATTCGTCGGATTGTAGAAGAGAGTATGAGACTCTACCTCATACTGACCATTCACAAGATAACCAGCCGTTGCCACCATCAGGAAGCAGCCCGCCTGCGCCAATGCCAACAAAGGGGTGATGATGCGCACCACAAGATAGCCGAATACCGTGGTAAAAATCAGCCCCATCAGAGAGAAGCACCAGAAGGCCGCGGCTCCAAATCGAGCTCCCCCCGGTAAATCGACAAACTCAAAGCCCTTCTCACCATAAATAAAGAATATAGCCAAGCCAGCTATAGCAAAGAAACTACAGATCAACAAAATTAACAAACGTAGGACAGACTTCATCATATTAGACAGAGGAAGTATAGTACGAAACTGGAATGAAACCAAGACTTTTTCTTCTTGAAACCCATGGTGCTTTTCTTGACATATCAGCCGCAGCTAGGTACAATGTCGCGCCACAAGCATCACTAGTTATGGAATTCAAAAAATTAACACCAGAAGAAGCCGCTTCCATCATCGAAGATGGCGAATGCCTCGGATTTAGCGGATTCACCGCAGCAGGCTCACCAAAAGTTGTCCCCAGTGCTATTGCTGAGAAGGCAAAGGCGGAACACGCCGCTGGCCGCAGCTACAAGGTAGACGTCTACACAGGTGCTTCCACCAGTGGGCTTGCTGATGGTGTCCTAGCAGAGGCAAACGCCCTCGGTCATCGCTACCCCTACCAGAGTGATGGTAATCTGCGTGGTCGTCTCAACAGCCGCGACTGTGACTACAGCGACATCCACCTTTCCCTCATGCCTCAGCACGTCCGCTATGGCTTCTTGAAGGCTCCTCGCACCGCCATTATTGAAGCGGCAGCCATCACAAAGGATGGCGAGATCACGCTCACCACAGGTGGTGGCAACAGCCCTACTTTCTGTGCTGTTGCAGAGCGCATCATTATCGAGTTGAACACTTATCACAACCCTGAGCTTGCTGAGATGCATGACATCTACATGCCTCTCGACCCTCCTCACCGCAAGGCATTTGACGTCTACAGTCCCAGCGATCGCATCGGTACGAAGACGCTGAAAGTTGATCCTGAAAAGATCGTTGGCATCGTTGACTCCCACCAGCCTGACCATATCGCGCCCTTCAAAGATGGCAACGAACTCACCGACAAGATCGGTGACAACGTAGTCGCCTTCCTCGAGAAGGAATACGCCGAAGGCCGCATCCCCGAGGGCTTCCTCCCCATCCAAAGTGGTGTGGGCAACATCGCTAACGCAGTACTCGCTGCCCTCGGACGCTCTGAGAGCATCCCTCCGATTAGCATGTACACAGAAGTGATCCAAGACTCCGTCATCAGCTTGATGAAGTCAGGACGCTGCGCCTTCGCATCTGGTTGCTCCCTGACTGTGTCTGATGATCAGCTTGCTGAGATGTATGAAAACTTCGGTCTGTATAAGGATAAGATCGTACTACGCCCACAGGAAGTATCGAACAATCCTGAGATCTCACGCCGCCTCGGGCTCATCTGCATGAACACAGCTATCGAGGTCGACCTCTTTGGCAACGTGAACTCCACCCACTTCTACGGCACAACCATGATGAATGGTCTGGGTGGCTCGGGCGACTTTGCCCGCAGCGGATCTCTCACCATCTTCTCTTGCCCCTCCGTGGCAAAGAAGGGCGCTATCTCCGCCATCGTCCCCATGGTCTCCCACACCGACCACACCGAGCATGATGTCGACGTCATCGTCACCGAGCACGGTGTAGCTGACCTCCGTGGTCTCTCCCCACGAGAACGCGCAGAGGCCATCATTGAGAACTGCGCTGATCCAGAATATCGCGATAGCCTGCGCCAGTACATCGCCCTCACCCCTGTGGGTCATACGCAGCACTGCCTGAAGAAGGCCTTTGCCATGCACAGCGCCTTCTTGGAGCATGGCGACATGCGCAAGGCGGACTTCAGCAGCGCCGACGCATAAGAGATCGCGTACTCTCATCATTTTTCTCAGCCAACCTTGTCTTGCCGATGAGGTTGGCTTTTTATTGACCACGCGGGCTAAGATATGCTATACCTTTGTCATGCAAGATAGCACTTACTATTATCTCAATCATGATAAAAAGCCCATTGGTCCTTTCACCATCTCGCAGCTTGAGGCAAAGCTCTCCATGGGAGAAATAGAAGCATCCACCTTAGTTGCCGCTGTAGGTGGTGATAACTGGGCACCGCTCAACTCCCTGCTAGACACCAGTGAATGCGCAGATAGTGCACCCCTCCCCAGCATTCCTACTAGCACTACCATGACTGAGATGGACAGAGGTGGCGCACCTGATCCCAACTCCTCACTCTGGGCTCACTTCACGAGCTGCATGCGCCGCTTTGCCTGCTTCAAGGGGCGCGCTACGCGCAAGGAATACTGGAGCTTCATCCTCTTTAGCTTCGTGCTGACCTTACCATTCATACTTGGTATATTTGCCACGATTGTTATGGAGATTAGCCCTTACTTTACCACTGTTATTAATAACCCAGATCTCGCCTCGGCACAGCAAGCACTGGACACAAAACTCAAGAGCTACGAACAGATGGGGCATCTTCTAGAGTCGGATAACAGCTCGAGAATCTGGTTCATCCTTATCCTTCTGCTCCAAGCCTTCTTTTTCATCCCTAATCTTGCGGTATCGATACGCCGCTTTCATGATCTGGGCAGCACGGCATGGATACCAGTGATTAGTGCCACCCTCTCGTCGCTAGGAACAGCGCATACTGTCATCCCCTTCCTCAGCCCTGAGCTCACGAACGCACACTCGCTACTCTCCCTCCCCTTTGCGCTTATCATCCTCATCTTCGCCTTTCGCGATAGCCAACCAGGAACTAACCGCTACGGCACATCGACGAAGTACCCCACCACATAAATCATTTTCCTTGATCTCATCACCCCTTCTGTCTATACTCAAGAGATGGAATGGGGCAATAGACAGGTGAATCTTCACGACCTCTACGTCCTGTGCTCCATCGCAGGTCCTCTCGAACAATCAGAACTCCTCTCATCGAGCTTCCTCCTCGATGAGAGCCAGCTTCACGAGGACAGTCTGTACGCCGCAGATCTCAGCTATAAGAAGGAGATACTGCGCCCACGCATTCAGCCATCTCTCAAAGAGCTACGATCTCTCTACGCGCTCCACCCCCACCTCCACCCCTCCCTCAATCAGCTTGATGAAAGACGTTCAAAAGCACCTCTCATCCCCGGTAGCACCCAGCTACGCGCACGAGCTAGACAAGCACTTGTCCAAAACAAGCAGCAGCTCTTCTACGAGCTCTTCACGAGCTATGGTCATGCAGACCAGCTTGGCTGGCTCCCCGATCGCGATCACCAGCTCTTCTGGCGTGACATCGCTGGTCACACCTACTCAGGGCACGAATACATCGAGCACCCCGAGGCACGCTTAGAGCTCATCGGTCTCCACACGCGCACAATTGCTCTGAACTCACTGGGAGAGCTCCCACACTTCCCCTCTCTTCACTCCCTACCTCAGCAGCAGGCGCGTGACTGCGCTGAACTCCACGCCCTCTGGCTTGCGAGACAGGGCAAGCTGCACATACTACACGACCTCGCGCAGCAGCGACCCGATGCACTCATGCCACGAGTCTTTTGCCACATGCTCGAAGGAAACTTCAGTGAAGCGCACCGTCAGTTCAGCGAGTGCATCTCTCACTCCAGCTTAGGGCTACAGATCATCCAGTATCACCAACTCGAAGCCAGCCTCTTGCTCGGGATACTTAACGCCATCTTGCGCAAGTCTAGTGCGAGTATCGTGCAGAAGTGGATTCACTTTGCCGAGCAGTCAATCATCACCCCCCTCAGTTGGGTACAAAGCGATGAGCTCATCGTCAACCAGCAGTTTATCCTAGAAGAACTCGAGGCACTCGACCTCGTACTCAACAGGCACACCCTACCAGCGAAGCTCTCCCAGCCCAGCGAGCACCCCCTACTATTCTTCCTCCACATCCTCACTCTTGGGCAGCTAAACGACCCACACACTCAGTCCCCCAGCGCTCAAGACATCACCACACAAGCGCAGGCACTCGCACAAGGTGGCGATCACCTCTTCGCCCACTACCTCTGTGCCTACGCCCTCAGCCATGAGCTCGTAGAGCACCCCTCACAGCGAGATATCCTCCTCTCACTCATCCTCCCTGACATCGCCCCCCTCGCAATCAGAGCCAGACGCTCGGGCAGCACCCACTTTCCGCGCACATCACCCACGCAGCAGATCTACTGGGACATCCATATCTCTTCCAGCAGCTCACGTATCACCGCGATCGAAGCACACCTCCTACGACCCGAACAGGAACGCGAGCGCCGTGGACGCAGCCTCCCCCTCGAACAGCTCAAGATGGGACAATACGATGACTACACCAGTGAGCACGACCGTGAACTCATCGCCCATATCAAGCAAGACTACAGCCACGCAAACGCTCGCAGCTACCTGAGCTATCATGGCTTTGCCTCCCTCGCTCAGCATCCGAGGCTACGCATCGTGCGAGAAGATGGCACACTCTCTCCACTCATTCTACATGCACAGCAGGCGGAGATGAGCATCTATAAACAAGACTCACAGATCATCATCCATCTTCCCAGTGAGAATGACTTCCAGCAGCTACAACGCCTTGGAGAGAACAGCTACAGCATCCTCTGCACCCACGCGCGATTAGAGAGTCTTCGCATCGCACTAGGAGCTCCACCGCGCCATGGACGTTACATCCTAGAAGAGAAGAACCACCCACGTATCTTCCAGCAGCTCTCCCTTCTCGAACGCACCACTACCCCTCAGCAAGAACATTCCCTCAAGGAGCAAATCATCCCTGTCATCATCCTGCGCTACCGCGCACAGAGCCTCCATATCCAGCTCGGCTTACGCATCCACCCGAACTCTCCCATCTACACCAGCAGCTCCGATGAGTGCGAGAGCTTCAGCAATCCGCCTGAGCCTGACACATACCGTATTCAGCGGAGTAAGTCAGAGGAAGAACGCGCCCTATCAGCACTCATCGCCCACTGCCCCTCCCTAGCCACGCCTCGGGACACCTCGATGAGCATGTCAGCGTGGACGCGTGATATTGATGGACTAGCAGCCAGCCTCCACTGTCTGCGCGAACTCCAGCTCTACCGCCAACAAGTACCAGCACTAGAACTCCTCTGGCAGGGGAGCGAGCCCGTACATCTACTAGAAAGCAAGCAGCAGAGCATCTCACTGACTTGCAACAAGACCATGCAAGACTGGCTCGCACTCGGAAGTGATCTCCAACTCGATGAGGGCAGCCATTACTCCATCGCGGAGCTACTACAACTGTATGAGCAACGCGCAGAAAACTTCCTTCCGCTGGGAAAAGGGCGATACCTCATCCTACACGACACCCAGCTCCAACAGCTCCATTACCTCGCCAGCATATGCCAGAAAAAAGGCACGCAGCTGCTAGTCCCTCGCACGGCTCTTCTCAGCATCAGGCAGCACTGGCAGGATGTGGATCTCTCGTCTGATCTACGCCTCCTCACCCATAAGCTCCTCCAGAGTCAGCCCTGGTCAGCACCAGAGACCCTCCATGCACAGCTGCGCCCCTACCAAGAGCAGGGAGTACGCTGGCTATACTCACGTGCCAGTATGGGGATAGGATGCTGCCTCGCAGATGATATGGGGCTTGGTAAGACACTCCAAGTAATCGCACTGCTCCTCTCCACCCTATCGCAGAGACCTAGCCTCATCATCGTACCACTCTCACTCATCCACAACTGGAAGAGTGAGATAGAACGCTTCGCCCCCAGCCTCCGCGTGCACCTTCATCGCGACAGAGCACGCCGTGTGCAGCAGCTAGCAGCTGGCGACATCTACCTCATTAGTTATGGTCAGTTACTTCATAATCCATCGCTTGCTGACATAGAGTGGAATGGACTCATCCTTGATGAAGCTCAGGCGATCAAAAACCCAAGTTCCAAGCGCAGCGATGCTGCAAAACGCCTCCGCGCTGCCTACCGTGTCTGCATCACAGGCACCCCCATTGAGAACCACCTAGGCGACCTCTGGAGTCTCATCCACTTCCTCCACCCTGGGCTCTTAGGAACATACAACCACTTCCGGCGGCGCGTGCGTGATCAGCGAACCCTCGCTCACACCCACTCACTCATCAGCCCTCTTATCCTACGTCGCAGCAAGCAAGCAGTCCTCACTGAGCTACCAAAACTCACGGAAATCACCATCCCCATCACACTCACTGAGAACGAGCGAAACCTCTATGAGGCAGTCCGTCGACGAGCTCTACGCCATTTGGAGAAAGAAGAGAGCAGCACCATCCATGTGCTCGCCGAACTCACTAAGCTCAGGCGGCTCTGCTGCCATCCCAGCCTCGTGCACCCTGAATACAGCCACTCCTCCAAGCTAGAGCGCCTGATCAAGCTCCTTCGCTCACTCCGCGAAAATGGACACAAAGTACTCGTTTTTAGCCAGTTTACTGACATGCTCCAGCTCGCTCGCAAGCAGATCATCAGCCAGCTCGACTGCACACCACTCTATCTCGATGGCAGCACACCACCAGCTCAACGAGCAAATAGTATCGAGCAATTCCAAGCCCCCCAACAGAACAAACACGACATCTTCCTCATCTCTCTAAAAGCAGGTGGAAGCGGGCTCAACCTCACCTCAGCTGACTACATCATTCTCCTAGACCCTTGGTGGAATCCCGCCACTGAGGCGCAAGCCGCTGCGCGCGCCCACCGTCTTGGACAGTTACGCCCCGTCACCCTCTACCGACTCATCTGCACGAACAGCGTCGAAGAGCGCATCATCCAGCTCCATCAGCAGAAGCAAGAGCTCATGGACGAACTCAGTCAGTTGAGCCGTGACGCGCTCCATAGCCTACTGAAAGAAGATTATTATATTTAATAATAAATAACAAATAGCTATTTATCTTGCTGACACAAAAAAACGCTGGTATAGTGTCATTAATTCCTACTGAAAAAATGTAGATTTACTTACCACCCCTCGCCGAAAGATCAATATGATGAAAAAACAGCACCTCAACAAACTCTGGAATACTCCACATATGCAGAAGCACGGGAAGGAAGCCTATACCTACGCATGGGACAGCGTCGAGGATCTCCGCCGCAGCATCCAGTCCAGCATCCTACATCTGTACAAGTATATCTTCTGCCGCTGATTAGTCGCAGCAAGCCTCCACAGACGCAGCATCTTCCGCCAGTCGAGCAGTTGTGAGCTCGGTGAGCAGCCTCATGAGCCTCTCTCCAGCTTCTGGATCGATACTGTAGTGCGACCACTTTCCATTCTGCCGTGCACAGACGATACCTGCCTGTAGCAGCACCTTCATGTGATAGGATAAGGCGGATTGAGCCATACCGAGTCGCTGCGTGAGTTCACACACACACTGCTCGCCTTGTCCTAGCAGAGAGAGAATAGCGAGACGCTTCTCATCGCTCAGCCCCTTGAACACCTGAGCTGCATAAGCCAGATCCATCTGCGTGTGTGCTGCCATATAAGTAACATCATACGCCCTCTCATCATTCCTGTCAATGGCTGTGAGGGACAAAAATCAGTCCCATACACAAATGCCAGTTGACCCCACGCGAGGAAAGGAGTAGGATGATGCAGAACACGAACCACAACAGACACGATGACCACCCCTACACCTGCAGCACGCCCCTCTCGCTTTGACCCCGAAGCCTTAGCCGCAGGAGTAATCTCAGGCAACACAGCGCAACTCGGTCGCGCCATCACCCTCATCGAGAGTAATGCCGCACGTGATCAAGAACCCGCGCGTCAGCTCATCGCCAAGCTACTTCCCCATGCTGGACGCGCCATGCGCGTCGGCATCACAGGCGTCCCCGGTGCGGGTAAGTCCAGCTTCATCGAGGCATTTGGCAGCTACCTCTGCCAGAAGGGGCTGAAAGTAGCCGTCCTTGCAATCGACCCCTCTAGCACCCTCTCAAAAGGCTCTATCATGGGGGACAAGACGCGCATGGAAGAACTCTCAGGCCATCCCAACGCCTTCATCCGCCCCAGCCCCTCGGGTGGCACACTCGGTGGTGTCGCACGCAAGAGCCGCGAGACCATGATAGCTTGTGAAGCCGCGGGCTACGACATCATTCTCGTTGAGACCGTCGGTGTGGGACAGAGCGAAACGACCGTACGCTCCATGGTCGACATCTTCCTGCTCCTCCTCATCACCGGAGCTGGTGATGACCTACAGGGCATCAAGCGCGGCATCATGGAGCTCGCCGACATCCTCATCGTGACAAAGGATGATGGAGACAACCACCAAGCCGCCCTCGCCCACCAGCAAGAGCTCAAGATGGTACTCCACTACCTCCAGAGCCCCACTCTCGGATGGACACCCGAGGTACACACCGTCTCTTCCATAGAAGGTCGCCACATCGACACCATCGAAGAGTGCCTCCATCGCTTCCGTGACGGGCAAGAGAACAATGGTGAATGGGACGCACGTCGCCGCCGTCAGTCACTCGACTGGGTGCGCACCCTCGTGCATGAGTCCCTGCTAGAAGCCTTCGAAAAGCACCCCGATGTCGCCGCGACCCTCCCTCATATTGAAGAGCAAGTCGGACAAAAGCAGCTCGACCCCGTCTCAGCGGCTCAGGACCTACTCGGACGCTTCCGCTTCCCCTACTGATTAAACAGCTAGATCTATCTTCTCGTCTATATACAGGGTAGACGACACAATGCTGTGCATATGATAACGCGCAGCATTCTATCCAGCCTATTCCTCCTCACAGGAGCCCTCCATGCCCAGTCGCCGGAGCTCATGCTCCAGTATGCCTACGACTTCAGCGAGGGCTCACCTAGCACCACAGTTGATCTGGAGAACATCATCAGCCCCATTCCTGTCAGCGGCAACATGCAGATGAGCAGCTCTGACGAGAGCCTCCTAAGCTACACGGACAGCTCTGACACACTCAGTGGTACAGGGAGTGCTCTGGACGTGACGGATGCCACCCTCTCGCTCTCTCGCCTACAGGTGAACCCCTCCACAGGCTACATCGTCTTCCTCCAGTTCAACCTACTCGACCTCCCATCAGCGAGTACAAGCGATCAGTTCAACATCATGACCATGGACATAGGACGCTCCGAGTGGAACATAGGCATATCCAACAACAGCCTAACTATCGCTGGTGTGCAGGGTGGAGACATCTCCCTCACCTTAGCAGGGACTAGCCCCGATGGCTGGATGACACTCGTCCTACGGAATGGAGCATCACTCATCGGCACGAATAATCAGTTCAACATAGACTTATACGGCTCTGACACCAGCGAACTCGCATCGGGTGTCTTCACCACCAATAGCAACAACCCCATGCTCGATGAGCTCGTCTTCGGTGATGCAGGCGACACCGCCATGCACCTCGACAACGTAGCCATCTACGATGGTGTACTCGAAGCAGACGAATACCAGTCACTCGTATCACAGACCGGTGATGGCGTCATCCCAACCGACTTTGACATCATCCCAGAACCCTCCACAGTAGCACTAGGTGGGCTAGGCCTCGCCCTCTTCTTAAGCCGCAGAAGACGCGCGACACAGCGCTGATAGATACCTCATCTAGCCTACCTCTATGACAAGCTGCCCTCTGCGTACTCGCGAAGGGCGGCTAATGCATTCGCCCTATGCGAGATCGCATTCTTCACCGAGGGGGGCAGGCTCGCAAAGCTCGCGTCGTAGCCCACAGGAATGAAAAGCGGATCATAGCCGAAGCCACCACTCCCCTGAGCATCCAGCGCGATATGTCCCTCTACCACACCTTCGAAGCATGCGATCTCTCGCCCAGCCTCAGCGAGACTCATCGCGCAGACAAAACGCGCTGGGAAGCGCATCTTCTCATCTCCGCCAGCCAGTGCGCGGAGCTTTTGTAACAAGTAAGCATTATTCGCGGCATCATTACCATGCTCACCAGCAAAGCGCGCTGAGTGAATACCTGGAGCACCATCGAGAGCATCCACGCAGAGGCCAGAATCGTCAGCTAGTACCAGCCCCTCATAACAGGCAGAAATTGCCACCGACTTCAGAGCCGCATTCGCCGCAAAACTATCACCATCCTCCACCACCTCGGGTGCATCGGGGTAGGCTGCGAGACTCACCACCTGAAAGCTATCAGGCAGGATATGAGCGATTTCTTCCGTCTTATGGGCATTACGAGTTGCAATAATGAGCTTCATGAGTGTGAGGATGATGGGGAGGTGATACAGTCGTAGCGGGGATAATGCTTCTTGAGATAATAGATGAGCACCGTTGTGCAGATGCACGCAGAGATGATATCAGACAGGGCACCCGATAGCCAGATTCCTTTTACCCCTAGATAGCCGGGCAGAATAGAAAGGAGAGGAATCAGCACAATCATCTGTCGCATCAGATTCAAGAAGATGCTCACTATAGGCTTCCCAATCGCTTGGAAAAAGTTCCCCACGATCATCTGTGGGCCGATGATAGGGAGAAACATCATCATGAGATAGATACCCTGTGTCCCGAGCTCTATCATCTTTTTACCTTCCAGATCAGGCAATCCCTGCTCCGTCACCTCCTTGACAAAGAGCCCCATGATCTCCGAGGGAAAGCTCATCACGATGATAAAGCCCAGTGTCATCACAGTACCACCTGCCAACATCGCACGGAAGAGAACCTTCTTCGCACGTGAATACGCACCCACGCCATAGTTATACCCCACAATGGGCTGCATCCCCTGCGCTATCCCCATCACGATCATACCAAAGAGGAACATCAGCCTATTGACTATCCCAAAGGCACCCATCCCCATATCTCCCTCATAGGCGAGGAAAAGCTTGTTGAAGTAGAGCACGACGAGACAGCCACAGATACTCACCATACAAGGCGGCAGCCCGATGAGGCAGATGCGGCGAGCTATCGCGCCAGAGAAGCGATAGATCCCACGGCGCAGATGGATTACATGCGCACTAGATATGAAGTGGCGCAGCACAAAGATCAAGCCGATGAACTGAGAGCAGGCAGTCGCTATCCCTGCCCCCATCATCCCCATATCCCAGACATAGATGAAGAGAGGCGCTATCGCTACATTCGCTAGCACAGAAATGAGCAAGCTATACATGGCCTTCTTGGGGTAACCACTCGCGCGCATCATATGATTCATATTCATATACACCACTGTCAGGGGGAAGAAGAGAGCCGTCACCGACATGAAGTCATAAGCAGGCTGATAGGTGGCACCTGTCGCCCCGAAGAAGACCAGCGTCTCTGGCAGGAAGACATAGATCCCAGCTCCTACAATCACACCGAAGAACAGCCCCAACTGCACGGCATGGGCCAGCACGCGAAAGGCGTAGAAGCGATCACCGCGCCCTAGCGCGAGAGAGATATTCGCCGCTGCACCTAGACCTACTAGCATCCCCACAGCTATCATCAGATTCATGATGGGGAAGATGAGTGCGAGACCCGCGATGGAGCTCGCCCCACACCAGAGACCTATATAGTAAGCGTCGATGAGATTATAAAGCGACATCGCCGTCATGCCGATGACCGCAGGCCATGAGTACTTCAGTAGCAGACGACCTATGGGGGCAGATTCGAGTTCGAGTAGTTTATCTTCTTTTGTCGCCATGGATGCAGCAAGCTTACGCCTCCGCTAACAAGAAGTCAAGCCGACATCTTCCTGACAAGAGCAGATCGAGCATTCAACAACAACAGAACGATCCCCCACGAGGCGCATCAACCCCTACACTATTTAGAAACATTCGTAAAAAGAAAATTATCCGTTTTTGTGAAATTTATTTTTTTGAAATTGTAAGCCTCTCTTCTGACTTCCACGAGCTCTCACTTAATCAAGCAGCATTAACCCATCATTAACTCCAAACCCCAATAGCGTTATACGCTATTTATTGAAAAGCGAAACTTTAGAGATAACAATCATCTACCATAAGTATCACAAACTATACATAGACATTCTCAATATAGCATCTTATATATTTCTCATAAAGCAATTATTTTAAACAAAAATCAATTAGCAAGCTCATCGTTTTACCGCTTGACGGAGTATAAAATAATTGTTAGAAACAAATTGCATAGATGACGCATCAAGCGTATATCAACCACAAATATACCCAAACAAACCCATGAAAATTACCCCTTATCAGAAGGAGCTTTCATCATTCATGAACTCCTCTGCACGTCCAACTACCAGCACTCGCAAAAGCCTCGTCAAGCGCATACGCGCCTTCTCATTCTTTGCGTGCCTTTCCACCCTCAGCCTTCTTTCGGCTCAGGTCAGCTTAGGCGCAGGTGTCGCAGAGACGAAGGCAGAACTAGCCACTCCCACTTATGGTGATGGCAACTCCTACCAGCTTGTCGAGAATACCTCTGGTACGCTCTCCAGCCAGAGCATCCTGAAGTATGTCGGTAACGCTGAAACAGGCGAGCTTGAAGCCGTTTACTACGATATCACCTTTGACAATGTGCTGGGTGCTGCCGAAGGTGAAGCAGACATCTACCACTACAAGTGGGTAGACCAAGCCTACTATCATGGCAATAAAGAAGACATAGATTCAGACAATCATGACAAACCCATAACCCACGATGGCAAGATCTTAGTACAAGTTACCGACCCCACAGAAGCTGACTTATCCGTACGCGGTGAACTGCGTGGTAACGAGACATTCACCTATGACACATCCAACACCACAACTGGGGGAAACCTCGTCCTCAATAGCTTGAGTGTGACCCAACAGGGTGATACTACAGCAAATAGCGATGTAATGGGACATCATATTACAGGAGTCACACTTGACACCATCGATGCCACTATTATCAATTCCCGTGGTGGAGAAGCGACAGTATTTGACGATAGTTACCTTCCTAATGGATCTGTAACAATAGGCTCCTCAGTCACTGACGCTGCTACCAGCACCGACATCGGCACGATTAAAGGTGAGTTCATCGGTAATGTGAACTGGGGCGCGACCGGCCCAGCTGTTGGTACTAATGTAGGGATTCCTACCACGTGGAGTGACGGCACGAGTATCTATTCAGCTACGCAGCAGCAGTCAGGCGCACTCTCTATTATTTCTTCAAATAATGCATCGCACACAACGAATGTCGATCGTATTGAAGGAGTATTTATCGGTAATGCTGCTTCACGTGGCGCAGCGATCAACCTAAAAGGAACTAAACGTAACTCAACTACATACACGACAACCATTGGTAGCATTGAAGGTGATTTCTTCAATAACGTAGCAGCTGAAGGAGGCGCGGCTATTAGCGCGGATGGAGTGAGTATTGGCTCCATCACTGGCACCTTTAGCGGGAATACTAGCTTGAACGTTGGCTACCAAATCCCAGATGCAAGTAGCCCATTGGGCTATAGGTGGGGTTCCCACCACGATGGTGCTGCAATTTACGCAACTAGCAGTTATATCGGCAGCATCAATGGTGACTTCATTGGTAATGCTACACTGGCACCAGACGGCGATGCCTCTACTATAAATACTAATAGCACTGGCGGCGCAGCCATCCATGCTATATCCACGACTATTGGCAGCATCACTGGGAACTTCATAAGCAACACCTCAGCCGCTGCTGCTGCTTCAACTATACATTTTGAATCCTCAACGGTGAATTACTTATCAGGCAACTTCTACCTGAATACAGTCGATACACCACATTCAGACGAGATCCCAGTTGCAATGTCACTCGTTTATAGTACTGTCAACCTAGTAGCAGACAAGCAGAGCGTGAACTTCACGGGCAACAGTGGCAATAACAAATCCGCAACGCTCCATGACCGCTGGGCTATCAATGCCTATGAAAGCACAATAAATATGACAGCGGTTGATGGACACGAAATTATCTTTAATGATGGATTATATAGTTCTTACGGCGTAATGAACATCAATAATGGTATGGGGGTAACAACAGGCAGCACGAATTATGGTAATATCGAATTCAATTCTTTTGTCCAGCAGTACACAATAAATCTCCTCGCAGGGACAGTCTCAATCGGTGAGTTTGCAGCGACTGATGACTTCATGGGGGCGTCACTCACTGCATCCTTCGGTATGCTCTATCGCAACGATATCAATATATCGGCAGGCGCTACAATGAACGCTTATTCTGCATATGCCTTTGGAGGCTTAGCCATGGAAGGCTTTTCTGATCCATACAGGAATAAGGTTACCCATAATACCATCATCAACAGGGGCACGATGAACATAGCCACCGGAACTCTCGTGAACGGTATAACTCTCAAAGACGGAGGTGTTCTCAATCTCAATGGGGATGTAGCCATCTCCTATGACAAATCAACGCTAAGTGCTACAGAAGCGGGGAAGGTTGTCACCGTGTTAAGTGTAGAAGGTACTGGCAACAAGATCACAGGTAATGGTACAGATAACAGAGTGACAGGCAAGATTAACATCGCTGCAGACTCTGGTCTAGATATCAGCAATGTATCTATCAGTGCGCATTCTGTCATCACAAATGCCGCTGGCTACGAGAACTCCACGGTGTCTAACGCAAGGGTTACTGAGATCAATCTCGGCTCCAAGCAGACATCTAGCGTAGACTCAAGCGCACTGGCAGGATACAAGGGTGACGCAGGCACACTTGAACTCCACGTCTTTGAGATGCTCAATGTCGGGGGAGCAGATCTCACAGCCCTCACTCTCGAAGGCAACATCACCTTCGAACTAGCTCTCGACGCGGCTGATCAGGCTCTGCTTGACTCCATTATGGCGAAAACCCAAGATGGCATGTTCGTCTTCCAGTACGGTGAAGGAGCTGACGGCACGGACGGTGGCCTCGTCTTCGGTGACTATGACACCCTTGCTAGTATGGATAATCTCAACGTCATCCTCGAGATCAATGGTGAGAGCTACCAGTCACAGTATACCTATACTGATGGTAACAATAACTATGCCTTTGCCTTCACGGCTATCCCAGAGCCTAGCACAGCGACGATGAGCCTACTAGCACTCGCAGGTCTGCTCGCACGCCGCCGCCGCAGCAGCGTGAAGACTATTGCCTAATAGATCATCATCACACAACACACATAACAGTGGGAGGCAGCCATCGGCTGCCTCCCATTGTCATTACCAACATAAGATCGCGTTAGGTAGAAAGATTATTTTAAAGAAAAAAAACTTTTTTCCTTCCTGTTTTTCGATTCACATCACACCCCTTTCACTAAAATTGCCGCTCAGCTTTTGCTCATTTTTTTTGATAACATTACCGCATACTAAGCTCTAATAATAACAAAATAACAGAAAAAACCATCAAATAAATTGCTTCATAAGACACACTGCAAAAAACTCAAAAAAAAGCGCCCCAATAATTTAAAATACAATTATTATCAATAATTAATTAAGAGCGGATATTAAGTTGTTATATCTTGACACAAGTCAAAATAACTGTTAAAAGAGCTTGGGCGTATTACGTAAACTACGTATTTCTCCTATAAACCATACCCAAATAAACCCATGAAAATTGCACCCTATCAGAAGGGGATCTCGTCTTGGATGAGCTCTACTTCACACTCAACTACCAGTTCACGCAAAAGTTTCATCAAGCGCATACGCGCCTTCTCATTCTTTGCGTGCATTTCTACCCTCAGCCTCCTTTCAACAAATAAAGCATCAGCTGCTTCACACACGCTAACCGGCCTTTGGGGCTTTGGCGAAACCGGTGATACGAACTCTATCTGGCAAATCAATCTTGAAGAGGACCTCGGCGTTAATGATACTAGGCAAATCTTTGTCATAATGAGAGATGAGGTAACAGGAGAATTTTTGTACTTAAAGTCTGTGGAAGTAACATACGACAATATAGTAGGAGCAGCTGACACCACTGGTGCTACAACTACCCACTATGGAATGGTCAAAGAGAAGATATATCTACAAGGCAATGAGATGACTAGTTGGAGGTTTGGTACATATGACTATTATAACCCAGGTGTTGTTGATGCGGAAGTAGATAGCTACATTTCTGTGCGCGGCGAATTGCAGACAGGGACCACTCAGCTCTTTGACTCTACGAATACCACGGCCGGTAGCGACATAGAATTGCACGTTTCAGGCACATTGGAAAATGGAACTTCGACAAACCAGGCTACAGAAGCTCCTTATGTCATTGACGGAGCCACTCTCAATGACATTAACGTAACGATGGTTAACATCAGAAAACCTACCGTAGGTACAGGAGAAACATACGATGGTGCTACTGGTGCAATCACCGTGACTGGCGGAGCCCAAATAGAGAACATCACAGGATTATTCAATGGCAATATTGCTTATGGTGAAAATGGCTTGACCGACATGAATACCTACTCTGAGTTAGGCCTATCTTCTGCAGGCATCGTTGTCACCACAAAGGGCGATGGCGCTGTCACTTATGTCAAAAACATTGAAGGTGCGTTTATGGGGAATTTGTCATCAACTGGAGTTATCACTCTAGTCGGAGATGAGCTTGCAGCAGGATCTACAGATTACAAGGTTAAGGTTGATTCGATTAAGGGCACATTCGGTAACAACACCTCATTAGGTAAGGCCAGCGCCATCCATGCTGAGAACGCCTATATCGGGAGCATTGATGCTTATTTCACAATGAACATTGTTGACCCCCACACAGCAGAGCCAAACTATCTTGCAGGCACTGTCACACTAGACAATAGCTATGTTGGCACTTTCAAGGGGCAATTTGCATATAATAGTTCTGTACAGATAAATCAAGCTAACAACGGAATAAACATGCGCAATAGCGTCATTGATCACTTGGAAGTGGACTTCATCAAAAATCATTCATTCAATTGGAACTCAGATAAAGGCGGACAGCTTCATTTGGAATCCTCAATTATCAATTACTTCTCAGGCGATATTATTAACAACCAGCCCAACGCTTATGGTTCAGCATCAGTGCAGCTCAAGGCAGGTGAGTCAGGGAGTCTTGTCAACTTAGTAGCCGACAAGAAGAATGTCCTTATCGAAGGAAATACTTCAATGCAATCTGCAGAAACGCCGTGGGTTACGGACAGAGCTTTCCTTAATCTTGAGGCGAGCGCAGACCAGCAGACCGTATTCAATATTAACGTTGTAGATAATTACAAGATAACAATTAATGACGAAATGCGAGGAATCACAGAATTCGTCGATAATGCTATTGTCAATATCAACAATGGAGCTGGCATTTCAACAGGAAGTGAAGATTTCTCTACTGTAGAGTTTAACAATAAAGCATCATTCATAACTCTCAATGTTGATGCTGGCTTGCTAGAATTGGGCCAACGCGAAGCGTGGGCTGGCAATGACATGATGAACGATTCTGGCAATCTATGGGGCACCAGCTACGCTGCGAGTGACGCCCTAATAGTCAGCTCGAAGATCAACGTTGCCAAGGGTGCTACCATTAGCGCTTTCAAAGCAGAAGTCTTCGGTGCTGATCCTTCAGTAGAAGAAAATGCCTATTCTTATGCTGACAATCACAATGATATCCTAAATGAAGGAACAATCACCTTCGGAAAAGGTACACTTGTGAACAGCATGACGCTCAAGGATGGTGGCGTACTCGCCCTCACGGGTGACGCCTCCAACTCCTACGACAAGTCCAAACTCTCTGCTGAGGAAGCAGCCAAGGTTGTCACTGTCCTGAGCGTAGAAGGAAAAGGAAACAAGATCACAGGTGTAGGGGTCGCCAATGATGTAACTGGAAAAATGAACATCGCCGAAGGTGCAGAGCTCGAGATTAGCAATGTCACCTTCAGTGCTCATGCCAACATCACAAACGCAGCTGGCTATCAGAACTCATCCCTCAAGAACGCCTACGTGAACGACATCCTTGTCTCCGACTCTGTAAAGACAGAGGGCTTCAGCACTGCTGGACTCGCTGGCTACACCGGTGAGGCTGAGAGTCTCGACCTCTATGTTTTTGATATGTTGAACGTGGGTGGTGCAGACCTCACAAATCTGACACTCAATGGAACTATCACACTTGAACTGAATCTCAGTGAAGCTGATCAAGCCATGCTTGACTCACACATTGCAGACATGACAGATGGCATGTATGTCTTTGAGTATGCAGAAGCAGCTGATGGTACTGACGGTGGTCTCGACTTCGGTGCATACGATACACTAAGCACACGAGAAGATCTCACTGTCTTCCTCAAAATCAATGGGATAAACTATCAGGCTCAATATACCTATGTGGATGCCAACAATAACTACGCTTTTGCCTTCATCGTCCCTGAGCCTAGCACAGCGACGCTGAGTCTACTGGCACTTGCAGGTCTGTTGGCGCGTCGCCGCCGCAGCGTGAAGACTGTAGCATAATAGATCATCATCACACAACACACATGACAATGGGAGGTAGCCATCGGCTGCCTCCCATTGTTTTTCACTTGTCTCGCCCCTCCTGCTTAATTTTTTTTAATCCATCTCAACTTTGATTTTCTCGTCAAAGACCTAAAAGGGGGGGGCTTTTAGAATGCAAAAAAATAAAATCTCCTCATCACCTCCCCGATTAGACATCAAGTTAGGAAATGCACGCCCCTAAATTCCCGCGGATAATGTTTTCATTTCATTGCAAATATACACTCAATTACGCTAGTGCAGCTCTAAATACTGACATTTAGACGATAAATACTCGAAAACAAATTTTCACCCTAACATTTCGATATATCTTTGTTATTAGAAGATATTTTTAAATATATTCATTGATATACAAGGCAAATATACATCTGCTATGAGCGCATAACACCAATGAATATCAATTATATTTGTGAAAATTGTTTCTCCAAACATAAAAAACTGCGACTTTACTATGATTGGTATTTTTAATTTTATATTAAAAATAATTATTATAATTGACAATTCTAACAAAAACAATATAATTCGCCTAACGAAATATACGAATAGTATATTCACAACACATATCAACAAATCCATGAAAATTACACCCTACCAAAAGGAGATCTCATCTTGGATGAGCTCTACCTCTCGCACAACTACCAGCACTCGCAAAAGTCTCGTCAAGCGCATACGCGCCTTCTCATTCTTTGTGTGTTTTTCTACCCTCAGTCTCTTTGCTACAGATAGTTCATCAGCAGCTGTAGTGACCGCCCCAACTGGAGAGAGCACCGTAGCCGATCTTTGGGGCTATGGTGATGTCTGGCAGCTCAATTATGATGGTGAAGAAAACACCAACGATATAAGGCGCTTCATGGTCATAGTCAAAGACGAGGTTACAGGTGAATACAAATACATCGACGAGATAGAATACAAATTCGATAATATCGTCGGCGCAGCCACTGGCGATCTTACCCATTATGCAATTGAGGATGAGGGTTTTACGAATCAGGGTAATGAATTCAATAACTGGGCAACAACTCAAGGTATCCGACCGTTCCTGACTACATCTAATGAGGGTAATAGCTACATCACAGTACGAGGCGAAGCTCAGACAGGAACCTCTCAGATCTTTAACACTACGAATACCACAGCAGGCAGCAACATGGAATTGCATGTTTCAGGCTCGTTCGAAAGTGGCACGGAGACGAACCAGGCTCCTGAAGCTCCCTATGTCATCGATGGAGCTTCTCTCAATGATATTAACGTAACGATGGTTAACATCAGAAAACCTGCCGTGGGAACAGGAGATACATTTGCTGGCGCTACTGGTTCACTCACCGTGACCGGCGGTGCCCAGGTAGAGAACATCACAGGACTATTCCACGGCAATGTTGCCTATGGTGAAGATGGCTTGACCGACATGAATACCCACTCCGAGCTCGGTCTAGCTACTGCAGGTATCGCTGTCACTACAAAGGGCGATGGCGCTACCACATATGTCAAAAATATCGAAGGTGCTTTTCTGGGGAATTATACTTCTACTGGAGCTATCACCTTAGTCGGAGACACCCTCGCTGCTGGAACTACAGATTACACAGTTCGTGTTGACTCAATCAAGGGTATATTTGCTAGTAACGACTCATTAGGTAAGGCCTCCGCCATCTACGCACAGTACGCCTACATTGAGAGCATTGACGCCACTTTTTCACAAAACGTTACTTCACCCCATACAGCAGAACCAGACTATCTAACTGGTACCATCGCACTAGAAAATAGCTATGTAGGCAGTCTCAAGGGAACCTTTGTTGCCAATACATCTGTGCAGATTGAGAGGTCTACCTCTGGTATATCAATGCGCAATAGTGTAGTCGATCACATGGAGGTGGACTTCTACCAAAATAGCTCATTCAATTGGACATCCAATACAGGCGGACAACTGCATCTGGAATCTTCACGCATCAATTACTTCACAGGCAATATCGTCAACAATAAACCCAACGCTACGAATTCTGCAGCAGTGCATCTCGTGGCAGGCGAGTCAGGCAGTCTCATCAACTTTGTAGCAGATACGCAGAACATCCTCATCGAAGGGAGCGATACAAGAATCTTCGTCAACCTCGCGGCGAGCGCAGAACAGCAGACAGTAATCAATATTAACGCTGTAGATGCTCACAAAATAACAATAAATGACGAAATGCGTGGGATCACAGAATTCGTTGATAATGCTATTGTCAATATCAACAATGGTGCTGGTATCTCTACAGGAAGTGATAAGTACTCCACTATCGAATTTAACAATAGAGCATCATCCATAACGCTTAATGTAGATGCTGGCTTACTCAAATTAGACCAGCGCGCAGCGTGGCAAGCTAATGACATCATGTCTAGCAGGGATACCCTATGGGGGTACTACTACAGTGCCAGCGATGCCCTAATCGTCAGCTCAAAGATCAACGTTGCCAAGGGTGCTACCATCAGTGCCTTCAAAGCAGAAGTCTTCGGTGCTGATCCAAGGGTGAAGGAAAATGCCTATTCTTATGCTGACAATCACAACGACATCCTAAACGAAGGTACGATCACCTTCGGAACTGGTACACTTGTGAACAGCATGACGCTCAAGGATGGTGGCATACTCGCCCTAACGGGTGACGCCTCCAACTCCTACGACAAGTCCAAGCTCTCTGCTGAGGAAGCAGCTAAGGTTGTCACTGTCCTGAGTGTTGAAGGAAAAGGAAACAAGATTACGGGTGTTGGTCGCTCCAATGATGTAACAGGAAAAATGAACATCGCTGCAGGTGCTGAGCTCGAAATTAGCAATGTCACCTTCAGCGCGCATGCCAACATCACAAACGCAGCTGGCTATGAGAACTCATCTCTTAAAAATGCCTACGTGAATGATATCCTTGTCTCCAACTCAGCAAAGACAGCGGACTTCGACACAGCTGGTCTTGCTGGCTACACCGGTGAAGCTGAGACTCTTGACCTCTATGTCTTTGATATGTTGAACGTGGGTGGAGCAGATCTGACGGCTCTGACTCTAGAAGGAGTTATCACCTTTGAACTAGAGCTCAATGCAGCTGACCAAGCCATGCTTGACTCACACATTGCAAGCATGACAGATGGCATGTATGTCTTTGAGTATGCAGAAGCAGCTGATGGTACTGACGGTGGTCTCAACTTCGGTGCATATGATACACTGAGTGCACGTGAGGATCTCACCGTCTACCTCAAAATCAATGGGAAAAACTATCAGTCTCAATATACCTATGTGGATGGCAACAATAACTACGCTTTTGCCTTCATCATCCCAGAGCCTAGCACAGCGACGATGAGCCTACTAGCACTCGCGGGTCTGCTGGCGCGTCGCCGCCGCAGCGTAAAGACTATTGCGTAATAGATCATCATCACACAATACCATGACAATGGGAGGCAGCCTATGGCTCCCTCCCATTATTTTTCACTTGTTTCGCTCCTCCTGCTTAATTTTTTTCTGAGCCATATCAACTTAGATTGTCTCGCCAATGATTTAACGTCTTTTAAAACTGTTAGCATACAAAAATCAAATTCCCTCACCACCCCTTGATAAGACATCATGTTAAAAAATGCACAACACTAAATTCCCGCGGATAATATTTTTATTCCATTGCAAATATACTCTCACTTATACTGAAGTAACTCTAAATGGTGATATTTAAACGATAAATACGCGAAGAAAATTTTCCACCCTAACATTTCAGTTTATCTTTGTTAATATAAGATATTTTTTTTATTTATGTTTTGATATACAAGAAAGACACACATCAGACATGAGCGTATCACATTAATTATTCTTGAGGGAATTATCCCCTCCTCATAAAAACCTAAAATTCAATACATCTCGTATTGTCACTTTAAATTAAAAGCAATATTTTTAATTGACAATATTCTTATAAAACATTATAAAACACCCAGCGAATATTCGAATAGTATATTCATAGCATATATCAACAAATCCATGAAAATTACAATCTACCAAAAGGAGATCTCATCTTGGATGAGCTCTACCTCACTCACAACTACAAGCACTCGCAAAAGTCTCGTCAAGCGCATACGCACCTTCTCATTCTTTGCGTGTTTTTCAACCCTGAGTCTTTTCTCTCTTCATACTGCTAATGCAGCAGGCGTAGCAGAATCGAAGACAGAACTAGGCACTCCTACTTATGGTGATGGCAACTCCTACCAGCTCGTTGAGAACACCTCTGGAACATTCTCCAGCCAGAACATCCTTAAGTATGTCGGTAACGCAGAAACAGGCGAGCTTGAAGCCGTTTACTATGACCTCACCTTTGACAATGTGCTGGGCGCCGCTGAAGGCGATGGTGACATCTTCCATTACAAGTGGGTAGATCAGCGATATTATCAATGGGATATTAATAATGTAAACTCTGCTACAGACGACCCCTTATCAATAGAAATAGCAGAAAGCGTATCGCATGATGGCAAGATACTAGTACAAACTACCGATGCTGCTGAGGCTGACGTATCCATTCGTGGCACATTACGCACACAAGATACAACACACCACAATGCAGCTAATACCACATCTGGAGACTCTCTCAACATTCACAGCGCGAGCTTGATTCAACAAGGAACAGACGTAGCAAGCACATTCGTACAAAGCCACCTTATTGAGGGAGTTACGCTCGACGCATTGAATATCTCTCTAGTAAACTCTAGCGGAGGTAAGGCTGCCACCCTTGGCAACAGAACACACAGCAATGGCTCTGTAACGGTAGGTCTTCCTATATCAGGAACGACCGAAAAAACGGACATAAAGCTCATTCAGGGTGAGTTCATCGGCAATGTTAATTGGGGTGCAAATGGCCCCACAGATAGCGAAACTGTATCAATGCCTACCCTCAAGCCTGATGGCTCCGTCTACGGCGCTACACTTACAGGCATATACCCACACGCAGGAGCCCTATCTATCCTTTCTACCTCTTCTCAGACGACCAATATTGGCGATATCAAGGGTATATTCGCTGGCAATGCCGGTGCGCGAGGGGCTGGAATTTACGTCTCGGGAGCTAAGTCCGGCTCGAATTATTCGACTACAATTGGCAATATTGAAGGTGACTTCTTCAACAACGTAGCTACCCAAGGCGGGGCTGCAATTGCTGTTGATGGTTCAAAAATCAACAGTATTTCCGGCACCTTTAGCGGCAACACAGGCATGCACACCGCTGATTATCTCTTTGACACGTATTGGCAAGCAGAAAAGGACTTCTCAGGAGGGGCTGTATTCATTAGAAATAGTGATATCGGTAGCATCAACGGAGACTTTACGAATAACACCTTATTGGGAGCAGATGACCCCGCTGCAGAGATTTTTAGAAACGCAAGCTTAGGTGGCGGAGCTCTCACAATACAGCTGTCGACGGTTGATAGTATTAATGGTAACTTCATTAACAACAGCGCGGATATGGCTTCTGCTACAGCTGTGCTCATCGATACATCAACTGTGGATTACTTGGCTGGTAACTTCTACCTAAACTCAGGTAAACTAACAGGCGAACGTTTCAACGGGGATGCTGGAGCTGCATTGCACATATCTTACTCTACTGTCAATATGGTGGCCGACAAACAGAATATCACTTTTACGGGTAACTCCTTCACATCTGCCAACGGCAGCATCTCCAACACAGGCTTAAAACTTGATACCTCCACCGTAAACATGACAACTGTTGATGGTAATACAATCATAATCAATGATATTATATACTCTCCTGGCGATAGTACAATACATATAAATAACGGGAAGGGGGTTACGACAGAAAGTGCAAACTACGGCGTCGTAGAGTTCAACAATCAAGTAATCCAAACCACCATCAATGTACACGCGGGAACACTTCGTCTTGGGGAGTTCGAGGCGACTACCTTCATGGGGAAAGAACTCGACTCAAGCTATGCCATGGTTCTAGTAAGTAATATCAACGTTAGCGCAGGAGCGACCATTGATGCCTACTCGGCATATGCTCTTGCAGGTGAAAAATATGGTAGTATACCAGGAGGGTATTCTTCTAATTTTAGCCACAACATAATCACAAATAGTGGCACTATTAGCATGGCAACTGGAACTCTCGTGAACGGTATAACTCTCAAAGACGGAGGCGCTCTCAATCTCACTGGTGATGTCGCCATCTCCTACGATAAATCAACACTGAGTGCTACTGAAGCGGCGAAGGTTGTCACCGTCTTAAGTGTAGAAGGTACTGGCAACAAGATCACAGGTAATGGTACCGATAACAGAGTGACAGGCAAGATTAACATCGCTGCAGACTCTGGTCTAGATATCAGCAATGTATCTATCAGTGCGCATTCTGTCATCACAAATGCCGCTGGCTACGAGAACTCCACGGTGTCTAACGCAAGGGTTACTGAGATCAATCTCGGCTCCAAGCAGACATCTAGCGTAGACTCAAGCGCACTGGCAGGATACAAGGGTGACGCAGGCACACTTGAACTCCACGTCTTTGAGATGCTCAATGTCGGGGGAGCAGATCTCACAGCCCTCACTCTCGAAGGCAACATCACCTTCGAACTAGCTCTCGACGCGGCTGATCAGGCTCTGCTTGACTCCATTATGGCGAAAACCCAAGATGGCATGTTCGTCTTCCAGTACGGTGAAGGAGCTGACGGCACGGACGGTGGCCTCGTCTTCGGTGACTATGACACCCTTGCTAGTATGGATAATCTCAACGTCATCCTCGAGATCAATGGTGAGAGCTACCAGTCACAGTATACCTATACTGATGGTAACAACAACTACGCCTTTGCCTTCACGGCTATTCCTGAGCCTAGCACAGCGACGCTGAGTCTACTGGCACTTGCAGGTCTGCTGGCGCGTCGCCGCCGCAGCGTGAAGACTGTAGCATAATAGATCATCATCACACAACACACATGACAATGGGAGGTAGCCATCGGCTGCCTCCCATTTTTCCTACCCATGGGCACAGCCTCTTCATTGACAAGCTCCTCCATGACTGATAGAATCTCCTAGACATGTTAAATGAATCACTCCTCGCGCGATGCAGCAACAGCCACGGCGTCTCTGGCTTCGAATCAGAGCTACGCCAACTCATCCGCACTGAGCTCGCCTCCTATGCCACCTTACAGAGCTACCCTAGTGGTAATCTCCTCGCTTCCCTCAGCTCGGATAGTCGTGCTCCTCATGTCATGATATCCGCACACATGGATGAGATTGGCTTCATGGTGCAGAGTGTCACCCCTGATGGCTATCTACTCATTGCCCCCCTAGGCGGATGGTGGAATCATACTCTCCCTAGTCAGCGTATGATCGTGCAAGCAACAGATGGTAGCAAGCATCTCGGAGTTGTCGGCTCAAAGCCCCCCCACCTCTTGCCTGAGGCACAGCGCAGTCAGGTGCTCTCGAATGAGTCTCTCTGCATTGATATCGGTGCTAGCAGTGCCAGCGAAGTGGCGGCACTACACATCATGGCTGGCTGCGTCGTCGCACCTGATGCGACACTGACCTCTCTTTCTATCCCTCACCGCTGGATGGGAAAGGCCTTTGACAACCGCATCGGAGTCTACACCCTCATCGAGGTCGTCAAGCAGCTCTCGGAAGAGAACGCTACAAGCCCACTCCCCTGCCGCCTCACGGCGGCCGCCACGGTACAAGAAGAACTCGGCACACGCGGGGCGCGCGCCCTTGATACCACCCAGCTTCCCGATGTCATGATCGTGCTAGAAGGCCCTCCCGCAGATGACACGATGGGCATGCCACATCAAGGCAGAACTGGTGAGCTAGGCAAGGGGGTGCAGGTTCGTCTCTATGATCCTACTCATGTCACTCATCCTGCGCTCGCAGCTCTCGTGCGAGAGATAGCGGAGGCTGAGAATATCCCAGTTCAGTGGGCAGTACGTCGCACTGGTGGTACTGACGCGGCAGCTTCCTACTCGAACTGGCAGGGCATCCCCAGCATCGTACTCGGAGTACCAGTCCGCTATATCCATTCTCATCAAGGCATACTCGATGAGCGCGATGTGATCGCCATGCAGACTCTCTGCATCGCTCTCATTCGCGCCCTCGATGCCCAGAAGGTGGCCTCCTTCATCGATAACTAAGCCGCCACCTACTCGGACTCCCTATCCTCCCCCCTATGCAAGCAAGTTACCAACACTCAGAGAGTGCCAGCTCAGACCGCATTCTCTGGGTAGATACAGCGCGCTGTATCGCAATGTTCTTTATCCTGTGGCTCCATACACGCACAGCTCCTAGCTGGCTTCCTATGCCAGTGGGTGGAGCGATCTGCTTCTTTTTCCTAGCTGCAGGTTACTTCCTACCGCGTGCTGCGATGGAGTGTGGAAGACGCACGGTGCAGCTCTTTATCGCCTGGCTGCTCTGGTCACTCATCACAGTAACACTCTACCTCTGCGTCGGTCCTGGCATGCAGTTTGAGTGGCAGCGCGCGATTGGCTGGGATGCGATGGCGTATAATGTGCCTCTCTGGTTCTTGCGCAACCTGATTGTCTATCAGCTTATCTTCTTCGCCCTCCTGCTTATACGAGTACTCCCGTGGGGTGCTGCTCTGCTGCTCTTCATCTGCTGTATCTGGCCCTATGATAAGCAGGGCGAGCACCATATCGTGCTACGCTTTGACTGGATCATCGCTGTGGCAATCGGCTTCCTGCTAGGCAATATCGGGCTGGCGAATCTCAGCCGCATGCTGGAGCGCTCACTCATCCCTCTCTCCATACTCGCAGCCTTCCTCATCAGCTTCGAGTATGTGAACTATCCCTTCTCCACGATGACGCTCTTTAGCTATTCATGGGTGCTGGGTGATAATGCATCAGAGCTTCATGGTCACTTCTCTCTGAATAGCCTCCCGCTTGTGGCTCTAGGGCTCAGCCTCGCCTATGCCCTCATCTCAGTAGCACTAGCACGCTGGCTGCCCTGGGCGGCACGCGTCCTCGCTATCGCTGGTCGCAACATGATGTTCATCTACGCCGCCCACTCTATTCTCTACGGGATGCAGGTGGGTATCGACCAGAAATACTTCGGCGGTGTCCCACAAGATGGGGTCTGGCTACCCATCGTAGCAATCATCATCCTGACTCTACTCTCCGAGCTACTCTGTCGTATCTGCCCGAAGCTGATGGTACTGCTCGGCAGCCTCAGCTGGAAGCACTGGAAACGCCGCTGAGATGATCTCAGCAGAATCAAATAAAATAGATATAATCAAGCCTCTTCATCGGAAAGAGCCACCGCAGCTCCCTACACCATGGGACGCACGGGGATTCCGTGCTTCATGAAGCATTCCTTTGCCTGCGCGACGGTGAACTCACCGAAGTGGAAGATAGACGCGGCGAGTACGGCATCGGCTCGCCCACGCTGTAGGACATCTACCATGTGTTCGAGCGTGCCTGCTCCTCCACTGGCGATGACGGGGATCTTCACCGCTTCGCTCACACGGCGTGTGAGCTCGATGTCGTAGCCTGTCTTTGCCCCATCAGCGTCCATGCTGGTGAGTAGGATCTCACCAGCCCCGAGTCGCTCGACTTCGCGAGCCCATTCGATGGCATCGAGGTCAACGAACTGACGACCTCCGTGTGTCGAGACCTTCCACTGATCGTCACTCCAGCGCTTCGCATCAATGGCGACGACGACGCATTGGCTACCAAAGGCGTTTGCACCCTCGCTGATCAGCTCAGGGCGATGGATAGCTGCTGTGTTGGTCGATACCTTGTCCGCACCTGCGAGCAGCATCTGGCGCATATCCTCTACGGCGCGTATGCCACCACCCACAGTAAGGGGCATGAAGCACTGGGCAGCCGTACGTCGAACAACATCTACCATGGTTGCACGTCCATCGCTGGAGGCGGTGATGTCGAGGAAGACGAGCTCGTCTGCCTGTTGTTTATCATAGGCGATGGCGCACTCGACTGGGTCGCCAGCGTCGCGGAGCGCAACGAAGTTCGTACCTTTGACGACTCGGCCGTTCGTCACATCGAGACAGGGGATGATGCGTTTGGAAAGCATGTTGCCACTATAGTACGGATAATGCGCTTAAAAGTCAATCTCTCATCAGGAAAACATGTCCCATGCTTCCAGCATCTCACTGGGAATACTCGTCAAGAAGCGCGAGGGTGGGCAGTACTGCCCATCATAGCCTCCACTATAACGTGGGTAGAGCAGATAGAGCTGATCCTCGGCACGCGTCACGGCCACGTAGAAGAGGCGTGTCTCTTCTTCCATACCATCGAGATCTCCTCGCTCAAGTATCTTCCTATGGGGGAAGAGCCCGTCGGAGAGGGAGAGGACGAAGACAACCTTCCACTCCAGCCCCTTCGCCTGATGGATGGTGCTCAGCGTCACGCAGTCATCATCTTCACCATCTTCTTCTTGACTCTGTGCATCTAGCTGGCTGAGCAGGGTGATTTCTGCGAGGAAGTCATCCAGTGATGTTGCCTCAGGAGCGACTTGTATGATCTGCGCGAGATCATCGAGTCTGTCGTCCGCATTCTCATAGCTCGCTCGCAGGTAGGGTAGCAGGTGCGCTGTAAGGCGTGCAACGAGTTGGCTGGTGTCAAAGGCATCCCCTTCACTCTGGGATGCGTGCGCGTCTAGCTCATCCATGAGCTGGAGAAACTCCATCCAGTGAGGGCGCAGAGATGGGGATACTGTCGGGACAGCCCCCATGGTTGCTACGAAGACTGATCGTAGGCTCTGCATCTGATGGGCGCGAAGTAGCTCGACCCAGCTGCGCTGTATCTTCTGCGCAGTGGCTGCTCCGACACGAGGGAACATCATGAGGATGCGCAGGAGGGCGACTTCATCATAGGGGTTACCGAGGAGGCGCATGTAGGCGACGAGATCTTTCACATGCGCTTGCTCAAAGAAGCGTAAGCCGCTGGTGATGCGGTAGGGAATGCGCTGACGTGTCAGCTCCATCTGGATATCCATGCTGTGGAAGTGGGCGCGATAGAGGATGGCGATCTCACGTCCCTTGATCTCGCCCTCACCGATGATCTCATCGATGCGGCGTGCGATGAAGCTCGCCTCCATCTTCTTATCTGGCACGGGGACTACGGCAGGCAGGAATCCTTCTTGCGGGCGATGGGAGCGCAGTTCTTTCGCATACTGGCGTGTGTTCTGCGCGATGGCAGCATTTGACACTTCTAAGATAGCAGGAACGCTGCGGTAGTTTGTCTCTATCTTGAAGATCTCTGCATCGGGGTATTCTTGCTCGAAGCGAAAGATGTGCTCTACATCTGCTCCGCGCCATGAGTAGATGCTCTGAGCATCATCTCCGACGACCATGAGCGAACTGCTCTCCCCTCCTCCGAGTAGGGCAATGAGCCGTGACTGAGGGAGGTTTGTATCCTGATACTCATCGACAAGGATGTGCTGGAACTTGTCTTGGTACTCACGGCATAGGTCTGGGTTCTCTTCTAGCAGGCGCACCGCTTGCAAGAGAAGATCATCGAAGTCCATGGACTGAGCCTCTCGCTTGCGCGTCGCATAGGTATCAAAGATGAGTTCTAGCTCATCGAGGTAGACATCTAGGTGGGGATACTCATCGAAGAGGACATCCTGCCAGCTGCGCCCTGTGTTGGCTGCGAGGCTGTGGAGGGAGAGGAGGAGGCTGGCCTTTGGGAAGAGTTTTTTCTTCTTAGTATTGGAGCTGCTTTCCGTCGGAGCGTGCTGCTTGACGACAGACTTCATCAGGGCGTTCTGGTCGTCTCCATCGAGGATGCTAAAGCCAGTTGAGAAGCCAAGCAGCTCTGCATGACGACGCAGAATGCGGTTCGCAATAGAATGGAAGGTGCCTCCCCAGATCTGGCGTGCGTTACCGCCTGTGAGCTCTTGCACGCGAGCGAGCATTTCCTTGGACGCTTTGTTCGTGAAGGTGAGCAGCATGATGCGCCACGGAGCGACTCCTGAGTCGAGTAGCCATGCGACGCGGTAAGTGAGGGTGCGTGTCTTCCCACTACCTGCTCCTGCGATGACGAGGGCGTGTCGCGCCTCTGTCGTTACAGCCGCGTATTGCTCTTCATTGAGCTCGGCTGTATAGTCACAGCTAGATGAGGGCTGAAAGCTTGCAGAGCTCCAGTCAAGAGGGGTGCGCGAGGATGACATCATTCAAAGTCGAGGTAGATTTCTGCACGTCTGTTCTCTGCGCGTGCAGCTTCTTGAAGCTGCTCATCGGCATCTGGCAAGTAGCTACGACGCGGTTGGGTCTTGCCCATCCCCTTCATGGTGATCTGCCCTGGTGAGACCCCGAAGTCGACGAGTGCCTTCATGACCGCGGTAGCGCGCTGCAGGGAGAGTTCCTTGTTGTACAATTCTGAACCGACATCATCGGTGTGCCCAGAGATGTCGAGTTTGCGCTGGCTTTCCTTCAGCAGGTCGGCAACAATCTTGAGCTGGCGCAGGGAGCGCGGTGTCAGACGTGAATCGTCAAAGGCGAAGAAGAGGACCAATGAGTCTCCACCCTGTGGGATCTTCACGATGGGGAAGTAACGACCACCCTCTGCTCCAGCACTCTGCTCATAGCTCTCCAATAGAGAATCTAATGCGACCGCATCGATCATCCATCCCTTCTCGGGGAGTAACGCGAGCTCCAACCCGACGAAGGCTGGACGGTGCCCCTCTTCTCCCGTGAGATAAACGAGGTAGGCGGCACGCCCATCGTTCTCAAAGCTAGCGCGGATGGGGGCTTGTTCGCGTAGGTGGTAACCACCCTCTGCGAAGACCATGCAGAGCCCTGCTATACTAGCATCAGTGACGTCATCACCTGTGATCAGCTGGCGCGCTTGAAGCATGTCGCCCTGACGCACTGCGGTGATGAAGCGTTCAACAACATGGATGGAGTCCATAGCGACAGAGGGGAGCTTCTCATCCTTTTGCTCTTCGCGCACTCCAGAGAGCGTCCATGAGGAGCTTTCGCTCGTGGGAGGTAGGAGGTCGATTAAGAGGGGCTTCCCGCTGGGTGATCCGAGGCGGAAGCGTGAGACGTTCTCATCGCCCTTCAGGAGAGTTCCTACGGGAGTGAGATGCAGCTGGGCTGACTCACCATCGTTGCTGACATACCATTCAAGCAGTGTCTCTGACTGATCTTCAGTAATCCAGCCCGCTTTAATCAGCTGCTGGAGGACTTCTTCTCTGTCTCTTCTCGCCGCTATCTCCTTGAGCATCTCCGCGAAGGCTTCTCCCCCTTTACGCCCAAAGGCGGCTGGGAGCTTGAAGGGTGTTTGCACGATGGGTTCAAGGGTACTATCGTCTGCGGTGATGGTGGGGGTGATCAGGATATTACCCTCATCCTGCCCAGACTCCTCTTGGGGAGTGAGCGATCCCTCTGTCTGCGTAGGGGTCGTGCTTTCCTGCGGGGGGGTGACCCCCTGTTGGTTCACGCTAGGCGCAGCAGGTGAGGTCGGGGTGAGGTAGCGATACAGCACACAGCCCCCTGTGATGACGATGGCTGCAATGAGTGTGTAGGAGATAAAATGGGACTTCATGGTGTGATGGGTAAAAACTGATTCGGGTTGACAGGTATACTCCCTTCTGGCAAGGAGGGGGCTGGGCTGCTCGAGCGTGCTTCTTGTAAGAAGAGGCGTCGCACTTGTAAATAGGCGTCAGGATGGGCTGGTGCTGGATACTGTGCTATGAGCTGCTGGGGGTCGCAGCGGTTCATCGTATGTGCAGGATGATAGGCTCTGCGTCCCGCTTCGATGGCGAGTGATTCGATCAGTTCGAAGTGGAGATGCGCATAGTAGATCCCCTCCGCTGACCCCAGCGTGCCGATGACTTCTCCACGCGCAACCATTTGCCCTACTCCTACGACGCTGTCGGCGAGATGAGCATAGAGGCTCTGGATGATGCGACCATCAGGCAAGCTGTGCGCGAGAATGAGCACCTTTCCCCAATCGGCAGAGGGAGTACCGCTGTAGACGACGAGCCCGCGTGCCGCGGCGTAGATGGGCATGCTCATATCAGTGTCTGCTCCTCCTATGCCGTTGAGATCTGATCCGACATGCCGTCCTCCGCGCTTGTTGTTAAGCTCTCCATAGGGCTGTGCATCGTAGGTGAATGCTGCTGCTTCTGTACCCAGGGGGGACTGGAAACCATCAATGAAGGGGATTCGCGCGATGTCTTCGCTGCGTAGAAGCCAGTGACCTGCTGGGAGATGTCGCTTCTGGCTGAGTTTTTTCTCTCGATGCGGTGAGACAGCAGCCTCTTCATCACCTACTATCGCATCATAGCACAGGTAAGCGCCTCCTCCTAAGCCTATGATTAGAAGGAGATAAAAAAGATAGCGCAGCTTACTTTTTCTCGTCTCATGCGTCACGGCGGCATTGTAGCAGCTTAGCTACTATTAAACAAGGGTTTTTTCCGTCTATAACCCTTCCTGCCCCGCCTCGGGTTCAGCGATAACTTCCTCGTACACTTGCTCGATAAGAGACTCTGGTTCAGCATAAACTTCGATCAAGGGATCGCTCGCACGTCCAAGCGCACGACGCTGATGATCAAGCTCGACGACACGAGGCTGCTCGCTGAGACGTATGTAGTTTAAGATACCTTCCTCCATGGCACTAAGCAGCTTCTCTTGGTACTCTGGACGCAGAAGCTTCGCCTTCTCTTCTGGCTGACTCATGTAGCCTAGGTAGAGTAGACAGGATGGATGCTCGATGGATCGAAGGTAGCTGTAGTGGCTCACGCATAGCCCCCCGTCTCGTGCACCTGTCTTCCCGACGAGGCGTGTGTGAAGACTCATCGCCAGCAGGTTGCTGTGTGGATTACTAGAGCGAACGGTGTAGGTCTCGATACCAGAGCGCCCCACATGTCCCTGATTCACATGCAGGCTCACGAAGATGGCGCGCTTAAAGGAGTTCGCTATTCGTACGCGCTCATGCTCGGAGCGAAACTGATCCTCAGAGCGTATGAGTACACAGTGTACTCCCTTCCCGATGAGTCGCTGAGCTAGCTTGCGCGAGAGGCGAAGCGTGTAGGTGGCCTCACTCAGCTGCGTCCGCTCATCCATGATGTCGCCCTGCCCCACGCCTCCATAGGGCGCGTTAATCAGAACGGTTTGTGCAGGGCGCGTGGGCTGGATGTAGCTGGCGCGTAGGATGGGGTCGAGTAGGTAGATGCAGTCGTGCTTCGAGATGAGTTCTGGCTCTCCCTGTAGGAAGAGGATAGGATGATTCAAGGCGATGCGAAAGCCCTGTAGGTAGATACTCTTGCCATCTTCCGCCACGCGCAGCTCAGCTTCGTGATGTCGGTAGACCAGTGGTGTGTGCCCTGCGTCATCAGGGCGGAAGCCATACTGCTCACAGAGCTGATCCCAAGAAACGTAGCTCACCTGGTCAACATCGAGCTGCTGCCACGCGACCCCTTCTCTGGGTGTCACTTGGGCGACCTCGAACGCAGCAAGCAGGGGTGCGAGAAGCAGCAGAAGCAGAAGAATGTGGTGTCTCATGTGTGCAAACATCTCTTTACTCCCTTCTTAACGTACGCGTCCACTTTTCCCAGTGGAGCGTAGCCTGCTGTTATTCCCTCCGACGTTTACGCTGTAGGCGACGATTCCTTCTGCGATCGCCTCGGCAAGAGAGTCTTGGTAGACGGAGCTAGAGATGCGGCGACCTTCCTTCGCGTTTGACACGAAGCCTCCTTCAAAGAGGATAGCTGGACGACGTATCGTACAGAGCACAGAAAAACGGGCTCGCTGGATGCCACGATCCACCGCTCCTGATGCCTTAATCGTGCGACTGTGCACGGCGGTGGCTAGCGCGATATTCTCACTGTCTTGTTGGTTACCTTGTAGCTGATGGTTGAGACGCTTGCGAGCAAAAGGAGAGGTCGTACCCTGTGGAGCAAGGGTGAAGGTTTCTATCCCCTCGGCTTGACTGCGACCTGAGTTGTGATGAATACTCACGAAGATGGAGTTGGGGACATTGTTCGCGATATTCACACGCTGCTGCAGGGTGAGGAAGACATCTGAATCGCGTGTCATGACAACCTTGAAGCCTTTCTTAATGAGCAGGGCACGCACCTTTCGCGCCAATTGAAGGTTGCACTTTTTCTCTATAGCATAGGAGCTCACCGCCCCTGCATCATGCCCACCATGCCCAGCATCGAGCACCACGGTCGTCACGCGCCCCGCCTGACTGGAGTACTGAGGGCGTAGAACTGGGTCTACCAGCTTGCTGACGTCTGTGGTAGAGATGAGCTGCGCTCCCTCGGCAGACAGGATGGGGTGTGAGAGGATGTAGCGATAGTTGTTCACGTAAAAGTCCTGCCTCCCAGCTCGGAAGGAAACATAGCGATTTGCCGCACCATAGCTTGTATAACCCTTGCGCCCGACGTTCTTCAAGGGGCGAAATTGGTAAAAGCTCATCAGATCCGAAGCCCGAATATACTCTACCCCCTTCACTGTATAACGTTTCCAGCTATTAGGGTCACTGCTCTTCCCCCCACGCGAGACAAGGGTAGGCGAGACGCGCTGAGCGTGCACATCGCTTGATATACAAAGAAAAAGAGAAAATACTAACAGAAAAGTGGCTAATAAATAACGCATGAATATTGTCGGATTACAGTAACACAGAAGAGCCGAGTAGCTCAAGCGAAAACTCTCTTGATGTCCCAGCTCTTACTAAGAATCCGTACTCTGAATGCTGGTTTTTCTTGATTCACAGACGCGCATCGCCTAAGATGGTCTGCATGAAGATTGCTGTCATCGGTAAAGGCGGTCGCGAGCACGCTCTCGTAGAAACTCTCGCAGCTAGCCCCTGCGCTCCAGAAATTTATTCTTTCCCCGGCAGCGATGCTATCCTAAGCATCGCAAAGCCTGTCCCAGCCCATGATATGGATAGCCTCCTTGAATGGATGGTCGCAGAGCAAATAGATCTCTGTGTGGCAGGCGAGGAGAGCTATCTCGTCCTCGGTGAGGGCTTGGCCAACCGCTGCGCTCAGGTGAACATCCCCTGCTGGGGGCCTGTCAAGCAAAGCGCACAGCTAGAGGCTTCAAAGGAGTTTGCCAAGGAGTTCCTCCTGCGCCACAACATTCCTACTGGTGCTGCTGCCACGGTGGATAGCTTTGACGCGGCGAAGCAGGCTATCGCTGGGAAGTATCCCACGGTTCTGAAGTTTGATGGTCTTGCCGCGGGTAAAGGTGTCGCAGTCTGCGCTGATGAAGCAGCGGCTGATGAGTTCCTACATGAGGTCTTCACCGAACAGCGATTTGGCGCAGGACGTCTCCTTGTCGAAGAGTTCCTTACCGGCCCTGAGATCTCTATCTTCGGTGCCATCAGCGATGACCAGTACCTCATCCTCTGCCCTGCTCGTGACTACAAGCGTCTTGAAGCCGGTGATGAAGGACCTAATACAGGTGGCATGGGGGCAGTCGCTTCACGCCAGCTCGCCTCCCCTGAACTCATGGCAGAGATCGAAGAGACCATCGTCATCCCGACGGTGAAGGGTCTCATCGCCGACGGTCTCCCCTATCGCGGCTTCCTCTACTTCGGCCTCATGCTCACACCAGAAGGCCCGAAGGTAATTGAGTATAACTGCCGCTTCGGTGATCCTGAGTGCGAAGCTGTCATGCCTCTGCTTCAGGGTGACCTCGCCACATTCTGCCTGAAAGGGGCTCAGGGTACATTCACCCCTGAACTCATCTCCTTTAGCAACGACTGGAGCGTCTGTTGCATCCTCGCATCAGCGGGCTACCCTGTCAGCTCTCGAAATGACGACCTCATCTCGGGGCTCGATGACTGTGCCGCGCGTGTCTACCACTGCGGCACGAAGAAGACCGAAGCTGGCTGGGTGACCAACGGGGGACGCGTTCTCGCTATCGTCGCTCAGGGGACTAGCCTCGATGATGCGCGTACACGCGCTCATGCGGAGGCGGCGAAGGTCACCTTTGATGGCTCACAGCGTCGTAACGATATCGCTTATCTTAATATGTAGCCCTCTTCTCTGAGAGAGTCACTTCTCTTTTCGAGCCCCCTCTGTAGTCATCTGCAGAGGGGGTTTTCTTTCATGGGCAGGGAGTGCCTCGCTCATCTAGCTGTTAATTATATAGATTGCAGCTCTTGCAATCATACATAGAATAGGAGCTAGCTTGCTCCTCATCACCCGAGCAGCCCCCCCCATTATGAAAACCACACCACTCATCATCACACTCGCATCGTCCCTGATCACCCTTTCCACCGCGCTCTATGCGAAGAGCGAAGTCATCATCATCCCCACCTCCGCTCCCCCTACCACACTGGAGCAGTCATGGTGGATGGAAGCAAGTGGCTTCTATGGCTTTGCCCAGAACGACCTCATCGAACAAGCAGGGGCGAATATAGATCAGGTAGATTCATACGGTGGCGACCTCACCCTCGGCTACGATCTTGACGCTCGAAACTCTGTGAACATGCGCTTCGGCTATGGGTATGGTAGCCACTCTCAGAATGATCTACTCACCACACCCAGCAAACTGACAGCGAAGGTTCACAACTTTGAGCTGAGTGCAGGTTATCGCTATACTCACCCGATCACCGAATCGATCTCCGCCTATCTCGGTGGGCAAGTAGGCGTGTCAAACGAAAGTGTTAAGCTGCGCTTTTCCACGGCAAATGGTCGCACGAATAGCCACGATTCAGACTACGGCATCTACTATGCAGCCGAGCTAGGAATGCAGTACCACATCACCGCTGACTGCTACACCTTTATCGCCTACCAATTCCAAGGAAGCAGCAGCCGCCCTAAAATCAACTACGACAACATCTCTATCTCCACGAAAAAGCAAGGCTATCAGACTGTTCGCATAGGAATGGGGTGGAAAATATAATAATTTGCCAAACAGAAACATAAATCGCCAAGCAGGATAATAGCATGATAATAAGCTAGTTTAGAATAAATGACACTGTGCCAAATGATGCATTATCAGCCAAAAACGCATCATTTGGCACTTTAAACGTTGACAAAGGATCGCTAATTGTTATAATAAGTCCGTCACAATAGGCAAACCGTCAGTGACAAAAGTTAATCCTATTCAACAACCAACATGAAAACTTCATTCTTTTCAACATTAACTAGCGGCATCTTAGCAGTCGCACTCTGCTCTGCGGTTTCTGCAAAGGTCTCCATCAAGGAGGGCTCTACTCCTATTGCTGGCTTCGGCGATAACGATGTTTATGGCGGCGGCGTTACATACGTCACAACCCAAGATACTGATGACACATACACTCCGTTTAAGGTAGAGGGCTCCAACAAGTACAACAAGGGCGTTGCTCTTGAGCGTGATTGGTTCGTTGAGGCATCTGGCTTTGTAGGCTGGTCCCACGATAAGACCAACGAAGACGTCTTCGGTCTGGGTGCTACTACCATCTACGGTGGAGACTTCCTTGTTGGTACTGAAACCTTCATCAAGCAGGTATCACTGAACTTCCGCGTCAGCTACTTCTCTGGCGATGACACCGTTCTCGGTCAAGATGCTACAGGCACGATGACTCGCAGCTCTGAGCAAGAAATCGAAGGCTGGAAGTTCATGCCAGGTTTCCGCTTCACAGAAAACATCGCCGGCAAGCTTGACTTCTTCGCAGGATTCAACGTAGGTCTTGCTAGCGTCGAAATGACTCAAGAAATCACTGAACCTGGCTTCGGAATCAACTACACAGGCGACAAGCTGCAGCTTGCGTACAATGCAGAAGTAGGTATCTCCTACAGATTGACTGACAACTTCTCCGTTTTCACCAGCTACAACTTCTTCGGCATGCCTGGCGTCCCTACACTCTCTAGCGATCTTGGTCAGCCACTCCCATCCGACTTCGGTGGCGAGTATCCTGTAGACGTGGAATCTGACAACCTGCTCTTCCACATGATACGCCTTGGCGCTAACTACCGCTTCTAAGATTATCTAGCTATTTTTTCAAAACCGCCTCTTTCCAAGGAAAGAGGCGGTTTTCTTATTTCCTCGAAGAGGGTGAAAAATCCTATTTGACATCCATCCCTAGCTAGGCTATCATTGTCTAACTTCAATAACATTTTTACCTATGTACACATCACGCATCTCACGCTTCATGACAAGGGCGCTCAGCTCCCCAGCCCTCGTAGCCGCCTTCATTCTCTCCACCAGCATAGCTTCCGGCAGCGGGGTATTCGAACTCTCTGGATCAAGCTACACCGCTGATCATGGAATCTTTGAGAGCAACTCCGTCTTCTCAGATGGCGACCAAAAGGCCAATCTCATTGGTGGTGATATCACCTTCGGCTCGGTTAATGCGAGCACAGGCGGACTTCTCTTCACTCTAGGTGGCGCGTATGGCACATTTGATAGCACCATCGACCCCAGCCTCATCCCCAACGGCAGCTTCAGCGATCTCACCGATGAGAATCATGTTGCCATAGCGCACATCATGCTCGGGTACCGCTACAACTACCGCCTCAGCAACAATATCTCCCTCTTTGCGGGTGCTCACATAGGAGCCAGCTCTATGGGCATCGCCCCCACCGCCAGCATCATCACATCACCTATATCTGGTCAGATCACCAGTATCGAAGATAGCTACGACTACGACTTCGGCTACATCTACGTCCTAGAAACCGGTGTCAGCGTCTATCTCACAGAGGGTCTGTACCTCTTCGCATCTTATCAGTTTTCCAACAGCACCGCCACACCCGAGATCAAGCTAGGTAGTGGTGAGAGCATCAAGGTCAAAGAGCAGTCCTATCAGACGATTCGCGCAGGCATTGGTTTTAGCTTCTAAAAGCCAACCACAGCCACAACTCTGACATCTTACTGTCATACTTTCAAATTCTAGAAAAAGACCAGAGCAACTGAGCTTTAAGATCTAATTTAGACCTTTTTTAAATTAGTTGTAACTAACTTGAAAAAAACAGGACAGTCGCGTTTTTTTAAATTGATTTTGCGTCATTGTAGGTGTAACATCGTTGCATCTGACGCGCTATCCATGTTTGAGATTCACGGCCCAGATCGTTACAAGAAATACAAAATATGAGCACAACATACAGCACCATAGACGCAAATGAAGCCGTAGCTTCCGTTGCATACCGTTGTTCCGAAGTAGCGGCTATCTATCCCATCACGCCTTCCTCCTCCATGGGCGAAGCCGCTGAAAGCTGGATGGCCCTTGACCGTAAGAACATCTGGGGAACTGTACCTGCCGTGGTAGAGATGGAAAGTGAAGCCGGTGCTGCCGGTGCCGTGCATGGCGCCCTCCAAACTGGCTCCCTAGCCACCACCTTCACCGCTTCCCAAGGTCTCCTCCTCATGATTCCAAACATGTTCAAGATCGCTGGTGAGCTCTCACCCTGCGTTCTTCACATTGCGGCCCGTTCCCTTGCGGCACAGGGCCTTTCTATTTTCGGGGATCATAGTGATGTCATGGCATGCCGCTCTACTGGTTGGGCGATGCTCTGCGGCGCAAGCACACAGGAAGCACCTGATATGGCAGCTATCTCGCACGCTGCTACACTAGAAGCACAGATACCTTTCATGAACTTCTTTGATGGCTTCCGTACCTCTCACGAAGTTGGCAAGATTGCAAACATCAGCGACGACACGCTTCGCAGCCTCATGAAGCCCTCACTCGTGGAGCGCTTCCACAATCGTGGCCTCACCCCTGATGCACCCGTCATCCGCGGTACCGCTCAGAACCCTGACGTGTACTTCCAAGGTCGTGAGACGGTGAATAGCTACTACACCGCCATCCCAGCTATCGTGAAGAAGACGATGAAGGAGTTCGGTGATCTCACAGGTCGCTACTACGACCTAGTCGAATACATCGGCTCTCCTGACGCCACACGCGTCATCATCATCATGGGCTCAGGTGCTGAAGCCTGCCTTGAAACAGTCCAAGCCCTTTCCGAAGATATTGGTGTGCTCAAGGTACGCCTCTACCGCCCCTTCCCAGCTGAAGATATCATCGCCGCTCTTCCTAAGAGTGTGAAGAAGATCGCAGTACTTGACCGTACAAAGGAACCTGGCAGCCTCGGCGAGCCTCTTCTTCAGGACGTGATTCAGGCTCTTGCGACTGCTTCGACAAGCGGCACTCTCCCCTTCCCCATGCCAATGATCGTCGGTGGTCGCTATGGTCTTGGATCAAAAGAGTTCACCCCTGCTATGGTAAAGGCCATCTTTGATGAGCTCAAGAAGGACACCCCTAAGGCTGGCTTCACCATCGGTATCGAGGATGATGTCACGAATCTTTCACTCAGCTATGATCCTAGCTTCTCCACAGAAGCTGACACGGTCACGCGCTGCATGTTCTACGGTCTCGGTTCTGACGGCACCGTAGGTGCGAATAAGGACGCGATTAAGATCATCGGTGAGAACACCGATCTCTATGTACAAGGTTACTTCGAGTACGACTCCAAGAAGTCTGGTTCTACCACGACATCTCACCTGCGCTTCGGCTCGACTCCTATCCACAGTACCTACACGATCACAAACGCAAACTTCATCGCACTTCATCAGCCATCCATTCTGAATCTGTATGATTTCTTAAAGAACGCAGCTCAGGACTCCACCTTCCTCATCAACACGTCCGCAGCACCTGAAGATGTCTGGGACACTCTACCTGCACGCATGCAGCGTCAGATTCAAGAGAAGAATGTGAAGGTCTACTGCATCGATGCGTTCAAGGTAGCGAAGGCTTCTGGCATGGGTGGTCGTATCAACACCATCATGCAGACCTGCTTCTTCAATCTGGCAAATGTTATCCCAGCAGAAGAGGCCATCAGCTATATTAAGAAAGCCATCCAAAAGACCTACGGCAAGAAGGGGCAAGATATCGTTGACAAGAACATTGCTGCGGTAGACGCTTCATTAGCGAATCTCTACGAAGTTCCCGTTGCAGGCAAGAGCATCACAGGTCACGAGATCGGTGCCCCCATGCCTGATCACGCTCCTGACTTCGTGAAGAATGTGCTCGGTCGCCTCGGTGTTGGCGAAGGCAACAGCGTCAAGGTATCTGAGATGCCCTGTGATGGTACATTCCCCAGCGGTACGACTCAGTATGAAAAGCGCGATCTCGCCCTCGAGATCCCCGTCTGGAAGAAGGAAAGCTGCATCCAGTGTGGTAAGTGTACTGTCGTCTGTCCTCACGCCTGTATCCGCGCTCAGGTCACAGACCCAGCGAATCTCACAGGCGCACCAGAAGGCTTCCAGAGCGTACCTGCTAAGCCCATGCACAAGGCATGGAAGGGCAGCGAGTTCATCATTCAGACCTCCGCGGCTGACTGTACAGGTTGTACGCTCTGCACGAAGGTATGTCCTACTGACTCACTCATCATGACTCCTGCCAGTGAGTGCTTGGAACGCGAGACAAAGAACTTTGAGTTCTTTGACGCACTTCCTGATGCTGACCGCGTCACTGTTGGCTCAGCCAAGGTGAAGGACGTTCAGTTCCTCCGTCCTCTATTCGAATACTCTGGTGCATGCG
>CAYJML010000011.1:0-64734 GCA_964371515.1 uncultured Akkermansia sp.
AAGGTGAAGGACGTTCAGTTCCTCCGTCCTCTATTCGAATACTCTGGTGCATGCGCTGGTTGCGGTGAGACTCCCTACCTCAAGATGCTCACACAGCTCTTCGGTAATCGCCTCGTTGTAGCTAACGCTACTGGTTGCTCCTCCATCTATGGCGGCAACCTCCCCACCACACCATGGTCACATGGCAAGGATGGTCGTGGACCCGCATGGGCGAACAGCCTCTTTGAAGATAATGCTGAGTTCGGTCTAGGCTTCCGCGTCTCTCTCGACAAGAAGCGTCAGTACGCCACAGAGCTCCTCGATGCTGCTTCTAGCACTGTAGGTACAGAACTCGCTGAGCGTATATCCAGCAACCCACATAAGACCGAGAGCGACTACGTGCGTCAGCGCGAAGACATCGATGCACTGAAAGCTGCATGTGGTGACTCCCCTGAGCTCGCCCTCCTCAAGGCAAAGGCTAATGACCTCGTACATAAGTCCGTCTGGATCATCGGTGGTGACGGCTGGGCATATGACATCGGCTACGGCGGTCTCGACCACGTTCTCGCCACAGGTCAGAAGGTAAAGATCCTTGTCCTCGACACAGAAGTGTACTCGAACACAGGCGGTCAGTGCTCCAAGTCTACACCACGTGGTGCGGTAGCAAAGTTCGCTACAGGTGGTAAGGATCAAGCAAAGAAGGATCTCGGCTACATCGCCATGACCTACGGTAACATCTATGTTGGCTCTATCGCCATGGGCGCTAACGATGAGCACACGCTCAAGACGCTCGTCGAAGCGGAAGAATACGATGGCCCAGCACTTGTTATCGCGTACAGTCACTGTATCGCTCACGGTATCAATATGGCTAATGGTCTGGATCATCAGAAGACAGCTGTGAACAGCGGTCGCTGGATGCTCTACAACTTCAACCCTGATAACATCGAGAAGGGTAAGAATCCTCTTACCATCAAGAGCAAGCCAGGTAAGCTTGATCTGAAGGAAGCCCTCCTCACAGAGAACCGCTTCCGCATGCTCGCTCAGGCGAAGCCCGATCACTTCGATCGCCTCGTTGAGCTCGAGCAAAAGGATATCAAGCATCGCTGGAAGCTCTATCAGGCACTGGCTAATATCGATTACTCAGACGAACAAGTCTAAGACATATTCCTAGATGATAGAATCGTCATCATAGCAGTATCTCAGATGAGGGAAACGGATTAAGCCGTTTCCCTCATCTCATATTAACCCTCCTAACATAACATCATGTCCTTACAAATCAACATCGCTGCACACGCAGAAGAAGTCATCCATCAGCTTGAAGCCAACGGCTACGAAGCCTATGTTGTCGGTGGATGCGTACGCGATAGCCTGATGGGCTGCACACCTCTCGACTGGGATGTCTGTACGAATGCTACCCCTGATCAGGTACTCAGCACCTTTCAGTCTTACCATACGATCAAGACGGGCTTGCAGCATGGCACCGTCACCATCATGGTGAAAAAGCAGCCAGTCGAGGTCACCACCTACAGGCTCGATGGTGCCTATACTGATATGAGACGTCCCGATAGCGTCACTTATGTCTCTGATCTACGGGAGGATCTCGCGAGACGAGACTTCACCATCAATGCGATGGCATACAATCCACGCCTCGGTCTCGTAGACTGCTTCTCTGGTCAGGATGATATAGAGGCAAAGATCATACGCTGCGTTGGTGTTGCAACTGAGCGTTTCGAAGAGGATGGGCTGCGCATTCTACGCGCCTTGCGCTTCGCATCAAGGCTTCACTTCGATATTGAGACGTGCACAGCTCTTGCCATGCGTAAGCAACGCGAGCTACTCGCACATATCAGCGTTGAGCGTATCTATAAAGAGCTCAAGGGTATTCTCATCGGCAAAGGTGCGGCCAGCATGCTGCTGAGCTACCCTGACATCTTCTCTAGTATCTTACCTGAGCTCACCGCCATGCAGGGGCTTGATCAGAAGAACCCTTACCACATCTACGATGTCTGGGAGCATAGCGCACACTGTGTGGACGCCATAGCGCCGCAGGAGGAATTGCGCCTTGCTGCACTCTTACATGACTGCGGTAAGCCTGAGTGCTTTGCCATAGGAGAAGACGGCTTTGGGCACAGCATCGGACACGCCGACATAGGAGCTCAATTAACAACGAAAATTTTACGCAGGCTCAAGAGTGACAACGCAACAATTAAGGCAGTGAGCACTCTTGTAAAGCATCATGGAGACAGCAGCCCCACAAGACGCGCGGGCATGCGCCGCTGGATAGGTAAGTTCGGTATAGATGGGCTCGAGCAGCTCTTCGAGCTCAAGCATGCCGACATCATGGCTCAATCGCCTGTCAAGCGAGCTGAGCAGTTAGCAGCACTCGATGCAGCGCGCGCTCTCAGAGATGAAGTCATCTCCCTCTCCCCTAGTTTCACGCTGAAAGACCTCTGCATCGGCGGGCAACAGCTCATGGCGCTGGGATTGAAGCCGGGACCGCAGATCAAGACAACACTCGATACACTACTCTCAGAGGTGCAAGATGAGAGCCTAGATAACTCTCCATCTATCCTACTAGAACGCGCCCAAGAGCTGCTATCACCCAGCACTTGAACTTAGCTCCAAGTCAGGGCGGTGAGAAAGAGAATCATATGGAGTGACGCGAGTGCCAGCAGGGGATTCATCCGCTTATCGGCTGGGGTCCTACTAATCTTGAGCAAGAGCAGACCTGCGAGCAGCATCGGCGCTAGCCATATCATATCCCACGCCATGTTGGGTAGGAAGAAGGCTGTCTGCTTCAGGGTTAAATAGGGTGCTAATAAGAAGGCTATCGCAAGACCTCGTGCTCGAGCGTCACCTATTCGCACCGCGAGTGTACGCTTTCCCGTCGAGGCATCTTCGACACGATCTCGAATATTATTGATCTCTAGCAAGAGACAGCAGAGCAATCCGCACTGCACACCCAGTATGATAGCAGCTCCGTAAATGACCGTGAAGTGCGGCTGCCAGCCAATCTGGATATAGAGAGTACCGAGCACAGCAATCAACCCGAAGAACAGCAGCACAAAGAGCTCCCCTAGTCCTCGATACGCCAGCGGAAACGGCCCTCCTGTATATCCATATGCAAGAAAAAGTGAGGGGATACCTATCGCAATCACTGGCCAGCCAGCCACCATGATGAGCGGGATGGATGCAGCACAGGCGAGCGCGAGAAAAGTTAGCGCGATGAGCTTCACGCTAGTGGAGCTCATACGTCCACTAGCGGTGATGCGGAGAGGTCCTTGACGCTTTGCTGTATCCGCTGACTTATCTGCATCAATGGCATCGTTGAACAAGTTACACGCAATTTGGATAGCGAGCGCAGCTACAGCGGTGCAGCTGAGAAGATACCAGTTGAGCTGGATACCAAGCTGAGGATAGCTCTCGGTATAACGCGTAATGATAAGTGCAGCCGCCCAGATGGGGATAATGATGGCAGGCAGCGTCTTGGGACGCGCTGCGAGTAATATATTCACAAACGGACTCATAGCTGCACCTCTTACGCTTCTGCTACAACACTCCACGGCAGTGTCTCACCGGCGTACATGGGTACGACTTCTTCACCATAGCTACGGTAGCAGCTGGGTACTTGCATAGGGGTGTCACGAAGCGTGACGATGCGCTCAGCGACATCGATCTGATAGAGTGCGCGTGCGTTACCTGAGATGAAGGCTTGCAGCTTCTCCACGCTGCTATGCTGGGTGAAGACTTCTGCGAGCTTCGGTAGCGCTAGGGGGGCTGTGAATACACCAGCAGCACAGCCGCAGCTCTCCTTCGCGCATCGTGGGTGGGGGGCAGAGTCACTTCCAAACATGAGACGTGGATGTCCTGAGAGGGCTGTCTGTAAGAGCTTGTCACGATCTTCTGGTCTCTTAGCGATAGGCTTGCAGAAGAGGTGTGGCTTGAGCATCCCGCCTGCTAGATCGTCTAGAGTGATCAGCAGATGCTGAAGCGTCACCGTGGCACAGAGATTCTCATACTCGTCGAGCAGCTCAACTGCCGCAGCTGTCGTAATGTGTTCCATACTGATGCGCAGCTTGGGATAAGTCTTCGCCAAGTAGCGATAATGGTCTAGAAACTCCGCCTCTCTATCCATGACAAAGCCATGGCTCTCTCCGTGAACGAGCAGAGGGATACCGCGCTCTTCCATCATCTTGAGCGTCGCCTCAGCCTCACTAAGCTGAGAGATGCCTCCCTCGCTATTCGTTGTGATGCCAGCAGGATAGAGCTTCACAGCAAAGAAGTCAGGACTCTCGCTGACAGCATTCAGCGTCGCCTCGTCATAATTCTTGAAAAAGAGAGTCATCAACGGCTTAAAGCTAGTCTCTCCCATTGCCACACGTATACGAGCCGCATAGGACTCCAGCTCCCCTCGCGAGCTGACAGGGGGCACGAGATTAGGCATGATGACAGCTCCAGCGAAGTCAGATGAGAGAGGGGCAACAAGGCGAAGCATGGCTGCATCGCGCAGGTGCAGATGCATATCAAGGGGGGACGTAAGCTGTATCTCCATGCCCTCTAGTGTAGTAAATTCCAGCGTGAAACTCAAGCCTAGATCGTGCAGCAAGCCCTTCTCATCTACGAGATCTCGCGCTCTGTCGTGATTTTCCCCTGATCGCGCAACTCTTCGATGAGTTCCTCCATAGCGGAGAGTGCTAAGAGCTCGCTACTCAGCCTCAGAGGTTCTAAAGTTGTGTCAGACAGCTTAAATAGGAGCGTCAGTGAGATCTGAGAGTTCTGCTCGCGACGAATCAACTCGATGCCTGAGATGCTTTCCCATGCGTAGTGCTTCTTACCAAGCAGGTGACGGGTAAGACCTGAGTCGTCAACCTCATAACGCAGAAGCGCATAATAGCCGCCCCAGACGACAGTCACAATCATCGCACCTATAGATCCGTAGAACTGAAGCTGATTAATCCCCTCGCGCTGGAGCGTATAAGCACAGGCAAACAAGATCAAAAGGCTCATCCCAAGATAGAGCATCTTATTGTGGCAGCGTAGTATATGCAGGCTCATAAGCTGGTTGAGTTATCACTTCAGGCGAAGCGGGAGTGGGCAAGTTGTCTGTGTAGTCGTTATTCGGGATGGGGCGATACTTCACATCGACAGGATCTACCTGCCCTCCGCTATGATAGTCCTCTACGGCGCGCGTGATATAGACGGGCATGTGCATCTGAGAGTAGCTAAAGAACTTTTTCGCGATTGCACCTGGGGTGCGAATGCAGCCATGCGAAAGGCGACGCCCTGCGACGACGCGACCTGTATGCAGTCCGACTCCATCCCATGTAAAGCGATGCCAGTATGGCATCGAAGCCGCGCTGAAGCTTGCGCCCTCTGGCACGCCATCTTTCAGATCAGCGTTACTATCAATCGTCTCCCCACTACTGTTAACGAAGCGACCATAGCGGCTAGAGCTATGTTTTTCCTTCTTCTCAATAACTCGGAAAACCCCTGTAGGTGTGAGATGCCCATTCGTCCCTGTCGATACAGGCCAATCGAGAGCGACTCGTCCATTCACATAGACACGCGCGCGCTGCTGGGGCAGACAGATGATGAGCTTCGAGTTATTCTTCGTCAGTTCTGCCAGCAGATTATCATCACTCCAGCTTTTCATCGTTTTAGGATAGGCAGGCTCTGCCGCGAAGTGCTCATGCGACCCGATGGGATAGGGGTTCTGATAACCTAGTATGGTCTTACCTTGTATATCAAGGGGATTAACATGGGACAGGTTGTGCCCCTCGCCAGCGATCACGCTTGACTCTCCCACTGGGAACTGATTCTTCGAGCAGTTACTCAGTAGGAGTGGTATTCCAGTAATCAGCAGCAGTAGTAAGTGATGTGAGGCTTGCATGGTGGTATATGTAAGAAAAAACTCCCCCCTCTCTACTCGATGAGCTAGAGGGGGAGGAGCACTAAGTTGATAGAACTAAGATCTTATCTATTAGGAATCTTGATCTTTTGTCCTGGGCGTAGGCGACGCGCATCAGCTTCACTCATATTATTGAGTTTGAGCACAGTCTTGTAACCGACTCCATAGCGTGCAGCGATACCAGATATCGTATCACCACTGCGTATGGTGTAGGTGCGCCCCGTTGAACTGCTGGAGCTGCTAGAGCCAGAGCGACCACTAGAGTCTATGTGACGCTTCGCCTTAGGGGTATAAGGTACCTTGATCGTTTGGCCTGCATAGATGAGATCACCCTTGATACCAGAGACACGGCGAATCGCGGATACTGTCGTACCACAACGCTGAGCAATGACGGAGAGGTTATCGCCACGGCGTACCTTGTATACAAGAATGCTGGGCTTGGTGATCTTTGGAGTTTTCTTCTTAGGCTTGGTACTACTTGTCGTACTTGTTGTCGATGTAGTAGTCGTAGCGATAGGATCAACAGGTGACCAGTCAGGTGGATCAAGCACGATTTCTGGCTGCTGCTGACGGCTGAAGAAGCCACCGCTCGTATCTTCTATAGTCTCACCAGGCTCAGGAATAGGGTACTGCTGGTATGTCGGTGTGCGATCACCAGCATCTACCTGAAGATTGCTATCTGCTTCTTCAACCCAGGGAGGGATCGTGTTCTCATCGAGGTAGATTTCACTAGCCCCCATGGCCTCTAGGTCACCGTAAAAGTTGTCATCCGTGCTAGAGCACGAACTAAGAGCCATTAGCACACTGACACTCAGACTTAATGTTAATAAAGTATACTTCATACGACATCAATTATACGCAGATCCGAGCAGCATATCAAGCAGAAAGATCACGAAAGTGATAGATATTTTGTTATATTTTATATACTAAAGCAATAGACATCAACAGGATGCAGTCTATAACCCAATAAAAACAGAGAAATGACACACTACGTAAGACACTAAAAATAAAAAGAATAACAAAAAGAGCACCCATGTGAGAATAAATAATTTTTCTCCGTTAGAGTCATTTTTCTTGCTTTTCCACTGGATTTCAGTAAACTTTGCCTAAGCCCTCTTCCTACAATTGGATTGGGGATTATTTATAACATTATTATATTACGTAAATTACTATGAAGACTATCGCTATCTTCGCTTTCGCAGCAGCAGCACTCGTTTCCTGCCAGCAGCAGCAGCAGCAGCAGCAGGCTGTTGAGCCTGTAACTCCTACACAGCCTGTAGTTGTTATCGAAACTAAGTAATTTCTCTGGAGGGGTGCCCGCATCCCTCCACAGCAATTAATTAAGCGCTCTATCTTCGGATAGAGCGTTTTTTACGTGCTTCACTAAGCAAAAAAAAGATCACGCTCCTACGAGGGTGATCTTAACTATCGTGCGCTTCTCGAGCGCATCATCGTACATTTAACCGATACGGAAGGTAATACGAGCCTTGCTCATATCGTAAGGTGATACCTCAATCTTCACACGGTCACCCACGACGAGGCGAATGAAACGCTTGCGCATCTTTCCAGATATGTGCGCGAGAAACTCATGCCCATTAGCGACACGAACTCGGAACATCGTACCTGCGAGAACTGCCGAAATAACACCTTCCATTTCAATCTCGCCCTCACTATCAGTAGGAGTCTTAATGCGAGCTGAGGGTGCTGTTCTGCCAGCAGGTCTGTTACCCTGAGGCTTATTATTACGTTGCGGGGCACGGCCACCGCGAGGGGGTTTGTTATTAGCCATTGATGATTATATCTAGTGGATGAGAGACCAACACAAGGATAGACACAGAGAAAGCGAAGCATAAGTATCGAGATCACTTGAGCGGTCAGGGTGGTTAGTATACTTCCATTATAGGAGAATGGCAAGTGCTTTTTTTGGGCGAGGCATGGAGTGCACATCCTCACGAAAGTTATGGAACAATCAAGAATTCTGAAATATAATCAAGATCGTATGCACAAAAATATTTTCCAACTTAGCTTACTGATTAAATGCGGGCTACACCCCCTTCTTGTCGTTCTTATTAACATTTCTGTCTTGCATCATGGGGATAAATCCATTAGACTACTCGCACCTCACGTGCAGCCCCTACCCTTCTCCTGAATGAGTCTCGGTATCTCTTGTTTCTTTTCTCCCCACTTTTGCGTGAAAAAAACAGCAAGAATATAAAAATGCCATTGACAAAAGCTCAGGATGAGAGTAGATTATCTGCCCGCGAACAAAGAGGTTCGATGGCAAGTGCCAAAACTGGAATATAACACAACATATGAAAACCTTCTCAGCCAAAGCTCAAGACATTGAGCGCCAATGGTATGTGATCGACGCCGCCAATCAGGTGCTCGGTCAAGTAGCAGTCAAAGCAGCTAAGCTTCTCCGTGGTAAAGATAAAGTCATCTTCACCCCTCACGTCGACTGCGGTGATCACGTCATCGTGATCAATGCTGAAAAAGTCGTCCTTACAGGTAACAAGGAACGCGCAAAGATCTACACCCGTTACACGGGCTATGTCGGTAATCAGGTCGTGACTACCCCTTCCAAGCTTCGCAAAAAGCACCCAGAAATGATTCTTGAGCTTGCGATCCGTGGTATGGTTCCTCACACACGCCAAGGCCGCGCACAAGGTCGTCGTCTCAAGGTTTATGTCGGTGCTAACCACCCTCATGAAGCTCAGGCTCCTGAATCTGTAACAATCGCCTAATCCCTTTTTAATATACACATATGAGTACAACAACTCCATATAGCGCTACTGGCCGTCGCAAGACAGCTGTCGCACATGCATGGCTCACTCCAGTCGCAGAAGGCGAAACTGGTAAGATCGTCATCAATCGTCGTGGTTTTGAAGAATACCTTCCTACCGACGTTCTTCAGAATGCTGTTCTCCAGCCATTCTATGCAACGAACACGATGAAGCGTTTTGATGTCCGCCTTGTTTCTAACGGTGGTGGTATCCACGGTCAGACTGGCGCTATGAGCCTCGCAATCGCTCGCGCTCTTGTCATGCTCGACGAAAGCTTCCGCCCTCTCCTTCGCGAACAGGGTCTGCTTACTCGTGACTCCCGCATGAAGGAACGTAAGAAGCCCGGTCGCCCTGGTGCCCGCAAGCGCTTCCAGTTCAGCAAGCGTTAATCGCTGCACGCCCATCTCACCTCTTTGGAGCTGTGTCCGCAAGGACACAGCTCTTTTTTCGTGTCTCATTGCGATCACATGCCTCCTATCTCTGCCACAACGCAACAAGCTTAAAGCGTGTCATCTCTTTTGCTCATTATTTAGAATCGTTTAAATTAAAGCACTTATAAGGATCTTTTTCTTAAAATTAATCATTTTTTCATTGACATGCATGTTAGTCTCCACTAATATTCTCTTAGTTAGCCCCGTCTAACAGCGCTTTCACAAACACAATACAAATACATGAAAACAGCATACTACACAGCAATACTGGCAGCTGCCGTCATGGGCAGCGCAGCTCAGGCAGAAGTTAAGCACACATACGACATGTGCTGCGACACGAACCTCTTCCCTGCAGAAGAGAACGACTACAACGCAAAGATCCATTGCGACGAGAAGCTCGGTTTACAGTGGTACATGGAAGCAGCATATGGCGTCTGGAATGCCACAGGTACTGAGACAAGCACACCACGTCCTCAGAACATGTTCCTCCTCCACGGACAGGTTGCAAAGCGCATCCTCTCCAGCAACGAGCATAGCGGTCTCTGGCTGCGCGCTGAAGTAGCCGTATCCCTCGGCATTGACTCATCCACACGCCGCACAGACAACGACTTCAGCTCTGCAGTAGGTGGCTTCACATCAGCACACGCAGAATACATGGGTGGTCGCGAAATCGTCATGCCAGAGCTCGTCTTTACTCAGTTCTTCAAGAACGACCGTGCTGTACTCAACTTCGGTCTGGTCAATCTCACCAACTACTTCGACGCTGTTGGTATCGCTAATGATGCATACGGTAGCTTCACGAACAGTGGCTTCCTTAACTCCACAGTTCTTCCTCTCAACGACAGCAACCTCGGTGCCGTCCTCACCTTCCAGATCTGCGAAGAAAGCTGGGCTATCGCTGGTGTAGCACGCACAAACACAGAACCTGGTTACAACCCATTCAAGTCTGGTCGTGGTGCAGTATACGTCCTCGAATACGGTCGCACATTTGCAGACGGTAAGGGTACATTCCGTGTGAATCCATTCCTCAATGCAATCGAAGGTGAAAACGCAGCTGGCAACGCCAAGATGGTATACAACTACGGTCTCGCAGGTAGCGTTGAGTACACCATCGGTGACCGCATCGACGTCTTCGCACGTGCAGGTTTCTCCGCTCGTAACGAATACGGTACAGACAACGACTTCAGCGTAGGTGCACACATCCGCCCCTTCAGCTCCGAAGCGCGCGAAAGCGACTTCATCGGTATAGCTGCGGGCTTCTTCAAGCCAGGTGCTGATGCAGAAGCCGCCACCACACGTCAGGAAAAAGTTGTTGAGCTCATGTACAACTTCCAAGTGAATCACAATCTCCTCATCCAGCCTCACTTCCAGTACATCATGGATCCAGTTAGCAACCCAGCTACTGATGATGCTGTAGTATGGGGTGTACAGGCTGTATTCTACTTCTAAGAAAGTTTACACCACAATAAAGACATAACATATAAAGTGACAGGGCGGAGAAGAAATTCTCCGCCCTGATCATTTTTCGAATTCTGATACCTCACTACTTCAAGCGCAAAGCGAGCTGCTCCGCCTCTTCTCTATCGAAGAACTGCGGTCCACGCGGAGGCGGTGCGATGACTGCCAAGCAGGGAGGACAATCCGGAGAAGTAATCACAAAGACACAGCCCATCTCGAGAGCACACGCAGGATCGAAGTCTCTCCTACCTAGCTCGATGAAGTCCCCTTCCCCCAACTCAATCATGCGAGATGATGCTCCCCCCACGAGGTGAATCTGGAGCTTCGCACCATGCGAACCATAGGCAAACACCTGTAGGCTGTAGCCTTGGAACCATTTCCGCCGCCAACTCAATGCACATCTAGGGAGCTGTGGATTCTGCGCCAAGATGAGTGCGTGGTAGGGCACATGCAGTCGCGTTGCCCCCTGAGCTGTACTAATCTCTATATCCCAGTGGTTACTGAGCTCAACTCCATGATCTCGCTGTAGGTCAATGAGCACGCGACTACTAGATGGATAGAGAGTGAAGCTCCTATCTAGTTCATCTTCTGGCACTCTCACACGTACTTGTAATTCTGCGCCAGGCAGCACCCCATCAATACAAAAAAGAGGAGCTGCCCAGATCACGCAATTCGCCAGTTCACTGCTTGCCACGATACTGCGAGTCACTTGATGGTCAAAAGCACGAATCAGAACAGGTCTATCATTCGGGATGAAGGACAGCTCTAGCGCGAGTTCATCTGTACGCCTCATCTGAGACTTCCCATAGCGTAGGCTCTTCCAGTAGGCATCCAACTCTGCTTGCAACTCCGCTTCTCTACCATTCTGACGCAGGAAGTCGGCGTAATCTAAGGAGGGGTATCGCTTCATCCCCAAGAGACGCTCCGCCTCTCCCATATCGAAGAGGCAATAGGGATGATCCTCATCCTTATAGAGTCGAGCCAACTGAATGAGCGCAGACTCATCTCCCGCCTCTATTCCTTGGGTAAGTAGCGAGATAACTTCTTTCTTGTGCGTATCCACCTCATGACACTCGTCTTGCTGGATAAGAAACTCAGCATACTTTCCAAAACGCTCAGGAAAGCGCGAGTACTTGACATTATTTTCTAGAATAACCGCACGCTCTTCATCGCGCAGCTCCGCCCTCATGGCAAGGCGCAGCAGTGCCTCATGACGTATAGACTCATCTAGTTCATCAGAAGCAGACTCACAGTGCGACAAGCAGTTTTCTCGGTAAGACTGTGCCGTCTCTTCATCTATATCTACGCCCCAGCCGTATGAATAACATTCAGATAACCACACGCCAGCAGCTGCGTACCCCTGCTCTTCCAAGTGCTGGGCTAGCTGATAAACACGCCGTCTGTCCTGAGGCACTCCTATCCCGTCACGACAACAGAGCGCGAGCATCCACCCAGCGTTGAGATCTCCTTGTTCGTATGCTTGTTGGAAATAACTTGCCGCGGCTATCTCATCTCGTTGCGGACAAGCTAGCCATGCGGCTAGTCCCTGCTCAAAAAGCGTCTCGTTCATCCAGGTGTACTAGAAGTTAATAGTTCTGCCTCGGTTTGGCTGGATGTAGATAGGTCCATGTGGGTTGTAGCGTATGCGATTCGCATTACGCTCACGTTGATAATCTTTCCACAGATCACGGTATTCATCATCCGCTTCTTCCAGCTTCTCTGCATATTCTTCCTCTTTTGCTTTCCACGCTTCTTCTCGCTGCTTAGCTAGCTTGAGCTCCTGACGCAGGAGGCGTATCTGCTCCACTTCTCGCTTCTGCTCAGATACCGATTCACGCTCACGCTCAACTTCTCTATTGAACGCGTCGCGCACCATGTTCGCATACTCTGTGTAGCGCTTCACTTCCTCAGGAAGATTCAGCCTAATAGACTCACGCCTATTCCACTCGGCCGCGAGATACTCAGCAGCGACATCACTCATCTCACCATAGTGCAGATACATGCTGCGAAGATCGCTTGCCTTCATGTAGCGAGGCAGGTTATGAGAGTCCTTGAGCAGTTTCATGTAGCGTTCGCTCTCACGCTCGCGCTTTTCGGATGCTGCGTCAACCTTTGCTTTCTGCTCTGCGCGTCGCTTCTCGACAGCATCAGGAGTCATTCCGTAGCGCTCTTGATTACTAAAAGTTAGCTCATCATAGTCGACGCGCTGCACGCCACTAGAGTGGCGAACGATGACATGATCTATCCCCTTGCGAGAGACGACTGCATCCTTGAGCTGCTTACCACTTTTCAGGATCATATCTTCGGCACTCACGAGAGTGCAAAAGAGAGTGCCGAAAGCAAACATCTGAGTAACTATTCTTTTCATGAGCTTATCACGGTAAATTCAAGCGATTTGATATCTTCTACCTATCGTTGACGATAGCAGATCCTCTCTCCTCCTACAAGGAGAAAAGCAAAAAGCCATGTCATATACGCCTTGCAATACGATTAAGATGGCATAATATAATGCCATTTTTTTTATCAACACAAGCAATACAATCGTAACACAAATTCGATACAGTTATTTTTTTAAAACTTGACAGTTGAAAAAATAATATATATATAAATCATTACTTGATTACCATTATGAAAATGTATAACACGCTACATACTCTCATGCACACATTAACCAGCTCTTCTCCATGTTTAATTTTTATCATGATCACGATGGCAGGGAGTCTCCATGCCCAAGTCACAGACAGTGTCTCTAGTGTAAAAAATATAATTATTGATGCGGAAACTTATCCATTAGCTGATGGTCAACCTGCAACAATTCTCATCTACGGTGGTGGTGACTACTCTGCTGCCACCGAGGCGCGGAATTATGTGGGCGATGTCAATATTAGCACAAATGGAGGTTATGCCCATGTGCTTGTCGGAGGGAACCATGGGAATGCCGCAGGCTCATCCTTTACAGGTGATACAACACTGAACATATCAACGAATACATTCGTTGATATAGGTGGTGCTAGCTACCTGACGCAAGAAGTAGACTCATACTTTACAGGAAGCTCACGAGTAAATATAACGGAGGTTCTAGACTATTATGTTTTTGGACAAGCTATCAATCATCAGTTGTTTAATGGGGGCGTTGTCGCAGGCGGGTATCTAGGTGGGCTAGATGACACTCCGAGTACGGGCACGTCGAGCCACAGCATCATCACTGGGAATACGACTGTCGCTATTGATTTGGCAGGTAAGAGTGGTACTTTTGGAAAAGTTGTTACCGGAGGATCCGCTCATTATGGGGGGATTGATTCGACCATTGAGGGCACTAGCAGCACAATCATCACGAATTCTAACAATATCACATTCTCAAGATTCGTGATGGGGGGAGCTTTTACCTATAGCCCCATAGATGGAGAAGCAAACTCAGGTCTCAATAAAAGCAATATATCGGTCGGCGCGACAAAGCTAACTATTGACAGCGGAACATTCAATGGGGCTGTCATAGGGGGAGGCTTCAGCGTGAGCGCTGGTGATTTAACAACAGGCGATATAGAAGTCAAGCTTACGGGTGGTCAATACAATTCTTACATCACCGGGGGTAGCGCCATAGGTATCAGTGAAGATAAAGATTTCGTGATTACCGATTCTTCTGCTGGGAAACTGGTGACCGAAAATGTGGTGATGAACCTCTATAACATAGATAGCAACCATATCATCGTCGGCGGACATTTGGTAGGCGGTGACTCCATCTATGATTCTACAGAACTCTCCTCTATAGGCAATATAACTATCAACATAGGTGGCTACAATGACTCAGGTCAAGCACTGAGCGGCACGTACAAAAGCATCATAGGGGGCTCACGCATCATCTCTGCTTTCTCTGATACATTCGAGCAAGGCGACATCGTCATCAATCTAGAGACAGGCACTATCGAGAGCAATGCTGAAATCGCAGCAGCGGGATTAACTCTTGATCCTTTTGATATCAATAGCAAAACCGCTATGACAACCAAAAGCACAACGATAAAGATAGGCGGTGATATGGCGTTCCAATCGAACGTGACCGTACGAGGAGCCTATACAAAAAGCACAGAGGCACACACAGAACCTACAGTGGTTACAGGGAATAAACTTCTTCATTTCGATGATGAGAGCTACACTCTGCTAGCGCAGACAAGCTTCTTTGACTTTGATGAAGTGAAAGTAGATCAGGCTGCTGCTCATGCACAACTCAAAGGGAATACCACCATTGCCACACTCGATGCGAGCCAATTCACGAAGTCGGGAGCTGGCGAACTGAGTGTTGAGGCAGGCGCATCCCGTTCCAAGCTTATTGTCGAATCGGGTCGTATAAATATCACAACTGATCAGACCAACAGCACAGTAGGTGTGATGCAGATCGCGAGCGGAGCTACAGCATCGACTGACGAACTCACTATTTCCAACGGTAATGTAAAGGGTACAGGACTCTCCGCAAATGATGTCCAAGGCGCGGGAACTTTACTGACAAATCTAACAGAAGTGGAGCAAGTGTGGGTGCAGCAGAATCTAGAGGTCTACGCAGCTAATCAATTCACCATGAAAAGTGCTGCGAATGTCCACCTAGAAGCTCTCTCAACACAGCTATTGACCATGGAAGATAGTAGTCAGCTTCGCACGGAAGCACTCCTTCGTGTTACTAGTATCCAAATTGATGATTACCTCGGCAATAGTGGCGCGAACACCCCTTATATCATAGCTCAAGACATGATGAACGATGACGGCGATAGCTTCACATTCAATTTCAGCAAAGAAACTATCGCTCATATGCTTTTAGATCCTGACATGAAGCCTTACCTACTTGCCGACCTCGACACCTCCGCGCTGACTACAGCCGCGGGGAAGAGCTTCACATTCCAAATTGATGGCATCGGTACTACCCATACGCAAGAAATTAACGGATCTACCTATTATCTCGGTACCATTCAGGAAGACATCTATATCTTCGCAGAAAATGATTCTGTCCCTGAACCCACGACAGTGAATCTGGGTCTTCTGGCTCTTGCTGGGATGCTTATGCGACGTCGCCGTGGGGGCACGAATTAATCGCAGATTACAGCCCCGCTCCGTGCGGGGCTTTTTTGTGAAACTGACTACAAAGTTGCTGCGAAGACTATCGTATTCAATATTGCAAGCTAGACAAGAAGCTTGCCTCATTCACCTGCGTAAAAAAATGAAAACCAAGCAGAAGAAATAGGGCTTCCCAGACATTGACATTGGTTTCTTGTACTTTTCAGTATCTTGAGAATCCTTCGCCTGCTTGATCATCTGCTCATAATGACTCATCATCTCCTGATGTTCTTTTTTAATAAGCTGAATCTTAGAGAGATACTCAGCTAAAGTTGGTCCACACAAAGTACTATATGAATACTCAGAACATAAGAGAATCAGGCTCAGGGTGAGAAATCGAATTGCGCAGCTTAAGCGCATGTTCATGGTCTTAATGTAGTTTAACGCACGTATAGAGTCAATAGAGTATCACTCCATATTTGTTAAAGTATAGGTCTCAAAATCATTCTCGTTACAAAGAAATAGCGCTTTATTGTTTCGATTCACCGCTAGCTTAAAAGGGATGCAATCTCCTTTTTTCTCTTTGTATTTCCTCTTCTATTTTTAAACTTGTCGTCTCATTGGTTCAGTTATGCATTTGCAAGAATAATCATTGGGACACATGTGAGACAAATAACTACATAAAACTAATTACTTGCAAGCAAGAAGCATTTTTGCTAATCTCATACATGGTTGATATAGCCTTCGCTCTCACGAGCGCAAGAGGAATACGCTATATAATAATTCTATTAACTGGCACTATTTATGTTTATGAATCTTATTTTCCCAATTGTAGCGATGGCTTCCGCTATCGCTCCTGCTGCCGCATTAACCGAAAGTGAACAGCAGTTTCATGATGCAGCCATTCGTGGTGATTTGACAGATTTGAAGAAGTACCATGAGGCTGGAGCTGCACTTGACAGCCTAGATATGCATGGTAATACCGCATTGATGCATGCTGCTAATTATGGTCACTTGAAATTGGTGCGCTACTTGATTGAGGCTGGCGCAAAACTTGATTACACTTCGACAAATAGTGGCGCAAGTGCACTTGTTATGGCTGCTGAAAAAGGGAGTCGTGAAATCGTGGTGCTCTTGATTAGGGCTGGCGCAGATGCTAGTTTATCCGATAGCTCTGGTAAAAACGCGTCCGCCATAGCCTATGCTTCTGGCCATGAAAAACTCGGAAAATATTTAGAAAAATTTTGCAACCGACGTTCCCCAAAAAATAAAGAATCCAAAAATCTACTACCAGATTATGAGAATCTAACCCCCAATGATGCTCTATGGAAAGCTGTTCGCGTTTCTCATGTTGAGCAAGTGAAGCGAGCGATCATTCGCAAAGCAGACGTTAATTCTAGAGATGGAGATGGCAGTAGCGTTCTCATGATTGCTTGCCAAAAAGGGGATAGCGCTATCGTAAACAGTCTCTTAGAGGCTGGAGCTGATGCTCGCACAAGCAATAATTGGGGTAATTCTCCCCTCACCTGGGCTTGCCAGCAAGAGAATGAAGAGGTTGTCCAGCTACTCTTAGATAAAAAAGTCAATGTTAACGCTTATGCCCCAGATGGGAATACTGGCTTGCATTACGCAAGCGAAAGAGGTTTTGACAAAATAGTTCTTTTACTTTGTAAAAATGGAGCCAATGTGAACATGCGCAATAAAAACACAAAAACCGCTTATGATTTAGCATCAGAGCGCAATCATCGTAAAGTGGTTTCAGTCCTACGTCGAAATGGTGCGAATAGATAATTAACCCCTCAACACTAGTGCCACTCCATCAAGCTTCATCATAAAAAGTAAAATATATATTTTTTTAGCACACTGATAACTCTTAGCATGTGTAGTTGCTGCCCATTTAATTGGCACGGTAAGCGCGTGTCGGTTATAGAAGAAAAAGACTATAGTCAATTTGTACAAAATGCGATGGTATCACCCGCTGATGCTACATTATTGGTAAAAAAGCATCTCGTATAATCATTTACAATTAGCACAAATCGCTGCAATTTCTGATTTCACTAGTACTAGGCTAGGTGCGTTCTATCTCGCACCTAGCCCATTTGTTGAAACTAGCTTCGTTGCTGGAGTTACTATTCAGCAAGATTTCTTAAAAATGATCATTTTAAAGAAGCAATCACATCACTGAGCTACGCTACACCCAGCGCAGTGGTCAGAAAAAATGCTCGCCAAGAGGGGGTAATTTATGCTATGATAGGGGCTGTTATGTTGTCCGATCGTACAAAAGCTGGAATGGAGCGCGCCCCTCATCGTAGTCTGATGCGTGCCTGCGGGATGAAAGATGATGATATTAAAAAGCCTTTCATCGCTATTTGTAACGCCTTCAACGAGGTCATCCCTGGTCACGTCCACCTCAATAAGGTCGCTGAACTCATCAAGGATGAAGTGCGCCGCGCGGGCGGCACCCCCATCGAGTTTAATATGATAGGTGTCTGCGATGGCATCGCCATGGCACACTCTGGCATGCGCTACTCTCTAGCAAGCCGCGAACTCATCGCTGATAGCGTCGAAACGATGCTCTCTGCCCATGCCTTTGACGCCTGTATCTGCATCCCCAACTGCGACAAGATCGTCCCTGGGATGATCATGGGGATTCTGCGCTGCAACATTCCTACCATTTTCTGCTCTGGAGGCCCTATGGCTGCTGGACGCAGCAGCAAGGGAGAAGTGCTCGACCTCAACAGCGTGTTCGAAGCCGTGGCCGCCTGCAAGGCTGGCAAAATTTCAGAAGAAGAACTCCACGATGTCGAGTGCAAGGCCTGCCCCGGCGCTGGCTCATGCTCTGGTATGTTCACCGCAAACTCCATGAACTGCCTCACCGAAGTACTCGGTCTCTCACTGCCTGGCAACGGATCTATCCTTGCACAATCACCAGCGCGAGAAGAGTTCTGGAAGGCCTCTGCGCGACGAGCTGTAGAGATGGCGCACGCATGCGCTCCGCTTCCTCGTGACCTCGTGACAGAGAAGAGCCTCGATAACGCCTTCATCTGCGATATGGCAATGGGTGGCTCTACAAACACAGTTCTCCACACGCTTGCCATCGCCCACGAGGCAGGTGTCAGCTATGATCTCAAGCGCATTGATGACATCTCGCGTCGCACGCCCAATATCTGCAAGGTAGCCCCCAGCTCCAAGTTCCATATGGAAGATGTCGAAGATGCTGGTGGCATCATGACTATCCTTTCGGAAGTGGATAAGAAGGGAGGCCTTCTCCATACAGATGTGCCAACTGTCAGCGGCAAGAGCCTCGGGGAACAGATTCACGGGCTCACGACGAAGAATGATGTAGTCATCCGCACCATTGAGAACCCCTACTCCCACGATGGAGGTTTGGCCGTTCTCTTCGGCAACCTCGCCACAGAAGGTGGCATCGTGAAGAAGGCAGGCGTACGCCCCGAGATGATGGTGCACAGCGGACCTGCTATTATTTTCGAAAGCCAAGAAGAAGCCTGTGCTGGCATCCTCGCTGATCAGGTGAAGGCTGGCTCCGTCGTCGTCATCCGCAACGAAGGACCCAAGGGAGGTCCCGGCATGCAAGAGATGCTCGCCCCCACGAGCTATATCATGGGTAAAGGGCTCGGTGGCTCGGTGGCTCTCATCACTGATGGTCGCTTCTCCGGCGCAACACATGGTGCCTGTATCGGACACATCTCTCCAGAAGCTGCAGAAGGCGGTCTCATCGCCCTGCTAAAAGACGGTGATATCATCAGCATCAATATCAACGAGCGCAGCATCACGGTCGACCTCAGTGAAGAGGAAATCGCCCAGCGTCGCGCTGATTGGACACCTCACCTCAACCCAGCTCCTGGAAGCTGGCTGAAGCGCTACCGCAAGCTTGCCACCAACGCCAGCCGCGGTGCAGTACTCGATTAATATTCTCTCCACCACACCCTAGCTATCAAGATAAAACAATAACAACATGTCTTCTAATACACAAAACCCCATCGCGCGTTACTTCTCCGAGTTCAAGGTACTCGGAGACTGCCCCAGAGACTTCTGGTATACGAACTTCATTCAGTTCCTAGAGGGTCTTGGATACTTCTCCATGATCCACATCATCACGCTCTATCTGCTAGACTATGCAGGCTTCTCAGATACGGCTTCCACCTTCTGGGTCGGGATGTTCACCCTGTGTATCTCCATGTTCGTCCTTGCCGTTGGTACGATCTGTGACATCATCGGTCTGAAGCGCACTTATACCATTGGCTTCATCATCCTGATCTCGGGACGCTTACTCATGGGTATGGGCTCAGAACTCACCGAGTTCTTTAATATGCCGCGCACCGAGAACTCCACCTTCATCTGCGCTGGTATTCTCATCATGGCTTTTGGTACGGCTTTCATGAGCCCTTGTGTGCAGACCTCTATTCGACGCTTCACACCACTGCATGCACGCGCTACAGGTTTTAACTTCTACTACCTGTTCATGAATATTGGTGCGATTCTCGCAGGTGTTATGCTAGTCGACCCACTGCGTCGCAACTTCGGTGACACGAACGGTCTGTGGTGGATTATTAATGTCGGCACTGCTTGCTATGCTGTAGCCTATATCTTCACTCGCCTGATTAACGAAGACAACTACGCCGTCCCAGAAGAGCGCATGTCCAAGAATCAGATGGAGACGCGCCGCCCACTCCTCCTCATCATGGAGTGCGCACGTGAAAGTGCTTTCCGCAAGCTACTCCTCTTCCTCGTCCTGACACTGGGCGTGCGTCTCATCTTCACCATCCAGTTCCTCGTCATGCCTCAGTACTATCAGCGTACCATTGGCTCTGACTTCTCACTGGGTCTTATCCAGTCGATCAATCCAACCATCATCGTGGTTGGTCTCATTGCGATCATTCCCATACTGAACCGCTTCTCCACGGTGAATCTCATGATCTATGGCATGTCTATCTCGGCAGCCTCTCTGATCTTCATGGCCATCCCACCACAGTGGTACTTCATCATCCCCGGCATTGATACTGTCGGTCAGGCTTATCTCATCGCCATCATTCTCCAGATTGTTGTCTTCGCCTTTGGTGAAGTGCTCTTCAGCCCACGCTTCTCAGAATACATCGCTCGTGTAGCTCCAAAGGACAAGGTAGCCACCTATATGTCACTGGCTGCCCTTCCTATGTTCATCGCGAAGCCTGTTAACGGTGTTATCGGTGGTATTCTCGTATCCTACCTCTGTTACGAAGGCATCTTAGCGAAGATCGATACGGGGCATATCAGCTTCTGGGAATCTCCAGAGCTCATGTGGTCACTCTACCTCGGCATGGCCGTGATCTCACCAATCGCCATTCTGGCAACGAAGCGTATGTTCGTGACAGCTGATAGCGATCATGCCATCACCCCTGATGCGGAAAAGATCCCTGAGGCTCCCATCGATGATGAAGAACCCACCCCTAGCTCTACCTCTGCGTAAGAGTCACCTTTTTAACCCAGAAACACTTTTATTTTTCTATGTCAGATCAAGAAAAAACTCCCGACACCATTGCTTCACAGCAGTGGAAAAACATCACCAAGGATTTCGTCATCCTCATCGCGCTCATGGGCACCATCGGCTACGGCCTGAAGGTAGCCATGGATCAACTCAAGCCTGTCAGCCCCAGCGATGCATTAACCGCCTCTATCGTAGACACGCTCATCACAGATGAGGACAAAGAAAGCCTCAAGAGCGATAAGTCTGGAGACAAGAGCAAGGCGATCATCTCCGAGATACTCGCGGGCAAACGCGAGGCGAGCCCTATATCAAAGAGCTTTATCACCGTGCTTGAGACGGAATCAAAAGGCAATACAGACTTCATCAACAGCGTGAATAACAATGACATCACCCCCCTGATGTGGATATGTTACTTCAACGCGATGAATCCTGAGAACCAGCTTGAGGTCGACTTCTCACGCGCTCGCTACGTCAAGTACATGCTCCAGCAGCAGGGTATAGACTTCAAGGCAAAGGATAAAGAAGGTTTCACCGCCCTGCACTGGGCAGCGTGGAGCGGGCTACCTCAGTGCTGCAAGATTCTCGTCGAAGCTGGCATCCCCATCGATAGCTTGGAAGACAATGGCTACAGCCCCCTCGCTCTTGCCGCCATGCGCGGTAACGCTGATACGGTAGAGATGCTCCTCTCCCTCAATGCGAATAAGCAGCTCCCCCTCAAGAGCGGGCAGAGCATCCTTGAGGTAACGGAACAACGCGCTCAGGCATACCATAGCTCAGCCACTTCATGGCTCAGCTTTGCCTACTCGCTCATCTATAACTCTGAGCGCGATGAAGACTATCGCGACACCGTCAAGCTGCTCAAATAAGCATCGGCAGAGATTTTTTCAAGCCACCTTTTACAGAAAAAGGTGGCTTCTTAGTGCCAAACAAACAAGACATTTCTCCAAGTAATCATATTACACACAACAACTCTCACTACACATTACAGCCTGTATCGCCTATTTCTTCATTGACATATGAACATACTAGCTGTTAGTATGATTGTGCTATGTAATCATTCGTAGCAATACTACGTTAGATCTCTAATATATGAACAAAAAATCCTACCTCATCGCAAGCCTTCTTGCAGCTAGCTGCATGCAAGCATCCGCTCTCTCCTCCGACACCCCTGCAAATGATAGCTGCACACTGAATGTTTCAGGCGCTCTGACTACATCTGTATCCACAGCCTACACAGGGCGTGGTCTTGTAGCTAGCACTAAGGCAGCTGGTGGCGAAGGCGTCGGCTCGACCATCCTTCAACTCCACTTCGAAAACGACAGCAAGTGGAGCCTCCATAGCACCCTTGCCTATACCTACATCATGTCTTCGCACACCCTCTACCCAGGAGCGAAGTTCGGTGCACACACCCCATACGCTGGCTACCCCATGCCAGAAAAGAACATCGAAAACGAGTTCGTCGTAGCGACAGAAATCCGCTACACCCCTAGCGAGAAATTCAACGTCGGCTTTGGACATGACTACATCCATGGCGGTCTTCTTGGCATCATGGCAAAGCACTTCGCTGACGAAGGAGCATCTTCTGTCAATGAGTTCTTCATCAAGCCTACATACAGCCCATACAAGTGGCTCGACCTTTCCGTAGCTACCCGCTACAGCACGCAGGGTGTCAGAGGCTGGTGGTTTGAACCATCCGTCACCTTCAAGGCTCCCATCATCGGTACACCTGATGACATCACACTCGCAGGTATCCTCTCCTTCCACATGTCCGCTACAGGTGACTACTTCCAGGACTACCACGGTGCATGCGCTAATGGCAGTCAAGCATGGTGGATCAAGCTATCCACTCCATGGTTCATCACAGAGGACAAGAGCCTCATCCTCACGCCATCCGTTAGCTTCAACTGGCTGGGCAAGGGAGCTATTCGTGCCAACAAGCACTCTGAGCACGTTCAGTACACAGGCGATAGCGCCTACGTTCCCTTCCGCAACTTTGCCGTTGTGGGAAGTGTGATGCTCACCTACAAGTTCTAATCGCATGCAATGCGTTTAGCTCAGTGATCTAATAGACCACTGAATCTAAAGACCTCTTCTGCACCCAGCAAGCTATTACGCATGCTGGGTGCATTTTTTTATTTGGATCATATAGAGCTGTATGCTATACTAGCACCTGTAACTAGATTCATCTAACAGGATTACACAATCTTATGTCGAACCTTATCATCTCAGGAGAGAGCAACATACCCTCCAAGCCATCACTTTTCATCCCAAACAGATTAAGCCTAGCAGCATTAAAGAAGCTTATTGAGCTCTTAGCTGGGAATGTCATCATCCTCGCCGACAAGGAATTCACCCTTTCGGAAGAAATCACAGCCTACCTCAAGGAGGCAAAACTCAGTGCCATAGGATTTGACTTCCGCAAGGGGCGCATCGCAGGTCTCCGAGAAGTCTTGCTCAACTGCCAGAGTGACATGAAGCATATCCTCTTCCTCTCAGGAAAGGTATACCCCACACGCGGTTCTCTCTTCGACATCCCTGACTTCATCCTCAAGCAACTCGGGCATCTTCATCTCTCTCCTGTACCTGTGTTTAACGTACACTACCAACAGAAGATCCTGCAGATGGTTCTCACTGCGGCCACGGATGAATCAGTCGAGCACCTGCATATCTTACCAAAACTCAGCCCCGGTCCACGCGCTAGTGAGCGCATCATCTCAGCGTGGATGAACTGTGGGGTCGACCACTTCACGCAGCAGCCACTCCTATCTGAGTCTCTCACCACACTCATAGTGCATGCCATGAAGAAGAATCCCAAGGTGCTTGTCACCGATGGTCTCACAGAGACTCAAGTTCCCTATCTCAAGCTTCTCGGCGTAGCGATGGCTGTAGCCAAGAAGCTTAAGAAAGAGGAGCAAGAGCGCGTCGGTATTATCTTACCTCCGGGACCTGGAGCTATCATCGCTACACTAGGCTGCCTTCTTGCAGGCATCACCCCCGTGATGGTGAACTATGCTTCTTCTCACACCGCTTTCCAGAGTATACGTGAGCAAGCTGGACTCAAGAAATTCATCACAGCGGGGCGCTTCGTTGATAAGCTTCCTGACTTCCCATGGCCAGAGAAAGAGGAACTCATCCTCGTCGAAGATCTTCTCAAGAAGATAGGTAAGCTTGGTCTGATATCTGGCGTATTGAAGGCGAAGCTCAAGTCAGCCTCCGCGATATGCCGCAGCTTCAAGACGGACTCACGTAAGGTAGACGATCACGCCATCCTCCTCTTCACCAGCGGCTCTTCCGGTGAGCCCAAGGGAGTGGCACTCACACACAAGATGATTCTCTCCAACGTCGCTCAGTGCATGAGCCGTATTAATCTGGATGACAATGAGCACATCCTTGCTAGCCTCCCAGTCTTCCATAGCTTCGGTCTGACCGTCACAATGATGATGCCTATCCTTGGCGGACTTCCCATCTGCACCTACCCCAGCCCGACTGATGCGAAGAGGCTCAACGAACTCATCATGAAGTACAAACTGACTCTTGCCTGCTCGACGCCTACCTTTGCGCGTGCCATGATGCGACGCGCTGATAAGGAGACATTCAAGAGTGTCCATTACTTCGTCGTCGGTGCAGAAAAGCTCCAAGAAGAGCTGCGACTCGAGTTCTTAGAGCACTGCGGCGTTGAGCTACTCGAAGGCTATGGTATGACCGAAGCCTCCCCCGTTTGCTCCGTGAATTTACCTCGTATACCAGAAGCCGAGGTGCACGACTTCTGCCAACCTACACAGATACACGGCAGCATTGGTGCAGTATTCCCCGGTCTTGCAGTACGCCTCACGGACCTTGATGATGACAGCCGCGAGATCCCGCTCACTGAGCGCGGCATGCTCTGGCTGAGAGGTCCTAACGTCTTCTCTGGCTATGTTGGTAAGCCTGAGCTTAATGAAGGCATCTTCGATGATTGCTGGTTTAAGACAGGTGATATCGCTCAGATGGATCTCAATGGATTCCTCTGCCTCTCGGGACGACTCTCACGCTTCTCCAAGGTAGGAGGCGAGATGGTTCCTCACGAAGGAGTAGAACAACTTGTCATCAAGGCTCTGAACATAGATCCGAACTCTCCCGAGCTCGCGATAGCAGTGACTGGTGTGAGCGACCCTCAGAAGGGAGAAGCACTCGTCTTGCTCTCTACCCTACCTGAGCATGTTCTCCAGTCCAATGAAAAGAATAATATCCTCATCATTCGTCAGTATCTGGTAAAAGAGCATATCCCTAGCCTCTGGACACCGAAGTACATCGTACCGGTAGAAAGCATCCCAGTCTTACCCACAGGAAAGCTCGATCTCCGTGCCTGCAAGCAGCTCGCACAAGAAGCGCTCGAAGTAGAATAAGTTTATTTCGTTAACTATATAACATAATTTTCTATTGCATCTAATCAGTGAGTATGTTACAGTCATGCCATCTTACATGTCATGACTGCAACACCAAGCTTAGCATCATCACTACCCCTTGATTTCAAGCTACAAGATCGTTATCAAATTCAGACCCTGCTAACGCAAGAAGGCGGCTTCTCTAACATCTATATCGCGTGGGATCACCAGCTCTCCAAGCATGTTATCGTGAAGGAGATAGCACCTCACGATCTGGTTCAACACAGTGGTGAGCTCAATATCGAACTCATCGACCCTTCGAAGGCTGCTGTTCTCGCACGCATCATAGAAAACAGCGAGCGCGAAGCGCGTGTCCTCCAAGATCTCACACAGCGGGGGGTAACGAATATTAGCTCCTATATCGCTGATTTTTACACCCATGAGACTCACTACATCGTTATGGAGTGGGTTCAGGGACAATCACTCGCCGCATGGAATCAGACCTACTTGGAGAAAAATGAGCCCTTCCCTGTCGACTTCTTAGAAAAGGTCCTCATCCAGACACTCAATATACTCACTCCCATCCATGCTGCTGGCTACTACCACTGCGACATCAAGCCGCAGAATCTCATCATCAGCGATGAGGGGAAGGTCACGCTCATCGACTTCGGAGCGGTGCGCTCACAAGAGTTTCAGCATGATGATAATGTCGCGATTAGCCCCGGCTTCTCGCCACCTGAGTTCTACCCTAGCCACCGTGCTCAGATAGGAGCTTGGACCGATATCTACATGATCGCGGCCATGGTGTACAATTTGATCACACGCAAGGTACCTGAGAGCGCGGAGATACGTATTGTACGCGACCGCCTCACACGTCTTTCAGCTATCCCCGGTCTCATCGATCGCTATCCTGACGCCCTTCTGAGCAGTGTCTCAAAAGCACTTTCAGTAACTGCAGCAGAACGCTTTGCAGACACAGAGACATGGCTGGAGTTCTATTCAGGCATGAGTGCTGGACGCCAGCTTAAACGTGCTCACAAGATGAAGGCAGCTGTCCGCAAAGGTGGCACCATTTCTGCTACTGATATGGCACGTTCAAAGATGCGCAAGAATCCTCAAAAGCGCTTCAACGCGCACGCTGCAAAGGCAATCCGCCCACGAGCACAGGAGGGAAATGACCTCACCATAGTCTTCATCATTCTAGCTATACTCGGTGTTGGCGTAGCTATATTCTTGCTGCTCCAGCAAAGCTAAAAGATCAGAAAGCTCTTCAACTAAGAAGCCCTAGCTTGAAATAAGCTAGGGCTTCTTAGTTGGATGAATAAACTTATTCTTACGCCATGCACATCTCTTCTCGCATAGCAGCTACCGCAGACTGATCGCAGCAGTATTCACCGAGTGCGAACGCGAAGTCGAATGCAGCTCCAGGACCACGTCCTGTGATCACATGTCCATCTTGCACCACGGGAGCATCTTCAATGCTAGCGACAGACTGTAGTGCCGATGTAACAGCTTCGGCAGGATAACAGCACACGCGCTTCCCTGCGATGACACCCGCGGCTTCCAGCGCGATAGGTGCAGCGCAAATTGCAGCCACGAGCTTCTTAGCATGATCCATTGCCTCTACGAGTCTCAAGACAGCGGGTGTATCGCGCAGCACCCATGAAGCCTGCCCCCCAGGGAGAATCACACCGTCATAGAGCCTATCATCGACATCGACTAGCAGCATATCTGCCTGCATCATCATACCATGAGCCCCTTCGACATGAAGTGACTCGACACCGACGAGCGTGATCTGGACACCCAAGCGACGAAGAATATCAACAGGAGCTGTTAGTTCGATCTCCTCAAAACCAGGAGCCATTAAAACAAGTAGCGATTTCATATGCACGAGTATATAGAGAATATGTTTAAGCGTAAAGATCTAATCACTAATCGTTATAAAAAGAGCGCAGATCATTGTGTCGCAGAGAGGGCGGGACATCAAAGTCGATCATCTCTTCCGATTCATCAGCTGCCTGAGCAGGCTCTGCGGCTGGAGATGTTTTCTGCACGGAGACTGCTGGCTCATTCAGCTGAGAGAACGCTTGTGAGAAGAGATCCCCTTCTCCAAAGCTGAACTCATCCTTCACTTCTGCCTTCTTTTCCTCAGCAGCTGGAGCATCGAAGGCAAGCGAGAACTCTGGCTCTGGCTCTGGCTCTGGCTCTGGCTCTGGTTCTGGCTCTGGCTCTGGTTCAGGCTCTGGTTCAGGCTCTGGTTCTGCTTCTGGCTCTGGTTCTGAGGCTGGAGCGACTTCAAGAGAGGAGAAGAACTCTTCATTACTCACTTCTTCTGGGAATAGAGGTGCAAGCTCATCTTGCTCTGTGCTTTCTGGCTCACTGAAGAGCTCGGGAGCATCAGCGAACAGGCTTGAGAATTCTTCAGACTCTGTATCTTCTAATTCCTGCTCTTCTATGGATGTCTCTACTTCTGCTGAAACTTCATCATCATAAACAACAAGCTCTTCCTCCTCAGAACTATCTTCATACACCTCTACAGCCTCTAACTCCACGTCCAACTCTTCATCTGAGGGCTCTTCGATAATCTCACCAAAGTCGACTTCCTCTCCAAGGGACTGCTGCTCCTCTTGCTCCTCTTGCTCCTCTTGCTCCTCTTGCTCGCTGAGCACATCTGCAACAGCTAGTGTGGGAGCCGCTACTTCTGCAAGAGCTGGTGCTGGAAGAGGTGCTGGCTTCTCGATCGCTTGCTTAGGCTTAGACGCCTGAATCTGAGTTTCGCAATAAGCTTGTTCGTCGAGTGCTGCGATGATGGTAATACGTATCTCATCGGTCAGGTGCGGCTTAACTGCTGCACCGAAGTGAATATTCATCTGCTTACCAGCACAGGCCTCCTGTATATACTCCATTGCGTGGCGCAGTTCTTCCATACTAAGACTCTCTCCACCTGCGATATGCACGAGTAAACTGTCCACATAGGGGAGGTGTGTGACACCATGGAGAAGAGGTGAGCTAAGTGCAGCCTGAGCTGCCATCACGGCACGGTTAGCTCCCTGAGCAGATCCTGCCCCGAATAGACAGCGACTATTCTCCCTATCGAGAACAGAGTGCAGATCATCGAGCCCCATCTTAATAAGGCCAGGTGAACCATCCAGCATGGGCACAGACGCTGCCGCTCGGGCGAGGAGGCGATCCGCTTCTTCAAAGACGGAGCGCACGCCCTGATGCTGCTTGAAGAGCTCTTCCATCAAGTCATTTTCGAAGCAGAATAGTATATGAGAGTCGCGGCGCAGCTCGATTAAAGCGGCTTCCGCCTGCTGTCGACGACGGGGGCCTTCAAACTTGAACGGCATGACTGCCACGGTCACAAGGAACACACCAGCCTCTCGGGCCATCTGTGCGAGCACTGGCGCGACTCCAGAGCCCGTCCCCCCACCAAGACCTGCGATGAGCACGAGAAGTCGCTGATTCTTCAATAGGGCTGCGATGGATTCACGCCCACCCTCTGCCGCTCTCGCACCGAGCGCTGGATCTCCACCCGAGCCCATACCATAACTGATCCCCTGACCTAGGGGGATAAAGCTGGCGTGACTACAGTCATCACCCAGCCGCTCATCGAGACCGAGCAAGCTCATCTTAATAGTAGAAGAATTTGAGCTGGCAAAATATTTTAAAATATTCGCCCCAGCTCCCCCTATACCGACGATGCTTACGCCATCCTCGTTTAGCTTAGTTGATTGAAAAGGAATCATGATTATAATAGTGGTGTTAGTATATCTTACTAGCGACGTGTGAAATAGCTTAATAGGCGCGAGAAAATGCTAGGCTTGTTGAGCTCGTTCTCCAACTCATAGACCTGTGCCATGCGAATCAGACCAACAGCTGTACAGTATCTCGGGTCTTGTAAGAACTCATAGTCCTCTTGCTCCTTATCGATATAAGCGGGCTGGCTCACACGGCACTCAAAAACATGCTCCGCAAGTGCTCCTAGGCCGCGCATCATGCTTGTACCACCCGATAGGTAGACAGAGATACGCCCCTTCTCTCGTGCTTCTTCGGGCAGACGCGCACGCACGCACTTCAGTATCTCCTCTAGCCTATCTCTGATGATCCTGTTGAGCATGCCGCGTGGCATCGAGCATGAGTGAAGCCCGTGTTCTCCTGTATAACTGATACTTGTCTTGTCCGTGGTATCCCCGAACGCGTCACCCTCAGTACACTTGAGCACTTCAGCCGCTTCTTTACTCACACGCTGATTTGTCAGCTGGTTAACATCTTGGTTGATATTAGCACCTCCTACAGGGAAGCTCCCAGAAGCAACGACAGCTCCATCCAGATAGCACACATAGTCAGTCGTGCCCGCCCCTATGTCTATGACAAGTGCACCTGCGTCGCGCTGATCCTTGTTGAGCACAGCATACGCTGTAGCCACAGGTGCGAATACAAGATTCGTCACCTCAAGGGGTACCTGACGCGCACAAATGATAGAATTGTGAATACGACTCTCAATACCATGGATGATATGGCTCTTCATATCCAGTGTTCGTGCGGTGAGGCGCGCAGGAGACTCACTAGGCTCACGCCCATCAACACTGTACTTTCCATTGATACGGGCGATAATGAATCGATCGGCAGACACTTCGAGATTCGCTGCCTTTTCTTTCACGATTTGCATATGCTTATGGGTCACGGTACGCTCCTGATCTGGCAAGCGGTATGAGCCCAGCGTGTTCTGCCCGACAAAGTGATCACCAGTGACAGCGAGATGAATACTGCGAATCTCAACATCTGCATTATCCTGAGCCATTCCCCACGCGTCGCGAACACACTGACTAGCATAGTTCAGATCAACAATCTCGCCGCGACGTATGCCCACGCTCTTCGCCTCGCCAATACCGATGATGGCGGCACTTCCGTCAGAGCGGATTTCTCCTACAACCATGCAGGTTTTTGATGTACCTATTTCAAGAGCTACGTGTATCGAGGTTTTTCCCATAAGTAGATGATATTTTTATTTAATTGCGCTGCTATATTTCTATCATGTTTCCCCTATTCTGAGCAACACAAATTATCGTTTTTTATCGAAATCCGCCGTGCTAAACTGGTAGAAGCGATCACGAAATAGGCACAGGCGCGGCATCAAGCAAGCGTCGTGTGTATTCACAGCTGGCTTGATGAAAAATATCCTCCGCTCTCCCCTGCTCCACAACGCGCCCCGACTGCATCACCAGCATACGATCCGACATATAATGAACCACAGAAAGATCATGTGAGATGAAAATAAGCCCGAGATCTAGCTCGCTGACCAACTCACGCAGGAGATTCAGAATCTGACTCTGCACAGAGACATCAAGTGCGGATACGGGTTCATCTGCGATGATAAGGGCTGGGCTAGGCGCGAGAGCACGAGCGATGGCGATACGCTGACGCTGGCCGCCTGAGAATTCATGAGGAAACTTATGCATATGCACGGCTGCGAGCCCAACGCGGTCTAGTAGCTCTGCGACAGCTTGCTGCTTCTGCTGATGCGTGCAGATATCTCTTCGCCTCTGCTGAAGAGCTTCTAGAAGGGTCTGGTAGATAGAAAAACGCGGGTTAAGAGAACTATAGGGATCTTGGAACACCATCTGAAAATCTAAGCGGCGGCGGCGCAGTTGCGCTGACGATAGAGCAGAGAGATTCTCACCACGCAGCAGTATCTCGCCCTCAGTAGGTGACTGAAGCTGCATGATACAGCGAGACAGCGTAGATTTACCACAGCCTGACTCTCCAACAAGCCCCAGTATCTCACCTTTCTCAAGCTGAAAGCTCACGCGATCTACCGCAACGACTGTATCGCGCACCCCACCCCAGAGACTACGCACGGGAAAGTGAACACTGAGATCCTGAACTACGAGAAGTGGCATAAACAGAGTATAGCATTGAGACCGCCTTCTCGCAAGCTATCCTTTACTTAGTCGAACTCTTGACAAGCATCACTCTAATTAGTATCATCAAGTAACTATCATGAACAAGGCAGCACGCATCCTATTCAAAATAGCGAGACGCATCTATTTCAGAAAGCGTCACATGGCGCATATCCCACCTTCATCCATTAAGTGGGCTGCAAACACTGCCCCTCTACAAATTGCGAAGCTCGTTTCATCGCATCGTCCTTACATGATCGCTCGGTTCGGATTCATTGAGCTCGAATGCATCGCATGGTACCTAGCGCATCGAGATGGGTTCAAGCCATGGAAATACATTCAAGGGAGATCTGATTTCTCAAATTGGACAACAGAAGCAATCCAGTACTTATGCATTAACGCTGGATTTTTCCCGCAGAACCTAAAACTAGCGGAGCAATTCTGCGAGCTCATGCTGGAATGTGCAAAGGAGGTAGATATCCTCGGCTCTTGGCTGAACTACGAAAAGCTCATCTACCCACAACATATGCCGGAGCGCGTACACCTCGCAAATCTAGAACCATTTGACGACTCTAACCAGCCTTGGAGTAAGCACTTAGCAGGCCGCAAGGTACTAGTCGTGCATCCCTTCGCTAGCACCATTGAGCGTCAGTATCACGAAAAGAGAGAAGTGCTCTTTGCGAACCCTGATGTACTTCCTTTATTTGAGCTTCAGACCATCACAGCTGTTCAGAGCATGGGTGGCGTTGCTCCTGCAGGTCTACCTACCTGGTTCGATGCGCTGGATCATATGAAAAAGCAGATTGACGCGCGCGACTATGATGTCTGCCTCGTAGGCTGCGGTGCTTACGGCTTCCCGCTTGCAGCGCATGTCAAGAGTCAGGGCAAGCAAGCGATTCACATGGGTGGTGCTCTTCAGCTACTCTTTGGCATCAAGGGCAAGCGATGGACAGAGCAGTATGGTAATGGTGGCCACAATCCTTATCTAAAGCTCTTTAACGAGCACTGGGTATACCCTGACCCAGCTGACAAGCCTGCCGCAGCAGAGCAGGTGGAAGATGCTTGTTACTGGTGATTTCTTATTCATACCATAGAAACTTCCTTCGCCTTGCGAACATAGTTAACAAAACGCTCAAGCCTCATCAGAGACTTGAGCGTTTTTTGAACCTTGTACTTTCTAAGAAGGAATCTTAGAGGTTGAGTCCGTCAGCTGGGAAGAGCTCAGGACTAGCTGCACCTGGGGCTGAATCTGGTGAATCAGACTGGCGAATTGGTGCACCTGATGGTGTGATTGTCTCAGCGGTGACGAAGATCACGAGATTCTTACGAACATGTGATTCGGCATTGCTGGTGAAGAGTGTACCGATGAGAGGAAGGTCGCCAAGAATGGGGACTCGGTCTTCTACCTTCTGTACGTTGTCTTCAATCAGACCACCGATGGCGATGGTGTGACCATCAGCGATCGTTGGGTTAGAGTTGATGTATCGACGGCTGAAAATTGGCATGTCGATGCGGTTCTCTGTGATAAGAACGTTCTGAATCTCAGTGTCATTCGCTACAGCAGAAGTAATGGGTGAACCGTAGTTAATGAATCCATCAAAGTCGATGACGCGGATTTCAAAGCGGTCGAACTTGATGACGGTAGGATCCTTTTCATCTTCTGCCACCTTGAAGCGGAAGGCGATACCTACATCTTCAACTGCCCACTCATCAGGAGTACTTGGAGTTGCGATGGGGAAGCCACCACTACCACCGTAGCTGCTGCTAGAGTCCTGCAGATCGGGCTCGGTGTAGGAGATAGGATAGAAGAAGCGACGTACGACTTCAATCTTAGCTGCACCTTCGTCCATGGACTGGTCAGAGGCACTGACGTGTGGCTCAGGTGTGAACTCAAGTGGAGTATTACGAGCTACAAGCGTAGGAGCAGACATCACGTCGACACCCTTCTTCTGGGAGAGACCGCGCATGATCATCTGGAAGGAACCAGAGTCAAAGATACCTGTAAGAGACATGATACCAGGAGCAACTGCGCCTGAGCTAGCACCATGTGTAGAACCTACTTCGAGGAGGTTGTTGAGCGTGTCACCAGTTGTAGCACCGGAGCCAGAGCGAAGACCACCAGTCATCAGACCTGGCACATTGGTGCTCGTGCTAGAGGAGGATACGGGCCATGCGCCATCACCATTATAGTTGTTAGCGAATGCGCTACCACCACTCGTCACGAAGTCAGAGCTACCACGGGATGGAGAGGAACTTGTACCGTTTACACCACCGAGGTAGGCTTCACCTGAGTTAGAAACAGAGAATGGGTTAATTACCCAGTCAAAGCCGAGTTCTTCCTCATTCGTCTGGGAGATTTCTACGAACTTGGCCTGCACTTTGTACATCTTGTTGCTGTTGCTCTGGATGTAGGAGTGTACGGCTTCTGCGACGTTGGCTAGATTATCTGGAGTATTCGTAACAGTCAGGATACCTGTTGTCTTCGAGTAGCTAGCGTTCGATCCAGCTGGGAACTCGATACCATGCTCATTGTAGAGAGCCTTCTTCGCATCGATACGTGCGGATGGGCGTGCTCCTTCAGCACCGAAGTCATCGTCCTCCATGATATCGCCTTCATCGCCGCCTTGGAAGAATCCAGAACCGACAGTGTAGCGGTGTGTTTCGAGAGTCTGGCTAGCACCCTTCTGATTGATGATCACAGACTGATCAGCGATACGGAAGGAGCAGTTGGTCTGAGCACAGATACGCTCAAGCAGCTCACGACCACTGACACCTGTCAGGTTGATCATAGGAATGCGTGGCTCTACCACAGTCTGAGCAACCGGTGCTGGAGCAGAAGCTGGGGCAGCTTCACCATCCATTTCCTCGTCACTGTAGTCATCTTCTGCGGGAGCAGCTTCAGCCACGACAGGGGCAGCAATGGGAGGCTCATAAATAAAGTTCAGCTTAAGACCTTGCTTGCGCACTTCAGCGCGGAGCATTTCAAGAGCTTCTTCGAGTGGAGTATCATCGAAGACAACTTGCGCAATGTAGAGTGAATCGAGCGCTTCGTTGCTACGGATCTGATCCTCAGTCATAGCGTTCACCTCCTGCGCTGCACTGAAGGAAACATCTGGAGTATCGCTCGTTGTGTGCACTTCCCATGCCTTATCAACATCGGCAAGAGCCTTTGTACGATAGGAATCGTGAGCTACACGATAGTACTGAGAGCGGCGCTCATTCACTGTAGCTTGACCACGACGCGCAGCTGCGTTGTAAGGGTCGATTTCGACAACTTGACTGAAGGTCTTGTTCGCTTCATCGTACTGACCAAGATCGTAGTAGGAGTACGCGAGCGTCAGAAGACGCTGTACTTCTTCGACATTCTTCACATGCTCTGGAGTAAGAGCTGGGTTGTTGCGAATGGGGTCATTGAGACGTTGAAGCTCAAGCTTAGCACGCTTGTTATTAGGCTGACGACCAAGAACGTCTAGGAGAAGCTGCTCGGCATCATCGTAGCGACCCACCTTCGCATACTCCATAGCCACGGCAATGGAAGCATCGCTGATGCTGTCGATAATGAACTGCTGCTGCTTAGCGGTAGCTGGAGCTTTAGGAATAACATCCCAAGCTTCACGGTACTGTTCAAGAGCGAGAGCATACTGTCCCTCACGGTAGGACTGACGTCCTTCTTCAAGAATGCGCTTCGCTTCGCGAGCTTGTTCCTGACGGCGTGCGGATTCGCTTGAGACTAACCCTGTCTGATGTGAGCTTACTGCATTCACATAATCAGCTGAGTGAGCCTGTACAACGGGCGTAGCTGCTGCGATTGCAAGCAAGGCTACGATTTTCTTCGATGGAATGAGAGGTACGCGGTTCATGGTAATGTTATATTTATGACATGATTGTCGTGTTTTGTAAAGCCTACAATTCACTTAATTGTATTTTTTTTATTGAATTAGTTGGAGGTTTCTTGTGTTTTTGGGATATTTACAGGTACTTGACCACCTTCGGGCGTGATATTGACTGTTCCATCAGCATCGATACTCTGCACCGTGTACTTGATATCCTTATGCCCAGGGATGGTGAATACAGCGGTAGCATCGACACTGAGTACTGCCTGTGGCGTTCCCAGTGCTGAGCCAGCTAAGATATTAAATGTGACCGTCTTATCTTGAATATGACGCCCCTTACGCTCATCGACTGGGGTTTCATTATCATGTGCGCGTGGCTTACCCGCACGCACATAGAGATCTGGGGTTCCTTCTGGCTTCTTCGTGTCGCGTATACGAGCGACGAATTCCTCAGCCTCACCAGCTACCCCCTTATAGGTCTTCTTCTCAAAACCGACAAGAACAAAGCGGTCAGCTTCGCTTGCACTAACGCCAAACTTCTCGGATGGCTTCACATCCTTCTCGATGATAGCATTGCTATCTGTCAGACGGCGGAAGATGCGCACCTTTACCGACTCGGGAGCGGCGTCTGCATAGGTAAGACTCAGCGGGAGGGTGATATAAGCATTCGACTCTGCCACCTTTGCCACGCGTAGTTTAGGACTATCCGTCTCACCGATGAGGGCGGGATAGGAAGTCTTATCAGCAGGCTTGGTCTGATTGTTATATTCTTCCAGATTGGTAAAACCATCCTTATCTGAGTCCATAGTCAGCGCATTAGCGCTAGCGAAGGCATCAGCGATACCTGACTTCACGAACCAGATATTAGGCACATCGCCATGAACATTAGGAGCGGTGGGATCGAGGATGTCGATCACGGTGTTTTCCTTCTTGCTCTGAATGCCTACTTCCCACAGCTGAGGCGAGAAGAAGAAGTTAGTATTACGAGGATTGCCTTCCGCATCCTGATCAGGAGCAGGAAGATCCACGATGAGTCTATCCTTGGACACATAGGCTTGGATTTCATTCGTATGCGCATTGAGCTCTTCGAGAGTGATTTCTCCTCTGCCGATGTTCGTATCAACGCTAGCCTCTTCATGAGTAAACATAAGATAAGCTCCTGCGGAGGCACTCAGCACGCCGAGAACAGCACCTATGGTAAGAGCCTTGCGGCTGGGATTAGATTGGTCTGCCATAAAATTAATAGGTATATGTGTATAGATGAATTACTTGCTAAAGTAGAGGACTTCGAGATTCAGGTGCACACGCACACTCTCGTCAGGCAGCCCAGTCATCGGACGCGCAATGCTGCTCTCATCCTCCAAGGGTGCGTCTCCGATAGGCACGTCACCATCAGCTAGAGGAGCATCTTCGCCACTCAGGACAGGTTCTTCGTATCGTGCAATGGAAGGCAGAGAGATGTCTGACTCCACGGAAATGCCCGTAATCAGATAGAAGAATGACTTATTCTTCACGATGGAGTTGAGCACCTGTGGGAGTGTACCGCGCTTGGCTGTGAAGGATACCTCCATATTAAGAGGGAAGTATTCTGGAACATTACGCGCACCCGTGTCGGCTTCCTTGGGCAAGTTACCACAGTAGATCTTATCAACTGCTACAGCCTCTGCATCGATGATGATGCTGGTGATATTCTTCACCGCTGCTAGCATGAAGGCGCGGTAGGGCACTTCAGATGCGATAGCGGCTGTATTCTTAAAGTTAGCCATACCGAGGTCGGCGGCACCAGGTCCGAGCTTCACCTTCTTTGCTTCCGCATCCTTCTTCGTAGCAGCAATAGCCGCGTTAACAGAGTTTTGGAAATCGACTGGTGTGTTAATCCCCTGTGTGCTGGACTTTGTCGCCGCAGCATAGCGCCCCATAGCGGACTCTAGCTCTTTATTGAGCGCGACAGCCTTCTCTTGGGCTTTGCGCAGCGTGCTCAGGCTCGCTGTGGTAGGAGGGAACTCGGCTACATTGTAGTTCTCAAACTCAGCGCGAATATCGCCAAGCTGGGCACTACTTTCTTTCGCCGCTGAATAGGATTCATATCCCTTGTACATGATACCTATAAAGGCAACACCGAAGACGGCAGCAAGGAGCACTACCCTTTTATTTTCACTGATATTCATAGATGAAAAATTGATTAATTATTAGTTGGATGGTTTATTTTTTGCTGAGTTCAGGGATGCTGATAGGCTCTTTGAGGGGCATGATCATCATGAACTTTTCGACATAATCTAGCTCCTTCTCCTTCTTCATATCCTTAGAATTGATGAAGCGGAAGTACTTGTTGAGATTATCGTTGACTTGCTGAGCATCGTAGGAGAAGAGAGAGCTCTTGGTACGATTATCAAAGTTGTTGCTAACAAGCGCGCGGATCACATTCTGATGAGAGACACCCGTGTCTCCTGGCTTCTTAACCACATAACCGCTGATATAGATTGCTGTCACCTCAGGGTCTTTGTTACGATTACGCGAGTCATGAGCCTCAGGCGCCGCATTAATCGAGGAGCTCGACTGCGCATTGCGACTACGCTTCATGTCCACAAGGCGCGTACCTGGCACATCGAAGGTAGGACCTGTGAGATCCACCTGATTCTTGCCCACATCATAGTTAATGAGGGGTGAGAACTCTGTAATCCAGAACTTCACGGAAGGACTCTTATCAATGATCTGCTTGAGAACATCCACATAGACGACGCGACCTTTTTCTAGCTCATAAAGATCATCCAGTTCGCGCTTCACGCGGTTGTAATTATTCTCCACATTTTCAATGCGGTTTGCGGTGCTAGAGATGGCATCATATCCACGCTGCGCGGCTGCGAGCTTCGTCTCTACATCACTCTGCATACCCATAGCTGCCCACGCGAAGAAACCAGCACCAGCGAGAGCAAGCACACCAGCGGTCACCACCTTCGGTAGCAATGCACTTTCTTCGCGCTTCTTCTGAATCATCGTAGGGACAAGGTCAATGTGGAACTCGCCAGCGCGAGCACCTGTCACAGCAGCACCAGCGATAGGGCCGAGGCAGAGAGCATCCTGCTCCAGTGCAGCTTCATCTACCTGACTACCGACTGCAAACGCAGCAATGGGGTTAAAGTATTCGACAGGAAGGCTAAGGTTCTCTTGAAGGAACTCCAGTGTGAAGGGCAGACGAGCACCACCACCACAGATGAGCACCTTTGTAGGAGCACCACCCTTGCGCTGAGCGCGGTAGTGATTGATCGTGCGTTGCACTTCCGTACTGACACGAGTCATCGCATTGCGGATGATGGTAGCGAGAGCAGCCTGCTGCTCTCCCATGCTATCGGTATGACCGTTACCCATGGAAATAAGACCCTGCGACACCTTAAGCTCTTCAGCCTCACGGTAAGGTAGCTTCATCTCACGAGAGATGGCACTGGTGATGAAGCCACCAGCGGCAGTGACGGAACGGGTAAAGAAGTTCCCCGCCTCTGCAAATATAATATCTGTAGTCTTCGCCCCGATATCCACGATCATCGTGCATTCAGACTCGGCTGGATAGCTAGCGCGGTACACGTTGTACAGGGAGGTGACGGAGCAGTCTGCACCCTCTGGGCGCAATCCACTTTGGCGCACTTGCTCGTGGAGCTCGTCGAGAACTTCTTTCTTAATCGCGACAAGAAGCACTTCGCGCTCTCCTTCCTCTGTCTCACCAAGAAGCTGGTAAGAATACACGATCTCATCGAGCGGGAAGGGAATATGCTGCTGCGCCTCATAACCGACTAATTCGTCTATGCTATCTGAGTCAAGAACGAGCAACTTCATGAAGCGCATGAACACCTGCTGCCCTGAGACAACACTGCGAACTTCACTCCCCTTCACCTTAAGTTCTGCCACCATTTCTGCGACAGCAGTACTTACATAATCAATTCGCATTCCCTCCTCGACGGGGTCTAGAACGATGTCACGACGTGTGTAACGAGAAAGCGCAAAGCCTCTCTTACCACTCGGTGTAAACACACCCATCGTGACGCTCTGAGCTCCGATCTCAAGGGCGACAGTTGTCTTGTATTCAGCCATATTATTAATTGGTCATTGGATTTGGAAAATTATTCACTCCGAGGATTACTCGGCATCATCCGCAGCAGGAGCCTTCGTATCATCACTCGCTGCAGGAGCTCCGACGATGGGATCCGTCGCAGGGAACACGCCAGCATAATCCATCGCATAGGGGGTCTCGCTGATGACACTGAGCTCAGCCTCATTTGACTTCAAACGTGGGTTCGCCCACCATTTGCCATCTACGCGTGAGCCAGCGAAGGCGTAGCTACGCTCGCTACCAGGCTTCAGGCAGTTATCCCCTTCGAACTCAATTTCAAAGGCGACAGCTTCTATCTGCCCCTTCAGGTCACCCTTGTCAGACTTCTTATCACCTGTGATCTTGAACGCATCAGCAGGTGAGATGAACGCTCCGACGTAGACTTCCTTTGCCTCGCCCATATTAGGCTTGGGGTCAAGTGGGATATCCACGTACTTAATCTTCTTTGTAAGCTTCACCTGTGCCCCGTCATTGCTCTGCTTCTTGAACAATACGTGTAGTGTCACAGTCAACTCGGGCACAAAAGCAGGCACCTTACCACCCTTTGCCTTACCTGAGACCTTGATAGGGAAGGCGAAGTACTGCCAGCGATCGTTAAACTTGCGCTTGGATGCCTTCACCCCGAGATCGGCGAACATCGACGCGCTTGCGCGTGGCATCTTGTGTACTTCAAGCTTACTGATTTTTTCTACTTCTACCTGTACACCAGTAGCATAAGTAGTATCCTGAGCGGATGCGGATGCCCCCATGAGGGCTAAAATGGCGAGAGATTTGATGAGACTTTTCATGATAAAAGGAGTCGAATTCTTATCATTTATACACGATGAACCCCCGTCTTGGCGAGAAAAAGTTACTCAAAATCTCAATTTTTTTCTTTTTCTTACTCGCCAGCGCTCAATGGGGAAGAAAAATCACCGAGCACACAGATTTTCCTCCCATTCTGGCTGCAATCATGCTAATATCCGTCAGCTTATGGCATTACTCTCGACCTATATCCACCATCTCGACCCCGTCATCTTTGAAATACCAGACACACCCTTAGCGCTTCGCTGGTACGGTCTTGCCTACGTCGCAGGCTTCTTTCTCGGCTTTCTCGTGCTGCGCATGCTCTCCAAGAGAAAGCTCTACTGCATGCCAGAGGAAAAGCTCGGTGACTTCATCACAGGCATCGCTGTATTCGGGGTCTTGCTCGGGGGACGCCTCGGGGAGTTTTTCTTCTACTGGCTGCCCCGCGTCGGCTTCTCAGGACTAGCCGATGACCCCTTCTGGGTTCTGCGTGTATGGGAGGGTGGCATGGCTTCCCACGGAGGCATCATCGGGGTATTTCTCGTCTGCTGGTACTACGCTCGACGCTTCAAGCTACCTCTCGTCCCTCTCGCTGACGGTCTCGCTATCGTCGCCCCCATAGGCATATGCTTCGGGCGACTAGCAAACTTCATCAATGGAGAGCTCTACGGACGTGTCGCCAGCGCAGGCAATGCGCTCGCAATGAAGTTCCCTCTAGAGATCCGCGAACTAGTCACCAGCAGCCCCGCCCAGTGGATGCAAATGCAGCTTGCCGCCATCCAGGCTAGTCCCACGCCCCCATCCGGTCAGCTTCGCTCCTACGCCTCTTTTAACGAATGGATCATTGAGATGAGCCGCCAGCACGAGCCTGTGCGCCTCGCTATAGGAGAATACCTCACACCGCGCTATCCCTCCCAGCTCTTCGAAGCCTTCTTCGAAGGATTCCTCATCTTCATAACCCTCATTGCTCTACGCTTCTTCTGGAAGAAAGCACCAGCGGGCATCTTCTGCGCCATTTTCTGCTTCATGTATGCTGCAGGCCGCATCTTCTGTGAATACTACCGCGAGCCCGAAGACGCTCTCTGGATGAACTTCACACGCGGGCAGTATCTCTCCTTTGGCGTGATACTCGTCGGCATTATCTTCCTCGCCATCGCGCTACGCTCGCGTAAAAATACAGCATCCGTGTAAAAGCCCCCATCTTTACGCTTGAAAAGAACAAGCCTTCTGGCTATCATATAGACATGTCCGATATCCATCCCACCGCTGTCATCGACCCCAGCGCACGTATCGCTGAAAATGTTAAAATAGGTCCCTACTGCGTCGTGGGAGCGCATGTAGAACTAGGCGCGGACTGTATTCTCCACAGCCATGTCGTACTCGAAGGCCCAGCCAAGTTCGGACGCGGTAATGAGTTCTACCCCTTCTGCGCGATAGGCCTCAGAACTCAGGATCTCAAGTACAAGGGTGAACCCACCTTCCTTGAAGTCGGTGATTACAATGTCTTCCGCGAGAATTGCAATATCAATCGCTCGACAAGCCCTGACACAAAGACCATTATCGGCAGCCATAACAACTTCCTCATCAACTCTCACTGCGGACATGAATGCATCGTAGGCGATCACTGCATCCTCAGCGGCTATGCTGCTGTGGCAGGGCACTGCGTGGTCGGCGATCATGCGATCATCTCGGGATGCTCCGCCGTGCACCAGTTTACACGCATTGGGGAACACTCTCTCGTCGCGGGCTTCTGCCGCGTCACGCAAGATGTACCGCCTTATACCATCGTCGAGGGCACGCCAACCGTTGTGCGCGCTATCAACACGATAGGTCTTCAGCGTCGCGGCTTCTCAGAGGATGACATCCGCGCACTCAAGTTCGCCTACAAGAAACTCTTCCTTCACAAGGGGTGCAATATCCAAGAAGGCATCTCGGAGATACTCGCCCACGAAGAACACGGCAGCAACGCCTGCGCCAGCACACTCACCAGCTTCCTCCAGAGCTCTGAGCGTGGCTTCATCCACTAATCCTTCCGAGGATATTTTATGAAATACCCCTACATTGTTTTCGATCTCGACGGCACGATCGTTGAATCATTACCCGGCATTGCAGCAGGACTCAATACTGCCCTAGCTGAGCTGGGCAAACCCCTCATCACGCTCGCGCAGCTTCGCCTCTACATCGGTGAAGGCGCACGTAAACTCTGCGCTCAGACACTTGGCTACGAAAGCGAAGAAGACGCACCACGAGAAGAGGTAGAAACCCTCCTTGATATCTTCCGCCGCGAGTACCGCGAGAGCTGGAAGGAAGAAGGAACACGCTGTTTTCCCGGCATCCAATCCATGCTCATGAAGCTTGCTGCCTGTGGCGCACACATGGCAGTCCTGTCAAACAAGCCTCACGAAGCCACTTGCTCCATCGTCGAGCATCTCTTTAGAGGCATGCCCCTCTCCCCAGTCTTAGGCTACCAAGAAGGAAGCTTCCCTCGCAAGCCTGATCCTGCAGCTCTACATCACATCGCTGCGGGCTGGGGAGTGAGCACAAGTGAGCTCATCCTCGTCGGTGATTCTACGCACGATGCGCAGTGCGCTGAGAACGCAGGCTGTCAGCTCGCCCTTGTTCCATGGGGCTATGCACGCCTAAGCGATCTTTTGGAACTACGTCGGGAAAAGGGAACCCCCATTCTCGGCACCATCGAGTCACTCACACAGTACCTCTGCACAGGAATCACGCGCATTCAGTCGCGGTGATAGGGCGAGCCCGCGAGCAGGGTATGCACGCGATAGATCTGCTCCATCAACACGAGGAAGGCTAGCTCATGCTGCATCGTCTGCTTGCCCAGACAGAGCAGAATATCCGCCTGATCACGCAGCTGCTGCGTGTGTCCATCGGCAGCCCCGATGAGAAAGCAGACTCGCTTCACCGAGTGAAGCTGCCATTTCTTATAGTGAGACTCCCACTGGCGTGTCGTCCACTGCTCCCCTCGCTCATCCATGACGATGCGCAGACTCCCCTCGCTCGCCGCAAGGAGGCGAGCCGAAACATCCTCTGAGCTACCCGCCTTCAGGTACTGTACTGAGACCTTCCCCAGAGGGCGTAGACGCTGCTCAAAGAAGGCTACTCCTTCTTTTGCATAAGCTATAGCGGGTTTACCTGCGACGATGATACTTGTCTCCATGTGCGTGATTGTAACTAATCATAAGGAAAAGTAAAAGCCTGAAAAGTCTTGCATAAGCTCTAAGAATAGGCTACGCTTCTGCCCATGTTCGTCGACAACATCCGAATCTTTGCAAAAGCTGGTAAGGGAGGCAATGGTCTCGCTAGCTTTCGCCGTGAAAAATTCATCCCTCGCGGAGGTCCCGATGGTGGTGATGGTGGCGATGGCGGTAGCATCATCCTCGAAGTAGCTGAAGGCTCTAATGACCTGCGTCGCTACTTCTTTGATCCAAAGCTCATCGCCACTGACGGACGCGCCGGCATGCATAACCGCAAGCACGGAAAATCAGGCAAGACCATCGTCGCACAAGTTCCACAAGGAACAATTGTCTACCGCAGTAATGCTGCGACGATGCAGGATGCCACATGGCTGGAGCGTGAAGGTGATGGCATCGAGCTAGAGCAAATAGCTGATCTCACAGAACCTGGGCAACGCTTCGTCCTCTGCCAAGGAGGAAAGGGCGGACGTGGTAACTGGCACTACCGTAGTGCGACGAACCGTACACCCATCGAGTTTGAATACGGTACAGATGCAGAATCTGGCGTTTTCTTCTTTGAACTACGCCGCATTGCTGATGCTGGATTCGTCGGCTACCCAAATGCAGGAAAGAGCACACTACTCGGCGCTATTTCTGCTGCGAAGCCAAAGGTAGCCAGCTACCCCTTCACCACCATGCAGCCCATCGTTGGTATGGTGGAGTTTCCTGATTTCACACGCTGTGTTGTCGCCGATATCCCTGGCATCATCGAAGGAGCATCCGAGAACCGCGGACTAGGCCATGAGTTCCTCCGCCACATCATGCGCTGTCAGCTCCTCATCTTTGTCGTCGACATGAGTGGACTTGAGCACGACCCTGTCGAGGCCATCTCCACCCTGCGAAAAGAGGTAAAACTCTACTCCGAAGAACTCGCCAGCCGTCGCTGGGTGATTGTCGCCAACAAGATGGATGACGAAGCCTCAGCTGACAACCTCGCTATACTACAGCAGCGATTTGGGAAGGTAGAAATCATCCCCATCTCAGCGGCAGAGCAAACAGGCATCGAAGACTTCAAGGGACGACTAAAAGAGCTACTCGAACAAGAACGCGCTCACAATATCCGCATCGCGGAAGAGCGCAAGGCTGAGCTCGAAGCACAGGGAATAGACCCAGACGAAGAGCCAGTCATCGAGAAAAAGCCACGTCAGAAGCCCGTACTCGGCTATAGAAACGAGCCTAAGTCTGCGAATTAATTGCACACGCATCACCTCTCCGCTACTCTCATTGAGCGACTAGGCTGCCAGGAATAGTTGCGCACGACGGCGATGCTACGCGAGTCTCCGTGTGCGTGCATGTGCTTAGAAGTCATCCAGCATGCCAAACATGTCCATCTGTAGGATACCATCGGCTTCCTGCACGCGTGGCATGGCTGCTTTTTTCTTCTTCGTTCCTCGCGAGTTTGAGACTGCTCCTTGTTGTTGCACGTTCTGTGCGTCGCGTTTTGCAGAGCTGAGCTCCAGATGGGTAAGGATGTCCTTTGCCCTATTGATGATACTCTCTGGGAGTCCTGCTAGGCGCGCTACTTGGATACCATAAGACTTATCCGCAGGACCTGGTAGCACCTTGCGCAAGAAGATGATTTCATCCTTCCATTCGCGCACTTCGACATGCCAATTACTCACAGCTTCATGGGTGTGCTCTAGATCGACTAGTTCGTGGTAATGTGTGGCAAACATGGTGCGAGCTCCCACATCATCATGCAGGTACTCCGCCACTGACCACGCGATAGAGAGCCCATCAAAGGTGGCAGTCCCACGCCCTATCTCATCGAGAATAACCAGTGAACGCGCGGTGGCATTATTCAAGATAAGCGCAGTTTCACTCATCTCGACCATGAAGGTGGACTGACCACGTGCGATATCATCACTCGCACCGACGCGGCAAAAGATACGATCCACAAGCCCGATGCGTGCGCTGCGTGCTGGCACATAGGAGCCCATCTGCGCCATCAGGGTAATGAGTGCCACCTGCCTGATGTAGGTACTCTTACCAGCCATGTTGGGACCAGTCAGGATGAGAACACGCTGATTCTCCGCTAGAATCTCAGTATTGTTTGGTACAAAGCTCTGGTCTCCCTGAGTAATTTCAATGACTGGGTGACGCCCATCTTCGATGATGAGATCGCGACTTTCTGTAAGTTCAGGCCGGCAGTACTGGTTCTTACGAGCCACTTCTGCGAGGCTGAGTAGCACATCGAGTCTTGCTAGGGCACTCGCGCTAGATTGAATCTGATCAATGTAGCCACCTACCTCGTCGCGCAGGGCACAGAAGAGCTTGTATTCTAGCTGACGTGAGCGCTCATCTGCACCGAGGATGGTGCCTTCCATCTGCTTGAGCTCTTCGGTGATGTAGCGCTCGGCATTCACTAGCGTCTGCTTGCGAGTGTAGCGGTCTTCGGGGACTTTTGCTAGGTTTGCCTTGGTAATTTCGATGTAATAACCGAAGACGTTGTTATAGCGAATTTTTAGTGAATCTATCCCTGTGGCAGTGCGCTCACGTGCTTCAAGCTCAGCGAGCCACTTCTTACCCTCATGACTCGCGCAGCGCAGCTCATCGAGTGCCGCATCATAGCCAGTAGCAATCATGCCACCTTCTTTTATCGTAATGGGGGGCTCTTCAACAAGAGCGCGCTGGAGGAGATCTGCGAGCTCATCGAAGTTTCCACATGCCTCGCTAAGACTCAGGAAGAGAGGCTGTTGAGCAGAAAAAGCTTCGAGATCAGCCAGTACGTCAGGAAGCTGAGCGAGTGAGACGCCTAAGCCGAGTAGATCGCGCGCATTCCCCGCCCCCTGCGAGAGTCTAGAAGAGAGTCGTTCGAGGTCTCTTACCGACTTCAGCGAATCGCGCAGCTTGCTCATGAGAAAGTCCTGCGAGAGGAAGCTGGCGATCATCTCTTGGCGCGATTGCAGCTCATGGAGGTCATCTAGCGGGTGGAGTAGCCACTCACGCAGCAGGCGCGCGCCCATAGGGGTGCTTGTCTGATCGAGTACACCTAGAAGCGTATGGCTTCGCCCTCCCCTTGCTTCAACAAGATCGAGGTTGCGTCGACTCGCTGCGTCGAGCAACACGGTGCGCTCGGTGGGTAACAGAGCTATGCTGCGCAGATGATCCGTGGAGCGTCGCAGCTGAAACTTCAAATAATGCAGGATGGAAGCCGCAGCACCGACTGCCGCGTCCATTTGCGCACAGCCGAATCCATCCAGCGATTGCACGCGAAAGTGACTCTTCAGCGAACTGTGCGCCGCTGCTGGCAGGAAGGCATAAGCATCGTAGTAGAGAGTGACGGGGAATTGACTGGTGGGAAAGTGCTCCTTTTGCTCATCGCTGATGACAAGCTCACGCGGCTGAAGGCGCGCGATCTCATCGGCAAGTGCCTCTCTATCGGTGAACTCGGCTACAAGGAAAGCACCTGTCGTGTGATCAGCGCAGGCGAGACCCCACTTCTTTTTCACCTGATAGCAGGCGAGCATGTAGTTATGCTCTGCCGCATTAAGCTGGCTGAGTTCAGAAACAGTCCCTGCCGAGATGATGCGCACGATTTCACGCTCCACGAGCTTACCAGGGATAGGGGTTGATACCTGCTCTGCGATAGCGACACGCTTGCCCAGCTGTACAGCCTGCGCGATATAGCCTTCTGCAGAGTGATAGGGCATCCCACACATGGGGATGGAGTGCCTCTTGGTCAAGGTGAGCCCCAGAGCCGCTGAGATATCAACCGCATCTTCAAAGAACATCTCATAGAAGTCTCCTAGGCGGAAGAAAAGCCACACATCCTCGGGCAGGCTCTGCTTCATACGCAGGTACTGATCCATCATAGGGCTGAGGGAGGGAGTGGAGGCCATAGCTGAGTCGCGTGGAGGGGTGAATCTGTGAGAGAAAGTGTGAGGATGCTCGCTGATAAGCATAAGCTAGAAGTCGCGTGAAATCAAGTTTTTTCATTGACAAGAAGAGGACTATTCTCTATGTATAAGTTCATGCGCATCTCTCTTTCCCTCGTGGGAGTCGTCCTCGCCTCAGCTCTGTGCGTCTCATGCACGAGCCACACAAATAGCTACCTCATTGACGTGGCCGACTTACCTCTCAAAAGCATCTCCATACCAGGAACTGACTGGTCTGAGACTCCTCTACGCGCTCATGCTCGCTACATGCTTGACCATGCAGAGTCCAACAAGGAGAAGCTCGCGCGTCGTGGTGACTACTTCTTCGTCAACTGGCATGACATCACACCTACGAAGCATACAGAGATACGCTTCTACTACACACAGTCACTCACTGGCTCACAGGTACTCAGCAACCGTGTACTTTACAACACACCTCGCGCCTCATCACAGAAGCGTGAGGAGAAGTTTTTCTTCACCGGTGATGAACGCCAGAAGAAAGGAGATATCCTCAGCTGGCGCGTGGAGTTGATCGTTGAAGGCGAATTGAAGGGGCATCTCCAGTCATTCCTCTGGGAATAACTCTCCCTCCATTCTCCACGTAGAAAGAAAAACTCCATGAATAGATGTTCATGGAGTTTTTAATAATAGAATTACTCAATGCAATAAGTGGAAGGATCTTGCTTAGCGCACCACCACATCTGCGCCCTTGGAGAGTCGCTGGAAGAGCACAGGTGCTACTTCGGGCGGGACGCGCACACAGCCATTAGACGCGGGCACACGATGTACTCCTCCCTGATGGAGACCCACCGAGCCATTGAAGCGCATCCAGTAGGGAAGCTTCGCTCCACGGAAGCGTGTATTGCGCGGACGACGGTCTGTGACGCGCACACCACCCTTGACAATACGATTCCTACGATCGACGAATGAGCCATAGAGGGTGGAGCGTTTATCTGCCTGTTTCTGCGTGATAGTGAAGACACCCTTCGGGGTGCGCTTCCCAGCTCGACCTGTGGTCAGGGGGAAGTCCATAGCAACTTTCTCCTCGACAAAGAGAATGCCACGCTGGGTCTTCGTATCGATCTCAAGTCGCTTCGCTGAGGTTGGCTTTGAGGCTAGAGTGGCGTTCTGCCAGAGCTCATTGCCTGCTTGATAAGTGCTACGTTGGACGAACTCTTGATGCGTGACGGTGGGATCTGCTTCAGAGCCTTCTGTGGGGCTAGCTGGTAGCTTCTTACGTGCAGAGGCTGCGAGAGTCGTCTTAGTGACGACTCCCTCATCGGCTGGGTCAGTCATGAAGCTCTTGCAGGCAGTCTGCACGACTGCAACAGTGAGAAGCATCAATAGGTGATGTATTTTCATATAGGGGGGGGTTGGGTGAATTTTCTTATTCTGCTTGAATCTTATACTCTTGAATACGCGCTGCAAACTCCTTGGGCAAGATGGCCTCGATGATGGAGTTCCCCTCATCATCATACTCCGTGGAGAGCACCTTACCGTCACGATGCATGATGGCTGGCAGACGACTGTCTGTATAGGGGATGCGATAAAAGGCACGCTCGACACGATGGCTAAGCTTCGTCACACAAGCGCGGAGGAGCTCATCGCCCCCCAGCTGCTCTTTCACACTCATGACGAAGCCATCTTCTTCTAGCTTCGCATTCAGCTCAGCGATACGAACATCTCGCTCTTCCTCATCGATGAGATCGCACTTATTCCAGACTACCACCATGGGTTTATCACCTGCTCCAAGCTCGGAGAGCACTTCGCAGGTAGTCTCATAGTGTCGCCATGCGTCCTTATCACTCGCATCTACTACCTGAATGAGGAAGTCAGCGAGGGCGGCTTCTTCGAGCGTGGACTTGAATGCCTCGACAAGTCGATGAGGGAGGTTACGAATGAAGCCGACGGTATCAGTGAGCACAAGGGGCTGTCCATCTGGGAGCTCTATCTTGCGGCTTGTCGTCTCCAGTGTTGCAAAGAGAATATTCTTCGCGAGCACCTCAGCAGCTGTCAGCATGTTGAGCAGCGAGGACTTCCCAGCGTTCGTATAGCCTACGATGGCAGCGGTAGGTATGCCCTGTCTGTTACGCTCCTTTCGCTGAGTACCGCGCTGCTTGCGTACCTGTTCGAGCTCATGTCGTATCGCCTCGATACGGTCGTGGGCGAGTCGTCTATCGATCTCAATCTGCTTCTCACCCTCACCACGTGCGGCTGAGCCGCCACCCTTACCGCCTCCTGAGCCGCCACGCTGGCGGTCCAGATGCTTCCACATCCCTGTCATGCGAGGGAGAGCATACTGCATGCGTGCCAGATCTACCTGCATGGTAGCTTCCTTTGTGCGCGCACGCTTCGCGAAGATGTCGAGAATGACCTCTTCGCGGTCGATGACAGTGATATTTGTGAGTTTCTCCCACTCACGTTGCTGGGAGGGGGAGAGGAGATTATCAAAGATGAGGCAGTCTGCATCCAGCTCACGAGCAGCCAGTGCGATCTCATCCGCCTTACCCACTCCGCAGAGAAACTTCGCGTGCATCTCGCGCGTGAAGTCAAGGCGTGAGTCCACGATACCGATGCCTAGATTACTAACGAGGTCTTCGAGCTCCGCAAGGAGAGCGAGTCGTTCCTCTTTACTATCACCAGGTGTGCCGATGGCGACGAGCAGAGCGCGCTCGACCATCTCGGGCTTTTCTCTGATTTCAAAAGACATAGAAAGTATAGATAGAGCGTAACTAGTTGATATGCATGATGAATATGATATTAATCGAAGCTGTATCGAGGTCCCACGTGGACATCATCAAGATAGCTAGGATTATACGAGGGGCAATTAGAGCATCCGCAAGAGCTTAATGCCAATACTACTACACTTGCACCGATGATGAAGAGGGCTCGCATGTCGCTTATTCAACTAGATTCAGAACTGTTATGCAAGGATAAACTTCCTATCCTTGCTAAAAAACTATTAATCCCCACTCTTGAGCACGTTAATGAAGGCTTCCTGCGGAATGTTCACACGACCGATGGCCTTCATGCGTTTCTTACCTTCCTTCTGCTTCTCGAGCAGCTTGCGCTTACGGGTAACGTCGCCACCATAGCACTTCGCAGTCACGTTCTTCTTCATCGCGGAGATGCTCTCACGAGCAATGATCTTGCCACCTATGCATGCCTGAATAGCGACGGTGAAGAGCTGTCTGGGGATGACATCCTTCAGCTTCACAGCGAGTTCTCGTCCCTGCGCCTCAGCACGATCGCGATGCACGATCATGGAGAAGGCGTCGACCGACTCACCTGCAATCATCATCTCCATCTTCACGAGGTGGGATGCCTGATAGCCGTCTGGCTCATAGTCCATCGAGCCATAGCCACGCGTAGCAGACTTGAGCTTATCGTTAAAGTCCACGAGGATTTCTGCCATCGGGAGGCGGCAGGTGAGCATGACGCGCATATCATCGATGGTCTCTGTGTGGTTCACCTCACCGCGCTTTTCGAGCACGATACGCATGATATCTCCAATATAGTCGGCAGGGATCATGATAAAGACCTTCACGATAGGCTCGCGGATTTCTTTTATCTCCTGCGCTTCTGGGAGAAAGGTTGGGTTATCCACCATCATTTCTTCACCATCGGTCTTTGTCACCTCATAGATAACAGAAGGATAGGTGGAGATGACATCCATGTTGAACTCACGACGGAGGCGCTCCTGGATGATTTCCATGTGGAGCAATCCGAGGAAACCACAGCGGAAGCCGAAACCGAGTGCTACAGAGCTCTCACCCATGTAGCTGAATGCAGCATCGTTAATCTGGAGTTTTGCCATCGCAGCCTTCAGGCTCTCATAGTCACTGGAGTCAATGGGATAGATGCCCGAGAACACCATGGGGCGTATCTCCTTGAAACCTGGGAGAGGCTCAGAACAGGGGCTAATCAAGTCGGTGTATGTGTCACCTATCTTCACATCGCTCGCGGACTTCATATTCGCGATGATGTAGCCCACGTCACCTGTGTTCAGGGCTGGGCTGGCCTGCATCTTCGGGGTGAAAACACCGACTTCCTTCACTTCATAAGTTTCATCCGTATGGAAGAGCTTTACCTTCATACCGCGTTTGACAGTACCAGACGCCATGCGAACGTAGGAAACAACACCACGATAAGCATCATAAACAGAGTCAAACACGAGAGCTCGCAGCTTATTATCCTCAATTTCCTTCGGGGGTGGGATGCGCTCAACGACGGCTTCAAGGATGTCCTCGATGCCGATACCTGCCTTTGCGGAGCAAAGGATAGCTTCATCGCGAGGAATGCAGATCACGTCTTCGAGCTGCTTATACACGCGTGGTAGATTCGTGCTGGGGAGGTCTATCTTGTTCACCACAGGGATGATGGTCAGCCCCTGATCGAGAGCTAGGTGCATGTTGGCTAGAGTCTGTGCTTCTACCCCCTGCGCTGCATCCACAATGAGAAGAGCCCCATCACAAGCAGCCAGTGAGCGTGAGACCTCATAGGAGAAGTCAACGTGACCAGGTGTATCGAGTAGGTTAAGCTCATAGACCTGACCATTCTTCGCCTTGTAACGCATAGTAACAGGATGAGACTTAATGGTAATACCCTTTTCACGTTCCAGATCCATGGCATCAAGAAGCTGATCCTGCTTCTCGCGCTCGCTAATCGTCTGAGTGAACTCTAGCAGGCGGTCAGAAAGAGTCGTTTTCCCGTGATCAATGTGGGCAATAATGGAAAAGTTTCGTTTGAACTCAGTACTCGTAGACATGCGCGCGAAAGCATACCGAAGAGGAGAATAGAAGTCAAGTCATTTACGATCTATCTCGTTTTTTCACAGTTAGTACAACCCTCTTACTTGACCTCTGATACTTTCTGTGACAAACTATTGCTCATCATGAAGCTTCTCCTTTCGCTCACTGACCAGAGTTTCAACGCGACCAAGTCCATAGGCATTTTCAACGTCACGATGGGGCTGGTGCGTGGCTTCATCGCTTGCGATGCGGTAGACGAGCTACATCTCCTCTGCAATGATGAGTGCGGAGCGGAGCTCGCAGCACTCGACTCGACCAAGCTTCACCTACATTTCACCGCCAAGCCCGTCCCCTCACGCTTCGGTCGCATCCTTTGGGATCAGCTAGGAGTGCAACAAGCTATACGCAGCATAGACCCCGACTGGTGTATCCTACCCAAAGGGTTTCCCCCCTACTTTCCTACACTTGGGCGCACGAAGCTCGCCTGCTATGTGCATGACTTTAACTGGGAATACTACGAGGAGAAGGCAATCGTCAAGGAAAGCCCCTTCCCACGCCACGAGATGATCTACTTCTCCACCCTCGGGAAGCGAGCCCTCTCGGTTGCCGATCTCATCCTCACCTCAACACAGTTTAACCGCGAACGCTTTCTCTCTTACAATAAGGAGGCCAAGATCGCCGTTGTCGGCATAGGCTTTGACGGCACACCCTTACCCGCCCCTGAGACATTCGGGAAGGATATTCTCGTCTACGTTTCTCCCTACCCTCACAAGCGCAGCGATCTCGCCATCCCCTTCGTCCAACACTGGCTCGACAACCGAGCAGATGCCGAACAGATGCGCATCCACCTCATAGGAAAACTCCCCGAGCATATCCAACCACAGGGCAAGCAGTGGATCACCTACGATAGACTCCCCTTCCATGAGCTCCAACGCATCCTCCGAGAGCAGTGCCGACTGAGCATTTACTTCAGCGACTACGAGGGCTTCGGCATGCCTCCAGTGGAGAGCCTACGCCTCGGCATCCCCACCCTTGCCTCTGATCTCCCCCCCATCAAGGAGAATATCCCCACCCCTTATCTATTCAACCAGAATAGTATAGAGGACTTCACCCAGAAGCTTAACACCCTCTACGACAAGCCTGAGTTAATAGATATACCCAGCTATCCTGACTGGCAGACAGTAGCCCAGCGCTGCGCTCATGCCATGATGATGAATTATTAAGCTTGCATATCTCCCAACAATACGGCATCATTATATCTCATGCCTACCGTCTGTGCCATCTTCACCCACTTCGCAAGCGAGTCTAACTCCCTCACTTGCCTAGCTCGGCTTGTCGCACAGACACGAACGCTAGACCACATTCTCATCATCAACAACGCCTCGCCAGACGACCCCTCCCTCGATCGCCTGAGAAGCTACGCTGATGAGCATTTCCCCGCGGGCTGCGTGAGCATCCTTCAAATGGAGCATAATCTTGGCAACGCCGGCGGCTGCGCACGTGGGCTAGAACACGCCTTCACACAGCTACGTACCGATTACGTCTGGATTCTCGACGATGACTCATGGGCTCGCCCTGAGAGTCTAGCCTCTCTTCTCAACACAGAGGTAGATGCTGACACCATACGCATGAGCATGGTCATCGACCCTGCAAAAGACGATGAACTCAGCTGGCCGCTCACAGCGCGAGAAGAAAGCGAGACACACTGGCGACATATCGCCCATCGAGCCGAACTCCCCGATACCGACGAGATCATCAGCCGAGGCGGATGGCTAGGAGCTCTCTACCCACGCGCCGCATGGGAAAAGGTGGGATCGCCTACCGAAGAACTCTTCATTCGCGGCGAAGACGAGGAGTACCCATGGAAGCTACGCCACGCAGGCTTCCGCTTCATCACCCTACGCACTAGCCCACTAGAGCACCCCTCCTCGCGCGTCCAGCTCATTGAGTACCGCATCGGGCAGCGATCCTTCTTTTACGAACCGGGGCTACACCCCTCTCGCGCTTATTACAAGAATCGCAACTGGGCATGGCTTCAGCGACTGCGCTACCCACACTCCCCCTTCCGCCGTCTCGCGGCCTGCGGAGTCTACATCATTTTCTCACTCAATGCGATGATCCGCTCCCGAGAGCTCAGCCTCACACGCATCTACCAGCTCTTCCGCGCACTGCACTATGGATTCTACGGCAAACTCAAGCCTTACAACTAAGCGTTAAAATATTACACCTCCAACCCTCAAGACAAATCGAAGAACTCTTCTGATAAAAATGCCGAAAAAAGCAAAATTTGTCTTTACATTACATGACTAGGGGGTATAATGCGCCTCCGAGCGCAAAATTTCTCAAACAAATAACCCCATATCGAACACATGAAAGTACTTTCCTCACTCGCCTCCATGAAGCGTCGTCACGCAGACTGCCAAATCGTGAAGCGCAAAGGCACGCTCTACGTCATCTGCAAGAGCAATCCTAAGTTCAAGGCTCGCCAAGGCACGACCGCTGGCACACGCCTCAGCAAGAAGGGTGTCAAGTAATTGTCCCCATCCTGCATAGAGATCTTTCTCTAGCAAACACAGAAGACCGGTGCATCAGAGCTTCGGTCTTTTTTTATTGCTTGCTAGAAGATTTTTCACCACAATAAAACTCTTCGCACACCACCCCTCCCATCATGCACACCCAGACTCAGATCCTCGAGCTAGGAGACTTCACCTTCGACAGCGGCATCAGCCTACCGCAGGTGCAACTCGCCTACGAATGCTACGGCACACTTGCCGAGGATAAGGGCAACGTCGTCTTGCTCAACCATGCGCTCACTGGTAGTCACCATGCCCATGGCTGGTGCGATCAGGTGGCGCAGGCAGGTGACTTCTGGCAGCCTGAGAACTTCGAAGGCTGGTGGGACCTCATGATAGGCTCAGGCAAGCCACTCGACACCGATCGCTACTTCATCATCTGCGCAAACTACCTCGGCAGCTGCTATGGCAGCACAGGCCCTGCGAGCCTCGCGCCTGATGGCAAGCCATGGGGCGCACGCTTCCCTCTAGTCACCGCTGCGGATCAGGTACGTGCACAGATAGCACTACTGAACCATCTCGGCATTGATCGCTTCCACTTAGTTGCAGCGAGCATAGGAGGACTCATCGGCATGACCTGTGCGTGCCTCTATCCACAGAGAGTGAAGGGGCTCATGCTCGTAGGGGTGACACATGAGCCAAGCATGGAGCACAGACTCTCCGTCTTCGAGCAGATTCTCGCAATCGAGCTAGATCACCAATTCATGGATGGCAACTACAAGCTCGATGAACAGCCTCAGCGCGGTCTTGCCCTCGCGCGCATCATCTGTCACAAGCTATTCATCGACCAGAGCACCCTCGCGCAACGTGCACGCGCTGGCGTCATCACAGAGCAGAACATGCTGCGCAGCTACCCCATACGCCACAACACGGAGAGCTACATGCTCCACCAAGGAACGAAGTTTGCGAAGCGATTCGACGCGAATGCCTACATACGCATCGTGGACATGTGGGCTCAGCACGACCTCACACGCCTCACCGCTAGTGATTCACTAGCAACATGCTGGAACACCCTTGCTCGTCACCACATCGCCGTCACAAGCTTTGGCATCAGCACCGACGCATGCTTCCTTCCCGAAGACATCGAGCAGATGCACCAGCAGCTCCTCCAAGCTGGAGTAGAATCGCACTATCATCTGATTGAATCAGAAAAGGGGCATGACTCATTCCTGCTTGAGCCTGAACTCTATGCAGATGTCATCACAGAGTTCTTAGAAGCCTAAGTAGAAGCACAGCGATAGTGATACAAGCGAACGCGCCACGAGAGCCCAAAAAAAAGATTGAATAAGGCAGCCAAATTTGCTATTTATAAGGGGAGCTCTCATTATATCCATTTTCTCACCCATGAATACGCATACCACCAAGAAAAGAACCGGCTTCACCCTCATCGAAATGCTCGTAGTTATCACGATCATGGCGATATTAATGACGATGGCGACTTCTGTTCTTGATAGTGTCGGCAAGGGACGCTCCGTTGATTCCGCCGTATTACAACTAGAAGGCATGCTAGAAGAGGCAAAGGCCACGGCCTACGGAAATGACACCTCCACACGCGTCATTATTGTAGACAGCCCAAACGATTTTCAGCCCAACTCGAAGCACCTGCGCTATGCTGCTATCATGATGTTGCGCAAGACCGAGAAGAGCGACGGGAAGTATGACGGCTCTGATGTCAGTACAGAGGGTCGCTGGGTCTCTACCTCTGCAGGTATTTTACTCCCTCCTGGTGTTTTCTTCAGCCCCACTTACAGCAAGCCTCTCGAATGGGCAGAACAAGGTGACGAAGAAATGATGGGACATGATCTCATGAACATCGCAGGACTCGGACCTGTCAGCGTCTACTACCTTGAGTTTGATGAGAAGGGGCGCTTCGTATCCCCTCTTGCTGACCCTAAGAATCCCACAGCTCCGCAGCGTCTTATCGTCATGGAAGCCTCGCGCACAAAAAATGATAAATTCCGCGACGGCATCATCCCGAAGGAAATGGACAGCAAAGGTCGCCCCGTAGGAGCAAAGGGCATCGTCCTCTGGCCCTCTGGAGACACCAGCCGCCTGCGCACACTAGACCAGATCCAGCAAGAGAAGCGCGCGGTGCGTAACTCACGCGATCGCCAGCGCAAAGAAAGCAGCCGCTAAGCCCCCTCCTCAGCCTCGTTTCCCCGATTAAGCACACAATTCCTCTCTCCCTCCCCTCACGCACATGATGATCTCACGTAAGAATCAGCAACGCACACGCTCTAAGCGTGCCTTCACCCTCGTCGAAGCCCTCCTCGCCATCGGCATCGTCGGCATGCTCCTCGGCATCTTCATGACACTCTTCGTCCCTGTGAAATCGATGCTCACAGCGGCCCTCGCGCGTGAGGAGTCGGGGCGCATCATTAATGCGCTCACTACAGAGATGGGTAATCTCCGCCCCAACGAGCGCGCCGCAGCCTCCGCTACGCGTAGTGCTAAGGGGAAGTATCTCACCTCCTTTGACAAATCCTTTTTCTGGTTCCTCGAGTCAAAACGCCCCTCCACCAGCATCGCCATCTTCTCCTACAGAGCCGACATATCAAAACGCCCCCAAGCAGACGGTAGCTACCCTCCTGTACCGCGTGGACGCAGCGTAGCCCCAGAGAACACAGAACTCATCACCATGGCAGCACCACTCAACAGCAAGCTGCATCGCAATGCTATCCGCCAAGCTGTCGGCCCCGTCTTCCTCGTCCGCATGACGCAGCTCGTCCCACGCGGACAAGGTGAGTTCAAGCTGGCAACACGCCCGGGTGTCCTCGAGGGTGGCTCATCGCCTAGCACCTATGTATCAAGCGATGAGGACAACCCATGGGGAGGCATCGTAAACTACCGTGCAGACTTCTATCGCCTCTTCCCCACGGATCCAGCGCGCTATACTACAAAGTCGTGGAACGACTTCACCCAGCCCATTTTCTCTACCAACCTTTCCTTCCGTCGCTAATCCTATCCCCTCGACACACGACAGCCCCTCTCTCACATCAGTCACTGCGTCACTAGACCATCATGAATATGAAACATAGCTTGAACCGCCACGCTCAGCGTGCATTCACTCTCGTTGAACTCCTCGTAGCGATGACCATCACAGTCATCCTCGTCTTCGTCATCATGACGATGACAAACCAAGCCATCAGCATCTACAAGGACGCCAGTGAGCAAGTAGACACAAGTGCTCGAGCTCGCGTTGCCCTACGCGCCCTCTCAAACGACTTCCAAGCCATGCAGCTCGGACGCGGCGAGAACAACTACGAGTGGTTCTTCGCACAGGCAGATGACTCTGCTAGTAAGGAGCTTACAGAATCCAGTCGTTCTAGGAAGCGTAAGAACTTCTTCCCCGATGTGACGCAGCTCGTCTTCTTCGCCAGCACACTAGACCGCAATCCAGCTGTCAGCAGCAACGACATACTTCGCGACAGCTACCGATCCGCCAAAGCGAACAACGTGGAGACACAAGGTGATGTCAACGCTGTCGGCTATCGCCTACTCTACCGTGATCAGATTCTCAACCTCGACTCCGAAGGCAGCCGCAAGAAGAGGGTTAATACCTTCCCCCTCTTCTCCCTATACCGCCAGCTCATCAGCCCACGTGATGCTTACGAGCAACTCATGGCAAAGAGCAACCTTGCGGCCGCCTACCGCTCCTTTGAACGCAAGGAGCAGGACAACTTCCTCTGTGAGAATATCATCGATATGAACCTCATCTTCGACATCCAGTACAGCCGTGGCAGTGCTGATATCGAGTCTGGTCGGATCGAATATGATACGAAGTCAGTAGCCGTCATCAGTGCGCGTGGGAAGAATGAAGAAGTCAGCATCACGAGTCGCGATATCATCGTGAACGGAGAGAAGCTACTCAATGCGCGCATCACTGCCGTTAACATCTCCATCACCGTCGTCACCGAAGAAGGCATGCACATCATTGAGCAGGCTCGCCGCGGGCGTCGCTCCATGCCAAGTGAAGCGGTATTCTTCCGCGACTACACACGCACCTTCACAGCACTCGTCGCGCCACCTAGCTTCTCTTAGCCACACCCCCACCCCTTCCACCACCCCCGTACTGAGCAAGTATGGGGGTGATCTTTTTACACATTATACCCCTCTTCGTGCATGGACATGATACAAACAAAGGTAGCGCACACACAGCTACCCTCTCGGCTCAACCTGTGGATCGATCCCTGCCATAGATCTGGTTATGATAATATGGCTGCGGATGAGCTCCTGACTCTGCGAGATGAGGCGTGGCTGCGTCTCTATGGCTGGAAGCTTCCCGCGGTGAGCTATGGGCACTTTGACACGAAGGAAGTCGCGCGCCAGCTCTTCCCCCCTCGTGAGAATGAGGAGGTCGAATACATCAGACGCTGGACGGGAGGTGGCATCGTCGATCATCGGAAAGGTCAGACCTACACGCTCACCCTTCCCGCACGCTCGGGTCTGATGTACCCATCCAGTCATGATCTTTATTACTGGATACATGGAGCTCTCGCGACAGCTCTTGCTGAGCATGGAGTCGCCTGTGAGCTACTGAGTTCTGACGCACCTGACGCTGGACGCGCCTGCTGGGCGAGCCCTGTCGAGAGCGACATCATCAACTCAGCTGGGGTGAAGCTAGCTGGTGCTGGTCAGCGTCGTTTTAAGGGCGCTGTCCTACACCAAGGACTCATCCAAGAGTGCGAACCTTGCGAGGGCTGGATACACCGCCTTGCAGAGCTACTCTGCGAGCATGTGACGCTCATCACAGCGAGCGAGCCCTACGAGGGTTTCAACGCGCAGGTAGAGGCACTAGTCGAGAGCAAGTACCACGCAGCAGCGTGGCGTGACGAGAGCCGCGGACGCCGCCAGAGCTAGTGAGCTGATCAACAAGTATAGCTGCAAGCAATCCTCCCCTTGAGATAGAAAAGAAAAGCCCTTCGCGATGAGCAAAGGGCTTCTCTGTTTAATGTTTCGTCCTTACGGAACTGGGTCTGGAGCTGGTGCTGGATCTGGAGCAGGCTCTGGCTCAAGTTCAGGTTCGACAGGTATAGGTGTCGAAAAAATGAAGGGATACCCGATTAAAGAGTATTCTATACGCGTATTTGCACCATCTGTGTCGAGGCGCTGATCACCATAACTTGCGCCCACCGTGAAGGAGAAGCTACCACTCAGATAAACACCGCGGTACAGGAGTCGTCCTCCCTCTTCTTCCACCGAGTTGAACTGCAGGATGAGGTCAGCAAAGCGATAGTTGCGATCGACACGATCGCGAGCTTGAACGATAGGTTCTCCTGCTGCATCGACACCTACTACGTCGACAGGTGGCGCAGCAAACTCGACTGAGAAAGGACCCAGGATGTTACTCTCACTTGGCGGTCTCGACCATGTGGAGATAGCAGAACGCGCGGGATGATTGTACTGAATAACAACACGCCCCACATCCGTAAGTGAGATAAAAAGAGGTAGACCAGTGACTTCAACCTGTCCCCCAGTAGACGCACCAGTGAAATTCAACTCAGCATGAGTCGGCGCAGTGTCGAAATAGAATGGTGAGTACGCGGGGAAATTACTTCCATCGTTGAATGAAAGTATTGTATCTCCTTCCACGTCAGAAGGCACTAGCGAGTCAGGCCACTCCACATCAGCAAATGGGTCTACATAGCTTGTTGACTCTTTGCTAGAGGTGCACGCTAAGTGCAGCATACTCATGAGCGCCAAGAATGACAGGCGAGAAATTTTTGATGAACATTTCATACTATTTTAACTTGTTGGTTTGCACTAAAATGAAGCAGGTTCTACGATGCGATAGGGCTCATTGTCATGGGCGACATGCACAATCACGTCCGTAGCGATACCTGGATTACGAGTTTGTATACCACTCGTCACGATATCGACATTTTCTGCTGCGTAATCGAAACTGAACTGAATCCCTGTGATGCGCGTAGTCGTCCCTACTCCGAGCCCTCGTATAAGATCCTGATTAGTCGAATAGGACTCATCTCTCAGAGAGACACGCAGGAGGGCAAGCGATGGACTATCAGCTGACCCAAAGGTCTCATAGGTATAGTATACAGGTGCTATGGTCTCGCCTACGATGAGAACACCTTCCGTCACAGGTGCGCCTGCCGAGTCACCAGCTCCTGAGTAGACACCCGTGGGAGATATGATGATTTCCGTAGGTCCATAGACGATGAAATTGTACTTACCAGCAGAGAAGTGATCTTCTGTGACAACACTCACATCTTCTTTACCTTCTGAAGCTCCGGAACAAGATACAAGTGTCAGAAGTGGGAGCGCTAGTAGTGATGCGCCTGCGGCTATTAGCTTTAGCTTCTTCATGAGTTTTTCTATTATTAATTATAAGTTGCGCTCGATTTTGTATGCTCCCTGGAGGAGTGTCTGGAACCAGAGAACGAGCTCTGCATCTTCGTTGATACTGCCCAACGCAGTAGTCCACGAGGCTGTCACTGTTGATAGTGGATTCATAACCTGAGCGGCGGCTATCTGCTCAGACCCCTCTGGGTTAACAAAGAGGATATTGATCGCAAATGCAGAATCAGCAGGAAGAGAAGCCACCCCTTCTTCCTCACCTTCAAGTGGAGCGGCAGGAGTGATCGTTACGCCCAATGCACTGAAGAATTCGATTGGTGAACCTGTTGTTTCGTTGAAGGTGATGACCATGATCCCTTCAGCAACAATACCTTCCGCATCTTCACCGAAGAACTCATCGTTAAATATATAGTTTAATGTAACGGGGGTAGATACGCCAGCACTGGTTATATTCATCACGGCTTGTACATCACCTCCCACCACAGATGCTTGTGTGGGGATAATCTCGATAAGCTGCCCTGTCTGCGTCACAAAGGAGTATCTGTAGCGCGCTGCTGCGAACTCTACTTCTGTCACGATGAGAGGAGTTGAATCGAGCGCAGAGAGATCATCATCATCGTCACTCTTGTCAGAGCTGCAGCTTATTGTCGATAGGGATACTCCCAGAGTTAGGGCTGTTGCACAGAGGGATGCAAACCATTGTCTCTTCTTATTGAAAAATTTCATATGCAATCTTATATTCTTTATGATGAGCGGTTTACACTTCTTGGAAGAAGAACTTGATATTATCGATCGTGGACGTTTGCGTCTGAGAAACACCAGTAATAATGATACCTGCACCAAGACCATCAGGGTCGATAGATATGGGCTGAAGAACACGCGATTCGATCGATACCGTCTGTGCGAGATAGTCCACGTAGATGGTCGCGCTCAAGAATCCTCCGTTCAGAGGAGCACCCAGAGCAGAGAGCAGAGTGGTATTTTGCACATATTCTACACCATTGAGACTCACACTGATCTCGGCTGTAAGAACGCCCGTCGTGAGCAGATCTCCCTGAGATTCGTATGTGTAGAAGACAGGTACACTCTCTTCACCAAACTGGAGTACACCCTCCACACCTACGGCTCTCGTCGCAAAGGCATCCACCTTTTCAGGGGAGGAAGTAGGGCGTACGATGATAGAGGAAGCACCTCGAACGTCCATAATCACAGAACCACTAGCAAACTCACTTGCCGTGACACCCGTATCAACGATGCCTGTGGTATCTTCCTCTGTTCCCGAAGTACAGCTAGTCAGTGTCACAAGGGAGGCAGATGCTAGACTGAGCCCCATGAATGCGAATAAAAATGATTTCATAATGAAGGATATAGATTATGTTAGAAATTGTTTTGCTGCACGATAAATACTCGATTATAGAGCTTTTCTTCACTTCCCGTGGACTCAGTTGTACCACCATCACCAGGCTGTATCGTGCCGCCACTGGCACCCGCACCTGCAATATCGACCGATCCGGTGATGAAGTTAAAGTCAAACTCTAGCTCAGAAAGCACATTCCCCTGATTAATCTGGCGGAAGCCTAGGGCTCGAATGATGGGCGCATTATTCTGCCCCGTTGGCGAGGAGAAGCTAATTGCAAGTGTGCCGTGAGTTGGAGGATCTGTCGGCAGAGCGTTCCCACTTGTCTCGTAGCTCATCAGGACAGCTACAGGCTCACTTAGCCCCTCTTCTGTCTCCGCAGCGATGTAACCGAACACTTCAGCCCTGCTTGTTACTTGATCGCTTGGCGTTACTAGAGTAACGGGATAGATGTATACTGAACCTGCAGAAAACACCTGAAAGGCCTTCCTCAAGTTCGCGAACTCCTCCGTCGTCATTATGCCTGCATAGGAGCTTTCTTCTGCTGTTTCTGACGACCCTGATGAGCAACTTGTCTGCGTAAGCAGAGGCATCAACAGCAGTGCAGCTGCAACCTTTGCTAACAATTTTTTAGAGAGTTTCATATAGATTTATATTATTAAAATTAACGCTTCACTATTTCAAAGTCCTCTCGCAGCATGTCCAGAAGAACCCACGATGTCAAGACACGATCAACTTCAGCTACTTCATCAAAGGCCTCCCAGTCAGCACGTACGTTATCGAATTCTTCGCTTGGGTCGGGCAGAGCCTTAGGCAGCACAGACGTGAACGGAGTATACGCCAGATTAAATGTAATAGAAGAACCCGCGACGATAGTATCGGTAGAATCTGGATCGTCTGCATCTGCTGGCAGCAGCGTCACCCCCAGCAACTTAACCATATTCTCAAATGAGCCGTCCTCTGGCGACACAAACGTCACTGTCAGTGAAGCGGTTTCTGGGAAAAACTCATTCCCCTCAGGCACATAGAAGAACTCCACTGGAGTACTCACACCCATGACACGCATCACCCCATCATTCCCGCCAGCATTGGGCACCAGCTCAATAAGCGGCCCCGCTACAGAGGCTAGATTAATATTGTACTCACCAGTCTCGAATTGACTAGTGGTCAGTGTCCATATCCTCTCTTCTGTTTCCTCTGTCGAGGTAGATGAGGAACCACAGCTTACTAGCACTGAAGGCACGAGTAGCAGAGAGAATGACGCGATAGCGGAAAGAGAGATCTTATGTAGACGGTTCATAGCAGTTGACTATTCACACATATTACACCTTCTACATGGTGAGTCAAGAAAAAAAGTCTTCCTAGCACAAGGAATTCAGCGAGAATAGATACCTCTTGACAACGCCACACACCACACACCAGCAAACCATCCTAAGCAACACTTAGTTATACAGCAAGCTCCAACATCACAGGAGATAGAGAGCGCACTCACCCACCTGTTTCAGCATGAACAATTTTCACATGAATGGAGACAATATTTCGCAACGTTCGACTATTTTTTCTTGACTTTTCGTCTGTCAGTTGCTAGAAGATAGACACGCTTTTCTGAATTCGATCCGTATCCTGATCAGCGAAGAATAAAACTTTCCTCCTGGATAGGCTATCTACGTACCTCCAACCTTCTTTCCATGTTCAAAAAACTATTTTCTTGCTGCGGTCTTATCTCTCTCCTCTTCGCAGGACTCGGTGTTAGCACGCTGAGTTCATGCGGCTCTTCCGAGGTTGAAGAGGAAAATATCGCTGGAATTATGACTTTGGCTGACTTTTCCTCTGGTCGCGATCGCTTCCTTCTCGTGAATCAGTTCGGTCGCTTTTTCTTTGTCGACTCCGATGGCTTCGGATCGACTAGTACTCCAACAGCATCTAACCAAGTGCTTCTCACAGGACGTATCGATGTCGATGGTAACCTCTTCCCTGTGAGCATCATCTACACCACCAATGAAGAACAGAGACCAGACGGTCTTCCTACGATAGGTAGACTTGAGCTCACACTGACTAATACGGGTGATAAAACAAGCACTGTTCTCATCGCTGCTATTTTCGCAGAGTTCGATGCAACTGCAAATCCCTCTATCAGCGGTGAACCTATCGTATTCGACATGAATTTCGAAACCGGAAAAGCGGTCATGCAGAGCACGGTAGAGTACGATACTCTCTTCACCACAGACGACGGTAATGAGATCCTAGGTCGTGATACATCAGAACGCAGCCAAGTGGTCGATCTCAGCGTCATCCCTTCTTCGGTCGAGGCTCTCTAAACCGCTTTTCATAAGACCATCCATTTTTGCGCGCTCGCAGTATCCTTTCTCGGGGTTGCGAGCGCGCTTTTTTGTACTAGCGCAAACATTTCTCAGCTCTATTTCTAAATGATTGACTCCCCCCAGTGATTGGGGTATGATTCACTCGCATTTTTCTTGCACATTTTTATGACAGCACAGGATTACCAAGTAGCCGATATGTCCCTCGCCGATTGG
>CAYJML010000012.1:0-61945 GCA_964371515.1 uncultured Akkermansia sp.
TCTACATCAACCGATGCGCTAAAGTCGTAAAGGGTGGTCGTCGCTTCTCCTTCTCCGCACTCATGGTCGTAGGTGACCAGAAGGGCAAAGTTGGTTATGGCTTCGGCAAGGCAAACGAAGTTTCCGATGCTATTCGCAAGGCTACTGAAGCTGCGAAGAAGTCGATGAAGAGCGTTGTTGTTGTTAACAACACCATTCCTCACGAAATCTACAGCGAATACGGTGGTGGTAAGATCATCCTCAAGCCAGCTGCTGCTGGTACGGGTCTGATCGCTGGTAACACGGTACGTGCCGTACTCGAAGCTGCTGGCGTGCACAACGTCATCGCTAAGTCACTCGGCTCATCCAACCATGCCAACGTTGTCAAAGCTACAATGAAGGCCATGCAGACCATGCGCACCGCTGATCAGGTTCTTTCCGCTCGCGGTAAGAAGAAGAAGGAATCCTCCATCTAAGTCAAACAACTCTAACTTTGATCTAATATCATGTTATCACTTGACAATCTCAAGCCAAACCCAGGTGCAAAGCACCGCAAGAAGCGTCTCGGCAACGGCGAAAGCTCCGGTCTAGGCAAGACCTGCGGTAAGGGTCACAAGGGTCAGAAGGCTCGCTCAGGCGGCTCCATCCGTCCTGGCTTCGAAGGTGGTCAGATGCCTCTGCATCGCCGTCTTCCCAAGAAGGGCTTTAACAACACCCGCTTCCGCTCCACCATCGCTATCGTCAACCTAAACCAGCTCGAAGCATTCTTCGAAGCAGGAGCTACGGTGACTGAGAACGAACTCCGTGCTACTGGCATCGTGAAGGGTGAAGCAGACGCCATCAAGGTACTGGGTAATGGCAACCTCTCTAAGGCAATCAACCTCACCGTTGATTTCGCTAGCAAGTCTGTTGCTGCTAAGATCGAAGCTGCAGGCGGTACACTCACTGTACTCAGCCAAGGCTAATCCCCAAGCATCTTTTTACAGAGCAGAGCCGGACAGCGCATGCTGTCCGGTATCTGCGCAGGATGGATAGAGAGTGTCTACTCTACCACTTCTTCTCAATAAAGACACACTCACTCCTCGGAGTAACACGAGCCAAAGTATAATCTACCGCAAGCTCACGTCATGACTCACTGCGTGTATGGGTCAGTCATGTACCACCACTTTCTCTGATCTACTCGATCGAAACACCACAGAAAACAGCTTAACCATTAAGAAAAAAGGAAAGATATGATCTCCGCTTTTGCTAACTGCATGAAAGTTCCTGATCTCAGGAGCCGCATTCTCTTCACTTTAGCCATTATCGTCATCATCCGCTTGGGTGTCTATATTCCCCTCCCAGGTGTGGATGTAGAAGCGGTTACCTCATGGCTCCAGACCGAGCAGCAGCGTGGTTCTGATCCACTCGGTGGCATCGGCACATTCCTCAACATCTTCTCAGGTGGCGGTATCCAGCAGATGGGCATCTTTGCTCTCGGTATCATGCCCTATATCTCGGCATCCATCATGACGCAGCTCCTTGGGGCAGTCATCCCTGCATGGAGTAAAATGATGCAGGAAGAAGGCGGTCGTCAGAAGGTAACTCTCTACACACGTATTATTGCCATCGTCATCGCGATCGTACAGGGCTACTTCCTCACGGAGAGCCTTCGTAACCCATCTGCCATCGGTCTCTCGGGTCTCGGTGATATCGTGATGTACCCAGGTGCCTTCTTCACCATCTCTACAATCTTCATCATCGTCACTTCCACCATGCTTCTCATGTGGATAGGCGATCAGATCACAGAGCGCGGTGTGGGTAACGGTGTGTCACTCATCATCTCGGTGAACATCATCCATGGTCTACCTGGCGCGCTCTCCATCGCGTGGAAGAGCTTCATCATGAAGGGTGGCGAGTTCAACCCACTCGGTGCTCTTAGCATGGTGGCGCTTATCCTCTTCATGGTGCTTGTGATCGCTCTCATCATCACGGTTGTACAGGCACAACGTCGCATCCCTGTCCAGTACGCGAAGCGTGTCGTTGGTCACAACAAGATGGCACAAGGTGGTACGCAGTATCTCCCTCTCAAACTCAACTACTCTGGTGTGATGCCTGTCATCTTTGCGACAGCTATTCTCTCACTGCCCTACATGCTCGTGCGCCAGCTCTTCGCTGATAATGCATGGGTCGTGACGACAGTAGACACACTTCTTTCTCAGTACAACGTCTGGTACTACATCATCTCAGCTGTCCTCATCTTCTTCTTCTCTTACTTCTGGGTAGCTACTATGTTCCGCCCACAGCAGATTTCTGAAGACATCAAGCGTTCCGGTGGATATATCCCCGGTGTGCGCCCCGGTGCTCCTACAGCTCTCTATCTCGATCAGACGATGACACGTCTAACCACAGCAGGTTCACTCTTCCTCGCTCTAATCTTCTTCATCCCTAGCCTTCTGCTTGTCGTCGCAAACATCGACCCCTTTGTCGCGCAGTTCTTCGGTGGGACTTCACTACTCATTCTCGTAGGTGTCCTACTTGACATCATGAGACAGGTTGAAACCACTCTCCTACAAAAGCACTATGATGGCTTCATGAAGAAGGGTAAGATTCGTGGCAAGTACAACCACCTCCAAGGTACTGGTGATGCTGCCAATAGCCGCACCGTTGTCCTTCTCTGGGTAGCTATCGCAATCACAGTCATGATAGGTGCGATCATCGCTGCTAGCTAAGTGCTAGTCATAGACTGATACGAATATTTTTCAGCAAGAGCCGCATGTCGTAGAGACATGCGGTTTGCTTTCTGCCTGACACAGCTTATTCTGATACGCATTTTCTACTTGTCTAGCTCGATGGAAGTGTGCCATAATGATCAACGCTCATGAGTGATTCTCAGCCACATTACAAGGAGCCTACGCCAAAGGAATGGCGCGGTTTCTGGACGCTCGTTGCTGTCCAAGCGCAGAACGCCTTCAACGAGAAAGCAGTTCAGTTCTTGCTCATCCCATTAGCCGTTTGGCTACAGGGCGCATCAGCTAGTACGCTCGAATACACGCTTGGGGCTATTTTTGTGCTGCCCTACATTCTCTTTTCTCCCTTTGTGGGATGGCTCGCTGACTGCTTCTGCAAGACGCGTATCATTCAGGTGATGAGCATTGTGCAGTGCTTCATCATTGCAGCGATGCTCTTTTGCTTCTACCAGCATGACTTACATGCAGCCATACTTTGGTTTGCCATCTTTGCGATTCAAGCGACGATTCTTAGCCCTGCAAAGAAGGGAATCGTAAAGGATATGCTCGGCTCGAAGTACATAGGCTATGGCTCTACTATCATAGAGACGAGCATGGTCGGTATCCTGCTCGCAGCACAAATAGGTGTATTCTTCTGGTTCTCTGCCCTCCTGGATCACTACAACACGATGCCCAATGCTGAGCAAGAAGCTGGCTGGAATGCCGTCATCTACTCGACATGGATCTTCCTCATCCTCGCCTGCATTGTCGCGCTAGCTTCCTTCATCATCCCGCGCTATCCCAGCTTGCAGCAGCGCCCCTTTAGCTACTCTCTCTTCTATGAGCATGTGGTGCAGGTGAAGTATCTCTGGCGTAACCGCCTTCTACGTCTCAGCGAGATTGGGATCTGCTATTTCTGGTGTCTCGCAGGCTCGCTCTTCCTCATCATCATTCAGGTGGCAAAAGACATCAGTGAGCAGAATCCAGATGTAGACTTCAGCCTGAAGTGCGGTATCCTCATGGCGTGGCTCGGTGGAGGTGTCGTACTTGGTGGCGTGATTGCTTCTCAGCTCATCAAGCGACGCAATGAACTCGGTCTCATCCCTCTTGGGGCGATTGGTATCACAGTCTCCACGCTGCTACTCACCCTCTTCGAGATCGATACCTATGGGAGCAATATCATGCTCTTCCTCACTGGCGCCTTCGGTGCTGCCTACCTCGCTCCGCTCAATACCTATTTACAAGATAACTGCGATCCAAGCCAACGAGGCAACATCATCGCAGCTGGTAATCTGATCGATAATGTAATGGGACTAGTTGCAGTTATTCTCATGTGGACGATGCACGAGCTGGGAGCAAGCCCGCAGCAGCAGTTTCTCGTACTCTTCCTGATGAGTCTTCTCATCATGGTCACCTCTCTGCGCCTCATTCCTCAGGAGTTCATCCGTATGATGGGCATCTGGATCATGCGCTTCTTTTACCGCCCCTGCATCATCAATCAGCAGCGCATTCCCGAGCGCGGTGGCGCACTCATTGTCGCAAACCATGTTACCTACGCGGACGCACTCTTCATCACCATGGTATCTCCACGCCCTGTGCGTTTCATCGTCTCAGAGGAGTTCATGGGTGTGAATATGCTAGGCTGGATTCTAGAAATCTTCAACTCCCTGCCCATCTCTTCCAAGAATCCACGTGAAGCACTGGTCAGTGCCGCAAAGGCGATCAAGGAGGGGGAAGTCATCTGTATCTTCCCCGAAGGACAGCTCACCCGCACGGGAAATATATCCCCTATTCGCCGTGGGATGGAGCTCATTGTACGCCGCTCTAACGCTCCTGTTATCCCTATCTATCTAGACAACCTCTGGGGAAGCATCTTCTCCTTCCACGGGAATCGCTTCTTTGCGAAGCTTCCTCGCCAGGTTCCCTATCACTTCACCGCTGCCATCGGAGAGGTCATCTCTCCAGACGACTTCCAAGCAGAGAACATAGGTCATATCCTGCGCCAACTCTCCGCTAGCTGCATTGAGACAACAGAGGGTGGTGGCACGGAATTGCTGCTGCGTGCACTAGACAGCATGGGAGATCGCAACTTCATCTACCATGGCGATACCCCTATCTTGAAAGCACATCAAGTGAGTGCCGCCCTCGTGAGCCGCAGTATTCCTGAGAGCTGCCCCACACCTGTCCGCGACTGGCTCAATATTCTCTTCCGCAGCTGTGAAGATCGCATGCAGCTCCACCACTACTGGATCAATGTCTGTCAAGTGAGACGCGTCAATGCGCTCAAGGAAGACAGTGCACACATGCTCACAACGGTAGGCTACCATGAGCCCCACGAATCCGTCCTCGCTGTACTCTGGCCTATCATCACGCATACACCTGTGCATCTGATTAACTCACCACATGCGAGTATACCCTCAAGTGTTGGGCAGATAGTTGGCAGCACGGTCATGCGACGCTTGCTGCACAAGGTGATCCCACCACGCCAGCTCCCCTTCTTTGACTTCAGCTTGCAGGGCTCGATGTCTACGCCTAACGTGCGTTGGAGACCCTGCTTCGCCACACAGAGCGGCAAGATCATCTCCATGAGCATGGCCAAGAGTATCTACAAGCTCTATGACGGCACGATACAGCTAGGGGCGCGTCCACGTACCCGCGGCATGCTCCTGCCAGGTTTTAGCTGTGTCTGCTCCTCAGCAGAGCCTACGATTAGCTCCCCCTCACTGAGCAACACCTACACTCTCCCTGTACATTATTACCTCGACGAAAGTGGCTTCATTGCCGAACTCTCATCGTAATGTAGCACAAAAACCTATACAACTGAATATCAATATTTTCAAATAAAAAAAGAAAGAAAAAGCATATTTTTTTATAAATTTGCATTGCCAAGAGCTTCAAGTTCGTGTAGACTAGCGCACCCGTACGTGCTCAAAAGAGCTCCACAAGACTAATTTTAGAATAAGAAAGAAAGAGATAAGATGAACATTCTCGACAAAATCAATGATGAGCAGCTGAAAAGCGATGTGACCCCTTTCAACGTTGGCGATACCGTTAAGGTACATTGCCGTGTTATCGAAGGTGGTAAGGAACGCGTACAGATCTATCAGGGTATCGTTATCGCGAAGCGCGGTTCCGGTGTAAACGAAGCATTCACCGTTCGTAAGATTTCCTCTGGTGTAGGTGTAGAACGCTCCTTCCCCATCCACACTCCTAAGATCGCTAAGGTCGAAATCGTCTCTCGTGGCAAGGTTCGCCGTGCTAAGCTCCACTACCTACGCAGCCGTGTTGGTAAGAGTGCTATTACAGTGAAGACCATCCGCTAAGACGCTTCTGATTTATTCTACATTTTAAAAAACGCCCTTCTTTGCAGAAGGGCGTTTTTTACTTGATAAGAGAGGCTATGTCTGAGCCGTTCAGAACTTCTCTAGCCATCACTGTCGCGCGAGGAAACGTAGAATAAGCTCTGCTATCTCTCGTGTTTTCTCCTCCGCGGCGAAGTGTCCTGCATCCAGCAGGTGCAGCTCCGCCTTTGGCAGATCGCGCAAATAGGCGCGTGCACCATGGTGGTTGAACTTTTCATCCTTTGCCCCCCAGACGATGAGGGTCGGAGGCTGCACCTCACGCAGCATCTTCTGCCATACAGGATAGCTCTTGAGATTCGTATGATAGTCGCGAAAGAGTGCTACTTGGATGAGCCTATCTTCTGGCTTATTCAAAAAGGCGAGATCATGTACCCACGCATCTGGGCTCTGTATATACCTCCTGTCTTCTGGTATATCAAAGAGGTATTGCTTATTAATAATGGCGTTTTCACTAGTTAACTCATAGAGAAAGGCATCCTTCTGCTCGCTCATATCTTCGCCAGCTGAGAGAAAGAACTGTTGTCTTTTCTCCGTGAGCCCATCGAGGTAGGCATTTGCATTTTGCACAACAAGCGTACTGATGCGCTGGGGATTTTTCATCATCATGCGGTAGCCCACAGGTGCACCAAAGTCCTGCATATACATCACATATTCTTTCACACCAAGCTTATCGAGCAGCTTGTTGTTGAGATCAGACAGCAGATCAAAGCTATACTGCACCTCATCTGGATGCGGATGATCACTGAATCCCGAGCCCAGATTATCAGGTGCAATGACGTGATAATGCGTCGCTAGCATAGGGATCAAGTGCCTGTAGCTATGTGAGGATGACGGATAGCCATGTAGCAGAACGATGGTACGCTTATTTCCCCTTCCCGCTTCGCGATAGAAGAGACGATGCCCATCGACTTCGATGTAGCGATGCTCAGTAGGAGGGGGGAGAAAAAACGACTCCTGCGCGTGTGATTCCACACGAGCGGATTGAGCAGGTTTTGCTAGCACAGGGACGGTAGCCACAGCTAGCAGCGTGAATAAAGAACATGTGTAAGTCATAGCTTCTATGCTAACAGATGCTAGACTGCATCACTAGTCAATATCGCGCCATTCCTTGTCATACCTTGTATAATCCATATCTCTACAAATGTGGAATTAGGATTGAAAGTACGTCACACACTTGCTATGATCGTGCCATGGATGTCACCCGCGTGAAGATCATCAGCCCATGGTTCAATTTAGAAAATAGCCACATACTTCTCCCACAAGGTGATTATCATGGCTATCAATTCAGTTGCGATGCTAACCTACGCGAGTATGATTGGCTGGTCGTCTATGATGAGCTCACGAAGATGCACCCAGTAGAGGAGCTAGCCTGCTCACCTGAGCATACCATTCTCGTGACGCAAGAACCGCCTAGTATTAAGCTCTACCCACCTTTCTACACCAAGCAGTTCAACTACATCCTCACGACCCACGATTCCGATTATATCACCCACCCTCACTGGAGGCGCGGTGAGGGCTGCTTCATCTGGCTAGATGGTTACCCCTTTCACGAGCACTCTTCCTACCAACAGCCTGAAAAAACAAAGACACTTTCTGCTGTGCATTCCGCCAAGCAGATGAAGCATACTGACCACTACAAGCGCTATCAGTTGCTCAACTATCTGAAAAATGAGCTAGCAGACTTTGATTGGTACGGGTATGGCATGACTCCCTTAGAGCACAAAATGGATGCTCTCGCACCCTATGCCTACCATATAGTGATAGAGAACTATGCAGAAGACTTCCACTGGTCAGAGAAGATCGCAGACGCTCTCATGCACTACTGCCTCCCCTTCTATGCTGGTGACGCGCATCTCGATCAGGTGCTACCAGCCGATAGCTTCATCCGCATCCCACTAGACGATCACGCTGAAGCTGCCCGCATCATCCGCGAAGCTATCGATAACGATGAGTACAGCAAACGACTTCCAGCCATACGCCAAGCACGCCAACAGCTCCTAGAGAAAAACAATCTTTATCAGCAGATAATCAAAACGATAGAGGAACACAAGAGCAGCGACACCTCGCAAGAATGGAAGACCACGCGCACACGCATCCAGCGACGTCATCGCTTGCGTCGCCTGCCTTGGAATGCAGTCAGCGCACTATGGTTTCAGCTCCGCTGCTCCATGATAGGTTTCACCCGCTGATACCCAAGTCGAGGGGGGAAGATAGCGACCTGGTAGGATCACGCTATTACAGCCGAGTCGACTGTGCGCTCCTATGTAGCAACCTAGCTTGTTGCGTCCCGTCGAGTGCAGCTTCCCTCTCCATGGCATGCGTATCTCGCCTGCATCATGGCGGAAGTTGCTCAAGATACAGCCAGCGCCTAGATTCACATCTTCCTCCAGAATCGAGTCTCCGAGGTAGCTGAGGTGAGAGATGAAGCTCCCCTGCCCGATGAGGCAGTCCTTGAGCTCAACGGCATGACCGATACGACAATTGTCTGCTATATCACATGCACCGCGGAGATAAGCATTCGGACCGATACGACAGTTCTTCCCGATGCGCACGTGACCTTCGATGACGCAGCCAGCCATGATCTCAGAGCCTTCACCTAGCTCCAGCACGCCAGCGATATGCGCGAGCTCATGCACTTCCCCCTTAATTGAGGGCTGAAGAGACTCTAGCTCACGAAGCCTCTCTTCGAGATGAAGCCAAGGTGCATCCATTATTCGCTTGCAGGGCTCGCAGCCATGAGCTGATTAATATAAGGCATGAGTATCGTATAGAGCTGCTCACCTGCCTCAGTACTCAGAGAGATATCATCAAGCTGCACTTCCTCATCATCAGCTCGTGCGACCAGCGTCTGCCCATTGCTTGAGAGGAGGTAGAAGACGCGCACATCATCGTCACCAGGATCGTCTTCCCCTTCGTAGAAATCGTCAGGTATCAGCTTCACCTGTCCTGCCTTGATGCAGCTTGAAATGCGAGCCTTATCAGCGGCACTCACAGGGATGCGCACAGCATCATCGTGTAGCCACGTTGTCCCCTCATCGGTCAAGTAAAGACTCCGAGCGTCTAAGGCATCGTGCACTGCACTAGCCGTTAAAGCACCAGATGGCTGACTACACTGGCTCAAGCTAAGAGAAAGCGCGGCAAGCATCGCTCCCACAAGTGAGGTAAAACAATAAGTGGAGGACATGATACTTACTTTACCATGTAGAGATAAAAAATCAAGTGAAAACAGAAGATAAAAAATGTTATACTAGACTTACTATACTTACTTATAGCTTATTCACCTGACAGAGATAAAAATGCGACACCGAAAACGCCCACAAGATTGAATTACTTAAAAAAGAACATTAAAGGCATTTCATAGTTTACATCGCAGATGAGCTGTGCTAAATATAGTTCGTTATGGATTTAGAGGAACGCAACATTAACGCTGATACCATCACCCCCTTCTTCGAACAGTACTTTGGACAGAAGGCGCAGGTCGTCGCAGCTGCCCCCGGACGAGTTAATCTTATCGGAGATCATACGGATTATAATCAAGGCTTCGTGCTCCCCATGGCACTCAACAATGTGAATGTTGTCGCCATCGCCCCTTCTCCTACTGGCAAGCATCGCTGGATAGGTGGCATAGGAGATCCCCTCGTCGAACTCAGTGTTGATGAGGTATGCGAACCAGGAGAGCCCTTCTGGACAAACTACATCCGCGGCATCATCACGATGCTCAAGCGTCGCGGTATTGATGTGCCTGCTGTCGATATCCTCGTCGATTCGAATGTCCCACGTGGTGGTGGTCTCTCCTCAAGTGCCGCTTTTGAAATGTCGGTATGTATCGGTCTCTGTGCTCTCTGCGGCGTAGAAGTTCCTCCCACCGAGCGCGCGCTGATGGGACAGGCTACTGAGCACGAGTTTGCGAATGTCCCCTGTGGCATCATGGATCAGTTCATCTCAGCTAACGGCCGTGTGGATAACGCCATCATGCTCGATTGCAAAGACCTCAGCTATGACTTCATTCCCATGGTAGATGAGAGCGTCAGCGTCCTTGTCATCGATTCCTCTGTGAAGCATTCTCTTGCTGACGGTGGCTATGCAGCTCGTCGCAAGAACTGCGAAGAGGCCTGCGAAATCCTCGGCGTAGAATCCCTGCGAGATGTCACTCTCGAGCAACTCGAAGACAACAAGATCAAGCTGGGAGACCTCTGCTACCGTCGTGCTCGCCACGTCATCGGCGAGAATAAGCGTGTACACGCCTTTGCCGCTGCCCTCGCACAGGGTGACTGGGAAAGCGCAGGGATTGCCATGCGTGGCTCCCATGCCTCACTGCGTGACGACTACGAGGTCTCTTGTGCCGAAGTAGACACACTAGTCAACCTCTTTGATAGCATCCCCAATGCTGATGCAGTCTACGGTGCACGTATGACAGGCGGTGGATTCGGAGGCAGCGTCGTTGCACTCGTACGTAGCGACACCGTTGATCAGGTCGCAAAGGCCATCATCGAAAGCTACCGTGAGGCACTCGGCATCGAGACCTCCTACCTCATCACACGAGCCGGTGCTGGTGCTTGCATCCTTCAACAAGCCTAAGCCCCTCCTTATAATACTTTGCTTGAATGAGCGTGATTCTCTGAACACGCTCATTCTTGCCATCAAACAACCATTAATATCATATATCTATGAAATCACTCGCTATGCTCATCAGCCTAGCCTCCCTCCTCACCATGGGTGGGATGGCGCAGGAAGCAGCCCCAGTAGCTGAGACACCCACCGCTGCCGTAGCAGCCACTCCTGCATCTCAAGCAGAGACTGGCACTACGGAGAGCATCCCTGCCGCCAAGCTCACTCCCGCAGTTGCAGCTCAGCCAGCAGCCCCGGCAGCACCCGCTACCTCGGATGACTCAGTACGTCTCGCCACATGGGAAATGATCGTCTTCGTGATCGTCGTTGTCGGCGTGATCGGTCTCGGTATCTGGAAATCCAGTGACCCGAAGGAAACGAAGGAAGAGAAAAAAGAAAAAGGCGCCGCCGACTACTTCCTCGCAGGTCGTGGTCTGAGCTGGTGGCTCGTGGGCTTCTCCCTCATCGCTGCTAACATCTCTACCGAACAATTCGTCGGCATGAGCGGTAAAGCGTCGAACTGGGTAGGCCTCGCCATCGCTGGTTATGAATGGCTTGCAGCCATTACCCTCGTCATTGTCGCCTTCACCTTCCTCCCCATGCTCCTGAAGCGTGGTGTGTTCACCATCCCTCAGTTCCTTGAAGAGCGTTTCGATGGTAAGGCACGTAGCATCATGGCTATTTCCAACCTCGTCATCCTCGTCGGTGTTCCTACCGCTGGTGTGATCTACGCAGGCGCGAAGGTCGTCTCTGGCTACTTCGATCTCAGCATGACAACGAGCTGCATCATCATCGCAGCTAGTGCGACCGTCTACGTGTACGTCGGCGGTCTGAAGGCCTGTGCATGGACGGACCTTATCTGGGGTGCGGCACTCATCGTTGGTGGTGGCGTCGTGCTCATCTTCGCCATGGATCACCTGACAGCAGCTGACCCACAGATGCTCATCCAGACCGCTTCTGCGACATCGGATGTCACTGTAGAAAGCCTCGCTAACTCCTCTGCCATGGAGCGATTCTTCTCGCTGAATGGCGGTGAAGCCCTCACCGCGACGAATGCGGTCGGTGGCAAGCTCAGCATGGTGCGCCCTGCGTCTGACCCAGAGATTCCTTGGACAGCTCTCTGCCTCGGTCTCTGGATTCCTAACTTCTTCTACTGGGGTCTTAACCAGTACATCATGCAGCGTACCCTCGCTTCCAAGAGCCTCGCAGAAGGTCAGAAGGGTATCGTATTCGCCGCAGCCCTGAAGCTGCTCATCCCCTTCGTGGTCATCATCCCCGGTATCCTCGCTTACAATCTCTTCCAAGACGATATGAAGGCACAGGCTGACGTGAAGAACGCTGAAGTCATGAAGAGCACCACGGAACTCGCAGCGAAGAGCACCCAGACTCCTCTCTACAACATCACGGCTGACTACCTCATGGCAAACCCATCGGGCATCACCCTCGTCGAGCAGAACTTCACGACTGCGAAGCCCGCAGAAGATACCGCCAAGCTCTACGCCAGCATCAAGCAAGACCTCGCCAGCGTCATATCTGCTCAGCTGCCAGCTGACATCACAGCCGTCATGGAGAACATTAACGCTCGCTACAAGGCTGCTGAGCGTGATGCGATCGTCATGCCAGAAAGCGTCACCGAAGTCACCAAGCAGCAGCGCATCGTCGCTTCTACACTCGCCTTCGACCTCGCCACACTGAACAACGATCACATCAAGTCCATGACCAAAGACGAAGGCAGCAAGTATGTCGCCTCCTCCCCCTTGGTTGGCTACGACTACGACTCCTCCTTTGCTCTGCTGCTTCGCAAGCTTCTGCCAAACACAGGCTGGGCATGGTTCGTCCTCGCAGCCCTCTTCGGTGCTGTGGTGAGCTCCCTTGCCTCCATGCTCAACTCCGCGTCAACGCTGTTCACCATGGACATCTACAACCAGATTCGCAAGGAGCAGTCCACGCAGGCTGAGCTAGTCACCGTTGGCAAACTCGGTGTTCTCGCTTGTGCTGGTATCGCACTTGGTCTTGCGATCTTCCTCTCCACGAAGCTCGACAGTATCTTCAGCTACATTCAGGAGTTCCAAGGCTTCTTGAGCCCCGGTGCTCTCGTCGTCTTCCTCTTCGGCTTCTTCGTGCCGAAGTGCCCACGCTACTTCGGCTGGCTCGGTATCGCCATCAACGTGGTAGAATACGCGCTTATCAAGTATGTCTTCATGCCTGATATGCCCTTCCTCAACCGCATGGCTGTCTGCCTCGTCACCATCACCATCGTCGGCTTCATCATCACCCTGATCAACAGCAAGCGCGGTGGCAAAGCCATCGTCCTCGCCGACAAGGGCATCGTTGAGATGGAGTCCTCTGGCTCGGCAAAGGTTGCAGGCGTTTTCGTCGTGATTGCGACAATTGCCCTCTACGCCGCCTTCTGGGGTTAAGAGAACAATTTCAACACATCAGTTCACGCGCCTAACTCTTCGCGAGTTAGGCGCGATTTATTACATCACAGTATCAATTAGATATACAACGTGTTTTTGAGTCTTGCTGACTCCTAACCATCGTGTATAATAGCGTTATCATGAACATCGCCCTTCACGAACAAGACTCTCACCCTGCTACTCTCTCTGAAATCACGCATGAGTGGTTTGGAGCCGCACTCCCAGCCCCTTTCTGCTACTCATTTGCCATAGAAGGTGATACCCTCGTCTATCGTGCGAGCTGCAAGACACCAGCACTCACTCATCCAGATGCACGCGAAGGCAAGTTCCAAGAGGAACTCTGGAAGTACGATACAGCCGAGTTCTTCATCGCTAGAGAAGACCTCAGCTGCTATATGGAATGCAACGTCAGCCCCAATGGTGCGTGGTGGTCTGAGGTATTCACACAACCCCGCGTTCTTTTTCAAGAAGGATACCCCAGCCCTCAGCTTGAGGCTAGAGGAGAGCTAACTACTGATGGGTGGAGCTGTGAAGCGCACCTCCCCCTCAGCTACCTCGAAGAGCTAGGCATCAGCCTAGAGACATGCCGCGTCGGCGTATGCGCCATCCTGAGCAGCCCTGAGCAAGTCTTTGCGACAAGTTCAAGTGATCAGTCGGGAGATCCAGACTTCCACCGTCCCTATTCATGGCATCGCTTCAGCTTAACGTAACAAGCTTCTTTTAAATGTAAAACAAAACAGGAGCAGCAAGGAAAAGAAAGCACTCGCAAAATATTTCCTGATTCTGGGATTGACCTTGACAGATCCTGTGTTATTATACTTCTACGTATGCATGCCGATTTAGAAAAATTTGTAAATTCTGGTAAGATCCCCGCAGATTTCGCCAGCCGACTTGATCGTTTTTCCCCCGGAAAGTATGTGATACACGGAGAATGGGGTGTAGGTAAGGTAGCAGCGTGGTCTCTGACCAAACAAGTGATTAAGATCAACTTTGAACAGAAGGAAAACCACATCTTAGGTCTCCGACTCGCATTCAACCAACTCACCCCCCTTCCTGAAGGGCATTTCCTCATCAACTGCTTCGATGATCCAGAGGGTGTACGACAGCAGGCAGATAAAAAAGAGACCATGCTTGGTTTTATCCGCCTCGTTCTCTCTCATAACTTCTCACTGCGTGAAGGCATCGATGAAGTTCTCCCCATGTTCCCCGAAGATCTGGAAAAGTTCCTCGTTGGTCGTGTGATTGAAGCTTCCTCATGGAAGAACTGGTGGGAGCGTGCACGCGTCGCTATGCGTGATGACCCAGGCTTCCGCCTCCCCACGAAGCGTGGTGAAGCGATCGCCCTACGCGCCTCCTCTAGTGCCGCAGAAGCACTGTATGAAGACTACTGCGCAGCTAACACCCTCGAATCCTGTGTCCGCATCCTCGACCTCGTACGCCTCGACGTGCTCGATGGCGAATATGAACTCGTGGCAAAGCTCGTCAAGGAGATGGAAAAGGACATCGAACGCGATCGCGCCGAGCCTCAGCACGTCTTAGAGCTCATCATCATCCGTGATGAAATCATGGAGCGATTCGCATCCTGCCCAGAAGCAAAGGAAAAAGTTCAGCAGGCATTCTCAGCTGAAGGCATCACCACACCTACTACACTTTCTGACAAGCTTTCCAGCATCTCCTCAGAAGAGATCGTACGCTACATCGGTGAGCTCACAGCCCAGCGCCAGCGCCTTGTCTACGAATGCCTCCCCGCAACGATGGCTGACTCATGGGTAGCCTACGCGACAAACATCTTCCTCTTTGGTGGAGCGAAGACCATCGCCCCTGTGGCAGACTTCATCATAGCTAAGGGTGAGAAGGAACAACTCTTCGCTGACATCGTCAATGGCATCTTCCGACAGAGCCTCAGCCCTGATGTCCTCATCTGGGTCTTCCGCGAGCGCACCAACCTCACAAAAGAAGTATTCGAGAAGAACAAGGTAGCCCTCGGCTCTGCCATCCTCAACGCCATCGAGCGTGACAGTACTGAAGGAGGTCCTAATCGAGCCCTTCGCCTGCGTAACCTTCTCATCGACGACAAGCAGCTCGCTCCCGACCTCATCCAAGGACTTGTGGAAGCCGAAGCACGCCCCTTTGCGAAGTCACTTTACGACTCATCTGTACTCGCCGACCTTGACCGCAATCTTATCCTTGCGAATATGATGAAGGTGCACCCCGGTCTTCAAGAAGTCGTACTCAGCCGCACGAAGGTTAAGGAACGTCAAGCAACATTCGTCTCACTTCGCTCCTATGCGATACGCAAGGCAGAGTTCAATGAGCTCGTGAATGTGCGCATCCCTCAGAACAAGCGCGACCTTGAAGTCACGCGTGCCGAAGGCGACCTACGCGAAAATGGAGGCTATCAAGACGCGAAGGCAACACGTGCCATCCTCATGCGTCGCTCAGAAGAGCTCTCACGCGCCTTGGCTCAGTCCAGCCCCACCGACTTCAGCGATGTCGATCTGAGCGTCACAGGCATGGGCACACAAGTCACCTTCGAAACAAAGAAGGGCGAGCAAGTCATCTACACCATCCTCGGTGCATGGGACTCTATGCCAGAAGAACGCATCATCTCTTATAGCTCACGTCAGGGCGTGAAGCTGAGCGGACACAAGGTAGGCGACAACCTCCGCCTCGTCATCGAATCAGGCAAGCCAGCAGTGAGCCTCAAGGTCATCTCCATTGAGAGGCCACCAGCAGAGCTCATCTATGCAGATGAGGATGCTGAGTAAAGAAGGATCAGCTTAAACCGCACACACACTTTCACCCCTCACCGCGCGCCATGCGCAGTGAGGGTTTTTTTCTCTGCAATATTGGCACTCATTCACTTCATGTGAAGCACCTTGTTGCCTACTCTCGAGCGATGCGCCGAAGCGAGCGCGTGATGGAAATCTCCACGCATGCAGCAAATACCCTCTCCTTCCTAAAGGAAGAAGAGGGTGAGTAAAGGGAGCTATACCGCGCCATCAGCGCAGCACTCTCATGAATGCTTATTTCGCCTGTAGACGAATGCGAGTAACCTGCTTATCGTTCTCAGTCGTAGTGACACCATAGATACCACTGAAGTGCTCGACGAGCGTATTCATGTAATCTATCGCCATTTGGTTATTATCCTGATCTCCACTAACTTTGGGATCTATCATCTTCATAGCCAGCTCAGCTGAAGGAGCGAAGTTATAGGCAAACACCGAACCCGAGAAAGGAGTACCTGCACTCGCTGCGAACCCCTTCTGGAGTTCTACACTGTAGTCTACATTACTACCCAGCATCCAGAACTTGTCCGTGATCGCAATATGAGGCAGCAAGCCTTCTGGGAAGATAGGCATCGCTGGAACGTGGAGAGCGACTCCGTCCTTCTCACTCTGTGTGGTGGAGATGAGATCGACCATAGCTGCATCCTGACCTATCTTGCTCATGAAGGTCTTCGCTGTATTAAGCGCGTCTGCCCAGCCCTTTGCCACCTTTGCACGGTCACTAACTCCACTGAAAATAGCGGCACGTGGAATTGGCATCTTAGCCGCTTCACCACCAAGGAAGTTGATTGTTTCGCCCTTGTTATCGATGAGGATACCTGCAGGGGCATCGAGGCCAGAGATTGCCATACCGAGATTAGCAGCGAGTTGCTTAACGTCAGGAATAAAGGCTTTCCCGAGTTGAAGAGGGAGCAGAATTTCTGAGCGCATCTCGTTATTGAGAGTCATAGCGACAGCTTCTGTCAAGTTGACAGATGAGTCGAGTAGCGCATCAAAGGTCACATTTATATCGCAGCTACAATCCCCCCCCATCTCGAGGTACATCATCGTGCTAGGTTCATCCACACGTGACATGCCTACAAGCTTGCCAGTAGTCGATGGTGAAGCCATATTCGTGACGAACTCTATGTTCAGGTTACCATCAGCCCATATCACGCAATCCATCTCAGATGCGTAGAACAATTTTGCGTAGCTCATGTAGAGTGACGAGAAAAGCTCAAGTGCTGTAGAGCCCTTATCATAGACCGCCTTATTAGCTTCATTCTTCTTACCGAGTTCTGTGAAAATACCAGCCAACCCCAGAGGTAGCTGCGTGATTGTCTTTAACGTACTATCATTCAGAGCATCACTGACATGAAGAGTAGCGAGCATGACGGGGTTCTTTGTGATTTCTTCATTGGAGAAATCAAGCTGAGATGATGCAGCCACTGATTCCGCAGCACTCTTCGGGAACTGAACCTTAGAAGCATCGTCGGCTAAGGCGATGCGCAAACGATCGCCTTCACGAGAATAAGCGATGAAGATCTTCTTGCCACGCATGCTTTCGAGTGCTTTTGCCATACCTTCATTGAGGCTAGCAGCTCCTCCCATCGAAGACTGGGCAGCCATATCGAGAAGGAAGTCCACCTTGACACTGGCGATGAATCCACCAGGGATCTCCTCAGAGCTGAGACCAATGCGCTCGATATCTTCTGGAGTTGCTGTCGTCATCAGCTGGTTAAGCGTCGTCTTGAGCATCTCATCGAGCTCTGCTGCATACTTACTATCCTTTTCAAAGCTGACACTCATGTACATGCTAGGAATACCCAGCACAGCACCGCTCATCATCTGCTCTGCGATCTTTTTACCCATGGACTGGATAAGGTCTCCTTCCGTGGAAGCAGATGCCCACGCCTGTGTGATTAGCTCAGCGTAGCTTGCATAGGTCATCTTGTTGGACGACTCAATGAGTGGCTCCATGTCAGGAGTCATAGCAAAGGTAGCACTCGTCACATCAGGAATCGCAGCGATCACCTGTGCAGGTGCTACTCCGTTTTCTGCAAGGAGGGGCATGATCGCGGGATGCGTCATCAGCCCATCAGCAGACTTACGGAAGTCACCTATTGATAAAACAAGACCAGCGGACTTAGGGATATCGATCAGAGAAGGGAAGGCAGAGAGGCGTTGATCCACACTCGCAGCCACAGCGACAGTAGGCTGCGCTAGCTCTTGAATCACAGCGGATGGCTTAGTGCTTGCACACAAGGCAGAGCTCGTAATCGTGCAAGAAACTGCTAATAGATGATGAAGTTTCATAACTCCTCCTATCGTAGTTGATCTAATCCCTGCTGTCAAGTAGGAAAAACCACACATACACGCTCTGTCCCAAAGACCCATTCTTACGGATATATTAAGCCGTAGAGAGGTGATAGGATTACTAAAAATTTATCTGTCGATTTATTTCAAAGAAGGAATAGAAGGAATAAATAGAGCTTGCCAAAAATCTACCGTTTCAATATAATTATAAATAACAAATTATTCTTACATCATGAAACTTCATCTATCTCTCAAATTACGCGCAGCATTGCTTGCCACTATTCTCACATGCTCAAGCCACACACTACCCGCAGCATGGGCAAAGGGCGAGGCAGAAACGCGTGCTGAGCTTGAGCGCACCACGCTCACTGAGCTCTCTCAAGAGACACCTAGCCTATCCTCTATAGAATCTGCCTACACACTGGAGGAGACCACAGCTACAGCAGCAGATGTCCTGCACATTACCAAATACCTCTGGGATGAAAGCAACATCACGCTCACACCCGTGGTCTACAATGTGAACATCAAGCCACTGGGTAGTGATACCTCCTTCAACTGGGAGAAGGATACAGAAACAGGGCAAATCAAGCTGGTGAAACAAAACTCTTATGCTGCTACAGACGATGTACTCAGCAGTAGTGATTACCTAGTACGCGTTGACGATACTGACATGGACATCACCCGCCATTTCGTGGGAGGGCGCTATGAGGTCAGCAAAACAGGCGCCGTCGGTACAACCATAGTCGAAGCCTTTGGTGGGGCTCTCTCGCGTGTAGATTCGACTTTAACCGACTTCGATATTACAGGGCACTTTATCGGTAACTCTACCATTGCCCGCAGCATAGATGCGACCAGTACCGATGCCCTTGCCTATGGTGGGGCAATCTACAGCACAGCGGCAATTGACAGCATCACAAGCGACTTCATTGGTAACCATGCCTCTGGCACTGCTACTGCAACGATCCAGGCCAATACCTATATCAGAGGTGGGGCAATCCACAGCATGGCAACAATTGAAAGTATCATGGGTGATTTTATAGGTAACTCTACCATGGCCTCTAGCAAAGCCGGTTCTGCTTCCAATGCCGATGCCGAAGGTGGAGCAATCTACAGCCGGAAAGTAATTACAAGTGTCATGGGCGACTTTTTAGGCAACTCTGCCATTGCCTCTACACAGGGCAGTTCTAATGCCTTGGGTGGGGCAATCCGCAGCTTGGCAGCAATTGGCAGCATCACAGGTGACTTCATTGGCAACCATGCCCAAGCTAATCCCGATGCCGATGCGGATGTAAACTCCTATTCCTATGCTTTTGCCCATGGTGGGGCAATCTGCATCTTGTCAGATATAGAAAGCATCACGGGCGATTTTATCGGTAATTACGCTACTGCCACTGCCTCTAACATTTCCTCTGCCCAAGGTGGTGCAATTTGGAATGATGGCGACATCAAGGCACTACGTGCCAACTTGATGAATAACTTTGTTTCTGCAACGTTTATTCCAAACAAAACAGAGATAGGAGGCGGAGCGATTTATAATCAAGGGAAAATCCAATTCCTCGCGGATAAAAGCAACATCCTTATCTCAGGCAACTATACCACGACCGATGGAGGGGTGACAAAAAAATACGAAGCTATTTTCAATAAATGGTTTGGTTTCCTAGGCGGGCTTGCTATCGATACTACTGCAGTCATCCACTTTAACGCTTATGAGGGCTACAGTATCGAGCTGAATGACGCCATCTCTGGCAGGAGTGACAACCCTGATGCCATAAAAAATCAAATCCTCCACATCAATCAGGTGATGGAGGGTACAGACACCCTCATTGACCCCAGTGCCTCCGTTTTCTCTACCGTGCACTTCAACAACAAGGTGGAGTACCAAACTATCAATGTTCATGCGGGTGAGCTCATCTTGGGTAGCTTTGCGGGAGAGGGTGATGCGCCAGCGAGTTATGGTATGCTGAGCAATAGTGTGCTCAACATCTCGACTGGGGCTCTAGTGGAGTTCACGCTTGCGGGGCTGACAAACAGCCTTGATATTGCCAATGCCAACACCATCACCAACAATGGCACACTTCGTATCAACTTTAATGGCGAAACACTCACGCAAAGCATATCATCTCTTACGCCTGCGGGTAACAGTGGCACAATCACCTACACAGGTAGTTTGATTACCAATGCAGATCATATTGATATGGACTACGTTGTCACCGCGCCCGATATCCTCACACTCACAGGAGGTGCGATTAAAACAACACTCACGGGTACAGATAATATCATCATCGCGGGGGCAGTTAGCTTAGAAGATACGCTTGACACAACGACTCTTCATTTTGATACCACAAGTGGCGGCGAACTTGCAATCACCACAAGCGGAGCTCTGAGCATGCAGGGTATTCGTGTCGCTACGAGCAACACGCCCTTCTCGCTCACCCTCGTGAGCTGGGAGGATGCAAATGAAGTCATCGCATTTGATGACTTCCTCGCCTTGATCGACTTCAATGGACTTGACCTCTATGAGACTGATTACACCCTGACTCACACTGCTGATGGGAAGGGCTACATGTTGAGCTCAGTCATCGCAGGATTCGACTACGCAGGGCAGACGATTACAGGCGATCAAGTCGTGAACGAAGATCTGCGCCACGCCAATTTCAACAATGCGAATGCGCAAGGGGCAAATTTCAGCACGATCTATCTCAAGCTCGCTAGCTTCAAAGAAGCCGACTTGAGAGGTGCCAATTTTGCAGATTCTTATCTTAAAGGGGTTTATTTTGACGATGCCATCATCAATGGCGCGAACTTCTCGAGCACCCGCGCGGATGATGAGGACATCAGCACGGATCAAATCCGCAGCACCGCTAGCTATCAGAACAAGGATCTCTCAGACGTGGGCTTCAGAGGCGTGAACTTGGATGGTCTTGACATGCAGGGCTTCAACTTACAAGGCACAAACTTCACGGACACAGGCATCCTTGCCAGCCAAATAGAGCGAGCCGACCTGCGTGGAGCAACATACGATGCGATCCAGCTCAACGCCTACGTCACTACCACGGGTCTAGGAGACCAGCTCATTGTGCGCAATGGCAAATTGGGCGGTGCGCTCACCCTCTACAGCAGCACTAGCCCATCTACAGTACAGCTCAGTGATGCGCTCACCCTCGGTGCTGGAGATTCACTCACCCTACAAGCGGGGCAGAGCCTCTACGTCACCATGACAGGCAGCCTGCTTGTCGAAAGCGGCAGCAATGCCAGCATCAATATTGAGAGCGCGCTGCCTCGCAGTGCCGAGTGGACCTCTGAGGCCTTCATCACATGGCAGAGCGGAGCTGACATACTCAGCACAGACGCGCTGGCAGCTATTTTACTTATCAACGGAAGCAGCTTGGAGGACCTAGGGCTCTACCTCAGCTTGGATAATAACAGCTACGCGATTACCAACACCAAGCCCGCACCCGATAGCTACACACAACTCAGCAGCCAGGGTAACGGCGGTGCAGGTGGTGAGCTACTCGATGAGCTCATCCAGCAGGGCAAGACACCCAGCACCGACATCCAAAATGTTCTCGCCACCCTCGATGACATCTTCAAAGATAGCGAAACCGGCAATGCCGAAAGCGATCGCCTCCTCGCCGCCGTCGCAGGGGCAGGAGTCACCAGCCTCGGCTCTGCTGCACTGAGCAACATCGAAGGGCAACTCACACGCATGCGCAACCGCGCAGCTGGCCTCATCCCCGCAGGAGAGAGCCAGTTCTGGATATCAGCCGAAGCAGGACGAAACGAGCTCTCAGGTGCGGGCACTGCTGCAGGGCACAACATCAACAACTGGGGCGGCAGCGTAGGGGCAGACTGGGGGGTGGCAGAGCACTGCAGCCTCGGCTTCGCCTTCACCGCCCTCTACGGCGATCTCAACGCCAGCAGTGTCGACAGTGCAAGCGGAGAGCTCGACAGCTACTACCTCAGCCTCACTACCCAGCATCAGAGCGGCAAGTGGTCACACCAAGCAGCCATCAGCTGGGGACTCATGGATGCGAGCCTCGATCGTCATATCAGCCATGCGAATGGCAGCTACTCCACCTCAGCAGAGACCGATGGCTACAGCTATGGAGTCATGTATGAGCTGGGTTATGACATCAAGCTCAGTGAGAGCAGCACGCTGACCCCCATCTTCAATGCTGCCCTTATCCACAGCTATCTTGATGGCTACACCGAGACAGGCAGTGACGCGGCACTGCGCGTGGACGCGCAGGATAACACCATCGCCACCTTTGGCATCGGAGCACGCGTGGCAAGTAAGCTCGACTTTGGTCTACAAGTAGGTGCACGCGCCCTCTTCAAGGCGGATGCAGGAGATCGCACGCAGCAGGCAGATGTCAGCATCGCCAGCGTCAGTGGCAGCAGCGCACGCATCGAAGGCACAGAGGCAGGCTCCTTCGGAGTCGAGCTCGGCATAGGTGCAAGCATGCCCGTGAGTGATAGCTCCGCGCTCTTCCTCGATGCCTCGGTAGAGATGAGAGAGAGGCAGCAGGATTACAGGGCAAGTCTCGGCTATAAGCTGGACTTCTAAAACAGAGAAAAAATAAGATACAAGCTCCTATCCAGAAAAGCCAATAGTTACCTCATCTGAAGATGCAAGGCAGTACTCAGCACTGCTTTCAAATTTAATTTGCGTCGGATATGGCATTTTTTGCAAATTCCTGCATGGTTGACTTCACGGCGTATTCTGCTATAGTAGTTGAGATATCCATATTTTTAAGAAACAAGCATGAAAACACTTTTTACAACGATAGCTATCATCAGTACCGCACTCTCTCCTCTCAGCCACGCTCAGTTTACTGGAGGCGATGGGGATAGACTCGGTGCTAACCCGCACCTCAAGAAGGCTGAAGAAAAGGAGAAAAAGACCAAGAAAGTACGCAGCGTGAAGGAAGCTCTCGGGCAAATCGAGCTATTCAATGCAGAGCCGAATGAAAACGCTCAGTACTTCATCTTCCTGCGCTCCGCTAGCTGGTGTGGACCCTGCCAAGCTGAGATGCCTGAGATTGCAAAGATCTATGACGAGATCAAGGCTAGTAAGAAGGTCGAACTCATCCTCTGGGGTGCTGACAAGGATCAGGAAGCTACGCAAAAGTTCCTCGACCAGCATCAGGCGAAGTTCCCTGCTACGATGGATGCCAGCATCCTAACAGAAATCAAGGGCAGCTCTGGCATCCCCCACGCCTATGTCCTCGACAAGAAAGGAAAGCTCATCTACCGTGGGCATGGCTCACTCGTAAAGAACTGGAAATACTCCACCATCGACTATCGTAAGAACAAAAAGGAGATCCAAGCTCGCATGAAGAGCCTAGAGAGTAAGTAAGCACCGCCTATCCTGCGATCAAGACACACACTACTTACCATATGGACGCACGATTCACCCTCAGCAGCATCGGAGCTACGCTCGCTCTGAGCAGCTCAGCGCTAGCCCTTTCGACAGATCCAGCGAAGCCAAATATCATCTTCTTCATCGTTGATGATATGGGCTGGCAGGATACGAGTGTGCCCTTCTGGTATAATAAAAAAGGCGAAGCCCAGCGCACCTACTTCAACGAGCGATATCGCACCCCTCATATGGAAGAGCTCGCGAAGCAAGGTATGCTCTTCACTCGCGCCTACGCCTCTCCTGTCAGCTCACCAACACGTACGAGTCTTATGACAGGACAAAATGCCGCGCGTCATCGCGTGACAAACTGGACACTTCTCCAAGATAAACTCAACGACTCACCTAACAACACCTTCGCCTCCCCTGACTGGAACGTGAATGGTCTTCAACCAGCGGGCACACGCCCCAAGGGAACGGCGCGCCGTCCCATCAGCGAAGAAAAGGTGAAGTATGAGATCAAGCGTCCCTATGTAGCCGCGCGCCCTCTTCCTGAGTTCCTACGCGATCTCGGCTACACGACCATACACTGTGGTAAAGGTCACTGGGGTTCACGCGACACACCAGGCGCGAACCCCACCATGCTTGGCTTTGATTACAACATCGCGGGCAGTGAGATTGGAGGACCAGCAGACTTCCGTGGTAGCAAGCGGTATAGTGCTCCGAATAACGACTTCTGCGTGAAAGGGATGGATGAAAACGAGTTCTACGAAGAGGATGTATTCCTCACAGAAGCACTCACAACGAAGACAATACGACTCCTAGATAAACTGGATGAAAACCCTAAGGAGAAGAATAAGCCCTTCTACCTCTACATGAGTCACTACGCCATCCATGCCCCTCTCGATGCGCGCGCAGATGACAAGGATCTCATGGGCAAGTACCCTGATCCCAGTCTCAAAAAACACCCCGTAGATGGTAAGGGATGGAGTCGACAGGAGCGCAACTACTGCACTCTCATCGAGGGCATGGACAAGAGCCTCGGTGATCTCATGGCATGGCTCAAGGAGAACAAGGCAGACCAGTCCACCATCATCCTCTTCATCGGTGATAATGGAGGACTCGAAGGGCATGGGCGCATAGGGAATGCTAACTACCCCTTACGCGCGGGCAAAGGATCAGGCTACGAAGGTGGCATACGCGTGCCTATGCTCGTGAGCTGGCCTGGTGTCACGCAGGGGGAGTCTCGTACTGACACGCCAGTCATCATTGAAGACTTCTTCCCCACCATCATCGAGCTTGCGAGTGGTGGTAAGAAGACGAAACTTCCGAAAACTGTCGACGGGCGCAGCTTTGCTCCCCTATTGCGCGGAGAAGAGATGGAGGATAAGCCCCTCCTGCTGCATCTCCCGAACTGCTGGGGCTACGGGCATAACTACCCCCTCATGTCTACGATGATACTCGGCGACTGGAAGCTCTTCTATCGCCACGGCTCTAATGAGCTCGAGCTCTACAACCTAGCTGATGACATCAGCGAAAAGAATAACCTCGCTCAGAAAGACCCGAAAAAGGTGAAAGAACTCGCCAGCATCATGGGTAAACTAATGCGCCACTATGACGCCCAGATGCCTAGCTTGAAGAGTGAGAAGCCGAATGCTCGTGGGAAGCGCACTCCTCTCCCATACCCTGACAAGTTGCGAGTCAAATAAAACGCTCGATGAACACATCAGATAGACCACGCAGATCACGCTGCATGGTCTATTTTTTACCCTGCAACTGCTCAATGAGCTGCATCACCATGCGGCAGCTCTCTTCGAGCTTCGTCTTCGAGATGAGGCTCATATTATCCTTCTCCGTATGCCACCAGTCAGAGCCGATGAAATCTCCTATGAGGTTAAGCGACTTCACCCCATGTCGTAAGAAGGGTGTATGGTCATCCATAATAGAAGTTGCTGCCACAGTCCATTGAGCTGGAGAGAGCTTCAGCGTCTGAATCGCTTCTGAGTACTCCGCATAGAGATCCAGTGAGGTATCATGTAGAGGTACAGCGATGGGGATGCGATGACCACCTACCATATCAAGGTTAATCTGGTAGTGGGGTAGCATCTTCTCTTGTGCACGTCTGTTTGCATCCCAAGTAGAGCCATAGAGACCATCCTCCTGTGTCATGTTCCACGCGAAGGATTCCTCACCGTCGAAAAATACGATCTCCACCCCTGAGGCTTGATCGGGCTTCAGCGCGAGAAGGCGCGCAATCTCAATGAGTGCTGCTGCACCTGATGCGCCATCGTTCGCTGCCTGAAAGGTATCTGACACTCCTATCTTCGCATCAATATGACAGCTCAGCAGGATTGGGCGCAGCTTTGTGACTTCATCACCATAAGTGGCATAAAGGTTCACCATAGGCTTACCTGCACCTGTGAATGTACGACGTTGTGTCACCCAACCTAGCTGCTTGAGATGCTTCTCAATGTACTGAAGCTGCGCTTCATAAGCTGGTGTCCCTGTCACGCGTAAGCCCATCTCGCAAAAGGCCTTTGTGTGGATGTAGGCATTCTCTCCAGATGCTTCTGGTGCATTGCTCAGAAGCAATTCTTTGCGAATGGAAGGGGAAGCAGAATCAGTGATCGTACGAGTATCTCGCTCATCACAAGCGCTGAGCACGAGACATGATAGTGTAGCAAGAGCAACGAGCGTGAAAGTTCGAGACCTCATACACTATCATTAATTCCAAAGATCTGGATAATGCGCGTGAAGTCTGATTTACTCAGGTAAGGGATCTCTATCGTCCCCTTATTCTCACCCTTCATGCTGATCTGCACCTTGGTACCAAGATCAGCACTAAGCTTCTGGCATATCACTTCATAAGACTCAGGGAGGCGGGCGGGTTCGCGCACAACACGGGTACCAGGCTCTAGCAATTCGCGCACCAACTGTTCGGTCTGGCGTACGGTAAGCTTCCTCTCAACAACGCGCTGCGCGGCTTTCACCTGCATCTCAGCATCCTTCAGCTGAAGGAGCACCTTTGCGTGTCCTATAGAAATTTCCTTATGATTGAGCATATAGCGCACCTCTTCTTGAAGATCAAGAAGGCGTATCATATTCGCCACGACGGTGCGAGCCTTACCTACGTGGCGAGCTATATCTCCCTGTTTGAGACCGAAGCGTTTTTGCAGCATCTTGTACTGCTCGGCTTCTTCCAAGGGACGCAAGTCTTCACGCTGGAGGTTCTCGATGAGGGTCAGTTCTGCTACTTCGAGATCCGTCGCCTCATGTACAATGATGCGAATCTCCTTCATCCCGATGCTACGCGCTGCACGGAGACGACGTTCACCAGCAATCAGTTCATATTGTCCCTCAACGAGACGGACAACTAGTGGCTGCAAGAGACCACGCTCCTGAATGGATGCCGCCAACTCGGCAATCTGCTCTGCGTCAAAGTGACGACGAGGCTGAAATGGGCATGTCGTTAGCTCTTCTATGGCGACTGTGAGCACCTGATCAGCGTGAGGCGCATCACCAGAAACGAGTGATGATGCATCATCACCCTTCTTCATAATCAGAGCCTTTAATCCTTTTCCTAGTGCTTGTCGAGCCATACGTGGGCTGAATTTTATATGATGAGGAGGAAAAAATCAACAAGTTTTTTACGAAAGATTAGCCGAGCTCACTTCATGAATGAATAAGAACACGCGTAGATATGCTCCATAGAGTCTTATATTGTTAATGAAAGCAAAATACTAACATAAATAACAAATAGTACTTATCGGTAAATTTATGAGAAATTTGCCGATAATTTACCGATTTTTACCTTATCCAAGGCATTACGAAGATATATATCACATCCCCTTGAGCTGTTCCTCTAGCCCAGCCACTGCACCGTAGAGGTGCACTTTGCCCCTCGCACGCATCACTACTAAGCCTCGCTCGACAAGGGCGTTGAGATCACTTCTCGCAGTCTGCTTCGTTACTTGAAACATATCCGCCAAACCCACTGCCGTGTACTCCATGGAAGCGTCACGCAGTAGCTCCAGTATCACTGCTTGCTGTCGTTGATTCATCCATGCGACATCGCGCAGCTTGATATGCAAGCGATCGAGGTCTTTCTTCTTACCCTCAATATAGCTATGTAGACTCTCCACTGCACGATGAATGACCTGTAGTTGCTGGATGATAAAGTAGTTTAAATCACCATCATCCTGCTCCGCGTCGGTGAACGCATCATAATAATCACTTGCTGTATTGAGTATCTCGCGTGATATTGATATGTACTCAAAGTTCCCATACCCTGCCCTCAGCATCGCCCAGTAGAATAATGCGCGCGCTGTGCGCCCATTTCCATCAACGAAAGGATGGTCGTATGCCAGCCAAAAGTGCAAGATGCAAGCGCGGATCAAGGGATGGGTGAATCCCTCCTGCGTCTCAACAAGCTTCTTGTTAGCAAAGTCGCAGAGTGACTTCATGCGCTCTAGCAGCTGCTCAGCAGGTGGGGGCAAATGAACGATCTCTTGCGTCACAGAATGCTCGACCCGAACCTCGTCCTCTTGTCTACGCAAAGCCCCCTCGTGAGAAGAGGTCTCGAGTGTCCCTTGGGTTACGATGCGGTGTAGCTCACAGATAAGCTCTGGGGAGAAGTCAGAGTCTCGTTGCTCTTGAATGAACTGCATCGCCTTGTAGTTATTATAAACCATGCGCTCCCCCTTATTCAGAGGTCGTCTATTCTGGCGTATCATCAGCTTCGCCTCCGCGCGTGTTGTCACCGCCCCCTCGACGATACTCGACATGATGGACTCTTCTTCTAATGAGTGGAGCAAGTAGCTTAACTTCGACACATCACGCCGCGTCGCACGTGCTGCCCCTCCACATTGCATGTCGATCAAGTGCAGTAGGCGACTCATACAGGGATTTAGTGCGTAGGTGAAGTTGCCCCCTTGTGTGTCTTGTAGGCTTATAGCGATACGCGCTAGCACACGCTGCAGCTTGATCCCCCACCACCATTCTTGATGACTCAGCTCCGCTGGGGGTGTACGATAACGTAGCATACGCCATGGCAGATAACGATCCACGCGCTGGCTTTCTCCATGAGCCGCAGCGATGAAGCGCAAGATCTCTTCCCCCTTCATGCTGGGGAGGGCAGGCGGTCTATTGTTTCTTGCCATTCTCACTTTAGTTTAGTGGATGGCGGGCAAAAGTCAAGATTATCGGTAAATTTTTCGTAAATTTACCGATAATTTACCGATTTTAGCCCTTTTTATCAGCGCAAATACTGCTTGGATCAAAAAAGATCTTGCATTTTGGACTTATTCTATTTTAGAATCTGGCATGCCTGAAATACTTGTTTTACAATACGCCAAGTGCAGCACTTGCAAGAAAGCTATCAACTGGATGAACTCGCGCCAGCTCTCCTTCACCGATAGAGCCATCGTCGAGCAGAAGCCTAGCCTCGAGGAGCTACGCACATGGTGGCAAGCCAGCGGACTGCCTCTCCGCCGATTCTTCAACACGAGCGGAATCAAGTACCGCGAAATGGAGCTCTCCAAGAAGCTAGGCGATATGAGCGAAGAAGAGCAGCTCACCCTACTCGCCACAGATGGCATGCTCGTGAAACGTCCCATCCTCGTGACTCAGAAGGGTGTCTTTCCTGGATTCCGCGAGGCTGAGTGGGAAGCTCTACTTCCATAAGCCACTATCCATACCCCCCATGATGATCCGCTCAGTGGCTGGGCGGGTCACTCCAGTCATGGCGCGGGTAGCGACCTGCGAGATCTTTGCGCATCTGCGCATAACCAGTCTTCCAGAAAGAGGCTAGATCACTGGTGACTTGGTAAGGTCGCATATTAGGCGCGAGTATCTCGACGAGGCATGCGACGCGACCATCAGCGATGCGAGGTGTCTCAAGCACCCCGAAAAGCAGCTGACACTTCAGCCCAAAAGTAGGTGTGCCGTCTTCCTTATAAAGAAGCTTCACTTCCCTACTATTACTCAGCTTCATCGAGCGTGGTGCGTATCGATCGAGGCATTCGTGCTGCCATGGAGAGAGCCATTCTTTGAGAATGGGGAGCAGTGAGCGACTCTCCAGCTCCTTGAGACTACTTGCTCCCTCACAGAGCATGCTCAGCGCGACCTGCTTATCTTCTTCATCGAAGCTAGGTAGTTCGAGCTCCGGCATGGCGATGCGCAGGCAATGGAGGCGATTCACCCACTGAATGACGTGACCATCCCAGATCTTGAGGGGCGTTTTACTTTTCAATATTTCTTGAGCGAGAATGGCTGCGGCTTGTGATGCCTCGGGGATGCCATCTTCTCTCTCACTAATCATGAGCTGATCACGGTAGCGCAGCTGACGGCTGTTAATCACCTTCTTACGCTTGCTATCATACTGCGCTTCATCATGGGTAGTCAGATGGAGCTGATCCTCACTGATGAGGGTGCAACGCGAGAGGCGAATTTCCACACTGCGCGCGCCCAGCTCGAGGATCTCAGCCGCTAGAAAGAGTGGATTCTCAGCATGGCGAGCGATGCTATTGCTATCTATCTTTCCGGCTTTTTTTCCGATGAGGCGTGCGGTCTGTGTCGCTCTACTATTGAGAACACATAGATGCTCAGGCATGGAGGCGAGCAGAGCATCTACTATAGCTCGCTGGTGCATGCAGAAGTCAGGCTCTATGTTCTCACGCATAAGCTGCCTATAGCTTAATTGTATCTCTCTTGCAGCACGCACGGAGATGCCGAGTGCGGTGCAGGCGCGGCTATCATAGCGCAGATCACGCGCGGTTTGAAGAGCACGCCATTCAGCTTGGAAGTCCGTGTAATCTCGCGGATTTCTGAGGCGCTCACTTAGTCCATCAGCTCGCGCGATGCGCTCTGCTCCCATGAGAGCAGCTATGGCGGTCATTTCTGCATGACATCCAGCTTCTCCCCCCGCGATGATGAGGCGAGAGAGAAGAGGAGGTAAGGGGTAATGGCGCATTTGCTCTCCCCGTGGAGAAAGTCCACCATCAGCACCGATAGCCCCCAATTGCTGAAGACTATGCCATGCCTGAGCAGCAGCGGCTGCTTCAGGGGCTTCTGGCCATGGAAAGGCGGAGATACTCCCCTCCCCCTCTATCCCCTTACAGCCCCACGAGAGGAGGCTGAGGAAGGCTGCGCTCAGGTCAGCACGGTGAACTTCAGGCGCGGGAAAGGCAGGACGTTTGTGCTGCTCATTCTCTCCCCAAAGCCTGATGCAACGCCCAGCTTGGACACGACCTGCGCGCCCAGCTCGTTGTTCGGACTGCGCTTGTGAGATAGCAACGAGATGAAGACTGGATAGCCCGCGCGCGGCTTCCCATCGAGATTCACGCACGAGTCCACTATCAATAACGAGTCGCACGCCCTCGATGGTGAGGGATGTCTCTGCTATATTGGTACTGAGGATGACGCGTGGACGACTCCCACACTGCACGGCCTGATTCTGCTGCTCAGCATTGAGCTGCCCATAGAGGGGAAAGATGTCCCAACCACGCAAGGCACTGAGCTGAGCCAACTGCTCCTGACTACGCCTGATCTCATAGCTACCAGCAAGAAAGACGAGGATATCCCCCTTCTCGCCCTCAGCGATGCAATCACTGATAACGTCAGCGAGCTGCTCCCAGATAGGAGGGAGACTGACAGAGCCTCGCGCATCACGGCGTGGAAGGGGTCTGCGATAGCTGATATCGACAGGGTAGAGTCTTCCCTGTGCCTCGACGAGGCTCGCCTGCGGGAGATAGTCTTGCAGTTTATCAAGCTCTAGGCTCGCAGACATGACAACGATGCCGAGATCTGGTCGTCCCCCCTGCTGGAGCTCTAGGGCTCGAGCGAGGCAGAGATCACCAGAGAGGCGACGCTCATGAACCTCATCAAATATGATCGCAGATATCCCCTCTAGCTCAGCATCTTGCCCCATGCATCGCTCTAAGATACCATCGGTCACAAAGAGAATGGATGTCCAGTCTCTATAGTTGCTATCATGTCTGACAGCATAACCAACCTCTTCCCCCAGCCGGCAGGGCCACTGCTGGGCTACATAGCCAGCAAGCATACGTGCCGCTAGACGACGCGGTTGCACGACAAGCACTTTGCCCCGACGCGTACAGCCTGCTTCATGCAGGTAGTGTGCGACGCGCGTGGACTTTCCCGAGCCTGTGGGGGCACTCAGTAAGATGCAGAATCCAGCATTCGAAGCGAGCTTGGTGATGCGATCTCGCTGGGCTTCGATGGGGAGGGTACTCATATACCAAAAACCACTCCCCAAGGGAGTGGTTAAAAAAGGTGATTAAAAGGCTAGTGGCTCTTCTTATTTCTCCGCATAGGTGCGAATAGCCGCAGCAATGCGTGCCGAAACATCTTCTGGTTCGCCCTCTTCAAAGACATCAACCTGAATGACCTTACCCTGCTTCTTGTAATGCTCGATAACAGGGACGGTGAGATTTTCATAATCCTGCCAGCGCTTTGCGAAAGCTTCTGGGTTATCATCAGAGCGGATGATCATCTCCGCATTGCACTTCGGGCAGTTTTCCTCACCATCGCGAGTTGTTTCAGCACATACTGGACAGACCTTGCGCTTCATCATGCGAGCCTGAATGAGTTCGAGCGAGACATTCAGATAGACCACGATGTCTACTGCCATATCGAGCTGAGTGAGATTAGCATCCAGCGTCTCTGCTTGTGCTACCGTACGTGGGTAGCCATCGAGGAGACAACCATCTTCCTTATTCTCTCCAAGCCACTTTGCGACCATACCGTTGACCACTTCATCAGGAACGAACATGGCGGCATCCATGTACTTCTTTGCTTCTAAACCGAGCTCAGAAGCAGCGGCAATTTCGGAGCGGAGTAAAGCACCAGTACTCAGGGGCTTGAGCTTATATGTTTCTGAGAGAAAGGTGGACTGTGTGCCCTTACCAGAAGCAGGGGCACCAACGAGTACGAATCGCTTGAGATTATTCATAATAGTATGGGAAATAATTAGCCTACTGTAAAAGGCTGTGAGACGTATTATAACGAGATATTTCACTATTAGCAACCCCAAAAAAAACACCCAAGCTCTCCCCTATCTCTACCTTACTTATCACAAAGTTATCATATCAATACAAATAGCACGCATCTAGGCAGCGATAAAGTCTTGAGAACACGTCTCTGCTCTGCTATAATCTTCCCACACATCTATGAGCACCGACCAGCATCCATCATCCGCCTACGGCTCCCCCAGCCTCATCCAGCAGATGTACGGGGATTACTTCCTCGAGTACGCATCTTATGTGATTTTGGAACGCGCGGTGCCCCACGTACTTGATGGGCTCAAGCCTGTACAGCGTCGCATCCTTCACTCCATGGAGCGCATGGATGATGGGCGTTACAACAAGGTTGCCAATATCGTAGGAGACACGATGAAGTACCACCCTCATGGAGACTCTTCCATCGGCAGCGCACTGGTGACGATGGGGCAGAAGGATCTACTCATCGACACACAGGGGAACTGGGGCAATATCCTCACTGGCGACTCTGCGGCAGCATCCCGATATATCGAAGCGCGTCTCTCACCTTTTGCTAAAGAGGTACTCTTCAGTCCCAAGGTGACGGACTGGAAGATGAGCTATGATGGACGCAACAAAGAGCCTGTTTCTCTACCTGCGAAGTTCCCTCTCCTGCTTGCCCAAGGAGCACTCGGTATCGCAGTAGGGATGAGCTGCGAGATTCTCCCGCACAATTTTAATGAGCTTCTCAACGCGGCTATCGCCTACTTGCGCGGAGAGCAGTTTACCCTCTACCCTGATTTCCTCACAGGAGGGATTCTCGATGTGAGTAACTACCAAGACGGCACTGGAGCAAGTCGCCTTCGTTGTCGTGCACGCTTCGACACATCGATGAAGCGTTGCATTCGCATCACCGAGATTCCTCACGGGACTACGACAGAGTCAGTCATCCAGAGCATAGAAACTGCCGCTGAGCGAGGCAAGATCAAGATCATGCGCATTGATGACAACACCGCAGCTCAGGTGGACATCCTCGTACACTACTCCGCTGACACAGAGAAGGAGAAACTCGTACAAGCACTCTATGCCTTCACGAAGTGTCAAGTAGGCATCTCACCTAAGTCGGTGGTCATCGTCAATAATAAACCTCTCTTCATCGGAGTCAGCGAGATTCTCAAGATGAATGTCGAAGCGACAAAAGAGACTCTCCGACGCGAACTCGAAGTTCAGCTCACTGAACTAGAAGAGTCGTGGATGCAAGCTAGCCTTGAGAAAATTTTCATAGAAAACCGCATTTACCAAGTACTTGAGGAGAGCGATAGCTGGGAGGACTCCATTGCAGAGATCGCAGAACGCCTCGCTCCCTTTGTCGTTGATCTCATCCGCCCAGTCACACGTGAAGATATCATACGACTGACAGAGATCCGCATTCGCAAGATAGCGAAGTACGAAGTACACGATGCTCTCAAGCATCTTGCAAAGCTCGAAGAGAGCATCGAAAAGACCAAAAAGAATCTCACCTCACTCGTGCGCTACACCATACGTTGGTTTGAATCGCTCAAGAAACGCTATGGAGCACAGTGGCCACGTCGCACAGAGCTCAGCGAGTTTGGCACCGTCACGCGTGCGCAGGCAGCTGTTGAGAATGAGACGCTCTACATGGATGATGAAGGCTTCGCTGGCTATGGTATCAAGAAGGCTAACCCCATCGACAAGTGCTCCACGATGAGCGATATCGTCACCATTGACCACCAGGGTGTACTCATGGTCCGCCGCATCCAAGAGAAGCTCCATGTTGGCAAGAAGCTTCTCTACATTGGCGTTCTGCGCAGTACCGATGATCCTGTGTTTAATCTTATCTATCGCGATGGCAAGGAAGGCATCAGCTATGCTAAGAGGTTCCGTCTAGGTGGCTTCACGCGAGACAAGGAATACATCCTCACTCAGGGCACAGCAGGTAGCCGCATCTTCCACTTCTCGGTGCATACCGCAGAAGAGGACAGTGCAGCCATCATGGTGAACGTCTATCTGAAAAATCAGCTACGAGCCCTGCGCAAACCGCTCATATTCGACTTCGGAAAACTGCGGGTCAAGGGACGCGCCGTCCTCGGAAACATCGTCACAAAGAATCCCATTGAGCGTGTCTCACGCGTCATGACACCGCGCGATAGAAGCGATGAAGAAGCAGCTCAGATAGATACACCCACCACGCAGAGTGAGCCTACTCCCGTGCTAGCAGACCCAGAAAGCACTCAGCCACCCATAGAAGAGACGCTTACAATCACCCCTCCACCAGCTGACGATAGCGTGCAGCAGGCAGACTTCGGTGATCTACTCCGCTAGAGCCCTGCCATAGTCTACCTCTGCGAGATAAAGACCGCTTGAAGGGGCGCAATCGCGTGCTTTCTCAAAAAGGAGTGGTGTATCTAGCATACCTGCTAGATGCTCTGGCGTAAAGCGACCGCGAGCGACAGCATGAGCCATCCCCACCATGAGGCGCACCATGCGATAGAGAAAGCCATTCCCCGTGAAGCTAATCTTCAGCCGCGTACCATCCATCTCCAGAGAGCTCTTGTAAATATGGCGACGATAATAATCATCTGGTGCAGGATCAGGCTCATTCCCGCGCTTCGCACAAAGTAAGCGAAAGTCATGCTCCCCAACATAGCAATCAATAGCCTCTGCAAGCCTATCTACGTCTAGATGCCTACTCTGCACATGCCACACGCGCTCCGCATCGAAGGGAGAGAGTACGGGACCTGTCTCTAGAAGATATTCATAAGTCTTAGACTCAGCACTGAAACGAGCGTGAAAGTCCTCTGCTACATGCTGCACAGTATGCACGCGCAGACTACTGGGCAGATAGGCATTGAGCGCACTGCGCCATGCTTCAAGGCTCAGCTGTGAGCTCTCAGGCACGTCGAGGTGGAAGTATTGCTTCAGAGCATGCACCCCAGCATCAGTACGCCCTGAGGCGGACACGCGCTTCGTCACACCTATTCCTGCCTCCGCACCGAGAATTCGCGTGAAGGCACGCTCCATATAGTCCTGAGCCCCTTGCCCACAGACCTGACTCTGCCAGCCTCGAAAGGCATTACCCAGATAGCTGCATGTGAAGAGGAGTCGTGGCATGGATTATGTGTGGGGGGGATGGGTAGATACAGCAAAGGGTGAAACTGTGAGGAGTTCCACCCTTTGCAAAAAATGAATGTAAAAAAGACGCTCTCTTAGATCTCCTCGGTGACTTCTTCGTCAGCTGGAGCTTCTTCTTCGTCTTCTGTTTCTTCAGCCATGTCATCTTCCATGTCATCTCCAGAGCCAGCAGCTGGAATGGGTGCTGGTTCTTCTGAGTCTATGGTGGTGATGCTGTACTTGTCAGGCGCGGCGATGTACTCGATAGCTTCACGGAGTTCGTTAGAGCCGTAGTATTGCTCGATTTCACCTGGGGTTTCGTGCGCTTTATTTGCGTCGTTCTGCATGTAGGTGGTACCTGCGATGCGGCTATCTTCATCACTGAGAGAGAATGGCTCAGAAGCTTGATTCTGACCGATGGACATGAGAATCTCATCGCCATCGATCTCGCCTGCATAGTCAGTGACGGGCTTACTACCGCGGATACGCCCGATTTCTTGGACGAGAAGAAGCACGCTATCGACGTACTGATCACTGCTCTCGGCAGCCTTGCGCAGGGAGGTTTCGTTCAGCGCAAAAAGGCGCACAGAGGCATCTTGGTAGCGCTTGTTGATAGCGGCGACACGAGGAGCAGCAGCTTGAGCGGAGGTATAGTCTGTTACCTTTTGAAGCTCAGTTGTAAGCTCGCGTGCAAGATCAGTGGCATTCATGTCCTCCTTTTGGCAAGACGTGAAGCTAACCAGAGTAAGAAGGGCACATACAGGAGTGAGGAGGAAACGTTTCATGGATCTACGTAATAAGGTGATACGATAGGAGACTATCAACTATGAGCCCGTCTGTCAAGAAAAAGCGACATATTGCAGCGTTTCTTCATGTTTTTTTTATTTTATTAGCTTTTTATTACCACAGCGTAGGGGTAATAGTTACTTGACAAGCATCATCTTCTCTTGCTAGAATACCGTTTTCTTATGAAACGCGTACTCATCATTGGAGCTGGGCTTGCGGGTAGTACTATAGCACGCAGCTTAGCGGATGCTGGTATCGCCTCACAGGTCATCGATAAGCGCGAGCACATCGCGGGCATGTGCTATAGCTCCCGTGATGAAGAGACTGGGGTCGATGTCCATCGCTTTGGTCCACACATTTTCCACACGAGTAATGAGCGTGTCTGGGAGTTTGTCCATCGCTTCGACCAGTGGTATTCTTGTGTAAACCGCATCAAGGCAAAAAACAGCAAGGGAGTCTTCTCCATGCCTATTAATCTCCACACGATTAACCAGCTTTTCTCTCAAACTCTCAGCCCCAGCGAGGCAAAAAACTTCATCGAGTCTAAGCAGGATAAGAGCATCACCTCCCCTCAAAATGCGGAAGAGCAGCTTCTGCGTTTCGTTGGATGCGAGATATACGAGACCTTCTTCCGCGATTATACAATCAAGCAATGGGGACTCCACCCACGTGAGCTTAGCGCCGATATCATCAAGCGCATTCCAGTGCGCTTCAACTATGATGATAATTACTACTTTGACAAGTATCAGGGCTTCCCCATGAGTGGCTATACGCAGTGGATTACCAACATGCTCGACCACGAGCTCATTGAGGTACAGCTAGGTACCTCATACTCCCCTGAAATGAAGGCAGAGTTCGAGCACATCTTCTTCTCTGGCCCTCTTGATGAGTTTTTCGACTACTGCGAAGGTGAGCTGGGCTATCGCACGGTTGACTTCCGCTACGAGCGTGGGGAGGGAGACATACAGGGTTGCGGCTGCCTGAACTACACAGATATGTCACAGCCCTTCACCCGTGCGCATGAGCACAAGTATTTCTCACCCTGGGAAACGCACGAGAAGAGCGTCATCCTCTACGAATATAGTCGCGAAGCCACGCGCGAAGATGACCGCTTCTACCCGAAGCGTACACCCAACGACCTCCAGCGACTACAACAATATGTCGAGCTAGGTAACCAAGAGCAGAACACATCATTTATAGGTCGCTTAGGATGCTATCGTTACTTCGATATGCACCACGTTATTGAGGTATCCTTGAACTATGCCGATTCTTACTTAGCTTATAGGAGAGGTGAGATATCAGAGCTCTCTCACTGGGCTTTTGATCCTCTGTAAAATCAGTTTTATTTTTCTTTTCTGGCGGTTTTTCTTATTAGGAAAACCGCCTTTTCTTATCTAACGATAATTAGTTTTACCATTCTAAATGAATGAATTATGCGCTTTATGTCGTTTTCGCCACATTGCTTCACCCACAAGTGGCAATTCATTCACCGTAGGATTCTTGTCAAAAAAAAGAAAATATAGTTAACTGAGTGCATCGAAGCCCTGCTTTGAAAAAACAAAGACACTACACATATACTACAACGCATATGAACAGCAAGACACTTATGACACTCGCCCTCGCTCTGGGAACAACAGCTCTCAGCGTAGGTCAGGAAGAAGAAGCCGCTTTCAACTTTACCAAATGGCTTCCCGAACGATTCGAGTGGTTCGACGCAAAGCGCGATAACATGGAAAACCCCTACATCCAAGAATTCGATGTAGCATTCCGTGCCCAGTGGCAGATGAACTGGCTTGACCCATCTGGTGGTGATGATCGCCTCGTTGGTGGCGCTGATGGTCGCCCAGAAAGCTACAACAGCGAATGGCGCCGCTTCCGTCTCGGTGCGAAGGCAAAGGTGTTCAACCACTTCAAGGTAGAAGCTATTTGGAACATCGGAGGCGTGCAGAAGGCTTCTGAATACAAGAACCAAGACTGGAACGCTGGACAAACCACAGGACAGATCGACTCCCTCTCTATCTCGGGCACATTTGAGCCAGTCACCATCGAAGTAGGTAAGTTCAAGGCAGCCTACACAGCTGAATACTCCACATCCAGCTCAAAGATCAACACCATCGAACGTTCCTTCATCACGAACCAACTCTCCGCTGACAAGCTCTATGGTATCTCCATCAAGAACAGCGACAAGAAGGCCAAGTTCGGCTGGCAGCTCGGCGCATGGGCTAACAGTGCTCGAGATAACCACTGGGCAAACCCAGACCTCAACGACGACTCCTCCTACATGATCGGAGCCAAGCTCAGCATGGCTACAGGAGAATCAGGTCGCCTCACACTTGGCTACATGCACAGCTTCGCTGAACTAGATGCTAGCAATGATGTTGCCACTGGTACTGATGTCGACTACAATGGTCCAGGAGCAAAGGACGTAATCACTCTTAGCTGGCAGGGCAAGTTTGACAAGATCACCCTCCTCACTGATGCGATCGCTGGCTTCAACGTCATCGGCGCTGACGAAGGTGCAGAAAACGTCTTCGGTCTCGTCGTTCTTCCTACCTACCGTATCAGCCCACACTTTGAAGCAGTATTCCGCTATCAGCTCTCTGCCGGCTCAAATGCTGCAAAGACCTACAAGCGTTACTACGATTACAACTCCACTTACGAAACGTACGCAGACCTCATTCAGGGATTCTACTTCGGTATGAACTACTACGTTGATCCGAAGAACACAGACCACATGCGTCTGATGCTTGGAGCTGAGTACATCAACTCCCACGGCACAGACAGCGCAGGAGAGAAGGCATACACAGGCTGGACATTCAGCACCGCTGTCCGCGTGAATTTCTAATCCCGCACAAGGATTATATACACAACAACCAATAACAACATAACATTATGTTCAAGAAAATGCTCGTAGCACTGGCCGCAGTAGCCGCCACCGCTCAAGCCGAAGTCAACATCACAGGTGCAGGTGCATCCTTCCCTAACCCAGTCTATCAGAAGTGGACATACGACTACTCTGCAGAAACTGGCAGCAAGGTTACCTACCAAAGCCAAGGCTCTGGAGCTGGCATCCGCCAGATCAAGGAAGGCACTGTAGACTTCGCAGGTTCTGACAATCCGCTCTCCGCTAAAGAACAGGAAGAAGCCGCTCTCATTCAGTTCCCCATGCTCACAGGTGGTGTCGTCATCATCGTGAACATCCCCGGTGTCAAGGATGGCGAACTCAAGCTTAGCAAGCAAGTCCTCGCTGACATCTACCTCGGCAAGATCACCAAGTGGAATGACAAGGCCATCACCAGCATCAACCCAGGTCTGCGCCTACCACCGATCAAGATCACGGTAGCGCGTCGCTCTGACTCCAGTGGCACATCCTTCATCTTCACCAACTACCTCACCAAGATCTCCCCTGAGTGGAAGGAAAAGGTAGGTCAAGGACCTAGCGTCGCATGGCCAGTCGGTCTCGGCGGTCAGAAGAACCCAGGTGTTTGTAACATCGTCGCTCAGCACAAGGGCGCTATCGGTTACACCGAGTACACCTACGCGGTCGAGGGCAACATCGCATGCGCTCAGCTTGAGAACGCTGATGGCAAGTTCCTCGCCCCTAGCCCAGAGAGCTTCTCTGCATCAGCGGGGTCTGCTGACTGGAGCAAGGCTGAAGGCTTCGTCATGGAACTCACCAACATCCCTGGTGCTAAGTCCTGGCCTATCACAGGTGTGACCTACGTCCTCATCCGCAAGGATACACCAGCTGAAAAGCGCGCTGCTATGAAGAAGTACTTCATGTGGTGCTTTGACAAGGGCGCTGACACCGCGAACAAACTCCACTACGTCCCCCTTCCCAAGAATGTAGTCGAGCAGATCGAGCCAAAGATCTAATCGCATTCGCATAACAAGCTCTGGAGAGCTCGGCGCAACCGAGCTCTCCACTTGTATACCAACTCCCACTTACTCTACTACCTCTCCTGAGAATTTAATCGTAACATACTATGCAAAGTACAGATAAAATCTTCAAAGCCGTCTGCATGTCCTGCGCCTCCATCGTAGGTCTTCTCGTGCTAGGCATTTTCATCCAGCTGAGCGTCCAATCATCGGATGCTTGGAGCACCTTTGGGCTGAGCTTTCTCTGGTCTAGCGAATGGGATCCTGCCAAGGACATCTATGGGGCGTGGCCCAACATCGCAGGCACGCTGATGTGCACCATCATCGCCCTCCTCCTCGCTATCCCCCTCGCCTTTGTCTCAGCTCTATTCATCACGGAGACTCCTGATTGGCTCTCTCGTCCACTCTCACAGGGGGTTGATCTGCTCGCTGCCATTCCTTCTGTCATTTACGGCATATGGGGGCTCTTCGTTGTTGTCCCTTTTATGTCGGAGACCGTACAACCCTTCCTCGCCAGTCTCCTACAGATCGATCTCGTATGGGATGGGGAAGTCATCCTCGGTGTGATGCAAGCTGACCCTGAGCAGGGCTGGATGCCTATGTGGGTGAGAGAATCTGCCATTTGGCTCTTCGGAGAAGCGTACAACGGCTTCGGCTTCGTCACAGCAGGTCTCATCCTTGCCCTCATGATCCTTCCCTATATGAGTGCTATCATGCGCGATGTCTTCCGCATGACTCCACCGATGCTGAAAGAATCAGCCTATGGCGTAGGCTGCACTCGCTGGGAAGCCACTCGTGATGTCATCATGCGCTACGGGATTCGCGGCATTCTCGGTGGTATCTTCGTCGGGATGGGACGCGCCCTTGGTGAGACAATGGCTGTGGTTTTCGTCATCGGGAGCTTCATGCAAGAGCCAGAAGGCATCTTCGGCAGTGGCACGACCATAGCTGCAACCCTCGCCACTAACTTCGCTGAAGCAAACGGTCTCCAGCTCAGTGCTCTCTTTGCACTCGGTCTTGTGCTGCTCATTCTAAGCTTCTCCATTCAGGTATTCTCCCAGTACTACCTCCACCTCACTAGCGCGAAGCGCGGTGAAGCAAGATAGGTAACAGCCACCCCTCACTTTTCTTCTATTAGCTCCTCATTACATATGACATCTATTTCAACTAAGCTGAAGGCGCGCCCCCTCTTTTTCCGCAAGAGCTGCGACATCGCCCTCATCCTCTTCTCCATCATCTCCATCATCATCGCCATAGGCGGCATGGGTATGATCCTCTACAGCGTATGGGATCATGGGCGCGTGATGTTTGATGACTTCTCCTTCCTGACCAACACCACCATGCCCAATGGCGCAGAAGGAAATGGCATCGCCAATGTCCTCTTGGGCACAATCTATATCACGCTTGGTGCATGCCTCATCAGCGTACCACTCGCCATGGGGGCGGGCATCTACATTTCTGAGTTTGGGAAGGGGAGCGCCTTTGCGGCCTTCTTACGCTTCTGTGCAAACGTGCTCATGGGCGTCCCCTCCATCATCATCGGTCTCTTCGTCTACGTCATCGTCGTCATCCCCATGAAGGGAGCTAGCGGTCTAGCTGGCTCAGTAGCTCTAGCTATCATCATGTTCCCCGTCATTATGCGCACGACAGAAGACATGCTCGCCATGGTGCCTAATACGCTGCGCGAATCAGCCCTCGCACTTGGCATGACTCGCATGCGCACCACGCTCTGCATCGTCACGCGTGCCGCCAAGAATGGACTAGCCACGGGCGTCTTACTCTCACTGGCACGCGTCAGTGGTGAGACAGCCCCTCTGCTCTTCACCGTCCTCTGTGCCTACGGCTGGCCTGATCAGTACTTCAGCATGCCCACACCGAATATGCCCGTCTTTATCAACGACAGCATGGGATCAGCCTTCCCCGCTGAACAGCAAGCTGGATGGGGTGCTGCCCTCGTCATCTGCTCGCTTATCCTCATCATTAATATCGCGACTCGCTACTTCTTCCGTGACAAGAACAAACGCTAAGTCTAATATAGTCTATCACACATATTTTCATTAAGTACCCTTCAATCCATACATTTTTCCCATGAGTAACTCCTCCTTAACAGCTGATAATGGCGACAAGATTAAGATCGCTGTTCGCAATCTTAACTTCTTCTACGACTCAAACTCGCAGGCACTCTTTGACAACAACCTCGACATACGTGAGAACAAGATCACAGCCGTCATCGGTCCCTCGGGCTGTGGCAAGTCCACCCACCTGCGCACCTACAACCGCATCTTTGAGCTCCACCGTGGGCAGCGCGCCACCGGCGCTATCCTCATGGATGGGAAGAACATCCTCGACCCCAACGTCGATATCCTCAAGCTACGCCGCCGTGTCGGCATGATCTTCCAGAAGCCCACCCCCTTCCCCATGAGCATCTATGATAATGTTGCTTACCCCCTACGTCTTCACTACAAGCTCAGCCGCAGCGAGATTGCCGATCGCGTTGAGCAGGCACTCCGTGGTGCAAGCATCTGGGATGAGGTGAAGGACAAGCTCAAGGCGAGCGGCATGGCTCTCTCAGGCGGTCAGCAGCAGCGACTCTGCATCGCTCGTGCCATCGCGACCGAGCCAGAAGTCCTCCTCATGGACGAGCCTACGAGTGCGATCGACCCCGTCGCCACACTCAAGATCGAAGAACTCGTTCTGGAGCTCAAGAAGCAGTTCACCATCGTCATCGTCACCCACAACATGCAGCAGGCATCGCGCATCAGTGACCGCACCGCCTTCTTCTACAAGGGTGAGATCATTGAAGAAGATGACACCACCACCATCTTCACCAACCCCAGCAACAAGAAGACGGAAGAATACATCACAGGTCGCTTCGGCTAAAGCGCCCTTCTATACAAACAACATCTTCAACCCACACACGTGATATGAAAGAAACATTCATCAAAGAAATCAACAAGCTCAAGAAGCATGTCATCACACAGACCGCCAAGGTGGAGTACGCCATCGGTCTCGCTATTCAAGCGGTTCATGAGCTGAGCCCAGAGATAGCAGAGCAAGTCATCAGTGGCGACGCTGCCATCGATCGTGAAGAGATCAACATCGAGGAAGAGTGTCTCAAGATTCTCGCCCTCTACCAGCCCGTCGCAACGGATCTACGCACCGTCATCGCTCTGCTCAAGATTAACACCGCACTAGAACGCATCGCGGACTATGCCGTGCATACCGTGCGCCGCATGCCCGCCCTCATCCTCTGCAAGGGGAACCCTGATATGACGCGCATCGACTTCGAACCTATGGCGCAAATAGTGCTGAGCATGCTGCGCGACTCCTCGACAGTCGTCAACAGCTTTGATCTCGTACTTGCGCATGATGTCATCCGTCGTGATGATGATGCGGACAAGCACCATGCGCTCAATGTCGCCCAGATCAGCAAGATCATCCTCCAGCACCCAGAAAACATCTGCTACTACCTCCAAGCACAGGGGGTATCGCGCGATCTCGAGCGCATCGCTGACCTCACCTCAGACATCTGCGAGCACATCGTCTACCTGCAGACTGGAAAGATCATCAGACACGCAGATCGTGCCTGAGGCACGATAGAAAAGTTTCGTCGCGAAAGCGACCTTTGCATAGCCAAAAGGGCGGCTTCTCGCAGAGAGGCTGCCCTTTCCCCCCCTCATATTGGTATACAATAAGGATCAGTTTTACACAAAATTCCTCTTGACTTAACATATCAAGATGGTAAAATAAAACAACTTATGAAACATGCTTTAACTACAACACTTTTTCTGGCAGCCTCTCTTGCACATGCTGCAACTGGTGACTTAATTTTCGGTATGAATATGGATACGGTTTCAACAGATGGTAATTCCATACTCTATACGAACGTCTCTGATGAAAGCTCAGGCAGCCTAGCAACAATAGGTAAGCTCACTGGTAATGCTAACTTCCTCGACCCCTCAGCGCATACACCTTTTAGCGTCATGGCTACCACAAGTGCCAATAACGCTTCTGCCTACACAATCAGCAGCGCACAAACCGCAGCTGCTGGTCTCAGCCTTACTACAGGATTCACTCTCGGGATGAACGTCTATGTGTCGAGCACTGCTACTAACTGGAGAGCCATTACCGCCGTTGGTATCGGCGATTTAGAAATCTCTTTACAGAACCCTGCGAATGCACTAACACTCCAGAAGATAGCGAAAGGCTCTAGCTCTGGTCATCAAACTGTATACTCAGAAGGGAGTATTGCGGTAGCGGACAACACTCTTGTCAGCACCTATATTTCTTTTAAGTCTGATGGAACCAATACACAGATTACCCTCAGCATCTTTAATACGGCAGGTGATCTCATCGGTAGTCGCTCGGGCACTCTTGACGGTGTTGTAGACGCCGCAATTGAGTTTCAAGGAACTGACTTCGCTCGAGCAAAGAGCGCTACTGGTGTAGGTTATGCTAATGTAGGCATCTGGGAAGGTGTCTTACCAGAAGATTACATGTCACATGTCGCGCTCCAGACGAGCACAGCTGCGGCTAAGATCTCCAGCTTCCAAACTATACCTGAGCCTAGCACAGCCACGATCAGCCTGCTCGCTCTCGCTGGACTGATGGCGCGCCGCCGCCGTGCCTGCTAAAGTACGCGAAATATTCTATTTTACAATAAGCCCTAGCCTTTTTATAACGCTAGGGCTTATTTCTTTAAAATCTCGCATCTTCACTGAGAAGATGAGCTCAGAGCTGACTGCAACACTGCCTGATAGACAGCATAGGCGATGAGAATGCGAACTGCTAGCGCGAGCCCCATCCCCCAGATGATGGCAATGGTGAGCTTCTTTTTGGGCTCCATCTTGCTACGACGCAGCAAGAGATAGGCCACCAGCTGCAAGACTGTTGCCATCAGCATACCCGCCCCAAAGCTACCAAGCAAAGGCTCTAAGGGCAGAGCCAAGGGCCATGTAAAAGCACTCATAATAGCACCAAAACCCATCTTCGTGTAGAACCATGCCACTAAACTACTCGGGGCGATGACACAAAGAAGGAGTGTGAAGTTTGCAACACTGCTGTATCGTTCTTTTTGAGTGGGAATATACATACTGGATCTTATGATGCCGTAGAGCCCCTCCCCTGTCAACTCACAACTCAGGCTCACGCTAAAAAAACTCCCCTCCCATGTCTCTCTTCAAGCTCGAATCCCACTACAAGCCCTCGGGTGATCAGCAGCAGGCTATTGCCAAGCTACTCAAGTCACTAGAGGCTGGCAACAAGCACCAGTCTCTCATGGGTGTCACAGGTAGTGGCAAGACCTTTACCATGGCGAATATCATCGCGGCTCAAAACAGACCCGTTCTCGTACTCTCGCACAACAAGACACTTGCCGCCCAGCTCTATTCGGAGCTCAAGAGCTTCTTCCCTCACAATGCGGTGGAGTACTTTGTCTCCTACTTCGACTATTATCAGCCAGAGGCATACATCGCTAGCACGGATACTTATATCGAGAAAGATAGTGCTATTAATGAAGAGATAGATCGACTCTGTCTCAACGCAATGCGTTCTCTACTCTTGCGTCGTGACGTCATCGTCGTCGCATCAGTCTCCTGCATCTATGGTCTAGGCTCACCAGAAGACTACCGCGAGCTCACACTCTCGATCAGAAAGGGCGACCTCCTCGATCGTGATGCCTTGCTCAGCAGCCTCATCGAACTACTCTTTGAGCGTAATGACTACGACTTTCAGCGAGGGCGATTCCGCGTCCGAGGAGATCTAGTCGACATCTATCCTGCTCAGAGCGATGGGGAAGCAATACGCGTCGAGTTCTTCGGTGATGAGATCGACTCCATCGCCCTCATTGATGCGCAGACGGGGCGCGTGCGCGAGCGGCTAGAAAGCTACCTCTTCTTCCCTGTGAAGCAGTACGTCAGTAGTGCTGAGAAGCGTCTACCTGCTATCCAAGCCATACGAGAAGAGCTCAAGCAAAGTGTCGCTCGCTTCGAATCTGAGAACAAGCTCATCGAAGCCCAGCGACTCAAGATGCGCACAGAGTACGACCTCGAGCTCATCCACGAGATAGGCTTCTGTAAGGGGATAGAAAACTACTCTCGTCACCTCTCTGGTCGTCCTGCTGGAAGCATGCCCTCGACCCTCCAAGACTATTTCCCCCCTGACCGCCTCACTATTATTGATGAGTCTCACGTGACTGTCCCTCAAGTAGGAGGCATGTTTGAAGGTGATCGCTCGCGCAAGAAGATACTCGTTGAGCATGGCTTCCGCCTCCCATCAGCACTGGACAATAGACCACTGCGCTTTGATGAGTTCATGAGCAAGCAGGACCAACTCCTCTATGTCAGCGCAACTCCTGCCGCCTTTGAATATGTGAACAGCGTTGCAGGAAATAAGAGCATGATCCCTGTGCTCAAGTCAAAACGAGGCAACACGCATGCACGTAGTGAGAAGGCTAGCCGAGCAGTCAATGAAGCTCCTGAAGGCTTCCGCGGAGTCTTCTTCCACAAGCTAGATGAAGTGCGCGTCCCACCCGACCCCTCTTCTCGCCCAGTAGATGAGTTCCATCCTGATCGTATCGGGCAGCCACTCATCGTAGAACAGATCATACGCCCCACGGGACTACTCGAACCCATCATCACAATAGAACCCCTAGCTGGGCAAATAGACCGCACCATCGAACTCTGCCATGACAGGGTAGAGAAAAAGCAGCGTGTCCTCGTCACTACCCTTACCAAGCGCACAGCAGAAGACCTAACCGACTACCTGCGCAAGCTTGACCTCCGCGTCGAATACATCCATGCCGATGTCGATGCCATCCAGCGTGTGGAGATCCTGCGCAAGCTACGTGCTGGAAGTGTAGATATCCTCGTAGGGATTAACCTTCTACGCGAGGGGCTCGACCTGCCTGAAGTATCTCTGGTCTGCATTCTCGATGCGGATAAGGAAGGCTTCCTACGCAACGAGACGAGCCTCGTACAGACCGCAGGACGTGCTGCGCGCCATGAAGAGGGTGAGTGCGTTCTCTTCTGTGATGTCATGACGGAATCCATACGCGCCCTCATACGAGAATCTGACAGGCGTCGTGAGATCCAGCGACGATACAATGAAGAGCATGGTATCACCCCTCACTCCGTGAAGCGCGGAGATCAGAGCACCCTGCGTCTCTATACCCCTGATGAGGATGAAGATGACTCACTCATCGCCGCTGAAGAGGAAGCTGATGAAAATAAGGAGGAGCGTATCAAGAAGCTTGAGAAAGAGATGCGCGAGGCGGCAGCACACCTCGACTTCGAACTCGCAGCCTACCTGCGCGATGAGATCAAGTCACTGCGATAGAGTCTAGCTGTTCTACCTATTTGAGCACGCGCCCAATCTGCCTATTCACCGCGATGAAGATGGGAATAGAGGAGAAGAGTACACAGACAAGCAGAGATACCCCAATCAGCTGAATCTCGGGGAGCAGCTCCTCCATCGTTAATCGATGCTTCCCCAGTCGAAAAAACTGGGTGAGAACAATGCGCTGAGCCTCCATGAAGGCATAGATCGCTGCGGAGAAGGAAATCGCCACTAAGAACACATTCTCCAAGATGAAGGTTCCAGCCAGCAGAATGGGGCGTATCCCAAAGCTCTTCATCAGCGTGTAGATATACTCATTCTGCCTATACTCCATGCTCGCAAGTGCCGTCAGGAGGATACCCACGATGACCGCTATACCGAGACTGAAGCCCGCACGAGCCTGCCCTTGGTTACTATTGATCACTTGCAGATCTTTAATGAGCGGGATAGCAGACTGCGTCTGTCCCTGCACGCCTTCTAGCTGAGCAAAGCTCTTGAGATATCGCTCCATGCGCAGGAGTTTTTCTAACTTCAGCTCTTCATCAGTCACCTTGAGCATGATCTGGAAGGGGGCAGTACGTAGCTGACGCTCCTCGGCAAATGCTTCCGCCATCTTAGGCGAAATGAGGATAACACGCCCATTGTTCAAGCGCATCAGGGGATGATCTTCAGGGAGATGTCTCACATGGAGAGTGACGCGATGACCTCTAATCTCTAGGCTACGGAAGCCAGCCTTCAACCCAAGCTCGGGAGAGCACAGCATGGTCGGCTTCCCATTCGCAAGAAGTGGGTAGTACTGACGACTCCTGTTATAGTCATAGGTCAACAGTGCCACGGTGCGCAGCTTCGGATCCATCACATAGCCTATACTACGCGAGCACCACGAATCTACCTCAATCGCCTGTTTTACCTGCTCGCGACTGGGGAAGTCTAGCTTAGGATTCTGACTGCGCACATACATCGATACAGTATCAGCGCCCTGCTTGCGTATACGCTCATGGAGCACCTTTGACGATATCACGTAACTGCCTAAGAAGAAGAGAGCACAGAGTGAGAGGAAAAAGACCACAAGTATACGCGCCAGTGGACTCGATATTCGAGTCAGCCAGCGGTGTAGCGTATCTTTAGCAAGATACAAGAGCGTCAAAATCAATGATCTCATGAGCGATAGAAAAGAGGCGTGCATCATGCGTACTGATGATGCATATCTTGTGAGCGGATTCCTCGATGATGCGGTGGCGGATGATCTCGGTATTGCCATCATCGAGGCCCGATGTGGGTTCGTCTAAGAGGACGATGGGGGAGTTCTTCATCAGGGTGCGGGCGAGCGCGGCGCGCTGAGCTTGTCCCCCAGAGAGACGGTCTGCACGCCGCTTGCGCATCTCGATAAGACCCAGATCCGTGAGCAGCTCCTGACAGCGGTTGCGCCACAGAGAGCTAGGCAGTATAGCCATCTCAGCGGCAAGGCGCAAGTTGCGCTCTACACTAAGAAGAGGTAGCAGGTTAATACCCTGAAACATATAGCCTATATCACGCTGAAGATAGAGGCGCGAGCCTACCTTGTTCTTCGTCGGGCTCAGAATACGTCCTGAGCTAGGCTTCAGGTAGCCAGCTAGCAGCTTGAGTAAGGTTGTCTTCCCCGAGCCTGAGTAGCCTTTGAGAATCGTAATCCCATTCCCAAACTCATGGGTAAAATCACTCAGCACACTCGCTCCTCGCATATAAGAGAAGTTCACGCGATCACAGCGTAGCTGCGAATCTGTGGCAGTGATAGTCATAAGCGAAGCAAAAGGAGGGAGAGAGAGAGAGAATTAAAGCTTAGGGTTCTACACCTTCGGGAATCAGGATGAGCTCCGTATCCGTTTCTAGCAGGATATTGTAGCCTGGGAAAGTCTTGCGGATGAACTCCTCTTTACTAGAACTACTCTCTGCAGCTTCTCCGCCATAGTGATGGTTGAGATCCACGCGCTTGAGCTGATCTGATAACTGATAGAAAAGCCTCGCCTGAGCCGTGCTCCCCATGAGTGAGTATGCACGGTCTTTTGCACCCTCAGGGACGCGGAAGTAATAGACAAAAGCCTCCGATGCTCCAGCCTTCTCTAAGCGCCTATGGGAGAAGACTCCATTCAATTGCTTACCAGCAGGCAGATCGATGCGTACGATAAACTTATCGGTGGGAAGCTGGGTGAGAGCCGCCTGAGTAACAGGCATCGTGATATAATAAGATGAGTCATCAATCGCCGTCGCAAAGTGGGGCACAGGCTTCGTCTCGTAAGGTTGACTTCTATCCTCGGGGAGAACCACTTGGTACTGGAAGCGTCCATCAAATGGCATGGTAAGCGTGTTGAGCTCCACTTTTTTATTAAACTCTTTCTCCATGCGTTGCGGCTTGCGCTCCATCTCCATTTCCGCGAGCTTGATACGCTCATCGATATCATCAATCGCTTGACGCGTAGGCAGCTCCCCATGCACTTGTATATCGGTAGCATATCGACGCTCGCGCTCACTGAGCGAGAAGTAGAACTGGAGCTGTCGCTTCTGCTTGAGCAGAGCTCGCATACTATCCTTGCGCGAGATCTTGTCGCTAAGGATCTGGAGATCCAGATCATGACGTTCTTCCTTGAGCTGCTCCTCATTCACCTTCGCGATGATATCGCCCTTTTTCATGCGCTTGCTGTCATCAGCAATTTGAGTGACAACCCCCTTTTCTGAGACGGGAATAATAGCAATCTGTTCGGGAGTTACTTTTGCAGGATAAGTCCCTACTTCGATGAAATCGGCAGCCTTTACCTGCAGCAAAAGCAAGGGCAAGATGATGGCTGTTATGTATCTCATGTTGACAACTATCTTCCTATATGAGGACGGAGAAGTCAAGGCTAGATTGCAACAGCTCCAACAATTGCTATCAGACATCTCTCCCTCTGTCCTGTAGAAAAAATAACTCCCCTGCGCTCATATTCGCAGAGGAGTTATCCTGAACGGAGAGAGTGGGATTCGAACCCACGGTGATATCACTACCACGCTCGATTTCGAGTCGAGTGCCTTAGACCAACTCAGCCATCTCTCCTAAGTTACTGATCACTTTCAGCAGCGCGAGCATTGTCGCGAAAAGAAGATAAAAAGTCAAGATTTTTCTAAATGCCTTCGCGCCATGAGTCACCAAAGGAATTGCACGACATCTTATTTCCCCAAGCAGAATTGGGAGAAGATCACCCCAAGCAGCTCCTCCGTATCCACCTTGCCTGAGATACTCCCTAGCGCGTCTAGCGCGTCGCGCAGCTCTAGAGAGGTGAACTCGGGAGACTCGGACAGAGCCATACTTTCTTCCGCTGCTAGCAGTCGCGCATCTGCTCGTTCTAGGGCTTCGCGGTGACGCAGATTGATCGCGGCATAGCTCTCAGTCTCCCTATCATGCTGCAGAAAGAGGCTCGCTATACGTGCTTCTAGCTCCTCTCTCCCCTCACCTGTCACGCAGGAGAGATAAACAGCATCTTGCCGCTGCCAGTCTGGGTGCAGTGGCGCATCGCACTTGTTGACAATCAGTATCTGCGACGCGGCTGTCGGGGCTAGATCTGTACGAGTTGCAGGAACAGTTCCATCGACAACATGTAGTACGAGATCCGCTTCTGCGCGAGCCTGATGCGATCTCTGCATCCCTGCAATCTCGATGGCATCTTCACTTTCATGTATACCGGCAGTATCAATGAGACGTAGGCTGAGTCCTCCTATATTCACACGCTCTTCAATAGTATCGCGAGTTGTCCCCGCGACTTCACTGACGATTGCGCGCTGAAAGCCAAGCAGGGTGTTCAGCAAGCTAGATTTCCCCGCATTCGGGGCTCCGATGATAGCAGTGCGCACGCCTTCACGCAGCAAGCGACCTTCATCAGCCGTCGAAAGAAGCCTCCCTATCCCCATGCGAAGATCTTGCAGACCTGACAAGAGGCTCTCCATGCTTTCTGGCGAGATATCTTCCTCAGGGAAGTCTATGTAAGCTTCTAGGTGTGCGATCACATGGAGGAGCTGATCGATCAAGCCTGAGACCTGCTGACTAATCGCACCGCCAAGTTGATTCTGAGCCGCTCGCAACGCGAGATCTGAACCTGCCGCAATGACATCCATGATAGCCTCTGCCTGAGTGAGATCAAGCTTCCCATTCTCAAAGGCTCGTTGGGAGAACTCCCCTGCCTGCGCCATACTAGCACCACTGGCAAGGAATCGCTCCATGAGGCGACGCACAACTAGCATACCACCATGACAACTGATCTCGACAACATCTTCTCCCGTGAAGCTAGCAGGGGCAGCAAAGTAGGTCGCCACAACCTCATCGAGTATTGCATCCTGCTCATCATAGATACGGCAGAAACTCGCCATGCGTGGCTGCAACTGCTTCCCCCCTGCACAGGTGGAGAATATCTGATGGGCACGAGCTCCGCTCATGCGCAGGATGGCTAGTGCTCCTGTGCCGACTGGTGTCGCAAGGGCGAGGATGGTGTTTTCATGCTGCATGCGCTGAAATTATAAAGGAACGATTGCTTCAGGGCAATGGAAATTCGATTCTGAATAGTTGACATTTACAGTTTTTTCATTACAATCAACTTTATAGATGACTTCTCGCCTCAAGATACTTCTCGGCTGCTACGCTTGCGATCCCAACTATGGCTCAGAACCAGGCATGGGCTGGAATTTTGCCCACCATCTCGCAAAGGAGCATGAAGTACACCTAATAGTCGAAGAAGGCGAGTTCAAGGAAACGCTCACGAAGTATGCCGCTGAACACCCAGAGGACGTAGAGCACATGCACTTCCACTATGTAGCGCGTACACACCACGAAACACTCCGATCCATCTGGCCACCCAGTTACTACTGGTTCTATCGTCAGTGGCATCGTGACGCTCTCAAGCTAGCACGCGAGCTAGACAAGAAGGAGAACTTTGACATCGTGCATCAAGTAACGATCTCTGGCTTTCGCGAACCTGGCTTTCTCTGGAAGCTTGGGAAGCCCTTTATTTGGGGCCCACTAGGTGGGCTAACTGATGCTCCTTGGTGCCTACTCACCTGCTTGGGCTGGAAGGGTACCCTACACTTTGGTGTGCGCAATCTCGTGAATGCTGTACAAAAGCGCTGGGGAAGGCACGCGCGCGCAGCCGCCGCGCACGCCCACACCATTCTGACCAGCACTACGGTCGCCCAACGCGAGATTAAAGACTTCTGGAATCGTGATGCCATCCTGATGAACGAGGTAGGCTACGAAGATAGACATAATCCTCAGCCACCTGCTATTCATGAAGAAGGCAGTCCTCTCCGAATTTGCTGGGCTGGTGAACACATCCCCCGAAAAGCTCTGGATCTCCTCTTAAATGCCCTCACGCAGACGCAGCAAGCCATGGAGCTACATGTTCTCAGTAAGGGTCCCCGCACAGAAGCGTGGAAGACGCTCACGCAGCAGCTTGGGGTAACAGATCGAGTGACCTTCCACGGATTTGTCCCACGAGAGGAGGCCTTCCAGATCATGAGCTCTTGCCATGTTTTCTGCATCACTAGTATCAGAGAGGATACCTCTACCGTCGTCTTTGAGGCCTTCCGCTATGGAATGCCTATCATCGCTCTCGACCACTGTGGCTTCGCTACTGTGATTAACGCTGACTGCGGGATTAAGATCCCCATCGTATCGAAAGCCCAAGTCATCGCTGACTATGCACGCCACCTCGACTATCTCGCAACCCATGAAGAAGTGCGTCAGCAGCTCTCTGCCGGAGCACGACGACGCTGCCATGACTTCACCTGGGAGAACAAAATGGAGGTGCTACACGACATTTATCGATCCGCCCTGAAGCAGCAGCCGTGACCTCTAACCTGCCATCTACGCGTGACTCAGGATGGGATAGCGTCAAGGCTATCCTGATCTACTTGGTTATCCTAGGTCATTGCTTGCAATATCTTCTTATAGGTAATTACTGGGAAAACCCACTCTACAAGGCTATCTACCTCTTTCACATGCCACTCTTCATCCTACTGAGTGGTTACTTCTCCTCTAGCTGCATGCGCCCGCAAGCATGGCGTAATATCCCCTCGCAGCTCCGACGGCTCGGTCTACCTATTCTCACGGTCATTCTCGCTCAGATTGCACTGCTTAGCTACCGCTTATGGCAGCAGGATCTGGCTCCTACTACAGCGCAGCTGCTGAGCTGTGCACGCGGGCTCTGGTTTCTCTGGGTTCTACTTGAGTGCTGGATTGCAGCACTACTCTGCTTCCACTTCTCATCACGTCTGTGGCGTTTGCTCAGTACAATACTCATCATGCTACTAGGGGGATATCTCCCCTATGGTAGCTACTTCATCTCGCTGTGGCCCTTCTTCCTACTCGGGCTCTATCTCAAGCAAGGTGGCTTCCAATTCAAACACATCAGACTCAGCTGGCTATGGACACTCCCACTAGCTGGCCTTGGCTGGTACTTCTTCCGCTCCGAATGGAGTCTCTATTACGCACCTAAGCTATGGAACATGCTCGCCCTAGAGTACTTTATCCTACGCAGCAGCATCGCCCTCGTCGCGTCAGCCAGTTTCCTCATTCTTGTAAAACTTATACTCACTGCGCGTCTCAACACGATGCTGAGAGGTATCGGTTCCTGTACCATGGGCATCTACGTCTTGCAGACATACCTCTTTTTCAGTGGCATGGGGCGTGGCATCCTCAGCAAGTGGGGGCTGACTCAAGGTGAAGCCCTCCTCCCCCTAATCTTTACCGCACCACTTATCCTACTGGCTTGCTACGGCATCTATCTCATTTCGCGAAAAATACGTCTCATCCGCCTCTTCCTCTACGGAGAGAAATAAGAGCATTTTGCAAAATGAGCAGAGCCCCACGCTTTGGATGGCTGACAGACTCATTGCGCAAGGCGCCCATAAGTGTGAGACAGCTCTTAGTCTCGCTCTCCCTCAGTACGACAACCCCAGTGACAGGTCGGACGCCTTATCAAGTAGCGACTGCGCTCATCCCCTTGCTGAGTATAAATCTCGTAATAGCGTGGCTTTTCGACGCGACGATCCACAAGTAAACGCTTCAAATTCACCCATCGGAAGTGTAGTCCATGTAGTTTACTACGATACCACGGCAGCTGCGCCATATGAGTATTCCACTCTCTCTCTGAGAGCTCACTCCATGCCAGATTATGCCCTGTTACAGTAAAGCTCGATGTGATGAGCTCTGGCAGGATGAGAAAGTGTGGCTTCGCGGCTGTCAGTTGAATGTAAAAGACGAGATCCGCAAGTGCGCGTAGACTGGTATCGAAGCGCAGATTCAAACGTCTAAAGTAATCCGCACGATAGAAACAAGAGCAGGTGATAATCTCGCACACCGTCTTACTACGCCATGCAGATGGCTGCACGGGACGCCTGTGGCAGATATAGCGACTCTCCGCATCGAGAATAACATAGCTGCCAAGTGCAACGTCTGCTGTGGGATTCTCATGCAGACGCGTGACAAGCGACTCTAGGGCACGAGGGAGATACTGCTCATCGCTGTTAAGATGCGCTATCACATCTGCATCATGTGGTGCTGCATCCCATGCACGATTAATCGCATCATACATACCTGCATCCTTCCCTGTGACGTAGCTGAACTGATAGCCTCCTTCATGCGACTGATTCTGCCACTCTTCCAGCCAAGCTACAGTCCCATCGCTCGAGGCACCATCTTGAATATGGTGGTGCACCTCAACCCCCTCTCCGCATTGGTCTGCCACGGAGCGCACACAGTTCTTCAGCCACGTAAGACTGTTAAAGGTCGGTGTAACGATATAGAATTTCATCTGAGGGGATAAAAAAAGCACAGAGGCAGCATGATGACCACCTCTGTGCTTCGTGAATATTCTTAGGAGAAGACACCAACGCCTTCAGCCGCACATGCGATCATGTAGTCGCGATTGAGCTTGGCGATGTTGTCAACGGAGATACCCTTCGGGCAAGCTGCTTCGCATTCGTACTGGTTTGTACAGTTACCAAAGCCGATCTTGTCCATCTGGCGCACCATAGCGAGGACACGCTTGTTTTTCTCAGGCTGCCCCTGTGGGAGCAGATTAAGATGAGCGGCCTTTGCTGAGGTGAAGAGCATAGCCGAGCTGTTCTTGCAGCTAGCCACACAAGCACCACAACCGATGCATGCAGCAGCATCGAATGCAGCTTCAGCTGTCTTCAAGCGCACAGGCATGTTGTTCGCGTTAGGTGCAGAGCCTGTACGTACGTCGATGAAGCCACCTGAAGCGATGATGTTATCGAGTGCTGTACGGTCTACAACGAGGTCACGCAGGAGTGGGAATGCAGCTGCACGGAAAGGCTCAATCCAGATGGTGTCGCCGTCCTTGAACTTGCGCATATGAAGCTGGCAGGTGGTCACCTTTGAAGCACGACGACCACTATGAGGTACACCGTTAATCGTTAGTGAGCACATGCCGCAGATACCTTCACGGCAGTCATGGTCGAAGTGTATGGGTTCTTTGCCGTCATGAACGAGACCTTCGTTCACGATGTCGAGCATTTCAAGGAAGGATGCTTCCTCAGGGATGTCAGTCGCCTTGTAGGTTTCGATGCGACCTTTTGCCTGAGGGCTTTCTTGACGCCAGACCTTGAGCGTGAGATTAAGTTTAGCCATAAAATGTGTGATAATGGATAAGGGTTTGTAATCAGTGTTACTCTTCCAGTCTTTACTTGTAGGAGCGGACGGCAAGGTGGATGTTTTCGAAGGTGAGCGGCTCCTTATGCAGGATAGGCAGCTTACCTACTTCTGTGAACTCCCATGCGGCTACGTAGGCGTACTCAGCATCGTTACGAGCGGCTTCACCGTCGTCGAGCTGGTATTCCAAGCGGAAGTGAGCACCACAGGATTCTTCACGAGCGAGAGCGTCGTAGCACATGAGTTCGCAGAACTCAGTGTAGCAAGCGAGGCGCCATGCCTTTTCGAGCTCCATGTTCATGCCTTCTGCAGTACCTGCGACGCGGACATTCTTCCAGAAGTCTTCGCGGATGCGTGGGATGGCTTCGAGAGCTTCGAGGAGGCTTTCGCGTGTGCGGCCCATGCCCACCTTGTCCCACATGATCTGACCGAGTTCACGGTGGATTTCATCAGGAGTTCTGTTACCCTTCACGTCGAGCATCTGCTGGATGCGAGCCTTCACCTGATCTTCTGCGACCTTGAACTCAGGAGCAGAGGTGGTGACGCTACCAGGCTTGATGCTGGTGAGGTAGGTAGGAAGGGTGGAAGAGATGACGAAGTAACCATCGGAGAGACCCTGCATGAGAGCAGAAGCACCGAGGCGGTTCGCGCCGTGGTCGGAGAAGTTCGCTTCACCGAGGACGTGGAGACCAGGTACTGTAGACATGAGGTTGTAGTCGACCCAGATACCGCCCATCGTGTAGTGGGACGCAGGGTAGATCATCATAGGCTCTTCATGGGGATCTTGGTCGGTGATTTCTTCGTACATTTCGAAGAGGTTACCGTACTGACCGTCGATCCATTCCTTGCCCATGCGGTCGATGGATTCCTTGAAGTCAAGGTAGACACCGAAGCCAGAGCTTGCGATACCGCGACCGTCGTCACAGGCTTCCTTAGCAGCGCGTGAGGAAATGTCACGTGGTGCGAGGTTACCGAAGGATGGGTACTTGCGCTCGAGATAGTAATCGCGCTCGCTGTCAGGAAGAGTGGAAGCCTTTACTTCGCCCTTACGGATCTTCTCTGCCATTTCGCGTGTCTTAGGCACCCAGATACGGCCGTCATTACGGAGGGACTCCGACATGAGTGTGAGCTTGCTCTGGTAGTCGCCCTTCACAGGGATACAGGTAGGGTGAATCTGCGTGAAGCAGGGGTTCGCGAAGTACGCACCCTTCTTCCAGCATGCGTGTGCAGCACCCACGTTACAGCCCATGGCGTTCGTGGAGAGGAAGAATACACGACCGTAGCCGCCTGTAGCGACGAGGACGGTGTCACCAGCGTGGCTTTCGATCTTGCCTGTGACCATGTCGCGAACGACGATACCCTTAGCGTGACCGTCGACGACGACGAGGTCGAGCATTTCTGTACGAGGGAACATCTTGACGTGACCCTTACCGATTTCCTTTTCGAGTGCTTGGTAGCAACCGAGGAGCAGCTGCTGACCAGTCTGACCGCGGCTGTAGAATGTACGCTTCAGCTGAGAACCACCGAAGGAGCGGTTATCGAGAAGACCACCGTATTCGCGGCCGAAGGGCACGCCCTGTGCGACACACTGGTTAATGATGTTGCAGGATACTTCAGCGAGACGGTAGACGTTTGCCTCACGTGCACGGAAGTCACCACCCTTCACTGTATCGTAGAAGAGACGGTAGACGGAGTCACCGTCGTTTTGGTAGTTATGAGCAGCATTCACACCACCTTGTGCGGCGATGGAGTGTGCGCGGCGTGGGCTGTCCTGATAGCAGAAGCACTTCACATTGTAGCCGAGCTCACCGAGGGTAGCAGCGGCTGCACCACCTGCGAGACCAGAACCTACGACGAGGACGGTGTACTTACGGCGGTTATTAGGATTGATGAGCTTAGCATCGCGCTTGTACTTTGTCCATTTTTCAGCGATAGGACCTTCGGGGATACATGCGTCTGGCATGTAGTCGCTGACGGGAAATTCAATATTTTTCATATCTATTTACGAGAAGCTAAGGTTTACTTGAGAAGGCCAGTCATGACAGCCACAGGGATGGAGATGTAACCACCACATACGACAACCGCGAAACCAATGGAGGCGATGTCATAGAGAGGACGGATCTTGCGTGTGCTCAGACCCAGCGTCTGGAATACGGACTGGAAGCCATGGCGAATGTGCATGAATAAGCAAGCAATTGCTGCGATATACACCAGAGAGCACACAGGATTCTTGAATGCTGTTGTCACGATGGCATAGCAGTTTGCAGGATCACCATTGTAGGTGAACTGCCACAAGTGGAAGAGTGCGAACAGAAGAATAGTCGTTCCTGTCAGCACCATCGTGCGTGAGGATATCGTAGCCTTCAGCGTACCTTCTACTTGGTACTTCGTGCGTGCATTCACATTCTCTATCTTGAGCATAATCGTGAGTGCGATGTGGATGGCGAATACTGCTAGCAGACCCAAACGGATCGACCAGAGTAACCATGCAGGCATGGAGTGCAAGCCTGTGGCGTAGTAGTTCACCCAAGAGGTCTCATTACCTCCGCTTGCGCCACCGTAGATGGTCAAGTTACCGGCAAGATGCCCCAGCAAGAACAGTAAAAGGCACGCTCCCGTCAGAGCCACAATAATCTTGCGGCCGACAGAGGAGGTGACAAACTGACTAATCATTGTAGTAATATCCTTCATAGTGCAATATGTGTCTCTGCGTGGCAAGCATAGCGGAACTTTGTCATCTTTGCAAGTCTCAAAGATGCTTATTCTCTATAAAATTCAAGTGTTTAACAAGATGAGAATTAAGTTAAATCAAACTAACACCCTGTAATGACTTAAATATTTGAAAGAAGGGAAACTAGCCCCTTATTTGATTAGAACTATCCTAATTTTCTAACTCCGCTAACAAGGCGATCTTTTCCGAGGGCACCCAGCCCCGTACACCGTTCATGCACTCGATATAATCCCAGCGTGGACGACGTGCCAGCACGCGCAGTGGAGTGGAGGCTGGGAGACGTACGACAGAAGCCCCCTTTTCGTCTGCGGCGTTACGCGCCTCCGTAGGAGCGATCACATAGGCGAGCTGCTCAGGTGCGAGCGTACTAATATGAGGGGTATCCAGCGTATAGTAATAGAGCCAGTTTCCTGCACAGGCCAGACTAAGGACTAAGCTGATGATACAGATAAACTTCAGTATGCTCACCTTCTTCTTAACAAGCATCAGAAGCATGAAGCTCGTGAGCAGTATCGCTGTCACGATCACACTGATGAGAAGCAACTCATCCGCGTCGAAGAAGGTGAATAGATCACCCTTCGTTGTGTCCTCCATGAGGATAGCACCCTGCTTCCTCTGAATGAAGCCCAGATTCGCCTCGGCTTCCTTCAGACTAGAGTTCTGCTCCAGTGCGCGTGCGTAGGAAAGAGCTGCGTAGCCCTCCTCCTTAAGACGATAATAGCTATTACCCAGATGGTAATATAAGCGCGCAAGACTGGTCTCCCCCTCCTGAGCTGCCTGCTTGCGTAGTGCCTCTACCCCCTGTGAGAAGGAGTCTATCGCGGCACTGTACTGTCCCTTCTCATACTGACTCACTCCCTCACGATCGAGCTCTGTCGGGGTCTTCGCCTCCACGGAATTCATCATCGTGAATAGACATAGAGCTGTCATCAGAAGAAGGCTCGCTCCTTTTAGCAACTTCTGTATCGCACGACGAAGCTGGGCGAGGATAGACTTCCTCTCACCTTCACTGAGCTGACTTGCTGCATCTGGACGGAAGGCTTCCTGGTCGCGTCGTGCGACGATGGCGCGGAGTTCATCATTCATGGTATGAGCGAGATTCTTTTCGATAAAGGCGGCACTCTGTCGGAGGAAGTCCAGTGAGGAACCCAGCTTCGAAATCTCACGCAGCTGTCGCTCTAGAGCCCGACTCTCTGTCCCTCTGGCATGCAGCTGACGTAGCCATGTGATGAGCAGATAGAGCGCGATGAGCGCTGCGGGAGCATAGAGAATATAGTAATAGTGGGGGTTGAGTCGCAGACGCTGTCCATCGACCTCATCAGGTAGGCTGTTATAGATGTCCGTCAGGTGGGCTACCGGTACTTCACCAGCTGGTGGCACATCAGCTGGAATTGCTCCCAGCGCACTAACTCCCTCCATCTGACTGGCATCAGTCGCTTTCCACGCGAGGGGAATAGGCTTACTGAGAGCTTCCTCATACTGCTGCGTCTCAGGATTAAAATAGCTAAGACGGAAGGCTGGAATCCCCCCCTCTTCGCGCGTAGGACGAATGAGCTGGTTAAAGATTACTGCCGTAACATTCCCATTAATATCTGTCTCCACCTTCTGCGTGGCAGGAATCAGCTTCCATCCATCACTATCGATTAGCTTCGGGCATTCGACATGCTCAAGAGCACCACTCCCCGTCACGCGTATCGTGACATCTACCGACTCATACATAGCTAAGCTTTTTGCATCAGTAGCAGTCTGAACCGCGTAAGAGCCAACAAGCTTATCATAATTCTTCGGAGCTCCCGGTGGCAGGGGAAGCGCACTGATGCTTAACGTAGGAAGAAGAATCTCATCACGACGCGCAGAAAAGACATTCACCCGCATATCTACGTTCACGCGTCCGCTTGCCTCGCTCTTCCCTGCTGAGTACGGGATGATGCTGGAGCTAAGATCATAGCATGTCCACTGCTCACCGCGTGCTAGGACTATATTGCGACCGATGAGCCCTTGCTGTATATTACTCAGCATGCCGCGCGTGGCAAACTGGAAAGGAAGAATCTTCATCCCTGATGTGGTGAAGTTAGGAAGGCTAGAGAGCTGCACTCCCTCGGGAAGCAGGATCTTCATCTGCGCGGCTATACTCTCATCTACATAAGGGTCTTCCTTATCGAGAGCCCAAAGCACGCCATAGGGGACAGGGTTGTTAAACCATTTAATCGCGCTCGTAGAATACACCTTAAGAGGACTCACCTTGATCTTATCGGATTTCCCTGACTTCACATACTTGATCGGTATATCCTCTACCGTCACCTCCCCAGGTGCATCTGGAATGATGAGGATAGGCAGCAGGAGTACTGGATCGCCTAGTGGATCATCCTGCTTCGTCAAGGTGCGGTACTGCAGGATCTGTAGGGAGGCATTCTTCACCTTCGGACGCTCGAGAATCTCGAACTGATCTGCACTCGCATTCTCCTTAATGAGATACAACATCACACGCTCACCAGGGAGGGATGCTTGCGTCGACCATGTAGAGCTGCTTTGCTGGGCTGCAAGCTTCGGTAGGCTCACGAGAATCAGGGTGAGACTGAGGAGGGCAATGAGGATGGGGTTTTTCATATTTCTCAAGTATGGGGGTGTGGATAAGGCTTGTGTTATTAGTAATCTTTGCTAGGTGGACGCTTCATCCCATAAGGGCGCGGTATAGGAGAGCCCTCCTCTTCATCGAGGTGCATCTCCAAGATGCTTCGAGCTCGTTGAGCATCTTTCTCCTCTTGACTCAGCTCGACAGGTTGCGCTTGCTGATCCTGCTGATCCTGCTGGTCTTGCTGGTCTTGCTGATCCTGCTGATCCTGCTGATCTTGCTGATCTTGCTGATCTTGCTGGTTCTGTTGATTCTGCTGATCT
>CAYJML010000013.1:0-56348 GCA_964371515.1 uncultured Akkermansia sp.
CTGCTTAAGGTCAGTGGACCTTAAGAATCCTTCTATGTGTCGCCTGTAGCAGGTGACTTCCATGCTGGGTTTGCCTCGCGTGCGTGTGTGTCTGCCTATTGATGATGAAACTGACGCATGCCGTGGCGTACGCCACGACTTTTATTTTTCTCAGGGGGCGTTGCCCCCCATGCCCCCAGTGGGACGCTGTCCCACCCCTGCTTAAGGTCAGTGGACCTTAAGAATCCTTCTAGGTGACGCCTGTAGGTGGAAGCTGTCGCGCAGGGTTTGTCACACGTGTGTTTATTGCTTATATTCTTTGCTTCTGGTAGATTACTACCAGAAGCAAGAAACTGCGATCCATTTTTAAATACTCATGACGGCTTGTAGATTTCGTAGATAATATCTTGATTCTTGTGCTTTACTTATTTTTTTCAATGATGCTATTCTCGTATCGCTATGTCATAAAACCGATTTTCTGTTTACATGACTCTTTTTTTTTGATAGATTAGTTGAAACAAACTTTAGTTTTTTATGAAAGATACATCATCACGCCGTCAGTTTCTTAAAAATGTTGCTCTTTCTACAAGTGCTGTAGCTGTAGCTCCTGTTTTAGCTAGTTCATCTTCAGCTACTGATGTAGACCAGAGTGCTGCCTCAGAGGGAAGCTCAAGTAAGCCCTATCCTCGTGCATTCTCACACATAGGTTTATCTGTTCCAGACCTCGAAAAAGCGGTTGCTTTCTATCGCGATGTTATGGGCTGGTATGTTGTTATGGAACCATCCCTTGTGAAAGAGGAGAATAGTAGTGCTATAGGTATTATGTGTGAAGAGGTCTTTGGCAAAGGTCACGGAGACTTCAAAATCGCTCATTTGGTCACCTCTAATAGTATTGGTATCGAGCTCTTTGAGTTCGTCGACAATGATCAGAAACGCCCTGATTTTCAATTTAAAAATACAAGTCTTTTTCACTTCTGTGTACAAGATCCAGATATTGAAGGTCTCGTAAAGAAAATTGTAGCACATGGAGGGAAACAGCGCATGCCTATTAAGGAGTATTATCCCGGAGAAAAGCCATACCGCATGTGTTATGTTGAAGACCCATTTGGTATTGTTTTTGAGGTGTACTCACATAGTTACGAAGTAACTTATTCAAAAGGTGCTTATTAAGAAAAAATATTACAATTTCTAGTTTAGACAAGCGGTGGTTATGCATAGCAAGCCTCCGCTTTTTTATCTCATAGGAATTGCATTCTATTTCCCTTCTATCTTGACAGTGCTATGTGTTTTCTCTAGAATGGCACTCAGTCTAAATATAATTTGGCGGTATGAAGAGTTTTTTATTTTTTTCTATAGGGGCGTGTTTTATCGCTGGTTTTTCTTGCGCAGATGAAGCGCAGGATAAGAAAGTGGATCAGTGGATGCGTGTTATTGATCGTCAGCCGTTTCAGTGTCAGTCTCTCCATGAGGCTGCGCGTTATGGTGATGTCACTGTGGCTTCTGCATGTTTGGAGATGGGGCAATCTGTTAATATGAAGGATGAGCTAGGCAATGCTCCTCTGCACCTTGCTATTGCAAGCAATCATTCTGATGTGGTGGAGGTCTTGCTCAAAAATGGTGCTGATGTGATGCTTAAGAATGCGCAGGGTAAGCTTCCTGTCGAGTTGACTTCTGATGAGCTTATTCTCAAGATCTGCTCTAGCTACGTGAAGAAGAGGGAGCTTCAGCTCTCGGTGATTAAGGCTCTCGAGTCTGGTGATGCTGAACCGTTAAAGAATTATCTCTATCGTGGAGGAGATCCCAATGTGCTCGATGCTCAGGGGCGTTATCCTCTTCTTTATCATGCTCTTTCTAAGGGTAATTATGCTGCGGCTCAGCTGCTTATCAAGGCTGACGCAGCATTGGATGGTCGTTTCGATCATGGTAAGAGTTATCTGATGATCGCTGCCTCGAGTTCTGATCCTACCACGGTGAAGTTGCTTCTTAAGAAGGGGGCTGATCCTATGCATCAGTCAAATAATGGTGCGACGGCTCTTCATGATGCCGTATGGGCACATAAGAATGATAATGTGGAGGCTCTTTTACCAGCTTATAAGTCTGTGAACTATAGTCCTGACGGAAGAATGAATGGTTTGCCTATTTTTCTTGCAATAGCTCGAGGTAATGTGAGGGCCGTTGAGCTGATTCTTGCATGTGGTATTGATGTGAATGCTGCTCCTTATGCTGCTGTACTGCTCAATGAGGCAGTGAAGAAGGGACATGTAGGGATGGTGAAGGCTATTCTTCAAGCTGGTGCTAATCCTGATGCGATTGCTCCTGATGGGAAATCTGCCCACGATCATGCGCAGGGTAAGCCTGCTATTGCTGAATTACTTAAGAAGTCAGCTAAATAGTGGCTAGGACTTTTTCTCAATTTTATACACATAACCAACACGAATCACGATGACTATTCGCCAAGTTACTCTCACTCTCGCCGCAGGTTTATCGCTTAGCGCCCTTCAGGCCGCGATTCCTGCCTTCACTGATACTAGCAAGCTCAATAAGTCTACCGAGCAGCAATCCAGCTCGGATGCGGCTTATCGCACGCGAGTTTTTCACGCTTACTTACCTCTCGAGGAGCTGCGTAAGCAGTATAAGGTTGGGAATTATTCCGCTTTTGAAAACCCGACAGGTATTTACTTCCAGAAGGGAGAAAAGGCTTTTATCAATCTTGACAAGAACGCAAAGCCTGGTGATGTAAAGCTCATTGTCCACGACTTCGGAGCATCTGGCGCGCATGAGGTATATCCTTTGAACGCAGGTGTGAATCAGATTACGATGAAGTCAGCGGGGCTAGCTTATGTGGATTATCGTAGTATGAAGCCTAAGGAGCAGCCACCTGTGATGATGAAGATTCAGGGAGGGACGGTGAATGGGATTTTCACGCATCATGATGATGCTGCTACTTGGAAGAGGCTGCTTGCAGGTGCTTCGTGTGAGATGATTGATATGGTCGGTGAGCGTGTGCAGCTTGTTTATCATGTTGCTGAGTTACGCAAGCATACTCCTGATAAGGGAGTGGAGCTTCTGAAGTCGTATGATGAAATTATCAAGCACCAGCAGGATCTTATGGGCTGGGAGCGTTTCATTCATCATCCCGGGAATCATATTCTGGGACGCAATATTTGGCGTGGTTTCATGCATGCTGATGGGATGGGGGCGGCTTTCCATCACAATACAATGGGGAATGTTGGGAGTGCTGAGAAGCTTCCTAAGAGTTCCTGGGGGGTGGCTCATGAGTTCGGCCACGTGAATCAGGTGCGCCCAGCAATGACGTGGGTTGGTACAACGGAGATTACGAATAATATATTTTCAGCAGTTTCGAACTTTAAGCTTAATTCTAGTTCGATGCGCTTGGAGCATGAGAATACTCCGTCTCCCAATGGCAATATGCGTGGGGGGCGCTTCCATAGTTATATTAATAGTGCTATTGTCGACTTGCGTCCATGGCAGTTCCAGCAGGGACCAGACAGTTTTAACTATGGTAAGTACAAAGCGGGTGCTCCAGCACCCAGTATGAAGGAGGAAATCAAGGCGAGTTCTGGAAGTTATGACCACTTCGTTAATGTAGCTCCTCTTTGGCAGTTGTATCTCTATATGGATGAAGCTCGCGGACTCACGCATTTCTACCCATCCATTTTCCAAAAGGTCCGTCAGACAGATGACTCAAAGCTGACTCATGGACAGATGCGCATGAACTTCATGAAGAATGCCTGTGATGCATCCAAGTTGAATCTCACTCGTTTCTTCGCGCTGACAAGAATGCTTGCTCCTCTCAATCGTATGAAGAACGATTACAGTTCTCGTATGCTGACGATCACCCCTGAGATGCTCGAGGATTTCTTGCGTCATGCACAGCAGTATCCAGAGCCCGATAGTAAGGTTATCTATTATATTAATAGTAACAATGTAGGGCTATATAAGAATAAGACTCCTCTCGTGAAGGGGGATCAATTGATGCCAAGTAATGGTAAGATTACTGTACCGGCAGGTCAGTGGTCTGGTGCTGTTGCGTTCGAGGTGAGGAAAGGTAAAAAAATCGTCTCTGTTTCCTTACTAGGTCTCGGTCATGATGATAATGTGACTACTGACATTTTCGTGCCTGCTGATGCTGATTCTGTGATGGCGGTGTCATGGGATGGCCAGCGCGAAAGTATTTATAGAAAAAAATAATATTTAGTATTAATTCTCCATCATTAGAATTTAAGAATATGATGTGATGTATAAATGTTATACGCAATTTAAGGTGTAGACCTAACTTAGCGTGTTGCTTATTTAATTGTTATATCTATTAAGGAGGATTTATGTTGAGTGAGCACTTTTTTGTAATATGTTAGTATAGATATGTATACGTTGAAAAACGGAGGTTTTTATTTATTGAGAATTATCAAATAAAAGCTGAATTTTTCGTTCGACAGTGTGTTATTATTTATTTATACTATTTTTGATCTGAGATGCTAACCCTATACTACAGAAACCAGCGGTCGCTGCTTCAATATTACGCTCGTCAGAGTTTGGAGTTAAGCCGTGATATCGCTGATGATTCATTAGAGCCTCTTGAGCGTGATCTTTCTGATCTTATAGAGCAAGTTGATCAGGAGCGTCGTGTGCTTGTACTCGGTCGTGCTAAGAGTGGAAAGTCAAGCTTGCTTGCTTCTCTCATCGAGGAGCCAGTGATCGCTCAGGTGAAGATTGATGACACACATCTGCTCTGGCGTACGCGAGAGAGTGAGGATAATAGCCCTGCGCGCTACCTTGTGCGTGATGATATCAATGACTTAGCATTTATTGATACCGCTGATTTAGCGGCTCAAGCTGTACAAGATAGCATGCCCACTCTTTGTGAGAGGGCTGATAGTGTTATCTTTTGCTTAGATGCGCGCGTAGCAGAGGATGAGTTTTTCTGGAGATCTCTCAATGAGGTGAAGCAGTCTTATCCCCGTGCTGGATGTCTTCTGGTGGTGACCTATGCTGACCTCCTGAGTGCCGAGCAGATGCTTCGTCTCAAGGATATGCTGCGTGATCAGATGCGCAAGCACCTCGCTGAGGGGATTGGCTACTACTTGATAGCAAGTCATGATCTTTTAGCGATAAAAAGCGTGAGAAGACAGGTGCAGGAAGGTCTCGATGGTAAGCATGGTCTGCTAGCAGATTTGGAACAACTATCAGAAGCTTGTCGTCGCTTGTTGCAGAAGCAGTCTTCTATTCTGCGCCTCCGCTCTTCGGCACGTCGTCATGATACTGATTTCATGCGTGCTATTGACACAGAGATTAGTCACTTCCAAGAGCGTCAGCGTGCTGGTGTGAATGGTCTCTGTGAGTCGTACTTGAACGATTTAGCTGAATTACGACTGGATTTAACTCAATGGGTTAAGAAGAGTCTTCTGCACTTTTTATCCCCTGTGAAGTTGCTAAGCTTGCTGCGTCTTGATCTCACACTAGATAATCGTCTATGGGATCTTCTGAAGCTCAGGCTGCGTGATAGGCAGCTGGAGTCAGATCATCAGTTTATCTTGGCGTGCACGCAGCATTGGCATAGTGTAGGTGAGAGGATGAAAGAAACACTTCACTATGATATAGGGCAGTTCCAGACCTCTGAAGTGGAGCAGTTCTTGCGTCAGAGAAGGGGACGTATGGTTTCTCCTCTCTATACACATATATCAGAAGAGAGGTATAGGCATAAGTTAAGAGGTCTCTTCCTTCCAATTGCATACAAGCTCTATCCCCTTTTTGTGCTGATTTGTGCGTGCATAGGGATAGCTGGCTTCATGGGGGCGAATGATTATCATGTGATAGCTGTCATTTTCTTTGTTGTATCTATCATTCTCTGGCTGGTTGCTTCGATGGTACAGTACTTTGCTATCAAGAAGGCTAATGCAAAACTCGATACACTCACAGAGTCACTAGTGCAATCTATGCAGCCAAAATTACACCGTGAGTTAGAGCAACTCGTACTGAATCGTGTTGCTACCTACAGGCACCTTTATACGCATGTGAGACAGCGCTTAATTCATCATGAAGAGATGTTGATGCCTCTGAGTGATAAGCAGAGTCACATCTATCATAAATTCAGCCTCCTGCAGAGCGATCTTCAATCACTTTTGCAGAGATAAAAAAGGTGTCTTCATAGAAGACACCTTTTTTAAAACTCATGTGAGTGTTTACTTGCTGTGAATGTTGAGCATCTGTGCGTAGGTTGGTACGGGCCAGAGCTTCGCTTCAACTTGTGATTCTAGAGCATCGATGGTGGCACGTACCGTGTCCATGGCAGTGCGCATCTTTTCAGGGCATCCACAATCAATAGCTGCCTGCAGTGCCTCCACTTGCTCAGGTAGCAGGTCATAGAGAGTACCGATGCGTTCGGCCTTCGCACGTGTTGCTGTATTCCCAGAGCTGATGCCTGACTGTTCTACAGCTCTGATGGAGAGGCAGAGCTTTTCGAGCTGCTCAGCTATGGCTGGGATATAGATGGTTTCAATCATGTTGAGGCAAGTCTTTGCTTCGATATCAAGCGTCTTCTCATAGCTCTCAATCTGGATATCCATGCGTGCGATCATTTCAGGTCGTGAGAGGATAGAGTATTTCTCCATCAGCTCAATGGTGGTTTCATTACCGAGAACCTGGAAGGCTTCGAGGCTCGTGCGGATATGAGGGAGACCACGGCGTTCTGCTTCTTCTATCCATTCCTCTGAGTATCCGTTCCCATCGAAGACAATACGATCATGTTCTGTGAAAAATTCACGAATGAGTTTGTCGACTTCTTCCTTGAATTGCTCTGTGCCTGCGAAGGGTTCTAGGCGTGTGGCCGCTTCATCGATACTTTCGCACATGATGGCATTGAGTACTGTCATCGGCCATGCGCAGGTCTGTGATGAGCCGACTCCACGGAATTCGAACTTGTTACCTGTGAAGGCGAAGGGGGAAGTGCGGTTGCGGTCGGTTGTATCCTTTGGAAGCGCTGGTAGGATGTCAACTCCGAGTTTCATCATTGTCTTCTCGCAGCTTGTTTTTGCACTTCCTGCTTTAATTTGTTCGATGATGTTGCTGAGGTCATCGCCGAGGAAGATGGATATGATAGCTGGTGGGGCTTCTTGAGCACCAAGTCGGTGATCGTTACCGGCTTTTGAGATGGAGGCGCGTAGGAGATTGGCATGCTTATCGACACTTTTCACCACACAGGCGAGGAGGGCGAGGAAGAGGCGGTTGCTATGAGGGCTCTTCCCAGGGGATAGGAGTGAGCCCATGCCTGGGCAGCTCAGTGACCAGTTGTTATGCTTCCCAGAGCCATTCACCTGAGCGTAAGGCTTCTCATGCAGTAAGCATACGAGGTCGAACTTCAGCGCCTGCCGCTGGAGGATATCCATGATCATCACATTGTGATCCACGGCGACATTAATAGGCTCGAAGAGAGGTGCTATCTCGAACTGTCCGGGGGCTACTTCATTATGGCGAGTCTTCGCTGGTACCCCAAGTGTCCATAGGGCACGATCCACTGAGTCCATGAACTCAAGAACGCGTTCTTTGATCGCTCCGTAGTAGTGATCCTCCATTTGCTGATGCTTCGGAGGGAGTGCGCCAAAGAGGGTGCGTCCTGTTTCGATGAGGTCGGGGCGCTGGATGTAGAGTCTGCGGTCGATAAGGAAATATTCCTGCTCAGCTCCCAGATCGCTCACGACATAGCCAGGATCAATGCCAAAGCATTTTACTAGGCGCAGGGCATGCTTAGAGACCGAGGCCATGGAACGAAGAAGAGGGGTCTTCTTATCCAATGCCTCGCCCGTGTAGGAGCAGAAGGCAGTGGGTATGCACAGGGTGGCGGTATTTTCCGTACGCTTGATGAAGGCTGGTGAGGTCGGATCCCATGCAGTGTAACCTCGTGCTTCAAAAGTAGCACGTATTCCACCAGTGGGGAAGGAGGAGCCATCAGCTTCGCCTTGGATGAGAGTTTTACCGGTGAACTCGCAGATCATTCCCCCCTTGCCATCGGGGCTAACAAAAGAATCATGCTTCTCCGCGGTAGCCTCAGAGAGGGGGTGGAACCAGTGTGTATAGTGTGTAGCTCCCTTCGAGATAGCCCAGACCATCATAGCTTGGGCGACCTCGTCAGCGATACTAGGGTCGAGCTTACCACCGAGCTGAATGGTGCTCATCATTTTTTTGAAAGCACTCTTGGAGAGATACTTTTGCATGGTGGAGATACCAAAGGTATCGCTACCATAGAGGGCTTCTAGAGCCTCGACGGGTGTGATGTTCTGTTCGGACGTATTCATAGTAGAATGTGAGTGAGATTAATTTTGTTGGAGAAATGATTATTGTGCTTCTTCTTCCTCGATAGAGGGAAGAGGCGTGTATGTAGAGGGGCGAGCGATGAGGTCTGCTTGGATAGCCTCCAGTACATCCATCTCGGGGCGAAAGTTCGCATCATGGTGGGAGCTGCGGATGAGCGGACCGCTGGCGACATAGCGGAAGCCTTTTGCTAGAGCAATCTCGCGTAACTCATCAAAGACCTCTGGTTTCAAATAATCGATGACAGGAAGGTGACGTGGGCTAGGGCGCAAGTATTGGCCTAGCGTGAGTACGCTGACACCATGCTCAACTAGGTCATCCATACTACGCAGTAGTTCTTCACGCGATTCACCAAGACCTAGCATGATGCCGCTCTTTGTGGCGATGCGACCGGGTGCCATTTCGAGAGCGCGACGGAGCATATGGAGTGAGAGCTCATATTTCGCACGGAAGCGAACGATGGGGGTGAGGCGTGCGACGGTCTCAAGGTTATGATTAAAGATATGCGGGCGCGCTGCGATGACGGCAGCGAGTGCTTCTTCGTTCCCTCTGAAGTCAGAGGTGAGCACTTCGATGATGGTCTCTGGACTGTGGATGCGTACCTCCTCTATCGTTGCGGCGACGTGTGCAGCAGCACCATCAGAGAGATCATCGCGTGTCACCATGGTGACCACGGCGTGGCGTAGCTTCATACGGGCAACGGCTTCGGCTACTTTTCGAGGCTCCATGATATCAAGAGGCTGAGGCTTCGCTGTCCGAGTGGCGCAGAAGCCACAAGCTCGTGTGCAGACTTCTCCACCTATCATGAAGGTGGCGGTGCCGTGACTCCAGCACTCGCCTCGGTTCGGGCAGAGGGCTTCTTCGCAGACTGTGGTTAGTGCGTTTCCTTTAACGATTTTCTTTATTTCGTTAAAGGTAGAGCCCTTTGGTAATTTGACTTTTAGCCAAGATGGTTTGCGCTCGATAGGTTGACTCATACCGTCAACTATCATATCAGGAAGAGAGAATAATGCAAGTCTTTCAGAGACAAAAAATGGCTCCACCTGATCGTGAAGCCATGAAAGTGCGTTTGTGCAAAACGATACTCTTATTCTGCTGCGGGTGTTTCTTCCTCGACAGGCTCTTTATCAAGAGTATGAGTTTTCCAGTTCGTGATGAGGTTAGGACCGCCATTGATAATTGTGTTACCATCCTTGTCGATGATAGTGACGTTCGGAATGCCTCTACTCTTCACATAGCCTGGGATCTCCGGAGTGCCCATGGTAGCAGGGATCTTTGCCTTGTAGCCTTTCAGATACTCCTTTGCGGCGTTCTTGTCACGATCAGCCGAGAGGATGATGAGCTCAACACGCTTGGAGGCCTTGATATCCTCATAAGCTTCAACAATGCCTGGCATTGCTTTGCGACAGGGAGGACACCAGCTTGCTGTATTCAGCAGGATGAAGTAGTCAGCCTTTACATTGGGCTTCGTTTGGACGTACTTGAGTCTCTTAATAAAGTTCTGTGTTTTGGTGGGAGATGTTCTCTTTTTTGCAGAACTATTTGTCTGGGCTTGGGTGAGCCAGCTGCTCGATAGAGTTGAGATCGTGCTAGGGATTGCCTCACAGGTGAAGCTAGTCAGCATGATGGCACTGAGAGTTGTTAATACAGTCTTCATACGAGTATTGTTATAGTTGTTTAAGATTCATTTGTCAATACAAAAGAAACACTCCTGATTGTCATAAGGTATGAGTCTTAGTGCTAACTTCTTTTGCGCAGGTTTCAAGCTTGCGTGCGATACTGTACTTGATTGTTGCCTTTTTTTTAGCAATCCAGAACTGGGTGATTGTCCTCTTCTGCTTCTGTTTAAAGATGCTTCGGAAGAGCACGCATGCTGCAAGGTAGGATCCGTTCAGGTTCGGATGTGAGCCATCTGGCGAGTGAAGGGGGACACTCTGGGCTCTTGTGGGGCTGGCTAGCCAGAGCCTCCACGCCTCTCCGACTGGTGCAACTTGAGCATGGTAGAGCTGGGCGGCCTTTTCATAGCAGGCTGAGAGCTTGTCTTGCATCTCTGTGTCAAAGCCCTCTGGATGCATACGCCCCCATGTCTGAAAGAGGATGAGCCGTGGGCGCTTTCTTCCCTCTGGTGTATCTTCGGGGAGGAGTGATGCCCACTTCCGCACAGCGTCAAGCGTCTCTTCTGGAGAGAGCGCTGGAAGTTGGCTCTGATCTTGGAGAATGATGACATCATAATCATGCGCTTGGATTTTCTTTTTGATATCTGCAGATTTCTCATCATGGAAATGCCCCTGTAGTGTGGCACCACCTTCTAAGAGTAGATCATATTCCACATAAATCTGCTGGAAGCGTGCCATCTGTGCGATTAAGCTGGGAAGGTCATTGTAGAATGTGTAGCTATTCCCCACAAAGAGAAGCTTATGCACCTTCTCTCGACGCGCCTCTGCGTGAGAGAGAAAGAAGCTTATCCATACGAGGAAAAAAGTAAAAGTGATTCGCAACATCATGTCTACCACGATAGCGCAATGAGTATTTAAGTCAAGTAATAATCGGAGACTAAGACGGCTCAGTTGCTTGCAGTCGGGCTTTGAGGTTGCATTCCTGTGACAATCTGCTATAATACGCGCGAACAAGATATCATCCTACTTATACCATGGCTCGATTAAGAAAAACCGTTTCACGAGGACCGCGTGTCCGTGAAGTAGCAAGTGCGGTTAAAACTGCGTCTAAGACTCCCCTGCAGCAGGGCACTGATTATCTCTTTTATGCAGTCCCTCCAGTCATTCTTCTGCTTATTTTTTTCATCTGTGCGAAGAATGCGCGTCCCCTTCCCGTTGAGACGACTACTACTGCAAGTGGAGTGGTGGTCCGAACTGAGAAGGAGAAGAATATTGCTATAGCAGAAGCTCTCAAGCCGACTCTCGTCATTCCAGCTGATGTGAACAACGATCTACCTGCTTACGAGATCCCAGCAGGGCAACAGAATGTGCTCGCTGATGGTAAAGCTCAGGCAAGCCAAAGTGGCTATGCGAGGAAGTTTCCAGCTCAGCGTTCATTAGACGGATCTATTCAGAATGATGATCAGGTGTCCATCGCTGAGGCGACTGGCGGTCGTCCTGCATGGTGGCAGGCTGATCTAGCTGGGAATGGAGCGGCTGTGTCAAGTATCGTCATCTATGGCGCAGGCTCGGCTAGTCCTGCCGGAAAGCTGCTTGGAGGCTTCGAGGTTAGCCTCGAAGATGTGAATGGTGAAGTGCAGACCCGCCTGTTTAATGAACTGGGCTTCGCCCTCGAGGGTCATGAGGTGTGGAAGCTAGAGTCTCCAGTGGAACTCAAGACTATACGTATCAATTCTCTCAACAGACGAAGCCCTATTGTCCTGCGCGAGGTGCTAGCCATTAGTCCTCAGCCATAGTCTGACTATTTTTTACATACAATCCTTTATGACAAACGCTACATCCATTACGATGACAGAGCAGGGGCTGCAAGTTCCTGCCTTTCCTATCATTCCCTTCATCATCGGCGACGGTTCAGGTCCAGACATCTGGGCGGCAGCATCACGTGTGGTTGATGCCGCGGTGAAGAATGCCTATGGTGATACACGCGCGATAGCGTGGCAGGAAGTGCTGGCTGGGCAGAAGGCCTTTGACGCACTCGGTACATGGCTACCAGACGAAACAGTCGAAGCATTTCAGAATCATCTCGTGGGGATCAAAGGACCTCTGACTACTCCAGTAGGTGGCGGTATACGCTCTCTGAATGTTGCGCTACGTCAAGGACTAGATCTCTATTGTTGTGTGCGTCCAGTTACTTATTTCCAAGGGATAGAAACACCTGTTAAGCATCCAGAGAAGGTTGAGATGGTCATTTTCCGCGAGAATACGGAAGATATCTACGCGGGTATCGAGTTTGAAAGTGAGAGTACTGAAGCCACCGAGTTTTTCGCGTGGTTACAGCAGGTGCATCCCGACCGTGCGAAGAAGGTACGCTTCCCAGAAAACTCTGGCTTCGGTATCAAGCCAGTTTCGCGCGATGGCACTGAGCGACTCGTGCGTTCCGCTATCCAGTATGCCATCGATAATAAGTGCCCGAGCGTCACGCTTGTGCATAAGGGCAATATCATGAAGTTCACCGAAGGTGGCTTCCGTGACTGGGGCTATGCGCTTGCTGAAAAGGAATTTGGCGCGACTCTCATCGGGAAAGGTCCATGGCGCGAGCTGCCCTGCGGTATCGTGATCAAGGACTGCATCTGTGATGCCTTCCTCCAAGAGATCTTGCTACACCCCGAGGAACACTCCGTCATCGCTACCCTGAATCTTAATGGAGACTACTGCTCAGATGCACTTGCAGCACAGGTAGGCGGTATCGGTATAGCCCCCGGGGGTAATATCAACTATCGTACAGGTCATGCGGTCTTCGAAGCAACACACGGTACAGCGCCTAATCTCGCAGGTAAGAACGTGGCAAATCCCTCCTCCGTGATCCTCTCATCAGAGATGATGCTACGTTACATGGGATGGACAGAGGCTGCTGACGCCATCTTGAAGGCACTATCTACCGTCATCTCTGAGAAGACTGTTACCGCAGATCTCGCAGAGATGATTAGTGGAAGTACTACCCTTTCTACATCTGCCTTCGCTGATGCGCTCGTTGCACAGCTCTAATTATGCAAGACCCTGTCTATGTCCACAAGGCGTTTAGCGCGATCGCTAGTCGCTATGTACGCGCGAATCATCTGCTCTCCATGGGGGCAGATGTGATGTGGCGTGCACGTGTGGTCGATATCATCGCAGAGTGGAAGCCCGACCAGCTGCTTGATGTAGCGACAGGGACAGGAGATCTCGCGCTGTCCATCCAGCGAGCCTTGCCTGAGATAGATATATTGGGAACAGACTTCTGCCGTCCTATGCTTGATGTGGCAGTGAAGCGCGGACTTACACAGGTGCTTGAAGCTGATGCGCTCAAACTGCCTCTCGAGGATAACTCCTTTGATGCCTTGACCGTTGCCTTTGGGCTACGCAATATGGCAGACTATGGGGCAGCATTGCGCGAGTTTGCTCGCGTGTTGCGCCCGGATGGACACCTGCTAATTCTTGATTTTAGCCTGCCGCGTCAGGCTTTACTGGCGACACCCTATCGCTTCTATCTGCATCGTATTCTCCCACGACTCGCTGGATGGATCACGGGAGAGCCAGCAGCTTATACCTATCTGGGGCAGAGTATAGAGAGCTTCCCCCGTGGAGCAGCTATGTGTCAGCTCATTGAGAACTGCGGTTATGATGATGCCTGTGCCAAGGAGCTAATGGCTGGTATCGCAAGCATCTATACCGCACGTGTGACCAAGTAAGGTAGATACACGTTATTGTTAGGTGTGATATCTCTAATTATTGAGTGTAAGTTCTTAAATCTATTGACATCAAATGGGGTGTGCTATGCTTTTCATCACGCTCTCGCAGGCTTATCGTGTTGGCTATCCACTGAGGCAAGATGAGACGATGGCAGATCAGTGGCTAGAAAAGGCTCTCCTTCTCAAGCCAAATCCCTATGAATTAGACATCATCTCATCGTCGGAAGAAGCTCTGGAAGCGTTAATTGACGCGTATACCAAGGGGATAGGTAGTGTACCTGCTGATCCAGCGAAGGTTAATCATTGGCGAGGTGTTCTCTCTAACTTACAGCATAAGAAGATGTCGGTGCCACGGCCTAGGAATAATACCTACGGCTTGTAAGTTAAAGCTAGTCTTAGTCGCTAGATCTTTCAATCCAGCTTGCCCCTCCATGGGAAGAGTGGTAGACGCCCGTGCTTGCTGACGAGGGAGGGTGTCATGAACGTGCTGTAATGGTAGCGTAGTTCAGCACCTTTCATCGGAGCTTCTGGTAGCTCTACTCGTATGCGTGTACCATCAAGATGTGCACGGACACTCTTGAAGCTACTCTGTGAATTGGCACGATAAGTCCACCCTGTGATGCTGTCATCAAGAGAGCAGAGCTCGGCACTACTAGTGAGGATGGCTTCGTTTGGCTTCCAATCGCATGCTGTGATGCACGGTGAGAGGAGGGGCGCGTAGGATTTTTGTTTATATCCCTCCGTATGGTAGAGGGCTAGCTTAGCCAAGCGTGCGCCGACTTCTTTTTTCCCCGCAGGATGTACATCTGCATTTGCCTCTCCTAGATCGAGAGCACAGATGAGTTCAACGCCATGTGTGCTAGCGGCTACTTGATGCTGCACTTCACGGAACTCAGGCCAGTAGGCACGAAGGGGGGTGTCATCCTTGATGCGCGGTAGCTGCACCATATAGAAGGGGAGATCTGCTCTCTTGAAATCACGCCTCCAGTCACTGATAAGGGTTCGAAGTAAGAGGCTGTTGCGCTTGTTATTATTTATTTGAGAATTACTTTCGCCCTGATACCAGATGACACCTTTGAGGGCGAGTGGGAGAATAGGGCGTAGAAGATGCTCATGAAGGAAGCTGGGCTTGAAGGGGTGGAGTAGGGGGTAGTGCGCATCCTTCATGACGGCTGCTAGATTCGTGCGAGCGCGTCCTTTCATCCAAGCAGGGAATTCTTCTTGATTAGCTGATAGCCACTTATCACCATTCAGTGAGCGTAGCTCAGGCATGTCACTGATGCTCTCGCTGGATATCCAGGATTCCATGCCTACACCTCCGACAGCGTTGCAGATGATGCCGATGGGGATGTTGAGTTCAGCTTGCATATGCTGGGCGAAGTAGGCTGCCACCGCTGAGAATTGCTTCGCACTATCAGGAGTGCTGGTCTCCCACTGGATCTGGCAGAGTCCATGGGTGAGCCATTCTTGGTACTCCTTCACGGAATAGGCATGACCTGTAGTATGCAAGGGTGTATGAATACTCATGAAGCGCAGCTGAGGCTGATCAAAGCTCTTACTGTCTGCTCGCGCATCTGCAAAGCGATTCATGTTGTAGGCCATATTTGATTGTCCACTGGCAAGCCAGACATCCCCGATGAGAATATCGTTTAGCTCCGTTGCGCCATCCTTGCTCGATGCTCTGAGTGTGAGCCCTTTTTCTGCTTTCTCTCTTAAGCACGGTGGGCTAAAACTCACACTCCATGTCCCCTCACTCGTACAAGTGGTACTAAGCTTCTCACCAGCCCACTCGACATGGATGTGCTCATGAGGATCGCCTGTCCCCCATACACAGAGTATCGCATCTCGCTGCACGACCATGTGGTCTTGGAAGACAGGGGAGAACTCAGGACTAGCAGCCAGTGGTGAAGCAAAAGCTGCTAGAATAGCGATGTATAAGAGGCGACTATTCATAGGTGAGGGTATGATTATGGTAGTCTCCACGCCTGACGGTATTGGAGATATTCCTTACTGGGGAGTATGATGTAGATGGGCTTTTTATCAGGATCAAGACGAGCGATAATGCTACGTAAGACACGTTCATCTAGAGTTGTGCAGCCCGCAGATGGACTAGCTCCATTCTTTCTCCAGATATGAAAGAAGATGGATGAGCCTGCTCCGACGCGTGGAGCGCCTAGGCGGCATTCGTCCGTATTGTGATGGATGAGCAGTTTGATACTATGAGCGTGATCGTTCTGTCTCATTTGCTCCTTTTTCTCCCATGCGGTACGAGCAGGTTGCTTGAGGCGAAGATGGCGATTGTAGAGGTGAGGTTGTGTGATATCGCTTACCCAGAGATCTGCTGGGCCGACACGAACTTCTTCCATGCCGCTATCTTTTTTTACTGGTGTTTTTGTCGTGGTATAAAGACCTCCAAGAGCGAATATTCCTGCTGGCGTACGCCAGTCACCTTCGCGCTTTGTCTTAGCACCCTTGGGGTTTGTGTGAAGGCCGTGCCCCCAGATGAGACCTTCACGACCTAAGCGACCAGCGTAAGGACCCAGCACGCGCACCCATTGGCCAGCGCTATTGCGCTCAAGGAGAGAGAGGCTCACCTGTGACGAGTTCCAGCCGTTGGCGATGCCTACGATGGCTTGCTTATGTTCATGGGTGACCTTTGCGAGTACGGGATTGATGAGGCAGCTAAAGAGGATGGATAGTGGGACGAGTAATCTCATATGAGATAGAATAAGGGAGAAAATGCGCTACTTGCAAGCAAATCTTTTGTAAAATTGCATTTCAAGAGATGAAAGTGCGTCTTACAGCTATTTTCATTGTAGGTGACTGGGATTGATGCTACAATGCTGTGCACTCATATGATAGAGAAAAAAAAGAAAGGAAGTAAAGAGTCCTCGAAGGCACTCTCTTATGTGCTCAAGCGTTATGCTATGCGCTATAAGAAGTACCTATTCTTTGCGGTATTATCAGGTGTCGTTGCTGCGGCTACGGCTGGTTTCGGTATCCCTTTCATGATCTCACAGGTTTTCCCTATCGTATTTGATATCTCGAAGGCACCTGCTGCGGTGACCGATTTTGCTATATCTCTACTGGGAGAAGAGAGACTAGAGGCGACATTCTTATGGGCAGCGGTGCTCTTCCTTCCGTTCATGATGGGGCTACGTGGAATCGCGACTTATATCAATACCTACTTGCTGACAAAGGCTGGTATGGGAATGCTCGCAAGCCTGCGCCAAGATCTCTTCGCGCGCCTGCAAGAGATGCCCATGGCCTACCTAGACTCAAGGCGTCGAGGCGAATGGATGACTTATGTGCTTCAATATACGCAGAATATCCAGCAGAGCTTAATTTCTATCCTGAATGATCTCGTCATCCAGCCTCTTACGCTGCTCGCTGCTGTGGCCTATCTGACTTATGCTGCTGTGAATAGTTCACAGGTAGCTGCTCTCTTGGTAAATCTTCTCATCGTCATCATCTGCGTGCCTCTGGTGCGCTATGTAGGGAAGAAAATCATCAAGATGATGGCTGGAGCTCTCAACAATCTAGGTATGATCAATGCGACGATTGAAGAGTCTCTGACAAATCAGCGAGAGGTACGCGCATTTAACCTGCAAGACAGACAGACGCGACTTCTCAGAGACTTCATCCGCACTTATAGCAGGTTGATGATACGCTTCTCCGTATGGAGACAGGCACTGAGTCCAGCTATTGAGATTATCTGCACCTTTGGGCTGAGCTTTGCACTCTTCCGTGGGTCGAAAGATGGTCTCACCTTGGAGCAGTTTTCTGCGATTGCGGCAGCATTCTACTTCCTTTATGAGCCAGTCAAGAGGCTCGGTACGGTGATCAACCAGATGCAAGTGGTCAGTGGTATGCTTGAAATGCTTTATACCTTCATCGAACAGCGTTCCGAGATGCCTGAGCCAGAGAATCCCACTCCTATTGGGAAGCGTGCAAAGGGAGATATCACCTTCAAGGATGTCAGCTTCGCCTATCAGGCAGAAGAATACATACTACAGGATATTAACGTGCATATCCCAGCGGGGCAGACAGTCGCACTTGTCGGTCCCAGTGGTGCTGGTAAAACGAGCTTTATTAATCTGGTCTGTCGTTTTTATGATATCAATAAGGGGGAGCTACATATCGATGGTATCGATATACGCCAGCTCAGCCGCCATGATCGCATGCGTAGTATCGCTCTAGTTTCCCAGTTTCCAGCACTTTTTCGAGGAAGTGTGCGTGACAATATCCGCGTAGGAGCTCCCGATGCGAATGATGCAGAAGTTGAAGAAGCAGGTCGACAGGCACTAGTGACTGAGTTCGCCGAGCAAAAAGACTCAGGCTATGACTTCATGCTCGCTGAGGGGGGAGGTGGACTCTCCGGTGGACAGAAGCAGCGAGTCTCTATCGCTCGCGCTATCCTGAAAAATGCCCCCATCATCATTCTCGACGAGGCGACTTCAGCCCTTGATACGAAGAGTGAGGCACGTATCCAAGAGGCTCTGGAATCACTCACAGAGCAGCAGACTTGCTTCATCATCGCACACCGTTTTAGTACGATACGAAAAGCAGATCGTATCCTACTCTTCGAACAGGGGCGTATCGTCGGTGATGGTACGCATCAAGAGCTCTACGAGAATAGTCACCTCTACAAGCGTCTCTATGATGAGCAAGTTAGTACTGAGAAAGAACAGCAAGAGCAAGGCAAGGAAGAGTTAAACTCGGAAGATAGCCAGACTACATTGCTTACAAGCCACCCATGATCTATCCGAGATGAAAGCACTCCTTCGATTTATCCGACTTTACATGCTGCCTCACTGGCGTCTTTTTGCGCTCGCATTGTTGACAGGGTTAGTAGCTGCGTCAGCAAGTGGACTTGGTCTGCCCTTTGCGATCTATGCGGTATTCCCCATCATTTTCCAAGGAACAGATGCGGCACATGAGGTATTGCAACCCTACTTGGCTCATATGAGTAGCGATACCATACTCCTCGTGGCATGCATGGCGCTACCGCTGATGTTCACCATAAGAGGTCTCGGTATGTGGCTGAATGCGATCGTCGTGAACATCTTAGCTGTGCGCGTTCTAGAAGGGCTGCGAGTATCTGTGTTCCAGAAGATGCAAGAGCTTCCCATTGCCTTTTTAGATAAGCAGAAAAAAGGTGACTTACTCAGCCGTATTGTCTCTGATACGCAGAATGTACAGACGGCGATCTCTCATACATCTAATGAGATTATTAAGCAGCCCATCACTGCTATCAGCGCACTTGCTGCTTTCTTTATCCTTATTTTCCAGAAGGGGAGCGGTGGGGATTTCATTATTAATCTCTTCTTTGTTGTGCTAGCTGCTTATCCCATCATCGTTTTTGGCAAGCGCATTGTTAAGCGTTCCCATCAGGCACAGACTGATCTTGGTGAGATGAATACCATCCTTCAACAAAACCTCGAAACTCAGCGTGAAGTTCGTGCCTATAGTCTCGAATCTCAGCAAATAGCGGATTTCACGCAAGTGACCGATACCTATGGGCAGAAAATGGTGAAAATGGTGCGCTACCAACGAGCACTCGTGCCTGTGATGGAGATCGTGACAGCTATGGCTCTGGCAGTTCTTCTCGCACAAGGGAAGTTGCGGGGTATGGTGCTCAGTGACTTCTTAGCACTAGCCACGGCATTATATATGGCATTCAACTCGATGAGCCGTGCAGGGCGTGCCTTTAACAGCATTAATTCAGCCCAAGGGGCTCTCGCACGTCTGAGAGAAATCATCGATGAGCCCAACACAATACTCGATCCCGAAGTCCCTCAAAACTGGGAATCAAAGGTGGAGGGGCGCATCCATTTCGAACAAGTGAGCTTCTCCTACGATGGTGTTAAGCCAGTTCTCAATAAGATACAAGTAGACATCCCTGCAGGTCAGATTGTTGGGCTCGTTGGCCCGAGTGGGGCAGGTAAGACAAGCTTTGTCAACCTCATAGCGCGCTTCTATGATGTGAGCGATGGAAGTATCAGCATCGATGGTATAGATGTGAGACATGTGACGCAGGAGAAACTGCGTGAGCAAATAGCCTATGTGGGTCAGCAGGCTCTACTCTTCTCAGGTACAGTCAGTGAAAATATCGCACTAGGTAGAAAAGGTGCAAGCCCGCAGCAAATCGCTGATGCAGCGCAGCATGCTTCACTAGGTGATCTCATCGAGCAGTCCTCTGAAGGTCTAGATACGCAAGTGGGGGAGGGCGGTAAAGAGGTCTCAGGTGGTCAGCGTCAGAGAGTTGCCATCGCGCGCGCATTTATCAAGGATGCGCCTATACTTATTCTCGATGAAGCCACAGCTTCACTCGATGCTAAGAGCGAGCGCGAGATCCAAGAATCGCTGGAAAAGCTCGCTGAAGGGCGCACCACGCTTATCGTAGCGCATCGCTTCAGTACTCTGCGCCATGCTGATCGTGTACTCGTATTTGACCATGGGCGTATAGTTGGTGATGGAACACATGAGGCTCTTTATGCTGATTGTCCCCTCTATAAGGAGCTTTATGATAATCAATCTATTGGATGATAGTTGTCCATTCTCTAGAGGAGATCTCGTAGATCGCTCTGTAGCGATGGTAGCTTCTTATTCACGAAGTAAGCATAGACTCTTGCTTGAAGCTTCTTTTTGAGCTTCTTTGGCAGGAAGAGAGTCAGGTATCGCGACATCCGTTTGCAACGGGATAGATCTGAACTAAGAGATAGAATTCCTGATTTCATCGGATCTGATGACGGCGGACTAAAGGAAGGATCAACATACTTCTGATAGAGGTGCTGCCATTCTACATAGGAGATGCAGCTCATGTAGCTGAAGCTGGCTAATTCATAAAACTTATCCGGTGCTTGTATCCCAAACTCACTCCATGAGAGGAAGATGAAGTTAGAGGCGAAGTAACGCTCCGTGAGCTCAATATGCTTCTCATTAGGATCGATCTGTGAGTCGTAGTCGATCGTATGATTGTTTTTTTTCAAGCAGTTGATGAACAGGTGCTGTTCAGGTACGTAGCGATTGAAATAACGACTTTGGATCTGCGTATAGAACTCGTCTTCCTTCTGCATGTGGGGCACATCAAACAGATTGATCAAGTCGTCGCGCAAGCCGAAAAATGCGATATCAGATGGGTGATACTGGAGGGCTGTCTTTGCCGTGCGCGGATCTCGTGAGAAGAATGAGCAGGCGATGATCTTGCGCTGAAATAGGCGATATGTGGGATCTGACTTCTCATAACGAGCTAGGTAATGAAGCATGTCTGTTCCTATGAGTTTAAAGTCGGTGCGTATCTTTAGAGCATAGGGGCGAGTAGCTTTTTTAAGACCTGCCAGCGTGGAGCGAAGCATGAAGTTGACATTATTAGCTTTCTTCGTGTAATCGTCATAGAGGAAGCTCTCAGGCTTATCACTGAGGATGATATGGTCAGCTTCAAGCCCTACGGTATCACTTCCTTCCCAGCTAGAAAGGATGATCTCAGCATCTGGCATGAGATGACGTATACTCACGAGGCACTCTGCCGTGAGGGCGGGGGAGATGCCTCCTTGGACGATGACCGATATGTCAGAGAACTGCGGGGTGGTGCTCATGTATCGCTTCGGGGAGTGGTGACTTACTTCGCCTTATTCTTCATCCATGGGATGAAGGAACTGAGTAGGGTCAGTATCTTGTCGCGCATTTTACGCATGGCAGCGCGCCTTTTCTTCTTGCGCTGCTTTTTCAGCGAGGTGATTAGCTGATCGGCAGATGAGATAGCCGGTGACTTATTGATCTCATAACCCCACCAGGTATTAATACTACTCCTCAAGAAGTTATCCTCATAACTCTGTGTGTAGTCATCGCAGGGGTAGGTAGGTACGACATCGCTGAGAATCGTCTGCCAGAAGCGAGGTGAGAAGTATTTATTTTCGCAGATGACGAAGGTCTCCTTGTCGATTACACCCTCGCCACGATAGTACTTGATAAACTGGTGAGAGAGGTAGATGGGCTTCTTTCCGAAGTAGCGTGCCTCTTCCAGTGTGCCAGATGAGAGTGCTGCTACCGTGGTGATGCTCTCGTAGCTCATCAGTTTGTAAAATGGCTCTTCAGTGAGCGCTACATGCGGTAGAGAGAGGATGAGCTTTTCGCTCGCGCTCGAGGGCTTTGCGTAGGGGTGCCTCTTGTAGTATACTGTATCGAACTGCTGAGTGAGGGCGATGAGCTCCTCTTTGTAGTCAAGGAAGCTTACGAGCTTCTCATCCTTCAATAGCGAGAGATCGATATCGATTTGCCCGATAAGTAGCAGGCTGTTATCCGCTAAGTTACTATGAGGTGCACGCGCACAGTTGTACGCCTTCATCTTCTGCGCCTCTATCATGAGGTAGCTTTCTGCTAATTGGAAATGAAGCAGCTGTTGACGAATAGACTCTACATTACTCCTGAAGGCGAGATGTATATCTGACGCAAACTTAATAGCAGATACATAGATGTCAATATAGGGAATATCTGCCTCCTCCAGAAGTGGGATCATCGAGCCTCCTACCTGCGTGATGACGAGACAGTTATTAAAGCAGCTTTTAAAGTATGCAAGTGCCTCTGAGCTATACTTCCCATGCAGGATATGAATCCAGCTCTGCATGCAGAGCTCAGCTCCGCAGAGGCGGTAGAACTCACGCAAATCAAAACGCTCGGTATCCGAACAGAACACAACTTCGGTAGGAAGCTTCGTCGCCTGCTCAATTTGGTATTTAAATAGCTGATACTCCCAGGCCAGAGTTTGGTCTGCGAATCCAGTCCCGTCTTTTGACTTTTTCCCTCGCTCTTGGATGCGAAGTAAATCTCCGATGAAGACAATTTTTTTAATACTATCCATTCAGCTACTTACTCTCTCTGATATCTCTGACCTCTGCGAGATACTGCGCTAGCTGCGCTGCACTCTTCAGGGGGTGGAAGCGCTCATTTGGTATGCGATACACACCTATAGATTTCTGCGCGAGTATCATCTCATTAAACACTTGGCTGATGAAGAAGGCATCATTGATGAGACTATCATTGCGAATAACATTCATGGACGCTTTCACAAAGTCTGAGCCACGCTTGAAGTAATGGAAGCTGGCAAGCGCATTCTTACTAATAGGCTTCTTAACAGCGAACTCTGAGGGGGCGTCCTTCGCGTTCAACTTCACATAGGAATAGCGAGGATGCACGGAGGTGAAGCACATCACGCCACCGTCCTTCTGCTCCTCTCGAAAGGAGTTCACAATCGCGGATACATCACCATCGATGAAGTCATCCACACCGAGGATAAGCAACTCCTCATCATTATTAATATGCTCCATCGCCAAGAGTGCCGTACAAACAGCCCCCTTTGTTTGGGCATTAATCGTGATTATCTCAGCATTCGAGACCAAGCGTTGCACGATCTCTTTGATCTTAAATTTCTTGAGATCCCTCTCCTTCACGCAAAAGATAACCTTGCTAGCATTCAGATCCTTCGTGTAGTCAAGCTGCATCTCTAGGATGATGCGCTCGCTGATTTCGGAAAGATAAAGAGGATAGTTTTCCTTATTGCTCTGAGTGTCACCACCCATTAGATAGACAATATTCATTATTAGTCGCTTAGTTGATGGTTATGTGATCTAGCAAGATCCCTCGTATTTATCATTATTCGCGCCCGGTAGCTTCACGACGACATTAATAGCTGTCTCGGAGAGTACCTCAAAGTCTGTCGCCTCATGTGGCTCCATGACGATAATGTCACCTGCGCCATACTCTACCCCATTCATTCTCACGAGCCCTTCGATGATACAGGTATATTCAGTCGCTATTTTGTGGAAGTGTTTTCCCTCATAGTCACCCTTTTTATAATGCTTCACAGCAACCTCGACATCATTCGTCTTCATCAGGCTGGGCTCGAAGTTACCGATGAACCAGCCCTTTACCATATCCTCTATCTTAGCGGTTTTCATGTTGGGAGTTACCTTATGCGTTTTCTACCTCATCTATCTTAGCCCTGATAGCCTCGTAAGTCACATCATGGACTTCCTTTACCGCGAGAAGATGACCGCCAGATGCGATAGCAGCGGCAATCCCGTGGTCGTTATCCTCGACGATGATACACTCCTCTGGCTTCACCCCCAGTCGATCCATAGCCATGAGATACACCTCAGGGTCTGGCTTCGTCTTTGTGACATCCTGATTTGAGAGCATGAACTCAAAGTAGTCAGTGAGTTTCGCGTACTTCATCATTAGATCAATGGTAGCACGCATTGAGTTCGAAGCAACGATCATACGATAGCCCTCAGCCTTCAGCTGGGAGAGAGCATACATGTGGTTGAAGCGTGGGCGGCACATCTGGTGAATGATATTCACCGTGTACTGCTGCTTCATCTCATTAATAAAAGAATGTAGCGCACGCGGCAGCCCCTTTTGGGTCGTGAGTAGATCTAGCTTCGCACTCGTGGGGAGACCATCAAAGCAGTTGAGATGCTCGTGGCGTGTTATCTCATAGCCGAACAGACCCAGTGACTTATTCAGTGCATCGTAATGCCAGTCCTTGGCCTCTACTAACACTCCATCCATGTCGAAAAGAATGGCCTTGATCTTAGTTTTCATAAAAATACTTTCTAGCTTCTTCGGGGTGATCAGTGCAGAGCATCAGTCGCTCACTATGTAGATGCGTGATATGCTTGATCGCATTCCACTGTGCATCTACCTCTCTCTTGTGCAAATCTGACGAAACAATGCAGACATGCTTTCTGTCTAACAGTTCATCCACTAGCTCAGGAGTCCACCAGTGCGAGTGGAAGGAGTCGAGCCACACACCCTCCGCGTCATCCAATAGAGCAGGGCAGGGTAGGATATCACTCTGCCCCGTGTAAACACACAGTCCCTCGCGAAGCTGCACGACCATATCAGGAATAGACATGTCGAAGCAGAAGTAGTTCGTATGTTGATACTTATTCAGCAGGTCCTTGATGCGTGTCGCAAGACCATCCGCCTTGATATTAATAGCCAGTGGCAGATTCCTGCCATCCATGATCATGAGTAGATCCTCTAGATCCATCTCATCACCAGTAGGACAGTCGTGGGCGATGACTAGTCGACCACAGACATCGCGCACATCCGTTTCTGTGCCGAAGCCTAGATCGAAAGAGCGGTGAAAAGCAATACTCGTATTCTTCTCATCCGCTTCCTTCCAGTATCCTCTGTGAGAGATAATGATCATGTAATAACGCGCTGCGAAATAGGGTGGTTGATAAAGAACTCAAGATCACTAGGGATACCTAGGCCATACATGCCATCATACTCCTTGCCGATGGGGTAGATGCCTATATTCTTACCTTCCTTAATGAGGTAGTTGTAACAGGGGCATGTGTAGAACTCGCCGTTCACTCGGATATCATCTCGTATCATCTGCTCAGCGGAGCGCACGAGATCGCGTCCATGCTTGAAGTTAAAGATACCTACAGTGGCATCCTCTGAGATGACCCTTTTCTCTGCTGTTTCGATGACGCGTCCCAGTTCATTAGTCTTCGCGTAAGACCACTTGGGATCTTGAGACTTCATCGTCATGATGAGACCATCGAGATCTTGAGAGTTCATCATGTCAAGATACTCGTTAATATCAAAGTCGATGAACTGATCTGCATTCGCGTTCATGAGCGGCTCATCATTGTTAAAGAACTTTTTAGCGAGGAGTGCTGTGCATACCTGTCCTTCGGTCATACCATTGATACCGATGATCTCGACATTTTTCGCGTAGGACTTGAGCTTTGGAGTCAGGTCATAAGCATCGATATGTGTTTGCTGGCAGACGAAGATAAAGCGGTGCTCACACTGGGGTGTCAAGTTGTCTACGACAGCCTTGATCATAGGCACACCGTGGATGGGTATGAATGGTTTGGGAGTGGTGAATCCAGCATCAGCGAAGCGAGAACCCTTTCCCGCCATTGGTAAAACTATATTAAGCATCTCGATGTGTCTTCCTTCTCGTTTTCTCGTGTAGTCTCGTTATTTTCTCCCTTTACGCTTTGATCTACAGACAGGATAAAGCTTTCCCAGAGAAAGATCAATAAGAAAATTGCTTGCTGAGCCCAACTGCAAGCGCAGAAGCGGGAAGCGCAGCCCGCCGAAGAGATGTAGCTGCAGGCTATTCGAACGCGCCTTAATCGAAATGATGGATTTTCGAATCGACTTTAAGCTATTGAACCTCACTATTTCTGCATCGTTACCTAGGAGGTAGTTGATTAAAATAGGGCGTACCCCTATGGATTCTACTGTCTTAATGAAGTTGCCTTCAGCTCCGTGTGATGCAGTGCAACCTGGCTGATAAAAAGATAAGTATTTCTCTTCTTCCCTATATATTTTGTCGATTGTACAAGGTCTCGCAAAGAAGAGCAGATCTGTGCCGAAGGCAAAGGGGAGGTGGCTGATGCGCGTCTCGTGCGGAGAGCACATGGTGAAGATGGAGTCACCTATCTGTGCTTCATCTAGTCCTTCTAAGAAGCTTTCAAGATCGAAGTCATGAAGCAGCATGATATCTGGACGTACCATGAGGACAAAATCATAGCGTTCTCCCGTTTCAAGTTCGTAGCCTTTTCGCATCGCATTCACGGTGCTCATACTGCGGAACATCGACTTCACACCATGGATGCTTGTAGTCGAGCCTCTGAGAGTACAGGTTCCGAGATCTTGCTCCACCTGATCTTCAATCTGAAGCTTTTTAAGACTGTAGAGGGACTTGAGTTCACTCTCTAGCTCAGACGCTGATTCATCACAACCTATATGATTCTTATGCCATGTCTTATTTCTGTGATTCAGAGTGGACCATGTATGCATGAATACATCACAGTCATATCGAGAAAGTAAATGCTTGTGCAAGGACTTATAACACGACTTATATGTCCTAAGATGGCCAAAAATCTGAACTGCAATTTTCATGATACTTCGATAAGCGATGAGATAGAATCAGATAATGCTGTGACGATCTGTGATGCGAATCCTTACCTCTCTTCCCTAAGAGCGAGATTACCATAGGTAAGATGATATTCAAGCTTTTTTTAAGCATCGCTCACTTATAACCGCAAGATGTATTGGGCATTCCTCTAGACTCGTAATGAAGCTGCTAGTGCGCAGGATTACTCCAGACCCGTAATCGATTTCCACTGGTGTATGATATCCCCACTACCAGTCTTTATTAGCTCACCTGACGAGGTGACAAAAGTAGCCTTCGGGATATAACCACCGCGAGTAAAATGGGGGAGAGATAGAACAGAGCTATCCGAACTCATCACCACAGGGAAAGTAGCCTGATTATCAGTAGCAAACTTAACACCCAGCTCAGGAGACTTATCCGCACTCACAAGAATCAACTCCACGCCCATCTTCTGCATCTCAGGATACATCTTCACAAAGTGGGGCATCTCTGCACGACAGGGGGCACACCAGCTAGCAGATTGTAGATAGATAAAGAACGCGGCATTCTCGTTAATATGACCATGTATGATATTCAGACTAGAGACGGCCTCCTGCATCTTCTGATGTGTCGAGCAGGCCTTGGCATCCTCCGAAAGTGCATTCATGCTACCGAAAATGACGAAGGCGCATGAAGATAGTATTGAGCAGTATAATGATTTCATCACAGTTAGTACAAAGAAATGCTAGTATAACACAAGAAGCTATAGTGCTGTGCTGTATGAAAATAACAGCATGCTCAGAAGTATAGGAGAAATGAGAGTAGTAGGGTATCTCGCTGATGTATAGCGAGATACCCTGCATATGTTAATTTTCAACTCTGCGGCGACGACGTGCTAGCAGCCCAGCTAGAGATAGGATGCTAAGTGTCACTGTACTGGGCTCAGGGATCACAATAGAGTAGTACGCAGTCTCTCCCTTGTAGTCTGTCTGAGTCGGAAGGGTGATCACTGTACCTTCGACGCGGAAGACGAGGTTGGTATAACTCTCTGTTATATCCGTGAGAACGATGCCATAGGCACCACCGCTCTGTAGTTCATCCAAGGTGATGTCAGTGAGATCAATGAAGAACTGATTTTCTATCGTTGCGCTGTCGAGCAGGTAGGCTAGACCATCGACACGGTAGAGATCAATGTTTTTTCCATCCAGTGTGATGCTTTCTGGTGGATCTGCCAGTGAGATAGTCGTACTAGAGTTATCCAAGGTAACGAGATCCTTAAGAGACACAGAGCCTTCTTTCTCCAGATAGAACATTGCTTCCTCTGGACTGGAGAAATGTGTGTTCGTGAAGCGTATACTACCTGCAGCATCAGCGTCTATTCCGAAGCGAACTCCTTCACCCACTGTGCCACCATCCATGATGTTGACCCCACTGAGTGCGTTGAAGTGCACCTGCGAGAGATCCGTATTAACGAGCTGAGAGGCATTCAGACTCACTGTGCTATCTGAGGTGATGCTTGCATTTGTGATTTTCGTATTAATGAACGCGGTCTTCGTCATGCTCATGTCAAAGGCCTCATCGCGGGCATCGATATTCATACCACCTTTGTTGCTGAGGATGACAGCAGATGTCTCATCTCCGATGCTTAGGCTCTTGACACTGTTGTCAATACTCAGCTGACTATTGACAGTATCGTGGCTCATGCTCAGTTGCTGTGTCATGAGCTCTCCAGTGCCGATGATCACGCTACGTGCGCTAGCCGCTGCTCCTATGGAGAGGTAGGCGTCACCTTTTACATGGAAGGACTCGAGTGCAGACGTCGCTTGCTGGAAGTTGAGATCCACGGATTCAACGCTGAAGTTTTTCGTAGCTTCAGTATGGTAGACGCTCACGCGCCCATCTCCCTTGATGACTGCATTGATATCACCGAGGTTTTTGGTGAGGTGGAGATCTTGGCCTTCTTGGCTAAGGATGTTGAGAGTGCTATCAGCAGTGGTTACGAATGTGTGGTAGATGCTCACATTCCCCGTGCCATAGCCTGCAAGAGTTGCTTCATTGGCGAGAGTGATAGTGAGTTTCCCTTCTACATCTGTGCCAAAGTCAGTGCTGGCCGCCAAGCCAGCGATGGATACTTGATTGCCCAATATGAGTGTGCCCCCTTCATTGACATTGATGAAGCTTTCGCGATTGTTCTCATTAGGATTATAGATGGCACCCACTCGTAGTTCGAGTGTGCCGCCATCACGGACATTGATGTATGCCTCAGAATCTCGGTTACTAATGCCGGCATTACTGATGAGTGTGCCATCAATGTTTACTGTGCTCTTATGCCCCCAGCATGTGAGCTGGAATGAGCCATTACCATGTCCGGACTGATAATGATTTGTTCCAGTGATGTGGAAGGTTGCATCCTCAAGGACATGAAGATTTGTCAGACTGTTTTGGTTAGAGAGAGAAATACCACTCACACTATAGGTGCCTGCACCTTTTACCGTGATGTCACCTTGGTGAGGGCGCAGAGTCACGTTCGATTCCGTGAGTACTGCTCCTGCAGCGAGATCAATGGTGAAATTGTTATTGCGACGACCACTGGTGTTTGTGCTTATTATTGTATTCTCTAGCAATTCGAGAGTTCCTCCGTTCGCAAAAGACATGCTGCTAATGCTAGTCGAGTTTCCTCCTAGCACCAGTGTACCCGCGCCTACTTGCAGTGTGCCACGGTAGTCAAGAAGTTGAGTAATGGTAGATGTGCCAGAGGATACACCTTGGATGACGCCTGCTCCATTAATCACCCCACTATAGGTGCTGCCATTGGAAAGGTTCACCGTGCTGCTACTGGCAACTGTTATCTGAGCTGCTGTGCTGCTATTGAGGTTGATGGTGCTGGCTACCGCTTCAAGGCGACCGGAGAAGTCCGTCAGATCAGAGAATGTGACCGTGTCGCTGATGCTAGAGCTGATGACGCCTGTCCCCTTGAGAGCAAGGGTGACGTTGCTTACATCATTGACATGTAGCGTCGCATCTGCATTGATCTGAGTGCTTTCATGATTCATGGTGCTGAGCTGGTAGCTGCCATTTTGCAGCTCTACGCTACCTGCGTAGTCAGTAAACCAGCTCTGTGAGCTAAGCTCACCACCCTCCATATTGAGGATGACATGGCTTTCGCTAACTCCCTGTCCTTCACGAATGCGGCTGTCAGCACTGAGTGCTGCTCCGGTGAGTTCGAGCTGGGCGTTCTGGTCAAGTACGATATTCTGTGCATCGAGTTGGTGACCATTGCTCTGAATGTCGAGCGCGACACCTTCAATAAAGAGGCGCTCAACTATGAGACCAGACTGTCCTAGCACGAGACTCGCATCCAGATCGCGAATGTTGAGTGTCACATTATTGATATACTCTCTTCCATATTCGAAACCTACTGCACCGTCTACGAGATTGATACTACTACCCGAGCTCAGTGTGAGTACACCACTGCTGAGTGTGCCTATCATTGTACCGTCTGCGTTGAATTCCCAGTCGAAATCAGCGCTATTGCCACCAACGATATTATCAGATCCGAATGAATCAAAGATAGCACTGCTGCTGCCTGTGAAGATGGTGTAGGTGAGTGTCTCACCCACGGTTACTCCACCTTGGAGATTGCTGATGTCAAAGATTGTGTCGTTCGCAAAGTTGAGGCTACCGCCTGTATTGACAATCTGATTGGTCAAGGTGAGGCGTGAGCCCAGATTGAGATTACCACCTTGCTGATAGATTGTGCCCGTGACTATGCCACCAGAGCTCAAGTCGAGGAGGGCAGTGGAGCCTTGGAGGTATACATCACCACCCAGTGTGATAGATGCACTACTGCTCACTGATCCCTCTATGGTGAGACTGCCCGAAGTGGTGCCGAAGCTACCATCTCCACTCAGCTCAATGCTAGCACCACTCGCAACGCTTATACTACCACTCTGTAGACTGGCGCCATCTCCTAATGTGACGGCAAGTGTGCCGGTGTTGACACTGAGAGCTTGGTCATAGCTTAGTGATGCTCCAGGGGCGATACTAATGCTGCTGGTTCCTTGGCTCGTGGAGTTTTCACTGATGCTTGTGCTGCCACCTGTGATGACAAGGCTCGATGAGGTGAGTGAAGTACTCTTTGCGCTGTAGCTGCCAGTGCCATTGATCTGCAGTAAGTCACCACTTTGTAGATCATAGCTTACTGCCTGCTCTGTGAGGCTGCTATTATCCCCGAGTGTTACGGTATAGTTCCCTGTGCGAGTCGTCTGATCTGTATTTGTGATATGACGATTAGCAGCGAGTTCAAGGTGGGCGTTGCTCTCCATGCTCAGCTTGCTACTGGCAGAGAGGGATGAATCAAGGTAGAGATAGCCATTTGAGTCGATGGCTACTTCACCATTGAAGTTGGCAATGTTGCTCACGCGCACTTGCTCCTCTGTGCCTGCTGCAATACGTAGGGTGGCGCTTGCGTCACCTGTGATGGCGTAGTCTGCTTGCTGCGCCTTCGTCAGAGCAAGTGTCCCTCCGTCAACGTGGATGCTCTGCATGCTGCTTTCACCATCATGAAGATGGAGTGTGGCACCTGAGCGTACTGTGATGTTGTCACTATCCACATCATTGAGCTGTACGATACCAGCTCCCGTGATGTCAAAGTTACCATCTGTGATCGTGCTATTGATAATGAAGAGCTGATCTTCATCAGCACGTAGGGTGAAGTCACCACCTGTAGCCCAAGTGAGACTCGAGTGTGCAGAGACGGTCCCTACCCCAGAAGCGGCGAGAGTGCTTCCACTTGCCATGTTGATACCGAGGTAGCTTGAGCGTGTTGTATCTGCGTAGTCTATCTCATCAAGCTGATGTCCTAGCATGAGGGTAGCCCCTGATTCAATATTGATCAGTGATGCACCAGCGGAGAGAGAGGAATAGATAGCACCACGGCGCAGCTCTAACATACCGCCTGCGCTGACTGTTATCGCACCATTACCGTATCCATTCGAAATCCCCGCCTCGCTGATGAGATGACCTGCTATCTTGAGTTCTGTAGCGTAGTTACCTCCAGATAGCTGGAATGATCCCGTGCTTGCACCTACACCAGGTGTTAGCTGCTCTCCCATAATGTGGAGCGTATTGCCAGCAGCGAGATTGAGCGTAGCCTGATCCGTCATGGAGAAGGCCATAGCCCCGACTCGATAGGTTCCAGTTCCCGAGATGCTAGCAGCACCTTCTAGGATACGTACCTGCATCTGTTGCTCGTTGAGTTGTGCTTGAGAGCCGAACTGGATGTTCATGCCAGCGATGTCGCGTACACCGGTATGAGAGTTGCTGATATTTGCTCTACTTTCTAGGACGAGGGTGCTATTGTCCGCCTCCCAGTCGAAACGACTCAAGTTGTGCGTGCCACTGAGAATCAGTCTGCTCGCGTGATTTTCCAGTATACCCGAGTAGCCATTGCCGAGATTCAGCTTGATCATACCCACAGTGGGTGCTGTGACAATATGCGATGCACCTTGGATGAGCGTGTTGTAAAAGCCACTTTTCTCAAAAATGAGCTTACCACCTGCGACCATGTTGATAGTCGCTGCGGTAAAGCTGCCGAGACTCAGCTCGGAGGCATGGCTCACCAAGCTCCCTGAGAAGCCATCCAGCTTCGCCAGTCGGCTCACGCCAGTATCCTCTGCTACCAGAGAACCTGAGCCTTTCAGCTCAAAGCTCCATTCCCCCGCTATATCAATGACAGCTTCAGCACCAGAATTAATCTGTAAGCTATTAGCGACAATATGTTCGCCAAAGTCATAACTGCCGTTAGACAGAGTGACAGCTCCTGCGAAGTCCATCAGCCAGTTTTTGTTAGCAAAGTCAGCCTCCTGCATATCAAGCAGAATATTACCGCTAGTGGCATCTTCTCCCAGCGTCACGCGAGAGAAGCTGTTGATTGCATCACCTACAATACTAAGAGTTGCCCCATCTCCGATGAGGAATTTTTCAGTACTCACTTGATGTCCGTTTGATTCAAGACGCAGCTCCCCCTGAGTGACAAGCCAACGCTCACTCTGCAAGTTATCCGCAGAAAGAATAACTGTCATGTTGTCGCCTGTGAAGTCAATTGATTTTCCGTTTGCGAAGGTATCTGCCGTGACAAAGCCATCCACACCGACATTCAAAGCAAGGCGATCACCCGCGAATTCTAGTGGAGATTCAATCGTTGTAGAAGTTAAGCGTCCATCAGCGTGGAAGCGCCAGATCACATCATTTCCCCAGTCACCTACGATATTACCTGTATTCAGTTGCGCGAAGCTATCTGAGCTGCCACCTGTGAATATTTGGTAGATCGTTTCGCTGCCGTCAGTTGTTGATTCCAAGTTAGAAATATCCAGTAGAATCGAGTTGAAATTAAGAGTGCCACTATTGATGATGCTAGATGAGAGAGTGAGGCTGCCACTCAGATCAATGGTACCACTATTCGTGACCTGTCCTGTCAGCGTGAGCACATCGCCAAAAATGGCACTACCGCCAGTGTTCACCGTGATGTCAGCTGCGATCAATCCGCCTGCACTGAAGTCGAGGAGATTCGTACCACCAGCATTGCTAGCTGAGGTGCTGATATGTCCTGTGAGTTCCACGCTCCGATCTGCGATGAAGCTACCTGCTACGATGAAGTCAGCTGCGCTCGCAATACCATTCTGCATGCGCAGGGTAGCCCCCTGAGAGATAGAAATCGTGTTTCCACTGGTTTGGAGCGACATAGGCCCAGATAGGGTCAAGTCTGCCCCCGCGGCTAAGCTGAATTGCTGGGTGACGAGTTGTGAGCCAGCTAGACCCACGATCTGACTCGTGCCTGCTTGGATACTACTATTGCCCGTAATGTTGAGGAGGCTAGCTGCACCTAACTCGACTTGAGTAGCGGCCATATTCAGAGAGCTGAATGTGGACTGAGTGTTGTCACCAAGGATAAGGCTTGAGTTGTTGACAGCGAGTGCGCCGGCTTCGTAGCGACCGCCACCAGTGATTTCCATGCTTGAGCCTTCGCCTAGATTGTAATTAACATTACCCTCATTAAGCTGTGCCCCTGTACCCAAGCTCATACGATAGCTATCGCCGCTGCGAGTGGTTTCTTCAGCATTGTTCTCCCAGCGCACACCTGCGGCTAATTCAACTTCTGCGCTGTTGCCACTGATTTCTAATTGAGCTGTCACATGCCCCATTCCTACGTAGAGTGAACCACTGCCAAAATGGAGGCTTCCACTGAAGTCTCCTAGATCAGCAATATTCATACTACCTGTGCTGTCCTGAGCATGAAGAGACCCAGCTCCGCTGACTGCGCCCAGAGAGGCGCTGTAGTCGCTTACGCTGTTGAGTGTGAGTTGACCATCGAGTTGAATATTCGTAAGCGCGAGCTCTGACTGGCTGAGTGATAGTGAGGAAACATTGCTGATATTTAATCCGTTAGCACGAAGCTGTGAGAGTTGCGTTTGACCTGCACCCGTGATGTTGAGCTGGTTAGCGAGCACCTCTTTAGTCAGAACAAAGTCCTGCCCCGACCCTGATTCTATGGTGTAACTACCTTCTTCTGACCAGATGAGACTATGAGGCACTGTGATGGTGCCTGAGCCAGAGGCAGCAAGCGTAGACCCACTGTGGAGCGTGATATCGAGACGTTTTGCATTAGTTGCACCGCCATGGTCTATTGATAGGTTGCTTTGTTGTCCTAGGATAAGCGTAGATCCTTCATAAGCATGGATATAAGCAAACCTGTCGCTAAAAGCAGAAGAATACTCTCCCCCCTTCTTTAGTTCAAGCGTACCGCCATCGTAGACGAAAATAGATCCCTTTCCGTAGTAGTTTGAGATACCAGCATTGGAACTAAGCGTGCCATACACATGCATTTCCTGATGATAATCATATAAACCTATCTGGAAGTCACCTTGCCCACTACCTGTACCACCAGAAGAAGTTCCGACAATGTTGAGCGTTGTGTCCGCTTCTATATAAGCGATCCCCTTCACATATGCAAAACTGAAGCCTTCGACACTCAGCGTGCCGCCACCACTTAGGCGGAACGTATCACGTATAAGTGCTAATTGCACACCCGTTTCTTCTAAGTGTGATCCGCTAGCAATATTGTAGATTGTGTTTGTTGTCAGTTCACGCTTGTATACATCTGAGGTCTTGATATGCGAATCCCCAAGAATATTCAACGTACCACTGCCCAAAAGTGACAAGCGTGTCATTTCAGTGCTCACACCACCGAGGCTCACGGTGCTACCCTGCTGATAGAGAGTCCCTTCAAAGCCATTGAGACCGGATACAATGGTGTTGTTCTGCTGTACATAGATTGAACCTGCACCTGAGAGGTCACCCGTATAGCTGCCTGTCACTGTTAGATTTAGTGAGCTTTGCTCTTGAAGTTCAATGCTAGCTCCTGTAGCTTCGCGGAAATTGATCGTGGTGGCAGGTGTATCAATGCGGCCTGTGAAGTCAGCAATCTGAGTGAAGTCTATCGTGTCGTTATGATTCACGCTTAGAGTCCCTGAGCCAGTCAAGTAGGTGTCGAAAGAAGCTTCCGTACCCACAATTTCTGGCTGTAGATCTACAACAAGTTGTCCATCTGCCGCTAGAGAGAGCTCGCGCAGCCCATAGGCAGAATCTCCCCAATGATAGGTGCCATTTTGAAGCTCAAGATGATCATCATAGCCCAGAAGCCAGCGCTTATCCTCTATGGTCAGCCCTTGCATGTCTAGGATGATCTTGACACCAGTTGCTCCTTCTGTATGGATGATATTGGTCTGGGCTGAGAGAATATCTCCAGTTAACTTGAGTGTACTATTAGACTCTAACTCGAGTTTATCAACAGAGAGTAGGTGACCTGCTGTACTGAGAATATTCAGCTCCACTCCTTGGACTAGTATGCGCTGAGTACTCAGCCCACTTTCGATAATATCCAATGTCGCATCTTGAGTAGTGAAGTTAATCGATGCGCGATTTTCGTAAATGCCAGAAACAAAGCCTGTAGCATTGTTTTCTAAGTACAGTGTCGAGCCTGCATTATATTCCAGAACTCGGAACAGACCAGATGAGGTGATGACACCATCTGCAGAGAATGTCCATGATAGCCCATCCCCGCCGTCTAGCAAGATATTGCTGCTGGTTAAGTTGGAAAAACTATCAGAAACCCCACCGAGGAAGATTCGATAGCTTGTAGTCTCGTTGAGCTCATCATAGACACTAGTCAAGTCATTGATGTCTAATCGTACTGATTCGCTAAAGAATAGTGTCCCAGTATTCTCAATATATTGGTTCAGCGTTAGGCTGCCATGAAGTTCTAATGTGCCTGTATTCGTGAAGTTACCATCGAGACGTAGATCGCCGCGAGCATCCATATGTCCAGCATTGCTACTACCAGATGTGAGATATATATCCTGTAAGAAAAGCGCAGAGGCACCATCCTCTACCGTGATTCCGACAGCGCGAGGAGATGTGAGAGACGTGCTTTCTCCACCTTCCACAGCAGGAGGCACGATGACAGTGCTGGTGAAAATAGAGTCTGTCGTGAGTGTTGCCCCAGCATCCACCGTCATATGACCATTGAACTGGCTACCCTGATGGAAGTAAGCTGTTCCTTGGAGTAGTACATCGGAGTTGAGCGTAGCATGCTCATAGACATCTAGCTTTGAGCCTGCAGTGATATCCAGCTGTGTGGCTGTTGTGGTGGAATAAGAGCTCAAATGAAGATGAGCCGCATTGGTGACGTTAATCTTATTCACATCTACAGAGATGCCCGCCCAGTCATTCTCATCATAGATAAAGACCTCATCTTCCGAACCACTGAGTGTAGGCCTTTTTGCATGAGGTACCATGTAGCCCTGAATGGTCAATTCACCACCTTGCACCAGCAGGTCTCCTGAAGTGTGTATCGTATTGCTGAGATTAAGATGAGAGTCCGCACCCGTTGCGATGAAGTTAAGGTTGAGCTTGGCATTATTCTTAGTAGCGAGGGCAGATCCATCCAAGAAGCTGATCTTAAGAGACTCGTCCACGCCATAATTGTAAGTCAGAGACGATATAGTGTCGACCATGACGTTCACGATCTGAGCATCACGGTCGAGGGCGTAAAGATTATCCGCATTCCGGTTGAGATCGCGTCCATTAAGATGCAGTGTACCGCCATCATTACCAAAGGCGATGAGACCGTTGATCTGGTTATCTTTGACCAGATACACCTTTGCCCCTGTGTTGATCTGCACATTATTCGCAGCATAGCCATCTTCTCGGTCGAGGAAGACAGATACCCCAACGCCTAGATCAAGATTCGCCTCATTGTTACCTGTACCTTTGATGGTAAAACTACCGCCGTAGATGTCATAGAGATCATCTTTCATACGCGCATTCTCACCGACGATGCGCCACTCGTCACCAACACGCCCTGTCAGGTATGTCGTGACCTCCACGTGTTCTTGGATGATATAGCCGCCTGTGCTTAATGCAATCGGTGTTTCTGCAGAAGAGGTGGTAGAGGTGAGAGTGTATTTTGCCAGATTGCTCGCACTCGTATTTTCGGCGCGTCGGAATTGTAGCGTGCCAGCACCTGTATCAATAGTCGTGGCGAAGTCCAGCGTTGCTTGACCATTATCAAGAATCCAGTCTAGCGTGGCCCACATCTCATCATCACTTGCTGCTGTACCTATGGTGCTCGTGTCACCGCGCTCGTTCTGCTTGAGAACTCGAATCATCTTCAGGGTACCATCAGCTCCTTTTAACGATACAAATCCATTTTCATCAAGGTCTTCTACCACCCAAGTCGTTTCTGCTGCGTCCAGAGTGACCGATGAACTATTGATAATATAGTGGTGAAACTCGGGTGAGACGAAGGTGTTGTAAGAACCCGTATACCATTCTGATGATCTACTTGCGCCACCGAGGTATTGGAAGCTCTGTGTCGTTTCGTTAAAGACGATCGTAGGGCTACCGCTATCTCCAGACAAGGGGTGTAGAGGCATGGGTGACTGCTCAGCGTCAGCCTCTGCGATATTTCCCGAATAAAATGTGTAGTTCTTAAGAGTTACGAGAATAGGATCACCATTTTCATCATAACTACGCCCGTCGTGGACAACAACATCGCGTCGGAAATTGTCATCGCCGACTTCGCTGACCCACTCAACAGTACCACCAGTGAAATAGCCATATTCGGCATGTGTAAAGATAATTTCCCCTGTCTCTTCATTAATCAGTCCCTGTCTACCTGAGCCTGCACGGTATAGATGCCAGTTGCCGAAACCCTCCACTGATTTGTAATAAGTATCCTCAAGAGTTGGTAGTTCGAGATGAACCACATCTGTCACCACCTTCGAAAGCCGTGTTGTACGTAGATCCCCATAGCTGTTATGAGGATTATAATCATTCACATGCTTGACGACGCGATAGTCTTCCATGACAGGTGTATCTTTCGCTCCGTATTTATCAGAAAAACTTACCGATGAAGGTGCGTAATTATGCTCTACATCAAGTACCCACGACTGACCGCCACCGAGAGCTGCGTAGCTTCCCCAGTATGGGTCAGTCAGTGCTCCGAAGTCGGGCATCACGGGGATGGAACCGCGTAATGTGCCATCCTGATTGTAAATCTGGACATTAGTAGCACCTTTCTCAAAGATGCCTACATTGAGGGCGAAATCGCGGTGAGCTTCGACACCAACACTGTCGAACATATAGGCTGCTTGTACAGTGTAAGAGGCAGCTGCGGAGAAGGATAAAACGATGGCTTTTAGTAGGAGGTGAGGGAGTCGAAAACGCATAGTCTGATAGGGGTGGTGTTTCTATTCAAAAAAATAACAAAATAGATGCGCTTTGGCAATATTATTTTATCTTTTTTAGGGGGAAATGTGAAAAAAAATATTGATGGTTAACGGTAGTATGGAGGGATTGGTCTGAGTGTTGATCTTTATTTTAATCCCTAGTTATCGCTATTCTAGGGACGGGTATGGCAAGTGGGAAGAAGATATCTATGAGATAGATGAGTTGCGTGCGTCGCTGAGGTCAGAACTGCTAGTGTTGTTTGATTGTTTGGCTACGTGAAAAAAGTGCTTGAAGAAGTAGGTGGAATATGTTATAAGTATCAAATCAGGATTATCCCATTAACCCTATTACCATTTAATTACTAATTATGAAATTACATCTCCCTCACAGTCTCCGTGCAGCTATACTCTCTTGCTGTGCTGTTGTTGCTCCATTGAATATGACGCTTGCTACAAGTACGTTGTGTATTGGTTCTATTGGTTTTATTCAACTTCAAGATCAAGCACGGGCGGCTGATGTGACTTTCACAGGGCCGAGTGGATCCGTACTCCAAGAACTCCCTGGATGGGACACCGCGGGAGGCAATAAGCTTATTTTTGATACAGGTAGTGAGAATGCAGTGCTGAATTATACGGGTATCTTGAATGGGGTGCTTAATGGTATAGAGGTGAATGTCGATGGAGCCTCACTCGTAGCATTAACGAATAACGCAGCTCGTTATGTCAATAGCTTGGGAGCTGATGCGCTGATCGATATCAATGGGAATTTTACTATTGATTTGGCGACTACTCCCATCACAGGGGCTGACCAATACACGCGCAATTTCTCAGCTGGTCCGAACAACTTAACCTTCGATATACTCACAGGTAAGACCCTGACTTTTAGAGCGGATTTAACTGGTGATGCTGGTTATACGATGACGATCACAGGCGGAGGTACCTTCGACTATCACTACTCAGATACGGCGAATGTTCCTGGCACACAGCATGCATATAATCTTGCTATCACAGGTGGTTCAACTCTCAATCTTGCCAATGACACCACGACGGCAGCAGGTACGACCAATGCGAATGTACTACCAACTGGGAGCCTGACCATTGACTCGGGTAATCTTATTCTCCTCGCGGACGAGGCGACAATAGCTAGCGCCGTCACCATCGGAGGAGCGGGAACGAGTACTCTCTCAGGAGCAACTTCGCTAGCGCTGAATGGTGCCGTGACCATGCAGACAGGGGCAACACTGGATCTCTCCGCTATGCCTACGACGATCGCGACACTGACTACGGCAGGGACGACAGCAATCATGGGGACTGGCACTTTATCGCTGACCAATGCGACCATTGCCGCTGGTAGCCAGCTGACGCTGCAAAGCAGCACGACGAATATTACAGGAAACTTGAGCGGCACAGGTACGCTGATAGTCGATGCGGGTAAGACGGCTAATATCTCCGGTACTTTGACCAGTACGATGGTTATCACGAATAACGGGACACTGGATTGGACAGGTGTACGCTTCAATCTCGCAGAGATGGGTATCACAGGGGCTGGAACGCACAGCTTGGTTACCCTCACGGGTAACGATAGCGGATTTACTGCTCTGACCAAGGATAATCTCACAGGAATTGCGACAGGTGGTTATTCTTTTGTTTTTAATGCTAATGGTGATCTTGTGATCGCTCAAGACGGTGAGCTCCACACCTACACCTCCAATGATGCTATTGATTGGCAGATCGGGACGACCTTTGAGGCTGGTATGCCCTTTGCCGAAGGTGACAGTGTCACCTTTACCGGTGCCCCTACGGTAACCTTGACGCAGGATATCTCATCAGGGCTGGTGACGATAGACACGGGGGCAGATGTCACCTTGAAGAGTGACGCATCGGGAGCCTACAAGTTGAATGGCGCGATCCTGCTCGATGGCACGCTCAGCCTCGAGGGTGATATGCTCCACGCCGATGCGCGTGTGGAGAGTGCAGGCACACTTGAGCTCAATATTGGTGATGGAAATACGCTGAATTATGAGGCACGACTTGAGGATTTCTCAGGTAGTGTCATCGTGAAGTCTGGCACCCTCGCCTTTGCTGATCCTGCCATCTCCTTGAATGCAGAGTATGATTTGACCGCACAAGTAGGTGCGACACTCTCGATTGCTGGCGTCGGCTTTACCAACGCGACGATGACTCTCGAGGACGCGACACTCGTCTCCGTGGGAGACGTCGCGACAGCTGTCAACCAGCAGCTCACCTCCACAGGAGATAGCTTTATCGAGACCATTGCCAGCACCAGAATCAATGCTGGGCTCGCAGGCTCTGGCACGATCACCAAGTCGGGTGCTGCCTATCTGAATATACAGTCGAGCCTGACGTATTCAGGTACGCTGGATATGACCGAGGGCTTCTTACAGATAGGTGGCGGTGAAGGCGCTGGAATTACGGTTGCCTTTGAAAGGATTATTATGCGCGCGGGGGCTACATGGTATAACAACAACAGTGCCACCCAATACAAGACTGTCCAGATGGATGGCGGTACCTTCAACAACTTTGACATGGACGCCGGCACGATGACTGTCGAGCGTATGGAAGTGACGGGTGATAGCTTCCTTCAGAACACGTATAATGGCTTGATGCATATTGAAGAGTTTACAGGTGATTCCAAGTTAACTTTCAACCCTGCAGGTGTGAGCGAAGCATTCGGCGTCTCCATTGGCGAGATAGTCGACTACTCCGGCACGATCGACATGGGGGGGAATACTCTCCATAGCCTCACTCTCTCCACCGTCACGCAAGGGGCTGGCAAGAGTGCCACCATTGAGAATGCGGGGGCGGGCAGCCTGCGAGGGACCGACTTTGTCATGCAGGGCGAGGGCTCGCTGACGATCAACTCCGCGATGAGTGCCAACTCGGTGACACTCGCTCAGGGTGTGGATGGTAACTTCTCCAGCACCGCAGCACTGACCACGAGCTCATTCTCGCAGACGGGTGCTGGTACATCCACGCTGACGAGCCTTGCGATCAATGAGGGCGGCTCGCTGTATATGACGAGCGCTGGTACCACGACGATTGAAACATTGACTCTGGGAGCTACCAAGGCGAGCCTGATTTATGATTCTCACGTAGATGCACCGATCTCTATTACGAATTGGGCTGCGGTCACCGCGAGCCTAGATGTCATCATCCTTGAGATTATCGAAGCCATCAAGGGGAATGGTGCCTACGACTTGGGCATAGACTCGAGCGTCGCTAAGGAGAATATCAATATCGTAGGCTACGAAGAGGGTGCAGATTACTCCCTCGATGATAGCACGGGTAGCTGGTTGCTCACGCTGAATACTGATGCGACGCTTGATATCGACTGGGATATACAGTGGGGAGCTGCTGTGGTGACATCTGCTCCCGAGACAGTCGTGGAGAAGAATGACTTGACGGGATCTATAGGGCTCTTCAATACTCCTGATGAGTACACTGTGGGTACCAATACCTCTATTCACCTCACGGGGGGAGGAGCTGTCACAGAGGCAGGGGTAGCTACCACCAATGTCTACGGTGGGGTGAACGCTGACACAGCGCCAGCCTCCGTCACGACCAATACTTGGATCAAGGTGACGGGTGGTAGCTTCAATCTCATCGTTGGTGGTAACCATGCGAACAACTGGGGCAGTGGCGCAGTCTGTCACTTCATCGGTGATAGCCACATCCTTGCAGAGGGTGGCACGATAGATACCATCATCGGCGGTAACTACAAGGATGGTCAGGGAGCTAGCTTCACTGGTCATAGCTACATCACCGTGAAGGATGGCACGACTGTAAAGGGATCTATCATCGGTGGTCTAGCCGTCACGCATAGTACAGATCCCACATTTACGGGTTCTACCAATATATTCGTCAATACGGTGCTAGACAACACAAGCGGCGCAACGATCCACAATGCGACAGCTCTGCGAGACGCTATTATTGGGGGTAATGCATGGCTGACCAATGTCAACAGTACCACGCATTTTGAGGGAGATACCCATATCACGGTTGATATCTCGGAGTCAAGTTCGATGGCAACGGCATTTAACAGGTATATCATCGGTGGCTCTACAGGTGGGGCTACTGGAGGAGACGGTGGTGCTACCATGTCAGGTGATACGAATGTCACTATCATTGGTAAGGATGGTGTCTCATTCACACGCGATATCATCGGTGCTAGCTATGCCTACTCGGGTAATAACCCACTGCGCCTGACGGGGAATAGCTTCATTGATATCTCTAGTGCTAGCATTGACGCCAATATCTATGGCGGACATATGAATCTGAGCTCAGGTTACAATGGCGTCATGACGGGTGACTCTAACATCACGATCCATAGCGGCACGATTGGCTCGAATGCCGATCATCGACTCGTGGGCGGTATGGCCGTGGATGGAAGCCCAGCTCCCGGTGCTCACTCGCAGGGAGGTGCCGCGATAGATCTACTCGGCGGAACGATCAATTCCTCTGTCTACGGGGGTCACTATATCAACAAGAGTGCCAGTCCTCTGCTTGATGCAGATCGCGTCAGTATGGGAGACATTTTCATTACGGTCAATGGGGCTACGGTGCTCGGTGATATCGTCGGCGGTAGCTCCTTGAATGCGAATGCCAATCAGATGATACAGGACAATATAGCAATCGACCTCTACGCCGGCAGTGTCGGCTCGATCTATGCCGCAGGTCACCAACTGGGTGCGGCCACCATGGCGACAGCGAGCACGAATGTATTCGTAGGATCTGGCATTGACTTTAGCGATGGCGCGACGATCAGTGGCGGCTACAAGGGAACGGCGACTGGCTCTACAGTGACGGGCGCTCGCTCTTTGAGTTTTACAGACACGACCTATGATGCGGCAAAGCTCGACAAGGTGAGCTTTGTGGACTTTAGCACCGTGTCTGTTGAGATTGAAAATGCTACTGTGACGCTCAATGATGAGAGTCTCAATGACTTGGATGCTACTCTCGTGACCAAGATGGGCGCGGGCACACTCGTACTCGGAGCGGCTCAGAGCGCAGGAAGCGTTGCTATCGCAGAGGGTAGCCTCCAGCTAGCTCAGAGCTCCACGCTGACATCTGTCAATATCAGCGGCGGGCATCTCAATCTGGGCGCTACTGAGCTCACGGTGAATGGTGAGGCTCGCTTCACAGGTACACAGGGCTCGCTCACGATGAATCTCGGGCATGCTGGTATCGCACTCGGTGCGTCGGGGAGTTTTGGTCGCGCAACAGCGTCGGATCTACTGAGCCTGAACGTCACTGGCTGGACTGCTGGAGACTCGCTCACGCAAGTGCTGGTCACAGGTATTACAGACTTCTCAACTCTGGAGAATATCACAGGCTTTGCAGAGCAGCAGGGTGGGGTGCAAGGCATCGCCGCAAGTGCTCTCCTCGCCGAGCTCAATGGTGCTGCGGTGGGTAGCGACTTCTTCATCATCCAGCAGGGCGACAGCCTCGTGCTGACCAATGTACTCTCGCAGAATCTCTACTGGATAGGTGAAGGCGCGGATAACAACTGGGATACCACTGAGGTAGCTGACTGGCACAACGATAGTGAGACAGGAGCCGATACGGCCTTCATTAATAATGATAACGTCTTCTTCACTGATGCGGGTACCAAAAAGGATATTAACGTCACATCAGCGATTGTCGTCTCGGACATGACCGTCGATGGCGCAGCCTATACCTTTACCCCCTCTAATGCCTCGGCGAGTATAGAGGTCAAGGGAGATCTCTCGGTGATAGGCACAGGAGCAAGCCTCAGCTCTGGCGTTGCGATGGATCTGAGTGAGAGTGAGGTGACTATTGCGGCGGGCAACACACTCGCGCTGACGCATGCGAGTGACGTCACCATCAAGTCGCTGAACAACGAGGGTACATTCTCCGCCGCAAGCAAGCTGACGATTGGCGCTGTGACGAGTGGTGGGATTCTTCGCACGACGGGTAATGTCGACTTGTCAGCGATCACGGAGATGGTGACCTTCACCGAGCTTGATGCAAGCGCTGTCAATGTTGCGAAACTCACCATCGGAGACGGCAGTAAGCTGGGCGATATCGCAGGCTTGTCGGAGCTCGTAAGCTCAGGTACTGTCGAGGTCGATGGGATAACGACTATCTTCCAGAGCTTCACCAATACGGGTGCATTCACCGCTAATTCTTATATCACGGTGGAAAGCTTCAGCAATGTGGGAGAGGTCACGCTCGTGACCACAGCAGGAGTACCTGTTATTAGCACGCTCAATATTACGAACAGTGTCGAAAAGGGTGGCACTGTCACCGCGAAAGGGATGATTCTCCAAGGCGCGACGAATAGCTTCGACAAGCTCACGGTAGATGGTACTCTCAGCTTGCAAAAAGCGAATGCTCAACTCAGCGTGGGCAAAGAGGGTTCAGATTCCACAGAAAGCTCGGTAACGAAACTTGCGGGGACTCGTCTATCTCTAGAGCTGAAAGGTAGTTCAAGTTTAGAGCTCACCACGATAGGCGATACCACCACCTTTACCACTCTCTCGGGTACAGGCAGCTTGACGACGGGATTTGCGCTCTCACTCACTGGCACAGTGGAGAATGAAATAGGCGCTCTGACAGTGAGGGGCGCGTTGGATACGGCGGCTGCACTCACGTCTACAGGAGCGGTCACGGTAGACGGGGCTCTCACGACGGGCGGCGTGTTCACAGCGAATAGCCTTCAAGTCGGCGGTGACGTGACGCTCCGCGCGGATCTCATCCTCGGTGGTGCTCTTACCTTGAATAGTCCCACGACCACGATCACGGTGGGTTACAGTCTCGCTACTCAGGAGCCCGATGTCGCACCCGCGTCGCAGCCTGTCATCGAGGCGAGCAATCTAGCTCAGACTGGAGCTCCCCTATCGCTCAACTTCTCTATCGCAGCTGCGACCTTGAACAGCGCAGGGCTACGCGACGGAGAGAGCTATATCCTCGCCGATCTTGACGATCTGACTGGGATTGACTTGGCTAATATCCGCTTGAATAATGCGGACTTTGTTCTGGATGGTACTGCAAAGTACACCTTAGCCTTGGACGACGATAACAAGAATATCGTTCTGACGATGACACGCGAGGGCAATACATGGCTCGTCGACGATGGCAATGGCTCATGGTCGGACGGTACAGACTGGAGTGGAGGCTACTCCCCCAGCTCGCCAGGTAGTCTAGCAGCGGATGCCATCCTCGGTGGTGAGTCAGCGACACCCCTTGAGATCACTCTCGGTGTGGCAGAATCAGCCTCGAGTGTAGTCGTCGAGACTCGTGATACGGACACGGAGTACATCCTCAAGGCGGGCACGCTCACGACTCCTTCCCTAGAAGTGACTAGAGGTACATTAAGCCTCGTCGATGCTGTGCTGGTGGACGAGATAGGGGCTAGCACTAATTCTCAGCTCGTCCTCGGCGCAGATGGTACGCTCAACATTGATGCGGACTCCTCGCTCTCGATGCATACATTGGATTACAACGCTGGCGGCGTGATCACCAATGCGGGCGCACTGATCCTAGACTACGCCAATGCACCTACTGCCACCATCACGAATACGGGATCACTCATTCTGGGTCACTTGTCTTCCCTTGATCAAGTGCTCGGTACTGGGGGTACACTGTCTACGATAGCAAAGAGTAACGTGACTATCAGCACGCTGGAGAACAGGCATCTGAATCTAACTGGTGGCTCAACGGTCCATGTCTCCAACGACATGATTCTCGAGACTATGGTGGGCTCGGGCGCGCTCAGCCTCCAATATGCAGGCTCGCAGGTCACGATAGCCGATGGAGCGACAGGAGTCACATCGGGTAGCCTCTTGGTCGAGCAGCTCAACCTCGGCGAAGGCTCGAGGGCAGCATTCGACACGCTCTCGGTTGATCGCATTGCCATCAACGGAGATCTGAGCACCTCGGAGAGCATGCTCCGTACGACAGCACTCCACCCCAAGGCGATAGGTGGGATGGTCGAGCTCAACATTGACACCACCTCGCTCACCAACGCGGTCAACGCGGCGATCGCTGCGGGACCTGCTGGTCAGACCTACTACATCTACGAGCAGGCGGGGGCTGACTGGGCGCGCTTTGACCTCACGGATATAGGCAATGATATCTATACGCATGTCGAGGCGGGCATGGATGTGCTGCTCACCAAGGACGGTACAGACAAGCTCACGCTGACGATTCAAGAATCCACCGATCGTACATGGAATACGGCGGAGAACTTTGCGAAGACCTCTCAGGAGGACAGCTCGCTGAGCATCCTGCGCCCCATCCAGAATGCGTCTGGCGGCATGATGAGTCTAGACATCCTCGACACCGTCGACAAGGTCATCATCTCTCAGGATAGCAGTATTGACATCAGTGCTCTCGGTGCTGGAACGCTCACCGTCTCCAATCTCTGGGGCGCGGCTGAGGCGACGCTGCGCATCGTCGGCGATGGTACCAATACAGTCAAGCTCAGCAACAGCGTCTACAGCCATGCTCAGAATGCGATCAATGCTCAGAATGTCACCCTCCAAGTCGAGAGCCTCACTCCCGATGCACGTCTCGTCACAGGTGTACTCAATCTGGATAATGCCATCCTCGATGCGTCTGGTGCTGCGATCACCGTCGCGGGGCTGAGCAATGAGACGAAGACCCGCGCCATCACAGGCTCGCTCGTCAAAGGCACGGTGAATGTCAATGGAGCTGGAGCAGCCTACACAGGCGGCTATGAGAATGCAACGGTGAACTTCTTGGCTGGTGCCGATCAGAGTCTCAAGGCTGGCGACGGACTTGCCGTCAGCGGTAGTGCAGGACATGCCACCATCACGGATGCCTCAGGCTCCCAGATGACCAGCATCAAGACTACAGGGACGAATGTCACCATAGACATGCGCAATGCGGATGCTGATCTGGGCTTGACCCTGAAGGAGGAATCCTCGATGACTGGCGGTACACTCACCATTTTACTCAATGAGAAGAACGTTGAGGCGGGTGAGACGCAGCAAGTTGTCACTGATGCGAGCCAGAAGTTCACGCTCAACGTCGGCACAGACCTCATGATCAAGGTAGATGACAGTGTCGATATGCTGACGCTCGCCCCTGGCAGCGGTTCTGGTGTCGAGCTCGTCGAGCTCTCAGAGAACCTGAACATCTCTGATAGCCAGATTGGGCTGGGCTCAACCCTGAGCAAGTACTTTGCAAACCTCAGCTACGATCCGACCACAGGCATCATCTCAGCGCAGATCAATAGTGACTATTATGTCAGCTACGCACAAACCGAGAATGGTCGTGCAGGTCTGGAGATGATCACCGATGTCATGATCAATCTCAACCCACAGGGCAATGCTGGGGAGTACCCCGAACTTGCAGAGGTCATGACAGCCCTCGATAGCCTGCTCACAAGTGACGTCGCCGCCGCCGATCGTCTCGCCGCCAGCATCGCTGGTGCTAGCAACCTCGGACTGGGACTCGCCGTCAGTGACGATATGAGCCGCCAGCTTGGCAGCATACGTAACCGTACACTGAACATGGGAAGTGACACCACTGACACCTACATGGAGGATTCACCCTACAGAGGATGGATCAATGCTGAAACAAGCTCAAGTGATCTCTCAGGAAACGGCACACTAGCAGGCTATGAAATGAGCAGCTGGGGTGGAACCGTTGGCCTCGAGATGAACGCGAGCAGAGGCTTCACCGTTGGTCTCTCACTGAGCTCCATGTTCGGCAGTTACAACAGCAGCGATGTTGACAGCCTGAGTGGCGATATCAACACGAACTACCTCAGTGGCTTTGCACGCCTCTATGACGGTCGTTGGTCACACAGCTTCATCGTAGCAGCAGGCATTAGCGACATCAGCATGAACCGCACAGTGAACTATGCAGAAGGTTCCTACACATCAGAAGGTGCCACCGATGGTTTCTCCTATGGTATGCTCTATGAACTCGCCTACACCTACGCCCTCACTGAGGATAGCAGCACTGCATGGCAGCCTCTGGTTAACATAGCCTTCCAGAGCAGCCAAGTGAATGGCTACAACGAGAGCGGCACAGATGCTGCACTCCGAGTCGGAGAACAGAGCATGACCTATGCCACACTCGGTCTTGGTGCGCGCATGGAAACCGTCATCGGTGAAAACATCTACAACCGCAGTGCTACCCTCTCCCTACGCGCCATCGCAAAGGCAGACTTTGGAGATGACAGCACAGAGGCAAATGTAGCGATGCTCAAATCAGGACAAGACAGCAAGGTGAAGAGTGCTGAGCGCGGAATGTACGGATTTGAAGTCGGTGCAGGGCTCAACATCCCCATCATGCAGAATAAGAGCAGCATCTTCATCGATGCAAACTTCGAAGTCAGAGAGAATCAGAACAGTGTCAGTGCTACCGCTGGCTATCGCTTCTCCTTCTAAGAGCTTCTAGAGTTCTACAATAATCAACAACACACAACCTCCCTCGAGTCTCAGATACTCGGGGGAGGTTTTTTATACAAAGCTGGCTTTCACTGTAAACAGCTCTTTCCCTGAATATCAGTACTGAGAAAGAGGAATGTATGTCAACTATATGCTCTTTTTTTTGTAATAATTCATCGACTCTTGACAGGCTAGTGTGTGTACTGTTATATTAAACATTGTTATGATAACAACTTATTCCCCTTTGCAGTCTGTGCTCGTGAGCGCAGGTGTCGCACTTGCGAGTGCTGCTGTACTGAGCTCCTGTGGCGGTAGTGATGCACAGGATCTCAGCGATACTATCCCCAGCATTCCAGAAGTTTCCCTGAATGGCTATGAACTGCGCGGTCCTATCGAGATGAGTGGAACACACAACGATGTCTACCCTCAGCCCATCCTTGCGCTCGCCTTCATCAACGATAGTCTCGTCAATATTACTTACGAGGACATGACTGTGCTGATGACTAGTTATACCTACACAGCTGCGGGTGAGGGTAGCTCAGCAGAGGGTTCTATAGTGATAGAAGTCCCTGCCAGTGCAGACTCAACTGATTCGACAGGAGGCGAGCTCTATGAGCTCATCATTAACTCACCCTCGGAGTATTACCAAGTCACACTCGACGCAGCCAGTGCCTATGTGCGCAAGACAGCAGCTGACGGAGTGGCTGGGACACGTCTGCCTCTACATGCTGTGAATGGGACTCTGAATCTGACAGTGTTAGAGCAGTAATAACTCACGTTATTTGATGAATAACCTTTATCTTATCTTGTTATGAGTAACATTCGTACTCAGAACTTCATTGCTGCACTCCATTGAGCGCTACGTAGATAGAGATAAAGGTCTTCCAATACCATGACTTTCCGGCGCAACATACTCCTATTCACCCTCATCCTCTCGCTGAGCTCATGTGTTAGCTTTCGAACTCAAATCGCAGATCGCGTGGAATCTACACTCCGAGGCGGAGAAAGCGAGCAAAGCTGCTATAAGCTCAAAGAGTGGAGCGTGTGGGATGAAGAGATCTTAGAATACCAGTGCACACATGGCCACAGGCACTACTTGTTGCCTCTATCAATCAAGGTAGAGAGACAAGCCCCTGCTCTCATGTCTTACGACTATGGATTCAAAGCACCCATACGCTCCTGGGAAAGCGCAAAAGGGCGCAAACACATGATGCCCGAAAAGCAGCTCTATGTATCCCTCTGCCACTTCACCTCATCTGAAACCTCTGCGAAACACATCGCGAATCTATGCCAAGAGTTAGGACTACCCACACGAACGAAACAAGGGGGTGACACCTACACGGGCTGTTGGGAAAGGCACGACACAGCCCCCTCCGACTTGAAGCTCGTGCGTCGTATCCCCGTTGCGAATTTGAAACAAAAGCTCGCCAACGAAACACTCAGCACCGATGATATGGGGCGCAATTATTATCAGCGCGGCTCATGGCTCACCCAAGGTGCTGTAGGGCTTAGTACACTGGCAATTGACTATCCTCTCTTCATCTCAGTGAGCCTCCCCGCCTTTGTGTACGAAAGTACCCTAGGGCTTCTCTTTGGAGGTCTCGGCAAGGAGATCGATTATTCAGAGCGCATCACTACTTTTGAAGAGGAATACTTGAATAAGGAAAGAACTCGACCTACACCTTAATAGCACTCTCAGTAGAGGAATAAGGATTCTTGCTACTCACATCATCATTTGTACTAAGCCATCAGCAATAGACCGCGCAAATGTCTAGGCTACCTCACAGCTCGTGAGTATATGGAAAAGCGCCAGGAACGCGCACCATAGGCCTATAAAACAGCAGAACCTCAGTCCCATCAAGCGCAAAACCAGCAGTATAAAGAAGCGAAATGAAATAAAAACGCAGTATAGCAAGGGCAAAAAGAAGCTCAAACCATCTAAAAAAAGGCTAATAAAAATAGCCGCGTAGCTTAGCTTTTCAACATTGCACTTGCAAATTTAATCGAGGCTCCTTTCTTTAGGCACTAATAAACTACTATGTACAGAGGTTATACTCTTAATATTGATACGAATCTGCCTTCCTTGATGCCAAAGGTGAGTCATAACGAGCAGTTTCAGCTGAATGAAAAAATTAATGGTGAGTTGAGAAATATTATTTCTAATATGCAACAAGCGTATGCACAAGACTTTTATACTGCTTATGAGAGAAGTAAGAAAAGTCATGGATCTGGCTACGTACAAATTAGACGGATATGTTGATCCGTATCAGTCAGAGTGGGAAGATGAAGATGAATTATAAAACTCATTATTACTCTAAACATGCAATCTTCATTTTCCCTCTCCCATTAGGGTATCAGCAATTAGTCTTGAAAATTCGCACCCTTTCGTCTAACCTGCTCCGCGAAATCATAAATCATGGAGAATTAACTGAAATTATCAACTTGACAATTTGATATGAAAACAATATATTGAGCTTGCTTCTGAACGTTTCATTAGAGATTGGGTCGGAAGGTGAAGATTAATGTCAAGTCTTTGTTGACAATAAGAGCAACCATTGCGAGCGCAAGTTCGACATAGCTGTTCACTCGAGCGACTAGGGCTTCTGGTTCACATAGTGTAATCATGGCAGACATTATACCTATCATTGGTATTAATCAAAGTGTCAGTCGTACTTCTGTGCGCTTACCTATTTATAAGCTTCTCTCCTATAAATCACGCTGGCAGATTTGGAGAGAGCTTTAAATGTTTATTATTTATGGATATAAAAGAATCACAGTTTTGTTGGGCAAGCTGGAGAGAGCAACAATCAGAGTCTAAATATCTGCATTTCGATAAACCTACATCGCTCATGTATAAAAAAACGTGGAATTTTGTAACAAACCCCGGAAGAGTTGCAAAGCACCCGTTTTACCCCTTTATATACTTCACAATTGAGAATAAAAAAATTTTTTATAATAAAATAGATAAAAAACTAAAAACCAAGAAGAAAAAACGCCCCATCTGCTACTCTGCCCACAAAGACAGATGTATTTTTAAATACTATGGTAAAAAATTAAATCTAGATTATGAAGTCTTTTTAGCAAAAGGGAAACTAGGGGAAAATGTGTTAGCGTACCGCAGTGGAATGCCTTCTCATTTCAATAACAACATATATTTTGCAAAAAAAGCTTTTGAAAGTATATCAGAATACAATAATTGCTATATAATAATAGGCGATTTTGAAAATTTTTTTGATCGACTAGATCACACTTATTTAAAGGAGCGTCTATGCAGTATTCTTTCTTGTAAATCGAATTGTTTAAAACCTGATTGGTTTGCCGTATTCAATGCGATTACTCAGTATAAAATTATAACTGCTGCAGACATCGCGGAGCTCAAAGGTTGTAAAAATTTTTTCGAATATCAGAAACTGATAAGAACAAACCGAGAGAATGTACTTTTTGATATAAAGCAATTTCGCTTTTACAAAACTCTACTGATTCAAGATATAGCACAATTAAATCCTGATCTTTACGGAGAAGTGCCTACAAAAAGAGTAATGGGAATCCCGCAAGGCTCTGCCATGAGTGGGGTACTGTCCAATGTTTACATGTCTAAGTTTGATGAGGAAATGCGCGATCTCGCACAAAGTTCAAAAGGTCTCTACATGAGATATTCAGACGACTTTATTTTAGTAGTACCTAGTCTTATCGATCACACGATTTCTGAGATCTGGAATGGTGTTTATGATATAGTTAAATCAATTCCCCAATTGAAGCTATCTAAAGAAAAAGTAGCTTTCTACAAATACAGTGAAAAGGCACACTCAAATCGTATATCAAAAATTAACAATCTAGGGAATAAAGACACAACAAATATACAAAGCTTGGACTATTTAGGATTTTCTTTCGATGGGTTAAAAGTAAAACTCAGAGATAGAACAATATTTAGATATTTTGCTAAAGTAAAAAAATCTACGAAACACCAATATAGGCGAGTAGAAAATAAACTATCACCTAATTATTGTTCTATGTACAAGCGCTTTACTTCAAATCCCAATAGACAACACAATAAGGAAGATAAAGAATTTCAACGATTTAATAGAAATTTTATTACCTATTCTAAAAAGGCAGAGCGAATATTTGGTAAACAAATAAATATATCTGCAAAAATACGTAAGCCCCTTACTCAGATTCGCAAAATACGAAAAAAAATCGCTAGACAGTATAGCTAAATAAAAGAATTCTGAGATAGTACAGATTGTGATACTACCATCGACTAATCAAACATCAGGAATTACTTTACACCCGCATTGGCTAGGCTGGGGCTATTACTTATTCTATAACACTCCAAGAATATGATATAAAAACAATGTGTGTGTCTTCGAAGATACTTGATAAATCCAAGACGTGTTATGTAAGGGTTTCGAATGGGGGTAGATTCTTAACGATTTTCACGGTCTCAACGCTCACGGTGGTGATGCGTTTGATGAGGTCGACGATGTAGCGGGGGGAGTTGTTTTCCTCGCACCAGAGGTTGGGGTCGTTGGTGATTTGGGTGTCTTTGTGGGTGGTGACTTGGTAGCGGTCGATGAGCCATTCTAGGGCGGATTTGCCGTTGACGATGTAGGAGTAGGCTTCTTCGGGGATGCCTGCGAGGGTGAGATGGCGGTTGTAGATGATGCTGTGGCGTTCGCCTTTTTTGGGGAAGCGCATTTTTTCTACCTTGTAGTGGGGTGGGTTGCCTACTTCGGTGAGGGGGTAGGGCTCGGCGGTCTCGTAGTTGAGGTGGAGCTCGGCTAGGGCGCGTCCTGCGCGACTGTAGCCCCAGAAGTCGGTGAGGTAGGGGATGCGGGGCATCTCCTTGCGTAGGTCGTGCTCGTATTGCTTGCGGTACTCGGGGCTGTGGAGAACGGCATAGATGTAGTAGAAGATGTCTTCCTTGCAGATCTTGTGGTCGCTGTATGCTTGCTTGAAGCCGTCTAGTGCCCAGTCGGTGATGGCATCATTGCGGGTGTATTGCTCTGTGCTGTCGTTGAGCTCAAGTCCGAGTGCGTTGCTGCCTTCGTTCTTCTCTTCGTAGTAGTAGAAGGGAAAGCATTGGGCATCCCCGTTGAGATGCAAGTCAGGGATAGCATCCGTAATGAGTGGGGAGAAATCCTTTTTGCCTCCCGCGCCAGGTATTGTTATTATAAGATTATGATGATCTCGTGTTGGGAAAAGCTTATTGAGCTGATAGATCTGGTCGTTCTGATCTTTGTGGAAATAGAGCCATTTTTTGCAGAATGGTCGATATGCTCCTTGGTTGATACATCTATTTTCGTACAGATATTGCCTCTTGAGTTGAATGTTTTTCAGATGCTGTCGATTCCATGCAAATTTTGTGGAATCGAATTCAATCACATCATCAAGCTTTTGGGTTGTGTCTTGGTGGTACTTGGCTACTTTGTCATTATAGTAGCTTATGCTCGCGCTTATTTGCTGCTCAAGCTGAGGGCGTGAGTAGTTGTACACCCATGAATCGCGTGCTGTAGCTAGCCCTCTTGAGAAAATTTCAAATACAGCTTTGCTGTTTCCTTTTCCTTTGGTGGCTTTGTCGCCCATGGGGATGAAGTTGGAAAAGCCTTCGCTGCGGTGGTTGAGCCAGTCGCCGTGCTCGTCCATCTGGGGTTGAGTCCAAGGGATGCCATTGATGCTTTCAAACTCCTTCATAGTATCGAGCTTTTCGCGCTGGCTGAGGTAGTCGCCTATGTCGTGATAGTGGAAGGTGGCGTCCCCTGTATGCTCGGGCTTCTTGACGAGCAGCGTGATGCAAACGGGGGTGCGCGAGCCTTCGCCAAAGACATTGCCTTTTTCTTTTTGGCGTTGCACGCCTGATGTTCGGGCGTTGCCTCTGAGGTTGAAGCAGTAGATGGCAGAGAACTCCTTCATCAGCGATTTTCTAAAGCCGCTCATGGCGTTGTTGTCGAGGAATGAGCCGTTGCTTACAAAGGCAACGATGCCTGAGTCTCCCACGCGGTCGCTTGCCCAGCGGAAGGCGCGGATGTAGGAGTCATAGAGGCTGTTCTTATTCGTTGCTTTAACTCCCTGCACGTAGGTATCGCGGATGCGGCTATCGAGTACCTCGTAGCTTTCGTTTTGGTTGTTATCATTCGCCGATGTCTGCCCGACGGAGTAGGGGGGATTCGCGATGACGACGCGCACGTCGCGCTCACAGAGTCGCTTGACGCGCTCGGCATTCTCGGAGAAGAGGTCGGCGAGGAAATCTCCCTTTTCGCCCATGAGAAAAGTGTCTGTCAGGCAGATGCCTTCGAAGGGTGCGTAGTGGTCGGCATTCATGATGCCGTGGTAGGCCTCCTCGATATTGATGCAGGCGATGTAGTAGGCGAGTAGCACGATCTCACTGGCGAAGAGCTCGTGGCTGTATTTGTAGGCGAGGTCGCGCTTATTCATGAGCCCGCTCTGGATGAGGCGCACCATGAAGGTGCCTGTGCCTGTGAAGGGGTCGAGTATGCGTACATTGCGCTCGCCTATGCCTTTGCTGTAGCCAAACTCTTTCTTTAAGAGCTCGTGCACGCTCTTAATCATAAAATCGACCACCTCTACTGGGGTGTAGACGATGCCGAGCTTGTCTGCCATGCGGGGGAAGGCGTTCTTAAAGAATTTGTCGTAGAGCTCGACGATAATCTTTTGTTTACCCTCGGGGTTGTCGATGCCTGCGGCTCGCTCGCGCACGGATTGATAGAAGACTTCGAGCTTACTGTGGTCTTCTGTGCTGACTTGCTCGTTGATGAAGTCGAGCATTTCATTCATGGTGGCGGAGACGGGGTTTTCTGCCACAAAATCGTAGCCTTCAAAGAGGGCTTCAAAGACTGGGCGGGTGATAGCCTGCTGGGCGAGCATTTCGATTGCCTCGTCATCGCTGATCTTGGGGTTGATATTCTTGCGCAAACCTGCGATGAATTTGGCAAAGCGAGGGGCGTTCTCTGGTGCATCGAGTAGTTTCTCGATCTGCTCAATTTGTCGATCGGCAATGTCGGCTATATCCTTTGCCCAGCTTTCCCAGTAGCGGCGTGAACCACATTTTTTCACGATGCGGGCGAGGATGGCTTCGCGCCATTCTTCGAGGGGGAAGTTGAGCAGGAGTTGCTTCTCGGCATCGGGGTCTGTTGTGGGTTCGTCTTCGCTGCCTTCTTCTTCTTGCCCTGCCGCTACTCCGTCTTTTTTGTTGCCTGTACCGTCGATGATGTCGATGGTGGGGCCGCTCTTCTTGTTGAGTTCTATCTTGTTCACCTCGGCATTGAAGCGGTCGTCATGAGCGCGGAGGGCTTGGAGTACTCCCCAGACGATGTCGTAGTTCGCATCAGCGTCGAGGGCATCTTCGGGCTTCACGCCTTCGGGGATGCCTATGGGCAGGATGATGTAGCCGTATTTCTTCCCCTCGGCACGTCGCATGACGCGCCCCACGGCTTGCACAATATCTACCTGAGAGCGTCGTGGGGAGAGGAACATGACGGCATCGAGCGCGGGTACGTCGATGCCCTCAGAGAGACAGCGTGCGTTGGTAAGAATACGGCAGTGCTTCTCGCCCTTATCCTCTTTGAGCCAGTCGAGCATTTGGT
>CAYJML010000014.1:0-54394 GCA_964371515.1 uncultured Akkermansia sp.
AATCACATCACGCACAAGCCTCGCTCCCTACCACAAGAGTGAGGCTTGTTTTTTACCCATGAAGGGGACAAAAATAGATCAGCGTGCGCTTCAATATGACAAGTTCGCTCTAATAGTGTACTCGCGCAGAAAGAAGGATACTTGCCCGCTTGGACCTATATATGCAGCTAGAATCCCGCCCGTGCTCAACTGATTCAGCATAGTGACATCGCTCCTTATCCATGGAGTTCTGCACAATATCTCAGCATGACCAGTGACAGATTCTTAGCTAATTATCACAGATTAATTTCAGCTCATCGAAAAGACATGAGCCTTGCGCATCGGTTAATCACGTGCTAGTCTACGGCCTGCATCATGTACAGTTTTCTTCTTTTCGTCATTTACTTTGCCTTCTTTAGTATGGGCTTGCCAGACACGCTGTTAGGCGCGGCATGGCCATCTATGCGAAACAGTTTTGATGTACCACTTTCCTATGCAGGTATCATCTCTATCATTGTCACTATTTGTATTATCATATCAAGTCTTTCTGTTTCATGGCTGGGGCGTAGAATTCGAATATCGCGTGTTGTTATAATCAGCGGAATACTCAGCGCGCTCTCTATGTTGGGATATGCTCAAGCGAGCTCTATCTGGGAAATTGTACTCTTTTCTATTCCCTATGGATTATCTGCGGGAGCGATTGATACATCATTGAACAATTATGTAGCCATCACCTACTCAGCGCGTCACATGAGCTGGCTACATGGTGTATGGGGTGTAGGCGCATCCACTAGCCCCATCATTATGAGCCTTAGTATATCGAATACCGGACAATGGCAAAGCGGATACTGGGTTGTGTTTCTGCTCCAGTTATGTATAGCAGTGGGTCTGATGATGAGCTCTCGTCTTTGGAAAATTAGTAAAAACAATCCTAGCTCTAGTACAGAACATAAAAATGGGCCTAAGACTACGAGTAATATGACAGCACTTAAAACACCAGGAGTTATTTTTATACTCATGAGCTTTTTTGCATACGGAGCATTAGAAATAGCAGGTGGGCTTTGGGCAGCATCCTATCTTCACGACGTGAAGGACTTTTCTATAATTGATGCATCGGGTTATGCAAGCCTTTATTTCGTTGGAATAGTAGGTGGACGCTTCTTAGGAGGGGTCGTAGCACCTTACTGTAGCGATCGAGCTCAAATTTTCTATGGTGTAGCTTGCATGATTCTGGGTGTAGTACTACTCATACTTCCATTTACACCGGAATATGTTGTTTTAGTCTCACTGTTAATCATCGGACTAGGAGGAGCTCCCATCTGCCCAGCATTATTCCATGCGATACCACGCTATTTCGGAAAAGAAAAATCTCTTAATATCATGGGTCTACAAATGGCATTCTCTTATATTGGAGCTAGCCTCATGCCACCACTTATGGGTATTCTTGCCGAAATAGCGGGGCTTCGCATCTATCCCTATTATTTAGGCTTCTGGAGCATATTCATTCTCTTGATGATGATAATGTTGAATCGAAGACTCAAGTTTGGAAATAGGTGACATTATGAGTGAATCTGGGTTGCCAGTCAGTATAAAGACTAGCTTTTAGTCTCCTATACGCTTCATTTCTTCGGTGTTTCTTTTCATGCTGATTATGAGTAAATCAGCGAGCATGAGATAGTTCTAGTAAGTGTTATCAGCGTAGGGGCGCGCAAGAAAGAAAACTTTATAACAACTTAATGCACGCCGTCCGTACTGACGTTCGTAGGAAGCCAGGATACGAATTGCTTGTAGCTAAGAACTACTTTTGCTAATCTCAGGTATGTATGAAAATAAACGTTTGATTCTCACTAATCCGCTCTCACATACCAGAGGGATATTGTATGTAATAATGTAATTTTTATTTAACTATGCTGACTGGCACCTATTTTCTGACTGGTGCCTATTTGTTATCGTCTTATTTTGGCATCCTTATTGTCAGTTGATTACAGCATAGCGGTAGAAGTATCGGGAAATGCTTCTTAGCTATTGCATAGAAGTACTTATTCCCCCACATGATAAGGAATGGAATCGTGATTATATAAACACTATTAGATACTAGTGATTTAGAAATCATTCCCCCAATTGCTGACATAGCTATGATCATGTAGGCATGACTTGCATAGCACAAAAAACTAGAAGAGGCAAAACTCGCTAGCCATAATGAGCACCTTTGCGGTAAAACGCGTGTCAAAAGATATATAGCACTGATGATAAAAAACGAATAGAAAAGCAGTTTAAAAAATACCAAATCAGATAATAAGAATATACTATCATCAATCAGACTAATAACGAATACCAAAACGGCGCATAATAAAACAGAGACGCTAAATTTAGGCATAAACGCATTCAACCTCTCTTTATTAATACGCCCCAGCAATGTACCAGAGAGATAGACAGCCCAAAAATTGAAACTAGGGAGAGGATAATTCGGAGTTATATTATATGTTTCTCCACCAGCAACGAGAGGGTACGTAACGAATATAATAATAAAAATATAACTAAAGTAGCGCATGAAGGGTAGCATCGCAAACATAAGAATAAGGTCTCTTAGGAACCAGAATGGATAGTTCGCGCAGCCCTTATGGGGATGGCCTATTCCGTATACCTCTGCCAAAGTGAAGTCGTTTGGTAAATAACGTAAACCGATAAGAGTATTCCATAAAACATAGGCCGATACCATCAGGGCTATCTTTGTAAGATATTTTCGGAACTCGAATTTTTGTGGTGCAAAATAGCCTGCAAGTAGGAAAAAGCATGCCAGAGCTCCGCTAGGCTGATCGAAAAGAAAATCAAATAAATTCTTCGCTAAAAGACTGCAACCTGTTAACTTTAAATGCGAAGTAGGAAGATGATAATAAACAATGAGAAATACTAAAACAGTTCTCACTATATCTATCCATACATTCCTGTCATTTTCTTTATAAGGCGAAGGTGAAGGCATAAATAAAACCATTACTGAAACGCTCAGTCTCTCACATAATATCCTGTATGTCAAGCGAAGAATGATAAATATCTTCAGAAGGAGAGCCGCACATCTGCCCCACATAAAATGAAATAGAGAATGCGCTCCGTCAGCTTGTGCTTCGATATGGCAAGGTCGCTATAAGGGTGTACTCGTGCTGAATAAAAGATTACTTGCTCGCTTGGAAAAGGATATAGAGATAGAATCCCGTCCGATCTCAAATGATACAGCATAGTGACATCGCTCATTATCCCATGGACTTCTGCTAAGTGTTACTCGCAGGGGAGGAGGGTCTCTATGCTTTTTTGCGAAAATTGGGCTTGATATATTTGTATTTTATGTTATTGTTTTAAGGTACTTAATATAAGCTTTTTTATGAATTGTTTCTATAAAATATATCCATTGGCACTTACTTGTGGCTTGTTATACGGTGTGCTAAATGAAGCACATGCACAGCGTACAGCAATGGGCTATGCGGGAAATCAACGCAATGAAGATGGAAAGGTAGTCGCGACTAATGATACTCTTCCTGGACTAGTGACTCAAGAAATTGCTAAGCAAGGTAAGAAGGCTAATCTCAACCACATCGATGTCAGTCAAGTAAGCTACTTTGGTCAGCTTTTCAAAGATAAGGATTTTACCGGCGATATTTCGAAGTGGGATGTGAGCAACGGGCAGAATCTCGGTGAGATGTTCCGCAACAGCACATTCAACGGTGATATCTCGAACTGGAATGTGAGCAAAGCCACAAACATGGGCGAAATGTTCATGGACTCCAAGTTCAATGGCGATATCTCCAAGTGGGATGTAGGTAACGTGCACGGCATGATACGCATGTTCGAGAGATCGCCTTTCAACGGTGATATCTCGAAGTGGGATGTCAGCAAGGTGACCTCCATGGGCGCCATGTTCTCCAATACACCCTTCAATCGAGATATATCAAAATGGGACGTGAGCAATGTGCGAGTCATGGACTACATGTTCGCAGGTACTCCGTTCAATCAAGATATATCAGCTTGGACACCCTATGCTCTGGAAAACATGAATTACATGTTTGCTGGAGGGAAGTTCATGGGGGATATCTCCTCTTGGCCGCTTGATGCAGTAGGTCAGAAGAATGATATCTTCCAAGGGATAGACCGTTCGAAGGTCGTCATCAAGCCTGCGAATAAAGACAAGGCACGTGAGCTAGCACTCAAGCCTGTGAAAGCCACGAACGATACTCTGCGCTCGCTCATCCGTAGACAGATAGCTCTCTTTGGGAATAAGGCTGATCTCAACCACATTGATGTCAGCGAAGTCACCCAGATGGGACAGCTCTTCCACGGAAGTGAGTTCAATGGTGATATCTCCAAGTGGGACGTGAGTCGCGTCGGCAGTATGAGCGAGATGTTCAAGCACTCAAAATTCAACGGAGACATCTCGAAGTGGAACGTAGGCTCAGTGTCGAATATGAATGAGATGTTCTTGGGTGCAGCATTTAACGGGGATATCTCTCAGTGGGATGTGAGAAATCTAGGCACATGCTTCCATATGTTCCAAGACTCCCAGTTCAATGGAGATATATCAGAATGGCACCTGATACGCGTGTACGACATGAACCATATGTTTAGGAACTCGAAGTTCATGGGAGATATCTCCTCATGGAATATAGCCCATGTCGGCAAGCGTAATGGACTGTTCGAAGGAGTGGATCGTCCAGCGGATTACACCATCGCGCCTCCAGGCAGCAAGAAGAAAAAGCCTGGCGCATCGCGCCCCTCTTCAACAGCTAATAAAGGACCTGAAGCTAAGGAGAAGCCTGAGCAGAGGGCTATCGCACCTAAGGAAGCCCCCATACAAGCGACGAATGAGAATATCGCCATGATTGTCTCCCGTGAGATCGCGCGCCTGGGCAATAATGCGAATCTGAACCATGTGAACGTATCTCGCGTCACCAACATGAATGGTCTCTTCGCAAATAGTTCCTTCAATGGTGATATCTCAGAGTGGGACGTGCGTCGCGTTGTAGCGATGGAGCGTGTGTTTGATGGAGCCTCCTTCAATGGAGATATATCCAAGTGGAAAACGGGCAATGTGCGCACCATGGGTGGTATGTTCCGCAACGCTCGCTTCAATGGAGATATCTCTAAGTGGAATGTATCCAAGGTGGAGTACATGAACTCACTTTTCGAAGGCTCTGCCTTCAACGGCAATATCGCTGCGTGGAACGTCTCACGAGTGAGGGATATGTCCTTTATGTTCAAGAATGCAATTTTCAACAAGAGCATCGCGCGTTGGAACGTCTCTCGCGTCACGACTATGTACGCCATGTTCTGCAATGCTGCGTTCAACAAGAAGATAGGGGCATGGGATGTGGGAAACGTCACTGATATGACCTACATGTTCCAGAAGTCAAAGTTCAACCAAGACATCTCTAGCTGGGACGTGAGCAACGTCACCATGATGGGGGCTATGTTCTCAGAGAGCCAATTCAAGGGGGATCTCTCTCGCTGGAATGTGCGACGCGTGAAAAATATGGATTCCATGTTCTCCTACTCGCTGTTCAACGGAGATATCGAGCGTTGGAATGTAGCAAGTGTCCAGAACATGAACCATATGTTCGCAGGCTCACGCTTCTCTCAGGACATCAGCAAATGGAAGATATCTCCAACTGCTAGCAAGGTAGACATGTTCAAGGGGGTGAAGTTTACAAGCCCGTAGTCTCTCTAAGAGTGCTCACTCTTGAAGCTGATATTCTCGCTGAAGATATGCTTGGAAGACATCAGATTGGAGATGAGCGTTCGTGCAGCTTTGAGGTCGAGGGGACGCGTCTTCGTGTTAGAGTGGTGCGGTCTAAGTTGAGCTTTATCACGATGCGCGTGGTTTTAGCATTATTCGCCTGCGTACCTATTGCTTTCTTATGGATGGGTATTAATGACTTCGGCTCACTGGCGCTGGCTGGCGATATTCATGCCACACTATTTGCCACGGTATGGATTCTTGTAACTGTCAGTTTTCTTCTTCCTATCATATTTGTGTTATCTCTTCCACGAGTGATTCAAATGGAGTTTGATGCAGGTCATGGGATCAGCACGCCTCACTTCTTATTGAGCTTCTGGGCACGAGGAAAGAAAGGTCTAGTGCTCAATATCGATATCTACCCTGATTCAAAAACGAGTAGCCCTCAAGGGGAGCTACGTGGTGGCTTTTTGGCACGTCCCTTGACTTCTGACACGAAGCGCGGCTTAATGGGGCTGCGCCGACGACGCTTGAAAAAGTTCTTTCCCCTCGGCTTCCCTAGCTTACACTTCGATTCTCCTACCCATGCCCTCAGAGAGGCGCGGAAATTAAAGCGTTTCCTCCGCAAGCATCAGCTTCCCATTCCTGTACTTATTAAGTGTTATAGTACACCATATAGAACGGATTAAGAAGCAGTTTCTTCCTGTTTAGCAATCAAACGCATGCTTCAATGACCACTAGCCCCGGCAGGAATCGAACCTGCATTGTAGGTACCGGAAACCTCTGTCCTATCCATTGAACGACGGGGCCTTGTGTGTCAAGATGCACGATGTGTGACTCGACTGCGCTGCGGTGCTTGCTATGATGCCATAGCTGGCGAAAATGTCAAGTATAAGCGGTTTTCGCTACACTTTTACTTGTAATACGATGCTTCAGTATTCTACATCATTGTAGTGAGGTGCATCGATGAGGGGGGCATAGTGTATGGGGAGTTGCGCCCATGAGTCTGAGAGAGAGGGGCTGACTTCTTCTGTATAGATGCCGTGTATCTTATCTGATGCTAGGGTGACGCGGTGAGCGTTGGGTTGCTGGAGGCTGGTGATGAGTTGTGATCGTCCGGCTATATAGATGGCGTCAGAGTTCTGAGCTACTTTTGCGACCCAGTTTGCAGTTGTTGAGCTGTTGTAGCTGAGGTCGAGATGCTTTGTGGTATTGAGATGGAGAGCATCTGGGCAGAGGATACAGGCACTGGGGCGGTTTTCTTCTAGGCTTCGCGTAGCGATTGAGCCAGTGAGTAGTCCACTTTCCTTGTCGAGTTCGCCTCCCGTTGAGATGATGTGGTGCGGGTGTGCGCGCTCGCGAAGAGCATAGAGCAGGGAGGGAGAGTTACTGATGAGTCGTAGAGGGGTGTTCTCAAGGAGCTTGAGCAGGAGGAAGCATAGGGGGCTGTCATCCATGTAGATGAGATCTTGCTGCTGCAGTTGAGGTATAAGGGGTAGGAGCAGTGTGCTTGCAGGGTGCTGCTCTGTTTCTTCGCTGGGTATACAATAGATGGCGCCACCGTGGCAGCGACGTAGTTTTCCCATTTTTTCTAGTGCGATGAAGTCGGTGCGTATTGTCTCATCCGTGACTTGCAGTTCCCGTGCTAGGGTCGCATTACGCAGGCTTCCTCTCTCTGCGAGGAGGCGTAGGATATACTCACGTCGCTGTGATGCCATGTACATAAGCCTTAGCGCGAGACTTCGTGGCGAAACTCTTCCAACTCATCTTTTATTCTGCCGATGGTCAGGTGGATGCGTTTGTTGTTTTCTGCGCTTTCTGGGATTAAGTCGCGCATGGTAATGAGGCGTTTCTGTAGGTGGTTGATGCGCCAGATGAGTTTTTCGCGTAGTTTTTTGTCCCGTTTGTCAGGGCTCTGCTGGAGTAGGAGTATGGAGGCGAGGATGCGCGAGACGATGCGTGCATAGGTCTGCATGACTGTGTCTACTAGCTCTCCTTGAGTGCTATCGCTATCTTGTATCTTCTGAAGCGCAGGAGTGAGGTACTCGGTGAGCTTGGAGGTGAAGTGGAAGAGCGGATGCTGCATGGCGCGTTGCACAGGCTTTCTGTATTCTTCTTCGAGATAGTCAAAGAGTGTTTGTGGACGTTCCCCGGTGTAGTAGCGGCTGGGCACTAGTTGTGTGTCTAGTGATGCCCATGGTCCGAGCAGTTGTGGGATGCCTAGGATGTAGGCGGTGCTGGTGAGCGAGTTGTTCTCCCCTATATACTTGTCGCGGACGGTACGGAAGATCGAGGCTCGAGCTTCTGTGTTGTTGAGCACCTTGTCCCATGGGCATATTTCAAAATCATCGGTATCGATGGCAAGATGGTGCCTCGTATGGATGTCTATATTCGTGCTGATGTGTGCCCGCAGTTGATCGCGGCTGAGTAGGGCGCGCAGATTGTCCTCTTCCCAGCTCATACTCCAGCGAGGGAGTCCTATTTCGAAGTCGAAGTAGTCGACATCAATGAGGAGTCGTACTCGCACATCGGCGAACAGCTCGATAGAGATGCTTCGACTTAATGCGCGCTTATTGTCATGGTCGCGCGACATGTGGGAGAGGGTGATGTCACCTGCGACGAATTCATCGGTGATGCTGATGAGGCTCGTGAGTGTGCTCCAGTCACCCTCGGGTGAGGGGAGTGCAACGCGGTTGCTAAAGCTGACGCGACAGCCAGCGATGTCGCGGCAGCAATCGCCAGCGATGCTGAAGCGCAGGGGCTCTTTATCCATCTGATACCATAGACGCAGATCAACGAGTCCTCGAACTGTGTTGTCGATGACTCCGCTCTGAATGATATTGGATAGATGGATGAGCATGTGCTTGATTCGTCTATGCTCCCTCTGTTACTGAGCCGAGGGGGCGGGAAGTGTCTGTGCTAGGTGGGAAATGGCTTCAGGCGCATTCATGAGCTCTACGACTGCGTCCCAGCGTCCCTGCATGAGTGCTTCGCGTGGTTCGCTTGGCATGGTGATGGGGATGCTGATATCGCCCTCCGCGTTGCGGACGGTCATGCTGCTCATGTCGATGATCCACTCAGTACTAGGAGAGCTCTGTGTTTTCGTGATGATGAGCTGGAGGTCTTCATGTGTGGCTCGTAGGCAGGGTAAGCCGATGCCCGTGCTGTTGCCAAAGAAGATTTCAGCGAAGCTTTCTGCGATGACAGCATTGATTCCAGAGCGCTTGATGGCCTGCGGTGCATGTTCTCGTGAAGAGCCACAACCGAAGTTGTCGCCGCCGAGGATGATGCTTGCTCCTGCATATTCTGGCGCATCAATAGGGTGGTTCTTGGAGCTACCATCTTCGTTGAAGCGTTCATCTGCGAACATGGTGCCTGCTAGCTCATCGAAGGTGATGCACTTGAGAAAGCGTGCTGGAATGATGCGATCTGTGTCCATGTCAGCTCCGAGTACGGGGACTGCTGTTCCTGTGACGCGAGTGATTTGTATAAGAGGCATGGTATGATAGTGGGGAAGGTGTTGTTATCGTCAAGGGGGAGTTAGAGTGAGAAGTATTCGCGTGCGTCAGTAACTTCTCCTGTCAAGGCCGCGGCGGCAGCCATGATGGGGCTCATGAGTAAGGTGCGGCCTGTTGGGCTGCCCTGTCGTCCTTTGAAGTTGCGATTACTCGTGCTTGCACAGATCTCATCACCATTCAGGCGGTCGGGATTCATAGCGAGGCACATGGAGCAGCCAGCGAGTCGCCATTCGAAGCCTGCTTCGCGGAAGATATCCGCGATGCCTTCTTCCTCACACTGCTGAGCTGTCATCTGTGATCCTGGCACGGCTAGGGCACGTACTCCAGCAGCGACTTTTTTCCCCTTGATGAGGGGGGCAACTTCACGGAAGTCACTGATGCGTCCGTTGGTGCATGAGCCGATGAAGGCTACATTCACCGCGAGTCCCTTGATTGGTGTGTGAGGGGAGAGCTTCATGTAGTCGAGAGCGGTAGCATAGGCTTTTCGCGCTTCGTCATTCTTCGCATCATCTACGGCGGGGATGCATTCGCTGATCCCTATGCCCATGTCAGGAGAGATGCCCCATGTGACTGTTGGCTCGATATCGCTAGCTTGGATGATGACGACATCATCGTAGATGGCATCATCATCGGATCGGAAGCTCTCCCAGCGCTCAAGGGCACGATCCCATTGCGCTCCGCGAGGTGCGAAGAGGCGACCCTTCAGATAGGCATAAGTTTTCTCATCTGGGTTGATATAGCCACAGCGTGCCGCTCCTTCAATGGCGAGGTTACACAGGGTGAAGCGTCCATCCATTTCCATATTCTCGATGGCTGAGCCTGCGAACTCATATGCATAACCGAGTCCTCCATCTGCACCGAGCAAGCGGATGATGTGTAGGGCTACATCCTTGGCACTCACGCCAGCACCGAGTGTTCCTTCAACGCGAATTTGGCGTACCTTGAGAGGTAGCATCGCAAGGCTCTGGGTCGCGAGTACATCGCGTACCTGAGTCGTGCCTATGCCCATGGCTATAGAGCCGACGGCACCATGTGTGGCGGTGTGTGAGTCACCACAGACGATGGTCATACCAGGCTGTGTGATTCCGAGCTCGGGGCCAACCATGTGGACGATGCCTTGCAGTGAGCTGCTGAGGTCAAAGAAGCGTATCTTGTTGTCCACGCAGTTGCGACGCAGTTCGTTAAGCATGGCCTGTGCTCTATCGTCACGGAAGGGCTCTTGCTGGTTATCGGTAGGGATGATGTGATCCACAGTGGCAAAAGTGCGTTCTGGGTGTAGGACACGAAGCCCTAGATCGCGAAGCATGCCGAATGCCTGAGGTGATGTAACCTCATGCATGAGATGAGTTGCGATGAAGAGCTGTGTACGCCCGTCAGGTAAGATGCCTGCGCTGTGTGCGTCCCATACTTTCTGGTAGAGAGTCTTTCCCATAATGTGGATCTTGTGTTTTGATGGTTGAATGAGCCCAAACCTTAGCATGCAGAGGGGATTTTGTCAAGATTTCCCCCATGTCTTACGCCAAGTTGAGAGTGACATGAAGAAACAAATCCCCCTGCCTATGCGGGAGTAGGCAGGGGGATAAGTAACTGTATTGTTTCCAGTGTGAAAACCTTCTAGCTTGTTCTTACGAACAAGGCTCAATTAGAGCTTGATTGTTTCAGCACCTGGAGTCCAGCGAGCTGGGCAGAGTTCGTTGCCGTGTTCGTAGACGAACTGGCTAGCCTGTACGCGGCGAAGGAGTTCTACGGCGTTACGACCGACATTACCAGCAGAGATTTCGAGACCGACGATAACGCCTTCTGGATTGATGATGAATGTACCGCGCTCAGCGAGACCTGCGCCTTCTGTGTAGACGTCAAATGCCTTGGAAAGTGTGTGGCAAGGGTCTGCAAGGAGGGGGTACTTGACATTGGAAAGAAGAGCATCGGATTCTACCCATGCCTTGTGCACGAAATGAGTGTCAGTGGAGACACCGTAGACTTCGCATCCTGCTTCTTGGAACTTGGGATAGAGGTCAGCGAGATCAGCCAGCTCGGTAGGGCACACGAAGGTGAAGTCAGCAGGGTAGAAGAAAAGAACATTCCACTTGCCAAGGAGGTTTGACTTTGTAACAGCCTTGAATTCACCATTCTGATATGCTTGAGTTTCGAAGTCTTCGATGACGGTATTGATGACGGACATAATATATGTTTCTAGTTTTTGTTGTGTTTGAATGTTTGCGTTTAGCGGAGTTAGTCTAAAATAATTCTAAAAAGTAGTCAAGGGTTTTTTTGAACTAATTCTAAAAATATTCCAAGTAGTGTAGCTGGAATTATAATAAACGTTTCATTGTTAGAAAAGAAGACAGAGGTGGATTTTTTCATGGAAGTCTGAGAAAAAACTCCCCATGCGGCTATGAATTCTCCTTGCTTAGGTAGGGGGGATGTGTTAAAAATAATCGACTAATAGATGGCTTAGGATGTGTTATTATGTACAAGCATCTTAGGCTCATTACCTCCACAGTTATGAGAACATTTTTTTTACTGGCCGCAAGCGCCATTTTTACCACGATGTCAGGGTCACTACAAGCAGCTTCTCGCACTCCGCAGATTTCATTAGCACCTGAGGTCAACGACGCGGAGCCATTCATTTTTACCCCCCTGAGTTCGAAGCAGCAGTTGTCTTTTATCGCGCAGATGAAGAAGATAGACGACAAGGCAGTGGAACTCGTTATTGCGGTGAAGCCTCATTCCATAAACATCAAGCCTCAGCAGTTTAAGTTGAAGCGCAACGCTGAGATCAACGAGCTACTGCACACATGGGGGCAGCAGAAGAAGTGGTATCGACAGAAAAGCTCCCCCTCATTCATGATCAACTACGCATGGATCATCGAGTGCGAAGCCTTCGACAAGGAGGGCAATAGCCTCGGCAAGCTTCCACGTCAATACGCTTGGAAAACTGACCAGCAGGCGAAGTCCTCAAGCTACCAGTGCATAGAAAATGCCATCACTGGCCTTAACTGCTTCCCCAAAATAACCCCATAATTATCGCAATAAGTATACATATGAAACTGCAGAACACACTCCTTCCCTTATTACTATCCCTTGCCGCGCCTCTCTCCTTAGCTCAGATCACGGACTCTGCGAGTGAAGGTGCTGCTTGTGCGCAATCTATCAACGCTAGCGAACATAAACTAAACGTCGTCTATTTCTTAGGCAGCGATCGAGAGCCCATAGAAGGTTATGAGAAGAGACTCTCTGAGCTCATTCTCCACATGCAAAAGTACTATGCCTCAGAAATGCAGCGAAATGGCTTTGGTAACCGTAGCTTTGGGCTGGATATGAAGAGCCCAGAGCGGGTGAATATCATCATTTATCGCTCACAGAAACAGGCTACAGACTTCCCCTATGAGAATGGTGGCGGCTGGAGAGCCGCTCTAGAGGTGAACAAGTATCTCGATGATAAGGGACTGCGCAAGAGTCATCATACCCTCATTGTCTTCCCTACCTTCTACGATGAAAAGAACACAGACATGAGCCCTGGAGGTGTCCCCTTCTATGGACTAGGAAAGGTAGCGTGTGCGTTGGACTATGCTCATTTTGATATCGAGCACTTGGGGCAGAATACACCGAAGGGTCATCTCTTGACCAAATGGTTCGGTGGACTCACTCATGAGCTCGGACATGGGCTGAACCTGCCTCACAATATGGCAACTGCTACAGAGTCAAAGCTAGGGACTGCATTGATGGGGTCTGGTAACTACACCTTTGGCATGCATCCTACCTTCATCACGAAGGCCAGCTGCGCTCTGCTCGACCGCTGCGAAGTCTTCGCTCCGAAGGGGGATAAACGCAAGTTCTACCAAGGTGAGGTGAAGCCCGAGCTCGAAGAGTTCACGATGAAGATAGAAGATGGAAAGAATATCGTCATCTCTGGCAAGGTGCGCAGCCAGCTACCGCTTGCATCACTCAACATCTATGTAGAAGAAGCCCCACTGGGAGTGGCTCACGACTACGAGGCGCACGCCTTCACGCAGGAGCTCCAGGCCACTGATAGCAAGGCCGCGCAGTCCTTCCAGCAGATTATCCCCATCAGCGAGCTGGTAGGGCAGAAGGCAAAGGAGAGGAAAGTGCGCTTCTGTTTCATCGCAGAAAATGGTCAGAATCAGACGATTATCATGGATCTGAAACTGGACTGATTAGGGCTGCTCTACTGGATGATTTTTCTCTAGCGGTGCACGGATTTTCTCTTGCCATCTGATGGCTCCTCGGTTACAATAACGCGCCCGCTGCGTGAGTGCTCATTTCTTGCGACGCGAGTATCAACTCAACCATTCCTCATTTCTAAATATGAACGAACTTAAAGGTGCATGTATCATCGGTCAGTCCGGTGGTCCCACAGCTGTGATCAACGCAAGCGTACTTGGTGCTATCCAAGCAGGTTTCAACTCTTCTCAGGTAACACGCGTACTTGGTGCTGCTAACGGTATCACAGGCGTAATCAATGGTAAGCTTTATGACATGGGTCAGGAAGACCCAGCAGAGCTTGAACTTCTCAAGTTCACCCCTTCCTCCGCACTCGGCACATGCCGCTACAAGATGAAGGATCCATCCGTCGATCCTACCGATTACGAAAAGATTCTCGAAACCTTCAAGAAGTACGACGTACGCTACTTCTTCTACAACGGTGGTAACGACTCCATGGACACCTGTAACAAGATCTCCAAGTTCATGCAGCAGAGTGGCTATGAGTGCCGCGTAATGGGCATTCCTAAGACCATCGACAATGACCTCTTCGGTACTGACCACTGCCCAGGCTTCGCTTCTGCTGCGAAGTACATCGCGACCTCCTGCATGGAAGTCAAGCATGACGCTGACTGCTATGACACAGGTATGGTAACTATCATCGAAGTTATGGGTCGTAACGCAGGCTGGCTCACAGCATCTGCAGCTCTTGCTAACCATGCAGGATGTGGTCCTGACCTCATCTACCTTCCAGAAGTAGCATTCGACATCGACAGCTTCCTTGCTGACGTCGAGCGCATCTACAAGGCAAAGAACAAGTGCCTCGTCGTCGTTTCCGAAGGTATCATGGATAAGGACGGTAACTTCATCTCCGAAGCGAAGACCAATGCCAAGGACGGCTTTGGCCATGCCCAGCTCGGTGGCCTTGCGAACAAGCTTGCTGACATGGTACGTGGTCGCGTTGACGCGAAGATTCGCGCTATCGAGCCATCCCTCCTCCAGCGCTGCGCTACCCACATCGGTTCCCCAACTGATGCGAATGAAGCCTACAACGCAGGTAAGACAGCTGTAGAAGCAGCAGTAGCAGGTGAAACTGACAAGATGGTCGCTTTCGAACGTGACATGTCCAGCGGTTCCTATGTCTGCAAGACGAAGCTTCTTCCTCTTGAGTTCGTCGCTAACACGGAAAATAAGGTGCCACGCGAGTGGATCAACGCTGCTGGTAACGGCATTGAGCAGGCATTCATCGACTACGCTCTTCCCCTCATTCAGGGTACACCAGGCATGAGCACTGAAGATGGTCTCCCACGCTTCGCTCGTCTCCAGCGTATCATCGCTGAGCCCTGCTGTGGCGATAGCGGCTGCTGCTGCAAGTAATGCGCCTGAATCATCATTGATTTATAAGAAAGAGCCACCTTCAATTGAGGGTGGCTCTTTTTCATGTCTTGGTGTCTATAGCCCAAGCAGGAGAAAGGTCTTCAACTCACCTCCACATAGACGTACTCCTTATCCAGCTTCCACGCGCCCTTACTGAGGAATCCGACAAAGGGCACGAGCCAGACCACCCCACCGACGATGTCAAGTGCCCCAGTCGCAGAAAGCTCAGATTCGATATAAGAAAAGCCCTTTTTGTGCCCAGATATCGCGTTGATCGTATAAGATTTGTTCTTTTTGAGTGGGATGCTTGCTGTTCCTTGCCCAACGGTCATCCCGTTGACCTTGATTGTTGCGTTAGCATCGGAGCTTTCAATGGTGACATTCTGGGTGCTTGATGAGAATAGTGAGCAAGAGCTGATGGAGAGACAGATGCTGGCGGATGTAAGAGCTGTAATAATCTTGTTCATAATATGATCATGTGTGATGGTGGGAGCATGATGATGAAAACTCACACGGCGAATGCCATGTTCTTCAGCAGACGCGCTTTATCTACCATGCTACCTTGTAGAGTAGATTACTATATTTACGTTTTTGTATCAATTATTGTTTGAATAATACACTATCAAAAAGTTATAGCATCCATGTAGCTAGAAAAAGAGCCATCCTCGCTGAGGATGGCTCTTTCTGCTATGAATGAAAGCGCAAGCGAGCTGCGCTTCTGTGAAGAATCTAGAAGCTTACCTTCTCACCATAGTAGCAGCACATGAAGATTTGCTCCATGTCTTCGAGGTTGAGGACGCGTGGGTTGAAGCTGGTGCATGGATCAGCCATGGCGTGCTCCGCCATCTCCTTCACTTGTGACTTCCAGCTCTCTTCTGGCACGTTACATGCCTGAATACTCTGAGCGACGTTCACGCTGGAGCGTAGCTGCTCGACAGCTTGGGCGAGATCTTCTGCATCTGCCTTATCGATAGCTTTTGCAAGTGCTTGATATTTTCCCGTGCTCTTGCTGTTGTAGCGGATAACATTTGGCAGGACGATAGCGTTAGCACATCCGTGCGGTATGCCGAAGCGTGCTCCGATCTGATGAGCTAGTGAGTGCGCTATGCCTAGCCACACATTCGTGAAGGCGTAGCCACCCATGCAGGAAGCATCGTGCATGTTCTGACGAGCTACTCCATTCTGAGGCTCATTGTAGGCGGTGATCAGGTTCGCAAAAATCATCTCAGTTCCTGCCTTTGCGAGAGCGTCAGCGTAGTTATCGTCAATGTTGGATACATAGGCTTCGATGCAGTGTGTGAGTGCATCTAGACCTGTGTTAGCAGTCACATCAGGAGGCATGCTCTTGCAGAGTTCTCCATCCACGATCGCGAGATCAGGTAACAGCTCGTGTGAGACGATAGGATACTTTACCCCCTTCTCCCTATCTGTGATGACTGCAAGGGCTGTGATTTCTGTCCCTGTTCCACTAGTGGAGGGGATCGCTGCAAATCGAGCCTTGTTGCGCAGAGCAGGAATACCGCATATCTGCTTCATCTGATCGTAGCTTAATTCGGGGTGTTCGTAGATAGCCCACATAGCCTTAGCGGCATCGATGGCAGAGCAGCCGCCCAGACCGATAATCCAGTCCGGCTGGAAGGAGAGGAAGGCCTCAGCTCCGCGTCGCACGGTTTCTATAGAAGGGTCTGCCTCGACACCTTCGAAAATGGAGTGTTCGATGCCGATTTCATCTAGGATGCTCTGCACCTTGGCAAGAGATCCATTCTCCTTGACCGATTTACCACCGATGACGATGATTGCTCTTTTACCAGAGATGTTTTTGAGCTCTTCGATTGAGCCTAAACCGTGGTAGAGATCTTGTGTTTGATATAGTTTAGCCATGCTTAGACTATAGCAGCTACGGCTGATGAAGAATAGTTATTCCACTTGTACATTTGCGCCGAAAAATTGTTATTTTGAGCCGTGGCTGAAGTTATGCTCCTTTTGGAGTGTCTCTTTGAGCTGAGTAGGTGAGCAGCCGAACTTACTAATAATGAACTTATTTAAAGAAGACTGAGAGTCGAAGCCTAATTCGTAGGCGAGCTCCTTGAGTAATACTTCTTCGAAAATGAGACGCTTCTTGATCTCAAAGCAAACTCGTTCATGAATCAGCTCAAGCGCAGCGCTGTGGGCATATTTCTTACATAGTTGATTAAGCTTCTTCGCCGTGATGCCCATTTTTTTGCAGTATGAATCGACCTTGCGTTCGTGATGAAAATGCTCTTCTATGAGAGTTCTGTATGTGATATAATCATCGAGGTCTTGATCTTGCTTACCAGCTAGTTCATGAGATGAGGCAGAATCGATAATCTTGAGGATAATGACCTTTGTGAAGAACTTGAGCTCAATTTGACGGATGTTGTTGAGGGGACGCTGAAGATCTCTTATATGACGGAGCATAACGGAGATGTCCGTGAAGAGCTCTCGCTTATCCTCGTAGCTGACATAATTCACCTTCTGGTGTAAGTCGACATTATAAGCCTTCAACTCATTGGAAAGGATGGCTGCGCAGAAAATACTCTCGTCAAACATGATCACCTCTCCGCGAGCAGAAGCCTCTAGCTCTAGGCTACATATCTGGCGAGGGAAGATAAAGGCGATGAAAGGAGCCTGCACCTGAATCTCACGGAGACCGATGAAGTAACGCCCAGCACCTTCACTCACACAGACTATTTTAAAGTAACCATTCGTGTGGAGTTGTGCTAGAGAGCTGCGCATATTGCTGTCCAACGACTGCATCCCAAAGCTTGGGTAGCTCTCGTCAGTCAATTCATCGCCTAGTTGATAGTGAGTGATATTCATCGTCTTAGATAGGTGCTACTGATATTCTATCATCCATTCTTCCAGCCTTTTGTCAAGGGGGAAAGAGTGAAGAGCTCTAGTAAAAGGTATTACTAGAGCTCTTCTGATAATGAATATCAAAAACTTGCAGCTTTGTGATCCTTACTTCTTATCGAAGCGTGTGCTGAAGATAAGCACCTCGAATGGCTGCAGCTCGACGCTGAGCGTTCCATTCTGAGGAAGTGTGACTTCCTTCACACGCTGATCAGCATAGGGCGACTGCACCGTGATATCTCCCTGAGTTGTGGGCTCGAAGATGGCAGCAGATAGCTCAATGCTCTGAGGCTTGTCATCAGGATTGCGCAGCGCGAGCGTAGCACCTCGATCACCACGCCATGCCGCGTAGCCATACACTTTCCCAGCCTCAGGGCTGCCACCTACCCAGTGAACATCAGCGGTGACATCCTCGTAGTTATTCGCCCAGCGAACAGCCTCAGCGACATCATCCCATGCCTTATCATTCATCATACCTGGGGTGAGGTAGAGTTCCTGTAGATTAGCACCTGCACCCATGAGGATGCGTATATCTTTCTTGAGGTCGTTATCGACGGGGAAGTTGTATTCGTCACGTGTTTTGTCACTGAGGAGCTGTTTATTTTCGCTTGAGTCAGCGGTCTCTTGCTTCTTGTGGTTTTCACTCCATACTCCCTTTGCATCCTTTGTCGACTCTACTGGCTTGTGATTGGCATAAGTGCGTTTATCACTACAGCGAGGAGCTTGGAAGTGCATGCCTAGTACGATGCCATGGTGCATGACGGAGCTGAGAGGATAGAGTGGATTATGACGTGTGAATGTGTTGTAGCATGCGGCATCGCGGAAGTTGATATACTGCTCACGGTTTGAGCCCTTGCCAATCCAGAATACATCTGCTGTCCCTGTGCGCCATATGCTATCGATGTGGTTCAACCAGAAGGGGCTGGGCCATGTGCCAACCGTTGTATTGAGGAACACCTTTGGATTCACCTGACGCAGCTCATTGGCAATGTTGAGTAGCCCCATGAAGTGAGGGGAGACACCCTCGCCAGCGCGGTCCCATTTAAAGTAATTTACCCCATCCTTTGTCATGAGATCCTTGTGAAGATTGAGGAACCAGTTGTAATAGCCTGCATAGGCAAGATCGAGTGTCTTTTGATCCTCTGGGATCTGTCCATGCTTGCGGGCATAGTTTGCTCGCTCCTTGTCCCCATAGTAGCCTCCTAGTGGGGAGACCCAGATGCCGAAGTTGGACTGGATGCCCTTAATCGCAGCATTGAGCTTACTAAAGCCATTGGGGAATTTCTTTTTGTCGGGATGCCATGGGATATCGTTGTAGTTATCCCAGCCATCATCGAGGACGAAGGAGTCAAGGATGATGCCACGCTTTGTGGTGAGCTCTTCTCCGTATGATTTCACTGTTGCGAGCATATTCTGCTCCGTTGGATTGAGACCGTGGTCGTACCAGCCATTGTACTGGAGGAAGAGGGTGTAGGGCTGTGCTCGTTCGTTTTCTAGATAAGAGAGGAAGCCACGGCGGAGCTGTCCTTCTGGATAGACACCCTGTACTGTGGTGAAGCTGTAGTTCTGCCCCTTCTCCATAGGAAGCTTGCAGTCAAAGCCGATGAAGGCCGCTTGTTGAGTAACCTTTGCAATACCCACGGGATTTTCAATACCAAAGAACTGACGCTTCCCCTCGTGGATGAGGGGGGAGCCAGGGGCACGCCCCTTCACCGAGAAACCAGTACCAGTGAGATTAATCAGATCAATATGCTTGATGTCGATGTTTTTGGTGGCTGTGATGGTATAGCTCTGCTTGACATAGTTCGCATGATCGCGCAGCTCCGCTTGCCATGTGATGCTGATACCAGCAGCTTCGTTGGCAAAGGTGGCGGAGATAGCCTGACCGGCAGCGTGAGCGCTGTTGCGAGCAGCCTTAGCATCACCGCTGATGGTGAATACCTTCACGTCAGTTACACTAAATGAGCTAGATGCATAGCTGCCTTCTGTGGTTGTGATAGAGAAAGAAGGCTCTTGAGAGCAGCTCGCTTCGAGCCCTTTCTGTTGGAAGGTGAATGAAGAGGGGGCTTTCTTCGATGCGCTCCACGTCAAGATCTGGTTAGAAAGCGTGATTCTCTCATCAGATTGCTCGATATGAGATTGCCCTGGATGCGTGCCAGGGTAAGGAACGCTGTTCTCAGCTAAGGTAGGGAGACCTAACGAAATAAATAAGGCGATAGAGGGAAGTATTCTCATATGGATCAGTACAATAAATGACAGGTCTTAGTATATAAGAGGACGCTCTCTAGTCAAGCTGGAATATAACATGATAGTGTCATTGTATTTTTCCCTATCAAAAAAGATGCTTGACATGATGGGGTGGAATTGCTATACTATCAACGGTTTGTAATTAGTAACTACCTTTTTATATGAAACTATTATTATCAAAATCATTGAGAAATGCGCTTTACAGCGCAGTAGCGGCAGCTTCACTAGTAAGCAACACTGTATGGGCTGCAACCACTGTTGTTAATACCAATAACAACATCGTCGTTTCCGGCACAGACTCTACAGCAGCCATGCCTGCTGTCAATAACAACAGCAAAACGATCACCTTTGATGCGACTACAGGCAGCTCAACAATCGTTACCTACACGGGCACCTTGCAAAATATGCAGGAATTGAACATCAATTCTGACGGAGCAACGCTGCAAGCTCTTGCCGGAAATACTGGTGATCGCTACATCACGGTCGTAAGCGGAGGGCTCACCGTCAATGCTAACGGTAATTTCACCCTAGATCTGGTGAATGGTTATACTACAGGTGGTAGCCAATATCAGCGTAACTTTAGCGTAGGCTCTAACAGTGCAATCTTCAACATCGCCACAGGCAAGACATTCTCTGTGATCGGAGACATGGTGGGGGATGCGGGAGGCTCATTCAACATCGCAGGCGGTGGTACATTGCACTATACGCATAGTGATGTTAATGACGGTAGCCACAATCAGCACAATACTGGAACTACCTTCAATATATCTAGCAACAGCACGCTCGACCTCTCCAACAACGAGGCCTCCAAAATGAGCACTCTCTTACTTGGCGGCACAGTAAGCCTAGATAGCGGAAACTTGAAATTGATGACAGGTGATGTCACATTGAGTAATGATCTTAGCCTAACAGGTGTGAATAGCATAACTGGAGCAAGTAATCTTACACTCACGGGAGAGCTTACACTTGGAGTAGGTTCTTTCATCGATTTTGGGAGTAGCAATGTGGATTTATCAAGCATCACGCTCAATCTAGATGATTTTGAAACGGGAATTACTTACGAAATGTTTAAGACGACTGGTGACTTCACAGGCTGGTCTGATACAGGTACTGCCAACTTTATTTTGGGCGGTGGTCTTACTGCAGATGATGTGGAGTGGACGTACAATGATGTTTCTGGTATCTATTCGCTGACTCTCGTTAGCGACTTACCCGAGACACTCACTTGGAGTGGTGGGTCTGGTGACTTAGCCGTAGGCTCGACGAATTGGAATGATAGCAAAGTATTCGCTAACCGTGACAGCATCATCATACAAGGAGCAGGTGGCAGTCTCAGTGTAGATTCAGCAGGTGTGACGCTTGGTGGACTTACTGTCAGTGGTGATTCTAATTATGAGCTGTTAGGAGGAAGTATAACGATGGATGGTACTTCAGGTGCTCCTATTAGCTTCGTGAAAAATGGATCAGGAACACTCTCGATGATGTCTGATAATAGTATTGTCAATGTTAATAAGCAAATCAATGCAGGCACACTCTTCGTTGGCAGCAATAACGCGTTGGGTACTGGTCAGGTTCAAATAGCTGCTGATTCACAGCTCCAAATTGGTGAAAATCTGACTGTCGACACAGGAGTCGCCACCACCTATGAACGCACTACTACTAATTACACAGTTAACGTCGGTACAGGTTCTACCCTGACTGACAATGTGAATCTAAAAATAGGTGGAGGTGAAGTCACCATTACAGGTGGTGGAACTTATGAAATCTGGGGCTTTACATTGAGCCAGACTAATAATCAGACTGACATCCTAGTTGATACAGACACAACACTCGTTATCAAGGGCGAGGCCATGGATAAGGATGCTGGTCAGGGATCGTTCATGATGGGCAACTGGAGCCAGGCAAACCAGCTTACCATTAAAGGTACAGTTGATACCAATGCTGGTATCTCTGTGCGTGATGGCTCGGGGCAGATCATCAGCGTGGAAGCTGGCGGAGAGCTTATCATGCGCAAAGGCTTAGCCGCTGTTACCAAAGATGCAGCAAAGACTGTCAATATCAACGTGGCTAGTGAAGGTACACTGACCCTCTTTGACAAGGATTACACAGGTGCAGAAGCTGGAACGATACAGTTTACCGCTACTGTAAACATGTCAAGTGGCGCAACACTACAAGCTGGTGAAACTGGCACTACTACAGTGGCAGAAAATATCAACTTTGCAACTGATGGTAGCTACAATTTTGCCGTAGCAACTGGGAATACGCTTGATTACCAGCGTGATCTTAGCGTAGGAGCGGTGAATATGGTAGGTGATGGTGCATTGACTACTAATAGCCTAACTCTTAATTCTGGGGCTGAGAGTCTGAGCATTACCTCGAATAATGCTGGACGAGTCACGGTGCAAAACCAAGAAGCTACAAAAAATGCTCAATTGACTGCAAACGCCATCACCGGTGCCTCTCTCTCCGATGTGAATATCACGGGGATTGCAGCAGGTACTAGCATCACAGAAAGCACCCTGAATAACGCCACACTTACCAATGTGTCTATCGACACGAGCAGCGTCACTTTCACAGGTGATGTCAGCCTCACAAATAGTAAGCTCACTGGTCTCACTATTGTAGAGCTAGGCGATACAGTAGTTGGTGAAGAGGAAATGCTCACTTTCGATATACAGGGTCTTAATGTCACGAGTATTGAAGGTAGCCTGACGCTCGACTTAGGCGATCTGGGTGTGAATTTCATGGACGCATACAATGCGGGAGAAACCATTGCCTTTAACCTCGATGGGATAGCCGCTGATGAGTTCAAAACCGATTATACAAATGTCACTCTCAATATTGACGGGCTACTACCACAACAGGTACGTGCTATGGTGACCTCTAGTGGCGAAGTGCAGCTCCTCATTCCAGAGCCTAGCACTGTCACGCTGAGCTTGCTCGCTCTGGGCTCACTGCTTGCCCGCAGACGACGCAAGGTGGCGTAAGTGCCGAGTGCAAACAAATCATATTCAAAAGCTCAGCTCCATCGATCATGGAGCTGGGCTTTTCTTCTCTCAGGGATTATTCTTCGAAGATGGCGCGGAAGTAGAGATCGTTTTTCTCATCTTGCTGGATGAGCCGCATGTAGATCTGATCGATTGCTCCGAAGGGGCAGGCGAGTTCTTCTAGCATCTGCTTACTCATGTAGAAATAGCCTCCTCTCTGTGTAGGTGCAGCAGGATAGGATAGGGCTGCCTTCTCGACAGATTGGGTGAGAGCGATACTGTTGCCCATCGTGAACACCTCAGCATTCACATGGAAGGCGAGGTTCTTCTTTTTGGCTATCCCTCGTCCTGATGCGTAGCGTTGAGCTAGCACAGAGCTAGCAGATCGTATCATAGACTCATTTCTCACCCCTGCAAAGAAGACATTCTTCTCTGGATTCTGAGCGGAGTAGCACCCCATATTGCCCGTGAAACCAGAAAGAAGCATCGGCAGTGCTTGGAGGGTATCTTGGTAGAGATCTTTCAGATTACCCTGCTGGTCTGGGTTCTGTCCACTATGGTGTTGACGCATCATCTTATAGAATCTACAAGAACTGGTGATACGCGCACACGCTTGCAAGCTATCCTGCTGAAGGGGGCTGATCTCCCAGTAGAACAGCGTCTCTGGCGTATCAAGCAGGGAGAAGGCGATGGGGGGAGATTCTTCAAGCCTGTAGTTGCCCATCGAGGTGCTGAGGTGGGCATAGAGGCTGTCATCATCAGTCCATGCCTGTAGGGTGGTTTTCCCATTGATCAAGGGGAGGTATGTTGGAAGTGCATCATCTATGGTATGGATGATATCAAGAAGCAATTGCTTGTACTGCGAGGAAAGACCACTGGAGTATGCGGAAGTTGTCTTGCAATGCTGTGCAAAAGAGCGGAAAAGTGCTTGAGGCATTTCACGAAGAAGCTCTTCTGATACGTTTTGTTCAATATTCATATTGAGGCGCAAATCCAGGGATGCTGTACTGACGGTGCCAGTTTGTAGAGCTTCACTGCTGAGTTTCAGATCGAGCGCATCTGTCCCCATTCCCACGATGATGAGTAGCTGCCTCTCGGCTACGGGTAGGAAGAAGATGGTCGGTTCTTTCTGCATGAGGGGGCGTAAGATGTCGTGCAGTTCACGAGGTAGTTCTGCTAGGATGCTGTCATTGTTGAGCTCCCAACCCTGCACACCATGATGTTCGATTGCTGTCATGTGCTTGACAGGCATGCTTCGCATAGCCCGCGCTATGTCATGCGCCTTTGCATCGGCTAATGTCAGGCTCAGGTAGATGGGGCGAATGTGGAAAGGGGTGAGTCTGGACGCAGTATCCCTGAGCTCTTCCTTAAGTTGCTGGATGAACCCATGCTGTGATGAGATGCTGTGTTCGGGAAAGGTAGCGTAGACATCTCCCTGAGGGTCATCGGGGTCAATAATGCTAGGTGATTGACCGATCACTTCTTCTGGGTGAGTTGGCTGCTTGTGTTGTGCCTTCGTGAAGTGCATGAGTTGAGCGATCAATGGTGCATAGGACGCCAGCTGTTTCGCATTGCCATTGCTGATGGCAAGACTGGCATCTGTTATGGGCAACATTCCTAGAGGAAAGCCTAGCTTCTCCATCAGCGATGGGAGATCGCGAAGGTCAAGCGTGACTTCATAATGACTCGCGGGGATGAAGCTTCTCGAGCTGAAGAGCTCATTGAGCGATATGATATGGGGAGGAAGGGGTGATTCTCCCATGCGTTCAAGTACGCTGCTGGGCTCCATCACATCTGCCATGAGTGAGGATGCGGCGGCGGTGAGTGCAAGTATTCTGATCATGTTCCAATTATAGAAACAGAATACTTACTGGTCAACAAATATAGATAAACATATATCAACAAGTGATATATGTTTATCTTGCTTCTCTGATCCACGATGCTAGGTGCACACGCAGAGTCGCTGAAGTCTTACTTTTCTAAGAGGTAAGTTTTTTTGTTTTTATAGCTGATGATGAGTAGAATAATGATCGAGGTAGCGATGAATGGGATGAGTTTCATCGCCTCAGCCAAGAGTTCTTCTGATAGCTCCCGTTGCTCTAATAACTGTTTAAGCAGCAACCAGCTCGAGCTAAGTGAGGAGGAACACTCAAAAAGGTATAAGAAATAACTGTTGATAAGCCCTATAGTGATGCTACATAGGATGAACGAATAGAGCTTCAGCTTGCTACTTGGGGCGAGGATGGCCTCGGTTAGAATAAGTCCACCTGCGATATAGATATAGAAGTGTGCACCTGCGAATAGGGCATAGATGAAGCCAGCCTGTGTATCGTATAGAGCTACCATCAACCCACAAATAATGAGGGTTGAGATGATCAAAAAGACAATATTGTTAAGTGTACCCTGAGCTCGTAAAAGGTGCGCAGGTCCCTTCCAGAGTGAACGCCTAGGATCTCGGACAATGAGGCAATCAAGCAATGGGACACAAGCGACAGCAGCTCCCATAGAGATAAGAAGTGTATCGAATGCTGGAAAGTCCGCTTTGTGCAGCTTTCCGCTACCGTGCATCGTTGCGCAGAACACAGTGGAGACACCGAGTGTGATTAAAGCGAGGAGACGGGGTATCAGCATATCATGCGCGTTGCTGCTCTCATAGTAGCGTCGTGCCATGAGGAGGACCGCGATCATGAGGAGAATGACGCTGACACCAAGGTAGCTATAGAATACGATGTCCTTGGATTCTAAAATAATGATACACAAAGCTATAAAGAAAACGCCAGCACCGAGTTTGAGCACATTAGCCCATCCTTGGAGAAGGAGCAAAAGGGCTTGGAAGGCTCCTGCTAGTATGATGACAGTAAGCGCGGTGATGGCTGGGCTGTTCGCATGCGAAAGTGATAGGGGAAGGAGGATGGCTGAAATGATGAGTATCAGAGTCATACCAGAGAGCCATTGATTGAAGACGATGCGCGTGGAACTCTGAGGTGTCAGTAGGAAGAAGTTGTTCCCCTTTTCTTGGAGTTCTTTTTTGTTTAATGAGCTGACCATTGAGGATATGCAAAAAACAGATGTAGCCCATGCTGCGTGGATAGTTATATGCCTGCTATCTGGTTCATAGGTGAAGAAAATAAACGCCAAGGCAATAATGGCCGTGATCATGGTGATGGGGTTTTTCGCGCACTGTCGCAGTGTCTTCACGAGGTCAGCAGGCAGAAGATCCGAGAAATAGAATGATTGAGCTGCATCCAGATTCGAGCTGGTGACGACTTGCGTTTCATGATTTCTCTTGAATCGGAAACCACCCCAAAAGGATGTCGCTAGATAAAGGGCGCATACGCCGATTGCAAGCTCAAGCGTGTATTCTGTGATCAAGTCCGTGTCTAATGAGGTGATGAGAATAGTCGCAAGTAGAATCCCTATGACAATGAAGCTGCTATTCCTGCTACTCTGAGCTCCAAAAATCATGCCCAGAATGGCAAGAGCCATGCCTGTGAGAATGCAGATTCCAGCTAGGAAAGAAGGCGACGAGGACAAGTGCCACGCTCCTGAGGTGTTGAAGTAGGACTCTATCATAACCCCCAATATGATAACAGTTGAGAACCAGAGTCGAGAGAAAAATACGGATCTAGACCCTGCCCGTGGTGCAAAGAAGAGGCAGTCGGCCAAGGCTTGCATGAAGAGGGTCAAGAAGCATACGCCCCATATGGAGGGGGTGAGATGAGAGGTGAGGCTCTCTGTGATGGTGATGAGAGAGACAATAGTGATGGGAATGATGGAGCAGAGTCGCAGTATCCATGGTCGCCAAGTGCAAGTTGGGGTATAATGATAGCGGCACATGCTGAGAATGACCCCACTACTGAAGAGGAAAATGCCATTCATTAAAGCATAGGATATCCATGCTTGCGAAGCAGAGAAGGGCTGGGTGGCGTGTGAGAACATGTCTCTACTTAACGAGTAGAGTTCTTCATTGGGCTCTCTGATGATGGACTGCATCACAAAAGTGAAGAAAGCTATGCATATCAATAAATTGATCTTTTTGCAGTTAGCGAAGAGGTAGGCCACTGATAACAGGAGAGATAGAGAGCACAAGAAGGAGACCAATATACCGCTGTGCGAGGTGTACATGAGCGTGTGAAGGAGAGTGACCTTTGCGGGCGGAATGACAGCTTCTATCTTATCGCCCAGTATTTCTCTGCCAAGGTCGATCGAAAGTGTCACGATGCCAATGCTGCACAATGGGAGGATGGCAGCTAGCCAGTTTCCCCAGACAGTACTCGTGGCGGAGGTAGGGGTGAGCAGGAAGAAGTCTCTGTTGCGCTCTTGCAATTCCTTATGAATGAAAACTCCTCCCATGTATGCGATGAGTCCGGCTAAGAGATAGATAAGGAAGAAAGAGCCGTTATAGATAGATTTTAGATTGGTGAAGTTCATCGCGATGATGAGGACTCCCAAGATGAGGACAGCTAAGCGAGCAGGGCTGTTCAAGAGACCTGCATATATCTTGACCAGGCTAGGCGGTAGGCGATCAGAGAAATGAGGCTTCTCGTCAACACTCGGAGGCTGAGGTGTGTACATACTCATTGTTCTAGTGTGCTCGTAGTGGGGATAGGAGGAAGGGGGGCTTTGCTGCGCAGCGCGACAAAGCCTTCCTCCCAGTTGAGTTCAACGCGGCTGCATTCGAGGAGCGGTTGGATAGACATGAGGCGTGCGAGCTCATGGGATAGAGCGGAGTTGTCCCCAGAGAAGGTGGCATGGAGCTGATGATCGCGCGCACTGAGCTCAGACCAGAGTTCACTCTGCTCTAGGGATGTTTCGAGTGCTGATAGCTCACCGAGAGGGCGTAGTCGCATGCGTATTTGTTGCGCACCATCTTGTGTATTTACCTGCTCTAGGAGTCCTTCTGGTTGTCCTGAGTAGAGAAGTCTTCCCTTGTCCATCATGATCATGTGGTCGCACATCTCAGCGAGTTCAGAGAGGATATGTGAGCTAATGAGCAGCGTGCGTCCTTCATCACGGAGGGTGCGTACAAGTTGCTTGAACTCGATGCGAGCCTCGGGGTCGAGGCCTGCAGCTGGTTCATCCATGAGGATGATACTAGGATTTCCCACGAGCATGCGTGCCATGGAGACGCGCTGGAGCTCTCCCTTGGAGAGTCCTTTCATATTGCGCTTGAAGTAGCGCATGATACCCGCAAAGCTCGCCCACTTCTCAACCACTTGGAGACGCTCCTTGCCGACATAACCATAGGCGCGTGCGAAGTAGTCAAGGTAGTCGCGTGGTGTACAGTTCGCCCATGGGTCGATGTAATCTGGCATCCAGCCAATTTGAGGGCGTATTTTTTCAGGTTGGCGGATGATATCTACATCGCGGATCATGATATCACCTGAGTCAGGAAGATCTAGTGTACAGAGCATACGCAGGAGGGTGGTTTTGCCACATCCATTTGCTCCGATGAGCCCCGCGCAGCTGCCTTCTGGTAGGGTGAAGGAGACGTCATTGACAGCACGTACACTGCCGAAGTAACGCTTCAAATTTTTCACGGTGAGTATATCCATCCGTGTAGACTATCATATTGACTTTTCCCTATCAAGCTAGATTGTGTCATACGTGTTTTCCCCTCGATACTTGACCAAGAGCAAAAAAAGGGATAGTATGATCTCATGCAAATATTTTCTTGGATGACATGGGCTCTCAGCCTCGCTCTTGCTGTGGGTGGTGTACTGAACATCTCCGCCAGTCTCGATCTTCAGACAGAAGTCATGACTTGGCAGCAAAAATATGTGGTGATCATCGCTGCTGCGTGGCCTCTTTACGTCGCCTTTGCACTTGCTCTTATCGCAGGGATAGGGGCAACGATAGAGGTCTATATTAACACCATGCCCACATCGAGTATGAGCCGCGTACCTAGCCCTGTGACTTCACGTGTGCCTCGCGCCGCAGCTCCAGTGAGCCATAGGAGGAGTGCTGAGGATTCGCTGGAGCATGACTTCGAGCGCGTGAGTCAGTCTACACCTCACCAGATGGTGAACCTCTACGATGCCGTACAGTCGCAGGATGCAAATACCATGGCTGTGTCTCAGACCGTCCCTATTCAAGAAAAGTCGCCTCAACAGTTTGGCACTCGCAAGCAGGCGCAGCAAGTCGCTCAGAAAAAGGAAGACGAGTTGGAGTTCTTCCGCATGGACTAATAGATAAATGCTAAGGATGATGATGACACCTACACAACGAGTGATATCCCTGCTTGAGGGTATAGGCGTGAGCTCCGTGGATTCCACCTCATTTGAGATGGTAGCCCAAGGGGCATCAGGTCGCGTGATCATGCGTGCTTATGGCGTGATAGCCATCGTATGGACGAACGAGCGCGCGGATAACGCCTCCTTCCTCCCTGCGGCGCGTGGTCTGGCTCAGCTCGGGCTGCGCGTGCCACGTGTGATTAGTTACTGGGAAGATGGGGAGGGAAATGGTGCGTGCTTGGTTGATGATCTTGGCAAGCAAGATCTGCTGAGCTACATTCAGGATGGATGGGAGTCTCTGCGTGAGAAATACCGCCTCTGCCTCGAGACTATCCTTCCACTCTACGCCCTACGCCCCGAGTGGGAATTGCAAGAGCCCTTTGATGAGTCACTCTACCGCTGGGAGCAGGGCTACTTCGCAGAGCATTACTTGGGACGACACTGCGCATGGTCAGTCCAGTCTCAGCAGGAGTTCTTACAGCAGAGCGTCTGTATTGAGCTCGCGGAGGATCTCTCAAGTCTGCCGCGTATGCCTATACACCGCGACCTCCAGAGTCAGAATATCATGATGTATGGTGATCAGGCGTGGCTTATTGACTTTCAAGGGATGAGGATGGGACGATATGAGTACGATCTAGCCTCTCTGATCTATGATCCCTATATGAATCTAGGTGCAGAGTCGCGCATGGAGCTGCTCGAACTCTGGGAGGAGATCGCGGGTGTGAAGGTAGATCACGCGCTCTTCTGCGCCTGCGGGATGCAGCGCATGATGCAGGTGCTCGGTGCGTTCGCAAACATAGGTTATCATCAGGAAAAGTCGTGGTATCTCGATATGATCCCAGCAGCTCAGGAGTCACTCCATCAGCTGGGAGCTCTCGCAGCAGAGGGAACGATGGCGAAGCGACTCTATCAGACTCTTCTTCGTACGGGTGCTCTTGAGGCATAGACTACCCTGCAGATGAGCCACAATCGCATATGCCCTTGCCAAGGAGTGGGGGAGCATATATTTTCTACCCAGCCGATGAATAGTGCTTGTAAAATATGCTGACCTTGTTATAATCAGCGGCAAATGAAAGCCCTTGTTAAATCAATAGCTGGTGTTGGATTGGAACTCATGGATGTGCCTGAGCCTCAGGTAGGTTATAATGATGTTCTGATTCGTATAAGGAAGACTTCTATCTGTGGGACAGATGTCCATATTTGGAAGTGGGATGAGTGGGCTCAGAAGACTATCCCTGTAGGGATGCATGTCGGTCACGAATACTGTGGTATCGTAGAGCAAGTAGGTGAGGGTGTCACCAAGGTGAAACCTGGCGATTACGTGACAGGTGAGGGGCATCTCGTGTGCTATACCTGTCGCAATTGCAAGCGCGGTCAGTACCACCTTTGTCCGAATACTCTGGGTGTTGGAGTGAATCGCCCTGGCGCGTTTGCTGAGCTGCTGAGCATACCAGAGACGAATGTCATTCCTCTTCACACCTCCATCCCAGAATCTGTTGCAAGTATCCTCGATGCCTGCGGTAATGCAACTTATACAGCACTCTCTTGGAATCTCGTTGGTGAGGACGTACTCATCACAGGAGCTGGTCCTATTGGTGCGATGGCCGTGGCTATCTGTAAGAAAGCAGGAGCTCGCTCGGTAACGATCACGGATATCTTAGATAGTAAGCTCGAATATGCCCGTAAGATGGGAGCTGATGTCACTGTTAATGTGGCAAAAGAGAGTCTAGATGATGCGCGTAAGCAGCTTGAGATTAAGGAGGGATATGATGTCTGTCTAGAGATGAGTGGTGCACCAGCAGGGATACAAACCATCCTAGAGCACTCCATTAATGGGGCAAAGATCTCTCTGCTCGGTATTCAGCCTAGCAGCTCAGCGATCGACTGGAATAAGTTTATCTGGAAAGGTCTTCAGATGAAGGGGATCTACGGACGTGAGATGTTTGATACATGGTATCAGATGCAGGCGATGATCCTATCAGGCTTAGACTTGACGCCCATCATCACGCATGAATTCCACTATACCGATTTTGAAAAGGGCTTTGAAGCGATGATGTCGGGCAACTCAGGAAAAGTTGTACTCGTCTGGTCTGAATAAAAAACTCCTAGAAGAACATTTAACCATACTTCAAGTTTTTTATGAAACCGGTAACGAGAATGATTTTCTCGCTGCCGGTTTCTAGCTGACACGATGGTGTCTAGTCATGATTAAAAACTTGTGCTATTATATCAGCTGTGAAGAAATGCCAACTATGTGGACGTCCTGCGGAAGTGTTCCTCACTCAGGTCGTGAACGGTGAAATGACCGAACTATGCCTTTGCAATCGCTGCGCGAAGGATAAGGGGCTTTTTGACCCCCGCACCCTCTCTTTGGCAGAGAAGTTCTATCCAGAAAATCTCAAGCAAAAGGTCGACGAGCTCGTGCGCGAAATAGCGATGAAAGCCGAAGGAACTCTTGGCTATGAGATCATCGATGATGAGGAGGTAGGTATGCCCTTCCAATCATTTAAGCATTCTTGCTGCAAGCGATGCGGCTTTTCTCATGAGCAGCTGATGAGTACGCAGCGTGTTGGTTGCCCTGAGTGTTACACTTTTTTCGAAAGTGGACCAGGCAAGGCTCTATCCGATGAGGTTAAAGAGTTCGACGAACTCGAAGAGGTCGTAGACTTCCCTCCACTTCATCGAGTGGCAGCATCTGTGGCGAAGAGACGCGCTTTTCTCCAAGAGCAACTCAAGAAGGCGATACGACGAGAGGACTATGAACAAGCAGCTCGTCTCCGTGATGAGATCAATACCTTAGAAGACGAATCATGAAGCTAGACACCCTACTAGAGCAGTCTCATCATTGGCTGCGCGCGAGCCGCGAGAGAAACGATGTCCTCTTAGGGACACTCGGTCGCGTCGTGCGCTCATTGAGCGCTTATAGCTTCCCCGGCTGGTGCCTTGATGAAGAGAGGCAAGAGGTGATGCATTCCCTCCGCGCTCATGTTCAGAATGTGCGCGGCTACAAGAGCGCGTTTCGCGCGGAGATGTCTACACTTACTTGGCAGCAGCGCCGCCTCTTGCTAGAGAGGAAGCTGATCTCTCCCTGCATGGCTGCCCGTCAGGATGGGTGTGAAATCTACATCCCCAAAAAGCAGGACAGTATCATCATGGTCAATGAGGAAGAGCATATTGCCGTGCATAGGTTTATGCCAGGTCTCAGGCTTGATGAAGTGCACGAGCGTCTACTCCAAACAGCTCAACAACTCTCCCATGGCTTGCAATATGCCTATGATGAACATCGCGGCTACCTCACGAGTCTACCTCATGAGCATGGGGATGCTATACAACTTTATGTGCTCTTGCACCTGCCTGCATTGACCTGTGCTGGTGCTATCACGAAGCTGAAGACCTCACTAGAGAAACTAGAGTTAGGTCTTCAGCCCTATTATGCAGATGATAAGGAAGATACTGGAAATATGTTCATCCTACATTGTCATCCTACAGGTCATGAAATGACGCAGCTCATCAAGACTCGTCTGAGCAAGATAGCTCGCTGTATTGTCAAGCGAGAGTTACAGTTCAGAGAACAGCTGCTGGAAACAGACGGGATAGAGATACGCGACCTCATTGGGCGAGCTTTTGGTATACTCCAGTATGCTGTGAAGCTGTCGTTTAAAGAGTTCGCAGACTCTATGTCACTCATCAGACTCGGACTGACGCTAGGGATACTCGTAAGCGAACAGGAAGAGATGGATCTCTATGAGCTTATTGATGTACTCATCGAACTCTCTACCGATCTATCCCCTGCGCACATACGCCATCTGGCCTCATTAGGAGTCGACGATAGCACCGAAGAGGTGCAGTTCATACGCGCGCAACTATGCAGGAGCGTTCTTAACACACTATCCATACAATTTAGAAAATTACCGACATGAATAATTTTACCCCACGTGCCCAACAAGTAATCAATATCGCTCGCCGAGAAGCTGAACGCTTTCACCACAATTACATAGGTGGAGAGCACCTCCTTCTAGGCATCCTCAAGCTAGGGCAAGGAGTTGCTATCTCCGTTCTTGAATATCATCTCATTAACGCTGAGCATCTCGCAGAGATGATTGAGAGCTCACTCGAGCATGGTGATGCACCTGAAAACCGCGGAACGACACCTTATACTCAGCGTGCGAAGCGTCTCATTGTCAATGCTGGGATAGAGGCAAAGCGTCTCAATCACAACTTCGTTGGCACAGAGCATCTCCTTCTTGCTATGCTAGCAGACTCTGACGGGACAGCGTGGAATGCGCTGACGAGCGCGGGTATCAGCTATGACATGGCACGAGAGCGCGTACTAGAAGAGACAAATCACAAGTTCGAACTCGACAATGACGATGATGACGACGATGATGATGGAGAAAAAACAGACACTCCCTTCCGCCCATCCTCCGATGATGACGAAGAATTATTCAGCGAGGGAATGCGCTCCTTCTCCTCAGATCTTTCAAACCGAGTTGATCAGGGGCAGATGTCTGCGATGAAGGCCTTTGGTCGTGATCTGACAAGCCGTGCTGAGAAGGGAGAGCTAGATCCCGTCATCGGACGCAAGAATGAGATTCAGCGCGTGATAGAGATACTCTGTCGCCGCATGAAGAACAACCCCGTCCTCCTCGGCGAAGCAGGGGTGGGGAAATCTGCCATCGTCGAAGGACTAGCCCAGCTCATCGTAGCTGGCGATGTCCCAGAGTTCCTCATGGACAAGCGTGTCATCTCTCTGGACCTTGCTATGATGGTTGCTGGGACTAAATATCGCGGACAATTTGAAGAGCGACTGAAAGCCGTCATGGATGAGGTTCTTCAGTCAAAGAACATTATTCTCTTCGTCGATGAGATCCACACCATGATAGGTGCAGGGGCAGCTGAAGGCACGATGGACGCGTCCAATATTATCAAGCCAGCTCTCTCTCGTGGGGAGTTACAAGTCATCGGTGCTACCACTCTGAATGAATACCGTAAACATGTGGAAAAAGATGCGGCCTTTGAGCGACGTTTCCAACAAGTACAGGTATCAGAGCCTACAGTTAAAGATACGGTACTCATCTTGCAGGGGCTAGCCAATCGCTACGAAGAACACCACAAGGTGCGCTACACGCAGAAGGCACTAGAAGCCTCAGCTAGCCTCTCAAAGAGATACCTGACGGGACGATTCTTACCTGACAAGGCTATTGATGTCATCGATGAAGCTGGAGCGCATAAGCAGGTGGCACGCATGATGCGACCTGCAGATATTAAGGCACTTCAGTTGAAATACCGTGAGTTAGGGAAGCAAAAGTCGGAAGCTATTGATGATCAGAATTATGAACAGGCTGCGCGTCTCCGCGACGATGAGCGCATCATTTCTCGCAATATCGAGAAGGATCTCAGCACATGGAAGAAGAACATGGAGTCTGTCTACCATGATATCGATGAAGATGATATCATGCAGGTACTCTCTCGCTGGACTGGTATCCCACTCTCACGTATGGAGGAAAAGGAGACAGCGAAGCTGCTGCGCATGGAAAGTGAGTTAAAGAGCCAAGTCATCGGGCAAGATGAAGCCTGCGGTGCTATTGCCCGCGCACTCCGTCGTAGTCGTGCAGATATCAAGGATCCCCGTCGCCCTATAGGTTCTTTCCTCTTCATGGGACCCACTGGTGTGGGAAAGACCTATCTCGCACGCAACCTCGCAGAGATTATGTTTGGCACAGCTGATGCCCTCATCCAGATAGATATGAGTGAGTACATGGAAAAGCACACCACCAGCCGCTTGATAGGCTCGCCCCCGGGCTATGTCGGTCATGATGAAGGCGGTCAGCTCACAGAGCAGGTGCGTCGCCGTCCTTATGCTGTCATTCTCTTTGATGAAGTGGAAAAGGCACATCCAGATGTCATGAATCTCCTCCTCCAGGTACTAGAAGAAGGGGTTGTCACTGACTCGCTGGGGCGCAAGATTAACTTCCGCAACACCATCATCATCCTCACCTCGAATGTAGGCGCAAACCTTGCCAAGGTGCAGGGTACGATGGGGTTTGGAGCTGTTGAGAAGCAAGAAGCGGACTATGACTTCATGAAGGATAAGATCACAGAGGCGGCGAAGTCGCACTTCCGCCCTGAATTTATCAATCGCTTCGATGAACTCATTGTCTTCCGTATGCTTGAGAAGCATGATCTTGCCCATATTGTGAAGCTTGAGGCGCAGAAGCTCATCGATCGTCTGAAGGAGAAGAATATCGAGCTCGAACTCACCGCAGCACTCATACAGAGACTTGTCGAGCGTGGGCATAATCCTGAATACGGAGCGCGCCCTATGCGACGCGCAATTGAGCGCATGCTTGAAGATCCCATCGCTGAAGCCATCCTACGTGGTGAACTTCTAGCTGAGAAGAGCTACACGGCAGACCTCGCTGAAGATAAGAAAAATATCACCTTCAAGCCCAAGCAAGCACCCAAAGCGGCCGCTAAAAAGCCAGCTAGGAAGCCTGCAGCTAAGTCAGTGGTTAAAAAAACAGCCACGAAGCGTGCCCCACGCAAGAAGAAGTCTTCTGATAAGGATACAGAAGAATGATGCGTTAATCTATAGATGAATAGAGGCTCTGTTACTTGTTGTAATGGAGCCTCTTTTTTGTCAGTCAAACATGTAGGTATGAATCACTCTTTTTATCTTGGGAGAAGCGATAGAGAGTGCGGATTGCCCCGCCTTATTTTTAATACTAGGGTCAGCACCAGCCTCAAGAAGTAGGGTGACAATATCTATATTACCTCTTTTGCTAGCCTCTATCAAAGCGGTGTTTCCATTACTTCGTATGATGTTCGGATCTGCCCCATTCTCCAAGAGAAGCTGAACGATCTTTGTATGAGATCTCCCCGAAGCATCCATTAGCGCGGTACCCATTGTGTGGTCGCAGTGATTGACATGTGCACCCCGCTGAATCAGATAGCGAACAGCATCCAGATGCCCATTGTAAGAGGCTTCCATGAGAGGACTGTTCCCTTGTGAGTCTTCTGAATCGATATCAATATGAAGCTTCAAGAGGTAAGCGATCACCCAGACAGAACCACCTGAAGCAGCGGAATCGAGGGCATGAGTACCACTCCTTGTCAGCTCTGTAGGATCATCACCTTCCTCGATTAAGGAGATGACCGTTCTGAGGTCACCTTCGCGAGCAGCCTTGTTTAAACTCTCTGATGCTATCGCACTCGACAAAGCAAGACCTATGAAGCAGATCAAAGAGGAGAGAATGTGTGTGGATATTATACGCATATTGATACTCCATTCTATCATATGAATTTCTGCAATCAAGTTTTAATACGTAGTTTGGGCTTGTCAGCAGAGGAAGCTCATGGGAGAATATGTTATGAAGTTTGACAGAGTAATCATCACGGGAGCGTCATCAGGATTTGGTAAAGCGTACGCGCATTACCTGAGTGAAGAGTGTTCTGAGCTGGTACTCGTTGCGAGACGCTTAGATGTACTCCAGCAGCTCAAGCAAGAACTCAATGCTGTTAATCCACGACTCGATGTGCAGCTAGAAGCTTGCGATCTCGCTGATACTCAAGAGAGAGCGAAGCTCATTACCTCTCTTTCACGGCCAGCAAAGGGGAGTATCCTCCTCATTAATAATGCCGGTCTCGGTGACTACGGTGCATTCGTCGAGAGTGACGCAGAGAGAAACTCACAGATGATGATGGTGAATATGGTTGCACTTACGGAGCTGACGCGCGCTATGCTACCCTTTATCGAGCAGACAGGCGGGGCTATTATGAATATTTCCTCACTCGCATCAGATGTCTTTATTCCTGATTTTGCAGTCTATGCAGCGACGAAGGCTTATGTGAGCTCCTTTAGCGAGGCTCTGCGACTGGAGTGTAAGGAAAAGGGAATTGCTGTTCTAGCGGTCTGTCCAGGTCCTGTGCGCACAGGCTTCGGGACGGTAGCTCGTCGTGAGGGCTACACTGGGAATGTGACACCAGGCAAGGATATCCTCGACTGCTCCATAGAAACCGTGATACATGGTAGTATGCGTGCGTTGTATTCGAACGCCCCGCGCTTCTATCCATCCCTCAAGGTGAGGCTCATGGCTCTCTTTATGAGGAATGCACCTCTATGGATGCTACGTCTAATCCTCTCCCTGCGTCCCCGTCGTGTAAAGCAGATCTAGGAGTTTCGTATTGTTTTTGATTAGTCGATCTCTATTATTCATCATCTATTCCAGTTTCCAATGAAGTGGACATTTGTTAAAGTATGCTTATCCCTCGCGGTGCTGCTAGCAGCAGTATCGCTTATGACGCCTTATCCCGAGCGATTAGCCCATCTCCTTATTAAGGAGGTGCTGCGTGATCAACTGAGTCCTCCTGCGATTTCAGTGATACCTTCTGTGTCTCAAGAAAAAGCGAAGCCAGTAGAGCCTGAGCCAGATCGAGAGGAGAGAAATGAGCCACAGCTTGCCATCCCTTCACGCCCATGGAACCCGCTTAAAGACTTCGTCAATACGGCTCAGATCGTTCTCCCACCCTTCCCTCCTGTGATGCCGACTAGGGTGGATGCAGATGATTATGAGCATATCACAGAAATAGAGGCAGGTTTCAAACTGGGCTCGTTTGTGAAGTTTAAAGAGGGGAGCACTGCTAGCCAAGACAGGAAGAAGCAAGATTCTTATATGGCCAAGGTGAGCTTGGATTTACTCCTTCCAAAGGCTGCTGATGGTAAGAGCCTTCTCAAGGCTAATCCTCATCTACCTAAGCTTTTAGCGAACTACGATGAACTCATGAAGAGCGCCAAGGTCTCTGACTGGTATCATTCTATCTACAATCATAAGAAGACTCACATGCGCAAAAATGCGGCTACGCTCTCGCGTATGCTCAGTAAGCATAACTACTATGATACAGATACCATATTAGAGATCGAAGCTCCCGATTCTAAGCGCAAGTTTGTTTGGATACAAGCGGATATGGATGTCGTTTCTGATGGATCTGACGGCGACCGTTTGCCTGATATGCCTGATCGTATTAAGAATAGCAACTTCTACCAACCCTCAACATCCTATCGCTGGAAGAAGAAAACGGATACGCCTAATCCGCTACTACCTCACTGGGAGTCGCGGCTCAAGAAACTGCGTCAGGACAAGGCGAGTGCCTCATCCATCGATCATGCGCAGCGTGTTATCTACGACTTGAAGAGGTATAGCTTCTTGCTTGCAGACTATGACCCCTTTATTGTCCTTCCTCTTACACTGAAGGAAGGCTCGAGCTCCTATGAGCCTGCACCAGGAGATTATGCTGTTGTTATCGTGGGTAAGAAGATCTATCCTGCCATCGTAGGTGATTATGGTCCGCGCTTTAAGTCAGGTGAAGCATCGCTGCGTCTGTGTCAGGAGATAAACCCTCGTGCCACGGTCTATTCACGTCCCGTTTCCGACTTGGGCGTTTCCTATCTCATCTTTCCACATACAAAAGAAGAAGAAGCAGGGCCCATCGATTATGATAAGCTTTATAAAAAATGCTATCAACTTCTTGATGAAATAGGCGGTCTTGAGACAGGGGTTAAACTAGAGATAATGAAGGATAAACTGTAAAACGTTAGCTAGCTAATTTTTAATTATTTTGAAAAAAAAGCCCAAGAGTACTTGAAATTAGAATGATTGTCTGCTATATTAGATCTAATCCGCCTGATTTACGAATGAGTGCGAGCTAGCCCTAACTCTGCACTGTATTACAAGCAATCAAAATGTTACATCCTTCTTTAAATCCCGATCGCGCAACACTTAATTTCCTCAACGCTTACTCTGAAGGAGTCCGCGACGAAGGGGAACGACTTCAGAAAGATGGAGCCGTAACGCAAATTTTTGGTAACCATCTTTTTATACAGGGGAGAGTTGAGACTCAAGGCGGTGTTTATCGCACCAGCTTACGCCTCCAAGGTAATCGATGGTTTGGCTCTTGTACAGCTGGTGATGATGAACTCGCTGGTGCTTGTGTCGTCGCCACGATGATTGAGCGCATGTATCGAGGCACTAGTATGCCCGAGAGTCCTAACGAGCTTGATGATACGCCCCTTGTCGATGTCATAGAAGAGAAGCTGGAACGCGAACTTGATGACAGAGAAGCTGACTTTGTCCTGAAGCTTGAGAAGCGTTACCGTCGCTTTGTCATCGAGCAGAGTATCCATGATCACGACCTCGTGAGATTGAACCCACGCTGGGAGATTACTGGCTATGCCGCACTGGAGCTCTGGCCTGTCACTCCAAAGAATATCCTCGAATTCTGGAACTACATTGCCTATGCTTTCGTGAAGAAGCGTATCTCATATCCTGAGTTTATGAGCTGTATCACTGATCTAGAAAAGGTACAGCGCAAGATACGCGAATGGGAGCAGCAGAAGGAAGTTGGCACGTGGTATGATCGTATCCAGAGTGTTAATGAGCGCCCACCACAGCCACCACGCCATAGTCTTCATATGCGTATGGTCTCAACGATCAACGAGGCTCATTTTGAATACCGTCCCGACCCGTCCTCACCATGGATTCCCATCCGAGAGCAGGCAGAGCTAGATGAAATTATGGAGGAATATTGGAAGGGTGCGCTCAAGCTAGATCCTCAATCAGACATCTTGCTCAATGTGCTTTTTGAATATGCACAGAAGGATGCGCAGGTCGTGCTCGACCTCGATCTAGAGAGTGCCTGTTCGACGATGAACCGTCTCTTCCATCAACCAGCTCTCAAGGGCTATCTGGTGAATCTCGATGAATGCTACTTCAAGGTCGTACAAGATTCCCTCAAGTGGATTTGTATTGATGATCCTATTGTACCTGATTGCTATGGGCTACAGCTCGTGACGGCTTCGGGTGTGCATGTTTCCCACTCAGTGCGACAGCTTCCTGGACTCGTTGAGCTCTACCAGTCAGATGAGACGGTCTTCCCTGGCCCTCCACGATGGCTCGAGAGCACAGAAGTAGAGCCGCGCTATTCCATCCCCAAGAGCGTCATTGATAGCCTAGAGGGGGTTGAATTCCTGCGTAAGATAGGAGCGACTCTACCTCCCAGTATGGAAGAGCGAGTAGAAGACATCGAGATGCTGCCTACCTTCACGATGAAAATCGTTCGCGGTCTTACAAGTGCTGACACAGAACATGTTATTCTTGATATAACTGCACGCGACGAGCAAGAGAGACGTTGCGAGAGGCTTGCGAAGGATGACTGGGAAGTCGTCTCTCAGGTACCGATGAAGGATAAGACTTTGCTGCGCTTTATTCGCGATCACCTTTATCCTATCCCTCAATTGATCGAGGAGATGAGCTTTACCTATGATTCTGCTCTTGGCTCATACAAGAGCCGCATCACAAAGCAGTTCCCTGAGAAGTTTGCTGAATGGGCGAAAGAGCTCAGCTCTGATATCAACGTAGAGATGGATACGAATCTGCAATCACTGCTAGATGATCCTGTAGCTGCCGCCATTCGCTTCGAAGTGGTGAACCAAGAGATTGACTGGTTTGACCTGCGTGTGGTGATTGATGTGGAAGGGGTCACCCTCAGTAAGGAGCAGATACGCTCACTCGTCTCAGCGCGTGGTGGATACGTTCGAATGGATGATGGGCGTTGGATGCGCTTAGAGATCAAACTGGATGATGATCAGCGTGATGCTGTGACAAGACTCGGTCTTGATCCGTTCGACCTCTCTGGAGAGACCCATCGTATGCACGCACTCCAGCTCGCTGATCCACGCGCGGCAGAAGTCTTCGACCCGAAGGCGTGGCAGCGTATTAAGGATCGCACCTCAGAGATCAAAATCGACGTGAAGCCTGATGTACCCAGTGCTCTACAGGCAGAACTGCGTCCGTATCAGGTAGAGGGCTTCCACTTCCTTGCATACCTCTCGGTGAATGGTTTTGGTGGGATACTCGCGGATGATATGGGTCTGGGTAAGACCATTCAGTCCATCACTTATGTGCTCTGGCTGCGAGAGGAGTTCGAACGCTCTAATAAGCCGAAAGGACGCAAGAAAGCTCCGTCTACGCCTCCGGTCCTCATCGTATGTCCGAAATCCGTTCTGGACGTCTGGGCAAGTGAGACGAATAAGTTCGCGCCCAATATCCGTGTGCTTGTGATCCGCAGTAAGGATCAGGCTGATGTCGAAGTAATTAATAGTGATTATGACATGGTTGTTATTAACTATGCCCAGCTGCGAGTCTGCTGTGACCAGATTAATTCTGTTAAGTGGCTCACTGTTATTCTCGATGAAGGTCAGCAGATTAAGAATCCTGACTCGAAGGCGGCTAAGGCAGCTCGAGATATTAACTCGACAAATCGCCTCGTTCTCTCTGGTACTCCTATTGAGAACAGACTCCTCGATATGTGGTCGCTGATGGCCTTTGCTATGCCAGGTGTTTTAGGTAGTCGCGCGTACTTCAAGAAGAGGTTCGATAAGAGAAAGGATCTTAACAGCCAAAACCGCCTCGCTGCGCGATTAAAACCCTTCTTGCTACGACGCACAAAGCAGCAAGTAGCTCGCGATCTTCCACCACGTACAGAAGAAGAAGTCTACGCAAAAATGGAAACAGTGCAGCAGCAGCTCTACAAGGCTGAACTACGCCGTATTCAAAAGGCTCTCCTAGGGGTTGACTCAGATGAGTCGGTGAAGAAGAACTCCTTCGCCATCCTGCAAGGGCTCATGCGTCTGCGACAGATTTGCTGTCACCCAGGACTCGTCGATCCTCGCTATGCGAAGGAGGAGAGCGCGAAGCTTATTGCGCTGTTCTACCTCCTAGACCAGCTAAGAGACGCAGGTCACAAGGTACTAGTGTTCTCTCAGTTTGTCTCCATGCTAGAGATCATCAAGACACGCCTCGAGTCTGAGAACCGCGCTTACAACTATCTTACAGGACAGACAAAGGATCGTAAGGCAGAGATTGAGAAGTTCCAGACAACGAAGGATCCGAGTGTCTTCCTCCTTTCGCTGAAAGCCGGTGGTGCTGGTCTTAACCTCACCTCAGCCTCCTACGTTATCCTCTACGATCCATGGTGGAATCCAGCGGTTGAAAGTCAGGCAATTGACCGTACACACCGAATTGGACAGAAGAATAAGGTGATTGCCTATCGTCTTCTTACACGTGACTCTGTTGAGGAGAAAATACGCGTGCTTCAGCATCAGAAGAACCAGCTTGTAAGCAATGTCCTCGGTGATGAAGGATTCGCATCTAGCTTAGACCTAAATGACCTTCAGTTCATTCTCGCGCACGGCGATGATAACGACGAGCCAACCATAGATGTCTAAACTGAGATATCCCTTTAGGGTCTCAATAAAATATAATAAAAAGAACTCCAGAAATCATCTGGAGTTCTTTTTATTATGCGATGAAACGATTTATTTTCTTTCTCATGCCCTACGACGGCGTTTGCCAAGTCCAAGTATGAGGGCAAGCATAGTAAGAGTAGCACTACTAGGCTCGGGAATGAGCGCTCTTTCGATGTAGAAGCTACTCGTTGCTGCGTTGTACTTCAAAGCCGCGTCAGCACCCAGAGAGGCTTGCACATCTGGGGAAAGTTCAAAGAATTGTGTATAGTCTATACCCGCACTTACTACATCACCATCCACCTTGATATCTCCGATATCAGTGAAGAGAGTGAGAAACTCACCTTCTTCAAGTGTAGGGAGGCTTGAGAAGTCAAGCGTAAGCTTATTTGATGAGCTGAGTAGAAGGTCACCGCCCAATGCCAGTGCTCCATCCATCAGCAAAGATGAGGCGAGTGTCAGGTCGAGGTTTGCCTGCAGATTAGCCTCTGTACCTGTCAGTCCCACCTCAAGGTCTGCTCCTGAGTTTTCACCGAGATCTACAAGCTTCAGGTTACCCTTTACGATAACAGTACCTATGGCTGTGCTCGTTGATTGAAAGTTTCTGTCTATGAGGAAATCCCCTGCTACGATCAATGTGGCGTTAGAGTCACTGAAGATGATGTCAGCCCCATCTTTCAGCGACAGTCCATTTTGTACCTCATTTGATGTGCCTGTAATGTGAAGCTGGGCCGCAGCAGCTACACTTAGCTTTCCCGTCAACTGAGAACTATTGAGCTCGAGGCTGCCTTCGTTCAGTTCAACAGTATCAATTTGTAGAGTAATTTGCTGGAAGCTGACGCTACTCTCACCTTGCTTGATGAGCGTGTCAGCGGTGATTGATTGAGAAGAAGCAGTGAAGCTATAAGCGATCGTGTCGTTATCGATGAGAATAGAGGGAGCTGAGACATTGTCCGCAAGTGTGATCGTGCGTGAGGTTGTGGCTTCTCCTGATGCATCAATATAATCGTTAAAGACTATGCTTCTAGTGCTATCAAGTTTGCTATAGAAATGTCCGTTGAAGCTCGAATCTACTTCGTTGCTAGCATATCGCACCCACCCACTGGCGTAGGTAGCAACACCGCCGTCATCACTTGTATCTATGCCTCCCCATTCTGTGCTACCGCCACTCCATATCTGTGCGTTGCTAGCCTCGGAATAAGATGATTCTAAATCTTTAAGCGATTCAGGTGTGTCGATGCTGAATGAGCGAAAAACGGACCACTCATCCTTGCCAAATGTGAACCATGATTCGTTACCCTCAGCATCTGTATAGAGCTTGAATGCAGTACCATCATGCTTTGCATAGATCTTGAGCATGGTGTAGTCTTCATCATCTGAATCGGCTAGGTAAAGAGCAATTACATCTGGATCCTCTGTCTGCTCGAAGCCGTAGCAAGTGATGTAGTGCTTCGTTGAGTTGTCATCTGGATTGAGCAGCAATGAAGCTATCGTGCCTTTCTCCGTGAGGGTGAAGCTACCGTCTTCTTCCAAGGTGTATCCGAGTGAAGTGGCTAGGCGTTCTGTGAAAACAGAAATTGAGCTTGTGTCAGCGTATGCTTGCTCTACATAGGTGCTACTATAGATGACGAAGCCGAGGCTGTCATTAGAATAATATTTTGAGAAGTAGCCTCCGTCGGATTTTGTAACACCTTCCTTGAGATCTGCTTCACTAGTAGAATCTATACTACCTGCTAGATACCAAGCTGTTGTCGTCGGGAATTTGCCAGTCTCCGTACCCTCCATCTTGTTGTAGAACAACTGGGTTATATCAAGTGACTGTGTGCCTTGGAAGTCGTTTAGATACTTCTGATCATAGGTGTAGCCCGACACGGCAGGCTTCTCTGCGAAGACGCCATAAGTCTGTTGCCAGTACTCGATGACATTAGCGCCTGATTGGTACCAGCAAGAAAGATAATCTTCTTGTAATCCAGAGTAGTAGATATAGCTGTTATCAGTGACATTTTGTAAGCCTGGATGTATTTCACTCGATAAATCCCCGAGCAGGCTTGAGAGAGTTGTTTCTCCATCAAGATATTTTCCAACTCCATCATAGGCTGGGGTATTAGGTTCATCACGAGTACCTGCCCAGAAATAGCCTTTCCCAGAGTCGTAGAAGTGAGTGGAGTTATCGAGATCGTTCAGATTGATACCCTCAGCTAGATAGAGCTGAGCATGTGACAGTAGAGAAGAAAGAATAGTGAGAAGTGTAAGCGATGCAATTTTCATAAAAGGTGTGTAAACAAAATAGCATAAATCTATTTTGTTTACAAGTGTTAATTATATAGAAATATAATAATCCAAAATAATTTAAATTTCCTCTTCTTAAGACCCTGTATATTTCTATCAAATGTGGGCTGAATGATCTGCCTACGCCCTGCGGCGGCGTCTGCCAAGTCCCAGAGAGAGGGCTAGCAAAGTGAGAGCACCACTGCTGGGCTCAGGTACAGCTTTACCTTCTATATAGAAGCGCCCCGCAGCTTCATCATATTGCATGGTAGCATCTGCACCTAGAGCAGCCTGAGCTTCTGCGGAAAGCTCAAAGAACTGGAAATAGTCAGTGCCTTCACTTGCTGTTACCCCATTGACCTTGAGCTCACCTATATCGGTGAAGAGCATGAGATAGTTATCGCCATCGAGTGAAGGAATGCTTGAGAAGTCCAAAGTAAGCTTATTGTCTGAGCTAAGTAGGAGATCCCCCCCGAGGGCTAGAGCTCCATCCATCTGCAATCCAGTGGCTCCGGTGAGGTCGAGATTGGCTTGTAAGAGAGCTTCAGTAGAAGTGGCGCCCTCGGCACTGAATAATGTGCGAGCGCTGATGCTGACATCTGTCACTTTTAGCTTCCCTTGTACCGCGACAGTACCGATAGTAGTTCCTTGTGAATGGAAGTTCTTATCGATGATGAGATCCCCCTTGACAATCAGCTTATCGCCCGCGTTTTCAAAGCTAAGGTCGGAACCAGCATTGAGCGTGAGTGTCTCTCCTATCTGACTCGTAGTGCCACTGATGTGTAACTGAGCACCTGTGGCGACGTTTATGTTCCCTGTAACGCTAGAGTCACTCAGCTCTAGTGAGCCCTCATGGAGAGCTACCGTCGCTACTTCTAGCGTTGTGAGAACAAAGCTAGCCCTGTTTGTTCCTTCTTTTGTAAGTGATGCCGCTTTAATTGTGTTGGAAGCTCCGTTAAAGCGGTAAGCGATCTGATCGCTGTCGATGAGAATAGAAGGCGCGGAAACTGTCCCTACCACATCGATGCTGCGTGTGCTTACAGTGCTCTCTCCTGCTTGGATGTAGTCGTTGAATACAACTGCGCGCGCTGAGTCAAGTTTGCTATAAAAATGCCCATTCAAGCTCGCATCCACATCAGTTGTTGCGTAGCGCACCCAGCCACTCGCGTAAGTTGCTGCGCCGCCATCATCAGATTCGTCTGTGCCACCCCATTCTGTGCTGCCACCGCTCCATATCTGAGCATTACTGCTTTTTGAATAGGATTCTTCGAGATCTTTTAGTGATTCTGGCGTGTTAATACTAAATGTTTGGTAGAATGTCCAGTTGTCCTTGTTGAATGTAACCCAAGGTATATCTCCATTCTCGTCAGAGTAGAGCTTAAATGATGATCCGTCGTGCTTGGCGTAGACCTTGATGATGTTATAATCTTCATCATCTGAATCTGCTAGGTAGAGTATCACAGCATTGCCATCCTCTGTTAGCTCAAAGCCATAGCAGGTGACATAGTGATTAGTCGTACCCTCAGAGGGTCTGAGGAGGACGGAGGCTATCGTTCCTTTTTCTGAGCGAGAATAAGTCCCATCGCCATCATTTGTGTATCCTAAGGACGTGGCGAGCCGATCTGCAAAGACAGTGGTCGAGTTAGTACTGGCATATTCTTGTACTTGAGAAGCACTGTAGTAAATACCCACATCCGGGTTGATAGGTGAGAAGTATTTTGAGAAGTATCCACCATCAGCAGCAGATACACCATCTTTAAAGTTTTCAGCATCGAAGTAACCCTTGCTACCAGCGAGGTACCAATCGATTGCAGTACCCACACTACCCGTCTCATTCCCATTCATGTTCTTGTAGAACAAGTAGGTCAAGTCAAGTGATTGTGTACCTTGGAAGTCTGATAGATATTGCTTATCATAGGTGTAGCCGGATACTGCTGATTTTTCTGCGAACACACCATAAGTCTGCTGCCAGTACTCAACCACATTTGCACCAGATTGATACCAGCAAGAAAGCGTATCGCCAGCCAGCGTTTCATAGTGATTGTAGAAGTTATAAGTGGCATTCTGCTGAAAAGAGAGAAGCTCCCCTGATAGATCTCCAAGCAAGTCAGATAAGGTCTTAGTGCCGTCAAGGTTCTTTGTAACACCATCATAGGCTGGAGTGCTCGGATTAGACTTAGGTCCTGCCCAGAACATGCCTTTACCAGAGTCATAAAAGTGAGTTGAACTTTCGATGTTATCTAGGTTGATGCCTTCGGCTATATACTGCTGTGCATAGACTGGAAGTGAGGAGAGTACTGCAATTAGAGTATGATGTGTAATTTTCATAAGGTCTGATTATCTATGAGAATAGCACTGAATTAAGCCTGATGCAAGTACAAAAATAACAAAATGTTAATTTATTTCATAAACAATCTATTTCTTACTATTAAATAACTTAAACTTGACAGGGTGAGGCTCTGAGTGCTATCTTTAAAGCAGAAAATCTACCATGTTATTATCTATCAAACAATACGGAGACCCTGTACTGCGTGCCAAGAGCGCCCCCATTGAGCAGGTTGATGCAGAGATTAAAACACTTGCAGAGAATATGCTCGAGACTATGTATGCGGCTAATGGCATAGGCCTAGCAGCTCCTCAGATAGGGCTTAACATACGCATGATCGTTATAGATATACCTGAAGATGAAGAAGAGGAGGTAGAGCTCATTACCGTGAACGGAGAAGAGTGCTCACCCTATTCCATCATGCCAATGGTCTTTATAAACCCTGAATTAGAGCCCTACGACTCAGAGGGTCTCTTCACGGAAGGGTGTTTGAGCGTGCATGAGATACGCTCTAATGTCTCTCGCCCCTTGAGGGTAAAAGCTAAGCTTACCCAGCTGGATGGCTCTGTGATGGAAGTAGATTGTGGCGGTTTACTCGCACGTTGTTTGCAGCACGAATATGATCACTTAGAAGGTAAGCTCTTCACGGATCGAGTATCCTCGGCATCTAGGCTCACGCTCGCGAAGAAGCTACGCCGCCTCGTATCCTATAAGCGTTGAGAATAACTCTCAGCATGCTCTCTGGTATAAATGTGCCTTGTGTGGAGCGATTATAGAGCCTATTCGCCATCTTTTAAGAGGCAGTTAATATCGAGTGCTATGTTTGGATTGAGACTCTCTATAACAGGTGCCTTTCTGACTATTTCTTCCATCGTTGGAACGAGGCACTCGAGAACTGCTGGAAGATGAATCGTGAAGATGAGTCTCTGCACATGCAAACTTTCTTCGACGATCGCTGCTTCTATTTGGCTACCATGCCCGGTAAGACCCCTCTCTGTTGCGCGTAGGTAGATACTCGTGGCGATACAACTGGCTGCAGCACTCGCTAAGAGATGGAGAGGAGAAGGCATTTCACCCAAACCACCTTCAGCCACAGGAATATCTGTAATCCATTCAATAGGAGAGATGTAAGATATGCTAAGTGTACGCGCTGATTCTAAGCTTTTTGTGAGGCATGCGTGGTTCATGTCTTCACCATAACAGCCTTATCTCTCATTAGCAAGTAGAAATAGTTCGTTTTCTGTGTAAAGTCTGACATATTCCACTGTCCATTAACAGTGCTGCGCTTCACCAGACGAAGTACAGTATATCTTGAAGATAATTTCCCTCTGTATAGCTCTCTTGTGTGCGTGAAGATCGTTGAGCTGGTTGTAAGGTGACACTTACTGCCTGATCGCGATTAATCTCTTCGCCATTTGGCCATCTAACTTGCATAGAGAGCTCAAGAGAACTTCTCTGCTCGCTCATATAGAAGGAGAAATCTAAGCACTGTGCAGGGATGTTACTTGTATTTAAAAGGGTGCGACCAGAGGAAACGAGTCGAATCATACTCGGTTGACCAGTGTAGCTGATTCTTCCTTGAACTTCCTCAGTGTGAGCTGCTTTGCTTCCAGTGAGATGCTCGACTTCTGGTGAAGGAAATGGTAGAGGAGGTGGAGTATTAGCCAAAAGGGGTAATAGAAATAGTAGAGCTATAGTGAGTTTATTGATCATCGCAAGGCATTTTTATCAATTATCATATCTATAATACCATTAATCAATCTATAATACTAAAAATTAGTGTCTTATAACATATTGATGTCTGTTATGCTAAAATATATCTGTTAATTTAATGGAATCATTAACTTCTGAGTATAATTACCATTGACTTTGAAATGGTTTCTTGTTATTATTATCTCTGATGCGCGATAAGTACCGTGTATTTTGGAAAGCAGTTATGCTTTGCCTCTTAACTCTACCCTTAGTAAGTTTTGTAGATGCAGAAGTCACCAGCGACTCTGCTCAGTCAGCCGAAGCCTCCGAGGGTGGAGAAGAAGAGATGCTGCAGCTTGAGGGGGATCTCTCTTTGAGTTCTAGCGATATGCTGTCTTCTAATCAGCCTCAATACCGTTCTGATCATATCTCTAGTTATTCTGTAACTAGCTTAGAAAGAGTCTTCAATGTGAATTCTACTGAGCTTGAGAAAGAGACGCTAGATGCACTTTCCTTGGAGACATCTATAACAGACTTTTCGTCTCCTTCTCTGCTTGCCACACAGGGATGCAGTGAAGAAATGCTTTCTGATACAAACATTTTTACCAGTCAAGAAGAGATCATCAGTGCTAGCTCACTTGAAGCAGGAGCTACCCTGATCGCTGACACACGATCTGCAGTGTCACCTTTAAACGTGCAGACGGATGACTCGTACCTTGCTGATGTGGCTGCTTTGAGTTTTCAAAATGGCCTCGTGCAACAGTTTGAGTTAGTAGATTCTTACCGCGAAGATGAGTATGAGATCTATGGTGTTGAAGAAGATCCAGATTTAGCTGGATATGATGCGCACTCACCTCTTCCGCCATCGCATAATACTTATTCGAGCTCTACCTCTTCGACGGGTGCGGCTAGCTCTTTCAGCGCATCGACTTCTCGAGTCGCAGGTAGCACTGGAGCCGCATTCTTCTCATCGGCAACTTCTAGTGCGAGTGAAGCCGTCACTCCTGATCCGATTGATTTAGTTACTGACTACCGGGTGGATGGAACTGTTACTCTTACCGCAGCTGATAATCTTTACTTTGGAAGTAGTCTTCTAGTTGATGGTTTCGAGCTTAATATTCTCGGAACTGATGTTGTTTTAGAAAGTGGTGAGATCGATTATTCGACACTCGATGGGGCTGGTCTGTATTCAGGTTTCTATATTAATAAATCAGGCATCCCTGCTAGTACCAAAGCGGAGATTAATCTCAAGGGGATTAAAAACTTCGAAAACTTCAAACGGCAGGCATCAGTGGCCTACGGAGGCGTCATCAGTCTCTATCGTGGAGGGACGGTCAACTTCGGTGATCAGCACATTACCTTCTCGAATAATCATGCAGTCGCCACATCCAGTGCCGCATCAGGTGGGGTGTTCTTCGTTGATGGTGGAGCTTATGTGTCAGGGATTAATGCCGATTTTTACAATAACTCAGCCACAAAAACAGCAACAGCATCTTCGACGGCTCTCCTGCGTGGTGGGGCTATTTATGTGGCTGATGCGTCATCATCTGGCAACCTTGCTGTGATGGGAGATATCCACGGTGTGTTTGATGGTAATATGTCATCACATGGAGGAGCTATCTACGTAGGGACCCGTGGAAAGATAGGAAATGTTTCTGGAGTTTTTTCGAATAATTTTGCAGAAGGCTCACCTCATGTTGGTTCTACAACTGGTGGCTCAAATGGAGGTGCGATACGTGTCTGGGAAGGCTCAATAGGTAGCCTTGATGCCACCTTCACGGGGAATGTGTGCCACTCCATAGACGGTAGCGCGACTGGTGGTGCAGTATCGCTGCATCATACACTAATAAACGGTGGTGTCACTGGTCATTATGAAGATAACATTGTTTATTCTAACAACAGCGCAGCACAAGGTGGAGCTTATGCTCTAAAGTCACAGATCGCGGATACGCCTATAGTCTTCACGAACACTGACTTTATCAATAATGTAGCAGGATCATCAGTTAGTCCCAGTTCTACGGTGAAAGTCCAAGGTGGAGCTTTCTATATTGAGGACTCCTCGGATGTCTTCTTCGTTGCTGACGGGCAGGATGTCACCATGAGTGGTAACTATACGATCAAAGGTGCGACATGGGATGCAACCACAGGTACGATGACGGAGACTGCTGGCTCGGTGAAGGACTACAACGCCATCTATGCGAACGACTCCATCGTTACCCTGAGGACCACCGAGGGGAAGTCTGACACCATCACCATTAATGATAGTATTCTTGGTGAGGGGAAAAGTATTCTAGTTGTCGAGGGAAATGGTGATGAGCGTTATGATGTCCACATTAATGATTCTATAGGTCTTCCTGAACTCGTGGTTAAAAACGGCGGGGTCGAGCTAGGAACCTATTCGCAGGCAGGCGAGGAAGACCGTGTTGGGAAGTTTTCCAACAATGCAAACCTCACTGTCCATGGAACAGGTATCGTGAAGGCAAATGCGAACTCACTAGATAGGGTGGGTGAGGTTGATCTTCAAGGTACATCACGAGAAAATGCCGGAATTCTAGAGCTAACAGGCGGTATTCTGAATTCGAATATTAACGGTGTCGATGGTGCGAAGACTGGACACGTCGATATCATCGGTGCGACGGCCTTCGCTAAGAATAACGAGGTCTACACAGACACGATTAATGTGCGTGATACCCTTACGCTGATGGAAGAGAGTACGGTTGATGTCAATACACTGCTCTTTCATGGCTACGACATGAACGATGTGAATAATGGTGGTAATCAGATCAAGATGGATACCAGTACGCTGCTTAGCTTTACTGACCTGGAGCTCCACTTCTCCGAGGCGAATCCGGGAGATGTATTCAACCTGATTGTTAGCGATGATGGAGTTGGCGTCATTGATGTCGACTGGTCTGAGACCACCGTCTTCGCACTAGCCGGAAAATACCTTGAGTACGGTACAGAGTACGTAGTAGAAGAGCGTGCAGACGGTGGAGTCGATGTGCGCATTCTCATTCGTGTCGATCCACCAGTACCAGAACCATCGTCCGTCGTGCTTGGTGTGCTCGCACTTGCGGCAACAATGATGCGCCGCCGCCGTCGTATTTAATACAATGTAACTCAGGCGCGAATCTGAAGGTTCGCCAGCTTCATATTCGGATCTACAGGTGTAGCAAGCGATGATGAATCACCTCTGAGCAGCTGATGAAGTGCGGCGTATGCTATCATAGCAGCGTTATCTGTGGTATACTGAGGCTCAGGTAAAATGAGCTCGATACCTCGCTGAGCGCAGCTTGTGATCATCTGAGAGCGTAGACCCTGGTTACAAGAAACACCACCAGAGAGTGCTAGTGTGGTCATCCCCGTATGCGTGAGAGCGTTCATCGACTTGTGCACAAGAACATCTATAATAGCCTGCTGTACGCTTGCACAGAGATCAGCGAGGCACTGCTCATCAAGATCACGTGGATCGCCAGAGCTAACTAGCTTCGGAAGAGTATAGAGTAGGGCTGTCTTTAGCCCCGAGAAGGAGAAGTTGAGATGCGGCTCATGCATCATGGGACGCGGGATCTTAAATCGCGTAGGATCACCTTTTCTTGCTAATCTATCGATCTCAGGTCCCCCTGGGTAGGGAAGGTTGAGCATCTTAGCACTTTTGTCAAATGCCTCCCCAGCAGCATCATCGAGGCTGCGACCGAGTAGATGGTACTGACTGTGACCCTTCACCTCGATGAGAAGCGTGTGCCCACCAGAGACAACGAGGGCTACATGGGGTGTGAGGCCTGCTGGATGCGTGATAAAGGGAGACAGAAGGTGACCTTCCATATGGTTAACCGCGAAGTAGGGACGATCTGCTGCGAGAGCCAGCGACTTCGCGGCACTATTGCCGATGAGGAGAGCAGCCACCAAGCCAGGACCGGCTGTTCCGGCAAAAGCATCAATGTCATGGACACTCTTACCTGCTAGCATTAGTGCTTCTTCTAGGACTCCCCTGAGAGCCGCTGAGTGATTACGTGACGCGAGCTCAGGAATGACTCCCCCATAGAGTCGATGAATGGGAATCTGAGTCGAGATGACGGAGCTGAGTAGCTGTGGCATGACGGCACTGCCATCACTTTCTAGGATAGCGATGGCAGTTTCATCACAGCTAGATTCAATAGCTAGGACAAGCATGGATGATGTAGATGAGAGAGCGCAAACTTAGCTCGCGCTCTTACGTGGGCGACCTGGGCGAGCCTTGGGCTTATCCTTGGGGATAGGCTCTTTCTTCTCGCGAATGAGAGTAGGCTCTTCTACACCTTGAACAGAAGCTTCAGTGAGAATAACCTCAGAGATCTTCTTATCACTAGGAACAGAGTACATCACCTCCAGCATCAATTTTTCAAAAATGCCGCGTAGGGCGCGAGCTCCCGTACCGCGCGATATGGCAAGCTTTGCCATGGCACGCAGAGCCTCAGGTTGGATCGTGAGCTTTGCATCATTCATCTGCAAGAGCTTATTATACTGCTTTACCAGAGCATTACGAGGCTCTGTGAGGAGCTGTACGAGCTGATCTTCGCTCAAGCGTGTGAGGGCTGCAAAAATAGGTAGACGACCGACGAGCTCAGGAATCATGCCAAACTGGAAGAGGTCCTCGGGGATAGCCTTGGCGAGTACTTCCGCCTCGGTGAATTCCTGTCGATTACGCTCATCCTCAACAGAGCTGAAGCCTATGCTAGATGCGCCAAGACGCTTGCGGATAATGTCTTCTAGCCCTACGAATGCGCCACCGCAGATGAAGAGGATACGATCCGTGTTCACTGTGATGTATTGCTCATTAGGATGCTTACGCCCTCCCTTTGGTGGAATATTACATTCTGTACCCTCGATGATCTTGAGGAGTGCTTGCTGCACACCTTCACCAGAGACATCGCGTGTAATGCTGACATTCTGAGTCTTGCGGCCGATCTTGTCGATCTCGTCGATATAGATGATACCACGCTCAGCCTTCGCCACGTTCATATCAGCGGCTTGGAGGAGGCGTAGAACGATATTTTCCACGTCTTCACCCACGTAGCCAGCCTCTGTGAGGGTAGTGGCATCAGCGATGCAGAAGGGGACGTCGAGAATCTTTGCCAGAGTTTTAGCAAGCAGAGTCTTACCTGAGCCGGTTGAACCTGCGAGGAGGATGTTACTCTTCTCAATCTCAGTATCTTCCTCATCCTCCTTCTGACGAAGGCGTAGATAGTGATTGTATACCGCAACACAGAGCGTCTTCTTCGCGAGATCCTGACCGATGACATAGCGATCAAGAGAGGCGTGAAGTTGCGCAGGTGTCGGTAGTTCTGATAAATCTTTTGTCTCAATAGCGAGCTCGATGAAGTCGTCCTCCTCGGTCTGGGGGAGAATCTCAGGGTGAGTGCTACGGATGAGAGCAAGAATGCGCTCTGCTGCGATATCACCTATCTCACTACAAAGCATCTTATAGGTCATCCCCTCAATACACTGGAAGCAGATGTGTGTACCATCTACAGTCAGCATGGGGCGACCATCATTTTCTTCTCCTCCGCAGAGGGCGCATAAGCGGCTTTTAGATGCCATGATTAGGAGTTGCTTTCTTCTTTATGGGTGAGAATACGGTCGATGAGACCGTAGGCGAGTGACTCTT
>CAYJML010000015.1:0-53636 GCA_964371515.1 uncultured Akkermansia sp.
GGCGGAAGTATATATAAAACTGAACCGCGCGTCAAGTATGTTTTGAAAGTTTTTTACATTTTTTTTACATTCTCTCGCTTTACATCTCGAAACACCCTATTCTTCAATCCATTAGTGAAAGTTAAAAAAATGGTGAATATCTTTTCTCATGCCCTATACTTGTAAACTCATCATGCCCTGGAAGCACGATAGTCTTATCTGGCAGCACAAATAGTCGCTCTTCAATACTCTTTAGCAGCTGTTTTGGACTACTCTTTGGCAAATCAGCTCTCCCTATAGATTCATAGAACAAGGTATCTCCACTGAGAAGGAAGCCCGCATCTACACAGTGAAGGCATATCCCACCAGGCGAATGGCCAGGAGTATGAATCACGTTCAACTCTCCATGACCTAGCTTAAGCACTTCTCCATCGCTAAGGTGTCTATCAATTTTACCCAAGCCCTCTTTGGGAATACGCTCCATACGAGTACGCATGAACTCTGGGTCATTTAGCATGAAATCATCACCTGAGTGTGCCCAAACTGGTATACTGTAAAGCTTCTGAAAATAGACATTTGACGCATTATGGTCATAGTGCATGTGCGTATTGATGATCGCGATAGGTTTCAGGGCATTCTCAGCAATATACTGTGATAATTCTACTCGTTCAGACGATACCCAGCATGCGGGATCGATAATGAGCGCATCTCTTCTCTCTTCATCATAAATAATATAGGTATTCACCTGATAGGGATGAAAGATGAACCTTTTGTAGTTAATAGCCATTTTTTCAACTTTCGCTTGATTGATAGACAAAGCGCTTCCACTCTTCAGGAATACGCTGTGGTCGTCCTTGAGGCATCTTCACTAGAGCCAGTCGCTGCTTGACGCTGACGAGTTTTTTCCCATCCTTTGCGCGTATGATCTGAAAACTAAACCAGAGCGAGGATTTCTCAGCACTTTCAAGATAGCCAGACACGATAATATCATCCATCATGACTGCTGGTAGATGATAGTCTACCTCATGACGCACAACGACGGTGAAAACCTGCTCTTCATTAGCCAGCTTCATGAAATCAATACCAATATCAATAGCCATTTTGGTACGGCATTCTTCTACCCATCGGAGGTAGGCTATGTTATGCACTACTCCACCGCAATCGGTGTCATAGTACATAACCTGGTAAGGTAATGTGTAGGGTTTTTTCATATAGAAATGCTAAAACGTGGAAGCTGCGTTTTCACCCAACTTCCACGTTTATATAAGTGTTGAATAGGCTTATTTCAGCTTCAAAACGTCTGTGACAGCATCGGTAATCTCTCGCATGTCATCCATGCAGAGTTCACCCATGTGAGCGATGCGGAAGGTCTTCCCCTTCAGATCTCCATAGCCACCGCCAAGCACCATATTACGCTCTGCGAGTGCGGCATTAAGCTCAGGGACAGAGATCATCTCATCGCTACCCTTTGGATGTGCGTCAATGACGGTCAGTGTCTTTGAGAGATAATTCGGATTCGAATAGACGCGGAAGTACTCATTCGCCCATGCACGGACGTACGCTGCCATCTCTTCGTGGCGCGCGAAGCGGTTCTCTAAACCTTCTACTTCTACTATATTCTTCAGCTGCGCATCCAGAGCATACATGAGAGAAAGGTTCGGCGTGGAGGTATATTGATAATTTTTCTTATCAATAAAGTCCCAAATGGTACGCAGGTCAAAGTAGAGACCTCGGTTGGGCACCTCAGCTGTGCGCTCATACGCCTTCTGCGACATAGCACAAATAGCCAAGCCTGGGGGAAGAGCCAGCGCCTTTTGCGTTGAGGTAATAAGGATATCAATACCGAGCTTGTCAGTATCGATCTTAGAACCCGCAGCAGAGGATACAGCATCGACGCACCAGATTACATCAGGGTACTTCTTCATTACCTCTGCTATCTCTTCTACGGGATTCTGTATACCTGTAGAAGTCTCGTTGTGAGTCACTGTGATGAGGTCATACTTTCCAGTGGAAAGAGCAGCATCCACCATCTCTGGTGTCGTAGGTTCACCAGCAACACTATCAAACTTATCCGCAGCAATACCATTCGCTGTCGCCATCTGGTACCATTTCTTGCCGAATGCTCCGATAGCAAAGCAGGCTGCGCGCTTTGCTGTACAGCTCTTGATTGCGCCTTCCATCAGACCAGAGCCAGAGGAAGTGGAGAGAAGAATACGGTTCTGAGTAAAGAGCACCTTTTGCATGTTATCCGAGATACGCTTCTGGATCTCGGATGCAAGCTTGGAGCGATGTGCAATCATAGGACCGCTCATCTCTTTGAGTCTCTCTTCTGAGACGATGGTAGGACCGGGTATAAATAATTTGATAGCCATAATAAGAATTGATTATAAAACCAGTTCTATCTATAGCAGCTTTCTTCGAGTCACGCGAGCAAAAAAGGAGGATCATGGATGAATTCAAGCTAATCGCAAATTTTAGCCATAAAAAAAGCGGAAAGAATAATCTTTCCGCTTTTTTAGGAGATCGGGGCGACAGGATTCGAACCTACGACATCCAGCTCCCAAAGCTGGCGCTCTACCAGGCTGAGCTACACCCCGAAAGATGTTTTATTGGGTTATTAAAAAAATGGCTCAGGACGGATTCGAACCGCCGACACGCGAATTTTCAATCCGCTGCTCTACCGACTGAGCTACTGAGCCTTTTTAATAACGCCCTCGGTGAGAGGGTGCGGGGGTATTATACATAGAGTTGCGCGATTTGGCAAGTAAAAAAGAGAAGAAAACCGACTATTTTTTACAGATATATCACTTATATCAGAATTATCAATTAGTTATAGACTAAAGAAATCTAAAGTATGCTGAACAAAACTTCCATTTCTCTGTCTCAATGTTATGATGAAAACTCTTTTTCACCTCTGTTGCCTATTCGTTCTAGTCTTAATTGCAGGGAGCTGTTCTTCTCAACCGTACAATATGAGTACCACTCCGGTTAAGCAACTGGATATCCCTCGCTATATGGGTACATGGTACGAAATAGCGCGTCTACCCCATTCTTTTGAAAAGGATATGGACTATGTTAAAGCGACTTATAGATTGCTAGATGACGGACGTATTCATGTGAGAAATGAAGGTCGCTATCCAGATGGCAAGGAGAAATCTGCGAGTGCACGCGCTTATCAGCCTGATAGCTCCGTAGGGGGGCATCTTCGCGTGAGTTTTGTACCACCTTATTGCTGGTTCTACGGCTCATACAATGTTCTTTTTATCAGTAAAGACTATCACGTAGCTGTGGTTTCAGGTTCGGATACTTCGATGTTATGGCTACTGGCTCGTACTCCACATGTGTCCGAAAAAGTCAAAGAGGAGTTCATTGACTTTGCGAAAAAGCGAAATTTTGATACCACTGCACTCATCTGGCCGACTCAATCATAAGAGGTGTATTCTGCTATTCTTCTTTTCCTTGAACATAGATCTACCTCTCGAAAGAAAGGTAATATGAATGTGACCCTCACTCTTTTCCCATAGAGTGAGGGTCATGATATATCAAACAAGCTTATCAGAGTCTTCTTCCTCATCGGGCTGAGCAGAAGCTTCTCGCTGACGTCGACGCTGATCATACCACGCGTAAAGGATGCAGAGCTCATAGAGCAGGTACATAGGAGTCGCCATGATGAGCATTGTCCCTGGATCTGGCGCGGGGGCTAGGAGCAATGCTATGAAGAGGCAGGCGATGAGAGCATAGGCACGGGTGCGCTTCATGAGATCATAGCTGAGCACCCCAAGCTTAACAAAAGGAATCACCAACACTGGCAGCTCAAACACAGCCCCGAATACGCAAACCAACTTAATAGCAAAGCTGATATAATCACCAATGCGCCAGTCATTAGAGATACCGAGACTCAGTGAGTAGCTATAGAAAAAGCTCAACACACGGGGAAGCACGATAAAGTACGCAAAGGAGCATCCAGCAATGAAGAGACCAAAGCCCCAGAACACGCTCTTGTAGAGAAGTCTCTTCTCATGCTTGTGAAGCCCTGGCACGATGAACTGCAAGATGAAGTACATCAATAAGGGGAAAGCAAGGATGATACCTCCAAAGAAGGAGAGAGTGAGGGAGAGCATGAAGGCTTCTGCTGGGTGAAACGCCCCCATCAACTGCAAGGCTTCACGCCCGCGCGGGTTACGCAGGACAGCCCCTGACTCGATGAGTGAGAGGGCGAGCTCTGCCTGCTCTTGCTGCCCATCCAAACAGTTGCGGATGAAGGTCTCTTTCTTTCCCTCATCCAACAACGAGGCAGCATTTAGAATGGGTACGAGTGGGTAGAGTCGTCTGACAGCATCCTGTTGCTCTGCTAAGAGGAGAGTACGCGCCTGATCCGTCAAGGGGGGGAGCAGTGATGCTAGGTGCTTGGCTTCTACCCAATCATCAACATCAACAGTGGAGGGTAAATGATCAGACTCATATCGCTGCCACACGGCATCTACAGGTCCGCGCAGGATCTCCATGAAGGAGGGGGCGAAACTGAAGCAGATAAGCATAGAGAGAATCAGTGTAATCGCTATGCGGATAATGGTGTGCCGCAGATCTTCAAGATGATCAAGGATGGTCATATCATCCGTTTCACTGTTTTCAATTTGCGCCTTCTCGCGCAGTCGGAAGATAGATTTCAGGAAGATCACAGCAAGAGTGTATCAACTAGAGTGAGATAAATCAAGCTTCTTTGTCGTGCGTTAAGTTGAGTTATTATGGAAAAACCCCTTCGTACAACAGCGTCATACGAAGGGGTACAAAAAGTGGAATTAATGACACTGCGATCTATCGCAGCTTCACGATCATGCTCTCACCTTCTTTCAGACTCACTTCTGGAATCAGGATGAAGTCATTTGTCACAATGGCATCGATGGGTTGCTCAGTCTCCGTCACATTCATTCGCTTAGGATACCAAACACCAAAGCGTGCCTTGTGATCTCTGGTCGCGGTAAGCTTCAGCGTCTTCTCATCGACCCACTCAGTTGTCAATGAGCTCTGGACGTGAGACTCATCGAGCACAGCCTGCCACATGGGATCGCCGAGGAGTGCCACAACATCGCGATCATGAACAACACCTACATGATCCTTCGTGAGTTTGTTCGGCTCAAATCCAGCGCTAATGAGGCTCTGTACGAGCTTCTGATGCCCACCCTTGCTGATAGAGTCGGAGTTAAACTCAACGTTAAGTAGCTTCGGATCTATCTTCATCGTCTTGTCGAGGAGGTACTGATTGTTCAAATACCATGCCTGAGCGAGACTCGTTCCCTCAGCATTACCGAAGAAGAAGCTCAGTGCACCCCAACCACCATCACCATACCATGAGGGAACAGTGTAGCCAAGAACCTGATTACACGTGTAGTTGGAAAGCGAAGTGACCGCCATACTATCGCGACTCTCGCGCACATGGGCATAGAGGCAGTTTCCTACCGCGAACCAGACGCGCGTCGTCCCGTCAGGCTTCACCTGCGTATCGGCAAACTTCACGCTGAGTTCTTTCAGCGGTTCTAGATTCCCCTGAAGTGCCTGTGGAAGCACCGTACCAGCATAGTAGCGCATCTCGGCTGGCTTGAGCTGGTAGAAGTGGTTGCCATAGGAGAAGATGAGCCCCTTCCCGAAAGGCATCTCAAGATTATACTCAGTCGCATGAGCTGAGGTCACAATAAGCTGAGGCTTCTTATTAGCTAACTCATAGCTAAACTTACCTTGCATTCCCTCCTTGCGCTTAGCATCACCTTCTGGAGTACCAGCATCATAAACCGTCTCTACAGGCTTTGTGTAGCCTGACTGTTCAAATACTTGATAGTCGCGCCAGTCGGTAATACTACATCCATGCTCGAAGCGAGAGGTATCAATATTCGTTGTGGACAAACTTCGTTTGATGACCAGTGGCTTATCATCCTTTGCGATACGCATAGCATCCGCAGCCGTGTAACCCGTGATAATTCCCCACATGCAGTCTCCCCATGGATCAGAGTCGATCTGTCGTGCTGCTCGGTGGATCTTATTGACCAGTACGTAGTCGATCTCTTCTGGCTGCGCTACGAAGGCAGCATAGCGAGCTCCTTGCGCGCGCATGATGCTCGCACAGTCCTGCAGGTTATCTAGCTCAACCAGCATGCTGTCTGGATACTTCGCGACGAGAGTATCAGCTACAGCCTTCCACTCTGATTTCTTAGCTGTCTCATGAGAAATCAGAATAAGATAAGGCTGCTTGCTTACATCAACTGATGGGCTATTGGTGCTTTTTTTTTCCTCGGTTACTGTATCCCCTTCGAAGAAGTCTGGGACAACAAAGAAGAAATTCGCATCCTTGCTTGTAAAGACCTCCTTACTCAGGTTCAGGATCTCATCATAAGAAATAGAGTCGATGTCTTTCTTGTATGAGCGCAGGAGTTGTAGGTACTCGCTATCACTCTGAAGCTTCGCAAGACGACTCATCCAGAAGCCAGCACTGCGGAGAGATTTCTCGGCCTGATTGCGGATCGGGCGAATCGCACGATTAAAATCATCTTCCGTAATGGAGCCCTGACCTATTCCCGCAAGAATCGTATCCATAGCAGCACTCACCTTCGTGCGGTTAGCGAGGACACCCGCGCTGCTCGTGGTGATGTAGGCTGCGTTATCGTAGTCTGTGTTCAGAGTAAGTCTGACACTTGGTGAGTAAGCCTCTCCGAGGTTTTGGCGTATCCCGTCAAAGAGCTTTTCGCGGACAATGGAGGTCAGAACGTTGAGACGACGATTCCGCAGAGCATCACGCCCATCACCAACGGGACGCACCTGAGAAACGAGCGTCTTATCGAGTTTCGTCTCGTATCGGAAGAAGTCACGCTGATTCCATGGTTCAAAGTCTACCTGCCTATCCTTCTCGCTCACATCCACGAAGCTCTTCGCACGTGAAGGCATCGCAGCAAAGGTGCTTTCCAGCACTGGGATCACATCTTCTACAACGAAGTCACCTACTATAGTCACTTCCATCGCCCCCTTCTCCAGATGTGGAGTGAGAGCTGACTGCACATCAGCGATGCTGAGTTTTTCGAGCTGCGACTGTTCAGGGATGATGAAGCGATAGTCGTCCCCAAAGAGAGCACGCATCGCCTGATATCCATATGCTCCGTTCTCGGTGGTCTTGAGCGTATTATACAAGGAGGGCAAGCCTCGCTGGAAAAGATCGAGTGATTCCGCGCGATATCCAGGGTGCAGAATAGAGGCAATCAGAAGCTTACACTGAAGATCGAAGTCATCCTTACTAGAGCTACCAGAGAAGTTAAATCTATCATATCCAATGGAAAAGCTGCGACCTACTCGCTTACCCGCAAGTATCTGACGAAGTTCATCATTCGAGTGAGCTTCGAGCCCCCCCTGCCCCATCACCTCTCCTGCTAGCCACGCGATGCCGGGCGTCTTTTGCTCACCCATCGTGACACTACCGCCATCCACTGCGACGCGGAGATTGATAGAGCCTTTTACTGAGTCCAGTGGCTTGAGGTTCACCTTAATACCATTTGAGAGAACGAGAGTAGTGACACCTAGATCTTCGAGGAAGGCCTTTGTCACGACACTGCCTTTCTCTCCAACGTGATCATAGGCAAAGACCGCAGCCTCCTTTTTTTCAGGGGCTTCGAGCTTCACGCTTCGTGATTGCTCATAGGCACTGCGCAATGCAGCCTTGTCTATCCCTTCTGGGAGTGTGCCTGACATAGCTAGCTTCACGCGACTCTGGTCAAACGCCTGTTTGAGTGCTTTCTGTGGTAAGGATTTATCTGCTAGTATCATCGCCTTAATAGCCTGAAATACTCTCATATCTTCAGCAGGGTCAGTAGCAACTGACCCTGAAGCTATATTCGATATATAGCTATCAGCAAGTGATCCTGCATCAATCGCCTCCCAACTATCGATCTGTGCCTGTATCGATGACTCCCAGTTTGCTAGTTTCTCATTTATTTCAGCATCGCTAAATCCATACTCAATAGCGCGTCTATTCTCCTGCTCCACAATCTGGAGTGCCTTCTGCCAGTTTTCTGGCTTCGCTGTTGCTGAGGCGCTGGTATTAATCACAGTCTCAATAATAGGACTATGGTTTGTAAAGGCGGCAATCAGAGGGCTATTCGGCTCACGCACGATGCGTGATAGTCGACGGTTAATAATACTCTGCGCGATACCTATTGGCGCATCTTCTAAACGCGTAGCCAGCGTATCAGGTTTTTTGACAAAGGGAGCGATGACATTCATGGCGACGTAGACGCTCGCGCTTTCTGGATTGGCAATGACTAGCTCGCTCTCACCTAGGTTGGTCAGATCTCCCTTCAGCCCACGTACTGCGCCTTTAGGATCATCACTGACCTGTGAGAGGTGCTTGATCACTTCCTTCTCCATCGCTGCAGGATCGAAGTCACCTGTCACGATAAAGGTCATGCGATCCGGCGTATAGAAGTTCTCATAATACTCGCGGAACACAGCATAGGGGGTTTCGCGGATCATTTTCTCATGACCAATGGGGAAGAATTTTGTCAATCGCGTACCTTCGGTAAGCTGCTCAAGCTGGGCAAGCATAGCGCGATAGGATTCTGAGTCACGAACCTTCAGCTCACTCACGATGACACCGCGTTCCTTGTCTATAGCTTCTTCTGTTAGACTAGCTCCATCTGCGAAGTCACGGAAGACGTTTAGTGAGAAATCTATAAGCTTCTCACTCGTATTAGGCAGATTGAGCATATATACTGTACGATCCACTGAAGTGTAAGCATTCACATCACTGCCAAAGGCTAGCCCCATACTCTGAAAAGCGGGAATCAGCTCACCACGCTTATGCGTACGACTGCCATTGAACAGGAGATGCTCCAAGAAATGCGCTATGCCATTTGTCTCGGGCTTCTCATCCAAAGAACCAAACTCAACATAGAGTCGCATACTCGCACGTTCTTTAGGCTCAGCTGTCTGTCGGATGATATACCGAAGACCATTCTCCAACTTTCCTGTGATGATCTTTGGATCAGAGACCAGAACATTGGCGTCGACTACATCTTGCTTTATAGATTGATTGTCTTGTGTTTGCTGCGCCAACAAAGGGAAAAATACAGAAAAACTTAGGGCTACAATAGCGGCTTTTTTACTCTTGAATGATGGATGCATGTTAAGTGTAATCCTAACACATCTACCTGAGCTGTCAAGAAAGCTATCTGTCCTAGAAAGAGATTTCCTCATTTATTATTTATAGACCAAAGTCATGATTGGGTCTTGACCTGAACTCTGGTAGATTTTATGCTGTTTTAGCCACTATTTCCAGCCCCTTTTTGCAAGCTCATGTTGAAATTGACACGCCGCATCTTCGCCTTCATCATTCTGGCATTTTTTCTTGCTGGCTTCTTCATCATCCCCATTCACCTCAGCTGGAACTTCTGGGTCGCAGATATCCAGTTCATCCCCTCTTACATGGGTAGCTGGACAGGGGAAGAGCTCGCACTCACGATATTCATCAGCTTACTCATTCTCACGCTTCTTTTCGGACGTGTCTTTTGTAGCTGGATATGCCCGCTAGGGATCGCTCAGGATGCTGCGCACAGGCTATCTACTCCAAAAAGACGATACCGAGGGCTAACATCACGCTACACGCCCAATCACTGGGTATTGAGAGGATTTTTCTTACTCCTCACCATTGTTCCACTCATTCTTGGTTCAAACTACATTCTCAGCTGGCTTGATCCGTACAGCATCAGCGCACGATTTGGCTCAGCTATTCTAGAGCCCCTTGCTACTCAGATTTACTCAAGTTTCGGTATCACAAGCCAGCGTGCTGACTGGAGTCGATATTCTCCTCTCATTCTAAGCATCGTGATTATCTCTATGATACTCCCTCTCGTCATGGCATTCATGAAAGGGCGACTCTATTGCAACACGATCTGCCCTGTTGGCTCTTTCCTTGGTTTGCTTTCTCGACTCGCTCCATGCACTCCTTACATTAAGGATAAAAGCTGCATACGATGCATGACATGCACTACTCATTGCAAGGCTCACGCCATTGACATCAAAACGCTCCGTATTGACTCGACGCGCTGCGTCTCCTGCTACCGCTGCATTGGTGTCTGCGATAGCGATGCGATCACCATGCGCCCTCACCACCCCTTTGCCCCAGCTGTTGAAGCTGCCCCTCGCCCAGCTCGCAAAAAAAAGGAAGCCGATGCTAAGGCAAACACTTCCTCCAGTCAGAAAATAGATTCTACCCGCCGCGCCCTCATCGGCCTCAGTCTCACGGGAGTTGCTACCAGCCTACTTCCCTCTTGTGGTTCACGTGCCGCTACCATTGATGCCGAATACAGCGATGATCCCAGCACCCTCGGCAACAACAAGGCGCACGCCCTTATCCCACCTGGTGCTGGCTCGCACGCTCTCTTCCTAGATGCCTGTACGGGATGTAGTCTCTGTATCTCAGCCTGTCCTACACAGGTACTCAAGCCATCATTAACCGAACTAGGCTGGGACGGGCTAAACAAACCCTACCTTGCACTCGGTGACACTCACTGCGCCTACAGCTGCCACAGCTGTGCAGATGCCTGCCCAGAGAATGCTATCAAAGAGCTTCCTCTAGCACTCAAGCAACGCACGCAGATAGGGCTGGCTCACGTAGACCAGACACGCTGCATTGTCTGGCAGGATCATGAAGAGTGCGTGAAGTGTGTGAAGGCCTGCCCGACAAAGGCACTCAAGGATAAGGATGCCGCAGTCCCTGAGATCATTGGCAGTGCCTGTACCGGCTGCAACACCTGCGTAGAAATATGCCCTGTAAAAACCATCAGCTTACAAGAAATATCCGTTGATGGGCTTCTGAAAAAAATCGCAGTCATCAACTACGCCAACTGTATCGGCTGTGGTGAGTGTGCTTACACTTGTCCTCATAACGCCATCGAATGCACCGATCTCATCAGCCCTGATCTAGAAGAGAAGCTCTGCATCGGGTGTGGGGCCTGCGTGACAGCCTGTCCTGCCGCACCTAAAAAAGCGATGAGCGTCACCGCTCGGGCTAAGCAGCTTACCCTCTCCTAATCAAAAACAAAACTTGCCTCGTTCTCCCTCCTTTGCTACAGTAAGGAGTATGCAACGCAACTGGCACTTACGACGCGGCACATGGAAGCTCCCTACCGAGGGGGCTATCATGGGGATAGTCAATACCACACCTGACTCATTCTCCGATGGAGGACGTTATCTCGGATTAGATGCTGCGGTCATGCACGCAGAGGAGCTCATCCATCAGGGTGCTCTCATCATCGACATCGGGGGTGAATCCACACGCCCAGGAGCACAGGAAGTAAGCATCGATGAAGAATTGGCACGTACCCTTCCCGTCATTGAGAGTCTCAGGGATAACTTCCATGGTACACTGCTTTCTATCGACACAAGACATGTCGAAGTCGCACGCGCGGCACTAGAAGTAGGGGTCGATATCATCAACGACGTCACAGGTCTAGCTGATCCTCAAATGCGCGAGCTCTGCGCACAGTACGGTTGCGGAGTTATCCTCATGCACATGCAGGGAGAGCCTCATAATATGCAGAAATCTCCGCACTATGAAGATGTCGTGCGTGAGATACGAGAGTTCTTCATCCAGCGTATTCGCCTAGCAGAAGCCGCAGGGATTAAGCGGAGTTCTATCTGTATTGATCCAGGTATAGGCTTCGGCAAAACCCTTGAGCATAATTTAGAAATCATCTCCCAGTTAGAGTCACTGCGCCCCACACCAGAGATCCCCCTCCTCATGGCTCTTTCACGCAAGCGCATGCTTAGCACTATTCTCCACGACATGCAGAAAGGACGCTCTGCACTTGCGACAGTTAGCATGAGCCTCATGGCTGCAGAGCGTGGTGCTGATCTACACCGTGTTCATGACGTAGCAGAGATGCACCAAGCTCTAGAACTGCGCAGAGCACTCTTATCTCAGAAGTCGCTATAGAGAGGCTTCCGCATAGACGAGGTGTAGGAATTAGCTATAGTTACAAACAAATCGACAGCTTACACTTGCCAACAGAAAAGTTTCGTGATAGTATCGTGCGCCCTCGGACTGCGACCCCTACTATTATATGAGTCAAGAAACTGCATTTATCGGCGCTAATACCGTACTAGGAAAGATCTGGACAAAGAAACGTTACTTTGACTACCTGATCACAGAGGAAAATTTTCACCTCATCATAGGAAAGAGCCTTCACATGGCTGTCATCATTGACCCCGCTCTTGAGCTCGGACCTATCGCAGCCAAGCAGCAAGTCGAAGATGACACAAAGAACTGTGAGCTCATTCTCCGTCACTTAGCGGATATCAAGCCAGAGATCACGGTCTATGTTACCACTTGTGATTTGCTTGACAATCATGCAGATGAGAGCTCCGAGCTCATTCAAGAAACCAGCTGCCCCTATGTGCAGAATCGTCTAGATCTCCACACAGCAGTCAACCGCCAGTTTGGCAGAGTTCTGAATGTCTATATCCCCGAGCTCGCTCTACCCTCCCCTTCACACTCTCCCATACTCCATTGCTGCATTGAGCATCCTAAGGGCAAGAGTAAACTCCCCTTTGAACCTCTCGCCCAGCATCAGTTCTATCTTCCTGAACGCATCATCGGCGATGTAGAAAAGTGCATTCCGCTAGGTATTTCCAGCCTCATCCCTGCGATGCCGCCTCTGAGCACACAGGAGGTGATCTCAGCTCTCGCTCCTGATCTCGCTTCGCGCCTCACCGTCCTTAGTGCTGAGGAGCAGCTGATAACAAAGCCCACAGGCTCATGCCGCCGCTCTATTCACTCATTCCACTGGCTTGATCCTCGCGATGGATACCTCGTCAGCTTAGAAGACCAGATCGAGCTGCTAAAGTTCTACTTCTGCCCTGCTGATATAGCATGAGTACTGCACCCCGAGAAGGAGACTCTCAAAGTATGCGCTGGCAGTTCGTCCGCTTCTTTGTAGTAGGTGTAGGGGCGACACTACTCCATCTCGCTATTTATATGGCGATCAATGCGCTGATGGGTATTGATGAAGCTCAGAAGCTTGCTATTAATATCAGCTATTGCATCGCCTACGCCCTATCATTCATCGCAAACTACTTCATCAGTACTCGATGGACTTTCCGCACGACGAATTCTGTAAAAAAAGGGGTAGGCTTCGCGTTCGCTCACACGATTAACTTCGGGTTACACTTCTTGTTCCTTAACCTCTTCTTAGCACTCAGCGTGGGTGATCTTCTTGTTGCAACAAATGAGCTGATACTCCCTGCCTTCTTGCTTGATACTATTCCTCTGCTGCGCAATCCAGCGGATCTCCTCCCCTTCCCTATTTATGTGCTGGTTGTGCCGGTGAACTTTCTATTAGTTCGCTTCTTCCTCACAAAGGTGAAATAAGTGATGGGACAGAAAAGTCTTGACTGTAGTCTAGCTCTCTGGTACGCTCGCGCACGTTATGGCAAAAGTCCCCGTTATTCAACTCCGCAAGGGTCATGCAGTCAGTCACAATGGCGACGTATGCGTCGTTCGTGAAACTCAGCTCAAGACTCCTCCTCGCATGGCATCCTATGTCCAGATGACCATCCGCAGCATCGCTACGAAGAAGGATTACAACCTGCGTCTCACTTCCAACGACTTCCTCGAAGGTGTGATGCTGACTCGCAATGAAATGGAGTTCTCCTACGTGGACGGCATGGGCTATCACTTCCTTGATAACGATACTTACGAAGACGTATGCGTCTCAGAAGACATCATCGAGCCTGTGAAAGAATACCTCATCGAAGGCTCTAACTACATCGTGCTCTTCACGGATGATACAGTATGCTCCATTGAGCTTCCAGCAGCCATCACCATGGAAGTAGCAGAAGCACCAGAAGGTGTCAAGGGCAACAGCGCAAACAATGTTTACAAGAGTGCCACCATGGAGACAGGGCTCGTCGTTCAGGTGCCTCTCTTCATCACTGCAGGACAGCGCATCTCTGTGAAGACAGAAGATGGAAGCTACCTCGGTCGTGTGAACAGCTAAGTAGGTGCAAGAGCTACATTTTTCATCGAGAAGCTTACTTCAGGGTAAGCTTCTTTTTTCTTTCTCTTGACCCATGTTACCCCATGGGCTAAGATCTGTCTAGTACTCACGCACATGACGACTCTTATTCAACCTGATACCCCCCTTCTCGAAGTATCTCATCTGAGTATCTCCTTCCAGCTGGAGAGACACCGAATCTATGCGGTGAATGACCTGAGCTATGACTTAAAGCGTGGTGAGACGCTCGGCATCGTAGGTGAATCTGGCTCGGGGAAGTCGGTGAGCAGCTCCGCGCTCATGGGCTTGCTTGCCACACCACCTGCGCTCATCTCACCTGAGTCGCGAGTACGTTTCGATGATATTGACTTACTTTCCCTCAGCGAGAAGGAGTGGAGGTCTATTCGCGGTCAGCGCATCAGCATGATCTTTCAAGACCCCATGACAAGCCTCAATCCCTATATGACCATTGGGGATCAAGTAGCCGAACCACTCGTCCTCCATGCTGGACTGGGTTGGAAAGAGGCGCGCGAGCGCGCCGTAGAGGAGCTCCATCTCATGGGTATCCCTCAGGCTGGCAATCGAGCTAAGAGCTACCCACACGAGTTCTCAGGTGGAATGCGCCAGCGCGTGATGATCGCTATGGCTCTAATCACGCGTCCTGAGATCTTGATCGCTGATGAGCCGACCACAGCTCTGGATGTCACCGTGCAGAAGCAAGTTCTAGATCTTCTCCATACGAGGCAGCAGGAGCTCGGCACGGCTATCATTCTCATCACCCATGATCTTGGGCTCATCGAAAACTACGCAGATCGTGCTCTCGTGATGTATGCAGGAAGTGTGGTCGAGCAGGCTCCTACAAAGAGCCTCTTATCGCATCCTCACCATGCCTATACGCGAGCCCTTCTCGCCTCTATTCCACAGCCTGCGAGTAAGGGGAAGCCACTACCTAGCATCTCAGGAATAGCTCCTAGCTTGCACGCAGCCCCTACTGGCTGTTCTTTTCGCGAGCGCAACGAGCTGGGTCGAGCCGATCTCTGTGCGCGCGACTACGTACCAGCACTTCGCTGTGTGGGTGAAGATCACTATGTACGTGATTGTCCAGGCTGCTTAGCCAGCTCAGTTCACCCGTGATGGAAGCGGAAGAATCGCTTCGCGTTCTCTGTCGTGATATGAGCGATCTCTTCAAGTGATACTCGGCGCAGTTCGGCTATCTTTTCAGCGATGAAACGTGTCCGACCTGGTATATTGAGTTCTCCACGGTAAGGTTCTGGCGACAGATAGGGCGCGTCTGTTTCGAGCATGAGTCTATCTGCGGGACACCATGTGGCAACGGACTGCAGCTCATCCGTTTTCTTGAAGGTAACAATACCTGTCAGTGAGATCATACCATCAAGCTCGCCAAAGATAGCCTCGGCTTGCTGCTGTGTTCCGATGAAGCAGTGGAATACGGGGCGCACGCGCGGAAACTGGCGGGCGATGGCTAGAGCATCGTCGAAGCAGGCGCTCCCCTTGCGGTCACGCGTGTGGATAGAAATGTTGAGCCCTAGCTTCTCCGCTAGAGCGAAGTGCTGCTCGAGAAGCTCATGCTGACGCGCGCGGTAGCGTTGCTCTGTCCAGCCTTCTGGTGCTGGCCAGTAATAGTCGAGCCCCGCCTCTCCTATCGCTACCTGGGGATGTGCGTGGCAGAGGCGCTCCAGCTCGACCATATCATCATCAGTGACTGTTGCCGCATCAGTAGGGTGTACTGCCAGACAAGAGCTAATAGACTCTGGATAAGCTAGAGCGAGATCGATACTACCCTGCCAGTCCTTACGATGCGTTCCCTGTGTGATCATATGCTTCACTCCCAAGTCACTTGAATCAGCAATCAGTTGTGCTATATCATTATACTTCGGGGTAACGAGGTGGCAATGCGTGTCGATGAGCATGGACATTTCTACGCGATGTCATAGGATCTGTCAAGTCTTGACTCCGCTCCAAGTTAGATTTATCATCGCTAGAATGACTTCTTTCGTAAGACTATTATCCGTCTTTGTCAGCCTCCTGTATCTCTGCCTTCATGTCAGGGCTCAAGATGACTTATCAATGGAGAGTATAGAGCATGCGCTGAGAGATGAATATCAGATACAGAGTCAACAATCTGAACTCATCCTACAGCGAGAACTAGAAGCACGAGATGTTTTAAGTGAAACGGAGCAGCGTCTCAGTGAACTGAGCATCGCCATCTACCATCAGGATTATAATAACTTCTTCTTCCTGAGCTATTATTGCCATGAGGTTTCAAAGCTAAGCCGCTCTTTCTTCAGCAATCAGTCCCCCTTCTACCTCATGGGGCAGCGAGTTCAGAGCGAAGTTACGAGATTACGCTCCTTATCACACGCTCTCAGGCAATCACTAGGTGATAATGAGAATAGTGCTAAGCGCAAGCAGCAGCTTCAGAACTGCATCGAGCTTAGTGACAAGATACTCTCCTGCTACCTCAGATATCAGGTACAGATCAACCAGCAGAAGCAACGCTTCATACGCATCGCCGAACACATCACCGCACTCGATCTCTATACGAATGGTAATATAGTCGCGCGTGACGACATGCAGCATACAGATAGCATGACTGCTGACCAGATGATACTTCAGCTCTTCGACACGAGCGACATAAGTAAGGATCAATCACAGGACATCCTATCGAACCCATCAGCCTTGGAAAAGGTCAACCCATCGCAGCACAGTGCTATACCTCGCATACAGCACACAGGAGTCATGGCTCAGAGACTTGTCAATCAGCTCTTTAACCCAAGCAGCATTACTAGCTGCATCGGTGCTCCCTCTGCTTCTCATTCCTATCTTCACCACCTCATTATACTGCCACAACTCATCTACACCCAGTATAGTGATATGAGAAGTACTCCCATACTGACTGTCGCTCTCTTCTTATCGCTAGCAGCTATCTTCTGCATAGCGGCGACACATCTTATGAGCAGATTTATGGCGGCACGCTGCAAGACAGCTTTGAGCAAGAATCGACTATGTGCTTACACAAAGGCTGGTGGCATGCTTCTTTTTAGCATCATAGCTGGCGCATACTCACTTGCCGTGGATGAGGGCTACTTGGAGGTTAATCTCTGCAACACATCCATGTTCGCCCTGATGACATCCATTCTACTCTTCTCTCTGAGTTCACACCTCGCAACACCGCGCATCATGAATGGTCTCTCACTATTCACTCCCCTGATCACGCTGAATGGTCTCATCACGCTCTTCTCGCTCTTGATGTGTAATAATAGCATCGTACTTGTGCTAAGTCCCGTCTTCTATCTAGGGGCAGCCCTCTGCATGATCTGGTTCTTCGCCTTCCGCATGAGCAAGCTTCGCATCTCTCTACGTGTCTATGGGCTGATGAGTATCATCTTCCTCCTCTTTGCAAGTTATGCTTCCTACCTAGGCTATGCCTACGTGATGATGATGTGCTCTCTATTCTGGTACATGCTGCTGATTAATATTGAGTTTCTCGCCATGCTGCGCAAGTTCTCTCACCTACTGGCACGTCGTCTCTCTCAGATGCGAAGTCTCACTGCATACAAGAGCTATATCACTCTATGGATTAGGCTCTTTACAAAAAACCTCGTCTTACCCATCACCTTCTTATGTATCATGTGGTTTAGCCTTGATTGGCCAGCACGCACGCTAGATCTCTCTCACTTCCTGGATAGCTGGATGAAGATGGAATACGAGTTTAATACGATCATCAAGGCTATTTCTGCAAATCTGATTTTAAAACTCATCACCGTAGGGATAGTCACCAACTGTATCTTGCGACTTGTTCAACACACCCTGATTCTCATCTACCAAAATAAGCATGAAGGTGGTCGCAACCTCACCATTCTCACCCTTCTATCTCTCATCATCTGGCTCTCCTTCATCATGTACTGCCTCATGATGATGAAGGCGAACTACCAGAGCATCCTCGTCATCTTAGGCGGCATGTCAGTAGGAATCGGTCTTGGGCTGAAAGATAATATCGAGAACTTCATCAGTGGTATGTCTCTGATGATGGGAAGACTTCGCATGGGTGATACGATAGAATGTGGCGGTTACCGTGGGCGCGTCACAAGCATTGGCTTCCGAACTACCACGATGGAAACACGCTGTGGTGCCATCATTAGCCTCCAGAACAAGGAGCTCTTTAACCACAACTGCCTAAATCTAACGCATAATCATGAGTACGAGCGCTCCATTATCAAGATAGGGGTAGCCTATGGCACAGATATCACTCTCGCTCGCAACGTAATCATGCGTGCCCTAGCCCCCCTGCATAACGCTGTCTCTCAGAAGCATCCTTACTATGTGGTGTTAAACGATTTTGGTGATAGTTCGGTGGATCTCTCTGTGTATGTCTGGGTGCCCGTTCAGGGGCGATCAGTAGCGCGGTCACTCATCAGGGAGGCAATTTATACTGCTCTTGGACAGCAGGGTATAGAGATACCATTCCCTCAGCGAGATATCCATATCAAGGAGAGACTACCCTCAATTGATGGAGAAAAGTTAGACTGATAGAGTTTTTCTTTTCTTTAGCCTTGCCAAGTAAAGCATTTCTGGCTAAACTGTTGCCCGCAAGGTTTTCGACCTGATAAATTTACATATAACTAACAAACTATTATGGCAAAAATGACTGTACGCGACCTCGACGTCGCAGGCAAGGAAGTCCTCATGCGCGTGGACTTTAACGTACCTATGAATGATGGAGCAATCACCAATGATGCTCGTATCGTTGCGGCTCTTCCTACCATCAAGCATCTGCTCGGCGAAGGCGCAAAGCTCGTTCTCTGCTCCCATCTGGGTCGCCCAGAAGGCACAGGCTACGAAGCAGCATTCTCCCTGAAGGCTGCCAGCGAGCGTCTCGCAGAAGTACTCGGTCAGCCAGTCGCATTCGTTCCAGAAACCATCGGTGAAGCTGCTACTGCTGCTCGCGCCGCTCTTAATAATGGTGAAGTTCTCCTTCTCGACAATGTGCGCTTCGATAAGAAGGAAAAGAAGAACGATCCCGAGTTCGCGAAGGCACTCCTCGGCAACGCTACTCTCTATGTCAACGATGCATTCGGTTCTGCTCACCGTGCTCACGCTTCCACAGAAGGTGTCACACACTTCGCAGAGAAGTCTGCTATGGGCTTCCTCATCGAGCACGAACTTGAATACCTCGAAGGAAAACTCGACACACCAGCTCAGCCCTTCGTCGTCATCATGGGTGGCGCAAAGGTATCTGACAAGATTCAGGTTCTCTCCAAGCTGATGGAAAAGAGCAAGTGCTTCCTCATCGGTGGTGCTATGGCGAATACTTTCCTCGCAGCTAAGGGGCATAACGTCGGTGCTTCTAAGATCGAAGGCGACAAGCTCGATCTCGCCCGCGAGATCCTGTCGATCGCTGAAGAAAAGGGCGTAGAGTTCGTCCTCCCCGTTGACGCATGCTACACATTCAAGTTTGAAGAAGGTGCAGAGACCTTCAACACCGCTCCATGGAGTGAAGGTGGTGAAGTCCCAGAAGGTGGTATGGCTGTAGACATCGGTCAAAAGGCAGCTGAGAAGTTCTGCTCCATCATCAAGGGCGCGAAGACAGTTCTCTGGAATGGTCCTATGGGAGTCTTCGAACTCGACTGCTTCGCCGCAGGTACAAAGGCTGTTGCCGAATGCCTCGCTGCTAGCGATGTGACCTCTATCGTCGGTGGTGGTGACTCTGTCACCGCGGCCAAGAAGTTCAAGGTTGCAGACAAGCTCTCCTTCTGCTCCACTGGTGGTGGTGCATCTCTCGAGCTCCTCGAAGGCAAGATCCTCCCTGGTATCGGCTCACTGAGCGACAAGTAAGCGCTCTGCTAATCAGCATTTACGACGCGGTTGAGATCAGATCTCAACCGCGTTTTTTCTGTTTACAATTTTGTTACACTTTTTTAACTGGTATGTTTCATTTCTTTGTTATAAACTAATTCCACCATGAACAAGCAACGTTTCATCACTACCCTATTCATCCTCGTACTCACACTGTTCGCAGGATGCCTTCATGCGCAGGAAGAAGAGGCTCAGCCGAAAGCTACGCGCGACGAGATAAAAGAAGCTCAAACCTGGATTAAGAACCAACTCAGCCTCGCAAAAAAGAGCACCAGTGTGCTCAAAAAGATCAAAGATGAGCGATCCGCGAAGAAAGCTCTTCCTGCTTTTAAAAAGTTTCTTCCAGCTGTCGCAGGGACGAACACAGCACTCGGCAAGGTAGGCGCAGCAAAAGCCCCAGAAGGTCCAGGCATCGATCAGATACGTGAGAAGTCTGCAAAAGCCATTGAGAAGGCATCCACAGACCTCACCACCCAGATCGAGCGCATCGAAGCACTGGAGATCAATAATACGGAGCTGAGTCAACGCATCGATCAGCTCAAGGCACTAGAGTTCTAATAGAGGCGCATTATCCCTATGAACATACGCGCTGCTCTGCATCTCTACCTCGTCACCGATCCTCCCGAAAAGTGTCGATTCGGCTTGCTGGAAACGGTGAAGCGAGCGGTAGATGGTGGCGTGACGATGGTTCAGTACCGCCGCTACGGCATTGAGGAGGACGTCATGATCGAAGAGGCTACGCCGCTGCGCGATTTTTTACGAGCAGCTGGAGTACCATTCATTGTGAATAATAATCTGCGCCTTGCACAGACACTCAATGCGGACGGTCTGCACATCGGGCAGCGCGATCTCTCACCTACACAGGCTCGAGCGGTGCTAGGTGAGGGAAAAATCCTTGGTCTCACTGTCGCCAATGAGACGCAGCTTCGCGCCGCACCCACAGATATTCTCGACTACATAGGCATGGGACCTGTCTTCCCCACGATGACGAAGCAGAACGCAGCACCATCCCTCGGTATCGCTGAGTTCTGTCGTCTAGCTGCACTGAGTTCGCTTCCTATCGTGGGTATAGGTGGCTTAGATGCTGAGCGCGTACGTTGCTTGCGCTCAACGGGTGCAGCAGCAGGTGTAGCGATGGTATCCGCTATCTGCGCGGCTGATGATCCTTGTGCAGCAGCACGCTCTCTTAGCTAATCGCCTGATTAGTTAGCTATATAGATTGCGTAACATTCTGCTAGATGGCATAAGAGCAGAATGAGTAAGAACGTTTCTCAACAACTAGTCCATACCCTCGCAGCAGCAGGTGTACGCCATGTCTATGGTATCGTCGGAGATAGTCTGAACTCCGTCGTGGCCGCGATGGAGCAGGAGTCATCGCTTCGCTGGGTGCATGTTCGCCATGAGGAGACAGCAGCCTTCGCTGCGAATGCAGAAGCCCAGTTGACAGGTCAGCTCTCCGCATGCTGTGGCAGCTGCGGACCTGGAAATCTTCATCTAATCAATGGCCTCTATGATGCTCATCGCAGCAAGGCGGCAGTATTCGCGCTCGCATCACATATCCCCTCATCACTCATTGGCAGCGATTACTTCCAAGAAACTCATCCCACAAGCCTCTTTAATGAATGCACACAGTACTGTGAGCTAGTCAGTCAAGCAGCGCATGCGCATCCTATCACTTGCTCGGCTATCAGAGAAGCGCGCGCTCACCAAGGTGTCGGCATGGTGGTGCTTCCGGGTGATATAGCTCAGCATGATGCGGTGCATACCCCAGCTGTCAGTTTCTTCGACACGCCTATTCCTAAGTGTCAGGCTACGCTGGAGGAGATCGAGCAGCTAGCGTCTCTCATCAGTGAAAGCGCACGCGTATGCTTCCTCTGTGGCATAGGCTGCACAGGAGCAGCAGAGGAGATAGCTGCCCTCTCTGAGGCAATCAAGGCACCAGTAGCTTACAGCCTGAGGGGCAAGGATGTCATTGAGAATACGGTCACAAACTCCATCGGTATGACAGGACTACTAGGCTGGGGAGACGCCTTTGAAGCCATCCAAGAGTGTGATCTACTCATCATCTGGGGGAGTGATTTCCCCTACAGTCAATTCTTGCCACAGGGAAAAACCATCGTCCAGATTGACCATGATGCTTGTGCTATTGGAAGACGATGCTCAGTGAGCCTCGGCATACATGCGGACGTGAAGAGCACCGCGAAAAGCCTGCTTCCACTGATAGCTGATGTGAGAAATGAGGCATTCCTCCATGAATGTATGGAGCGCCACAATGAGAAGCTGGGCAAGCTCTACCGCTACGCTCACGGTGAGTCTGAGGATGCCGCTATTCGACCTGAGTACATCACAAAGCTCGTCAGCGACCATGCTGACAAGGATGCTATTTTCATCGTTGATACAGGCACGTCTAATGTCTGGGCAGCGCGCTATCTCCAAGCTGGAGGACAGAGACGCATCATCGGCTCGTTCAAGCATGGCACGATGGCCTGTGGCCTTGCGATGTCTATAGGTGCGAAGCTTGCCTTCCCTGGGAGACAAGTGATCGTCCTCTGCGGTGATGGCTCACTCTCCATGCTTCCAGGTGACCTGCTCACTCTCGTGCAGGAAAAGCTTCATGTGAAAATTCTCGTCTATAATAACTCTTCACTTGAACTTGTAGACATGGAACAGCGTGTTGTCGGTATGCGACCATCTGGGACTCAGCTGGATGGCTGTGATTTCTCACGCATGGCGCAGGGCATGGGCGTGGCTGCGGAACGCATCGAGCGCACAGGTGTGGCGAGGGCAGCGGTAGAACGCTGGCTTGGCAGTGAAGAAGCATCTCTCCTCGATGTAGTTGTTGACCCACACGCCCTCATCGTTCCTCCAGATATCAGTCTGATGCAACGCTATGGCTTTAGTAAAAGCATGGTGAAAGAGCTCATGCATGGCAAGCTCTCCACCGTCGCAAAACTGCTCTGGGGTAACAAGGATATCATCATCTAGCCTCGTCATATCACTCAACCATACGAGAGCTCTTGTAGCAATAGTCTTGACTTAGAAGCGTCAGGCTGCTACAAGGGCTTTTGTATTCTATGCAGCTCATCCTCATCCGCCATGGTCAGACCCTCGAAAATATCAAAAAGATCTGTCAGGGGCAGAGTGAGGGAAAGCTCAGCTCACTAGGTATAGCTCAGGCGCAAACCCTCGGAGAGCGACTGCGCCATGTGCCGGTAGATAGGCTCTATACCAGCGATCTTGAGCGAGCATTCCACACCGCGAGCCTCGTCTTTCAGCACCACGCAGAACTCGAGATGCGACTAGATACCCGTCTGCGCGAGCGCAGCTTTGGACCTATGGAGGGGCTCGCACTAGCAGCAGGCGTCAACTTCGGAGATGAGATCGAAGGCGCTGAGACTATCGCATCAGTTCTTACGCGTGTAGAGGACTTTCTTCACATGCTAAAGCGAGAGCATGAAGGCGAGCTCATCGCTATCGTCAGCCACGGAATCACCCTACGCGCACTCATCAGTCTTGTAACAGGAGAAAGCTTCTCCGACTTAGCTATCCCTGAAAACTGCACCCCTTACTACCTCAAATAATGAAGAACACTCTACGCCCCATCATGTTCGTAGGAACTGGATCCGATGTGGGAAAATCACTCATTAATGCGGGCTTTTGTCGCATCTTTAAGCAGGATGGCTACAGCCCTGCTCCCTTTAAGGCTCAGAATATGTCGCTGAATAGCTACGCCACGGCAGATGAGCTAGAGATAGGGCGCGCGCAAGCGGTACAAGCAGAGGCTTGTGGTATCGCCTGTCAAGTGGAGATGAACCCCATTCTGCTTAAGCCTAGCAGCGATCAGTGCGCTCAGGTCGTTCTGCTGGGCAAACCCATCGGAACGGAAAGTGCGCAGGAGTACTTCCAGAAACCTCGCAGCGGCAGCCTTTTCGCAGAAGTCACTCAGGCTTTTGACCGCTTAGCTCAACGCTTCAACCCCATCGTCCTCGAAGGTGCTGGCAGCATCTCAGAGATGAATCTCTGGGATAGAGATATCGTGAATATGAGCATGGCAAAACATGCACAGGCTGCCACCTACCTCATCGCAGATATTGATCGCGGTGGCGTATTCGCCTCGGTATACGGCTCACTTGCCCTTCTCCCTGAGGATGAACGAGCCCTGATCAAGGGTGTCATCATTAACAAGTTTCGTGGTGATATCGAGCTCTTTTCGGACGGTCGCAGGATGCTAGAAGATCTCACGGGAGTTCCAGTTGTCGGTGTGGTGCCTCATCTCCGTGAGCTCTTCATTGAGCAGGAGGATGCTGTCGTACTCGATGAAATGAGCTCTAAGAACTATAGTGAGGGAGAGCTCCGAATCCATGTAGTCCTGCTACCACGGATGTCAAACTTCACCGATTTCAACCTCCTGAGCCACTGTAAGGGTATCCATCTAAGCTACTCTTGCCATGCGCACGAGCTTGCAGAAGCTGATATCATCATCATCCCCGGCTCGAAAAATACCATAGGTGATCTACACTTCATACGCGAGCGTGGACTCGACAAGGTTCTACTTGATCACCACCGTGCCGGCAAGGCACTTTACGGCATCTGTGGCGGCTTCCAAATGATGGGAGAGCTCATCCGCGACCCCGAAGGAATCGAAGGAGAGGTACAGGAAGTACTTGGACTGGGAATATTCCCGACGGCTACCACTCTTGAGCGCGGAAAAGTCACACGACAATGCCACTTCTCCTTCAATCATGGTGAGGGACAAGGACGCGCCTATGAGATACACGCTGGCGCTACTCCCACATCCCGTCCGGTGACTACTCTGAACACAGGCGAGCAAGAAGGATACTATGAAAGCCCACTCTGTTGGGGGAGTTATCTACATGGCATCTTTGATAATGCCAGCGTTATCCGCATGATCCTAGCTGCGCAGGGGCGTGATACGGTATCACTGGATGAGCTGGAGGATTACCATGCGATGAAGGAAAGACATTATGATCTTCTCGCAGAGCATTTACGCGGCTGCATTGACATGAAGCAAGTGTATGCAAGTATGAGCTACTAGCAGCCTCGCGCAATGAAAAGCGTGGGGTGGTAGCTTAATAATAGTCGCCCCTGAGCATCCGCAAACTCTGTCTTATATCGCGCATGAAACTCCGCTAGACGACGTGGGGTCCATGGGCGAGTTGTCAATCCATTCACCCCTGTCTGGCGCAGGTGCTCTAGCACGGCGCGACCAGAGTCAAAGCGCAGCTCACTCACCCACTCTTCTGAAGAAAGTAATTCCCAGCCAGCCTCAGCAAGTAGCTGCCCCATCTGATCTCTCGTGAGGTAGTCGAGTCCCACACCAGTCAGCTCACGAAGTTGCTCCATGTGCTGGGGTCCAAAACTACTCATCGCCATGATAGCCCCCTCACCCATCGCTTGACAAGCACGCGAGCAGAAGGGTAACAAATGCTCAAACCACTGTACTGTAGAGGCTGTGGCAAGTAGCTTTATTGAGTGTGGGAAGTTTAACTTCTCCGCATCCCCAAGCAGGCATTCATAAGTAGATACCTGCTTCGGTATCCACTCAAAGGCTTGCTCAACCATATCATTATAGTACCAAAATGCCTCGGGATAAAGACGATATAGTTCTTGAGAAAGAAACCCTGTCCCCATACCTATCTCTAAGCCGCGCTCCACCTTGAGCGTAGGGCAGCTCTGCACGAGTAGGGAGGCCAGACGCGTTGCAACGGCACGCTGTACATGGGCACATTCATTATACTCATCATAATGACGAGCAAAGCGTTGCGCAACGATATTTTTATCCCAGTTCATGAATCTATGTGTGCAAGCAGAATCTGTGCATCACTGAAGGGGTAATGGTAGCTTTCAAAGCTCTTCCCTAGCCCGCGTGTCTGCCAGTAATCCCACATCTTCTGAGGTGGGAAGATCTCATCCTTATCTGCGATGTAGGCTTCTGCCCAGTCGATCACGGAAGATTCTGCTCCCTTACTGCGCTCTGCAAGCAGCTGCAACTCTTCTATCTTCGCTTCGATACTCCTATCCTCAAAAGGGCCATCGGGTATGGCGCGAACTGTTCCATAGGTCTTCTCATTAAAGGGGTTCATCCCCACCTTCGCAAGCCCCTGCATCGTGCGCATCACCACGCGCAGTCTCATACCATAGCGATCATCGACTGGCATAGGGGTTCCATTCAGCGCAATGGCACGGTAGAGAGGCAGCTGGGTTGCTATCTGCTCGCTAACCCATACTCCAAAGGACCATGCGAAAAGATAGATGCGGCGGTACTGAGAAAACTCCTCTGCTCGCAACTCTCGCATCTCGCGATAATCATCCACACAGAAGATATCACATCCTTCAAAAGCGAGGTGCTGCACCGCATTGGGAGTGGCAGCCCATCCGAGCACAAAAATCACGAGATCGCGAGATCCCTCTTGTTTTAACCATGTTTCTTGCATAATTCGATGATGTGGTATAGATGTTCTGTTGTCATTGCAGCATGGAGGCTCAGACGCAGGCGTGCCTGATTCTCTGGAACAGTGGGTGGGCGAATGGCTGTCACCCATAGCTGCGCCTCCTGCGCGGCGGCTGCCATGCGAAGCGCTTGTTCATTACTCCCAGCATGGAGAGGAAGGATGCTCGATGGGATATCCAGACCCAATGCTTCTGCTAAGATACCGCGCAGCTTGCTTAAGCACGCGCGTAGGCTTGACATACTAGGATAAGTTTCTGGGTCAGCACGGTGAAGAGACTCCGTGCGACATTCGCGCAGAACCATGGCATTCCAGAGAAGGGTATGCGGTGGTAATGCTGTGGAAAAAATAAGGGGGCGCATCTTATTAATCAAGTAGTCTCGCATCAGTGGCGAGCATAAAACCGCAGCCCCAGCCCCAGCCAATGCCTTGCCAAAGGTGAGCATGATGACATCCACCTCTGCGAGTATCCCATACTCAGCACAGAGTCCCTGCCCATACTCTCCGTAGAGGCCAACGCTGTGGGCTTCGTCAACAATGAGCGCGAACGCGTACTTCTCTTTCAGAGCTACGATCTCACGCAGAGGTGCGAGATCACCATCCATGCTATAGACAGCCTCGACTACGACCCATACCTGCCCTGCCTCTGGGCTATGCGACTGGAGGAGACGCTCCAGCTGCGCTACATCATTATGTCGGAATCGCTTGTAGTCAGCTGATGAAAGGCGCAGTCCATCAATGAGGCTCGCATGCACGAGCTTATCTGCTAGAATGAGATCTCCTGACTGCGCTAGGCCTGAGATGATTCCTAGATTAGCCAGATAACCGGAGCTGAGCACAAGAGCGTGCTTATCGGGGAAGAGAGCCGCTAGCTCAGATTCTACTAAATCGTACTCTGGGCTATTCCCCGTCATAAGACGAGAGGACGGATTGCCATGCAGGAAGCGTTCTTGCGATGATATCCCCCAATAGCGGCAGAGATCTATCTGAGCATAAGCAGACTGTGAGAGTCCTAGATAGTCGTTGGACGAAAGGTTCAGGTAGCGCGATTCTTCATGATGCAGGTAAGCACCATCAGGAAGCATCGTGCGCAGCTGTCGCTTATTACCCCGTTCTTCCAGAGCCAGTAGCTCCTGCTGCATCCTCTCTTCTAGTTTCATGCTCAGCTCTCAGTAGCTTTCATGCACCTACTCACCATACTCGGCCCATGATGAACTCGTCTCCCAGACACGTACACGCTCTAGTCGCACACAATCGCGTACAGGGTATAGGCACGCACCTTCAGCAGCTTGCTTCAGGGCAGACTTCGCATATAGAAAGACTCGCTCTGCCATTCGCTCACTGCTGGGATCCATCCCTTCAAAGGGGATAATCTGCTCACCGTATATCTGGCGAAAGGTCTCATAATTCGCATCCTGTGTATTCATACAGAGTGCATGATCGAAGCTCTCGAGGAATTCTCCCATCATCTCCTTCACCGCCTTAAAGTCAAGAACCATATCATTCTCATCGAGTTGCTCCGCCACAAAGACGAGCTCAACGCTGCGCGTATGCCCATGCGGGAACTGGCACTTTCCAGGATGCTTCGAGAGCAAATGCCCGCTTTCAAGTTCTATTGATTTACAGATTCTAAACACGATAATATAAGGGGAATGAGGACAGCCCTATCTTGACACAAAGCCATGCCTAGGTCAAGCTCACTTCGATGTAGACTGTGCCTTAGCCAGCTGATCTGCTATGCCTTTGAGGAAGACTGTTTCGAGGGAGTTGCGCGCTGGCTGGGAGCTCTCCCAGTGTTCTCCTGAGAGTTGCTTGAGCTCGTGCAGGAGCGCTGGGGGGGCATTCGACAAGATGATTTCCTGTCGGTGCTCATCCTGCGTGAGCTCACTCATGCTTCCTTCTGCGATCAAGCATCCCTGATAGAGGATGCCGACGCGGTCACAGATTTCCTGCACCTGCTCTAGTAGATGCGAGCAGAGGAAGACGGTAAGCCCCTGTTGCTTCAGGCGCAAGATGATGTCGCGTATCGTACGCGAACCAATAGGGTCTACCCCTGCTGTGGGCTCATCGAGCACGACTAATCGGGGAGCTTGGACCAGAGCCTGAGCTAGACCGATACGCTGGAGCATCCCCTTGGAATAACCTCCCACACGTCTATCCGCAGCCTCTGTCAGACCTACGAGTTCCAGCAACTCTTCGCAGCGTGCGCGAAGCTCTTGCCCCCGCAGCCCACAGAGTCGAGCATAGAAGCGTACTGTTTCTCGCCCAGTGAGGAATTTGTAAAAATAGGGATTCTCTGGGAGGAAGCCCACTTCCTGTCTATTCTGTGCTGCTGTCGCTGGCTTCCCAAACACTTGGCAACGCCCCTCATCGGGACGCAAGAGACCGAGGAGAGCCTTCATCATCGTACTCTTCCCCGATCCATTCGGTCCGATGAGTCCATACACAGAACCTTCAGGGATGGAAAGGCTCACACCCTTCACCGCATAGATGCCCCCGCGCCCCCAGTGACCGCGGAAGCTCTTGTGCAGATTCTCTATTTCAACTGCGTTCATGAGGCTTATTCCGCCATCAGGCGCAGCATGTTCTTCGTCATTTCGATGCCCTTTTCATAGATATTCACACGCATATTTTCATTTGGCGAGTGGATGCGTGCATCGGGAAGATCGAGACCGAGGAGAAGTGCATCCTTACCCAGTACACGAGAAATCTCAGTGATAATGGGGATAGAGCCCCCTTCTCGTACGAGAACAGGCGCATTGTTAAAAGTCATTTCAAGGGCGCGCTGTGCGGCCTTACCATAGCTAGAGTGAGGATCACTGATATATGCCTCACCTGTGTGTCCTTCGATAAACTCGAGGTGGACGCCCGCGGGGCAATGCTTCTCGAAGTGAGCCTTCGCGCAGGCCATCACCTTCTCGGGGTCTTGCCCAGGGACGAGGCGGCAGCTCATCTTCGCGAGAGCGTGAGTGGGGATCACAGTCTTCGATCCCTCGCCTTGGTAGCCACCTTGAATGCCATTGAGTTCGAAGGTAGGGCGTGCGTAGACACACTCAGCACCTGTCATTCCTTCTTCTGTGCGCAGAGCAGGAACACCAGTGAGTTCGCAGAGCTCAGCATCACTCATACCAGGGACACGACTCCAGCTCTCACGCTCCCATGCTGCGATATCAGCGACTCCATCATAGAAGCCTTCTACCGTGATGCGATTCTGCGCGTCATGCGTTGTTGCGATGAGCTCACAGAGTGTCGTGATGGGGTTAGCAACAGCTCCTCCGAAGAGCCCTGAGTGCAGATCCATCGCTGGTCCAGATACTTTTAACTCGAAGCAGCAGAGCCCCTTGAGTCCATAAGACAGCGTCGGTGTATCCTCCGCTACCATACCCGTATCACTGACGAGAATGACATCACAGGCAAGCGACTTCACGAAGGTCTCATCCTTCAGTGCTGCAAAGAGAGTCTCACTGCCTCGCTCTTCTTCCCCTTCGAGGATGAAGGTGACATTCAGCGGAAGCTGCCCATCTTCTGCGATAAGCTCCTGCACCCCATGAATGAGAGCCATGATCTCGCCCTTATCATCGGATGCTCCGCGCGCAAAAATACGTCCATCGCGTATCTCTGGCTGGAAGGGGTCACTCTCCCAGAGCTCGATGGGGTCAACGGGCATCACATCGTAGTGTCCATAAATAAGCACAGTAGGCTTGCCCTCAATGCGCGGACTATGAGCGACTACAATAGGATGAATGGCCGTGCTATGCTTCTTCGCATCAAAGCCCAGTGAGTCGAGCTTGTTGATCAAAAAATCAGCACAGGCATCGACGTCTTGTGCATGCTGGGGCTGGGCGGATACGCTAGGAATGCGTAAAAAGGCGAAGAGATCTTCAAGCTTACTCATATGCACATATATTACACCTTCGCCCATAGGCTGGCAAGTTTCAAATCCTGCATCGTGCCCCCACTACGAATAAAGACCAGCCTCCTTCCCCGTAAGGAAGGAGGCTGGCACCTATGAACCCTGTCTCTCTCCTTACAGGGAAAATATACGTTGCAGTAGAGAAGGCTTCCTTTTAACGACAACCACGGGCTTCTTGGCAACAACGGGCTTGTGCACGACCACGGGCTTCTTGGCAACAACGGGCTTGTGCACGACCACGGGCTTCTTGGCAACTGCGGGTTTGTGCACTACCACGGGCTTCTTAGCAACTGCGGGGTTGTGTACAACGACTACCTTCTTGTCGTGGTCTTTCTTATGGTGGTGAGGCGCTGCTGATGCAGGCATGGCAAATGAAAGGGCTACGACAACGGATGCTAAAAATGATAGCTTATTCATGATATGTGATTTTCTATTGAGTGTTGAATGATTAATGTTTCGTTATCTTTTAGAACGCGAGTAAGGTAAGGATATCTACAAAAAAAGAGCGACCCTTTGGAAAAGTCGCTCTTGAAAAAAAATGAATCATCTGATTAATAGCTGCGTGCCCAGAGCACGCGTCGCGTCGTAGGACGGCCTGTGAGAATGCATGGCAGCTCCTCTTGGGCTGTTCCCATCTCCCCCTTGGGAATACAACGAATGGAGATACGAAGACTCTTCGCAAGCGTTTCTTCTTCCTCGGAGTTGCCGTCCCATGGAGTGAGCAACCAATCAGCATCACTGCTGTCAGCGAAGTTAGACTTGAGATCATCGAGACTCTCGCAGCTACGTATGTGGCTATCACGGAAACTAAGTTGCGCGGCAAGAAGCTTGTCTTGCACTTCACCAAGCAGAGCTACCACTCCACCAACAAACTCATCTTCAGAAACAAAGCTCTTGTCCGTTACACCAAGATCACGGCGCGCCACACAGACACTTCCCTTCTCGATATCGCGAGGACCAACTTCGACACGAATAGGCACGCCCTTCTTCACCCATTCCCACTTCTTTGTACCACCGCCAATATCGCGGCTATCTACCTGCACGCGAATAGGCATACCAGCGTAGTATTGCTGGCTGAGCTTTTTGGCGAGCTCTTCACAGTGTGCGATGATGGCATCACGTGTGTCAGGCTTCGGAGTGACGGGGATGATGACGATCTGCTTGGGCGCGACGCGTGGTGGGCATACGAGACCATCATCATCAGAGTGAGCCATGATGAGAGTGCCTATCATACGAGTCGATACCCCCCAAGATGTCGTCCATGCGTGCTGACGCTCGTTGTTGCGCCCTGCAAATGAGATATTCTGTGCCTTGGCAAAGTTCTGCCCTAGGAAGTGAGATGTACCTGCTTGAATCGCTTTACGATCCTGCACCATCGCTTCGACGGTAAAGGTCTGGAGAGCACCTGGGAAGCGTTCGTGAGCCGTCTTTTCACCAGGGATAGATGGGATGGCGAGCACATCGCGCTGGAAGTCTTCGTAGACTTCGTGCATGAGGTGGGTCTCTTCGATAGCTTCCTGCTCGGTCTCATGGGCGGTATGCCCCTCCTGCCAGAGGAACTCTGCTGTGCGCAGGAAGATGCGGGGGCGCATTTCCCAGCGCATGACGTTACACCACTGATTCACCTTCAGTGGGAGATCGCGATAAGATTCCGTCCATCGAGCGAAGGCTGCACCGATCACAGTCTCTGAGGTTGGGCGGATGACGTACTTGTCCGTCAGTTCCCCTGAGGGTATCATCTTCGTTTTACCAGTTTCGGGATCTTTCACCGCTTCGAGACGATGGTGTGTGACAACAGCACATTCGGTGGCGAAGCCCTCCGCATGTTCAGCTTCCTTCTCCAGATAGGAAACAGGGATAAGCAGGGGGAAATAAGCGTTCGTATGCCCAGTGCGCTTGAACTCGGCATCGAGCTGCTGCTGGATGAGCTCCCAGATGGCATAGCCCCACGGCTTGATAACCATACAACCGCGTACTTCGGAGTTTTCCGCCAGATCAGCGGCCTTAATCACTTGCTGATACCACTCAGGGAAGTCCTGAGCGCGTGTGGGAGATATTGCAGTCTGTTGTGCCATAGGCTTGGGATGATAGCAGACTGTACTCATGCTGTCAATCTTGACTAGCCTGAGAATAGAGTCTCCACCATCTGAAGTTGATGTAGAGCAAAATCAGCATGAAAACGGAGAGTAGCCACCAGCCCAGGATAAAGAAGGTAAGAAAAAAGAGTATAGAGGAGAAGATGCTCACGGCATGCGCAGTCCCCATCTTTCGGACATCCATCAATCCACACATGATCTGCCCGCCATCGAGGGGATAAATGGGAATCAGGTTGAGTATCGTCCACCAGAAGCTCACCATGATAATGCTTCTGAGCAAGCCCATGATACCCACAGGGATAATATTCAGAGAAATACGCGGCACTTCCCCTTTAATATAAGCAAGTGCACGTGCGCAGGTATTATCAGTATCAAAACCGTCAGCCACATAGATAATAGCAACAGCGATGAGTCCTAGCAAGAGAGTCGATAGAGGTCCCGCTATGGTCATCAATAGCCCCTGAAAGCGCGTCATGCGGGCGTCGGGATTACAACACTCCCCTCCCAGCCCTGAGATCAATACATGAGGATGTCCTCCACCAAAAAAACGCCCCACTACCGCATGCGCCAGCTCATGCAAAATGAGACACATGAAGCCCGCAAGCATGAAGTAGAGCACCGATAGGAAGCTGCTCACACATTCTATCCCCCACACACCGCCAAACAGTGCCAATGTTATCCACACCGAAGGGTGGATAAGGATGGGGATTCGACATAGAGAGAAGCGTAGCACGGCAGTATGATAAGGCTTTTGTGATCATCTGACAAGTAATCTCTGGGTTTTCATTCTGTCATGTCACATATTATTCAATTCAATGGCGCTAATGATGCATACACGAACGAATAGAGGCTACCTCTTGTCATGAAAGTGATTCTGTGCTACTATAGCTTCATGTCTGACCTTCCAGCCTTTTGTTCGATACGCCAGCTTGCCGTTCTGATGCGTGAACATCACGTGACTCGCTGCGTGATCTGCCCAGGGAGTAGGAACTCACCTCTGGCTCACATGCTCACACAAACTGGCTTTGAATGTCGTAGTGCCTATGACGAGCGAAGTGCTGGATTCTTAGCCCTAGGCTGGGCGTCTCAGTCAAAGTCAGCGGTAGCCGTCATCGTCACATCAGGCTCAGCACTGCTGAATCTACATCCTGCTGTAGCAGAAGCGCATTATAGACAGATACCTCTTCTCGTCATCTCCGCTGATAGACCCGCAGCATGGATAGGTCAGCAAGATGGCCAGACCCTTCCGCAGCAAGGTGTATTCTCCTCTCTCGTTCGCATCAGCACCCAGCTACCTGAAGATAGTGAGAAGGAGAGTTCAGAGACAACATGGCATCGCAATAGGCTGATCAATGAGGCACTGCTCGCACTCACACACCGTACCGCAGCCCCCGTGCATATAAATATCCCCCTAGGAGAACCTCTCTGGGCGACTTCGCCTAGTCCCCTGCCTCGTCAGCGTGTCATTGGTCGCACGGAGTTCGCTCGTATGAATGCGGATGCGGAGGATATGCTCATCCATCAGGCGCGTGAGCTCCCACGACGCATGATCTTACTCGGGCAGAACTCACTCCCCCCTCAGCTCTATCGTGAGCTACATGATAAGGGGTTCGTCATCATCGGAGACAGCATCAGCAACGCACACCAGCATCTAGCCGCGATCTCGCAGGTCGATCTCATCTTAGGCGCACGCCCAGATGCGAGCTGGTCTCCCGATCTGCTCATCAGCTGTGGAGGTCATATTGTATCCAAGCGATTCAAAAGCTACCTACGTAGCCATCCCCCACGTGCCCACTGGCATGTCAGCGCTGATGGCGCACTCATCGATACCTTCTGTTGCTTGAGTCAGTGTATCGAAGGAAGCGAAGATGAGCTCTGGGATCTACTCATTAATTTCCTCCCCGATATGGAAGCTGAGGATGCCTCGGCGCAATATCACGCTCTCTGGTATCAAGGGGATGCGAGGCTGAAAATACCGAACTTTGACGCTCTGCCATACAGCGGACTGCGCCTCATTGGAGAGTTCATCGCATGTATGCCCAGTCCTGCGACGCTGCATCTAGCCAATAGCCTTTCTATTAGGCTAGCCCAGCTCTGCGAGATACCCAGTGGCGTTCAAGTAGAATCGAACCGAGGTGTGAATGGCATAGAGGGCTCTCTTTCTACCGCTATCGGCTACGCTCAGGGAGAAAGCACACGGCCCAACTATCTCATCATTGGTGATTTAAGCTTCTTCTATGACATGAATGCCCTGAGCCTTAGCCCTGCCCCTAGGAATCTACGTATATTACTAATCAACAATGGGGGAGGCGCACTTTTCAAAGCTCTCCCCAAACGCCCCATTATCGATGAGAGCGAGCCCTTCATCGTTGCCTCCCATCAGCTAGTAGCTCAGGGCTGGGCAAGCAGTACATCTTACGACTATCGTCGCATCAACTCGATAGAAGACTGGCAGCAGCACCTCCCCGCCCTACTCGCCCCCATTGAGCAGCAGCAGGCTCCTCTCATCATCGAAGTCATCACTGAGGCAGAAGATGACGTCGCTGCCTTCAAGCAGTTCTTTCAACTCTCACATTTCTAACACACACAGCACATCATTATATGACACGCACTTGGACCACCATTAAGGAATACAAAGAAATCCTCTTTGAACAGCACGGAGGCATCGCTCGCATCACAATCAACCGCGAACGCTACCGCAACGCCTTCACTCCCCTCACCACCTCTGAGATGAGCCACGCCCTGCACCTCTGTCGCGAGATGGCTGATATCGGAGTCGTCGTTTTAACAGGTGCTGGAGACACAGCCTTCTGCTCAGGTGGCGACATGAATGTCAAGGGACGCGGTGGGTATATAGACGACGAAGGGGTGCCTCGCCTCAGTGTGCTTGACGTACAGAAGCAGATACGCTCCCTTCCGAAGCCTGTCATCGCGGCAGTGAACGGCTTCGCCATCGGTGGCGGGCATGTACTCCATGTGGTATGTGATATCTCGCTAGCATCGGAGAATGCGATCTTCGGTCAGACCGGCCCACGTGTAGGCAGCTTTGATGCGGGATTTGGCTCATCCTATATGGCGCGTTGTATCGGGCAGAAGAAGACGCGAGAGATCTGGTTCCTCTGCCGACAGTATAATGCAGCAGAAGCTCTTGATATGGGACTGGTGAATAAGGTTGTCCCTCTCTGCGAACTCGAAGACGAATATGTCCAATGGGCTGAGGAGATGATGGCACTCTCCCCCATCGCCCTGCGCATGATCAAGGCAGGTCTCAACGCAGAACTCGATGGTCAGGCAGGTATCCAAGAGCTCGCTGGCGATGCCACGATGCTCTACTATCTCTGCGACGAGGCGCATGAAGGCTCAAAGGCCTTCTTAGAAAAGCGCAAACCTGACTATAGTAAGTATCCTAAACTGCCTTAAATGACCTCATCACTCTTAGCGAGTCATCCCTTCTCAGCCCCTTTCACTCTTCGCGTGCAGAAGGGGCAGCTTGACTTCTGCTCTGCGCGTCGTACGACACGCGGTCTGCACCGTCAGCGCAGCCTCTACACCATCATCTGCGAGACAGAAGATGGTGCTCTAGGCTATGGAGAAGCTTGCCCTATCAAGGGGCTCTCGCCTGAGTACTGTGATGAGAGCTCATATGAGAAGAAGCTCCAGCAGGCATGTGACCACATTCAGAGCGAACAGCGGCTAGGAGAAGATGACTTCATCGATCAGAGCTCTATTCGCGTTGCGCTAGAAGGCGCTCTTCTCCGTGCACGTGTCGGCACATCGACGCCTATCTGGGAAAGTGCCTTCACACGCGGTGAATGTGGCATCGACATCCATCATCTCATCTGGATGAACAGCATCGAGCAGATGGAGCAAGAGCTCCATGAAGGGCTAGATGCTGGCTTCTCATGTGTTAAAATGAAGGTAGGCAGTCACAGCTGGGAGCGTGAACTACACTTCATCAAGCAGACGCGCGAACAGTATCCCTCACTAGAGATACGCGTCGACGCAAATGGAAACTTCACAATCGAGGAAGCAGCGAGGCGACTCCATCAGCTAGCAGATCTGCAAGTCAGCTGGATCGAGCAGCCTCTACCGCCTCATTGCAAGCTGGAACTTACCAAGCTTAGCAGCATATGCCCCAGCCCGCTGCACATTGCTCTTGATGAGAGTCTCATTGGCTATCATAGCATGAGCTCGATAGAAGCTTGCCTTGATTCACTGCGTCCTCATGGACTCGTCCTCAAACCCAGCCTCCACGGTGGCTTCACAGGCTGTGAGCGATTCTTAAGCGCAGCAAAACAACGCGGCATCATCTGCTGGGCAAACTCTATGATGGAAAGCCAGATAGGGCTCACCACACTCGCTGAATGGAGTGCCCACCATATGCCCACTATGCTCCATGCTCTCAGTAAGGGGAAACTATACTGTCATCATGAGCTCCCGGCTGCACTTCCCACTTGCCAACTAGAGGGAGTTTGCTTACAATACAGGAACATAGAGCAATCCTATTTCTGATATGAAGATCCCCACCCTTATCTTAAGCACCCTGAGTCCTTTCTGTCTTCTTAATCCCATCTGCCATGCACAGATCGTTGATGAGCCATCCGGTACATCACCCGCTCTAGAAGCGAATAGCGAGCATCTTTCAGCAGATACCCTACGTGCGGTCTTCCGCGGCATGACCCATGTTGTTCAAGATACCAATAAGCCTCAAGGCGAAATGGTCGCTCTTTTTGAAGTGGTGGAAAATCTCGCCCACACACTCGACTCTCCCTACGGTAGACCGAAGCTGCAGAAGGGCGACACCTTCTCCATCAGTCTCGGGATAGACAGCTACGGTCAACCCAATCAAGTGAGGGAAGACATCCTCACCATGAAGGAGGGTGAACAGGCTGTATTGATATTAAACACACTTTTTCTCTTCGAAGGTGATGGGAAGCAGGGAGGACACATCATCCGCCCCTGTACTCGATTCGCTCTTGATAAGAAAGCAGCACCTAGCACTACAAGCCCTAGTGTGAATCCAGCCCTTCCTCGAGTGCAGCAGGCATTACCGACAGCTCCACGTCAGATTAACCCACGACCTGCCTCACAAACTCGTGCCTCGAGTCGCAGCATCAGCGTACAGATTCGTAATGGGGAAATGCAGCGCACAGAACACATCATCGAGACCGACCCTGTGTCAGGTGAGCAGATCGAGCGCATGATTATCAATGGAGTCGAAGTCGATCCTCGCACGAGAAAGCCCCTTGTCCAGCCAAGCATCTCTACGAGCCAGCCAGCGTCGACGAGTCCAGCCGCTCCCGCAGCGGGCTCATGATGCGGCTAGCATATCTCGAATAAGCCAGCCTGTGTAGGCGACATAGATCAGCACGAGAACAACACCTTCGGGGCGAGTGATACGCCCCAGCTGCCCTTTTCGGAAGCTATAACAGAGCAGGAAGAGGGCTAGGGTCAGAGCACCCATGACAGGCATATCGCGATAGAGTGTCTCACCTGGGATCTTGAAGGGTTGAATCATCCCCGCTATACCTACCACGCCAAGGGTGTTAAAGATGTTTGACCCCAGCACATTGCCGAGAGCTATATCGTCCTCCCCCTTGCGGGCAGCTACGACTGAAGAGGCTAGCTCAGGGAGAGATGTTCCTATAGCTACGATGGTAAGACCTATCATCATATCACTAATACCCAGTACTTCCGCTATGCTTACAGCTCCCCAGACTAGGATGCGTGAACTAGCGATGAGCACCGTTAAACCGATAAGCAACCAAATGATGCCTCTCTTGAGCGGCATGCGCTTCTCCTCATCTTCACCTTCAATTTCCATCTCATCGCCCAGAGCATCTCCTTTATCCTTCATCCCATGATAAATAGTCCAGCCCATAAAGGCGGTGAATACGGTCAGAAGAATACCAGCATCTAGACGTGTCAGCTCGAGATCAAAGATCAGATAAGCGGTCAAGGCTGAGAAAATCGTTATAATCGGTAGCTCCTTACGCAGCACAGAAGACTGCACCACAATAGGACTTACGAGGGCAGTAATACCGAGAATCAGTGCAATGTTAGCAATATTTGAGCCATAGGCATTCCCCAGTGCCATGCCGGGGCTTCCATCAACTGCTGCCAGCGCAGATACAAGCAGCTCTGGCGCAGACGTGCCAAAACCCACTACCAGCATCCCGATAAGCAGTGGAGGCATGCCCAGATGAAAGGCAGTAGATGCAGCACCATCGACAAATCGATCAGCACTCCATACGAGAAGAATAAGCCCAATAATCAGGGCAATGATGGCCATAGTCATAATGAAAAATACTAGCTCAACTCAGTGGGCTGGCGAAGTATAGCGTAATTTTGAGAAAAAGAAAATGCAAAGTTGAAAAAAATCAACTACGCTTCCGCTCTATCATGGATGAGTACCTTAAAGTGATCGCCGGCCCCGGGCTTAGCGATAAGATGGCAATCCGCGGCATCTGACAGATCAGCGAGATCGATGAGGAAGTCATGCTGGTCGATGAGGCGAGCACAATCCCCCTGCGCGCGCGTCGCAAGTGCGAGTAGATCCGTAAAGTTCACATCACAAGTGATATCACAACTCCCAGCGAGATAGGGTAGACGCTCCACTTCTATCATCTGATGTGCTTTATACCCGCGCATGCTGCCGTGGGAGCGGCGGTAATAGAGCGTATCATTCACGTCACCATAGTCGATGGTAATCATGCGCCCCTCTTTCCAGTTTTCTTGCCACGCGATGAACCAATCGCGGTAGCTCTCATGAACTTCGACAACTTGTCCATCGAAAGCCCATCGTTCGAACACACTGGACTCGGGTAATTCATGCTTCCACGCCTGACGTATATATTGCTGATCCACGGAGGCTAAGCCCAGCTCATACCACTCACCTTCTTGGAAGACAAACTGGCGTGCCGGAAAGGCATCCGGTAACTCATTGCTGAAAATGAAGGCTCTCCCTTTTGTTGCCTTGAGTGCTTTATTAATATCATCGTGAGTGCGCACGAAGCCTCCACCCAGCATCTTCTGGAGTGAGCGCAGTTGATCAGATCTCTCTACCATATGATACTGGGTGCGCAGTTTCTCCCAGAAGCTGAGCTGACGGCGTATATCGAGCATCATGTTCCCAGTCCCTCCACCTATCTCGATGATAGGAAGTGCTCTATCATAGAACTGGCACGCCTCTCGCCATGCCTTCACGATAGCGCGAGAGAGAAGCCGGCTCTGCGTTGCACAGGTGGAGAAGTCTCCCTGACGCCCTATCTCACTTACATTCTTACTATAATAGCCATCTTGTTGGTCAAATAGGGCAATATCCATGAAGCGTTCCATGGAGAGCCAGTTATCCTTGTTAGCGATGAAGCGAGAGATATTCACGAAGTGGTAGGATCTTAGGAAAGTTCTAGCATGCGCAGCAGGGAACGTTCCGCGCGTTGGCGCAGCTGCTCTTCGATGCGCACCTCTGGCTTCATATCTCTGAGGCAGTTACGGAGCTTCTCCAGAGTATTAAGCTTCATATATTCACACTCAGCGCAGGAGCATTTATCAGCGTCAATGGCGATGAACTCCTTTTCTGGAACAAGCTTACGAAGACGGTGCAGGATACCCGATTCAGTAACGATGATGAATCGATCTGCCTTAGATTCTCGGCAATAGGGAATCATCTGCTCCGTGGAGCAGATATGGTCTGCCAGCAAGCGGATGATCTCACGACACTCAGGATGACAGACGACTTGCGCATCTGGGAACTGCGCACGAAGATTGAGTACTTGTTCTTGAGTGAATTGCTGGTGCACATGACAGTGCCCCTTCCAGAGAGTCATTTCGCGCCCACACTGATGAGCTGTCCATGCACCTAGGTTCTCATCCGGAACAAAGAGTAGTTTTCTATCCTGAGGAGCCGCGGCAATGATCTGGCGAGCATTTCCGCTGGTAACGATCACATCAGCAAGTGCTTTCACCCCTATTGAGCAATTCACATAAGCGATGACATAATAATTCTCCTCCGCATGCTGCTGCAAGAAGGCTTCGAGTTCATCTGCTGGGCAAGACTGCTCCAGCGAGCACGCGGCATTCACATCAGGGATGAGGACAGTCTTACTCGGATTAAGAATACAGGCAGTCTCCGCCATGAAGTGCACCCCGCAGAAGACAATCACGTCACAATCCGTAGCCTGCGCCTGACGAGCAAGTCCTAAGGAGTCGCCTACAAAATCGGCTAGATCTTGGATCTCACCTCGCTGATAGCTATGTGCGAGAATGACGGCATTGCGCTGCTTTTTAAGGGCGAGGATTTCCTCTCTCAAGTCGATGCTAGACATGATCAGAGGGTATCATGAGAGCACCCCAGCGTCAAGCATATCACCTCCTCAAGATTTGAAAAATCACTACTTAAAAGGGAAGATCACCTGTGGGAGCTACCCAACGATCACCCGCAGGTGTACTAGGCTGGCTGTTACGCGCGGGCGCAACAGGGGCTGTATCGATCACAGGAGCTGGTGGTTTCGGAAGACTGAGATTCGCACGACGTATGGGTGTAACATCTGCCTGAGCATTGCTTGACGTAGCAGATTTATTAGGGAGCAGATCACTGGTCTCCATCAGGTTTTCCATCCCAAGAGCGAAGCGTACAAGGCGTGGGAGAGAATCGGGAGAAAGACTGTCGATATTGAAGGGCGCTTGTCCCGCACTATGACTGATAACGAGACTCTGTCCCACGATGCGGCGGATACGGCAGTCATTAAAAACTCGCCCATCCAGTGTAGTGAGTGTGCCTATGCGCAAACCCGCTCCTATCTGTTGCTTGGCTAGACGCTTTGCGTCACTCAGGGCTCGTAAGAGTGCTTTCTGCTGAGCGATGATACGTTCTTGGTATCCATCGCGTTCTCGGTGAGCTGCACTAAGTGACTTATCTAGCTGAGCCTGCTCACGCTGCAGACCTTCGAGTTTCTGCCGCAAGCGTATATTCTCATCGGCTATATAAGCTGGCTGTTGTAGCTCTTCGATGCGTTTAAAGAGCTCGTCACTACGAGCCTGCTCCTGCTCTAGCGGGCTAGGGATGTAGTAATGCTGTAGTTCCTTTTGGAGATAATAGGCACCTCCTCCAAGAATACCGAAGGTGATGATGACAAGAAAGCTATCGAGCGTGAGACTCTTCCATGAGAATCTTTTCGGCTGTGGCATCTCGCCCTCTTGCTCTGTGAGAACGTCGGGAGACTGTTCTGTGAGAGAAGAGGTGACCTCGGTGTCGGATATAGGGTCTTCTGATTCGCGAGTGGGAGGGGTGAGCTGCATAATAAAAAAAGTGTGTCGGTGATACTCTTAGCGTGTATTAGCTTGATCTACTGCTTCTTGCTGTATACCTCGAAACTCAGCTTCAAAGATCCCCATGCGCTGCTCTAGCTCCATGAGGCGTATCTTATCCTGATTATTCTTAGTCTGGAGAGCGGTGAGCTCGCGAATCTTCTGCGTGAGTGCATGCTCCACTGTCTGTATCTGCGCTTCAAGGGTCGGATCGATATCCCCTGCACGCGTCACAGCGAGCTCCATCGTGGTAATGCTTTCACTGAGCTTTTTGTTCTGCTCCATCATGAGCTGAAGCGTTTGATCACGATGAGTTTCTGACTCGCAGCTTACAAGAAAAGTGGTAGCAATGAGGGATATTGCCAGACGTAGGGAGAGCATATTCACAGGAAGCATATTAGATGACACGAACCGCTAGGTCAAGTTTCAAATGGAGATTTGAGCGTGTTTTCAGGGGAAAATAGGTACAATATAGAGATCCCCTAGTATCATCCATAGGGGAAAGGTTAGGATACTGCAGATAGTCGTTGCAAGAACAATCTGTGTTCCCACCTCTGGGATACCACCGAAGCGACGAGCAATCATCACCGCGACGACAGCGCTGGGGATAGAAGCTTGGATGACCATAATACGCTTAATCAATGGGTCGAATGGTAGAGCCCATGCAACCAGAAGTATCAAGATAGGCGTGACGATGAGTCGAGCGAATACGCCCGCACCCATGATAGAGTAATTCCACTCCGAACGCTTTGTAAGCTCGAAGATGAAACATCCACATAATGCGAGTGTCAGCGGTGTTGCTATAGATCCTACCATCTCTGCAAATCGCATAATGGGAGGATGCGCTATGTAAGGAACGAGCCCCGTCCACACAATGATGAGAGAGACGATGACAGCGATGAGGGGGCCTCGCATCAGCGCACTTAATCGCAGGCTGTCGCGCTGCCCGCTCATGAAAAAGATAGCCAGCGTCCAGACAAAGAGCTCGCTGCCAACATTGTGAATGAACAGCACGCCCAGTGATGGGTCATCAGCTCCTCGTGAAAGCATCATGACGACTGGTACAACAAAGAACACATAGTTCTGCACCCCCGCCGTCACGACAAAGGTACGCAGACCAGTGCCAATCTTCATCCTCAGCACGCGGGCAATGAGATAGGCAGCAATAACGCCTATCAGCATCTCGAGGAAACCGCTTCCTATTGCTTGAAGAACAAAGCTGGGAGTCGCAATGAGTGCATCACCCTTGACCCCTATATAGTGGATAATATTATAAAAGATCAGACAGGGATAGCCTACATCCATCGCCAGTCGCATGAGAACCCCTTCTTCCTCAATGAGGATAGAGCCACGCTTGCGCAGCCAGTATCCTAGAGAAAAGAAGAGATACACAGGCAGAGCTGCCATGAGGGCTTGCACGATGATATCCATGACACTAGGACTGCCGAGAGGCTACGGGCACTTACTGCTCAAGCTGAGCCACGAGAGCTTGTGCTACGGAGCGGAAGGCCGCGGAGATGTAGTGTTCATCGGCTGGCAGAGTAGCCACAGGAGCACCCTGGTCACCGCCTTCGCGCGTGCTGATATCGAGAGGGATTTTTCCAAGCAGAGGAACACCGAGGGTAGCCGCTTCCTTTTCACCACCTCCCTGACCGAAGATGTGATACACCTTGTCATCGCTGGGGCAGACAAAGTAGCTCATATTCTCGATGAGTCCAAGGATGGGGGTCTCAACGCGCTGGAAGAGCCCCACGGCTTTACGTGCATCGATCAATGCCACCTCTTGTGGTGTTGTCACGATGACTGCTCCTGCTAACTCTGCTGTCTGCACAATAGTGAGCTGAATATCGCCAGTACCCGGTGGCAGATCCAGAATGAGGTAGTCAAGACCGCCCCAGTCAGTGTTACGCAGGAACTGCTGTACGTAGCGAGTAGCAAGAGGGCCTCGTACGGCTACAGGGGAGTCTTCTTCTATAAGCAGTCCCATAGATAGGAGCTTCACACCGTGAGCTTCAACAGGTAAAAACTCCTCCTTCTCGGTACAACCGGGACGCTCCTTTGTGTTAAACATGAGAGCCATGGATGGTCCATAGATATCCAGATCTAGCAGACCTGTACGGTAGCCTAACTTAGAAAGAGCTACGGCAAGGTTCGCAGAAACGGTACTTTTGCCAACTCCCCCTTTACCACTCGCAATAGCAATCACATGCTTCACACCAGGGATACTGGATTTCCAAGCAGCGGGGTCATCATTGGACGCCTGCTGTGCTTGAGGCGCATGGTGGTCTATATTCACGTCGATGCCTGTGACACCAGGTATTTCTTTCACCACTCCCATCACACCTTCATAGATGTATCGAGGCACATCAGCATTCTTACTCTCAATGAGAAGTTGTATAGTGACATGCCCTTCATCCGTAATGCTGATATCCTTCACCAGACCGAAGGAGACAATATCGCGGCTAAAGCCGGGGTATTTCACAGTAGTGAGAGTAGCGCGGATGAAGTCGGGCGTGAGCTGAGGTGTGGACATGGTGTGTATATCGTATGTAAATGGTCAGGGACTATGCCATTCATGTAGCATGCCCATGGGCTGTATCCTACCATAGCTCATGATGAGTGACAAGAGTAGATTTATCTTGCTTTGCGACATGTGAACGAGTACTATGATGGCAAGTATGAAAAAGATTCTTGTTACTGGTGGCACAGGCTTTGTCGGTTCGAATCTCTGTCACCGACTCATCGCAGAAGGTGCAGATGTGACCTGCCTTGATAACAACTACACTGGCTCACTGGATAATGTGCGCGAACTGCTCGATCTTGCTCAATTCCGCTTCATCGAGCACGATGTCATCGAACCTTATACCGAGGGCACGCACCGCTATGATGAGATCTATCACCTCGCCTGCCCAGCCTCCCCCCCTTTCTATCAGGGGAACCGCTCTATTTTCACGACAAAAACCTGTGTGCTAGGCACACTTAACATGCTTGATCTGGCAAAATCCCATGGTGCACGCATCATGTTAAGCTCTACCTCTGAGGTTTACGGTGATCCCGAGGTTCATCCTCAGGTCGAGAGCTACCGTGGAGCTGTGAATCCTATCGGTATTCGTGCTTGCTATGATGAGGGGAAACGCTGTGCCGAGAGCCTTATGTTCGACTATCATCGCCATGAGGGGGTGGATATCAAGGTCATTCGCATCTTTAACACCTATGGTCCTCTCATGAACCCCAAGGATGGGCGAGTTGTCTCGAACTTCATCTGCCAGGCTCTGCGCGGAGAAGATATCACCATCCAAGGCGATGGACAACAAACTCGATCTTTCCAGTACATTGACGACCTCATTGAGGGGATGCTGCGCATGATGGCTAGCCCTGTAGACTTCACAGGTCCTGTGAATCTAGGCAACCCCGAAGAGTTCACTATACGCGAGCTTGCAGAACTTGTACTAGAGCGCATCCCTAGCAAGAGCAAGCTCGTTTTCCTACCACTCCCTCAGGATGACCCAGCTCTGCGTCGTCCAGATATCACGCGCGCTAAGCAGCATCTTGACTGGGCACCACGCATCCCCCTCAGTGAGGGGATAGAGCATGCTATCGTCTACTTCCGTCAGGCAATAGGCTGCTAAGCACTACTTCTCATTCCTCGCTATCTCATGATCACACGCCTACACTCTGCAGCTATCTTAGGCATAGATGGATATGAAGTTGATGTAGAAGTAGACGCCTTTCAGGTACAGGACACGGGACGTATCTCTATCGTTGGCTTACCAGACACCGCGGTAAAGGAGAGCATCCAGCGTGTGAGCTCGGCTATTGCCAATAGTCAGTTCCTACGCCCTACCAGCATGGTTGTGACGGTGAATCTCGCTCCTGCAGATGTGAGGAAGCAAGGTCCAGGCTTTGACCTCCCCATCGCGCTAGCCATTGAAATGGCCGTTTTGCAGAACCAAGAAGATATCCCCAAACCTTTCCAACGTCAGATCCCCGACAAGCTCGATGAGTGGTGCCTCGTTGGAGAACTGGCACTCGATGGGACTGTTCGTGGAGTAAAGGGCATCCTCTCACTTGCACTCGCTGCGCGTGACAGCGGAAGACCCTACCTCATGGTCTCTCCAGAAAATGCACATGAGGCCGCCATGGTAACAGGTATTGCTGTCTATCCAGTCCGCCACCTAGCAGAAGCATGGGACACCCTCCTCCATCGCGAAAAGCTCCTCCCCTACACAACTCAAGCCGTCGTCGCAAGCATGCATAGCGACAAGGACTTTTCCGAGGTCAAGGGGCAGCTCTATGCGCGTCGCGCCTTGGAAATAGCAGCCGCAGGTGGGCACAACATCCTCTTCTGCGGTAGCCCCGGTAGTGGCAAGAGTATGCTTGCCTCAAGGCTACCCAGTATTCTACCACCCCTCTCTGACGAAGAGAGACTTGAAGCGAGCAAGATTCACTCTGTCTGTGGATTACTTGCAGGAGACAGATTACTCCATCATCGCCCCTTCCGTTCCCCTCACCACACCATCTCCGATGTCGGTCTCATGGGCGGTGGTAATCAGATCACACCTGGTGAGATATCGCTCGCCCACCATGGAGTACTCTTCCTAGATGAGCTCCCTGAGTTCGGACGACGTGTCCTAGAGACCCTGCGTCAGCCTCTGGAGAACGGAAGCATCACCATCTCGCGAGCCTCGGGCACGATGGACTTCCCCTGTGACTTCATGCTCCTCGCGGCGATGAACCCCTGCCCATGCGGCTACCTCGGTGATTCAAGACATCGCTGTCGCTGCAGTCCAGCGGATGTGACTCGTTATAGGAAAAAGATCTCAGGTCCACTACTCGACCGCTTTGACATCCTCATCGAAGTCCCCGCCGTCCCTCCAGCCGATCTCCTATCTCGCCCCGATGGTGAGCCTAGTGATCGCATACGCGAACGCGTGCTAATGGCTCGCGATAGGCAGGTGCAACGTTATGCCAGCATGCCACGCACGAGTATCAAGAGAAATGCGCAGCTAGGCAGCAAGCAGCTCAGAGACATCATCGTGCTGAGTGAGACGCAGAAGCAGCTTCTCCTCCAAGCCTGCGAGCAATTCGGTCTTTCTGCACGCGCCTTTGATCGCATCCTGCGAGTAGCGCGCACCATCGCAGACCTAGCAGCCAGCAAGACGATCAGTGATGACCATCTCTTTGAAGCCATCCAGCTACGCAGCTTTGAAGCACAGCTACGCGCTTAACCCCTCATCATCTTACATGAATGCACACGACTATATCCTCCCCACACTCACCTTCCTGACAGGGGGATGCCTCGCCACGCTCTATTATTCACAAAAGCTCAGTAAGCAGAAACTCACCCACAAGGACGAGCTCCAGCATCAACAGCTACTCCTGCGCGAGAGCACTCTGATGCAAGAGAGCCTTGATACACGCTACAAGGAGCTTCTTGAGAATCATGAGCAGATGCGCCAGCAGTTCAAGATACTTGCCGTAGAAGAGCTTCAGCAAAAGAGTCACGAACTCCGTGATCAGAACAAAGAACAGCTCCATCTACTTCTCGCCCCCCTACGCGAGCGTCTCGAGCAGCTGGATGATCACATGACAAAGAACCGCCTAGCAGGTGAGAAGAACAAGACTGTCATGGAGGAGCTCACACGTCACTTCATGGAAAAGGCAGACAAGATAGGAGCTGACGCCGTAGAACTCACACGCGCCCTGCGAGGCAACTCTAAGCTCCAAGGCGACTGGGGAGAGATGATACTAGAAAGCATCCTCAGCCATGCCGGTCTACGCAAGGGGGTAGAATATGACACCCAGTGCAACTTCAAGAACGCAAAAGGCGACAATCTACGCCCCGATCTCATACTTAGCTACCCACAGGGTCAACGACTCATCATCGATGCCAAGGTATCGCTCACCGCCTACACACGCTTAGTAAACTCGTATGATGACGACGAGCGAGAGCAACAGTTAAAGCTCCACCTCCAGTCCGTGCGCGGACATATCAAAGAGCTCGCCGCGAAGAACTACCCCACAGTTGTCCCCGATTCCTTTCCCTACGTCCTCTTATTTATCCCTAATGAGGGCGCTCATATCGAGGCTCTACAGGCAGCTCCTGAGCTACTCGAAGAAGCACAGCGGCAGCATATCTTACTTGCCAGCCCTACCAATCTACTCATGTCGGTGAAGCTCTGCTACTATCTCTGGCAGCGCGAGCGTCAGAACAAAAACCTCGAACACATTGTGAAGGAATGCGCTGAAATCTACCACAAGTTTATCACCCTCATTAACTGCTTCGCACAGATTGACAAGAGCCTCGCGAAGGTAAAAAGCCACTACGATGATGCCTACAAACTACTCGCAACAGGACGTGGGAATATCACCCACCGCCTCGACCAGCTTAGACAACTGGGTGTTACTCCCAGTAAGCAGATACCGGAGGATATACTATCTGAGGCACAGCGCGCTGAGAGCTCGCATGAGGCAGCAGAAGAGTAAAACATTTTTTTAACTAAAGCTAGGTTTTTTTCTTGTCAACTCACCGTATCTTTGTATAGAATAGAGAAGATAACCATATGAACACTTTCTCCTCTATACGCGTCGTCGGTTTAGCCCTTGGTATTAGTTGCTCCCTTGCTGGTCTCGTTTCCTGCTCAAGCAGTATGAGCCCTAAGCGTGCTGCTACTCAAGTTAAAGAACAAGGTCTCTCCGTATTCAGCTACAATGATCAGGCTAGCCCTGCTAATCGTGACTGCCTTGAGATGGGAGCTCTTCCTGACCGCGCGCGCCGCGCCCTCTCCGAGTGGATGAAAAACTCTGAGCTCAAGCCATTCTCCTACATCTATCCTCAGTACTACGTCACGGTACAGAAGCGCAACAGCCCCAGCTTCACTGCATGGGCTATCTGTACCGACGCAAAGGGGAATGTCGTAGGTATCCTCGTTCCACAGGGCTCAAAGCCAGCATGGGATATGCCTAACGCAGGTAACTACAAACTCTACGTCTGCTCAGAGGACAAGCGTGCGGATCTCAGCCGCGCTATCTTAGAAAGCCTTTCTGCAGCGGGTATGGATGATTTCCGCCTTGCTTCGCGCCAAGGAGCAGGTCTGAATTCCCCTCAGCATCTCATCTCCGCTCCTGCACCTATCGTGCAAGCAGCACCGGTCGCGAAGAAGGCTTCTCCAGCACCAGCAGCGACACCAGCTCCAGCTCCAGTTGAGGAAGCCCCAGCCGAAGAAGAATCCAGCGATGATGACAGCTTCGCTGATGATGAAGCAGGCGATGACGAGTTCGGCTTCTAATAAAGGATAGCTCACGACTCAGACAAGTTCTACCCCTCCGAGTGCGTCCGCGCGCTCGGAGGTTTTTTTATCCTTCCCTAGTAAAAGTACACAAAAGAACGGAGTCTTCGTGAGAAGACTCCGTCTGAAAAAAAAGTTGATGAGTATGATTACGACAGGTTAGCAACACTCTCTTTGAGCTCTTTACCTACCTTGAATTTCACCACCTTGCGAGCAGGAATGGGAACATCCTTACCAGGGTTCTTTGGGTTACGGCCTACCTTAGCCTTAACTTCCTTGACATGGAGGGTGCCAAAATTACGCAAAACCACGCGATCCCCATTGCTTAGGGTCTCGGCGATGATATCAATTGCGCGCTGAATCACATCATGTACTTCTCCCTGGGTAAGATCCGCAGGGCTTTCGGAACTGATGCGATTGATAAGATCACGTTTAGTTAATGTTGTTGACATATGATTGGGGTGCGCTGTTTGCTTACGCTTCATAAGATATACTCCTTTTTTAAGCGTTTGTCTCTATCTATTTTTAAAAATGTCAAAGTTTTTTTCTCTGACACTAAACGACATACAGAAAAAAAGAAACTTTATCATTGACCTCTATTTAAACTTTCGTCAAGCTAGAGCCATCAATGAGATCTCAATTCACCATCGTTCTAACAGAAGAAGAATCACTCAAGCTCAAAGACTTACTTGAAAATGATCCGAGCTTTGAGCCCAGCAAACGAGAACACTCATCATATTGCTTTGTAAAACAAAAAGTTACAGTAACATATTACAGTAAGCGATCTAAACTTCTTATCCAAGGTTCAGGGACAGATGAGTTCGTCGAGTTCTTTTTAGAACCGAAAGTGACCGGAATTCCCTCATTTGTCGGCACAGAGCTCCCAGAGATGGATAGTAGCATCGCAACAAAGGGTGGGAATTCTGAGAGTGATCCACACTTTGGGATTGATGAAAGTGGTAAGGGTGACTACTTCGGTCCGCTCGTTATAGCGGGTGTCTACGCTGATCATGACATGGTGTGGGAGCTAAAAAAAATAGGCTGCCGTGATAGCAAGTCTATCAAGAGTGATGCTCAGATGCAGAAGATAGCTGCCGCCATACGAGCCATCCCGAACATCGCTTACGAAGTCGTCTGCATCGGTCCTAAGAGGTATAATGAAATGTATGCAGAGATTGGCAACTTAAACCGACTTCTCGCATGGGGACACGCACGCGTCATCGCGAGCCTTCATGAGCAAGTCCCAAGCTGTCCTCGTGCTCTCAGTGACCAGTTCGCCAATGAGTGGGTGCTCAAGCGAGCCCTCGGAGCACGAAAGATTCCTATTAAACTCGAACAGAGAACAAAGGCAGAAAGTGACATCGCTGTCGCCGCCGCATCCATCTTGGCGCGCGCGCGCTTCACCGCATGGATGCGCGATGCTTCAGAGCAGGCTGCTGAAACCTTGCCTCTCGGCTGCGCCCCGCATGTCGTGAAAGCTGGGAAAAAAATCGTCGCCCAATACGGAGTCGCAAAGCTTGAAGAACTAGCCAAGCTTCACTTCAAACTCACGGGTGAAGTGACGGGCTTACTCTAAGTGCCAGACCTGCCCGTGAGAAGATCTCCGCGATTTGCTCCTTAGGGCGTGCCGGCCAGTGCTTGTTTGCTATGGGGCTAGCAGGACTGGGGTGTAAGATTGTCCCTAGTGTATATTCATCTCCATCGAGTTGGGATGCTGCCTTCTCTAGCTGCTTGAGTGCATATGCTCCCACACCGATGAGGCAGCGTGGCTGGAGAATACGGATCAGCTCAACTAGATGCTCATGGCATAGAGTCTCCACACGCTCGCGTTCATCACGCGGAAGCTTGTCCGGTGTGATATTAGCTCCTGACTTCGTCATCCAGATTAGGGGGATGAAATTTGCAACAAAGCATTGTTGAAAGAAGCACTCCGCACTGCCATAGAGTTCTTCGAAAAGCCCCCAAAGCCTGCGCCCACTCACCTCCGTACGAGGGCAGGAGAAGCCCTCAATGGGACGCTTCGGGTGCATGGGATGCGGCTGCCCTATCAGCGCATGTAGCCCCAGCCAGCCACTCACCGCTCCAACTTCTCCGAAGGGCACACCTGTCTGTGCCATACCGAAGGGACCAGGGTTCATCCCGAGGTAGAGCACTTCGACGGGGGCGGTAACATAGCGTTCTACATAAGCTTCATAACCTGTGATAGCATAGGCAAGAGAATTATACGTATAGGCTACTGGAGCTGAGAAGCGCAAGCTAGAGCAGCTGTCACGCAGCCTATAAGTGGATTCCAGTACTGATGCGGCTAGAGTAGATAGAGGCATAGATGATGTGGGAATTTTACTTTAAAGGAAGCTTCATCGTCGCACTATGCTTTCCTACGAGCTGGAGACTCTCAGAGATAGCTTGCGCCATGGCGCGGTGCCCGAGATAATTGGGATGTAATGCATCATTCATCCATAGCGATGGAAGAGACTCATGCCTCTCACTTCGCTCCTTCCAGAAGAGGGGGTGATCTACCAAAAGGCAATGTTGCTGTTGGGCTAGCTGACGTATGACGTCACGAAACTTCTCATCTCTCTCCTTCATCCCTCTCACAGGGCTAGGTACCTGCAAAACAGGGATAGCCCCAGACTCGCGTACTTGCGCAATAAGACGCTTCATCTGCTCTTCAAAGTGAGCGATAGCGATACCCGAGCGCACGTCATTGACACCATAGTTGATCAATACCACGTCAGCTTCTGGATGATGTATACGCAGGCTAGCCTCCTTCTCATAGGCAGCTAGAGTGTCCCCGCTCACACCACTGTTCACCACGCAGTCTCGCTTCCTACGAGACTGCTGACTCTCCCAGCGTATCATCTCTTCACAATGCTGGACAAAGCACTTGTGACCTTTCACATGCAGAGCACCCTGAGTGATACTATCACCAAGAAAATACCAGTAAAGCGGCTTTTCCCCCTGCATAAGCTGGCGTAGCCTCTTGCCATCAGCAAGGCTCGCATTACGCTTCACCACCTCATCATAGGACTCTGCCCTCTTCACACTCTCAGCTTCAAGTACAGCCGTGCTCAGGCAGAAAAAAGTTAACAAACACGTGATTAATCGATGCATGATGCATATTACCTCATCACCATTTATCTGTCAAGTTGAGGCTCGCCCGCATGGATCGGAGTGCTGCTAGAAAAATCCTCGCTCCTATGGTGGGGAGCGAGGATGGAATGATGTGTGATAGCGTCTCTGTTATTAGAAGTCCAGCTTATAGCCAACGCTTGCTCTGTAGTCCTGCTGCTTCTCTCTCATCTCTACCGAGGTATCGAGGAAGAGCGCGGAGCTATCACTCACGGGCATGCTTGCACCTATGCCGAGCTCGACTCCGAAGGAGCCTGCCTCTGTGCCTTCGATGCGTGCGCTGCTGCCACTGACGCTGGCGATGCTGACATCTGCCTGCTGCGTGCGATCTCCTGCATCCGCCTTGAAGAGGGCGCGTGCACCTACTTGTAGACCAAAGTCGAGCTTACTTGCCACGCGTGCTCCGATGCCAAAGGTGGCGATGGTGTTATCCTGCGCGTCCACGCGCAGTGCCGCGTCACTGCCTGTCTCGGTGTAGCCATCAAGATAGCTGTGGATAAGGGCAGCATTGAAGATGGGGGTCAGCGTGCTGCTCTCACTGAGCTTGATGTCATAACCCAGCTCATACATGACTCCATAGCTGTAGCCATCGGTCTCTGCTGAGGTGGAGTAGCTGCCATTCGCATGGCTGATATGACGATCGAGGCTCGCATCCATGAGTCCCCAGCTGATGGCTGCTTGGTGTGACCACTTGCCGCTCTGATGCTGGGTAGTGAGGCTGAGGTAGTAGCTGTCGAGCTCTCCGCTTGCACTGTCGACACTGCTGGCGTTGAGATCGCCGTAGAGGGCGGTGAAGGCGAAGCCGAGGCTGCAGTGCTCTGCCACCCCCCAGTCTGCCCCTACGCTGCCGCCCCAGTTGTTGATGTTGTGCCCTGCAGCAGTGCCCGCACCTGAGAGCTCGTTTCGTCCTGCTTCGGCTGATATCCAGAACTGGCTCTCTCCTGCGGGGATGAGGCCAGCTGCGCGGTTGCGCATGCGTGTGAGTTGCCCTTCGATGTTGCTCAGTGCAGCAGAGCCGAGGCTGGTGACTCCTGCCCCTGCGACGGCGGCGAGGAGGCGATCGCTTTCGGCATTGCCGGTTTCGCTATCTTTGAAGATGTCATCGAGGGTGGCGAGAACATTTTGGATGTCGGTGCTGGGTGTCTTGCCCTGCTGGATGAGCTCATCGAGTAGCTCACCACCTGCACCGCCGTTACCCTGGCTGCTGAGTTGTGTGTAGCTATCGGGTGCGGGCTTGGTGTTGGTAATCGCGAAGCTGTTATTAACCAAGCTGAGGTAGAGCCCTAGATCCTCCAAGCTGCTTCCGTTGATCAGTAGAATAGCTGCCAGCGCGTCTGCGCTGAGTATGTCAGCTCCGGTCTGCCATGTGATGAAGGCCTCAGAGGTCCACTCGGCACTGCGAGGCAGCACGCTCTCAATATTGATGCTGGCACTGCTGCCACTTTCGACAAGCAGGCTGCCTGTCATGGTGACGTAGAGGCTCTGTCCCGCTTGTAGGGTGAGTGAATCTCCAGCACCGAGGGTGAGCGCATCACTGAGCT
>CAYJML010000016.1:0-51860 GCA_964371515.1 uncultured Akkermansia sp.
ATAGGCATAGGCATAGGCAGTGGCAGTGGCATCGGCAGTGGCAGTGGCAGTGGCAGTGGCAGAGTTGCCGATAAAGTCGCCTGTGATGCTGCCAATTGCTGCCGTGCTGTAGATTGCCCCACCATTGACATCGGCATCGGCATCGGCAGTGGCATCGGCAGTGGCAGTGGCAGTGGCAGAGTTGCCGATGAAATGCCCGGTGATGTCGAAGTCGGTTAAATTTACATCCGTATGCGAAAGTGCTCCGCCAAAGGCTTCGGCTTTAATCGTACCTGTGCTTCCTGTTTCGATCACTTCATGGTTAATCCCCACGAAATGGCGGGTGATGTCCTTGTCAGCATCGGTAACACGCACTACGTAATCGCTGCTACTGAGCACATCGTCTGTACCATCATTAGGGTTTTGTCTCTCCAGCGTGAGCTGCCCAGTGGTCGCGTCCTCCACCCAGTTGAAGGAGGCATCAGTATTCATACCCAGTGGCGTGATCTTGACATTGTAGACCACAGGTGTAAGAGTGAGGCTGCTTGCATCCCAAAGATACTTGGTGATGTGCAGGATGCCAGCTGTCGCAGTGGTGGTTTCCTCAAGCGTGTAGGCAGATTCAAGGGGCGATTGGCTGGGGGTCTTATTAAAGAGCCCAGTGAGCGTGGTGTGCTCAAGCTCATCGCGTGTTTCAGCCACGCCCTTAGCGCATGCTACGGGCAGGGAGTAGTTTGATACAGAAAGAATTGCTGCAACGAGTGCCGCACGTAATTTGTGAGGGAGATGAAGTTTCATGTGTAAGAAAAAATAATTTACAACTCAAAGTATACCAAAACAATAACTCTTGGGCAAGTTTTAAGCTTTCATTTGTCAGGCCTGTCCCAAGGATTTTTTCAGTAGGATTAATCAAAAAAATGGAGTTGGAGAAGAAAAATAAAAATGAAAGGCTACGAAAAGACGTACTCTACAGCTCATTAGAGGAGATGATGCAGCCAGATGAAATAGAGCAAATGGTACTCAAAGGTAAAAATAGCACTTTCTATTCATGACACACCGAGTCTATCTGCCCATTCTTTTTATTTGAAATCCTTGGGACAGATGTGGACAAGTTGAAGAAGTGTAGATTCACTTTAATCTTTACACTCATGGAAGAAACACGATATTATCTTTTCACATGCTAGCGTGGAATCAAGCGAAGGAAGCCTTTTCCTCTCAACGACTCTTTAGAGATGAGGCAATCCCTTTTTATCTCTCACCGCGCCCTCTTCACTTGCCGAAAGGGATCGTGCGCGAGCTCCAGCGACTAGGAGCAACTCTTCATGCCTTCCAAGCAAGCTGCCAGCAGCTCTACCAACTCAGTGCTCAGAAAAAGCAGTTCCCTTGGCTGGCAGATAACCTCGACGCTGGCAAGCCTGATTGGCTCGTCCGAGCGCAGCATCAAAGAGCCTCGGACACACCACTACCTCGCATCATCCGTCCAGATCTACTCTGGTGTGATGATAGACTCAGCCTCACCGAGATAGACAGCGTTCCAGGTGGACTCGGTGTTCTCCACTTCCTCCATCAGCTCTATGCTCAGGCAGGCTTCTCAGAACATCTCCTCGGGGGAGCTCAAGGTGTCATCGATGGACTGCGCGAGATATACCCCGATGGCGCACTCTTTGCCGTATCCGATGAGTCAGCAGACTACAGACCAGAGATGAAGTATCTCATCTCTCAACTGGGAGAGAATCTCTACCAGTACATAAACGCAGAGCAGTTAGATACCGAGCGTGAGACACCCTGCCTTTACCGCTTCTTTGAGCTCTTTGATGCGGAGAATATACCTGCAGCGCGTGCTCTTATTGAGAGATGGGGGCAACGTGAGCTTTGCATGGATGCGCCTCCCCTTGCCCATCTGGAAGAGAAGGCGTGGCTCGCCCTCTTCCACCTCCCTGGTCTACAGTGGTGGTGGAAAACGCATCTGCGAGCAAATCATCGAGAGAGGCTTATCTCACTCATCCCTCGCAGCTGGATCATGGATCCTACCCCTATGCCTCCTCATGCGAGTCTACCTTGGCTACAGATTAATCATTGGCGCGATTTAGCATCTTTAAGCCAGCGCGAGCGTCGTCTCGTATTGAAGATATCGGGATTTGATGAGCGAGCATGGGGAGCACGTGGAGTCCATATTGGACATGACCTTTCGGCGCAGGAATGGGCAACTCGTATAGACGAAGCTCATGCTCACTATCCTCAGAAATTGTGGATCATGCAAGAATTTTGCGATACTAGCATCATTTCGCACCCCTACTACGATCCCAATACAGGTGAAATACGCGAAATGAATGGTCGTATTCGCCTCTGTCCATATTACATACATAATCAAAAATTGAAATCAACCAAACTACTTGGTTGCTTAGCTACCATAGTCCCAGATGACAAGAAAAAAATTCATGGGATGAAAAATTCGATAATACTGCCTTGCACATGGTGATTTTGTTTGCTAGTATAGTCAAACACACTCTTACTTATGCACCCTAATAAATCCACCCATGTGGTACCCCCACTGAACCCAGAAATAGAGAAACTCGCTGATAAAACACGGCAGAGTCTTATCTTGCGCCTGCAGGACTGGCAGGATCAACGCAGCTGGGATGACTTTTACCGCACATACTGGAGATTAATCTATGGAGCAGCTCTAAAAACAGGTCTTCAAGAGCAAGAGGCTTGGGATGTCGTGCAAGAAACAATCCTCACAGTAGCTAAGCAGAGTAGGAAGAACTCCTATGACCCAGAGCGTGGTTCATTTAAATCATGGCTCTGGAATATCACGCGCTGGCGTATCAATGATCGTCTCCGCGCCCGTCAGAAAGAACCCATCGCCATGAGTTCGAGCAGCTCGGATGAAGATGACTTCAATCCTATTGAGAACCAAGAGGATAACTCTAACGTGAACTTCGACCAGATATGGGATGAAGAATGGCAGGCAAATCTGATGAAAGCCGCTGTCGATCGTGTGAAGATGAAGGTATCCGCTAGTCAGTTCCAGATCTTTGACTATCATGTCCTCCGCGGCTTCTCTACGAAAGAGGTGAAGTCGAAGCTGGGTGTCAGCACCGCACAGATCTATCTGAGCAAGCATCGAGTCGGTCAAGTTCTCAAAAAGGAGATCAAATACCTGCGAGAACAAGAAAGCGTCTTCCCAGATAGTCAATCTCCAGAATAACAGTCCCTCCCGTCAGACTGCCTTATTAGAAATGCCTACTCCTCCCAGCTCTTCGCCCAGCCATTTGACTGACTCTTCAAAACAGGGGCGTTTTCCACTTTCTATCAGCAGCCTCTGCGCACTTATCTTACTAATCATTGCGGCTTTTCCACTAGCCTCTTGGTCGAATGGATGGAGTCATGAAGAGGGATTTTACTACGCCTTCTGCTTCTTCATCCCAGCCCTCCTTCTGACCTGTTACTTAGGAAGGAAGCGGAAGGTTCATTTCTACCTACACACTGGTCGCTTCTTCGTCATTCTAGGTCTCGGGTGGCTCTACAACGTGCTGGCGAATATCTCTCACTTCGCCTACCCTGATCTGCTGGTTTCCAATATCCTCATGTGCGCAGGTGTACTCGCGATACTCTGGGCTATTTTGCAAAAGTGGGCGATGATCTTCTGGTCGCTTATACTCTTCTTTGGCATGCTGGAGATCTTCATCTACAGCCAGTATGGATCTACTCTCAACTCACTCATCATCGCCGAGATATTAGAGACATCCCCCGATGATGCGCAGGCTTATATTAACACGACGAGCATATTGTCAACATTAGGAATTATTGCCCTGCTCTCCCTCTTGGTATTTATTCAATTTAAGATATTCAGACCAATTCACCGTGGAGCATTACTCTTCCATGGCTTGCTTCTCTGCTCCATCGCTAGCCTTATCTCAACCCTTCCACAGCAGCAGGATGCGGGTAAATGGCCTCTAGATGAGACGGCTCAGCTCATTGGCGCGACTAAAGAAGCTGTTTCTCATAATATAGCAACGCTCACAGAGGTAGAACGCCTCGACTCACCTAGCGCTAAGGCAAGTTCCATGCCTCTTATCACAGGAAAAGAAGGTATCATCGTCATCCTGCATGTAGGAGAGAGCCTACGTGCCGATCGTATGAGCCTCAACGGATATAGTCGCAAGACAACTCCTGAGCTAGATGAGCTCACACGCCTCATCAACTTCTCACGCTGCGTTGCTGTCGCTAGTGAGACGAGCCAGGCGCATATCTGCATCTTGACAAACGCGCGGCGCACCATCGAGGAGCCGGATATGAACATGCGTGCCTCCACAGGATCAGTACTCGATCTTTTCGTGAAGCATGGTTTTAAGCTCACCTCCTTCTTCGGGCGTAAGGTCACCCAGCAGCTCAAACATGACCGTGTCATGAAGCTTCTATCCTCTCAGTCTAGTAAGCAATATTATAATAAAGGACAATTCATGGAGTCTGCTGACCATATCAAGCAGCATCTTCGCACTATACCAAGTAACGAGAATCAAATCTTCTTCATCTGCAACGAAGGCAGTCATACACCTTTTAATCACTATGACAAGCAAAATCCCCCCTTCACTCCCACAATAGATTCATTCAACGATCCGAAGTCGCAGGCTATCGCTATCAACAATGCCTACGATAACACGGTTCACTACACGGACCGCTTCATTTCTCGCGTGATTCAGCAGCTGGAAGGTCGCCCCTATCTCTACCTCTTCATCAGCGATCATGGAGAGATACTCGGGGAGAATGGCATATGGGGACGTGGGGCACTCGGAGATAAGCAACACCTCTATCTCGCTAGTCCTGCTTGCCATGTGGGCATGTTTGCCATTAGCTCACCTGAGTTTAACTCCTTGCACCCACATTTCGAGCAGTCTATGTCTCAACTCGCTAAGAATAAGGATATGATAGTCAGTCATGAGCATATTTTTCACACGCTCTTGGGTATCATGAAGCTTGAGACTGAGTACTATATCCCTGAATTGGATCTTGCCTCAGAGCAGGCTGAGGCTTATACTGGAGCCCACCCCTTCTCCCAGCCCGATGCTAGCACACCTCATCCATAAACTCCGAGTACACGATCTCTTAGATCGATCCCTGTGGCTGCGCCTCCTCATCTGCTGCTTCATCATCGGCATGCTATGCTACGGCTATAGCTTCTTTAATCCTATCTACACACAGGATGGAGCAGGCTCAATCATGCAGACAGGTGACGCGATCTGGAAAATAAGTCTCGGACGCTTCGTACAAGTGCTCAATATGGAGTGGCGAGGATACATCGCTGTTCCTTGGCTGCTTGGCTTTATCTCCCTTTTCTGGATCACAGCTTCAAGCTATGTCATTGTGAAGTGCTTTCACATCCAGCAGAGATCTCTCATGTATGCCACGGTGGCACTGCTGACGACGAATACCGCATTCATCGCGACGCACATAGCCTTCATTCACGAAATAGATGCTTTCGCCCTTGCTCAGTTGTGTGCTTGCCTCAGTGTCTTCGCTCTAGCGCGTCTACGTCGCTTCTCTCTCCCTGTGAGTAGTCTTTTTATCATTCTTTGTCTCGGACTCTACCAGCCCTATCTCGCCGTCATTTTGGTGCTCATGCTGACACTGCTAGCTTACCGCTGCTTGGAGGGGGCATCTAGCCGAGAGCTTGTCCGCCTGATCATGCGCATGATCAGCAGCCTCATCATCGCTTATATTCTCTACACTCTCATCCACAAGGCTCTGATATTCTGCAGCGATATTCCTGCGGCTAGTGGGTATAATGGTATGCCCGCGATGTCGCCACAAGAATTGCTAAGCTTATTGATCTGGGGGGTGAAAAGCTCCTATTTCCATGCTTCATGGATGGTACTGATGCTACAGAGCTACTACCTAATCCCTCTCGTCATCATCGCTCTCATCACAGCCTATTTGATGATCAGGCATACGATTCTGATATGTCAGGGGCAGAATCTTCATCTGGGGTCAAGAGTGTTTCTCCTCATGCTCTTCATCTTCCTTGCACCTGCTATCGATAGTACACGCATTCTATCCCATGGGATCAGTCACGATGCGACTCGATGTGCTAGCGTCTACTTCTTTATCATCGCCATCATCATCATCAGTCTACACATGCGCTTGTCTCTCTCTCCAACTGGACGTGCACAAGGAGCGTCGCGTCTCATATCCGTAATGGTGGCCATCATCACCTTTAGCCAAATTATTGTAGCGAATCAAGCCTTTCTCAAGCGTGACCTCGTATTCAGAAATACACAGTTCACCTATGCTCGTATTCTCAGTGAAATGGAGCGTTGCGAAGGGTATGAATTAGCAAAAACACCTGTCATCTTCATCGGGCAGCTGCAAGAATCAAAAGCACTCATCGATCGCGCAGGATTCGAACGCGCGAATCACCTTCTCGCCGTCCCCCAAAAGACCTCCATAGCGGACACAATGCTCAACTTTTACAATGGTTACTTCGAGCACGTTCTCGCCTACCCTATCACGATAGAAAAGCTCATCCTCTTCGATACTCCCGAGCTTGATGCACCACTCAGGGCTATGCCCGCCTTCCCTCATCGTGGATATTGTATGATGTATGAGGGAAAGCTCTACGTGAAGCTCTCCCAAGTTCGATGCGCACGGTGAATAAAGAAATAAGCGTGACCTCACATAGGAGGTAACGCTTATTTTTGTTTATTAACTTTGAAGTAAAGTCTTAGTGCGAGCAGCCACAGCCTTCTTTCTCGTCGGAGCAGCCACAGCTTTCACGCTCCTCATCAGAGCAGCCACAGCTGCCTCCACAGCATGAGGAACTCATCGAGTTCTGCTGATCCATCGCCTTTGCCACCTCTTCATCAGAAGGGCTACGGCCCATGTCTATAGCAAGGCAGAGGTACTGATTCACCGTAGAGAGCAGCTCATCTAGTTGCTGACGAGATTCAAGAAAACCTACGCAGAGAGGGTTAGCGATAACATTCTGACGCATCTCGTCGAATTGAGAAATCTCTTCTTCAGAAGGCGTCATTCCTGCCATTTGCTTATTGCGGAGTTCTTCACCGAACTCATTCACCTTGCGGAAGAGGTCAGTAGCTTCTGGGCTCTGGTAGAAGAGTCCGATGCGCGCTTTTGCAGCGATGACTTGCTGGCTCTGAGCGAAGGATTCAGAAAGCTTTTGTACGCTTTCAATCAGTTCTGGGCTAAGTGATGTATTTGCCATATCTGGCAGTATCGTATCATAAATGAATGTATATAGCAAGATGATATCTGCGTCTGCATCGACGCTTAAAGAGGGAAAATTATTTCAAGATTCCCCTTTTCTCCTGCTGTAAGATGTGCTATAAAAGGCTCGTATCATGGAACAATCTACTATACCCGTCATCGGCATCCATATGGATGGCAACAGTATCGACTTTGCCGTTGTGCTTGGCAGCACTATCATGATGCGTGGAGAGCCCATGACGACGGCGAATTATCCTAGTCCAGATGCAGCTATAGCTGAAATAGGAAATCGAATCCTAGAACTCAAAGAAGTCTTCCCAGCAGTAAAGGCGGTCGGCATGGGGCTCACTGGATTCGCTGATCATGAGAATGGCACGGTTCATTCCCTCAGCGGTGTGCCTGGTTGGCATGATATTCCAATCCGCCGCATTCTTACCGAAATCTCAGGACTTCCTGCAAGCATCGATAATGATGCTAACTGTAGCACCTATGCTGAGTGGAAGATGGGGGCTGGACGCGGTATCAGTGATCTCATCTGTCTAAGTTTGGGACAAGGAATAGGCTCAGGAATCATCGCAAATAACCACTTTATTCGTGGACGCTTCGGTGCCGCAGGTGAGCTAGGACAAGGCTGCATCGATTATAGAGGACGCGTTGGTCACTACGGGAATCGTGGAGCTATCGAGAACTATATAGGAACCTCCACGATCGCTCGAGATGCGCGCATCGCCTATGCCGCTGCTGGTATCCAGTATTCCGAAGAGCAGTGTGCACCAGAAAAACTCGCTAAGTACGCCTGCACAAGCTGCCCCGTCGCAGTAGCAATATGGGAAGATATCGCAGCAAAGCTCGCTAGCTGCCTCATCACCAGCTGCTACTTACTCAACCCCGAAGCTATCATCCTGAGTGGTCAGCTGGCGAAGGCTGGTGACTCCCTACTCACTCCACTGCGTCGTCAGATGAGAGATCAGCTCTTTTACACCTACTATGATGCCCTTCAGATTCTCCCCGCTCACTTTGGCGATGAGGCTGGTATCATCGGTGCTGCGCGTCTAGCCCTCGACTGCCTCCATGAGCAAGAAAGTGAGTAAAAAGCCCAGTTCAGACGTCTCTTCTAGCTCTCGGAAAGGGATGGAAAAACTCTGTGTTCAGCTAGGCTTAGTAGATCAGGCTGCAGAAGAGTTCCTCTCTGCACTAGAACGTGGCTGTTCATCTCGAAGTGCTCTCGTGTTAAGCCCGCGAGCACCTGATGGTTATACTCCCCCCTTCCCATGCCTCGACACGAGTGATGGTAGCTGGTCATGGCTGCCTCCACGCTGCTTCGTTCCTGCTAATGAGCAGGAAAAGCCCTCTAGCTACGAGGACTACCAGAAGGGACTCTATTACCTACTCGACCTATCATCCTGTTGGGAAAGTGCGCCTTTAGCGCTCATCCCGCCTCCTGCGCGTTCGCTAGATCTCTGCGCCGCTCCTGGTGGGAAGAGCATGCTTGCACTTGCGCGTTTCCCTGAGAAGCAGCTGCATATCTGTAATGAGATACATGCTGGTCGCCGTGGTATCTTACGAGAAAATATGAGGATGTGTGGACATGACCATGTGGAGATCACGGGGTTACGACCTGATCAATGGAAGCTACTTGAGGATCGCAGCTTTGAGCTCATCATTGCCGATGCACCTTGTAGTGGACAGTCCCTTCTCGCAAAGGGGATCAAAAACCCAGGATGTCTCGGCTCATCCATGGTGAACGGAAATGCAAAACGACAGAAAGGCATCCTTCTATCCATCTTGCCACGCTTAGCCTCAGGTGGTCACCTACTATATACCACGTGTACCTATACCCCAGAGGAGAATGAAAAGGTAATTAAGTACCTGCTCAAAAGGCATCCTGAGCTTGAGGCGGTAACGATTCCCAGTCTAGAGCGATTCCGCTCATCACTCAGCAGCTTCCCCTGCTACCGTATGCTCCCAGCACATGGTTATGGAGCAGGAGGCTTCAGTTGCTTATTACACAAAAAACTATGATTAAGAAATTATCAGCCATCGCACTCATCTTGCTATCCTTTATCCTGCTTGCAGCCTACTTCTGGATGAGCATGCATCCACGCAGCACACAGGGATCTACTAACATCCTAGAGGGAGATGAAGCAAGAAGTTACCTCGTCACGCATGATGAGATAGAAGCTCCTGCCCAGCCACTGCGAGTCCTCCCCTTCGTCGTCATCAGTTATCATCCGTTTAAAACAACGCATAGTGCTATTTTCCACGCATCTGAGACATGGGTCAATCAATTTATCACATCTCAATCACTAGAGGATCAAGGTCTATCCGAGCTACAGGGAGATAGTCTTATACACGCAGCAAAGGTCGAGTATCTACATGAGCTCATGCCCCATACCTTGTACCAAGACAAGCACAAAACGCTTTCTCTGTATTACCACTCGACGAGCGGCTATGTTGTGATTTCACTTGGTAACTAAGCTATTCCACAGAGATCAAATAGAAGTACGAAAAAAGGGCTGAATGCATATGCATCTCAGCCCTTTTTGTCATTGAATATTTAAGCAGCTTAGTACACATCGCGCTGATAGCGCTTAGCTGCCTTCATGTCTGCGAGATAGGCTTTTGCCTCTTCTTCGCTGCGTTCTCCGTACTTGGAGATGAGGTTAAGGAGGGCTGCTTCTACATCTTTTGCCATGCGGTGTGCATCGCCACATACATAGAAGGCTGCTCCCATCTCAAGCCACTTCCAGAGTTCTTCAGCATTCTGATCCATGAGGTGTTGGACGTAGATCTTGTACTCCTGATCACGGCTCCAAGCTACGCTGTACTTCATGATACCTTGATCGATGAGTTCTTGAATCTCGTCCTCATAGCAGCCATCAGTAGCGGCATAGGGGTTACCGAAGAAAAGCCACATGGGGCCTGTAGCCTTATCAGCTATGCGCTGCTGCCAGAAGGCACGGAACGGTGCGATCCCTGTACCGGGACCTACCATGATGATGGGAGTCTCACCACACTCAGGGAGGCGGAAGTTCTTGTTGCTATGCACGAAGGTACGCGCGAGATCCTGTGGCTTCACTCGATCCGCCATATAGGTCGAGCAAACTCCACCGCGCTGGCGTCCATCTGTCGTGAAGCGTACAGCACCTACACAGAGAGAAACCTGTCCTGCTACAGCATCAGGACTGCTAGCAATTGAATACAGTCGTGGGGACATCTTACCGAGGATAGCAACAAAGCTAGCTGCATCGGGGAAGTTCGCCTTCATCGCAGGATCTGAGGCGAGGTCGAGCATATCGCGTCCCCAGATGAAGTCCTTGAGAGCATCTTTGTCAGCTATTATAGCAGCGAGACTTTCGCTCTGCGCTACAGCATTCCACTTTGTCAGATTACCCTTCTTGAGATTCGTGATATCGTATGAGTTGATCAACGCATCACGCAGGCTGCATTCTGCACCATCGGGGGTGTTGACGTTAGAGGCAGCGTCAAGTTCGAGTGCCGCGATCAAGGCATCGACGAGAGCTTCATCGTTGCGAGGGATCACCCCGAGGGCATCACCTGTAACGTAGCTGAGACCTGAGCCTTCTAAGCTGAAATCAATGTGGAAGCTTTCCTTCGCACTTCCCTCTTTTGTGAGTGAGCGCAGACCTAGCACGGGGGCTAGGTAGGGGTTTTTCATATTGTATTGAGAGTCGGACGACATATATGTATATTGTTATTGTATAAAAATTATAGTCTAATTGCCGCTGAGCTCCACGTGAGTCCAGCACCGAAGGCCACGAGGATGACGATATCGCCCTTCTTCACGCGTCCCGAACGAACAGCCTCGTCGAAGGCGATTGCCACTGCAGCACCTGAGGTGTTCCCATACTTCTGAAGGTTGACAAAGACCTTCTCAGGGGCTATTTCGAGGCGTTGAGCAACGGCATTAATGATGCGCAGATTCGCTTGATGGGGCACCACAAGTGCTACCTCATCGCTGCTGATACCAGCACGCTTCATCAATGAGAGAGCAGAATCTTTCATATGCTGCACTGCATGACGGAAAACTTCGTTGCCACGCATAGCGAGTGTGTAGAGCTTCTCATGGATATTCTCCTCTGTCGTTGGTAGAGCTGTACCACCACCAGGGACACGGAGGAGATCAGTAAGCGTGCCATCAGCTCCGATATCTGTAGCGAGAACAGCACTATCGCCCTCTTCTCCACTTCCCACTTGAAGGACTGCTGCACCTGCACCGTCTCCGAAGAGGACGCATGTGTTGCGATCTTCCCAGTTCACAATGTGACTGAGCTTCTCACTAGAGATAATGAGAGCTGTCTTAGCCTGACCGCAGCCGACGAATTGCACTGCTGTTTTCAGCGCATATAAGAAGCCTGAGCATGCTGCAGATATATCGAATGCGGCTGCATTCTTTGCTCCTATATTCGCCTGTACATAGCAAGCTGTGGAAGGTGTGAAGGTATCTGGGGTCACCGTTGCTAAAATGATGAGGTCGATATCTTCGGGAGAAATATTCGCATTTTCTATCGCTTTGAGCGCGGCTTGTGTCGCCATATCACTTGTTTTTTCATCCGGTGCGGCGATGCGGCGCTCTTCGATACCTGTGCGCTCTACAATCCATTCATTGGATGTGGCAACCATCTTTTCGAGGTCAGAGTTAGTCAGGCGACGTTCTGGTACATAAGAGCCAGTTCCTATGATGGCGACTGGCAGTCGCTTAAAGGGCTGAGTGAGATCGTTCATATGATTGTATCAGTTAGCTGAGGTGTAATACCCCCATTGACTTGTGGCGGCATTGTATCAGATGATTATTTCTATGGCGAGCTTAAAAAGATCATCTCTATCTGCATCATCCAGCAACGCCTTCATTCATACACCATTAGCGCACACCTCTTTCGATAAAAATTGTAGATTATCGTGTGACAGCAGATACCTACACGTTGACTTTATGCTTTTCTTTACTATCCATTGCTAGTATAATGGTGCTGACATTTGATAAAATCACTGATAATAATATTATGAAAATCTGGATTGACGGTAGTTTGGTGGACAAGAAGGATGCGCGCATCTCTGTTTTTGACCACGGTTTACTCTACGGAGATGGTTGCTTCGAAGGCATTCGTTTCTATGATAACAAAATTTTCCGTCTAGAGGAGCATATTAAGCGACTCTTCCACTGCATGAGCTACCTGATGCTTGAACTTCCTTGGAACTTTGAAGAAGTCTGTGAAGCAACAAAAGAAACAGTTGCTCAGTGCGGCCTCTCAGATGGCTACATCCGTCTCATTGTGACTCGTGGTGAAGGCGATCTGGGTCTTGACCCACGCAAGTGCCCTCGCCCTAGCATGATCATCATCGCTCAGACCATCTCCCTCTATCCACAGGAAATGTATGATAAGGGGCTGCGCGTCATCACTAGCTCCTATCGCCGAGCAAACGCGGACGTACTCTGCCAGCAGGTAAAGAGCCTGAACTATCTCAACAGCATCTTGGCGAAGATCGAGTGCATTCAGCAAAATGCTGGAGAAGCCCTCTTCCTCAATGCTCAGGGTAACATCGCAGAATGCACTGGCGACAACATTTTCATCGTAAAGGATGGCACTGTCATCACGCCACCTGTCACAGAAGGCGCGCTTAACGGCATCACTCGTAATGCTGTCATCGAAATCTGCGAAGAGCTTGGTATCCCCTGCGTTGAGAGAGACATGAACCGCTTTGATGTGATCACCTCTGACGAATGCTTCCTGACTGGTACAGCGGCTGAAGTCATCGCTGTATCTGATCTCGATGGACGCCCAGTAGGTAATGGGCAGTCTGGACCTATTACGAAGAAGATTCTTGATCGTTACCAAAAGCTTGTTCGCGAATAAGGTAGCATTCTCACTTATTACTTCTAAGAGCCTAGAGTCACTTCTAGGCTCTTATCATTTCACCCATGATGAACACTCACTTTGAAGGACGCTTTCTACGTATGCTCAGCACAGAGCATGGATGGGAATACTGTGAACGACGGGGCAATGCGTCAGCTGTCATGATCTTCGCTCTCACGAAGGATGAGCATGTCATTCTCGTCGAAGAATACCGCCCACCTGTAGAAGCTTTTACCATCTGCTTCCCAGCAGGGCTGCACGGAGATCAAGAGGAAGTCGAATCACTCAGCTCTACGGCTAGTAGAGAGCTCTTCGAAGAGGCTGGCTATGAGGCAAATGAACTGGAGTTCCTTTTTCATGGTCCTTCTTCACCGGGATTAAGCTCCGAGATGGTGTCTTTCTTCTTAGCTACTGGTCTGCGTCGATTGAACTCAGGGGGTGGCGTAGATGGCGAGAAGATCACCGTGCATGAAATACCTCTCCATGATATCAGAAGATGGCTATGCAAACAGCAGATACTGGGGAAACTCATTGACCCACGCGTCTATACCGGTCTTTACTTCTTGCAGCAGCATCATAATCACCCATGATTATCATCATAAAAGCCTAAGTTAGATCACAGTTTCGGCTTGTCAAATGGAGAATTTCAAGTAGAATAAGCTCGTTATGCTAGATATTCGCGTTATTCGAGAAAATACAGAAGAAGTAAAACAAGCACTGCGCCTCCGTGGAGGTGAACACTGGGCACTGATCGATCAGGTCTTAGAGTGCGACGAAGCCCGCCGCCGCTACGAAACCGAAAAGCAGGCTCTTTCTCAAGAACGCAACTCATCTTCCAAGCTCATCGGCCAGATGATGAAAGAAGGTCGTCAGGATGAAGCAAATGAGCTCAAGACTCGCATGGGAGAAGTAGGAGAGCGAATCAAGCTGCTCGATCAGCTCGCTGATGAGGCGGCTCTCAAACAGCAAGATCTCCTCCTTCACATGCCCAACATGCCACATGCAGCTGCACCAGTTGGTGAGGATGAGTCTGCGAATCCCGAAATTCGCACATGGGGTACAGCTCCCAGCATTAATGAGCCAAAGAACCATGTTGAGCTCGCAACGGCACTCGGGATGATTAACTTCGAAGATGCAACACGAATCTCAGGATCTGGCTTCATCGTCTATCGTGGTGCTGGCGCACGTCTGGAGCGTGCCCTAATTAACTTCCTTCTCGACACTCAGTCACAGGAGCACGGCTATGAAGAAGTTGGAGTTCCCTTCCTCGTGAAGCGTGACTGCATGTATGGAACTGGACAGCTTCCCAAGTTTGAAGATGACATGTATGGGCTCGAAGACAACAGCGTCTTCCTCATCCCCACAGCAGAAGTCCCAGTAACTAACCTCTGTCGTGACCAGATCTTACAAGAAAGTCAGCTTCCTATCAAGATGACTGCACACACACCCTGCTTCCGACGTGAGGCTGGATCGGCTGGTCGTGAGAATAAAGGCATGATTCGCGTTCACCAGTTTGATAAAGTCGAGCTCGTGCAGGTTTGCAAGCCCGAGGAAGGCTTCGATCGCCTAGAAGAGCTCACTTCCCATGCAGAATCTATCCTGCAGAAACTTGGCTTGCACTATCGCGTCATCGAGCTCTGCACGGGGGATCTCGGCTTCAGTAGTGCAAAGACTTATGACATCGAGGTATGGGCTCCAGGTCAGGGTAGCTATCTAGAAGTTTCTAGCTGCTCCTGCTTCACTGATTATCAAGCACGCCGCATGAAGCTGCGCTACAAGGATAGCGATGGTAAAACACGCATCCCATACACACTTAATGGATCGGGAACTGCCTTACCTCGACTCTATGTTGCTCTCTTAGAACAGCATCAGCAGCCCGATGGCTCAATCCGCATCCCAGAAGCACTGGTACCCTACTTTGGTGCAGATAGCATCTCTCCTCCTCAAGCCTAATCATCTGAACCTATCATGTACGAACTCATCCAGACGATGGGACCGCTCTTCTGGCTCATGTTCGCCTTTGCTATCGTCGGCATAGGTGTAGTGGGAGAGCGTCTCTTTTACTTCCACCGTGTGAATATTAATTCTGGAGAGTTCCTGCGTGGTCTCACCTCACTGCTGCGTAGTGGACAGTATGAAGAAGCACTCCATGAGGCACGTCAGCTTCCTGGTCCCATGGCGCGTGTCGTAGAGGCGGTTCTGACTCGCCCTAAGCTAGCACGTAGCGAGATGCGCGATATAGCTATTGAAGCCGCTAGCCTTGAAGTCTACCGCATCGAGCGCAACATCCGCATCCTTCTCTGCTCTGCCACAGTCATGCCTCTTCTAGGTCTACTGGGAACTATCATCGCGCTGATGAGCTTCTACGAGCAACCCGGTGTCACACGAGGAGCCGCAGCTGTACCAGAAATAGCTGCCACTATTCAACAAGCTTTAACTAGTGCCGCACTGGGCATAGCAGCGGCTATCCCTCTGTACCTCTTCTACATGTACCTCGCTGGTCGAGCTCGCAAAGTGATTAATCAGGTGGAGCGCGCAGGGCTAGAGAGCGTCCATATCATCTGTGATGTTCGCATCAGGGTGCACAAGGCTAATTCGAACTAACCACCCTCCTCAACTGAACCATGCAGCGCGTTAGAAGCACTCTACCCGATCTTGGATTCACCCTTGTTCTTATTGCATGGGCGAATATGCTTCTGCTCCTCTGTATCTGCGTGTTGTTGAATAATCACACTCTCCCTCAGTTCGGCTTTGACATCCACAGTGCGGAGTCTCACTTCAGCATGAGCAGTATCGATAGAACTCATACACATATCATCACGATATCTGCTGGAGAAAGTCCTCGCTTCTTTCTCAACATGGAGGAGCTACCCAGCACTTGGGATGGTATACAGAATACACTCAAGAAACTCGCTTCCGAGGATGCGTCACGCACCCACATTGTCATCATGCAAGACGAAGCTGTCTCGGTAGGGACAACACAGCGTCTCGTTGACATGATTCTATCTGAAGGCTATCGCTGCTCACTAGCAGCGCGCCCTTTCTTAGACTAAAAGCGATAACAGCTCTCTGGTTACTATATCATCACCATGCGCCGTGCAACATGAAGAAGAAGCAAAGTGAAGGTCTCATTTACCATTCCCTCCACGGGAAGGATGTGCGGGGCTGTCTACCAGTCTTCATTTTACTTGCATTCATTGTAATGATTGCTGGTTTTTTCTTATTTAAAATCAAGCTGACTGAGGATGTCACTCCTCGTGGAAAAGGTCAGGTTTACCTCAAAAAAGACCCCTTGTATGATACGCATATTGGTAAGATATCCCCTCTTCCTCTGCGTCTACCTGAGTTTGCAGATCCGGCTAAGGGAATCCGATCCTATGCTACGCTTCCCATTACGCGCTATGCTACATTCGAACCAGCGAGCCCTATCCGTGCTTTTGATCGAGAGTTGCTAGGCTCTACTATTCTGAATGATGAGTATCTGCTAGATCTCCCTGCCGAGCTGTCGCCCCCATGGGCTAGCCAGAAAGAGGAGTTACCATCGCCTAGTAGCCCGAATGACGAAACACCTAAGAAGAAACCTCATGTGTTATGACAATGCCTGAACTAAGCCTCAGTGAGTTCTTCGTCTACTCAACTTGCCTTGGCGTGATTCTCATCGCTCTTATCTTCTATACCTTTGGCATATTGGGGGCTTTGCGCCGCAGTCGACGCAGAAAGGTTAATTTAACATGTCGTCTCTGTGGCTATAGGTTTATCAGCCGCGAAACGCCTGCATATTGCCCTCACTGCAAGACAAGAAATCGCTAGAGCCACGAGCATTCTCTTACTCTCTCCTTTAAGCCATCACCGCATCGTCACTGTCACGTGATACGAGATTCTGTAGCAAGCGGTGCTCCGGCAGCAGCAGATCAGGATCTTCATCTAGGATACGGACAGCCTCCTGCATCGCGCGGTGGATGAGACGCGAATGGCTCAGCCATTCGGGGAACTGCACCGATCCTAGGCCACTCTGTGCTGTACCTAGTACCTCACCAGGGCCACGCAGTCTAAAGTCATGCTCAGCAATGACGAAGCCATCAGAACTACTGACGAGTATATCTAGTTTCTCACGTGCGGGGCTCTGCTCCTCAGCATCTGATAGAAGAATGCAGTAGCTTTTATGCTCCCCTCGCCCTATACGCCCACGCAACTGGTGAAGCTGAGAAAGTCCGAAGGAGTCGGCATTATTAATCATCATCACGGTAGCATTAGCCACGTCTACACCAACTTCAACCACCGTAGTAGCCACTAGGATTTGAGTCTCATTCTGTCGGAAGCTATTCATCACCTCCTCTTTCTCTGCTGGGGCAAGCTTACCATGCAAAAGACCCACTTGATAATCGGGGAACTCCTCTTGCCAACGCTCTAGCTCATCTAGCACGGAGCTCTGCTTACGCGACTCATTCGATTCCAAGAGTGGGGAAACGATATAGATCTGCCTTCCTTCTGCGAGCTGCTCGCGCAAGAACGAGATGATGCGCTTCATGCGCTTCGGATGCCGAAGTGCGGTCACGATTTCACCACGGTTGGCAGGCAACTCGTCGATGATGGAGACATCCAGATCACCATAAAGTGTCAGTGTGAGCGTCCGCGGGATGGGGGTTGCAGTCATGACGAGTAGATCAGGGATTTCCTCCGTATCGAGAAAACGCTGTCTCTGCTCAACGCCAAACTTATGCTGCTCATCGATGACTGCAAGACCAAGTTTCTTGAGCTTATTTTTCGCATAGAGCAGTGCATGTGTTCCGACAACGATGCGCGGTGTATCTTCATAGGGATCTGCACCGAAGCCTGTTAAATCACTATCCTCACGCCTATCAGAGGTGCGCAGGGATAGGCGAATATCCATTCCTCGAAGCAGACGGCTAAAATTCGCATAATGCTGCTCTGCTAGAATCTGTGTCGGAGCAATCATAGCTGCCACCTTGCCACTCTCTACAGCCAGGAGCATAGCAGCGAGTGCTACCAGTGTCTTCCCACTCCCTACATCACCTTGTACGAGTCGATTCATGGGGATGGGCTTTTGCATATCCTCCATGATCTCACGTAGGCAGCGCTGCTGAGCTGAGGTCATACTGAAGGGGAGGCTCGCTTCTAGCTCAGCGAGGTAATAGCGCGTCGTATAGGTGATCTGCCCTAGCTGCCTCTGCGAGCGGCGGCGCTTCCACTGCACGCGAAACTGCTGGAGGAAGCACTCACTGAGAGCAAAGCGCAGACGTGCCTTGTGGACAAGCTTGATATCTTCAGGAAAGTGCATATCGCGCAGTGCCTCATACCATGAATACTGCGGTGCGAGATCATAATAAGGTGGCTTCACCTGTGGGTCAAGGCGGCTGAGTAGCTCCCAGACTAAATCTCTGAAGCGACGCGCTTGTATCCCTGAGATAGAACGATAAACGGGAACCAGTCTGTCCGTATGAATACTGATAGGATCGCTAGCGTCAAGCTTAGGGACATCGAGAGCCCCTTCCCAGCTCCCTCCCAATGCGCGCTGTGCTAGTCGCAGTCCAGCATCATCTTCTTGCACTTCGAACTCAGGGTTCATCATACAGAGTTGATTGCCATAAATCTTCATTTGCCCATAGATGAACAATGTCTGCCCCTGAGCGAGCAGCTTCGCTATATAGGGCATATGAAACCACCTCAAATGCAAGCGCAGTCCCGTGACTGAATCTCCATCACTGCTGGCATCAGCGACGACGGCTTCAAAGTAGCGTTTATAGGAGAACTTCCAACCACAGGATAGGACTCGTACGCGGTAGCATTGTGAATGATTGACCCCCATCTCTGAGATAGGAGCGCGGCAGCGTCTATCTTCATGACGCTTAGGCATACGCATGAGTACATCACGGACACACTCTAGCCCTGCCGAAGATAAGGCAGTGCGCTCTTTATCGCTCAAGATGTCGAGCTCTGCTAAGGAGTCATCCTCGTGTAAAAGCATCGCATTGCGCGTGATCAACGATTAGATCGCCCTTGGTTTAAGCAGCGGTAGTAGTAATCAACACGAGAGACAAACCATGCCCACTTGCGTCCAGGTCTTCCATTATCAAGCAGAGGACCAGGGCATGCCTTACCATACCAGTGATAGTGAGGCACGACATAGCGGAGACGCACCTTGTAGCGCATCATGAGGAGAGCTGTTAGCTTAGCTGACCTATCCCACGTGCGATAATGGTTATTACCACGGCTTTCTGATTCACACATTTCGATACCGATGGAGTTCATATTCCCTGCGTTCGTACCAGCATGCCATGCTGTCTCATCTAGGGGGATATGCTGCACCGCCATGTGCTGATCCACTGAGAAATGCCAGTTTCTGTTATTAAACGCGCCTCTATTAAGCGCTCGCGAATGCTGCATAGCAGTCGCAGTTGAGCTATGATTAGCAGTGCTATGGATGGTGATGAAACGTGGGCGAAGCTTCTTTGACTCGCGTCGGGCGCGAGCACTCTCGGGCATCATGCGTACTTTGATATTCACTTCACGGGCCATACCTCGAAGAGATCGAGGACGTATACCCGAGGAAACAGGCTTAAAGCTAACAGCTTTCGGAGTACGCAGATAGCCACTCTGAGACTTCTGCGAGCACCCTGTTAGAGGCATGAGCAGTGCGCAGGTGATGACCAGAAAACGGCTATAAGCAAACATGTATCTATATTGTCATGATAGAGGCATAAAATCAAGCAAAATTAGCGTTTTCTTTCGATTTCCTTAAATAATATTGCTCTCGTTCTCCTAGTATTAGCGCACAGAATTAAATAAAAATAGTATTTAATAAAATCACTTTGCTACCAGCATAGAGCGAGCGATTTTTCTTGACTCTACTGCTTGGGCTCTGTTATTAAAACTAGAGCGAATTGCATTTTTTGCTACACCATTACATTTCATTATGAATAAAAACCTTCTTTCACTCATTACTGTTCCTATCCTATCCTTTCAGTGCTTAAGTGCAGCTGATAGCTCTGCACCGAGCACCGCTAGCCTCGTTAACTATGACAAGAATGCGGTAGCAAAGTATGTTACGAATGTAGATGCTCCTAAGCCATGGGGACCCATCCCTACGAAGCAACAAGTCGACTGGCAACGCCTCGAATACTACGCCTTCATTCACTTCGGGCTCAATACCTTCACTGGTCGTGAATGGGGCTATGGTGATGAAAAACCCGCCATCTTCAATCCCGTCAATTTTGATGCAGACAAGGCTATCAAAGAGCTCAAGGCTGGTGGCATGAAGGGGATGATCTACACCGCGAAGCATCATGACGGCTGGTGTGCATGGCCTACCAAAACGACTAAGCACAACATCTCCGCAGCACCGTACAAGAACGGAAAAGGAGACATCGTCAAGGAGTTTTCTGATGCCTGTGCGGCCAATGGTATCCTCTTTGGTACCTATCTCTCGCCATGGGATAGAAACCATGCTGAATATGGGAGAGAGGGCTACATTCGAGACTACTATGCGCAGATTACGGAACTACTGAGTAACTACGGACCTATCTTTGAAATCTGGTTCGACGGCGCAAATGGTGGGGACGGCTACTATGGTGGTGCTCGCGAACGCCGCAGCATAGGTGAAGCTTCGGCTTATTACAACTTCGACGCCATCACAAAGCTCATCCGCGGCATACAGCCTGACTGCATCATCTGGGGAGCAGGATCTAAAGGGGACGCACGCTGGGGCGGTAGTGAAAAGGGGCATGTCAATTACCCTCACTGGCACACTATTCATAACAGAGATGATGCTGGTGACCGCTTCGGCTCAGGCTCAGACAAGGGTGAGCGCTGGGTACCAGCCGAAGGTGATACACCTATCAATCATGCAGGCTGGTTCTGGCATGCAGGACAAGAAACACGCGTCAAATCCCCTGAGCATCTCCTTCAGGTATGGTTCGACAGTGTAGGGCGTGGTGCTAACCTCCTTTTGAATGTGGCTCTGGATAATAAGGGTCTTTTCGAACCCTCTGACTTAGCCTCTCTCAATGAGTTCAAGCGTCTGCGCGACGAGTTGTACAAGAAAGACTATGCTCTCGGAGCAACGATAACAAAGGCTAGCGAAGTACGCATGCAGAAGGACGAGCTCTTCGGGGGCAATCTCCTCTTTGACGATGAGATTGAATCCTTCTGGAGTACAAATGATGGTACAACTACTGGATCGATCGAAGCTAAGCTTGCAGAACCCGCTGTTGTTGACGTCGTTCGCCTTCGAGAACAGATTCGTCTCGGTCAGCGTGTTCGTGGCTGGAACTTTGAAATCAAGGTAAATGGAGAATGGAAGCAGGTTGCCAAGGGTGAAAGCATCGGTAATCAGGTGCTCATGAAGTTCAACAATGCTGAAAAGGTGACTGACATCCGACTCAATATCACCGCATCGAAGGCCTGCCCTACGATCTCTGAGATCTCACTCTTCCGCATGCCACTTATCCTTCAGAAGCCCCGCATTAATAAGAATGGTCAGGGCGAAGTCACCATCCATACAGAAACACCTGTCACCATCGTGTACACAACAGATGGCAGTGAACCTACAGCTACTTCAACTCAGTATACAGGTCCAATCACCCTTCCCAAGGGCGGTGTCGTGAAAGCGGCTACCCTCGTGCGCGGTCAACTCAGCGGCGTTGCTGTCACCAGCTTCGGTCTCAGTAAGAAGAACTGGAAGGTCGTAGCAGAGCCTCTTCCTGCAGTGAAGAATGCAAAGAGTGCTATAGACGATGACCCTAAGACATTCTGGCATACGCACCCAATATCTGGTGAACTAGCTCCACCTCAGAGCTTCACCGTTGACATGGGTGAGAACTACGATGTAGCAGGCTTTACCTATCTACCACGTCAGGATGGAACGCGTCATGGCATGACCTCACGTTATATGTTCGAACTGAGCATCGATGGCAAAAACTTCAAGAAGGTCGCAGAAGGCGAGTTTGGTAACTTACGTGCTAACCCCATCGAGCAGATCATCAACTTCTCACCTCAGAAGGCACGCTACTTCCGCTTCACAGGTACACAGGCTCTAGAAAAGAACCATGTATCCGCAGCTGAGATCGGCATCATGGTGAAGTAATAATTCTTATCGATTATCTATCAAGCCTGAGCAGCACTGCTGCTCAGGCTTTTTCATACCTCTATTCTCAGGCAGATAAAGACAGGTTACGTGATGCTTGAGAAAGTATCATTTCGTAGATGACAGAGGCTTAGCTTTTCGATATAATACTGACAGATCACTTATGGCTTTTACTCACCTCCACGTTCACACAGAATACTCTCTCCTTGATGGGATGATTCATACAAAGGATCTCATCAAACGCTGCGAGGAACTCGGAATGCACAATGTCGCCATCACCGACCATGGGAATGTCTATGCTGCCATCGAGTTCATGATGAACGTGAAAAAGCATAATAAGGAGATCATTAAGTACAACAAAGAGAATCCTTACCAGAAGAGAAAACTCTTCAAACCTATCCTCGGCTGCGAACTTTATGTTGCGCCCACAGAGCGCCAACTCCGCAAGCAACTCCCTGGCCGCAGGAAGTACAACCACCTCATCCTCCTCTGTGAAAATAACATAGGATGGGAAAATCTCGTGCGCCTCGTCTCCATCTCCCACCTTGAAGGCTTCTACTACAAGCCTCGTGTCGATATGGAGTCACTGAGAAAGTACTCAGAGGGCTTGATCTGCTTAACCGCGTGCGTTGCAGGCCCACTCCAAGAATGGATCTTGCAGGATCAGCCTGAGAAGGCGGAGGAAACCCTGCTCGAGCTCATCGACATCTACGGTAAGAATAATCTCTTCATCGAGCTACAAGATCACGGCATCGACAAGGAGTTGCAGTGCTTACCCGAGCTCGTGCGTCTCGCGCGCAAGCATGGTGTCGGTCTCGTCGCAACAAATGACGCGCACTTCCTCCATGAGCATGATCACGATGCTCATGACCTACTCATCTGCGTAGGAACAGGACATAAGCAGCAAGATCCTAATCGTATGCACTACCCTACTAGTGCTTATTTCAAAAGCGAAGCAGAGATGCGCGAGTTGTTTGCCGCTTATCCCGATGCCTGTGATAATACAGCTATCATCGCAGAACGGTGTAATACCTCCATCATGCTCGACTCAACCTCATCTGAGCGATACCCTGAGTTTGATACGCCCGATGGCACACCACGCGAGGAGTACATGAGAAACATCTGTATGGAAGGTCTCATCAAGAGATATGGGCAGCAGCGCGTAAAAGATGACTCTGAACTGGTAGCCCGACTTGATATGGAGCTCGATGTCATCAATAACCTGAAGTTCTCTAGCTACTTCCTGATCACTGCTGATTTCATCAACTGGGCACGTGAGCATGATATTCCCGTAGGTCCTGGTCGTGGATCGGCAGCAGGATCTATCGTCGCCTATGTCATGGGGATTACTGATATTGACCCCATTGAGTTTAACCTCCTTTTCGAGCGCTTCTTGAATCCAGAGCGCGTGAGCCCCCCTGATATCGATATTGACTTCTGCCAGACAAGGCGCGCTGAAGTTATCGAGTATGTTCGCCAAAAGTATGGTGAACGCTGTGTCTCTCACATCATCACCTACGGCACGATGGGCGCAAAATCAGTTATCAAGGATGTTGCACGTGTCATGGATATGAGCTATGGAGATAGTGACCGCATTGCCAAGCTCATCCCTAGTACACCCGGCATGACTCTTGAAAAGAGCCTCAAGGACAATGATGATCTCGTGAATCTACTGGCTTCGAATCAAGAATACCAGCAAATTTGGAACTATGGTACTAAGCTAGAAGGTACAATTCGAAATGTAGGCATGCACGCAGCAGGTGTTGTGATCGCTGACCGCGAGATTGATGAATACGTGGCACTCACGCGCGATGACTTGAGTAACCCTCACGGTGAAGTTGTCACTCAGTGCGATATGAGTGCCATTACCGATGCTGGACTTCTGAAAATGGACTTCTTAGGGCTCAAGACCCTTACTGTGATGAAAGACGCTGAACGTTACGTACGCCAGCACACACCTGACTTCCGTTACGAGCAGGTTCCCATTGATGATAAGCTCACACTAGAACTTCTCAATAGGGGGGAAACAATGGGCGTCTTTCAGCTTGAATCAGGTGGCATGGTGAATACGTGTAAACGCTACGGTATTGAGAACATCGAAGACATCATCGCCCTACTCGCTCTCTATCGCCCAGGGGCGATGCAGTTCATGGATGGGATGATTGCGGTGAAGAGAGGTCTGGCGACAGCGGAGTACGAGCACCCACTTCTCGAAGAAGTCTCTGGACTCACCTATGGCGTGATGATCTATCAAGAGCAGGTACAAGCGGCGGCAAAACTCCTCGCTGGCTACACATTAGGCGGTGCTGACTTGCTACGTCGAGCAATGGGTAAGAAAGATGAGAAAAAGATGCAGGAACAGCGCGTTGAGTTCGTCGCTGGCTGCTTAAAGGCGAATCAAATCCCTGCAGATATAGCTAATAAGATCTTTGACAAAATTCAGAAATTCGCAGGATACGGATTTAACAAGTCACATTCAGCCTGTTACGCTCATATTTCTTATTGGACAGCCTACCTGAAGGCTCATTTCCCTGTCGAGTTTCTCTGCGGTCTCATGTCAAACGAATCGACCAACGAAAAGATCGGCATCTTCATCCAAGATGCCGCACGCATGGGTATCGAAGTGCTTGGTCCCTGTGTGAATAAGTCAGTGGTTAAGTTCCAACCTGAGCGTCTCCGCAATGGCAAACTTGCTGTGCGTTTCGGGCTGGCCTCCGTGAAGAGCATGAGCGCGGAATCGGTGCGCACCATTATAGAAGAGCGCGATAAGAATGGTCCTTTCAAAGATCTAGAAGATATGTGCTACCGAATCCCACCTCAGAGTCTACGCCGCAATCACCTCGAAGTACTCGTTCAGTGTGGGGCGTTTGACTGGATGCTGCAATCGCGTGCCCAGATATTCAGCTCTATTGAGCAGTGTATATCCTCTGCTGCCTCAGTGCATCAGGACAAGGTCAGTGGTCAAATGGCTCTCTTCGATATGACTGAAAGCAGCAGCGGTGGTCATGATAGCATCACCATTATACCTGAATGGTCAAAGGATCAACGACTAGAATACGAAAAGGAGCTCACAGGCACCTACTTCACAGGTCATCCTCTGGATAGCATGCGTGGCATTGTTGACCATGAACGCTTCACTCGCATCGGATCACTACCCGACCTCTCTCCCGAGGACATTAAAGGGAAGCATGAAATGGCAGGTATGATACGAGGCATCGCAAGGAAAATGAGCAAGACGGGCAAGAAGTTCGCCATTATTACACTTGAAGACTTCACCGGGTCTTGCGAAGCTTTGCTCTGGGGAGACGCCTATACGAAATCTGAACTCAAAGAAGGTCTTCTTGAGGTGGGGAATTTTGCGCGCTGTACTGTCCGCATCTCCTTCGATGAAAAAACAGGGGGAAAGAAAGTCTCATCTGGTGTACTTGATTATCTCAATAGCTCTCGCAAACTCATTGATCGACAGAAAAAACACTTCGAAATCACTCTCAATACGGCTCGACATACCGATGCAGACATTGACTTCATCAAGTCTACCCTCCTCAATCACGCGGGTAAAGTCCCCGTCCACATCGTCTTTCGCAACTCACTAGGTGCTCGCGTGAGCATCGAGTTAGATGATCGCTACCGTGTCAAAATAAGCGATCAATTAGAAGAAAAACTCTCATTCTATCTCTAATCCCCCACCCACTTTTCTATTATGAAAATCTTTCAGCTCATATTCTCTATCCTCATCATCCTTGTTGGAGCATTTTTCTGTATTAAGTTCTACCAAGATGGAGAACTTTCCATCAACTGGTCTAAGCTGAGTTCTTGGAATGAGCAGCCCTCCTACGAGGCGCAGGAACCTAGTATCAAGATTCCAGAAGATGGTGTAAAGAGCAATGAGCTTGCTATCAAATCCCTTCATCACTTGATAGACAGTAAAGAGCCCAACATCGTCTTCTCTCCTCTCGCGACAGAGATGCTACTCAGCCAGATCGCACCGCTCAGCGATGAAACGCTCTCCACACATCTCAATGAACTTCTCAAACAGAAGAATGAGTCTCAGCTCTCCGCTGGAAACATGCCAAGTGGGCTTGTCACCTTCTTTGCCGATTCCAGCATGCCTCTTATTGCAAACCCGACAACTCAACAGCTCTTTCGCGCTCCTTTTAGTCGCGATAGGATGCAGGCTCTCGTCGATGTGAATAACTTCATCAGAATAGATACTCAAGGAGCCATACTCCAAGCTCTCAGCACAAATGAGATCCTAGCTGGCACGAAGCTTCTCGCGGTCTCAGCTCTCAACTTCCACTATGACTGGGTACACCCCATGCAGGAGATGGTAGAAGATAAGCTCTCCTTTTACGATACAAACTCTCCCTTTTCCTATAAGGTGAACTCAATCCGCACGATCGCAACTCTGCGCTATATAAGAGATGCGGATTATGATGCGGTTGCACTCTTCTACCAGAGTAATCTCCGCGAGAGTGATACTCCTACATGCCTGATCTTGGTCATGCCAAAGATTCTCAATATTCGCGACTTTAGCCGTGAACTAACAGCTGATAAGCTCAGTAGCATTCGCCAAAGCTTAGCAGAAGCTGTTCCTACGGAGATAGAGCTACGCATGCCTAGCTTCAGCCTTCAAGTGTTCCCCATCTCGCAGAAGCCCCTCTTTAAATCACTCGGATGTGATGCACTCTTCACGCTCAATAAGAGTATGCCCTTTCTCACCGCTGAGGATTGTGTCTTAGAGAATATCTGGCAAGTATACTCCTTCTCCGTCGTAGCAAAACCTCTCGGAGAAAAATCAGTCACGATGGTCGATAATAGAGAGGAGCATAGCAATCAGCTCATTATTGATCGCCCCTTCCTCTGGATGGTAGGAGATCTCACGACTGACACCCCACCTCAGCTCATGGGATTGATAGAAAAGTTCTAGTCAGCTGCCTTCAGCCTATCGCAGCATACGCAGAGCGCGAGCCGTTCCTTCGAGGGCTATATCTATATCTTCCTTTGTATTATAGACAGCTAGTGAGTAGCGTGTTGTTCCCGATGTATTCAGAGAATGCATCAGTGGCTGGCAGCAGTGGTGTCCGGTGCGTACAGCTATTCCCATCTGGTCAAGTAGAGTGCCTATATCATAGTGATGTATGCCATCTACTATGATGGAGCTCAGTGCTCCTCGGGCTACCCCCATACCAAGTATGCGCACTCCTGGTAACTGCGATAGTCCTTCATCAAGATAGCGATGGAGGTAGTCTTCATGAGCGCGAATTTTATCCTTTCCCAGCCGTTGCATGTAACGCATAGCAACTGCAAGGGCGATATTGCCCTCGATATCAGGTGTGCCAGCTTCATACTTGAATGGCACTTTGTTATAAGTTGTTTGTGTAAAACGAACTTCCTTGATCATCTCACCACCACCTTGCCATGGCGGGAGTTGTTCTAATAGCTCTTCTCTCCCCCAGAGTATGCCTGTTCCCGTTGTCGAGTAGACCTTATGTCCAGAGAAGGCGAAGAAGTCACAGCCGAGCTGACTGACATCTATCGTCATATAGCTCGCACTCTGCGCCCCATCGATGAGGATATGCACATCAGGACAGTAGTAGCGTGCTAGTCTGATCATTTCTTTCACAGGATGGATAACTCCAGTTGAGTTAGAGATGGCAGGAAAGGATAATACCTTCACACGCGGTGATAGCATAGATTCAAAGACCTTCATGTCTATCTCCATATTCTCCGTCAAGGGAACAGGGCGTAGAAGAGCTCCGGTACGCTCACAGAGCATCTGCCATGGAACGATGTTGGAGTGATGAGAATCCCACGTGACGATAATCTCATCATCTGGCTGGAATCGCTGAGTTTCTATCTGCGCTACTAGGTTGATGGATGCAGTCGTTCCAGAGGTGAAGATTACTTCATTCTTACTCGGAGCTCCAATGATACGCGCAATTTCTTCACGTGCATTCTCGTAATGGAATGTGGCCAGTCTGCTCAGGTAGTGAGCACCACGGTGGATATTCGCATTCTGGAACTCATAATACTCTTGCAGGGCATCGAGCACGCACTGAGGCTTCTGTGTCGTAGCAGCATTGTCGAGATAAACGAGTTCTTGCTTATCAACCTTGTGCTTGAACATGGGGAAATCCCCCTTCACAGTAAGAATATTCATTCTGCTCCTCCTTGCTTGATATGCTGAATCATGCGCTCTGCTTCAGCAGGCACGTATTGCCTCCATTCTTCATTCCCATCAAGGATCATCTTAATGATGTCGCGAGGCGTCTGTAGCAGTAGCGTTGTATTAAAATAAGGTACCTCTATGATGCTCTCACTGATAAGTAAGTGGCGATACAGATACTTGTACTTTTCTGGAGCGCGGTATGTCCCCGCAGTCACGAACTCGCCTGTGCTGCGGTTAATCCATGGTGTGACATAGAACTTTGTCTCGTTGAGGAAGGTTTGTCCCATGTTTAAGAAGATACCGCCTGGTGAATCTGCCCATTTTTCCTTGAAGAGCTCATTGAGAAGACCTATCGATAGGGCGATTGCAATGGGCTCATTCGTATAGCGGTTGAGGAGTTCGGAGACTTCGTGGAAGCGCGATAGATTTGTCACGAGAACCGTTTTTCCGAGTGCTGCTAGTGCATCAACTCGATCGATAAAGTCAAGGGGGTCGACCTGATCACCTCGCAGGAGATTACTCAGAGAGATCTCGCAGACATCGACCACCCTATTCTGCATCTCAGCTGGCAGTGTCTTCATGAACGACTGCCGTACACTATCCATCATCTCAAGGTGGATGTTGCACAGCGGGAGGAAACTGCCACGCATCAGCACAATGGGATGCTTGTAGAGTAGATCCGCTGGCTGCGCCACTCGTCCATCTGCGCAGAAAAGGCTTGAATGCGTCAGCCCAGATTGTACCAGATGCAGAGCCAGGATGCGATTATCAAACATGCCAAAGCCATGACCACTGAAGCGCACCAAGTCGATCTCAAAGTGAAGGCGATTCAGATTCTCGCCTAGGCAGGGGATGAAGTCTTCTAGGCGATCTCGCTTGTAAAAGAGAGCATGCAGGATATTCACCCCTAAGATTCCGAGTATCTCCTTCTGCTTATCAGCATCGGGTACGCGCAAGAGCACGTGGAGTATGAGATCACTAGGTGGTAGCTCGGGGCGCAGCTGAAAGCGAACTCCTATCCACGCTGACCAGGGACCTTCATCGCGATACCCCTTACTCTTTACCGTGCTGCAAAAGGCAAAAAAGCAAGTATCTTTCCCTCGCTTAGCGGCAAGTCGATCAATGAGCTGAGCGTACTCATAGTCCATCATCTGGACTAATCTCTCCTCGGAGACATAGCGATGAGCCTGTCCATAGAGGGTGTCACTGACAGTCATGTCGTAGGCGGATATTGTTTTCGCGACAGTGCCAGCTGTTCCTGAAGTGCGGAAGAACCAATTCGCCGTTTCTTGTCCGGCACCTATCTCTGCAAAGGATCCATAAAAGCGGGGATCAAGGTTGAGTTTCAGGACTTTTTCTTGGGTATCAACGAATATTTTTGAAGATGTAGACATGGTGAATGATTTAGTAAGCAAGGGGACGAACAGGGATGCGAAGACTGCGAGGGGAGCTAATTTCTATGCGTGCCTCATCGAGAATATCTTTCAAGGACTTAAGCACACTATCTTTCTCCTCTGCTTGTAGCAAAGTGCTATAGGCATGGCGACGATCTCCAAGCCCCTGACCATCTTTGTGCAGGGGAGTAAGTACCAGATTCGTCTGATACGGATCATCTCCCAGTAGCGCGCGCGCTTGGGGGAGGATAGGAGCGACAGGAAGGACTCTATTCGAGCCAGAGCCATAGCCAATGAAGTCATGTAGTACTGTCAGCGCATCACCATGCACACTGCAGGCTGCGAGAGAAACATCACCCTTTGGAAAGTACTCAATGTAGGTGTTTCTGATGTAGGTGGGTTTTCCTCCCACGACTGTAGATTCAAAGCAAAAATCCGTCGCCAGTTGACCAGACGACTTACATATTTCCACCGCCTCTGTATCATCAGGCATCTCGATGGGTTCATCTGGTATCCCCATGCGGTCTGCCGCATGGAACACAGCTCCGACGATAGGTGCACAGGTATCAGACGAGAAAGCCCCCTCATAGATAGCTGTGTTGGAGTTTAAGAATCCCATCCATACGCCACATGTGAAGCTGGAGTTATAGGCAATGAGCGTATTGTCAGCAAAGTCATAATTCGTACCCGTCTTCACCGCCCCTTGGAATCCTTCGGGAAGGTAGGGTAGCACACGCACAGCACTCCCTTTTTTCAGGCTCTCTTGCAGGATAGAATGAATGCGGTAACTTGTGTTGGGGCGCATGGTGCTCACGCTACTGTGCGCCTTGGTTCGTGGCTCCTCCCAGAGAACATTGCCTCGCTTATCGGTCACTTTTGAGACAATGAAGGGAGCATTCGGGCGAGAGCCTGCATTGGGGAAAGACGTATAGGCCATGACGAGCTCCTTCATGGACGTAGATTCTGTGCCGAGATACACACGCGGATAGTAGCTTGGGTTCGCCTCTGTGCTACTCGCATTACGTGGTGGCGGTGTGATGCCGACACTATTAAGCATCGCTATAAAGGGCTTTGCTCCCATATCCATACCGAGCCGCGCTGAGGCTGCAATCTTAGACCACGATAGTGCTTGTCTGAGGGTCACGGAGTCTAGATAACGCCCCCTATCCACTTCCATCCCCCATTCGCCGAGTATACCTTCGATCCCTCCTATGCCGGCTAAGCGGTTATCCATGGCATCATCGACGAGACGCGAACTGGGTGTATACCCCTGTTCAAATGCTGTCGCATACAGGAAGGGTAAGATAGCAGTGCCTGTAGCACTCCGCCCCGATTCGATCAAATCAAAGTTATCAACATCAAAGCTTCTCCCTCCCACATAGGTGAGTACTCCTCCCGTTTCATTGTCCAGTGTGTAGACTAGACCATCCAAATAGCGGTGCTGTTTAAAGCGAGGGTCATCCTTCTGGTCGAAGCGCACATGTTTGTAGCCCTCCATTTGCTCGATCTCCTCTAGCTTCGAGCGGAGACTATCCGTGGCGGCATCCTGCATTTCTTTGTCTATCGTCGTATAGATGCGAATACCTGACGTCTTGAGTATTTCCTCCGCACGGTCGGATTCGAAGAGGTTGAGTGCGTGCTTGTAGACCTGATTGTATAGAAAGCTTGTATTGCGCTGGAGAGGCTTCGGATTGAGAGTCAAGGGTATTTTTTTCAACCTATCAGCTTCATCAAAGCTCAGGTAACCCCAGCGATACATGCGGTCGATGACATCTTTTCTCCATTTGAAATTCAGCTCCGGATTACGAATAGGATTATAGTTCTCAGGGTTTTTCACCAATGCAGCTATACTCGCAGCCTCTGGCACTGTCAGATCGATGGGCTCTTTACCAAAATAACCCAGCGACGCTGCACGTATCCCATAGAATCCACGTCCGAAATAAATGCGATTGAGATAGAACTCGATAATCTGCTCCTTCGTGTACTTCTCCTCTATTCTCATCGCGAGGAATATCTCCACTATCTTGCGCTCATAGCGCGTTCCACCACGCGCTAATGTGCGTCTTTCTAGGTCAAATGCCCCACGCGCTAACTGCTGTGTAATCGTAGATGCCCCTTGATTCGGAGCTCCACCTGCCGATATCGCAGCCTTCACCGCACGTGCTATCCCTATGGGGTCATAACCATCATGCGTCCAAAAGGTCTTATCCTCCTGTGCCACGAGAGCATCAACCATACTTCTCGATATCTGACTGAGGGGCACGTAGCTGCGATTTTCATCATAGATGCGCCCGAGCTCCTTGCCATTTCTATCATAAATGATGCTAGGATGCTCTAGGTTATTGATATTCTCAAGGTTTATCTCATTAGCCCACTTGCGGTGCGGAGAAGTGTAGGTCATGAATGCGTAATAACCAGCAACTGCCCCTAAGAGGGTGAGAATGAACATGATAATGGCAGCTTTTATAAAAAAGCGTAGCCACGGGGAGCGTGGCTTTTGAAAGAGCCCTTCTCCTCGCTTTTCAGGCTTGCGTGACTGAAGCGATGATTTCTTCGCTGGTCGTGCCTTCTTCTTTAACTGTCGCCTTAGCATTCCTCTCGTTTGAGCTTAGCAGAATACCAGCACATTGGCAAGGTTCAATATTGCCATTTTTAGCCTTTCTGAATGGATAGATCCTTACACAAGAAAAGCGCATAAACAACACATACTACACTGATAGCGATATAAGTAGACAACATCACATCAAAACCAAAACATTCTGGAGCACAGAGAAGATAGGTAATACAGACGCAGCTCATGAAGCAGGCAGGCAGGGATGTGATATAATGTATACGCCCTCGCGATTTGAGTAAAATCGATAGAGTCCAGAGCGTTATACACGCCAGCACCTGATTCACCCAGCCGAGGTATCGCCACGCCTGCCCAAAGTCTATCTGCGTTAGAGAAACGACGCAGAGGAAGAGAGGGATAGCTATCAGAAGACGGCTACTCAAACGCTTTTGACTTAGATTAAATGCCTCAGCAAGCATAAGCCTTCCACTTCTCAACGCCGTATCTCCGCTCGTGATAGGAAGTACCACTACTCCTATAAGTGCAAGGATAGCCCCCAGCTCTCCAAGAAGATGCGTGGTAGCATAATTCACCGCGGCGGCAGGGCTCTTTAAGATCAGCTCCCCAAAGCTCAGATACTGTACACCTAGAGTAGATTCGCCTATGCACTGCACTGACAGCACACCTGAAGCATCAGATATCAGCGCATAATCTGTTACAATATCTCGAAAACTCAGTCCAACCACGACCCACACCATGGTAACAACTCCCTCCACCACCATCGCACCATAGAAGACAGGGCGCACACGCTTCATTGACCCTAGGCAGCGTACCATCATAGGACTCTGCGTAGCATGAAAACCAGACAACGCCCCACAAGCAATCGTGACAAAAATCATTGGCCAGACACTCAACCCCTCTACTGGATGCATATTCTTCAGAAAGTCACGCTGAGGGATAAGCTCAACCCCACTCGTCACTAAGGAGCAGAACACCCCCACAGCCATCAAGATAAACACAAGGGCAAAATAAGGGTATATCCGGCCAATAAGTGACTGAATCGGTAAGATCGTCGCGATAAAGTAATACGCGATAATAATCACACTCCACCAGAGTACAGAGATCTCCCCCACAAGTGCATGAAGCATACCGGCAGGTCCTAGCGTAAATAGGAGACCGACTAGGAAGGCGATGAGCACACACGCAAGTAGTGTCATCATGCGCCCTACCCTCCCCAGATAGCGACCAACAGTCGCAGGCAGGTTCTCTCCCCCATGTTCTGCTGACATGCTGGCTGCAAGCATATCATGTACTGCCCCACCTAAGACACAGCCCAGCACGATCCATATGAGAGCTACAGGACCGAAGAGACAGCCAGCCAGTGCTCCGAATATAGGACCAAGACCCGCTATGTTTAACAGCTGTATCATCATTACCTTCCACATAGGAAGCTCTACATAATCTACACCATCAGACATGGTGCGACACGGCATAGGCATCTGGGGATCTGCACCATAGACGCGCTCCGCTACATAGCTATAGAAGTATGCCCCAATGAGTAGAACGAATAGTGCAATGAAGAAGTAGATAATCCCTAACAGCATATGGCGGAGACTATAGCACAAGCACCTACACGACACAAGTCTTCTTAGCCGCTTTCATCTTAACTATACATAGCACAGAAGCTCGCTACTAACCGCCTGAACCAGAGCTCGCTTAGCTAGTCTAGAACGTGACAAATCACGTGCACTATGATTATCTCTTCCTTGGCAAGAGTGCACCTCACTTACAATTCAGCAATACGCAGGACAAGTCCAGCTCGCACCACACGGCATGACCCCGTCGAGGGTAATCAAGAGCAGCCGATTTGCCAACCTCTCAACTATTAAATACATAGATAGAAAATAACAACAATATGGCTGATATCGAAAATAGCTATCAAATTAAGTACAGTGAAAAGTGGGGCTCTTACCTCCAGCAAGAAGCCTCTCGTCTCGAAAAGTTCGTCACTGTAGAATCAGGTCTTAGCGGCAAGATGGTCGCCTTTGACCAGTATGGTCTGCTCACCTTTGAAGAGAAGACATCGCGCATGTCGAGCACCGTGCTCAACGAAGCACCCACCTCGCGTCGTGTGATGTATCCACACATCTACACAAAGGCAGTAGGCTTCGATGAGTTCGATGCGAAAAAGCTCGCCAACATCGACACTCCTGTTTCTAAGACGATCGAAGGTCTACGAGCAGCGGCAGGTCGATGCATGGACTCCGTCATGCTCTCAAGCTTCCTCGGTGAAAACTTCGAAGGAGAAAATGGCACGACCAGCGTACTCTTCCCCAGCGATCAAGTCATCGCCGAAGATTACACCGACACAGGCTCCGCTGTGGACACGAACCTAACCGTCGCAAAACTGCGTCAGGCACTGACCATGCTCCAGCGCGCTGAAGCATGGAATGATGAACGACGCGCCTACGGAGACGAGCTAGTCCTCGCCTGCTCCAGCAGTCAGATCAATGCACTCTTGAAAGAGCCTGAAGTATCTAGCTACGACTACAACACAGTACGTGCATTGGCAGAAGGCAAGATCGATTCCTTCCTCGGCTTCCGCATCATCCGTACGGAACAACTCCCCATCGCAGCAAGCGGAGTTCGCTCCTGCCTCGCATGGGTCAAGAGCAAGGCGCAGTTCGGCATCTGGGATGACTTCAAGGTGAAGCTCTCCGTGCGCGATGATCTAGACGAAGCTCTTCAAATCCGCGCGAAGTTCGCCTGTGGTGCTTGCCGCCTGCAGGAAGAAGCCTTCGTTAAGATTAACTGCTTAGAACAATAACCCACAGAATTAACAACAACTATATAAACAACGACACATAGTCTGTATGCTAGATAAGTCCTCGTGCCTCGCACGTGAGACTGAAGGAAGCTCCCTTGAATAATCAGGGGAGCTTCTGCATGCACGATAGGTAGGCTAGAGTAGCATACCTAACCAGCAGTGAATGAAAAATACAGCTTGCCAAAACAAAGATACTCAGCTATAATTCTCACGCAGTTTCATGCACGATTCACATATGTCTGGCAAGCTTACGTACAAACAATCCGGCGTCGACACGATCGAGGCGCAGTCCTTCGTTAAAGATATTAGCGCACATGTCAAAAGAACTCAGCAAGCTCGTCAGCTTTGCAATGCTTTTGGGCTCTTTGCCGCAGCTTACGATCTCTCCTCCTACAAAGAACCCGTCATGGTTACTGGCACTGACGGCGTAGGCACCAAGACAGAAATCCTTTTTGATCTCGACATGCTCGAAGTAGCGGGTAAGGATCTCGTTGCGATGAATGTCAATGACATCCTGACAACTGGTGGTGACCCCCTCCTCTTCCTCGACTATCTCGGTATCTCTAGCTTAGAGAAAGAACGCCCACGCATCACACGTCTCGTAGCAGGTATGTGTGATTACCTCGAAAGCTGCAAGTGCATCCTCGCAGGTGGCGAAACCGCCGAGATGCCAGGTGTCGTCCCTGAAGAAATCGTTGAAATGGCTGGCTTCTGTATTGGTTGTGTGGAGAAGAGCGACATGATTGACCCTAGTCAGCTCACAGCAGGCGATGTCTTCATCGGCTATCCTAGCGATGGCTTCCATGCAAATGGATGGAGTCTTGTCCGCCGTGTTCTCAAGGAACATCCTGACACACTCACTGAGACAGAACTACGTGAGCTACTCGCACCGACACGCCTCTACTACGATGTAGTCACAGACCTCCGCTCCATGAACATCGTACCAAAAGCCTACGCACATATCACAGGTGGTGGTCTTCCTGAAAACTTAGAACGCTTCCTCGGCGAGCGAGGAGCAGATCTGACTATTCCTTACTGGGATAACACACCTGCACAGAAGGTGCTCCAGCACGTTGATGCAGAAGACCGCTTCCACACCTTTAACATGGGGATAGGCTGGGTAAGCATCGTGAAGCCTGAAGATGTCGATCAGGCACTGAAGGCAGGGCCAGGTGGATTCGTTATCGGTACACTTCGTGATGGTAGCGGTATCAGTGTGAAGATCGCACAGTAAGCCCACGATAGCCCCCCTATTTTCTCTTCATCCTCAGGGATTATTTATCATGTCTGACCCTATCCAACATGAATGTGGCGTTGCAGCCATCCGCCTCTTAAAGCCTCTCTCATACTTCGTTGAAAAGTATGGTTCTGCTGACTGGGCGTTTAATAAGCTTTTCCTCCTCATGGAGAAGCAACACAATCGTGGACAAGACGGCGCTGGCATCGGCTGTATTAAGCTCAACATGCCACTTGGCCAACCTTACCTCTACCGCCAGCGTAACGCCACCCCTAACGCTCTGGGCACGATCTTCAATGGTCAGCAGCGCAATCTGCGCCATATGCGCGAACGTGGTGAGATACTTCCAGAAGATGCAGATAGCTTCAAGGAGCACTTCCAATTCGGCGGTGAGATCCTCATGGGACATCTTCGCTATGGCACGAGCGGTCTCTTTGACGAAGGAAGCTGTCATCCCTATGTACGTCGTACGAACTGGTCAACACGCACCCTCATGGTGCTGGGCAACTTCAATATGACGAACACAGCAGAGCTCAATCAACGCCTCATCAACCGTGGTCAACATCCCATCTTTGGGACTGATACACAGACGGTGCTTGAAGAGATAGGTTACTATCTTGATGAAGCGCACACCGATATCTATCGAGAGCTCCGTACAGATATCTCAGGAAAGGATATCCCTCACAAGATCTCAGAACGCCTCGATATGTATGATATCGTTGGTAAGGCCGCACAGGCATGGGATGGTGGATTCTGCATCATGGGCGCTGTAGGAAATGGAGACTTCTTCTGCCTACGTGATCCACATGGCATTCGCCCATGTCACTATGTACTCAATGACGAATATCTGGCTATAGCCAGTGAGCGCGTTCCACTCATGAGTGTCATGGAAGTGGATAGCGATGATGTTCATGAGCTTCCTCGTGCAAACATGATCTGCGTGAAGCAGGATGGAAAGGTCGCTATCCAAGAGTATACCAAACCCTTGGAATCCACTCCCTGCTCGTTTGAGTCCATCTATTTCTCACGTGGCAATGATCCCATCGTGTACCGAGAGCGCAAGGCACTCGGCTGTGCGCTGACAGAAAAGGTCGTGGAGAGCCTCGATGGCAACTTCTCTAAGGCTGCCATATCATACATCCCAAACACCTCTGAAGTCGCCTACTATGGTCTACTCGAAGGTCTACGTGCTTTCCGTCGAGAGAAAGTCACGCAATCCGTACTTGAGGCATTCCGCAATGGAAAGCTGGATGAGGAACTCATCGAAGAGCTCATCATGCGGCGCTGGCCACGTGCAGAAAAAATCGTCCACAAGGACATCAAGCTACGCACATTCATCACACAAGAGTCAAATCGAGGTCAGCTTGTCTCACAGGTCTATGATCTCACGTACGGTGCAGTTGCAGAAGATGAAGTACTCGTCGCCATAGATGACTCCATCGTACGTGGTACAACGCTGAAGAAGTCACTTCTACGTCTCCTAGGGCGCGCTAAGCCCCGCAAGATTGTCATCGTATCCTCTGCACCGCAGATTCGATACCCTGACTGCTATGGCATTGATATGAGTGAGCTAGGGAAGTTCATTGCATTCCAAGCAGCTATCTCTCTGCTCAAGAAGCGCGGCATGTATGACTATATCGACTCCATTTATGAAGAGTGCCGTCGACAGCTCACATTGCCTACAGAAAAGCGTACTAACCCTGTGAAGGCGATCTATTCCCCCTTCACAGACGAAGAAATCACCGAGGAGATCTCTCTACTAGTGACTCCTGACAACTCTCCCTGCCCCGTGCAGGTCATCTACCAGACACTGGAAGGACTTCATCAGTCGATAGAAGGTCCATGCGGAGACTGGTATTTCAGTGGTAACTACCCCACCCCCGGTGGCTATACCACTGTGAACACCGCCTTTATCAACTGGTTTGAAGGGCGTGATGGTCGAGCCTACTCTCTGCCCGTCTAGGGCAGCTGAGTGGTTGATCCCCCTCTATACATACTTACACACCACAAATACTCGCCACATGAACAAGGATCGCTACGAAGATGTAACGGATGCCAGCTTGGTAGAATCCACGCTGACTGGCGAGACGCGTGCATTTGATGAACTGATTCGCCGACACAGTCGCAAGCTGCATGCCATGCTCTTACAGATGCTGGGAAACGAAGCTGACGCTTACGATGTCGGGCAAGAAGCCTTCTTAAAAGCCTTCCACTCACTACGCTACTTTGGTGGTAAGAGTGCCTTCTATACTTGGCTCTACTCTATCGCGGCTAACCATGCACGTAACTTCTTACGTAAGCGCAAACGAGAGAATACGTATAGCCTCGATAACACCGACAGTGGAGACCCTCTCGAAAAGGATGCACGACTAGCAGATCAGGGACTGGAATCAGACCCTGTACGCCAAGCAGAGGTGAAAGATCTGAAAGTAAAGCTCTTTGATGCGATTAACACACTATCGCCCGCCCATCGTGAAGTTGTCATTCTCTGCGACGTTCAGGGGATGAGCTATCCTGAGATTGCGGAGATTCTTAATATTTCGCAGGGGACACTCCGTTCCCGCCTCCACTATGCGCACAAGCAGCTTCAGGGTATCCTAGCTGAGGAGAGGCTGCGCTAGTGGCATCATACTACTCTTCGAAATGACTAGCAACTAGGACTATACCCTTGCAGCAGCTGATTGCGACTGCTATAATGATGACATGGATTTGTCAGACTTTCGAGAAGAGTATCTCAAGGACACCTTGAGTCGCAAGGATATGGCGCCTACACCGCAGGAGCAGTTTGATCTCTGGTTTAAGCAAGCATTAGAGAGTGGTATAGCTGAGCCCAATGCCATGAGTGTATGCACCGCTACGCCCACAGGGAGACCTAGCCAGCGCACTGTCCTACTGAAGTACTACGATGCACGTGGGTTCGTCTTTTTTACAAACTATAAGAGCCGAAAGTCACAGGAGATAGAACAGAATCCTCAGGTAAGCATGATGCTGCCATGGGTCACTCTCGAGCGACAAGTCATCGTCTATGGGCGTGCTGAGAAAATCTCGCGTGCTGAGACGCTGAAGTACTTTCTCACGCGCCCGCGAGAATCACAACTAGGTGCATGGGTATCACAGCAGAGCCAAGTCATCTCCACGCGCAAGCTTCTCCTCACCAAGCTCGCTGAAATGAAGAAAAAGTTCTCCAATGGTGAGGTGCCTTTGCCTGACTTCTGGGGCGGTTATCGCATCGTTCCTCAGGAAGTAGAGTTCTGGCAGGGTGGTGCTGGTCGCGTCCACGACCGCATCCTCTATTCTCTTCATGCTGATAATAGCTGGGAGCTCACTCGCTTGCAGCCATAAGCGACATTCACCTTCCATCATACAAAAAAAGAGCTGCTGTTCTGACGAACAGCAGCTCTTATTTACTTATTTCTAAGCGTAATCTTAAGCTTCTGGTGTTATAACATTCACACGACGACCTTCGCGGTCGAAGAAGACACGTCCATCAACGAGTGAGAAAATCGTGTAGTCGCGTCCCATGCCTACGCCCTTACCAGGCTTGAACTTGGTACCACGCTGACGGATGATGATGTTGCCAGGGATGACGGCTTGACCACCAAACTTCTTTACGCCGAGGCGCTTGCTGCGGGAGTCGCGTCCGTTGCGTACGGAACCTTGACCTTTCTTATGTGCCATATCTTAGGAATCTATTGGTAAATGTGGTTGAGAAATTAGGCCTTGATGCCTGTGATTTCGATGCGTGTGAGAGCGGCGCGGAAGCCCTTCTTCTTGTGATAACCCTTACGGCGCTTGAACTTGAAAGCGACACCCTTGTCGCCACGTGCTTCAGCGTCGATAACCTTAGCGGTAACGCTAGCACCAGATACGGTTGGAGTACCAACAGTAGTCTTGGAATCGTCTTCAACGAGAAGAACTTGGTCGAAGCTTGTCTCGCCTTCTGTGGTCAGACCAGAGATGCGGTCGACGTTGAGAACGTCACCGACAGTCACACGGTACTGCTTACCTCCAGTGATAAAAATTGCATGTGCCATAATTTTATAGTATTTTTGTGTTGCACCCGCGCTCGCGGGCTGCCACATTATATACGGTACGCGTTATTTGACAAGAAAAATTTCTTAAAAAAATGAAAAATCTGAAAAAAATTTTTTCCCCCACCACATTAAGCATCGATTCAGCAGAGAACATGCGCAAGCTAGGTAATGCACTAGCAGAATATGTCCAAGAGGGAGATGTCATCGGCTTAGTAGGCGATCTTGGTAGCGGTAAAACACATCTTACTCAGGGAATTATCCAGGGATTAGGGACGAAAGAACCGATTGTCAGCCCCACTTTCTCGCTTGTTCACGAGTATGAAGACACAAAAATTCCATGCGCGCATTTTGATTTTTACCGTATGGAGAGCCCTGAAGAGGCCATTTCTCTAGGCTGGGATGACTTCATTAATTCAAAACGAGTGCTCATCGTAGAATGGGCCGATCGTTTTGATGGTGAGTTAATGCCAGATGACACAATTTGGATACATATCAAATACAACGATAGTTATGGTAGAAATGTAACATTACTATCAGTTTAATTGTTATATTTTTTAAAATAATTTTATCAAAAGTCTTTTTTTGTATTGCTATTAGTTAAGCGTTGTGGTAGTTTACTTTTACTTACTTAACGTCGCTTAATAATATGAAAAAGAAATTAATAGCTTTCCGCTGTCCTGCTGCATTATTGTCTGAAATAGACGAAATGTGCGCGGAGAACTACATGGATCGAACAGCAGTCATCACGTTCGCTCTTCGTAACCTTGTCTCACGACTCGGTGAAGAAGGTGTCATCGACCCCCTCGAACCTGTATCACGCGCTCCGCGTGTGAAGAAGCCCTACACTGGGCGTCCGCGTGGTCGTAAGCCGCGCGTAAAAGTTAAAGATCAAGTTGCCACCACTGAAACAGCTATCGAGGGGACCAGCGAAGCTAGCTAAACCACTGTCGCGCCCTCATCATTCGATAAGCATAGTAAGACAAATCGATATACGTACCATCATAGTCAATAGTACGTTATAACAAAGGGAGCTGGTCATTAGACTAGCTCCCCTTTTTGTGATCTACACTCTGTAGTGAAAATGCCATTCGAACGATAATTTAGCCTTTCAAAGAAGCATCATCAGGGTTATACTACTGCCATGGCTCGTATCTTAGTAGCTCTCAGTGGTGGTGTAGACAGCGCAGCAGCAGCAGCTCTACTAGTGGAACAGGGTCATGAAGTAGTAGCAGCTTATATGAAGAACTGGGTGAACGAGGATAATCTCCCAGGAGAATGCCCTTGGGAAAGTGACATAGACGATGCACTCTCTGTCTGTCAAGTTCTTGGCATTGAACTGCGTGTTATTGACCTCATTGCCCAATACAAGCAGCGAGTAGTCAGCTATCTCATCGAGGGCTACCGCGCAGGCGCCACTCCAAATCCCGATGTACTATGCAATCGCGAAATGAAGTTTGGAGTGCTCCTCGATTACGCCTTGGAGCAAGGATTTGAAGCCGTGGCGACAGGTCATTATACGCGCCGATTTGATTCGAACGAAGGTTCTTACGTGCTACGCGGCTTAGATGGCAATAAGGATCAGTCTTACTTTCTGGCACTCATGCGACCTGAGCAGATCGAACGTGCCATCTTCCCTGTCGGGCACCTAGAGAAGCCACAAGTGCGAGAAATCGCAAGACGCTTCAAGTTGCCAAATGCTGAGAAGAAGGACTCTCAGGGTATCTGCTTCATCGGTCAGATTAAGATGAGTGACTTTTTGCGTCACTATCTTCCTGATAATCCAGGAGACATCGTCGATCTACAGGGGCGCATACTCGGAAGACATGAAGGACTCCACCTCTTCACGATGGGACAAAGAAAGGGCCACCGCATCGCCTCACCACGCGAAGGAGTAGCCTATGTCGTCATCGGGAAGGATCTGGAGAAGAATCATCTCATTCTTGGCTATGAAGGAGAAGAGACTCAGGGACTCTATGCCACGCGCGCAATCGTCGGACAGATCACCAACACACTGCGCCCTCTCCCCGACCGCTTGCTAGCACAACCACGCTACCGCGCTCCTGCCGTGGCTGCCAGCTGTCGCTACATCTCAGAAGACAGCGTAGAGCTCATCTTTGATGAACCAGTGAGAGCCCTTGCGCTTGGACAGGTATGTGCGTTCTATGAAATAGGAAATCGCGCTAGATGCACTCAAGAAGGAGCTATCCTCCTCGGTGGAGGCTTCTTCCACAGCGTCAACTAAGTGATAATAAGATCAAGCTATGACCAACCAAGTTATGGCGCGATATGAAAAGCTTGGTATATGAGCATACTTGTTCAGAATAATGGGTGCTTGGCTCGCTTGGAGAAATATCTTTATCTTAAATCCCGCTCTAATCCCGCTCGAGCTTTTATGAATCAGCATAGGGGTACGCAAGAAGTGATCTTCAGCATGCCCAAGAAAGAAAGTGCTATAGAAAATCGCCAAGTTACCATAACAACATAATACTCGAGGTAGTGATGGTTGATGCCTCTTATGCGACCGTGAATGTAGAGCGCGCATCTCGAAAAGCCATGAAGACTGTGAGCAGAAGACCGAACAGCGTGATGCACGCGAAACTGCCTAAGACCAGAAGATAAGGAGGCTGTACCATACCCCTGATGATAAGGGGAATGGCGGCACTCGAAAGCGAAAGAAGACTCGCCCCCATACCGAACAATAATAGCTGCGTGTTCTCCATGATGATGAGCTGAGCGAGTTGACGCGTGGAGTAGCCCATAACGCGCAGTAAGAAGAACTCATGCTGCCTCAGGCTCAGATGCTGCTTGATGAGCAGCACAAAGCCAACGCAGCCCAAGGAGAGTGCGATACAGCCGAGCGAGAAGAATATCATGAGGTAGGTATTCTGCACGCTATTAAAGAGATTTAACCTATCTGAGGCGAGTCGGAATGACACACCCTGCCTATCGAGTCGTTCGCTGATCTGCTTGATGTAGGGCTTCGCGTCAAAGTCGACGAGCAGCAGACGGCTACCGCCTAGATGAGGGTACATCCGCTGGAGATTTTTATCAGACACGAGCACGTAGCCTTGGAATATACTTTTGTTCAGAGCAGCGACGAAGCGCAGGCGGTATTCCTTTCCATCGCCCGCGAGGTACGTTAGCTCCTCACCCACACTCTTGCCAAGGCTCCATTGGATGACCTCAGCATCGGCGATGACTGGAATCACGTTGTCTCCCAGATCCTCTTCTAGGAGATCCCAATGCGCCTCCTCATCGGTGAAGGAAAAGCGACCTTCCAGCCCCTGCTGTGGGACACCGAGCAGTTCGGGGCGGAATACACGATTGAGATTCAGACAGCCCGCTGATGAGCCCTCGACGAGGCGCAGCTGGCAAAAGCGTAGGCTGGAGGGGAGCTTGTCTAGCTGGTATTGCTCGCGTCCTGCCGTTGTATTAAGATCGTGCTTGATGGGCGCAATGGTGGAGATCATGCCGTAGTAGCCACCTGTTCCAGATTCCCTGCTCGGGTCATCTCCTAAGGTTCTGTAGTTGAGGATGGTCAGCCCGCAGAGGAAGACACCCAGCCCCAGCACGCTCAAGATACTCATGGAGCGCGAGAGAAAGCGTCGGTTGTTCTTCGCGGCGAGAGTGACGAGGCTGCTGAGCTCGCCACCTGAATTGCGAATCATCATGTACTTGACCAGTTTAAAGCTCAGGAAAAGCATGATAAAGGAGCTGGTAAAAAAGAGCATCATCTGCTGCGCAGGCGGACTCAGGTAGGATACCACAGTGCCCACTACAAAGAGTATCGAGAGTATCAGCGTCCATCGGCTATCACCCCTCGTCCATGCCGCGAGGCTATAGTCCTCTTCGAGCTCTTGATGTAGACTCGCCTTAAGACTCTTGTGCATCACGCGTAGCATGCTCAGCAGGCAGATGAGCGCAGAGATGCCAAATCCGAGCGCGAAATCACGCGGCACAAGGTGCAGCTCGATGAAGAGCGCGCCTGTGATGCTCTGCCAACTGCTGTTGAGTAGGGTGAGGATGAGCCACACGTAGGCGATGGAGAGCAGGAGTCCGAGCAGCGTACCAAGCAGAGTATAGAGGGTGAACTCACTGCCGAGCAACAGGCGCAGCTGTCGCGGGGAGTAGCCCATGCTGCGCAGAATGGACAGCTCCTGCCTCCGACTATCGACGTGGAGTACCGTGATGAGGTAGAGGAGAATGAGTGCAGCGATGACGACAAAAAAGCTTAGCGCAAGAAAGAGCCCTGCAAAGTCCATCGCCTGTGCTATTCCCTGCTGGCTCTGCTCGCGCAGCTGGATGGGGCTAAAGAGCGTGGTACCACGCGCAAGCACGGATTCCAACTCATCACGCGCGTCTGTGTCGAATCGCAGGGCAGTCCACTGCCCATGCGGCGATCCAAAGAGCTGCTGCGCGGTGGCTAGAGAGACAAAGATCTTGGGGCTGCTCTTGTACTGCTTCCAGTAGACCTCGTCCTTCTCACGTATGGTGGTCGCGTCAATGGGGAGGCTTGATTTCCAGTCTGTGCAACTCTCGCTCTCGGCGAAGCCTGGGAAGTCAGGGACAAGCTCGCGCCTATCCTCCGTCGGCACGATGCCGACGACTCGCAGATCGCGCTCACGCGTCTGCCATTCACCCTGTGACTGGATATCGTAGTATCGGATGCGCAGGCTATCGCCCACTGCAAGATTCAGATCATCGGCAAGCCATTGAGTGATGCGGCATTCGTCGCTCCCCATGTCATCGCCCTCCCCTGTGATGAAGGAATAGGGCGTGCTCTTGCCATGGGCCTCGATGCTATTGACAAAGTAGCTCATCAGCTCGAGCTTGCAGGAAGGCAGCTCCTGCGCGAGGCGGCCGAGCGCCTCGGGGATGAAGCTCTGCTGGCTGCCCAGCTCGTAGCCGCCATCCTCGAGAGCCGTCCAGCTCAGTCCGTAGTCCTCCAGCTCGATGGGAGCGTTGAAAAGTGTTTGTTCAGGAGCGGCATTCTTGAGCAGTAGGATATTCGACTCTCCCTCGCGTTTGAGTTGCTTTTCTAAGACCTTTTTGGGGAGGAAGAGTTGCGCCTGTTCAGCCTGATCGGAGAGCGGGTTGAAGTCCAGCATCGTCTCTGCTCCCTCAGGGAGCTCTCTGAGCTGCACGCGCATGCCCGTGATGGGTGTCTCATCGAGTGACCATGAGATCTGCTCGCTAAAGGAGGAGCTCAGCGGGATGCGTATCTGCACCTCCCCCGAGCCCAATGCCTGACGCGCGGCGCGGTTCGCCATGGCCTGCTGTGGCAGATCGAGACCGTAGACAAAGGGGAAAAAGCTCTCATCCACGCCATAGAGATTCAACTCAATGGGTGCGGAGTCGGCCGTATAGGCAAATGCCTTGACATGAATGAGAGCCTCGGAATCCGCATTCACCTTCTCAGGCAGATCTGCGCCAAACCACTGATTCTGCAGGATGATGGCAGACTCGACACGCCCGAGGCGTCGCTCGGCAGCGTCTCGCTGGCTCTGGCGTACACTGCTGCCGAGAATGAGTGCACCTGTAATGAGGGCCGTGGCAAGCGCTATACTGAGGAAGAGCCAGAGCTTCTTGCCGAGCTCATGGTACAGATTACGAGCGAGCAGGATGATCATAGTAACACACCTTCGCGTAGTTCATAATGACGACTCATCGCTGCAGCGGCCTGCGGCCAGTGTGTCACCATGATGAGCGCCATCTGACGATCAGTCAGGGAGCGGAAAAGATCAAGCAACTCAAGAGCGTTTTGATGATCGAGTGAGCCTGTCGGCTCATCGGCAAGCAGAATCTGTGGCTCATTGATAAGAGCTCTACAAACCGCGACGCGTTGACACTCACCTCCCGACATCTGTGCAGGAAATTTGCTAGCACAGTGCATCACCTGCGCCTTGTCGAGGAAGTACTTTGCACGCTCCAGCTCCTCGGCGGGGCGACGCTGCGGCAGACAGAGTGTGGGCAGCAGCACATTCTCCAGAGCTGTACACTGTGGCAGCAGGTAATGCTGCTGAAAGACAATGCCTATCTGTCGACGACGGTAGTCATCAACCTGCTGTAGGGTAAAGTCACTCATCGAGTGCCCCTCGATGAGGATATCACCAGAATCCTTCTGCTCTATGCCAGCGAGTATCTTGAGTAGCGTGCTCTTCCCCGAGCCTGAGGGACCAGTGATGGCGATATGCTCACCGTATTCAAGGTTGAGATTGAGTCCACGCAGCACCTGTTGCTGAGCATAGGCTTTGTTGATGTGTTTGAGTTCGAGCAACATAATTATTTTTCCCAATGATAGCAACTGACGCGACCCTCTTCATCACAGAGAATAAGGTAGCCGCCTTGACTGATGAGAGGAGCCGTGACGACTGTACCATATCTCTCGCGGTGGATCAACTCCCCTGTGGCGAGATCGACGAGGTCGAGCACGCCATCATTGTCACAGATAAGGGCGCGCTGCTCATCGACGAGGGGCGAGAGCTCCACGTCACCAATAGTGGTGAAGCTGCTCTGGAGCGCGCCTGTCTTCTTGTCCAGCACACTCACGAGTCCGTTTTTCTCGACTACGACGACATATTGACTATTGATGGCGGGTGAGCTCTGGTAGCTCGGGCTCTTCTTTGGGCAGTCGTAGACCCAGATAGCTTTCCCATCGAGACTACGGGCTTGGAGACTACCATCGTAGCATGCAGCGTATAGTCGATCTCCATCCGATGCGATGGCGCTGGGTATGTAGGAGGGAAGCTTCACGCAGAGAGCTTCTTTCTGCTCGGTGAGATTGACCATGCGCAGATGGTGGTCACAGCCGCCAAAGTAGATGCGCTCTCCAACGACAGCGGGAGTGCCGTTTATATAATTCGCTGTTTTTAAGGAGAAAATTTCCTTACCCTCTGCACGAGAAAGAACGCGCAGATGGAAGTCGTAGCTGCCGAAAATGAGCTGTTCGCCATCAGGGCTCAGAGCAACGCCTGACAGGATTTTCTCCTCTGTCTTCTGGTAGTTCCATAGCGTCTTACGAGTGTTGAGGTCGAAGGCGGTGACCATGCCGTAGGTATCGCCCCAGTAGAGGATATCCTCATGCAGCATCAGCGGGGCAAATACGGCATGCGATAGCTCCTGCTTCCAGAGAATGCGTCCACTAGAGAGCTCCAAGCAGTAGAGCATCTTTTCCTCATCGGTCACGTAGAGCCTCTCCTCACTGATGACGGGGCAGGAGTAGACACCACCCTTTAGCTGCGTCTGCCAGACAGCGGTAAGCTTGTTGCCCATGGCATCGACCTGCCCGCTGTGGGCGGGATCGTCGCGATCACCACTCCAGCTCATGGTGGAAAAGTCGTAGTGCCGGGGCGGGCTAATCGGCGCAGTGGAGGGCGTTTCATCGTTTCCACAGGCCACGAGTAAGAGGCTCATCAGGGAGAAGTATCTCATGATTCTTGCCTCCTATGCCAAAAGAGAGCTCCCGTCGGACAGACCTCGACACACTCTTGCTCAATGCCCTCAAAAATACTCGACTCATCCACGCCCAGAGGAGCGCCGATCTCGACACGTATACCACGCTGGAGCAATGTAGGACCTGTACCATTCTTGAGCCGCTTACCCACCTCGACGCAATTCGCGCATTTCACGCATTTACCAAGGTCATAGCACATCTCGCCAAAGAAGTGTCGCTTCGCCTCACGCTTGCTGGCAGCAAAGCTGCTTTTCTTGATCGCCATCTTCGTTGCAAGAGCTTGTAGTTGGCATTGTGTATGCGCAAAGCAACCACAGGCAAGGCAACGCGAGCTCTCATTCTGAAAATCATCGTCATAAAACTTAATCTGATGAAGGTTCGTCAGCTCCTCCTTGGTGAATCCTGTGAGCTTGTGAGCGTAGTTCTTTGTTGCACTCATCGATTTCTCCTCCGCTTGCAAGCCCTCAACGATGTCATAGATAGCAAGGCTCTTGTCGATGCGGTTGCGACGGCAGCCTCGCTCGCATCGACGATTACAATCACCACAGGGAGTCGCGTAAGCACGCGCTTGATCCCTCTCTCCACGCGCTACGTGATACATGATCAGCGGTATATTGATATCATGTGGGCAGGATAGCTGGCAGGGCGCGACACACTCACCTCTATGCTCACTGAGTACAAGCTCAAGGAGCTGTTCTCTGAGAGCGAGCATCTCCTCGGAGGATGCATCTACCTCGGGATTATCCTTGCATTTACCCACACAGCTAGGAACAAGCCTCTTGTTCTGTTTGTTGCGCACAGCACAAACCATGCAAGAACCTCCACTCTCATGGATCTTGAGATGGCAGAGCGTGGGGATACTGATGCCCAGACGCTCGGCGGCTTGGAGGATAGTAGTATCCTCTTCCACCTCGATGCTTTGATTATCGATGGTAAAGCGTATCATTTCGATTGGGTTTCTATAGCGTTGACAGGGCAGATGTCGATACAGGCATTGCACTGATCGCATTTTTCTAGGTTAATGACGTGGGGTTGCCATGGCATGAAGGCGATGGCCTCGTTGGCGCAGACGCGTGCGCACTTCGCGCATCCTATACAACTATCTGGATTGATCTGGTAGTGGACGAGCGCCTTGCATTTCCCCGCTGGACAGCGTCCCTCAAGATGAGCCTCGTACTCCTCGCGGAAGAACTTGAGAGTGGAGAGCACGGGGTTGGGCGCGGTCTTGCCCAGACCACAGATGCTGCCTTGGGTAACGAGCTGCGCGAGCTGTTCAAGCTTCTCGATATCCCCCTTCTTCCCCTTACCTGCACAGAGATTATTGAGCAGTTCCAGCATCTTGCTCGTACCCACTCGACAGCACGTACATTTGCCACAGGATTCATCAGCTGTGAACTCGAGGAAGTAACGCGCGATATCCACCATGCAGTTGGAGTCATCGAGTACAACCATTCCTCCTGACCCCATGATGGCACCGGCCTTCGTGAGTGATTCGTAGTCCACCACGAGATCACAGAGCTGCTCGGGCACACAACCGCCCGAGGGACCGCCTATCTGTACCGCCTTGAGTTTGCGTCCCTCGGGGACGCCTCCACCTATCTCTTCGATGATCTTGCGCAGCGACATCCCCATAGGAGCTTCGATGAGACCTCCGCGTACGATGTTGCCCGCTAGCGCGAAGGTCTTTGTCCCCTTGCTCGACTCGGTGCCGTATTGGGCAAAAGCTTCCGCACCATGGCGAAGAATCCATGGCACAAGCGCAAAGGTCTCAACATTGTTGATGAGTGTTGGCTTGTTATTATATCCGCACTCCGTAGGGAAGGGAGGCTTGAGCTCGGGCATACCGCGTCGCCCCTCAAGAGAGGCGAGTAGAGCGGTCTCCTCTCCACAGACAAATGCACCTGCACCACGCATGACCTCAATGTGGATGTCATAGCCCTGCTGACGCACCTGCTCGATGGCATCATGGATGCGTTTGACGGCCAGTGGGTACTCATTGCGGATGTACATGAAGCCTTGCTGTGCACCGACTGCATGCATGGCAATCATCATGCCCTCAAGAACGCGGTAGGGGAATGACTCAAGTAGCATGCGATCCATGAAGGCTCCAGGATCGCCCTCATCTGCATTGCACACGAGGTAGCGTTGCTTCTCCTTCTGCTGGGCGATACTCTTCCACTTGATACCCGTGGGGAAGCCGCCACCGCCACGACCACGCAGCCCTGAGCGGGCGATTTCATCTATCAGCTCATCACTGCTCATCTTCAGCGCTTTTTTGTAAGCAACAAATCCATCGTATTGCAGATAATCTTCGATGCAGCTAGGATTCATCACACCACTATGTTCAGTGGCTATACGTATCTGGGGATCTTCGTACTGAGCATCGCGCTCTCTCATACTCTCGTTGATACGATGACGCTCTACTCCCTGCCTATCGCCCACGAGGTGGTGCGCCACGCGATTGAGATAGCTGAGTGCCCTCTTCATGGTCGTGCTGGGGTTGAAGTGATGCATCAGCACGTGGTGGATACCCTCGGGGGACATGTTCGCATAGTGATGGAGTTCACCATCCTTGTCGAGCACACGGAGATAGGGTGAGCGATAGGATACACCATCGCAACCCACTTCCATCGAGCGCACAGGGAGTCGGAATTGCGACGATAGTCGCTTGAGCTCCGCATATACCTTGTCCGCCCCAGAGGCCATGCAGCTGGAGCAGAGGCAGATACGCGCCTCCCCATGATATTCTATCTGCTGATCTGTAGGGGGCTCAGCAGACGACCCCTGTGTAGCGAGGAAGTCTTCGATGACCTCGTGTACCTTGTCTGGCTCAACCCAGCCATAGATAGAGTCATCGACCTGAACTGCAACAGCGAGCATACAGCAGCCTAGGCAGGCTACCTTCTCCACAGTGAATAGTCCATCCGCACTTGTGTCACGTCCCTCGGGGATGCGCAGGTGCTCACGGAAGGCCTGATAGACCTTCTCCCCACCCTTCACATAGCAAGCTGTTCCAGTGCAGATGCGTATGGTGTGTTTACCCGCTGATTTGAGGCGAAATTTGCTGTAGAATGTAGCAACCGCGCTCAGTTCGGTGGGTGTGATTGGTGTCTGCGCAGAGATGGACTGGAGAGCCTCGACAGGCAAGTAGTTATACTGCTCCTGCACATCTTGGAGGATGTGAATGAGGGCTCGACGCTCTCGACCGTTTTTCTCAATGATTCTGGCTATTTCGTCCTTCATGGTGCGAGGTAGTAGAGGTGGTCGCGGCTGCGAATCCAGAGTTTGTTATCTTCGGCGACGGGCATCGCGACGACCATCTCATTCATCTTGACACGACCGACTTCCTTGTAGCCTTCTTTGCTGACTTCAAAGACGTAGCCTACGCCTTCCATATCAAAGACGATGATCTGCTTACCCACCTTTAGTGGGGAGTTGTAGAAGCCATACTCCAGCTCCTGCTCCCAGAGCAGCTCACCTGTCTCCATGTCCACGCCCTCAATCACACCACCGCTGGTGCAGAGAACGAGCACCCCTTCTGTCGCGAGCGGTGTCGATACATCGGGGAGGTCAAAGTCGGAAGTCTCCCATGCCACCTCGCCTGTCTTTGGATCAAGGGCGACAGCGGTAGCGTTATCATTGGCCATATAGACCTTTCCCTCGGCATAGAAGGGAGCAACAGCGATTTCGCCCGACATATTCTCATGCGTCCAGAGCTGCTTACCTGTCTCTAGCTCGTAGCCCTCCATCGTGGTGGAAGTAGCGAGAACGATGGTACTCTGATCGACGATGACGGGGGTAGACCAAGAGATGGTAGCCTGACGCGTCTTTTTCCACAACTCTTTGCCTGTCGCGCTGTCAAAGAGGAAGAGCTCTTGCTTCTCCTCATTGTCGTACTGGACGAGGAGATACTTTTCCGTGGTCACCATCGACGTGGCATAACCGTATGGGTTATGAGGCACACCGAGATTCTTTGCCCAGACGCGCTTGCCTTGCATGTCGACGGCAACGAT
>CAYJML010000017.1:0-42711 GCA_964371515.1 uncultured Akkermansia sp.
CCCACGACATCAACCTTGGCAAGGTTGCGCTCTACCACTGAGCTACACCCGCGTTGCATCGTGCGAGGAGATTATATCTATTTTTAGAGGTGGTTCAAGACTTTTTTTAGCGGAAACACCATTTTTAGCAAAAACACAAGCATTTTCAACTATCTTTAAGTCTTATACAGGAAAAAAACGAGAAAACCTAACAAATTTAAGAAGCAATGAGGTAGCAACTGCGACATTATAAGCTTGCAAGAAGCATACTGATATGATAAACTACGCGCGCAAGAATGACTGATTCACTACAATTAGGTCTAGTCGGATTAGGAACTGTGGGCGCAGGCGTCTATGAGACGTTGACACGCCACCACCAGCTCCTTGAAGCAAGAGCTCAGATCTCCTATCAGATCAAGCGCATTGCAGTGCGTGATCTGAACCGCCCTCGCAGCATCGCGATTGAAGAGGGTATCCTTACTGACGATTGGAGAGAAATTGTAGCTGATCCTGAGATTGATATCATCATCGAGCTCATCGGTGGCACGACAGAGGCGTTTGAACTAGCCCAGGCCGCCCTCCGCGCAGGCAAGCCTCTTGTTACGGGGAACAAGGCTCTTCTAGCCGAAAAGGGAGCCATCCTCTTCGCCCTCTCAGCAGAGCTAAACGTACCGCTCTACTTCGAAGCTTCCTGTGGAGGTGGCATCCCCATCATCCAGTGCCTACAAAACTCACTCATTTGTAACCATATCAGCAGCATTGCTGGCATCATTAATGGTACTTCTAACTACATCCTCAGCTCCATGCAGGAGAAGGGGATGAGCTTCACCTCTGCTCTAGAGAAGGCTCAGCAGCTCGGCTTCGCAGAGGCTGATCCCACCCTAGATATTAATGGGGGGGATGCTGCACATAAGGCGCTCATCCTCGCGATGCTCGCCTATGGACAGCCTATCGACCCCGAGCACATTGGAGTAACGGGTATAGAGCGCGTCGAGGCGGTAGACTTCGACTTCGCAGAAAAGCTAGGCTACACGATCAAGTTGCTCGTGATGGTGAAGCACCATCAGCAGGACAACAAGCTTGAACTACGCGTCCAGCCTAGCTTCGTCCCCCTCACTCACCTACTTGCCCATGTGAACGGAGTCTTTAACGCCATCGCCGTCTGCGGTGACATCGTTGGTGAGAGTATCTTCTATGGGCGTGGTGCAGGTAAGAACCCCACGACCAGCGCTGTGATAGGTGATACGGTACTCGCGATGCGAGAATGCCGTCATCCCGAGTTTCACACGGGCTTTAGCCCCTATGCGGAGAATCTCCATCTTATGCCCGCCGACGAGACGGTCACTCCCTACTACGTTCGATTCAAGATCAAAGATGAGGCAGGTGGCATCGCGGCTCTCGCCACCATTTTCACCAAATACGGCATCAGCATCTCTGCCACGAACTCATCATGCAGCATGCAGTGTAGTGACACGAACGAAGCTTGGAATGATCTCGTCTTCATCTTGCACGCATGCCCTTGGGGACAGATGCGCCTTGCCCTCGCTGAGGTTGCCAAGCTCAAGGGGATAGCACCTGATCCCAGCATCTTCAGAATCGAGAATTTCGACAACTAAGAGATTTTACACAAGCAATATTCACCTTTTTTTACAGACCCCACGTTATACATCATGGCACTTATCGTACAAAAATATGGAGGCACATCAGTCGGCACGATCGATCGTATTCGCAATGTCGCACGCCGTCTCATCGAGACACAGCAACAGGGAAATCAAGTCGTAGCAGTCATCTCTGCGATGAGTGGCGTTACTGATAAACTCATCGCGCTAGCGCAAGAAGTCATGGATGAGCCCACCACTCGCGAAATGGATGTCCTGCTCGCAACAGGTGAGCAGCAGTCTATCGCACTGCTCAGTATGGCTATCAATGAAATGGGGCATAAGGCGATGAGCTTCACTGGACATCAGGCTGGTGTATGCACCTACGGCTCTCATACAAGAGGTCGCATCGGCTCGATTGACTCCTCTCGTGTTTCTGACGCTCTAGCGAATGGTTACATCGCTATCTGCGCAGGTTTCCAAGGCGTGAGCGCTGCGGGTGACATCCACACGCTGGGACGCGGTGGCTCTGATCTCTCTGCTATTGCCATGGCGGGTGCACTCAAGGCAGACCTCTGCCAGATCTACACAGACGTAGATGGTGTCTATACCTGCGACCCCCGCGTTGTTCCCAACGCACAAAAGATCTCTGTGCTCTGCTATGAAGAAATGCTGGAAATGGCTTCCAGCGGATCTAAGGTCATGCAGTCACGCTCTGTCGAGTTTGCTAAGAAATTCGGCGTCGTTTTTGAAGTTCGCAACTCAATGAATAATAACCCAGGTACTATCGTGCAAGAAGAAAACTCAGCGATGGAGTCCCTCGCCGTTCGCGGCGTTTCCATCGAACGCAATCAGGCCCGAGTCACAGTCTCGGAAATCACCGCCCCTATCGCTTATACCGCTCTCATCCTCGGCGCACTCGCCAAGGCTGAGATTAATGTGGATATGATCGTCGCTAACACAGCTCATGATGGTCGCGCTCGCCAGTCATTCACCATGAATATGAATGATCTCGGTGCGGCTCAGGCAGCTCTCACAAAGATCCTTCCAGAACTCGGTGAAGGCGCTAAGCTGGAAACCGAAGCTGGACTCGCGAAGCTCTCAGTCGTAGGCGTAGGCATGCGTTCCAATCCTGGCGTCGCCGCCACGATGTTCCAGTCCCTTGCAGATGCTGGCATCAAGACAGGCATGATCGCCACATCCGAAATCCGCATCACCACGACTGTAGATGCGGCAGACATCGAAGAAGCAGCACGCCGTGTGCACACCTCCTTCGATCTTGACAAGCCTTGTGAAGACAGCGATTGTAGCTGCTAACAGGTCTTCTACTTTTCCCCGCACTGGCAGGAGCTAGCCGAGTTTTTCTCGCGCTACTCCTGCCATGCGGTCTTATCTTACACGCGCCTGCTGCGTGCCCTTATCCCACCCCTACACTTCTCATGTCCAGTCTCTATCGTCGCAAAGCCCGCCGCCGCACAGGTAACAGTTACTTACTACCTGTGACCGCGATCTTGCTCATTCTCATTGCGTCAGCATGCGTCTTTTACTTCCTCTTCAGACATAAGATTCAGACGCTTATCGAGGGAAAACCTCCCATTATTAAGTACTCGGAGAAGGAGGCAAACGAGCGTCTGGACACACTCCTCGCAGAGCTGGCTGGTAATAAGTCGTCACTACTCGAACTACAGGACAACTTACGAGCTAAGGTTGGCTGGATCAAGGATGAGACGACTCAGCAGCGCTTTCTATGGGTGCTGATGATGCGTCTCATCGAGCAGGACGAATGGAACCGCGCTCTTCAGATTCTCCCGCAGGTAGAGCACTTAGCGACAGCAGCACAGCTCGCTCTCTTAGCCGATGCCGCATTGAAGCACAATGACCTTGAACTCCAGCTGCGTCTCGACCAGAGGCTCCAAGAGCTCGCCATGCAGAACACAACTCAAATTCAGCTACTTCTCGAGTCAATCAAGCGTAGTGCTGAGAGCGCCATACGTCTCAAACGCAACGATGATGCACTCAAGGCTCTCGCCCGTCTCGAAGTGCCTGCCATCCGCGCACGCTTAACACGTCCTGAAGATGCGTCCCTCGCCGCCTACCTACTCATGCAACAGGCAGAAGTCAGTGAGGTAAAAGAGCCCATCCTTCAGAAAGTTCGCAATATTTTAGAAGCAGCCAAGTGGCCAGACTCTCCCGTCACTTCAGAGCTCATTGTCCGTGAGGTAAGTAACGCCCTGCGAGACAACCCCACCATGGACGAGCAAACGATGCGTGAGGTGATGACCAAGCTTACGAAGAGCCGCGACTCCATGCTCAGTGAGAAGAGCGAGCTTCGCTTCCTTCCTGAGTGCTACTCCATGCTAGGTGAGCTATCCTTCCGTCTCCAAGAGTACGATAAGGCAGCTCAAGAACTCGCCCTCGCCCTCGCCTTTGCTGAGGGCTATAACCAACTCACTCCCGAACGATTGGTAGAGATACGTCGTCTCCAGTTCCGAGTCAATGAGGAGAGAGGCGATATCGAAGAGGCTCTCAGCAGTTGCCGATTCCTCTTGGAGCATGACCTAGACGCAGGACAGCAGATGCGCTACTTACTATTCCTCGCCAACCAGTCAAAAGATGAGGAGAAGCGCGACTACCAACTCCAGATCTGGAAGCTCCTAGAGTCAAACTCCCAGCTCGCTGAAATCCATGGCAGCTATAGGCTAGAAATCAGCCGCGCGCTCTCTACCTATTATGAAGAGAAGGAACAATACGCTGCTGCTACGGAATGGTATGAAGCTCTCTATGCGCTCACAAAGGCTAACCCAGCCACACTCCCAGTAGGGAAACTCTATGATATGCGCATCAAGCTCGCCATTCTAGAGCGCAAGCAGAAGAATGACACAAAGGCTCGCAATATGCTACAAGCCGTTGTCGACGAGATCAAGGCTCTCAGTGATGAAGAGCGTGAGGCGCTCGATAAGTCACAACTCTCCGTGTATAAGAAGGCCGTGCGCGAGCTCTCACGCACCTACCTCCTTATGGGAGATAGCTACACCTCACGTCGCCTCAGCCGCACCATACGCGAAGGTCTACCCAACAAGGTACGCTAATCCCACACCTGCTTCCCTATGGCATCCATACACGGTAAGAGCCTCATCGCCACCATCGCCATCTTTTGCTGCCGCTTCACGGGCTTACTAAGAGAGATCTGCTTCACGGCTCTCTTCGGTGCTACTGGTGCGATGGATGCCTTTCTGAGCGCCTTTCGCGTGCCCAACATGCTGCGCGATATATTCGCAGAAGGAGCTCTTTCTCAGAGCTTCACCAGCACGATGAGCAAGGTGGATCAGCAGAAGGGGAACGCCCCAGCATGGGGGCTAGCCAACCGAGTCATCTCGCAGCTCAGCTCTCTGATGCTCATCGTTGTAGCCCTTGGTATCCTCTTGACGGGCATCCTGATGCAGACACTCTACCCCAAAAAGGCTCTCGCCTACTTCACTCCTGTAGCAAGCCTGCATATCAGCAACACAGAGGCTGGCAATAGTCAGCTGAGCTACATGGGGCAAGGTCTCAATAAAGATGGGCAAGATGCGCTGCACTTCAGCTACTCAAGCCCGCAGAACCCAGCAGTCGCCCTACGCGAATCTGCAGCAAGCTACTGGATCAATGTCGATGTATTCAACAGTCAAGATATCCGCATCGGTGACACGCTACAGATCACTGATGAAAGCATCTACCTGAGCACGCCCTCTGGCGAGCAACAAGCCATCCCACTAGAGGAGTCCAACTTCATGGAGCTCGCCATCCAGCTCTGCCGTATCATGTGGCCCTTTATCCTGCTTGCCTCCGTATCGGCTCTCTGCATGGGGGCGCTCAATGTATTTGGCATCTTTGGGCTACCTAACCTCTCCAGTGCTGCATTCAATATCGTCATTATCTTGCTAGGCGCATTGCTCGGCTGGATGATTGATCCAGACTTTGGTCCACGCGCCCTCTATGGCTTCGCTATTGCGGTGGTGGCTGGTGGACTCGCCCAGATAGCCATCCAAGTGCCTAAGATGTGGAAGCTGGGCTTTCGCCCTCGCTTTGACATAGGGCTGCGCTGGAATGAGGGACGACTAAACTTTAGCGATCATGAGGTAAAGAAGGTATGGATGCTGATGATCCCCGGAGCAATAGCCGCTGGCATCACTCAGTTCAACGTCTTTATTAACACCTCCTTCGCGCTCTATCTCCCTAGCGGAGCTGTCACGGCTCTGACAATGGCCTTCCACCTCTGGCAGCTTCCCGTTGCCCTCTTCGGAGTCGCCGTGAGCATGGTCGTGCTACCACTCATCTCTCGCCTCGTTGCGCAAGGAGATAAGAATGAGATATCCTATCAACTGGCTATAGCTCTACGCTTCGTCGCTTTCTTCGCCATCCCTTCAGCGATCTTCCTCTTCATCTGGGGGGAAGAGATCGTGAGTGTCTTTTTCCAGCGCGGACGCTTCGATGCTGACTCATCCGCACTCACAGGTCAGGTACTCAGCGCCTATGCTCTCGGTCTATTCAGTTATGCGGGTATGAAGGTGCTACAGCCCGTCTTCCTCGCGCTGGAAAAGCCATGGGCTCCAGCCTTCCTCTCCCTCGGCTGCTGCGTGGTGAGCATCACGATGAACTACCTCTTCGTTCGCGTCTTCGGCTTCGGGGCGGCTAGTCTGGCCCTGACAACAGCTCTCGTCACAACGCTCAACTTCCTTTTCTACTTCCTCTTCTTGCGCAAGCTCATCGGAAGCATCTCTCTTGGTGTACTCTGCCCAGGTCTACTGCGCATCTGCGCGGCAGCCTTCTGCCTCGCTGTCCAGTGCTGGGTACTAGAGCGCCTCTTCATGCAAGGCTTCACCTCGTGGGGATTCTTCGCACGTTTTGGCACCCTAGCTCTCTTTGGGAGCCTCGTTGGTGCAATCTACCTCGGCATCTGTTACCTCTTCGGTGTCCCAGAACTACACATGCTGCTGGACAGATTCAGGAAGAAAGCCGTCGCCAGCGGAGGAACTGACGAAGACAATAATAGCCCAGCGGCAGAGTGATCAGCAAGATCATGCCTCCCACATACAAAGGTAGAAGGTGCTTAGAACCCGAGGAGGGGGTAGCCAGTGGAGCGGCAATGAGCACGACTCCGACTAGGCTTACGATTGAGAGGCTGACGGTTCCACCGAGAAACTTCCATTTGAGTCTCGCCCCTAGTGCAGCTAGTGACGCGGACTCATTTGGGTAACGTTCCTCAGGGGATTGTAAGATAAAGCCTGCTTCATTCACCTCTTGCATGTGGGGGTAGGCTGCCTTTAATTGCTCCAGAAAGTGCTGTGCATTTTGCTTCGTTCGGGTGGAATAGATGCGATGTCTGTCTACACTGCTGCGCAGGTAGACGGTATAACTCAGTGATGCGGCTTGAAACAAGGAATCGCGCTTCGTCGAGTAGAAAAGTGCCCCGCCTCGAGGATACTCACAGTCTAGATAAAAGTAGTAGCCCTTGATCGGAAGCTCCCACTCCGCACGCTTGAAGTGAATAATCTGCTGCCAGCCTCGTATTGAGTCCTCACGAAACTGAAAGCAAATCCTCGTCAGACAGTTATGCAGAAGCAGGAGCAGAAAGCCCATGCTCAGTAGAAATGCTGGGATTAAAAAGCCGGCAAGCACGACATTCCCGCTCTCATTCCACTGGTCATAGAGACTATCAATCATAAAAAGCATCCCCATGAAAAAAATAAGAATGACAATTGTCGTGAGCTTTCCAGCACTCACAATAGTACGGTAACTAACTTCTTCCTGCATTTCATTGGTACAATAGCACGTAGAGTGCATAGTGTCAAGTTTTGCCCCCTTGCAAGAACAACAAGGTAAGCAGAATCAACTGCTTACCTTGTTCCATCTACAGGATGGGTACATTGGCCGCACAGGCGAACCAAAGCTATATTTCTCCTACTTCCGCGGTGCGAGAAGATAGAAGGAAGGGACTGCAAGCTGCTTGGCATGATCGCCTATGCGCTCAATAGCACGAAGGATGAACAGAAGGTTAGTACCTGTCTGAAAGTTGTAAAACATCGCTGAAGAGGTGTTATGGAAGATACGCTCCATCTCTGCCATGTAGAGAGTATCTAGCTCTTCATCTTTTTTCTGCACACCAAAGGCGAGTTTTTCATCATCACGTAAGATAGAGAGGACAGCATCCTTGAGCTCCACTTCGGCCATGAGAAAAATCGGCTTGAAGGCGGCTATTTCTTCATGCGTGATCTGACCTTGGATATCCTGAACAGCTTGCACGATAGTGCTATGCTGATGGACGATGCGTCCGAGACGGCTGCATCGCTGCGCAGAGAGAACGAGTTCGTAGCGTTCATCAGGGCTGCTGATACCCACGAGGAGTGAGGCATTTCGATTTGCTTCAGCCTTACGTGTATCATGGCTGAGCTGTGAGCATTCTGCTACAAGTCTGGCAGCGAGCTTCGCATCCAGCGAGAAGAGGCAATCACGAACGCGTGATGTGAGATCGAGCACCTTGTGACTGAGGTCAAAAAAAGGATCATGAGAATCAGTAGATGTGGTATCGCTCATCTGCTGCTGAGTAAACATACGTTGTTCCATACACGCAATATGCCATAACAAAATGTGTTACTCAAGAATACTACTGTGAATGATATGCCACGCTATCTATATAGGGTGATGTCTATTTCGCCACATGAATCACTCACTCATCAAGCAACAAAAAAAGCAAGTCTATCAGACTTGCTTATCAATATAACTACCACCTAGTCTCGCCAGGATTCGAACCTAGACAGAGGGAATCAAAATCCCTAGTGCTACCTTTACACCACGAGACCACGGTAGTCCATCCACGATGGGTATCGCGAGCTATTCGCTCAGAAGGATGTGCGCGGATCTTACCATAGAGCTCGTACGGAGACAAGATAAAAAATGAATCAATCAGAAAAAAAAATGATCTCATGGTGCAAAATACTCAATTGAGACTTGCAATAGCTGCTTATCATGGTAAAATGATGCGCCGAACCCTCGGGTAACTGATACATTTTTTTATTTCTATGAACGTCGAACTCATCGAAAAAGCCGCTTCAATCGTAGGTGACAACCAACTTCTTGTCAATATCGTATCCAAGCGCGTCCAGCAACTCAGCCACGGTGCTGATCCCTTCGTCCATACGACCCCTGAGATGGGCAGTGGAGATATCGCGCTAAGCGAGATCATCGAGGGCAAGCTCACATGGCGTCCTCTCACTGAGGATGAACTCACTGGTAGCGATGATCTTGATGAGGAACTCGCTTCCGAAGTCTAAAAATTTCCCCATCCAGTGCTACACAGATAGCTCTGAACAGCACACAGGAACTGCCGCGCCCTGATCAGCGCGGCTTTTCCTATCCCCTCACCTTCCTTTTTACACCCTCATCACATGAGCAAGGCTAAGAAAAAGAACGATAGTAGTAAACTCATCGCCAGCAACAAGAAGGCTGGCCGTGATTATGAAATCATCTCCAAGCACGAGTGTGGCATCGAGCTACGTGGCACGGAGGTGAAGTCTATCCGTGCAGGTAAGGTGAATATCTCTGACGCGTTCGCGCGTATTGAGAAAGGGCAGATTTTCCTCTATGGCTGTGATATCCAGCCCTGGGAGACGGCTGGCAAGTGGTTTCAGCACGAGAGTAAGCGCTCTCGTCGACTTCTCATGCACAAGCGTGAGATTCTGAAAATGGAGCTTCAGACCGCACAAAAAGGCTATGCTCTCCCCCTCCTACGCCTCTACTGGAAGGAAGGTCGTGTGAAAGTAGAGATCGGTGTCGGGCGAGGGAAAACGCACCGCGACCAGCGATATGATATCAAGGCTCGCGTCGAGATGCGCGAGGCGCAGCGTGAGGCATCACGCTATAATAAGGGGAAATGGTAAGCATCCTCTGAAAACCATTGCTAAGGCATGCTTGAAATGCTATATTTTTAAGCATGGTACTTACACGCATGGCAGGACTCCTGCTCCCTCTTTTCTCATTGCGCCGCACGGGTGACGCAGGAATCGGTGACCTCAGCGCTCTGCGCGAGTGGATAGACTGGGCCGCATCGACACATGTGAAGTTCCTCCAGCTTCTTCCAGTTAATGCACTTGGAGCTGGCTCATCCCCTTCACCCTACTCCGCTATCAGCTCAGTGGCTCTTGAGCCTCTCTATCTCAGTCTCGAGCACATTCCTGCACTCGATCATGCATGGCTACGCGACATATCAACTCTCCCCTCCCTCAGTCGTCCAGCAGGGGCGGATCTCGTCGACTATGAGCGTGCAAGACTCTACAAAGAAGAGCTGTATCGACGAGCGTGGATGCGCTTCCGTAAGGAGGAAGAGTTCGCGGCTCTCAGAGATGAGTGTGCGTTATGGGTAGCCGCTGAGGGAGCATGGCTCGATGACTACGCCTGTTTCCGTGTGGCAGCCTCTTGCTTCGCTTCTTTTGAATGGTGGAACTGGAGCGAGCAAGATCCTGACAAGATACGCTCCTACGCCCAACATGATGAGCTCGCTTCTGATACGAAGAACTACTACCAGTGGCTTCAGTGGCTCTGCCACCGCGAATGGGCACAGATACGTGCGTATGCCGATGAGAAAGGAGTACTTCTCATGGGCGATGTGCCTATAGGGATCTCTGTCGCGAGTTCTGATGTCTTCTTCCAGCGCGAGCAATTTGACATGAACTGGAGTGGTGGTGCGCCTGCAGAGGGAAACTTCGCCGAAGACCCCTTCACAGCAAAATGGGGACAGAACTGGGGCATTCCTCTCTATCGCTGGGATAAGATGAAGCAGGATGGCTTCCAGTGGTGGTCACGCCGCATTAAGAAAATGGCTGAGATATTCAGCATGTATCGCATCGACCATATCTTGGGCTTTTACCGCATCTACTCCTTCCCATGGATGCCAGATAGGAATGCTCACTTCCTAGACTTGAGTCACGATGAGGCTGCGGTCCAGTGCGGCGGTAGACGCCCTGGTTTCCTACCCCGCCCTGACGATACACCTGAGAATCGTAAACTTAACCTCATGCAGGGTGATGAACTCTTACGAGCTCTGATGAAACACTCAGCGGGACTCCACGTCATCGGCGAAGACCTCGGCTGCGTTCCTGACTATGTGCGTCCCAATCTCTCACAGCTACGGATCGCAGGCTTTAAAATTCCACACTGGGAGATCGACGAACATCAATGCATTATGCGAGGTGACAGCTATAATAGCTGCTCCTTCGCGACCTATGCTACTCACGACTTTCCACCGATCTGCTCTGACTGGGATGCATGGTATGCATATGTAGAAGCTGGCATGAAGGCTGCTAGTGATACACATCTGAGTGCCGATGAGATCATGCATCGCAAGCAGGTGGGCAAGGACTGCCTACGTGTACTAGGATGGCTCGGGGACTATGCTGGCATGAGTCTCCACAGCTCAGCAAGACCCTGGGATAATGAGGTAAAAGATAGGCTTTTTCGCGCACTGTTCGACTGCCGTTCTGCCTATGTCGCACTGATGTGGACTGAGCTATTCGACCACCCGGTTCGCCTGAATACACCAGGGACAGAGGGTGGGAAGAACTGGCGTGAGCGCGTCCCCTTCACCGCTCAAGCAGCTATTGCAATGCCCCAGAGTGAGTGGTTGAGTGAACTCTGCATGAGCACTAAGAGAAACTAGTTCTCAACGACTGCTATGTAAGGTAGGTTGCGATAACGTCCCTTCTCATCCATACCGTAGCCGATGAGGAACTCGCGCCCCGCCTCAAGCGCGACGAAGTCTGCCTCGATCTCGCGTGCCTGCTGAGGACTCTTACTAATAGCCACGGCTGAGCGCACCTCTGCTGCGCCGAGCTGGTAGAGCTGGCGACTCATTTCCTTTAAGGTAAGGCCTGAGTCGATCACATCATCGATGATGAGAACCTTTTTCCCCTGCACTTTGGGGAGCTCCCCATGCCAAGTGAGCTCACCTGATGAAACATGCGCTTCACCATAACTGGATACACGCTGTGTGTGGATGATATAGTGAGCTGGAAGGGCTCTCATCAGATCAGCAGCAAACCAGAGAGCTCCATTCATCAGTGCGATGACATGGACTTCTTGAGCACCAGCCCAGTGAGCCTCGATGCGTGTGGCTACTGATTGCACAGCCTCTTCTATCTGCTCTGCGGTATAGAGCACGCGCATGGAAAGCTCATTCATCACCACAACTGTGTATTAAGTTAACTTGCGTCGTGAGACGAGATAGACCTTGTCTCCATGGCGTACCTTTGTATCAACGGGGATGAAGGCGTTGCTCCCCTTGGGGGCGCTATCCGCAGAGATCGTTTCTCCCTCTTCTGTGTCGTAGCGAAGCTCAGATACAGTAAGACGCACAATGCCTGTAGTCTGGCCTGTAATCTCAATGAGGTCTCCTACCGAGACGCCTGAGGCTTCGAGGCGCATCTGCGCGACTCCCGCCTTCTGGTACCAGCGTTTGATACGTCCGAGATGCTGACGTTGCTCCATGGCGAGACTGTTCGAGCAGCCACTCCACACATCCCATTCTTCTCCGAGGTAGTAGCCTCCTTGCCAGAACTGGCGGTTAAAGACGCGCAAAAGATCTTCTTCCCAGACAGGAACCTTCTCGGGTGACCATTCTCCAGCGGCACAACAGGCGACGGCCTCTTTGTACACGCGCGTGACAGTGGAGACATAGCTTTCCGAGCGTCCACGTCCTTCTAACTTGAACACTGATACCCCAGCTTCTACTAGCTGATCAATGACGCGAATGGTGCAGATATCCTTAGGCGACATGATGTACTCATTATCGATATCCATCTCGACTCCACTCTGAATATCGGTCACACGATAGCGGCGGCGGCACTGCTGATAGCACTGCCCGCGATTCGCACTCTTATTGTAAGAGGCTAGGCTCATGCCACACTTGCCTGAGATGCCTATGCAGAGAGCTCCATGGGCAAATATTTCAATACGCACAAGCTCGCCACGTGGACCTCGGATGTCATCTTTTCGTATCGTATCGATGATATGACGGATCTGGCTGAGTTTCAGCTCACGCGCAAGCACCATCACATCGGCATACTGTGCCATGAAGCGCACTGTTTCCACGTTGCAAACATTTGCCTGCACGGAGATATGGACTTCTAGTCCTATACTGTGGGCGTAAACGATGGCTGCCATATCTGCCGCGATCACGGCATCAATCCCCGCCTCTTTCGCCTCGCGCAGCAGTTCCTTCATCGCCTCAACTTCGTGGTCATAGATGATGACGTTACAGGTGAGGTATGCCTTAGCCCCATATGCATGACAGCGTCGTGCTACTCCCTTAAGATCAGACACTTGAAAGTTAACTGTGCTTCGGGCTCGCATGTTAAAGAGGCCGACCCCGAAGTACACGCTATCAGCTCCTGCTCGTAGGGCGGCTGCCAGTGACTCAAATGAGCCTGCTGGCGCCATGATTTCCATCTCTTGTGTCTGCTCCTGCATGGGGTTAAGTCTACTCTCAGCTCTGGTATAGGTCAAGGGTGAATTTATCATCATCTCTATAAGCTCTAAAATTCATACTTACAACACATAAACAATCACCCTTCAGGGAAAATCACATAGTAAAAAATCAAGAAAATTATTAAACCTAATCAAAATAGCTCTTGACTATCTTAGTGGAAAGATCTAGGATTTTCTATCTACCTGACTACTCCGTATGAACTTTAGTAAATTTCTAACAATTTTTGTTACCACACTAGGCCTAGTAAAGGCTGATTCACTACAGACATCATTTAGCTACGGTAGTGGAACGACAGTACTGTCAAATAGCTATGAAGAGTATCTTCTCAGCAACGTTTCTGCTGGCGAAGCCAGCACAGAGCTATTAGAGGTTAGGATCACGGGGCACGCTGATGGGACAACTATCGTTGACGGGAATGAAGAGTTCTCAGGCTTCCAGGTAAAAGGTTCAAGCCAAGTTTATAACAATGTTAAATTTATTGTCAAAGACATAGCAGCCTTCAATAATTTCAAGGACACACCCGATTTTGCTTCAGGCATGGATGGTGGTGGTGTTTTCTCTCTCATCCATGGGGGAAGCATCGAGTTCCAAGGCTACGATAAAGATAATCGCCTACAATTCAATAATGCAGCCGCAGCAGCAGATGGATGGACGGCTGCCGGAGCTGCTATCTGGGTAGAGGGAGCAGGTCAAATTGGTGATATTTACGCCGACTTTACGTATAACAAAATAACGCCCAACCCACCCACTGATACGACTAGTTATTCGCGAGGAGGAGCCATTAGCATCAGCAATTGGTACTCTTCATCATCGACTTCTACTACTCCGTTATCCATAGGTAATATCTATGGTAATTTTCACGGAAACGAAGCAGAGTATGGTGGAGCTATCTACGTAGGTCCTTATGCGACAATCGGAAATATCGGTGGAAAATTCACCAATAACGCAGCTTCGGTAGAACTCGGCAACAGCTCTACCGGTGGAGCTGGTGGCGGTGCTATCCGACTCTATAACGGGAAAGTGGGCAACGTTACAGCATCCTTCGATGGTAATTATAGCTATGTTACTGTAAACGAATTGGGCTCTAACGAGAGAAGCACCTCCTCTGGTGGTGCTATCGCCATGACGGCAAGTTCATTCACCGATGATAATCACGGAAAGTTCACAGGATCATTCACGAACAACATCGCTTTTTCTGTCTACTCCTTAGGGCGTGGCGGCGCAATCAGCATTGATGATCAGAGCGATAAAACGAAGCTAAGCATCATAGATGCTGATCTCATTGGTAATATAGCAGCTACGAGCACCGCGCTGTCATCGAACGCAAAAGGTGGGGCTATCTACGTAGAAAATTGGTTTGATCTCTATGTGTCGGCATTGACTAGAGATGTGCTCATTTCTGGAAATTATGAAGCGTGGAACGCAAGCTTCGCAGTGAGTGAGACTGATGGAAGTGTATCAGTGAGCACTAATGATATTAATTTCAATGCCATTTATGCAGTCAATAGCACCATCACCTTTAGTACAGAAGGTGTCAATACTATTACACTCAATGATAGCATCTCAGGTGATGGAACGGGCAATATCATCCTGCAGGGGAACTCCGCGGCAGAGTACGATGTAATGATCAACGCTGAAATTAAAAATTCGTCTGTAGAAGTTCAAACCGGCGGCTTAAAACTAGGCACGATGACGCACAGCTACACTGATAAGGAAAAGAACACAAAAGAAGCCCGCATGACTGCTTATCTGAAAAATAGCTCGCTTAATGTAGGTGATCAGGGCACCGTCAATACACTTGCTGACTACTTTAAGGAAGCTACCACTATTACGAATCTCGGTAATATCGAGTTCACAGGAGGTACACTCTCTCGCGGTATTAATACCACCGGAGCATTGAGTGGCGATTTGTACATACAAGGAGACACTCTTGTCACTGGTACAAGTACGGCTGGTGGACTGATTCGTACAGAAATGTATAGTGATAACATCTATGTGGAAGCGAACCTGACCTTAATTGACCTCGCCTCCTCTTATGCAAATACTCTTATCTACACCGCAGATACGATGTATGAGCTTAACGACCACACACAGATCACACTCAATAGTGAATCGGTGTTCGAGTTTAACAGCATTGAGATGCATATAGGCTCTGCAGCCTACGATCATTTCTACGATCTCATCATCAGTGATGGAACTGATGATATCATCGTGGATGCTACTTATCATATCGACTTCTACTTAGGGGGAATACTATTAGAGAAAGATATGTACATCACGGAGATATTAGAGGATGGTGGCTTGCGCGTGCGCTTCATTCCTGAGCCGAGCAGCGCTACGCTCAGCCTATTAGCACTCGCATCTTTACTGGTGCGCCGCCGCCGCAATCCATAGACTCCGCTAAACGACTATTTACTAGGGCTTACATAACATATGTTATGTAAGCCCTGGATCTTTATCGCATGAATCACGTGTATAGCTTAGCAGAGCTCTAGCAGCATGCTTGCAGGCTCGCCTTCAGTAAAGCTGTTGAGCACATCTAGGTCATCTACATCATAAGCTTTTTTGTACTGGGCTAGACCTGCAGCTTGAAGTCCCACTAGCGAACTCTCATCAAGTCCTCGAGAGAGTAGCACGATGACGCGATGCGCATCAGGGAGTTGAGCTAAAAGCAGAGGCAGTTGCTCGATCTGTTGAGCTTCGAGGCTCTCTAGCGCTGCGCTAGACATGAGGAAACAAGAGTAGTTCTCATCTAGCGATGATCCAAGATACTGAGCTAGCGTGGAGAGCCCTTCTGCTTCACTAGCTCGTAACACATGATGCATCGGGTGCTGATGCTGAGCATGCTCATCCCAGAGAGCGTGGCAACGGCTATCACCTAGGGTGATGCTCTGCGCGAGGCTGGCGTACTGAGAGAGATTGAAAATTGAGGCTGCTTCGCCTGTGGGGTCACTGAGAACGAGCTCTTCGAGCTTCCCTTCGCGTTGGCGTGAGGAGGGCAAGATCGTGAGCACGTCACCTATCTGCGGAACATCGCCAAGGGCTTTCATCACCTGCTCTAGCTCACCGATGACGAGTTTCGAATCTTCATTCAAGGGACTCGCTGCTGTGCGTGAGAGGTCGAAGACTTCTCCGCGCCCATGGGCGGCCACCTGCTTCCATAGTTCTTGCTTCTCTTCTGTCAAGAGAGAGAAGTCGCCTACTCGCACGAGATGGTAAGTCAAGGATTGTTCCAAAAGAAGCTCTGGGCAGGAGAGACGCAAACTGTCAAGCTCCTCGCGCAGCCCACTACAGGCATCGACCACAACGGGAGCTCGTAGCGTCTCCGCAAACCAAAGGACAGGCTCGCGCTCGCTCTCATCTAGTGCGCCTATGGCTAGCACGATACCTTCGTGGTAGCGGAAGCGAAGTAAGCTGGAGAGCTCCACCAGCGAGCCTTTGAAGGCTGGGGTTGGGAGCTCAGCTGGCATGGGACATTTCTTCGGGCAACCCACATCAAGCTGCTCTTCTATGTAGCTATCAGTCAGGCTCAGCAAGAGTGGCTTACCTGCTTGCAATGAGCTATAAAGGGTACCTTCGTCAAGATCATCGCCCTTGTAGGCGCTGATATCTGTTTCTAGAATAGGCGCGTCTCCTACACTGAGAATAAAAAGAGGGCGACATTGCAAATGCGCCATGCGTATTAGCGACTGCATCGTGCAGAGCTGCTCACTGGCGATCAAGAGCGCGATTGGGCTCTCCGCTGCCTGCATGCGTCCCAGAGAGAAGGACGCAGCGAACGCGGGATCTTTCATACTCCAGCTGCGCATGCGCTTGACTCCTATGAGTTCTTCAGCACAACGTTCTAAGAGAGGAGTGGATGAGCAGACAACCCATTCCGTGATGCCAGCAGAGGCGGCTAGTGTTAAGAGAGCTTGCATGTAGAGACGCTTCTATTCGTAGATTAGTCTATGGATACAACCTGCACGCGTGTGGTGAGGCGGTGTGTCTCACCGTAGCGTAGAGATACATTTTCTGCAGGCACGACAGAACTTTCCACAGCTATAAATCCGCGATAGTTTGCCTCACCGAGATCTGCCATACCTGCAGCGAGCTCTGCACCAGGGTTCCAGATGATGCTGGACTCTGAACCATCACGTAGGATGCGTATGCTACGCCCCCATGCAGGGTCATGGATACAGATTTCTGTTTCTGCGGCTACTGGGTGATAGATACGATCGATATTACCTGCTGGCATGAGAGGATCTTCGAGATGGTCCACAGGCTCTGCCGCAAACTCCTCGTAGGGACATTCTTCAAGCCCCGTGATGGCTACCTGCTCATAATCACTGACGGCGAAGTAGCTATGCTGAGCCGCCGAGAAGCTCATCTGATGGGGCACATCCAAGGTAAGAAGGCTCATCAGCAACTCTTCTCCTAGCTCTAGAATAACTGCCCCACTGGGTGTCATCTCATCAAGTGGAGGTAATGCCAGCACGAGTCTTGCGATACCCGACTCCTCTACCTCTGAGCTTGAGAGCTGCCAGAGCGAGGTGCGTGCCACCCCATGGCTGGGCTGCGCAGCATCTTCGGGATGCTTACCAAACCAAGGCCAGCAGATAGGCACTCCTCCTCGAAGAGCTTTCCCCTGAGAGAACTGTATCTCAGGGCTTACAAAGAATACATCACGCTGCCCTTTGGGAGTCCAGCTCAGCAGCTGAGCTCCGTAGAGAGAGACGCGTGCCGTGCAGAGGGAGGTTTCCACGCAAACGATGGGAAATTCAGGACCGTAGGGATATTCTGTGCTTATCATATCTGCTTTCAGTGTAATGGAAATCCTCCCTCATAGCAAGACACGATTCCATGTGAGCACATTTCAAACACGGCAAAAAGAATTTAATCCGCAAAGAGCCTCCGAGGCAGCATGCGCACGATCCCATAGAGAAGTCCACCGAGGCAAGCCGCGGAGAGCACACAGCCCAAGAAAAACTCGATTAAAAATAGCCTCACACTCAGATCCTGAAAGCCTACCAGCATCGCCTCCCAGCCCCTATGCCACTGCTCGGCCACTGTTGATAAGCGCGACCAGCTCATCCCCGATGCGTCCACCCCTATCAGGGAAAGCACCGCTGCGCCCAATGCCCACTGAAGCGGCCATGCTATGATCTGATAACCTGGAAAGGAGATCCAGCAGCTCAACATACCTACGGGAACGTTGCCTCTCACCCATAGGCAGAAAAAAGCGGCCGCAAGGGACTGTAACGGAATAGGGGTGATAGCGAGAGCCCCACCCCAACCAGCACCGCGAGCCACACTACGCTGCTCCCAGAGCCACAGTGAGGGATCAAACACACGAGCTGGCAGATATCGCTCCCACTTCCCCTGCTCACGACGCTCAGTAAGATACGCATGAGCGCGGCGCACGAGTGCGTTATAGGAGTGATGCAGCTGCGCTTTCATACGAGAAACTAGACTGATTGCTTCTTGGTGAAATAAGGCTCAAGCACCTTCACACTGCGCGCTGTCGCCCCTGAGTGATACTCCAATGCGTGACGAGCTGCAGCAATCTGAGTGCTGCGCTTAGCCTCGTCTAGGAGGAGAGTATTTATCTGCTCGCTTAGACTCTCTAGCTCTGTCACGCTTACACCACCTGCATCTTGCAGCAGTGTGATGAGATCGTGAAAGTTCTCCATATGAGGTCCCACGATGACAGGGACTCCCGCGGCTATTGCCTCGACGGGATTCTGACCGCCTTTAGATAAGAAGCTTTTACCCATGATGACAAGATCTGCCAGCTGTGTCCAGTCGCGCATCTCTCCTGTCGTATCTGCGATATAGCAATCATAGCCTGACAAGTCAACTTCTGTACCTGCACGCAGATGAGTGCTGCGCAGCAGTGGGCTGAACCCTTCTTCTTCTAGATCTGCGAGCACCTGCGCGCGCCGCTCTTCATGCCTCGGTATGATCAAGGGGAAGGCGCCAGCCTCTCTGATGGCAGGCGCAAGTACACGTTCCTCACCAGCATGAGTTGAAGCAACTAACACCACAGACTTCTGGGCACTGAGTGCGTGTAACAGAGAGCGGAAGTCTTCGCGAGGCGTAAGATTGCCATCCCCTAGTACATCAAACTTGATACTCCCTGTGATTTCTATGATATCGGGATCTGCGCCTATTCCGATGAAGCGACCACTGTCACGCTCATTCTGTACGGCTAACTTTGATAATCGCTCAAAGAGCAAGTGCGTAACACCTCGCACGCGCTGGTAGCGTGACTCACTACGGTAAGATAAGCGTGCATTCAGCATGATCATAGGGATATGCCTACGGTGACAGCATTCTGCAAAATGAGGCCAAAGCTCCGCCTCGATCAAGGCAACCGCCCGAGGTGAGAAGCGCGTGAGGCAGCGTTCGACAAGAATGGGAAGATCGAGAGGAGCATAGGTGATACGCACACCATCTAGAGCCGCCATTCGCGCAACCTGATGCCCTGTAGGTGTGGAAACCGCCAGTACCACAGGTTCATCGTGAGTGCGCTTCCACTCTCGAATGAACTTCAGCGCGATCATGGTCTCGCCGACACTGACAGCATGTATATAGAGTCCATGCTGCATCTCCTGCTCATGAGGGCTCTTATAGAGGGAGAATCTCTCTCTCATACCAGTTCCTATACCCCCTCGCTTTTTCATCTTCAGCAGGTAGGCAGGAAGACTTAATATGAGGAAAAGAGGAAAAAAGCTATAGTAAGCAAGCAGTAGGAAGAAACGCTTCATCGATCCACCTGATAAAAGAGAATGACATTTTTCCCATAGTTGCGTTCATCGACAAGCTTCCAGCCAGCAAACTCACGCGTCTGCACATCCCCTACCCCGTAATCCATCTGCGCTTCTGCGATGAAGTACCCATCATCAGTAAGCAGATCCGCGAGGCGATCCGTCATCAGCTCGGCTATCATATCGCGATCACCTCTAGATTTACAATAAGGGGGGTCAGCAAAGATGATATCATAGAGCCCACGATCGCGCCTCACGAACTGCAGGCAGTCACTCTGCGTGATACTCGCACCTGAGAGACGGGAGCGTTCGAGATTTTTCTGCGCCATGCCACATGACGCACGCGAAGCATCCACCATGCGTACCGTGGCTGCACCACGGCTCAGAGCCTCAAGACCAACGGAGCCTGACCCAGAGAAGAGATCCAGCACTCGCGCCCCTTCTATGAGGCTTCCCAGTATGCTAAAGAGCGCCTCACGCACTCGATCCTGTGTCGGGCGCACTTCTCCCTGAGGTACCTGAAGAGGTAGCCCTTTTGCCTTTCCTGCTATGATGCGCATATACCCACCTAAGTTTACAGATCGGAGTTTGTAAAAAAACACGAGTGGGATCACATACGCCTATGACGATGATCCCACTCGCGAAAATCAATGCGCTAGCTTATCGCTGACCAGGCTTGGTTACAGTAGCACTGTCCGCCTTGACGGGGAAACGAAGTGTGTAGCCACCCTGAGCGAGGAGCTGACCGCTGGCTTTAGAAATCTCAGCGAAGCTATAGTAGACGAAGATGTACTCTCCATCGTCAGTCTTGCTCATACGTACAGATTCTACCACACGGCTCAGGGAGTCTTCCTTGTCCAGTATCCATGACTGTCCCTTCTGTGCACCATAGATGTAGAGATCGCTTTCTTCAAATGGACTTGCTACGAGCTCACCATTGTTACTCTTCCAGATGTTCTTCTTAGCATCGTAAGTGAGCGCGCCAAGTGTGAGTGGAAGGGTCTTACCGCGATCAACTGTAGCGGAGATGATATTCCACACGTCAGGATTAGAGGAAGCGGAGAGACCAATAGCGACGTTCTCAGCATTGATAAGCTGCGTGTCTTTCCATACCTTCAGGTACTTATTGTACTCTTCCTTGGAGTCCCAGAGCTCAGGCACATATTCGAGCGCACGGTCGCGGTTACGATCTTTCAGCATCTCTTGACGCTTTTCCTCAGAAAGTTTCTTGAAGCGTTCTTCTACCTTTTCGAGAATGGGAAGTAAATCGGGGCTATACTGTGGCTTTACCGCACGCCCCTGAAGGAAACCATCCTTGGGCAAGACTTCGAGCACGTTGAACGCATCTTGTGCACATACAGTGGCGCACAGTGCAGGAACTGTCAATAACGATATAATAGCGTGTGTTGTTTTCATACTGGTTAACGATCATTCTCTATCACATTTTAGACTTTGAGGCAAGAACATAATCACACTCAAAATCACTTTACACCTATTATCAACAAGTTAAACTCTGTCATAATATATTAAATGCTAGATAGGAACAGGAACTCACCACCTCGCCATAGGAACTGTAAAAATCAACTCTCCTTACCCCCCCCTTCACCTAACGAATAATCCTTAAACTGACCTCTTTGAGTGTGGGCGCACATCTCAGACATCGTGTCTCATGAGAGCTATACTGACGCTTATAAGTGCTTTTTGTCTTGGTATCCGCTTGCCTCCTATGCTAGTATGATGACATGAAGACACTCTATAACGGCATCGCCGCTCTTTGTATCGGCCTATTTCTTGCGTCGTGCAGCACAACGCCACAAGTTCGTATCGAGGAGAACCCTCAGGTATTCCAATCACTCAGCGCACAGGAGCAGCAGCTCGTTGCCGCTGGTCAGATCAGCACAGGCATGAGCCCCCAAGCCGTATTCCTCGCTTGGGGGTATCCCAATAACACCCCAGTCCAGGGAGAATCCAAGGGTAAGCACTTTATGAAATGGATCTACACCACGACTCAGAGCTACACAACACAAACCGCGTGGACAGGTCCTTACTGGGGCTACGGAGGCTGGTATGATCCATACTACTCACGCCTTGATACAAGGTTCATCGAAACTCCCGTTGCCGAAGTAACATTTGAAAACAACAAGGTAGTGAACTGGCAGTCTCGCTAATCATTAATCAGTAATCCGCACAAAGCTTTTTACCCCACACATAACACACAATATCATTATGAAAAAATCAGCAATCATCATCGCCAGCATCACGCTTGGCAGTCTCGCACTCAGCTCATGCAGCGGCATGAAGAATTTTAACTCATCACCAGCCTCTTCCATGGGCATCGTCGGTAAGAGCTATGCAGCAACAGTTATCGAAGCGCGCACGATTGAAATCGAAGCTAGCAGCACCACGACAGGTCTGAGCACAGCAGGTGGCGCCATAGCCGGCGGTGCTGCAGGGAGCATGCTGGGAAGTGGCAGTGGCAATAATCTTGCTATAGCTGGTGGTGCTATCCTCGGTGGACTTCTCGCGCGCGGTGTTGCCTCCTCAGCTGGCACAACACCAGCACAAGAACTCACGCTGAAAGTAGACGGCTCTAGTGCTACCTACACGATCAAGCAGCCTATCTATGAGCAGTTCGGTCTCATTCAGCCCGGCACAACAGGTCGTCTTGTTGAAAGCGGCAACTCCAGCTACTTCCAACCCAACTAAGAAAAATCACCCCATCTCTATAAGCGACTCATTCGGAGATACCTCTCAATGAGTCGCTTTCTTTATCACCGCGACATGACCCAACCCACACTCATCAGCCTAAGAAACGACGCACTCCACGTAATAGTCAGCGACTATGGTGCGCGCCTCCTCTCCGTAAAACTGCACGATCATGAGCTGCTCTATGGACCCAAGAGTATTGACACCATGCTCGATGACACCTGCTACTGCGGAGCTATCTGTGGTCGCGTAGCAAACCGCATAGCAGCTGGTCGTGCAGCCCTCAGTAATGGGAGGGTGCTACAGCTACCTATCAATAATGGTGCTAACCACCTCCACGGAGGCGTGCGAAGCTTCGCAGATCAACTATGGAGTATCAGCTCACAAAGTGAAAGCGAGCTCACGCTCAGCCTCCTCTCACCGGATGGCGATGAAGGCTACACTGGAAATCTTCGTGTACAAGCCCGATACAAGCTCGAAGGTACCAGCCTCTCCCTGCAGCTCGAAGCCGTCAGCGATGAACTCACCCTTGTCAACCTCACGCATCACGCATACTGGAACTTAAGCGCAAGCCCAGACATCCTCGCCACACATCAGCTTCGCGTCAGCGCAGAAAAGTACACCCCCATGGTGGAGAATATCCCCACAGGCGAAATCAGTAAGGTAGAGAACACCCCCTTCGACCTCCGCGCAGGCAGAGCACTCTCCGCAAACATAGGAGAGGGCAAGACCCTACCCCTCGGTTATGATGATAACTTCTGCTTGCAGAACAGCGACGTGCCACAAGTAAGCTTAAGCAGTGGTGAGCGACGTCTCGAACTCTGGACAGACGCGCCAGCTATTCAAGTCTACACCGGCTACTATCTTCCCCATCCATTCGGAGGAGTTGCACTGGAACCGCAGAGCTATCCTGATGCTCCTAATAAGCAACAAGAGGGTTTCCCAAGTATCGAGTTGCAGGCAGGCGAAGTCTATCGCAGACAGCTGCGCTGGAGCTTCTATTAATAGTTAAAAGTAAGCTCTTAAAAAGGCGGTGAATCATCTCGATTCACCGCCTTTTTGGGGCTGGTTAAAATAATATACAACTCGCTGGGCTTAACCCTTTGCAGCGATGATTTGGCGACAGGCCTTGAGCGTATTTGCCATCAGCATCGCAATCGTCATCGGACCTACTCCACCTGGCACAGGCGTGATATAGGAACACTTGTCCTTCACATCTTCGAAGTCGACATCACCGACGATGCGATAGCCACGGGGGCGATCTGGAGCATCAATGCGATTGATACCTACATCAATAACAACCGCACCAGGCTTGATAAAGTCAGCCTTCACCATCTCCGCACGCCCTACAGCCGCGACGATGATATCAGCCGTGCTGCAAAGAGCAGCCAGATCTTTCGTGCGGGAGTGAGCTACCGTAACCGTGGCGTTCGCATTCTTACTCATGAGAAGGTGAGCCATAGGTTTGCCAACGATGTGGCTGCGTCCGATCACGACAGCATGCTTGCCTTCTGTCGAGATGCCATAGGCCTTGAGCAGCTCCATGCAACCGAGAGGCGTACAGGGTGCGAAGGCATCATCTGCCTCCAACACCAACTTCGCGACATTTGTTGCGTGGAAACCGTCCACATCTTTACGCGGGTCAATGGTGTCGATAACAGCTTCCTCATTGATGTGCTTGGGCGGAGGGCTCTGCACGAGAATACCGTGGATCTTCTCATCAGCGTTAAGCTCCTTGATGAGGGAGATGAGTTCTTCCTGTGTCGTTTCGGCTGGCAGTGCGTACTTGCGTGAGTACATGCCGAGTTCCGCGCAGGTCTTCACCTTTGAGGATACATAGACCTCGGATGCGGGGTCATTACCTACGAGAACAACTGCTAGACCAGGTTGATGACCTTGGGCTGCGAGTTCTGCGATTTCTACTTGTAGCTGCTCGCGGATGCGTGCTGCTGTTTCCTTACCGTCGATGATATTGCTCGTCATATGGATGATACTTTGATAAAGGGGGAGGATAGAAGATGATCTTCGCTTAGCGCACAGCTTTCACACGCTCATGCGCTTCGAAGCGAGAGAAGTCAGGCGTACCGTACGAGAGCTCATCACAAACGCGCTCTACATAAGCTTGAAGCTGCTCGTCATTCTGATCTGCTGGTACGTGAATAGGTGGCGACCATCGCACATCAATGCGTGAAAAGGGCTTGGGTATAATAAACTTGTCCCAAGCCTTGTTAATACGCCAATAGGAGGAGAATTGTATACTGATCGCAGTGATAGGCACTCCTGTCACCGAAGCCAGCCTTGCAATACCAGGTGTCCCCTTATAGAGAGGTCCCTTGGGGCCATCGGGTGCGATACACATACTAGAGCCTCGCTTCACCGCCTTGCACATTCCAATAAACACAGCGACGGAGCGGCGGTTTCTTGATCCTCGCAGTGTCTGCATGCCGAAACGATTCGCCACCGCGGTGAGAAAAGCTCCGTCCTTGCTCGCACTCGTAATCATCGTCATGGGTACGGTCGACTTCAGTATATTGCTATAGATGTGGCAGGGAACGAGCGTGCGATTGTGCCAGAGCGCGATGATGCGTCTCTCCTTACCCGCTTTTTCACGCTCCGCCTCATCAGCGAAGTGAATGCGATAGCGAATGGTCAGAGAAACTAAGCGTACAAACAACCAGACGATGAAGCCTGCTGGCTTCGCGTACCAGCTTGAGCGCACATCGGTGAGAGTAGATTTAGCCATAGGCGTCAGTAGTCATCTCCACTCTTAGAACAGAGTGGTGGAGCTAGAGTCACTCGTAGGTGCAGGTCTAGCAGCCGCAGGACGGCTAGCACCACTCTCCACTTCTTTTAAGCGCTCTAGATTATCATTAATCTGGTCAAAGTCCATATCATCCAGTCTATAAGGCTCTGGACGACTCTTGCGCGCTTCTGCCGCTTCAAGATCCTGCTTCTTCGCATCATCTAGCGGTGCGAATGCTGTACCAGAAAGCGTGGTGTCTAGCCATGCGAGCTCCCCGCGCTCCTTGAACACCGGATCAGAGATGCCGTCTGGGTATTCTGAACGAGTCAGCGCAGCTGGCAAACCATAGGAAATCACACCACTTAGTCCCTGCTGCTCAGTGAGCAGAACATCACCCTTCATCGTCACACTGTAATTCTCAGCCATATCGCTCTCCTCGAAGTTGAAGCGAATCTGAGATGGTGTAGAATCAAGCTGAATCTTAGCCATAGTCAGAGCTAACTGCACATATTGTGAGCGTCTGTCAGCAGGAAGGTGCTTCATGATAACCTGAAGGGCGGGAATATTCTTCCACTTCACGTTCTGAAGGAGGAACTCACCACGGAAACTTGGTGCTAAGCCTGTAGGGCTAAAGCTCACCTGAGAAGCCATCACATTAAGACCATCCACTCGATTCGGGCGAGTCTGCGCACTAAGGAAAGAGATCAGTCGCGCCTCTGTGAAATCAGCAAGCTCCATGAACTTACTATCCAAACCATAGCCGCTATAGATGGAGCTATCGATGGCAATCTCGCCTGAAAGGTACAATTCAGGACGGAATGCGCCCTCTTGAGCACTGACTGCCATTTTCTCAGGAAGCAAGAGGTTCGCACGGAAATCTTCTATACCAGATGAAGCAAGCAGAAGTCGTGCATCGGAAATACTGAAGTTCTTCCATGAGCGTACGAGGAAGTCACCACCATTCAGCGTGATTGAGCATGTCTCCTTCTTCTCATCGGTGTAGCGCATGAAGAGCTCACTACCCTTCACAACAAAGGGAGATGCATCCGCAGAGTTCCCAACAGTCAGGTTAAAGTCATTACACACAATCTGCTTGACGTTAACAAAATCTTGCGCTCCGAAATTACTAGCTTTCAGCTTCTCAGCACCAGCGCGAAGAGTGACGTAGGCACTCCCCACTGTTAGCTCTTCAAAGATGTAATCCCCTGTGAAGACACCCTCTTTTTGAAGGCTTCCGCTTAGCTTTGTGAGAACCACGCGCTCGACCATAGCACCTGATTCTGCCCCAAAGTTAACAACCACCCCCTTGAGCTCAAGGTCAAACCCACTCACCTCGATACCATCTAGCTCGATACTATCAGCTCCCCAAGCGCGACGAAGCTCTTCTGCAATAGCTTCATATGATGCAGATGTGCTCATGCGGTAGAGGTTCCAGAGGAAGTAGATCAGGAGACCTGCCAAGGTAATGAGAGACAAGAATATACCCATAAGAAAGACACGACGTGAGCGGCGTCGCTTATCTTTTTCAGAAACGAGCACACGACGCTTACGCACAACACGTATCGCCTTTGACCCATCAGGGCGGATTACCTCCTCGCGGCTGCTTTCCTTCCCAGGTTTTTCGTCGTTGATTTTCTGAATTATATCTCTGACTTGCGAGGTATCTTCTCCGCGGTATTTATCATTAGGGCTCATATAGAATAATCTCTCCTACAATATTGTAAGGATTTTCTGCTGCAATACCAGCAAAAATTACACCATCTCAAACGATAGGAAGAAAAACTAACTCGCTATCAATAAACAAGGCGTCAGAATTAATGTTAGAATAACTCTACTCAAGATCGTGGATGCACTGCTAGTTTCCCGGAACAGCCATGGCAGGTCTTTCACCCGTGGTCACATCTACCCCAGTAGGATCCATGAGATCCACCCTCGCAAAGAAGAGCAACACGCGCTTGTCGCGGCTCGTCCCTTCTGAGCGGAACAAGCGACCCATGAGCGGAATATCACCGAGAATGGGCACCTTATCCTCATACTTGATCACCTTTGCATCGTGCAAGGCGGCAAAGACGACGACATCACCCGGAGCTACCTCTAATGAGGTGTTGACAAACTTCTTATTAAATACAGGCTGCACAATGCGGTTCTCGGTAACAACGATACTTTCAATATCTGTATCATTTGTCACACCTGAGCGAATAGGAACACCCCAGTTCACGAAGCCGTCAAACTCATTAATAGCTGCTGAGATATCTACAATCATGCTCTCACCTTCATTCAGCACCTGCACTCTGTGCACAGCGAGAGTCGTTCCCACACCATTAAACTGATCCTCAGTGGTACTGATGAACTCGAACTCAGATGGGTGAGCAGGTGAAGCAATGGGAGCCATGGCAGCTCCACTCCCTCCTTCGAACAGCTCTTGAGCCTCTTCTAGAGTGAGCCCCTGATTGAGCAAATCGTTGATAGAATTACCAGAATTGCTAGATGACTGCAACTCTGGAGCTGTGTACTCTGAAGGCACGTAGAACTCACGCACATTCGCCACGATCACTTGCCTCTCCTCACCTGGGGAAAATATAACCTGTGGGTTATAGAGATTATCCACACCAGTCTTCTGATTGAGACCGCGCATGAGGATGCTCAGATCTGCGCCTGACCACACCCCACGGAAACCGAAAATATTCGGAGAAGAACTCTGTCGCTCTATAGCAAAGTTCTCTGCTGAACCAGCAGCGATCAGGTCTTCTATACTCGCATTCGACAGCACCCCCTTACCAGAGCGCAACCCCGAGGTAACAAGCTGCCCTGTCCCGTCGATATTAGATGGAGCACCCGACCCAGAGTTAAGCACACCACCACCAGAGTAGACTGCATCAGAGATACTGGCGCTAAGCAGCCATTCAAAGCCGAGATCCTCAAGATGCTTTTCACTAACCTCCATGGAGTAGACATTAAGCATCACCTGCCTATCGGTCATAAAGGGCAGAGATACTACCTCATCCACTTGCTTCAGATTATGACTAGTGTTACTAACAGTCAGTGTCTGCGTAGCTGCAGAATAGCGAGCACTAGAACCAGCTGGGAAGTGCACCCCCAAACGCTCAAGCTGCTCTTGGGGCTTCACCCTTCTGAGGCGAGCTCCACCAGAAACACCGAAATCATCGTCCTCAACACTCTCTTGATTCGACGAGAAGAAGGAGGGATGCACCGTGTAGTGACGCGTCCTGATAGGTCCAAAGTCAGTTCCAGAGTATGTCAGCTCGATGCCAGCCGGAAGCAGCTCATACTGGATACCTAACTGACGCGATGCCATGTCAAGCACCGTGCGGAGGCTCACGTTGGATAAGCTTAGGTTAAGACGACGTGCATCAAGAGTCTGATAAGCATCACTTGTCTCTAAGCCAAAGTTCTGCATCACATTAATGGGTCTCCCTGATGGGGTAGTCGCCTGAGCAGCTGCAGTTCTAATCTGTCCATTGAGCACATCTACGAGATCTGAAACAGTAGCCTGATCGAGTATAATCTGAGGTAGGATAATGGCGTCGAGCGCATCTGATACATGCATCACATCCGCACTAGCATCTGAAGTCATCGTCAGCCCTGCCTGATCACTATCATCCATAGGGATTTCCCCCTGCACCTTCTCTGACTCCTTCATTTCCCATTCTGCATCAATATCAGCCAGGAAACTAGAGCGTGTCGTGGAGCGTGACTCACGGTAGTATGAGGACTTTCGCTCATTCACTGCAGATATACCGCGACGAGCAGCCATGTTGTAAGGATCTATATCGACCACGGCGAGGAAACTACGCTCCGCATCATCAAAGTTCCCCAAGTCGTACTGGGCATAGCCTAGTGTCAGCAGACGATCCACCTCACGCACATTTCCCACATGCTCTGGGGTGAGAGCTGGACTCTGGCGAATAGGGTCTTGCGTGAAGGCTAGCTCTTGTTGAGCACGCTTATCAAGGGGGGAGAGCTCTATCGCCTCCTCAAGGAAACTTATCGCCTCGTCAGTACGCCCTACCTTACGGTAGTCGATCGCCTTCGCCACGAGAGCATCTGCGAGACTCTTCTGGATAAACTCACGCTGTTTCTGTGTCGCACTAGCATGAGGAAGCAGCGAGAGAGCCTTACGATAGGACTCCTCTGCCTCCGTGTAGCGTCCTGCACCATATGACTGCCTAGCCTTCTGAAGCTCTATCATCGCATCACGCGCAGCATTTTGACGCTGAGCGATTTGCTCATCTATTTGAGACTGAGAATTCGATATGACGGCAGATGAAGATTGAGCCCATGCCAGGCTTGAAACCGTGAGGGAGAGAGAGAGAAATAAGCTGGAAGCACGTTTTGTCATCATCAGTAGTTAGAAATATAACATGATCACGATCTCAAGTCACTCACAAAATAGACCCTAGGCGCAAAAAATCTCTAATATATAGCAACCCCCCACTCTCCCAAAGCACACATAACAAAAAGCGTCCCACCTGAACAGGTAGAACGCTTAAAAATTACTAAGCTAAGGTTAGGTCTCTGTCGAGTCTAAGAAGCCCTTGATGCGGCTAATACGCGTTGGATGACGTAGCTTCCTGAGAGCCTTTGCCTCGATCTGACGTATACGCTCACGTGTTACATTAAACTGTCGTCCCACCTCCTCAAGCGTGCGAGGGTTACCGTCCTTAAGACCAAATCGCTGCTCAATAACTGCGCGTTCACGCTCATTCAGCGTCCCTAAGACACCACCGAGTTTCTCACGCAGCGAGGCGAAGGAAGCACCCTCCATAGGATTCTCTGCACTCTTATCTTCTAGGAAGTCGCCAAAGGATGTATCATCTGAGTCACCTACGGGCTGCTGCATCGAGATGGGCTGCTGCGCCATCTTGAGCACGTTACTCACACGCTCGACAGGCATACCACACTCCAGAGAGATCTCCTCTGGAGTAGGCTCACGACCAAAGTCTTGTACCAGCTTCTTCTGCACACGCATAAGCTTATTAATCGTCTCAATCATATGCACAGGGATACGAATAGTACGAGCCTGATCGGCGATAGAGCGAGTGATAGCCTGACGAATCCACCATGTAGCATAGGTGGAGAACTTGTAACCACGGCGGTATTCGAACTTCTCAACAGCCTTCATGAGTCCCATATTCCCTTCTTGAATCAGATCAAGGAAGGCGAGACCACGGTTCGTATATTTCTTCGCGATGGAGATAACGAGACGCAGATTAGCCTCGATCATCTCACGCTTAGCCTTTTGAGCTTCGCGCATGTTTGACTTCATCTGCTTATACTCCTCTAAGAAGTCTGGTATCGTCATCCAGAGACGCACCTCATGCTCCGCGAGAGCATCCTCACTCTGCTTACGCGTCTGATCATCAGGATCTGATTCTAACTGACGCTGCAGCTTAAGAACACGCTGACGTATATCCTTCAGCTGGTTAACAAAGTCTTCATACACCTTCCCCTTGAAGGAGAAATCCTTGTAAAAATCACCCAACTGAGCAAGACTCTTAGTGAACTCAGTCTGATAAGCGGTAACGGACTTCTTGCGGCGGCGTGCCTGACGCAGACGCGAGAAGGATGTCTGAGCATCTTCATGACAGTCGATAACCTTGCCGATAAGCTGCTTAATGTCGGCAATATACTTCTCACGACGCTCGATATTCTTATCAACCACGACACGGTCAAATCGCTCTTCGTTCGTGATCACCTTGTCAGCTGTGTCAATATAGTACATAGCCACCACACCGAACTTGTGCAGAGAGGTCTGCAAGAGACCTTCAGCCTTTTCTATACGCAGAGAGATACTCACTTCCTGCTGACGGCTGAGCAGATCCTTCTGCCCCATCTGCTTGAGATACATTCGAACAGGATCATCGAGGATATCAAGCTTCGCCTCCATCTTCTCTGTCTCATCTTCCTCCTCAGTAACAGCGAGACGCTGCCTGTCACTATAGCTATCTACATCCGAGGCATCAATAATATCGAACTGCATACCGCGCAGACGCTCCATGATCTCCTCATAATCTGAGGCTTCGATCATATCATTAGGAAGCACTTCATTGATATCATCATAGGTGAGATAACCCTGCTCATTAGCGAGAATAATCAGCTCACGGAACTTTTCCTGCACACTTGGACTATCTACGATACTCCCCTGTGTCGCAGCGTTACTCTTTGGCAGCTGATCCGTGGAGAGAGGAGTAATCGTTGAGCTCACGTCGCGCACCTCAACCCCTAGGGAATGAAGTCGCTCGAAGAGCTTTTCCTGATCCATACTCTCGTAACCCTCGGAAGGAAGGGCACTGAAGATGTCTTCATCCGTCACGTAGCCATCATTAGCCTTCGCTAGGGTGAGAAGAGCCTTGAACGCAGTCTTGAGCGTCACATCATCTGGGAAATAGTCTTGCAGCTCGCGCGCTGTAACGCGCGGCATGGTAAAGCCTTTACGACGGCGTGCATTTTTCTGCTCATTGGCTACGATCGTCTCTACCATCTCAGCATCAACGAATGGAGCCTCTTCACTAGCCTTTGCGTCACTCTGCTTATTAGCCACAGGCTTTTTCGCCTTCTCTGCTGCAGCAGGCTTCGCTTTAGCTGCAGGCTTCGCTGAGGGCTTTTTCACCTTAGATGCGGGTGCTTTGACGGCAGGCTGTTTAACAGATGAAGCAGCTTTTTTAGGCTCAGCGACTGGCTTTTTGCTAGCACTTACCGCCTTTGTATCAGTCACTTTTGGAGCTGTCTTTTTCTCCTCCGAGTCACCCTCTTGCTGTTTCTTCTTTGCTGTAGCCATGTTATGAAAATATTAGTAGGGATAGTCCACCCTTTACATATTTTGTCAAGTTTTTTGACAGAAAACGATCACGCATTATAAAATCTCTACCCACTTTGTCAAGGGCAAAAGTGACGATTATTTCATTTTCATCCATTATTTATAAGTCATACGAAAATTACGCCAACATTCTATCAGAAAAAAGCCCATAAGGGGTTAAAATTCGCAAGCAAGACACAAGTTCCCCTTGCTTTATTAGTGAAGAACGCTTAGAATGTTTCTTCATATTCTATTTCAATTATGAAAACGACTGACAAAGTATTATTCTTCGACACCACCTTACGCGATGGTGAACAATGCCCTGGAGCTTCTATGAATCTCCGTCAAAAACTCGAAGTCGCCAGTCAGCTCGAAAAACTAAAGATAGACGTCATCGAGGCGGGTTTCCCGTGCATTTCTGATGGCGATTTTGAGGCAGTACACACCATCGCGAGCACCATCAAGAACTGCCGCATCGCAGGTCTTGCTCGCTGTGTCGAAAACGACATCCGCCGCTGCGCCGAAGCTGTCGCCCCTGCTGGCGACCGCGCACGCATTCACACCTTCCTAGCAACCAGCCCGCTGCACCGCGAGTTCAAGCTCAAGAAGAGCAAGGAAGAAATCATCGAGATGGCTGTAGCTGGCGTGAAGCTCGCAGCAAGCCTCGTCCCTGATGTTGAGTTCTCTGCTGAAGATGCCAGCCGTACGGAGCTGGATTATCTCGCAGAGGTAGTCGAAGCCGTCATCGCTGCAGGTGCTACCACAGTCAATATTCCTGACACTGTAGGCTTCACCACCCCCGATGAGTACTACAACATCATCGACTACTTGAAGAAAAATGTTTCTAACATCGATCAGGCAATTATATCAGTACACTGTCACAACGATATCGGGCTCGGAGTCGCCAACTCTCTCGCCGCGGTGCGCGCAGGCGCACGTCAGGTTGAAGGTACCATTAACGGCATCGGTGAGCGCGCGGGGAATGCCGCGCTAGAAGAAGTCGCCATGGCACTTGCTACACGTGGTGAAGTATTCGGATTTGAGGCTGGTGTGAAGCCCTTCAACATGAATACGCAGGAAATCGTCAAAACCAGCCGTGTTGTCGCACGATGCAGCGGCCTTCAGGTACAACGCTCAAAGGCCATCGTCGGTGAAAACGCCTTCGCCCACAGCTCTGGCATCCACCAGCACGGTATCCTCGCCAAGCGTGAGACTTACGAAGTCGTCGACCCTGCTGACGTCGGCTGGGGCGAGACAGAACTCCCATTAACCAAGCACTCAGGACGCGCCGCTGTCAAGGCTCGCCTCGAAAAGCTCGGACAGAACCTCACTGACGAAGAAGTTGGACAGGTATTCGAACGCTTTAAGAAGATAGGAGATAGCAAGAAGTTCGTCTATGATGACGACCTCGTAGCACTCATCGGTGACTCTCTCGACAGCGATACAGGCAAGTGGAAGCTCGTTGACATCCAATTCCTCTCCACCAGTGAAGGCGACGCCTCTGCAACAGCTACTGCTACTGCAACGGTAGTCCTCGAAAAGGCAGGTCAGCGCATCATCAAGAGTGCCCATGGAAACGGTCCTGTCAATGCGAGCTGCAAAGCCATCGACAAGGCAACCGGCTGCCCTGGTCACTTCGTAGATTATAATGTACAAGCCAACACCACAGACCGTGATGCGCTGGGTAACGCGAGTGTCACCATTCGCTTCGATGAAGCCCCCGATCAGAAGCCCGTGGTTGGCAAGAGCTCTTCCACTGACGTAGTCACCGCCTCTGCACGAGCCTACCTCAACGCGGTGAATCGCCACCTCGCCTTCATCGACATGCAGCAGCAGGTCTAATTAGCACTCTATCACAACGCTCCTCATCCTTGGGTAAGCCCTTAGCTTCGCGCTGAGCTCCCCCTGATGGGGAGCGTTTTTCTACCCTCTTCATTACAAGCATGAGTAAGATACGCCTTATCGTAGGACTAGGAAACCCCGGTGCCGAATATCGCAACACGCGTCACAATGTCGGCTTCATGGCCATCGATCGTGTGGCTGATAAGCTAGGGCTCACATGGAAAATGGACAAGGCGCGTAAGGCAGAACTCGCTGCTGGCGCAGGAATCCTGCTCATCAAGCCGCAGACCTACATGAACGAGTCTGGGCTCAGCGTGGGGCCTCTCATGCGTTATTTCAAGTTCGACCCTGAGCAAGTGCTCGTACTTTATGATGATATCGCCTTCCCCACAGGGACTATCAAACTACGAACAGCCGGCTCAGCAGGTGGTCAAAATGGGGTAAAGAGCCTCATCGCCCACATGGGAAGTGACCGATTCCCGCGCATCCGCATAGGCATAGGATCTCCCAGTAGCAAGAGCATGACGAGCCACGTCCTTGGCGGCTTCACGCCAGAGGAGCAAGAGGCGCTCCAGCTCTCCCTCGATCAAGCCTGCCTCGCCACCATCTGCGCTATACAGCTCGATTTCAATACCGCGGCCAACCAATTCAATCCGAAGAAGGAGAAAAAGAAAAAACAGCCTAAATCAGCAAGCGGAGATCCTTCTCCCCCATCAGATGACCTCGGTGCTACTGAGCCCATCACGGAATAAAGGCACAAAACTCAGTTATTCTTCCAATTATAGATAACAACAGGCGAGGTTCTGCATGAGAACCTCGCCTGCTTCATTAAAGAATTGTCAGCTAACTAGACTATTAGCCGAGAAGCTCTTCCATACGGCGGCATACCTCCTCCACGTTCGCACGGCTATTGAATGCCGAAATGCGGAAGAAGCCTTCACCGTGAGCACCGAAGCCTGCACCAGGAGTGATGACAACATTTGCCTCTTGGAGCATCTTGTCAAAGAACTCCCAGCTACCCAGACCATTCGGGCACTGTACCCAAACATAAGGAGCATTCTGACCACCCCAGACCTTGAGACCCATCTTCTCGCACGTGGCGCGCAGGAGAGCGGCATTACCAAGGTAGTGCTCAATAAGAGCCTTTGTCTGAGCTTGACCTTCAGCACTAAAGAGCGCTTCAGCCCCACGCTGCACGATATAGCTAGCCCCGTTGAACTTCGTGCTATGACGACGATTCCAGAGCTGAGTGATCGAGACAGCTTCTCCCTTAGCATTCTTAGCGGTAAGTTCCTGTGGGATCACAATGTAACCACAGCGAATACCGGTGAATCCACCCTGCTTTGAGAAGGAGCGGAATTCAATGGCACACTGACGTGCGCCAGGGATAGCAAAAATAGAAGTAGGAACACCACCATCAGTTACAAATGCTTCATAAGCGCCATCATAGAGGAGAATCGCATCATTGGCTAAGGCGTAGTCAACCCATGCCTTGAGCTCATCATAACTGGCAACAGCTCCCGTTGGATTGTTCGGGAAGCAGAGATACACGATATCGACGCGCTCTGCTGGCACTTGTGGTACGAAGTTATTCTCAGGAGTGCAGGGGAGATAGACGAGACCTTCATAGGAACCATCCTCACGAGCAGCACCAGTATTGCCTGCCATTACGTTGGTATCAACATAGACAGGATACACGGGATCGGGGACAGCGATCACATTATCATGACCGAATATATCAAGGATATTACCCGTATCGCACTTTGCACCATCGGAGACGAAGATCTCATCTGCCGATACATCAATACCACGCTGCTTGTAGGAGACCTCAGCAATCGCCTCGCGCAACCATGCGTAGCCCTGCTCTGGGCCGTAGCCATGGAAGGTCTCGCGGTTCGCCTGATCATCGACGGCCTTATGCATCGCATCGATGGAGGCTTGAGGAAGAGGCTCAGTCACATCCCCTATACCGCAGCGGATGATGCGGCCTGCCTGATCTGCGTTAGCCGCAGCGAATGCAGCGACGCGACGACCAATTTCAGGGAATAGATACCCTGCCTGTAGCTTCTGGAAGCAGTCATTAATTCTTGCCATATCGCGATTCATGATGACAAATAGAACGATGCAAATCAAGCTTAATTACCACAAGAAAGCGTATTAATTCCGCAGCACCTAGTTGCAGCGTAAGGGCAAACCGCTAATCCCAAGCCCCCAGAGAGTAGTTCCCCCCTGTCCTACAGGGGATTTCTCACTTGCCTTCTGGGAGTGTGTCTGATAGGATGTAGTGTCAAAATCTAGCTGGCATGTTATGACTATTAAATCAAGATTCACCCCCATCATTGCCCCCCTTTTGCTCGCGTTTTTTGCCTCTGGACAAGAAGCTCCTCCTATCAACATCATTCCCATTCCCGCTGATGTGACTCCCATGGCGGGGCAGCCATTCGTCCTGACCTCGGAGTGTAGCTTTCATGCAGATGGCACGCAAGCCCAATCCATCGCCGACTTCTTCGCGGCTCAGATGAAGCTCTCCACCGGCTATAATCTGGAACGAGGAAAGGGAAAAGCGAACATACGGCTACAGCTAATGCCTGAGCACGACATGCTTTCTGAGAGCTATGACCTGACAGTACATGAAGATGGGGTGCTGATTGTCGCCAAGGATGCAGCAGGTCTTTTCTATGGGATGCAGAGCCTCTTGCAGCTCTTCCCTGCGGAGATAGCCAGCAAGACAGAGGTGAAAGATGTGAAGTGGGTAGCTCCTGCTGTGAAGATCGCGGACGGCCCGCGTTTCCCCTACCGCGGAGTGATGCTGGATGTCTGCCGTCACTTCATGTCGGTGGAGTTTATCAAGCGTCAGATTGATGTGCTAGCGATGTTTAAGATGAACCGCCTTCACTGGCATCTCACTGAGGATCAGGCATGGCGCATAGAGATTAAGAAGTACCCGAAGCTCACCGAGATAGGTGCGCGCCGTATCGAGGGCGAAGGGCATGTGCATGAGGGATTTTACACGCAGGAAGAGGTGAAGGATATCATTGCCTATGCTGCCGCGCGACACATCACCGTCATTCCTGAGTTTGAATTACCCGGGCATGAACTAGCCGCCATTGCAGCCTATCCTGAGCTCTCCTGCCGCGGCGGACAGCACAAGCCACGCATTATCTGGGGAGTCGAAGATATCGTCATGTGCCCTGCAAAGGATTCAACCTTCACCTTCATCGAGGATGTCATCGGAGAGATGTGTGAGCTCTTCCCCAGCGAATATTTTCATATCGGAGGCGATGAATGTCCGAAGGTAAGCTGGAAGAACTGCCCCGCCTGTCAGCAACTCATCAAGGAGCAAGGTCTGCAAGCGGAGCATGGGCACACGGCAGAGGAACGCCTCCAGAGCTACGTAATCAATCGCGTTGAAAAGATGCTCAACGCGCGCGGTAAAAAGCTCCTCGGCTGGGATGAAATTCTCGAAGGAGGGCTCTCCCCGAATGCTACGGTCATGTCATGGCGTGGTGAAAAGGGCGGCATCACCGCTGCACGCATGGGGCATGATGTTGTCATGTCGCCCACAGATTTCATGTATCTAGACTACTTCCAAGGGCATCGCAACGTAGAGCCAGTCGGCTTTGGGGGCTATGTCCCACTGTCCAAAACCTATTCCTACGATCCTATTCCTGCAGTCTTAGCGCAGGAAGGAAAGGGTCAGCACGTACTCGGCGTGCAGGGGAACTTATGGTCAGAGTACCTCTATACTGAAGAGCTCGCTGAGTATCGTCTCTACCCCCGCGCGCTGGCAATAGCAGAAGTAGGCTGGAGTTTACCCAGCAAGAAGAACTTTGACCAGTTTTGTCACCGCCTCGACAGCGCTCTGATGCGACTAGATGCGCACAGCATCAACTACCATATTCCGCAACCGGAGCAGCAGCTCAACATGAAGACACACGCCTTCGTGGACGCCACCGAGCTCACCTTTAAGAGCACGCGCCCAGTCAAGATGGTTTACACCCTTGATGGCAGTGACCCTACCCCTCAGTCGACTCCTTATGTCGAGCCTCTTCTTTTTACAGAGGATGCGGAGTTAAAGATACGCTCTGTCCTTCCTTCGGGTAAAATGAGTCCTGTGCGCCACATCACCATGGATAAGCAGAGTTACTCCGCCGCAACAAAACTCATAAACCCTGCCCTAGGTCTGCGACTCCGTTTGATTCCGGGTAAGTACCTGAACATGGCTCAGCTTCACACAAGCAATGCCCAGCCACAGCATCGCCTCATGAAGAATTGGCTCGACATACGCGTGGGCTATGATGATCATTCCACCATAGCTGAGGGCTATGTATACATCCCTGAAGACGGTGTCTATCTCTTTGAAACGAACAATAATGAACTCTGGATCGATGGTAAACTCCTCGTCAATAATGATGGCGAGGTAAAGCGACACTCACGCTCGGCGGGCTCGATGGCACTAGCTAAGGGACACCATCATATCAAAGTTGTCTGGCTGGGCAACATCATCGGAGGTTGGCCCTCGCAATGGGATAATGGCGATGTAAGCATCACGAACATGAAGACCAATAAGAAGCAGGTCATCGCACCGAATGAACTCTTCCATCAACCATAACAGCAATTCATCCAGTTCAAGTGTTAGATAGCCGAAAGCAAGGAGAGAAAAAACCGTGTTTTTGAGCATAGGACTGATATTTTAGGCTTTTTCGCTGTGGAGAAATAGATTATAATGCACACATATGTTACAAGCAGGTATAGTAGGACTCCCCAATGTGGGCAAGTCAACTCTCTTTAATGCCGTCACTCGCTCCCGCAAAGCCGAGGCAGCGAACTACCCCTTCTGCACCATCGACCCGAATGTAGGTGTCGTAGAAGTCCCTGATCAACGTCTTCATATCCTAGGTGAACTAAGCAAAACTGAAAAGATCGTTCCCGCTGCAATCGAGTTCGTCGATATCGCTGGTCTCGTCAAGGGAGCTGCCGAAGGTGCAGGACTAGGAAACAAGTTCCTCTCCAACATCCGTGAGACCGATGCCATCGTACAAGTTGTACGATGCTTTGAAAACGATGACATCATCCACGAACTGGGCTCTGTCGATCCCATACGCGATATTGAGATCATTAACGCCGAGCTCATCCTCGCCGACCTTGCTGCCATGGAGAAGCGTCGCGACAGCCGTATGAAGAAATCACGCGGTCAGGATCAAGAGGCAAAAGAGGCGCGCAAGGAAGTCGAGCTCATCGAAAAGCTCCTCCCCCACCTCAATGATGGCAAACCAGCTCTCACGATGGATCTCAGCGACGACGAACGTCGCCTCATGAAGAGCTTCTTCCTACTCTCGGATAAGAAGAGCATCTTCGCTTGCAACGTCAGTGAAGACGAACTCTCTGATGCGATTCAGAATCCTGACGCACACCCCTACGTCTCAGCAGTGCGACGCTATGTCGCTGACCATCACGATGCAGAAGCCGTCGTGATCTCAGCCCGCATCGAAGAAGAACTCTCTGAGCTGCCCGAAGAAGATGCGAAGGAATTCCTCAAAGACCTCGGCGTAGACGATTCTGGAGTCAGCGAGCTCATTCGCTCCGTTTACAGCCTCCTCGGTCTGCGTACCTACATCACCACAGGGGTGAAAGAAACACGCGCATGGACCATCCCAGCAGGTGCCAAAGCACCCCAGGCAGCCGGTGTGATTCACACTGATTTTGAGCGCGGCTTCATCGCCGCTCAGGTCGTCGCTTATGATGACCTCGTCGCCTGTGGCTCTATGGTCAAGGCAAAGGAACAGGCGAAGCTTCGCATCGAGGGCAAAGAGTACGTTGTCCAAGATGGCGATGTCGTCGAGTTCCGCTTCAATGTTTAACCCCTCACCTCTTACCCCATCCCTCACTCTGAGGGATGGGCACACTACACGCCTCCTCGATGGACTTCACCAACATCATCTTCTGGGTGGTTCTACTGCCCTTCCTCGCCCTCTTATGGGCGACAAGCAAGCTACTTAGCAAGAAGCCTGCCTGCAAGATCTTGGTGCAGAAGCTCTCTATCCTCACAGTCAGCCTCACACTCCTTGGATTAGCGAGCTGGGAGACGCTCATCATCTTTCTCGCTGTGATGCTCAGCTGCTACGTGGGCTGTCGCTATGCACTGCGGCATGGGAAGCGTATTCGTAAGCTGATTCTCATTCTACTCATCCCTCTCCTACTTGCTCCCCTACTCTACTACAAGTACGCCTATTTCTTAGGCAACAACATTCTTGGACAGCAGTGGGATACGCTGCGTGATCTCATCATTCCTGTCGGCATCTCCTTCTATAGCTTCCAGCTCGCAGGCTTCTGTGTGGATACATTGCAGCGCGATATGCCTATGCCACGCTTCCTTGACTACATGAACTTCGGAGCTTTCTTCCCTCAAATAGTCGCAGGTCCCATTGAGCGGCGTGAGCAGCTCCTGCCCCAGCTTGAGCAGCTTGACATGAGCTTCACCGCAGATCGCATTCAATACGGACTGCGCTTCATTGTACTTGGGCTCTTCTTTAAAATGGTACTTGGTGATAATCTTGCCTTGTCAGTCCTTCCTGACCAATACTCTCACTCTGCGATCTATATATGGTATACAAACCTCTGCTTTAGCCTGCGCATCTATTTCGACTTTTGTGGGTATGGTCTGACTGCGTATGGCGTTGCGCATGCTCTTGGAATCAAACTGACGATGAATTTTCAGAGCCCCTACACCGCTCCGAATATCTCAGAGTTCTGGAGACGCTGGCATGTTTCACTCACCAACTGGTTCAGAGACTATATCTATATTCCTCTAGGAGGTAATCGAACGAAGTTTTGGATAGCCAATACGCTTATCGTGTTCGCCATCTCTGGTCTCTGGCATGGGGCTAACTGGAACTTCATCATATGGGGCGTTCTAGCAGGTGTAGCAATCATTATTCACCGCTATTTTAGTAAGCTTGGCTTCCGACTCTGGGCACCTCTTGGTATCATCCTTACGATAAGCTACATGATATTTGTGTGGATGTTTTTTTACCTTAGCTCTTGGGAACACCTCTTATTTAATTTACGTGTCATTACTGATCTAGATAACTACGGTTTCAAGAATGGCATCGCGGCTCTATCATGGGGAGGTATGGGTATGCGTTTTGTAACCTCATTGCTTGCTATAGCTATCAGTCTTCTCGTTTTCATAGCTGAGTATTGGTCGCAGAAGAAATATCAGAATGTGTACACCATTTTAACACACCCACTATCCTTTGCAGTCATGATTTTTCTCCTTGTCATTTACCAAACAGCGAGACATAATCAGTTCATCTATTTCGCCTTCTAAGCCATGCTAAAACGACTCATCACCTATGCTGGCATTGCAGCGGCACTTGGAGTAGCGACCAATGTATGCTTTACCCTGTATTTTAACCGAGATTTCACCTATTTTAGCAAATTACTGCGCATCTCTACTAAGTGGGAACAAGAGCTTCGCGAATCACACCCACACATCTATATCGTCGCTGGAGGCTCTTCTGCGAGAGCTGGAATCGATCCGAAGATACTTCTTGAAGAGGCAAACATCCCACTGTCACTTGCTGCCCTAGGAGCAGGCTATGGCATGGATGGTAATACAGCTATAGCACATCAGATGCTGCAAGCAGGCGATACCCTTATCCTAGCAATAGAACCTGGTCTAGTCAGCGTTACTTCACAAAACACACTTACCCCTATGGGGGCTCGTATGTTACTCAGAGAGCAAGGTATTTCACTCTATAGTAACCCTTTCATCAGAATAGACTGGAGAAATGCACTTAGCCCCTTCGGAAGTGACTCGTCTGGACTCGCCTCACACTTAGCAAAGACGATAAGCAGACCAGAAGGTAAGCGCTACACCTATGATTACAATACAAACATCCATCCGTCAGGTTGGATGGAAGTCACGAAGAAGGTAAATTATCACGTGCCCCTTGCGATTGATTCCGCACAGCAAACACTCCACAACTTTACGCTAACTGATGCAGCAAAGGCTAGTTTTGCCCGCATCAAAGATTACTGCGATAAGAACCGCATCAATACCATAGCCCTCGTACCCCGCTTCTATGCGGATGAGTCAGCTAGACCCTACACACTATGGTTTGCACTTCAACTTACCCGCATGGGTATTCCTGTGCTCTATGACGAGAAGATGAGCGTGGTCGAGGATGTTACGCACATAGCAGATACAGTCAATCATCTCGACGCGAATGGCACACGCGAGAACACGCTCCAGATTGCTGATAGCCTTCGCAAGCAGCACTTTTGGACAGAAGGAGAGCTCATAGAAGAGCTAGCCAAGCGTGGTTGGAGTGCACAGGGTGTGCGTCTAAAAGCAACGCAAGACTGAGCTAGCTTAGAACAGGACTCTAAGCTCTATTCGCTTCTCGTTAATATAAAAGCCGCTCCCTCATGATGAAGAAGCGGCTTAAATTTAGCTTTATAGCTTGTCTCTTAGAGCACCTCGGGTGCGAGGGAGACAATCTTCATGAAGCCCTTTTCACGGAGTTCACGAGCCACTGGTCCGAAGATACGGGTACCACGTGGGTTATTGTCCTTGTCGATGCAGACAACTGCGTTTCCGTCAAAGCGGAGAACGGAGCCATCGTCACGACGGATAGGAGCTGCAGTACGTACGACCACTGCCTTGACCACGCTACCCTTCTTGATAGAAGCGGTAGGGATGGATTCGCGGATGTGGATGGTGATGATATCACCGATACGTGCCTGATCGGTAG
>CAYJML010000018.1:0-36496 GCA_964371515.1 uncultured Akkermansia sp.
GCTTGGCGATAACCTGACCACGAACGATGTCTTCCTTCTTGATACCACGAAGAAGTACGCCTACGTTTTCACCAGCGTTAGCTTCGTCGAGGAGCTTGCGGAACATTTCGATGTCTGTTACAGAAGTCTTAACGGTGTCGCGGATACCGACGATTTCAACTTCTTCCATCTTGCGGATGATACCGCGCTCGATACGACCTGTAGCAACTGTACCACGACCAGAGATCGAGAATACGTCTTCAACAGGCATGAGGAATGGCATATCAACTGGGCGCTCTGGAGTTGGAACATAGCTGTCAACTGCATCCATGAGTTCGCCGATAGAAGCAACTGCTTCTGGATCGCCTTCAAGAGCCTTCACTGCGGAACCCTTCACGATTGGAAGGTCATCACCTGGGAAGTCATAAGAGGAAAGGAGTTCGCGGATTTCCATCTCAACGAGCTCAGCAAGTTCAGGATCAGCAAGGTCCATCTTGTTCATGTAAACAACAACGTAAGGAACGCCTACCTGACGAGCAAGAAGGATGTGCTCACGTGTCTGAGGCATAGGACCGTCAGCTGCGGAGCAAACAAGGATAGCACCGTCCATCTGAGCAGCACCTGTGATCATGTTCTTCACATAGTCAGCGTGACCTGGGCAGTCAACGTGTGCATAGTGACGGTTGTCTGTTTCGTATTCAACGTGTGCTGTGGAGATAGTAATACCACGCTCACGTTCTTCGGGGGCGCCGTCGATCTGGTCGTATGCTTTGAACTCAGCCTGACCCTTTTCAGCAAGCACCTTAGTGATTGCAGCAGTAAGGGAGGTTTTGCCGTGGTCAACGTGACCGATCGTACCCACGTTCACGTGGGGCTTGGTGCGCTGGAATGATTCTTTGGCCATATTAGTGTTTTCTATATTGGGACTGCTAAATTAATGAATTTCTTAAGCTTCTGGCGGGAATTGAACCCGCGACCTCATCCTTACCAAGGATGCGCTCTACCCCTGAGCTACAGAAGCGTAAAATTCACTACGTCTCGTGTGGAGACATAAAAGCAGGGAAATTATATGCTACGATGTGAATTTGTCAACTAGAATTTAAAATTTTTTCTTCTTTCTGGAGAGATCGCTTTTTTACACCCCTGATACTAACATGATTATCCATACACAAATCACCTATTATAAACAGATAGAGAGTTAGTTTGCTACGTTGGTTTTTTTCCTGCATAGTAGCGACCTATGAAGACAACATTACTCATGACAGCTGCCGCTTTCCTCGGATTAAGCGCCTATGCTGAAGATACCACCACCTGCACGAAGACGACAACTCAGGGCTGCCCCAATGGCTGCTGCTGTGCTCCCAATGTAATGCCAGATGGCAAGATTCAAGCTTGCAACACCGAATGGCTCAACGTTGATACCGTCCAAATCGATGCAGCCAATGGTGATCCCATTGCTCAGTACACGGTCGCCTACCTGACCAGTGATGGTTCTGACACTCCTATGAAGGATGACCCAGCCATTTCTCAGAAAATGTCAGCACAAGCGATGACCAATCTGAAGAAAGCCGCAGATAGCGGACATGCTGGTGCATGCATGGCTCTCGCTCACATGTATCAGAAGGGCTGCTGTGGCTGTGAGAAGAACACGGAGATGTCCCAGAAGTACATGAAGATGGCACAAGACTGTCAGGATAAAAGCTCCCACTAATACACACAGGAGATCCTATTCCCTATTATAAATAAGCAAGCCGTCATCACAGCTCTGTGATGGCGGCTTCTACTATGTCTCAGCTCGACTCTTTCTCAGAGTTGATCTCGCGCAACTTCTTGTGTAGTGCGCGCAGCTCCATAGCTCGTCGCTGATTCATCCACTTACGCACATCGGCACGCTTAAAAAAGCTACGTGTCCTCGCCCCCATTGGTGTAGCGCTAAAACGCGCCACGATGACTGGGAGCTTCTTGGCGTGTACTGCTCTCAGGATGGTACTGCGTCCCACCTTTGCCATCTCAGCGGCTTCCGTGATGCTCAGCAGGCGTCTAGATTCAGTGCGAGTCTTGAGCATAGGGAGACGCTCTTCTGCAATACTTTCAACACGCTTCTTATTCCAATAGACGATGGGAGCTCCACCGACGCGACTCACCCACTGGAAGCGTACCTTTCTCCTTCGCAGCAGAGAGCGTGTTGCCGTCAATCCGTTTCCCAAGATCTGCGCGGCATCCTTCGTCGTCACGCCCCAGCTCGGGGGGCTAGGATAGGGAGCACCCGTCTCCTCACTATATCCCGGTCGTGCATTAATCGTCTCCTTCGGATAAATTACTCCGGGTATGTCAAAATATCGCTTCCCACCCACTCCTCGTAGGGTGCGCTGATAATGATTTGCTTCGAGCATAAGATATTTTTCATCGTTCCCTTCTTTCACCATCCTGCGCTATGGACACACATGCACCAAGGTGCGTAACACGGTAATACTGAATAACAAATAGAAACTAGAATCAAAATGCCAATTTTTCAGCAATTCATTAATAACTGTTACTTAGTATGTTAAATGGAGCAATATGGCTGAGTTTTTTCAAAAGCTGAAAATTCACCCATTTTTCTTGTAAAATTGAGCACAAATATTTTATCATTACAACTATACACTCGGCTTCTAAGCTATATTTATCAATTGTTTACTAGTTACTTTAAGTATTGGTCGCGTATTGCATTGTGTAAATCGATATACCTGTTCTACAAGCTTCTCATCGCGACAAAAAAGCACCCCTAGGTTTTGACCTAGGGGTGCTTTTGAAGATGGTGCCTTTTGCAACCCCATCACAAGAGATAAACTCTTGCTCAGATGAGGAGTATGGCTTAAATCTTGTTACTGGATGATACCAAGTGGCTTCGTGTTCTTCCAGTCTCCACGTGTGAAGTCAGGGAACATCTGAGGCATACCGCCCGTTGCGACGGACTTCTCCGTGAGTTCTGCACAGGCACACCAGAAGGCACCTTCATAAACGTTCTGATCCATAGGCTGACCGGTGCGGAAGCACTCGATAGCGCGGTAGAGCATGAGGTAGTCCATACCACCATGTCCACCCATCTTCTTGGCGATTTCACCAGCACGCTTGTAGAGAGGATGCTCGTACTTCTCGTAGATAGCTTCGAGATCACCACCCTGAATCCAGCGATGGTAGTTGCCGTCACCAAGCAGCTCACCTGCTACGCGTGTAGGATAGCCAGTGAGTGTGCCGAGTGTACCTTGGATGAGGTTGTGGCGGCTGTAGGGGCGTGGGGAGGTCTCGTCCCACTGAAGCATGATGGTGCGACCGAGGGTGGTCTTGATGATGGAGGTGTTGATATCACCGCATTCGTAGGCGAGCTGATTCCACTTGTGATCAGCAGGCCAGGTCTTCTTCGCATACTCCTTACGTCCCAGCGCTGGGCTAGAGTAGGAGACGAGGCGACCGAAGTTATCTTCACCACGAGCAAGGTTCATGTACTGAGCAACAGGACCCAGACCATGGGTAGGATAGACATTACCATTACGCTTGGAGTAATGGTAGGTACGCCATGAGCCTGTGTGACGGCCATGCTCGTCCTTCATCTCGTAGCGCAGGTCATGAATATAAGCGGCTTCACCGTGGAGAAGCTGTCCGATAGCACCTTGACGCACCATGTTGAGGAAAAGGAGCTCTTCGCGACCATAGTTACAGTTTTCCAGCTGCATACAAACCTTTTGTGTCTTTTCGCTGGTATCGACGATTTCCCAGAGTTCCTTGATAGAAACAGCCATAGGAACCTCGACGAGAGCATGTGCACCGTAAAGCATCACATCACAGGTGACGCGTGCATGCCATTCCCAGCTGGGGGCAACAAGCACAACATCAGGCTTTACCTCCTGAAGGAACTTGATGTAGGTCTTCTCATCACCGTAGTATACCTTAGCGGCCTTACCAGACTTGTTGAGAATACGATCACCTGCTGCCTTCGCGACATCTTCATGAATATCACAGACACCAACGACCTCAGCACCTGGCACGTTGAGCATCAGGTTGAGCATGGAGCTACCGCGACGACCCAGACCGATGAAGCCCATGCGCACGGTTTCAAGCTTAGGCGCACAGAAGTCACCCATGTACTTCGAACCAGCTGGACGTGCTGGATAGGTCTCCATAGGACCAAAGGGATAAGGACTCTTGGGCAAGTACTCATCTCCACCACCAAGAGAGGTAGGAATGACGAGACCAGAGGCTGTACTAGCCATGAAGGGACTAGCTGCGAGAGCACCGGTGAAAAGACCGAGTTGCTGTAAGAATTTACGACGTGAGGTGGGATTGTTCATATGAATACCAGATATTATTCGAAGGCATCACTTTAGCAAATCAAAATCGGGATGTAAAATCTTTTTTTCCCTCTAGACATCTCAACTCCATCTTAATTGCGCTAGGGTAACTCAACAGCTTAAACCCCTTTCTTACTATCCCAGAGCTCCAAATGGAGGCGATCTCCATAACGCACACCTTGCTCTATACAGAGCTCAGCTAAAGCGAGTCGCGCCTCACGCAGCTGCTCTCTCGTACGAGCGCAGGGCATGAGGATGATACGCTTCTTTGGTAAGAGAAGCTCCGCCACCTCATTCCAGTCATCTGGTCGCTGCATGACAAACTTAAACCACGCATGGGGCAGACTCGCAAAGAGGGCTAGCACGGCATGATTGAGCGCGTCTTTCTGCTGCGCATGTCGGAGCTTTGGAGAGACATTCCACTGAGAAACTCGCTCCAGTAGATAATCACTGGGTGTCACCGTGCCATTCGTCTCAATCTCTACACTGTAGTCAGGTAGGGCAGCTAGTAACTCGGCTATCCCTTCCTGCTGAAGCAGAGGCTCACCGCCCGTGATCACAAGATGCTGGCAGGGGAACTGGCGGATACGCTCCACCAGCTCAGCTGTGCTCTGCTCCACCCCCTCAGCCCAAGAGTAGCTGGTATCACACCAACTGCAGCGCAGATTGCATCCAGCGAGGCGGATGAAGACAGCAGGTGTACCGAGGCTAGCTCCCTCGCCTTGGAGAGAGTAGAAGAGCTCTGGGGCAGATTTTAGGCGTGCAATCTTCATATGGCTATAGTAAATTCGCAAGTAACATGAGCGTTATTACCAAAAGAGGCGATGAAGGTCAAACCGATTTAATGTTTGGCAAGAGATTATCCAAGTCAGCACCCAGACTCGATGCCTATGGCACGATAGATGAGCTCAACTCTTGCTTAGGGGTCGCGCGAGCCGCAGGCATCAAGAGCGACAGCGAAGAGATCATCGACAGTGTGCAGGAGCGTCTCATTGGGCTGATGGGTGAGCTCGCAACGCTGGAAGAGGATCTACCACGCTATGACGAGCGAGGCTACGCGAGGCTCAAGGATGATGATGTCCGCTGGATAGAAGAGCGTGCCAAAGCATTAGAATCCGAAGAGAATATCCGCTTCAAGGGCTGGGCTAGACCAGGGAAAGATGCCTCCCTAGGAGCCGCGATGCTCGACCTCGCACGTGCCACCTGCCGCCGTGCAGAGCGACGTATGGCGCAGCTGCGCGAAGAGGGTGAACTGAGTAATGGTGCTAGCAGCCTCTTCATCAACCGCCTCTCTGATCTCCTCTGGATACTCGCACGACGCGAGAGTGTTGCGGGCTAAGCCTCGCTTGACTCACTCATCAATCGAGGCTCATCGTGTAGGGATCCCAGCCAGTATAGGCAGTAGAGGGCATGGCATTAATGCGCTCCATGTCTTCTTGTTCGATGTAGAAGTCCAGCACCTGAAAGTTCTCCGCGATACGCGCTGGATTCACAGACTTCGGGATAGGGATAGCTCCCAACTGCACACACCAGCGCAGGCAGATCTGGGCGACACTACGATGGTATCGAGCAGCGAGCTCTACTAAGAGAGGGTGATCCATGAGTGCGCCAATCCCTAGGGGAGACCACGCTTCAACTTGTATCCCATAGCGATCGCATGCTGTACGAGTGGGTACTTGTGCATGACCGGGGTGAAGCTCAATCTGGTTAATCAGCGGTGTGACTCGCGCGGTCTGCATGAGAGCGTCGAGATGCTCGGGCATGAAGTTACTCAGGCCTATGCCTCTGACGCGCCCCGAGTCGAGGATATCTTCCATCGCTCTCCATGTCTCAGAATTGATATGCTGCCAGTCATTGGGGTTATGCTTGGCGTTAGCTGGCCAATGGATCAAATACAGATCCATATAATCTAAGCCCAGCTTCTGAAGGCTCACTTCGAAGGCTTCGCGTGTTGACTCATAGCCCTTCTTGTTAATATGAAGCTTGCTGGTGATGAGGATGTCTCCGCGATCCAGCCCACTCTGCCTGATCGCCTCTCCTACCGCCTCCTCATTCCTATAGATATCAGCCGTATCGATGAGGCGATAGCCAGTCTGAAGCGCATCAAGCACGCTTCGTGTACTTTCATCATCGTAGGCGAGCGATGTCCCGAAGCCAATAGGAGGAAGAGAGAGTGGAGGATGAGCATGAACCATGCTAGCATCTTAGCAGCTTAACACGCGTCCAACAAGATAAAATAGCAGATAATGAAAATAATGTTATACCGACTGCTTAATCTGCTGAATTTTCTCTATCAATAACATAAAAAAATAGCATTCTTCGTTATGAGCATCAACTACACTCTCGCCTGAAAATGGTACTTGCTATGAATAACAAAAAATGCTACTTTATAAAAGTTCAAAGATTCTCTATGAGTGTTAGTATTTTAATACCTTATTGATTTCTTTTTTTAAAAAACTCCCTCAGTTTAATATATATGAAACTAACATTAACTACCCCACTGCGCAAGGTCTTACTTGCAGCATGTGCCCTAGCCTATACAGCTCAAGCAGCCGAGCACACCATTGGAAGCAATAATGCTCTACTCTTCACAGCTCCAGCTGAAGATACCGTCATCGTTGATATTTCAACTGGATACTTTGTTGACGACACAACCACGCGTACTGCTGAGGCTGATATCCAAGTAAAAAACTGGAATATCACGAACGGTCATTCTACGTCAACCTATACCTTCAATGGTTCACTGGTCAAGCATGCTGATGCTGGCGAAGATGGCGGCAACATTCAGTTCAACTGGAGTGGCGCGCGTAATCAGACATGGCACTTCAATGGCGATCTATCAGGCTATACAGGTGACTTCCTCATCAATGGGCAGGTAAAGCTCAACTTCGGCGGAGCTGCTGGCACTAGCATCTCTGGTACAGGTGACATCACCGTCGGCGGTGCCAATCCAGGTACCCTCATCTTTAACAAGCAAGCTGGCACGTCAACGATCACTAATGGCACGATCAATGCCCAAGCCCTCCAGATGAATGGGGGTGCAGGCGTTATCTACGAAGTAAGCAGTCAGATAACAGCCACTTCCTTCACCGCAGCTGCGGGTACGAGCATCGTCATGCAAGCAGGCTCTTCACTCTCCGTTACCAATACAGCTGTTAACACAGATGCTAACATCACTCTCAACGGCGGCAGCCTCACCCTGCTCAATGCGTCCAGCATCGGTGATCTCACCCTCGCTGGTGACTCAGACCTCTATCTGACTCTGGGCTTGGATACTGCGCTTAGCGTAGGAGCAACAGACTTCACAGGGGCAAGCAGCATTGATATCTTCGCCTCCCTTGAGGGCGAACTAGAGGCGGGGCGTGAGTACGTCATTTTTGATGCGGCAGACAGCCTCACTGATGCAAGTATCTTTAATGTCACGCTCAACGCGCTTGACGCCAGCACTTACACAACGAGTATCAATGCTGACGGCAATCTCGTTGTCTCACTAGCTACATCATCCTTCCTTACTTGGACAGGAGGTAACGGCACATGGACCGAGGATGCTGACGGCTGGAACACGGATGCTGAGACCGGAGGTGCAGCCATATTCAACGACGGCAAGTTTGTCACCTTTGACACAGCGGATGGAGCTACTGATGTCGTCAGCATAGCTGGCACAGTCACCGCTGGCAGCATCAAGGTGACTGGATCAGGCAACTTAGAGCTCGTCTCAGATGATACGAATGCAGGTATCATCGCTGGTGATGTCCAAATCGTAAAAGACGGTACAGGCACGCTCACTCTCGCTACGGCAAACACATTCACCGGAGGGGTCGCTCTCAACGCAGGCACGATCATCGTTGATCACGACAATGCTCTCGGTACTGGGAATACGACCGTGGCTTCGAGTGCAACACTTGTAGTCAAGGGAGTCGGTCACCTAGACCATATGTCATACACCCTTAATTCAGGCGCAACTCTTGAGCTACAGGGTGATGGTAGCGATATGAGTGCCGATAGCGGCATCGCACTGGCCGCAGGCACTACACTATCCGCCACAGGCGGTGGCAATCTCAGCGTAGGTGGCGCAGTAGACGCAGCTAGCATAACAGATCGCTACGAACGCTCCTCTCAGGGCTATACCGTGCGTCTAGAAGATGACACGACTCTCACTGACAATGTGCGTCTTCAAATGACAGGTAGCAACACAACGATCACTGGCGAGGGTGTCTATGAGGTGCACAGTGTTCTGCTCAGTGCTACGGATGATGTTAATACGACGCTCACCATTGATGAAGGAGCTACCCTGCGCGTTCTCTCTACGGTTAATGACGAATTGGCTAACGAGGGCGGCTTCATGCTCTCCAACTGGCCAGCTGGCGACAATAAAGTGAACGTAGCGGGTACACTGGATCTTGCTTCAGGCATCTCTGACCGTGACGGATCTGGCACGATCAACATCGCCTCTACAGGCTCTCTCATCATGCGCCAAGGTCTCACCACGCATAGCGGTCGTGGCAACAAAACGATCAACATCGATGGAGGCACACTCGAATTACACAACCAAGCTGACACCACGAATCATGCCAATAATGGTCTCATCGTGAATGTGGACACTGGGTCAACGCTCAAGGCTTCGGGCACGGCAAATGTTTACACAAGCCTCAACCTCGACGCCGCAGGTACATACACCGTCGCTGGTGATGATCTCATCTACCACAACAACGTGAGTGTAGCTAGTGTCACCATCGATTCCGCTGCAAGCCTCAGTGCTAACAGCATCACCGTCACCAATGGTACGAACACCACGACGCTGACAGGAAAAGATGGGCTCAAGGCTCAGGTCAGTAACAATGATATCACCAGCAACGCCTCTCTAGTCGCTGGTGCTAGCACAGGACTCAGCATCAGTGATGCCACCATCACAGGAGACGCTCTCTCATTTACCAATACCACACTGACGAATGTTGTCATCAGCTCTGATGTCATCCTCGGTGCTGGTACTGTACTTGATGATGTGGTTCTCGGCAGCGCTCTCACCGCCACACAGGTAGCGAATACATCAATCCCCAACTCAGGTGGCGCAGAGCTCGATGCTCTCACCTTCTCGATCGCTGGGCTTGAAAATGTCACGATCAAGGACTCACTCACCCTGAGCCTCGGCGATCTCGGTACAGACTTCGCTACAGCTCTAACTAGTGGTGAACCCTTCGCATTCGAACTGGCAGGAGTTACAGAGAGCGAGTTTCTGACAGCGTACACCAATGTGACTATCCTCTTCGACGAGGTTGCAGGTCAGAGCTCGTTTACTGCCGTAGGCTACACGGTCTCAGCTGCGGGTAATATCGTGCTCTACATTCCTGAGCCTAGCACGGCGACCTTGAGCCTCATGGCTCTAGCAGGACTGCTCGCACGCCGCCGTCGTCGCAGCTAAGCAAGCTCAGACCTCACTATTCTCAATCCCTCAAACCACATGGTTTGAGGGATTTTTTCTCCTTGCGCGATAGAGCCAGATTTGATAAACTCATCGTATATCAGATCGTATGAAAAATTTCTTAATAGCATGTATGGTGGTCTCCTCCATCCTCAGCCCAGCCCTCGTTGCACAGTCTACGACTTCTGGGCAGAATCAGCAGGAGAATAAGAAGAATGTCAATGGACTAGGCTTCGTCGTGAGCTCATCAGGCGGTGCCCGTTTAAAGGATAATAAGCTCTACTATCGTGATAACAAGGGCTTTAAATCCGTCCATATCTCAGGTCGCATGGTCAGCGAACGCATCCCCGCGCGCAGCGGTCAGGTAGAGCTGTGGTCTTCAGACCCTACTCCAGCTACCCCCGATGCCAAGCCAGCTCCCCCAGACATGATCGCGAGCATCCCCGCCGGTGCTGGCAGTCGCCCCATCTGCATCGTTCAGCTATACAAAGATAAGGACTCTGACGCCACACGTATGAACAGCATCGTCATTGGTAGCAATGTCATCCCATCTGAGGGGCAGCATATCATCAACCTCTCTGGCTATCCCCTCACCATCGCTATCGCCAAGCAGCCCAACTTTAGCGATCGCAAGGATAGCAAGATCGCAGCTAATCGCCACCAAGGCAGAAAGATTGATAGTGACAACATCTGGAGCCTCAAAGGGGCTCACGGAGATGTGCGCTCCTTCATGCTCATGGCAACACTGGAGCGCAACAAAGCTCCGGTACGTGTGCGCTCCTCACGCTTCGCCATCTCAACGAAGCAGGCTCAGGTCACCCTCGTGCTGAAGAACCCTGATCGCCCTGGAGTGAAGCTGGAGTCCATCATTGTCTCTGCACCTCAGGTCACCCCAGCAGCAGGCCGCTAAGCTAAGCCTCATCCCCTCTTCTCGGCTCCCATGTACCCTAACAAGGGTTACACATGGGAGTTCTTTTGTTTTACAAACCTATAATCATTGTGTCATAATATGAGCTAATTGTTATATTTCTTAACTTGATCATTTTTGGAAGTGCTAGTATGATGTCGGCTCTCTCGATCAATATCGTGTTTTTTCGCGATACTCATCGAGACTCTTAATCTACACCATCACACCATGATCTCTCAGCAATTCTGCTGCTCATCATCGCTGCCAAAACGCCAGCGACGCACCTACATCAACAACGCACAGCGCAAGCTGGCACTCACTCTGCTCAGTTCTATCAGCATCCTCTGCTCTATGCCGGCATCAGCTCAGCAGCATAGTAGCAGCCCTGTAGATGTCCACTTTTCAGAGGAAGGGAACTTCACCTTCGACAACCTGACAGGAAACGGAGACATCAACATCACCGCAGAGAGCGAAGATATCCGCGCAACAGTTACGCTGGACTTCGTCTTTGGCTATGTCGGCACAATCAACTTTGACACGACAGAGAATCAGCAGCTCATTCTCAATGACTTCATTCATGGTGATAGTGGATTTCTTGGCATTACAATCAACAGTAACTTCGTTCACATCAACAACAGAGTCTCCTTTTTCGCCAACACAGAGAGTGAATACGCAGATATAAACGCGCATATCATCGTCTCTGAGGGAGCCTTCCTCGGACGCACGTCACGAGTGAATCTGACAATAGATGCTCTCACGATGCAGGACAACAGTATCCTGCGCTCCTCTAGCTTAGGCGCGATGCATGTGGGCGATCTGAGCATAGGGAATCATATCCTCATTGAGGCAGCGCAGGGATCTACGCAGAACATCAAGCTAGGTCTCACAACGATGCGAGGCGGCAGCGTCACTTTCACACGCGAAGCTGCAACTGGATCGCACAGCTTCACACTAGGCGCAAGCGTCACGGCAGTAGAGCTAGAAAGCCTCACCGTAGCCTCAGGAATGACGCTGCAGATTAATAATGTCTCAAACAGCTATCGCGTCCAGCAGATGAACGTAGAGACCGGAGCTACCATGGGATTCAACCGCGCTGTGAACACAAGCACCACACGCTTCGGTGGTGTCTCACTAGCCTCAGGCTCCATCCTGAATATGAATAGCCAATCAGGTGCAACATCGACGAGTGAGGGCTTCTACTTCGACTCCCTCAATATTCAAGCACCCACTGGGGCGGCACGCGTTGAGATTCGCAATAATGGGAATCTCATCTTCTCTGAACTAACAGGCAGTGGCACAGTACAAACGCACGACAATAGCAGAAGTGGCTTTGTGCGTCTGGAATCGATACGTGACTTTGACGGTAGCTATGACTTCGCCTACACGAACTCACAACACTTGCAGCTCCAAGGTGCGATCGCTCAGAGTGCAGGACACCATGCCGTGATCCAATCTAGCTCCATCGCTAGCTCAGGGGATCTTCACTTCAGTGGAGAGGGAGATGTGACGATTGACGGAGAGTTGGATCTCTCCCATCACATCACCAAGCAAGGTGGAGGCAGCACCCAAATCGCCAGCATCTTACTCTCACAGGATAGCACCATCTCCGTGGCCGCCGACTCCAATCTCCGCGTCAATGGTGCGCTGCACTCTCTTAACAACGAAAATCGCCAGCTTGAAAAAACAGGCGCAGGCAATCTGCACCTCAGCGAGCTAGGGCTGAATATAGACCTACTCATCTCAGGGGGTACACTCACGATGCAGGACAGCAGCGTAGGTGCAGCAGGAAAGGCAAATGTGGAAATAGGACACGGCGCATCCATCGATATCAAGGGACGCTACACACTTGATGCCAACCTCACTCTTCAACTCGGCTCTAGACTGATAGCGAGTTCCACCACCGCAACCAGTTTGAACGGTGGCATTCTCCATCTTAATGCTGCTAACAGATCTGGTGCGAAGGTAGATATCACGCTTTTAGACTGGTCACTCTTTGAACAAGGACAGCCCTTCATGCTCTTCACCGATGTCTCTGAGCTGACAGGTATCTCGCTCTCATCTGATGAGACGAGTGATGATTTCGTCGCGCTAGCCAGTCTGTACTTCACCGCCTCTGGTGTCGATCTATCTCAGCTCACCTTGCATCACAACGCTGACTCAGGCGATGTCTTCTTGCTCGGTATTGTTTCCGTCCCTGAGCCCTCCTCGGCTAGCTTGAGCTTGATTGCTCTCGCGGGACTACTATTGAATAGGAGAAGACGTAGATAAGGTATTCAGAACCGCATTCGTATCGGAGAAGGCAGTGCCTATGCCCTTGAAGAGTGTGGTATTCGCATCAGCTTTTGCCTGAGCTGCTTGCACGCGCGTGTTGTACGCGTCTAGCACACTCTGGTTGCGCACGAGGTTCGCCTGCTGGAGCTCTGCGGTGGTTTGGTTGTTAATATCATCTTGTAGGCGCGTTGCTAGATCACGCTCACGAACAGCGACACTGCCACTGGAGATGAGGTTCGAACTGGCAGCATCAAGCTGCGCCCGTGCGAGTTCACTCTGCGCGTTGCGCGTGGCACGAGTGGCGTTCCCCATGGCGATGTCTATCATGGCCTGTGAACGCTGCTGACCTTCGATTTCTTGAGTGTTAGCGAGTGCGTTGAGCTGCTTGCTGCTTTCCTTTTGCGACTGATAGCTCTGGAAACTACTCAGCGCGTTACCCGCTAGCTGGACTGTTGAAGCAATTGTAGAAAATCCCATAGGCAGGCAGCTTAACAGCCTAGCCCACCCCCTGTCGAGGATGTGATAGGCAAAACGCGGTGCAGACCATATTGGTTCGCACCGCGCGTTGATGATTAATCTGACGAGCTCTCTTGGGCTCGGAAAAGCTTCTCGACGTACTTCGCTATCATATCCACCTCGATATTCACCTTCGTGCCGAGGCTCATCTGATGGAGATTTGTTCTCTCCCATGTATGGGGTGTGATCCAGAACTCTAGCTCACTTCCTTCAATGATCTGTGCTATAGTCAGTGAGATACCATCGATGGTAATACTCCCCTTGTCGATGATGTATCGCTGATACTCTGAGGGGATGCGCACGCGAACCATGTGATCCTGCCCGACTGGTGTGATGCCAGTGACTTCGGCGATGGTGTCCACATGCCCCATGACGAAGTGCCCACCGAAGCGACCATTCCCCCCCATTGCTCGCTCCAGATTACAGATGTCACCTTCTGCCAGCGTTCCGAGTGCCGTGACACGCATGGTCTGCGTGAGTAGGTCAAACTCTACCTCCCTGCCCTCGATACGATCCACGGTGAGGCAGCAGCCATTCACCGCGACAGAGTCGCCTAGCGCGAGCTCAGAGGCAAAGGGGATATCTAGCGTGTAGCGTGCGCCACTAGCGACTGGCTGGAGGCGCAGCAGCTTACCTGTACATTCGACGAGTCCTGTAAACATGAGATGGTATGGGGTGGGAGTTAATCGGTATTAAAGAAAGTAGAACATGAGGAACATGACGACGGTTGGGATAAGAGCCCAGCGGGCGAGCTGGAGCGCGTTTATCCCTGCGAAGTGCTTGCTTAAGATGGATTGCCCAGCGAGGTTAGGTGCGTTCGCAATGACGGTGAGCCCGCCACCTGTGACTGCACCTGCCACGATAGCGTACTTCATATTATCAGCAAGCTGCGGCACTGTGCTCGCGAGGAAGGTCACCGCTGCATTATCATTAAACGCTGTCAGCACACTCGCCAGAGCCATCGTTGGGGCTTCCCCAAGCTGTGCGAGTGCCTGCAGGACAGGCTGCATCCACCAGCCCTGCGCCCCACCAAGAATGAGTAAGCCCGCAAGGAAGACTCCCACCAGCAGGGGAATACGTATGGAAAGAGCCTCCTGATGACGACGTGTCAAGCGATGGAATAGCACAAAAACGGCAAAGCCAATTAAGAAGATAGATGGATAATGCGCGTAATAGACGGTGAATACTAGCATCGCCACAGAGACCCCATAGATCCAGAGAGGGATGGGCTGAGGCTGGCTAGACTCCACCTGCGCGAGATCTGCTTGCTCTGCGAGCTGCTTCTCAGCAAGCGCGCGGAATTCTGAGATAAAGATGAAGTAGTAGATGGCATTCGCGATCAGGATGCCTAGCATAGCCTTCCAACCAAAGTTGAACATCATATGCTCCAGCGTCCACTCCCACTTGCCTGCCACCATGACGATGGGTGGTGCAGCGAAGTGCGTGAGTGTGCCACCCACCGAGACGTTCACGAAGAGTAGTCCCAGTGTCGCATAGCTGAAGCTGAGGCTAGGTTTAAGCGAATAGATCTTCTTACTCAGGATGATAGCGGCCAGAGTCATCGCTGCTGGCTCCGTGATGAATGATCCGAGGAAGGGTGCTATGGTGAGCACGCTCAGCCACCACGCAAGAGGTGTCTGCTTACCCAGGTTAGCCACATGTTGCAAGGAGCTCTCAGCGATGCGATAAATAGGACGAGAGGCCGCTACGATCATAATGACAGCAACAAAAAGTGGCTCGGTGAAGTTCGTATCCAGCCCCACATAGGTCCCAAAGTCACCCCACGAGTAATAAGAGGCGCAGACAAAGGCAAAGGGAATCACCCAGAACGCGAAGATGAGTTCAATTTCTCCAAGCAGGTGGCAGAGGCGTGCGCCTAGCGTATGCGTATTGCCCCCCGCTATACCCTGAGCTTTCTGTCGCTCTTCTTCTCGGTGTTCGAGATGGTGCGCAAGCTTCAAGAAGAGTGGCGCGAGAAAGGTGTGGACAACCGCGCCTAAGAAGATGAGGCTTGCCGCGAGGTTAAAGGGGTCTTGCTGCGTGCGGTAGCAGAGCTTCTCCCAGAGACCGAGCCCCTCTTCACCCTCAGCATAGAGAGGTAGGGGGTAGGGAAGCATGCTATACTTATCCCCCTGCTGTGTCTGGGCATCCGTCCATGCAACGCCCTCAGGAGAGGACTGCGCAGACATACTCGTGCTCACTACATGAGCGGCAGGCGTGATGGGGGAAGATGGTGTATCCTCAGCCAATGAGGGAGAGATGAGGCTGAGAAGGAGGAGCATCTGAAGGCAGACAAGGAGTCGACTCAGACTGGAAACAGGTGCTTTCTTGTTCATAACGTTACGCGATACTAGCACAAAGCGTCTGCTCTGGGAAGCCTAATCGCCTGTATGACATCGTAGCGCAAGTCTGAAAAGGTGAAGAAAACGTCACACTGACAGCGTCTCATGTAGACTTTTCGTGACAAAGCCTCTTGCTCATTGACGCTCGTATTCCGCCATGGTAGAAAGAGACCGACATACCACTTCCCACCCCTCACCCATCAGCAAATAACAATGAATATTTCTAAGAAACAAGCCCTCGTATCTGGCCTCGGACTCTCCCTTGGTCTACTCTCCTGCACTGCCAGCGCTCTGCCTAGCAAGGTGAGCTCCGCCTTCCTCAACTCAAGCTCCACGCTCAGCCTAGAGCTCATCGCCCGCTATGACGCAGGCGAGCTAGGTATCGATGCGGCTGTCATGGAGATCATCTCGTATAACGCTAGTAACGGGCATGCTTACGCTGTGAATGGAAAGACAGGCATGCTCGCCATTCTAAGCATACAGCAGCTGCGTACTAGCAGCGGCGCGGTTGCCCCCATCGCAGCTCGCGAGTTTGATGTGAAGTCAGCCGTGAAGTCACTGGACTCCAGCTTCAACTACAAGGATATGACCAGTGTTGCCGTCTCCCCTGATGGGCAGCAGCTCGCCATCGCACTGCAAGCACAGGGGCACACAGAGGCAGGTAGAGTCGCCCGCTTCAGCTGCGCCACCGATGGCAGCCTCAGCCTCCTTGAGGTAATCACGGTAGGGGTACAACCTGACATGCTCTGCTATGCCGATAACAATACCATCCTCACCGCAAATGAAGGTGAACCACGCCAAGGCTATGGGGCTGGTGTCATCGACCCAAAGGGCAGCGTCAGCATCATTAACATCGCATCAAAGAGCTGTACAGAAGCGGGCTTCACCGCCTTCGACACCGCCTCTGCGCGTGCGCAGCTCGTCTCTCGCGGAGTCATCCTAAAGAAAGGTGCCCTCCCCTCAGATGATCTTGAGCCTGAGTACATCACCGTCGCAGGTACAAAAGCCTACATCGCCCTCCAAGAGGCTAATGCGATCGCCGTGCTCAACCTCAGCAGCAAGAAAATAGAAAACATTTTCTCACTAGGCACCACAGACCATGGAAAGGTAGCTCTCGACCTCAACGCCAAGGACAAGAAGCCCGTGCGTCGCCTCCACCCAGGGCTCTACGGTGTACGCATGCCTGACGCCATCACCTCCTACCAAACAGGCGGTCGCACCTACCTCATCACGGCTAACGAAGGCGATGGTCGCGAGTGGGGGAAGAAGAAGACGGTAGGCTACTATGAGAATGAAGTAAAAATCGACCTCAGCGATGCTGAGAGCTCCCCTGCTGGCAGCATCAAGCCCGAGCAGTTTGGCTCAACGAAGCTGGGTAAGATCACCCTCCTTGATCCATCGACAGTCGATGGGCTAGACCACTCAAAGGACTATCTCTACGGCTCACGTAGCTTTAGCATCTATGAGGTGAGTAGCAGCGGTCTTACTCCTATCTTTGATAGCGCGAACCAGTTTGAAGAAGTCGTCGCCCAGACGCTGGGGGCGTACTATCAGTTCTCCGGTGACGATCTCGGGCTCGATGACCGATCAGGTAAGAAGGGACCTGAGCCAGAGTGCGTGACCATAGGTCAGATCGCGGGCAAGCCCTACGCCTTCATCGGCTTGGAGCGTACAGGGGGTATCATGGTGTACGATATCAGCGTGCCCAGTCGTCCTCAGTTTGTCAACTACATCAACACACGCGATTTTAACAAGATCGTCACCCACCAAGACAAGAAGGGCGAAGATGTCGCCATCACTGGCGGAGACATCTCACCTGAGGGTCTCGCCTTCGTCCCAGCTCAGGGTGACAAGCCCGCTATGCTCCTCGTTGCTAACGAGATATCAGGCACGGTGATGGCGGTGAAGCTGAGCCCCACTTGCGCTAGGAATTAAACTGAGCACGAGCATGTAGCGCGTGCATTCATGAACAGTAATAGCGACATGAGCCATCACCCAGCTGGGTGATGGCTCATGTATCTTTCTATGAAGAGCAGTTAGCTCGCTGCAGCCTGCCTCTTACCGATCCGCACCTGTATCGGGCAGCAGCTCCTGCTCAATGAGCAGAGCGTCATTATTCGGTTCACGCCCCATGAAGTCCACGTAGAGCTCGTTGGCACTCTTGCTATCGCCCTTGCTCAGGACAGTCTCACGCAGAGAAGCTCCGGTCTTCGGGTTCGTCACCCCTTCCTTCAAGAAGCGCGTGAAGGCATCGGCACAGAGCACCTCTGCCCACTTATATGAATAGTAGCCTGCGCCATAGCCGCCACTCATGCAGTGGGTGAGGCGATGCATCAGGCTGGGTGTGATCTGTGTCATGGGGATGCTTGTCTCAGCGAGTAGTGCTGCTGTTGCCTCATCGAGGCTGCGTCCCTTGAAGTGCTTGTCATAGTTCATATGGAGCTCAAGATCGAGCTTTGCCACGTTGAGCTGTCCCATATTCGATCCAGCGGGGCGGAAGTACTTTGTCGCGCGTAACTTCTGGATCTGCTCATCGCTGAGAGGCTCACCTGTCTCATGGTGAATCGCGTGCTTCTTTAAGAAGCTGGGCTCCCACACCCAGTATTCGAAGAGCTGGCTAGGCATCTCGACAAAGTCCCATGCCACATTCGTCCCTCCGTGAACGCGAAGCGTTGTATCACTGAGCAGTCCATGCATCGCATGCCCGAACTCATGAAAGAGCACGATCACCTCAGAGTGGGAGAATAGAGCATCCTGCCCATTCACAGGTGGTGAGAAGTTCCCACAGATTACACCTAGATTCGGGTAGGCCTCGCGGCCATTGCGACCCGATTCCCCCATGCGCAAGGGAAGAAACCACGCACCCTCGCGCTTCACTGAGCGTGGGTAGATATCCAGATAGAAGGCTCCGAGCATCTTGCCTGACTTCTGGTCATAGATCTCATAGAGATCCACGTCCTCATGCCACACCTCCACCTGAGTATCCTTTGCTAGTTGAGCCTTATCGCTGATGGAGATCGTCTCTATCTTCTTGAAGCTCACGCCCAGCAGGTCTGAGTAGAGATCTAGCATCCCAGCTATCATGCGCTTCGCCGAGAAATAGGGGCGTAGGGTCTCGACATCAAAGTTGTTCTGCTGCTGCGAGAGCTCATTAGCATAGTAGCGAGAGTCCCATGGCTGGAGCTTCTCTAGCTTCTGTCCTGTGCGCTCAGCGATGAAGGCAAAAAGCTGCTCATTCTCCATCTCAAATGCCCCCTTCACCTTCGCCATCAGATCATCCACGAAGCCCAGCGCACGCTCGCCTGTCTGCGCCATACGACGCGCGGTCGTCTGGTCGGCGTAGGTCTTAAAGCCCAGCAACTGTGCCATCTCATGACGCAGGGTGACGATCTGCTCGATGATGCCTTCATTCTTATACCCACCTGTACGACCAATGGAGCTAGCACCCTGCCAGCAGAGCTTGCGCGTGGCCTCTACTTCACAGTCACTCATGATAGGTCCATAGCTGGAATAGGAAAGGGTCATGAGCCACTGAGGCTTCTCCTTCGTGCCATAGCCCTTCTCTAGAGCTGTAGCCGCGGCTACCTTCATCCAGTTCTCACTCATACCCTTGAGCTGAGCGGGATCTGTGACCACATGCTGCCACGCATTGGTAGAGTCGAGTACATTCTTATTAAACTGAATACTCAGAAGAGAGAGCTGCTGGCGTATCTCAGCGAGACGCTTCTTATCCTCGGCACTGAGATCAGCTCCACTGTCGCGGAAGCCATCCAGCGTCTGCGCGACGTAACGTGCACGTTCCGCATCCAGCTGCTTCACCCATGGCTGAGAGGCAGCCTGCTTCACTGTGCGCCAGAGAGCCTCATTCGCAATCACGTCCGCTGAGAACTGATCTCCCAGCACGCTGATATCCTGTAGCACCTGACGTACCTCTGGGCTATCTGAGACGATGCTCAAGTTGTACACCGATAAGAAGCATCGATCGATGTCCTCCTGCATGCGCTCCAGCACGCCAAAGGTAGTTGCATAGCTCATTTCCTCAGCCTTCAGAGCAGTCATCGAATCGATTTTCTTCTTCGCCTCTTCGATTAGTGAGCTAAGCTTCGACTCAGCCTGAGAGATGTCCATCGCCGACCAGCGAGGATAGAACTCTCGCATCAGTAGAGGAGAGTCGGTACTCTTAACATTCAACGCAAGTGCTGGTGAATCAGCGGTAAGTTGCGCTTGGATGGGGGAAAAATAAAGTAGCGGCACAAGGCTGCAGAGCAATACGGATGATTTCGACATACCCGAGCAGCCTAACACGCGCCCGTCCGTATGACAAGGAAATAGAATGGCATGCACCACACGCTCACTTAGTCATGCGATGCTTCATACTCATCTTCTGCCGCTAGGAGATAATCTTGCTGAGACTCTTCTTCATACTCCTGCTGAGGGGACTCTAGCTGGGCTTCCAGTAGTAGTGCTTCTAGCTTATCTTCGGGGCTTTCACCAGACGATATCAGCTCCCTCCATCTCTCATCGGGTATAGATCCAAGTATGCAGCGAAGCACCTCTCCTCGATGGAATCGCTCTGTGATATCCTCAGGCTCCGCCTCCATCATCTCTACTCCTCCTCCGCAGCGACCAAGTCATCGCAGTCATCCTCACAGGAGTATATCTCCCCCTGCTCAGCAGCATGGTAAAGAGCCTGTACAGCTGCGTGTGACACCTCTGCAACGAACTGCGCCATCTGTGGCTCAATCACCTGATTAGGAGCATGACGACGGAGGTCATCGATCAGGGAAGCAGGTAGAGGGATAGTCAGGGAGCTGGGGCTTGACAACAAAGCCTCGGGAGGCTGCATGAGCGCACGGAGACGCGCGTGATAGCGGCGCGGGATGGGGCGGTAGGAAAACCACCCTCGCACGGTTCCGCCGTTGACACAGAGCTGCTCGCCAAGCCATTGAGTAGTCTTCTTCTCACGACGTAGCCACGCTTTGATCTCTTCCGTTAACTGTTCGGAACTCACCCTGAGATTTTAAGAGCCTAGCAGAGGCGAATCAAGCAAATTGACATAAGTGTCTACAAGAGGAGAAACAATCAATAATTACTATGCACGTTGCGCACATATCGATACTCATCATCGCCCGTGTCCCCTTTGAGTGGCTAAGCCCCACACGCATCCGCTTCAAGGCTGACGCCAAGCAGCACTACACGATTACCAGCATAGCACCCTAGCCTCTGCGTCCCGCTATCTATCACAAAAATATCATTTGCATCTCGCGTGAGAAACGCTATAATTTGGTATGAAGCATCTTTCATCCCTCCTACATACCACCTGCGTGGCACTCATCTGCCTGAGCGCTACTAACTCCATTGCTGAGAATCTAAGCGAGCATGAGGCTCAAAAAATGACATCATCTCTCATTGCTGCACGCCAGCAAGAATCCCTCGCCCAGTGGGGTAAGCAGTGGGAAGAGAAGGCTCTCCAACACGACGGCTATACGATGAAGTTCACCTACAACACAGTAGGGAATAAGCCCGCCTCTGGGCGCGCACTTTACATAGCCATGCACGGTGGTGGAGGTACTGCCCCACGAGTGAATGACGGACAGTGGGAGAATCACAAAAATCTCTACACCCCCAAGGAAGGCATTTACTTCGTCCCCCGCTCTCCTACTGACACGTGGAACATGTGGCATCAAGGCTACATGGATACCTTCATCGAGCGCATCATCGAACTCGCAGTCATCAAGGAAGGGGTCAACCCGAACAAGGTCTACATCATGGGCTACTCCGCAGGAGGGGATGGTACCTACCAGCTAGCTCCGCGCCTCGCTGATCTCTGGGCTGCGGCTGCCATGAGTGCAGGTCACCCTGGGGATGCGCACATAGAGAATCTCTACAATCTCCCCTTTGGTCTCTACATGGGTGCGCACGACACCCCCTACAAGCGAAACGCCATCGCCCAGGAGTGGAAAGAGAAGCTCACCGCACTCAGCAAGCAGCACAAAGGAGCCTACATCCATGACGTGCGCATCTACCCCCAGCACGGTCACTGGATGAATCTTGAAGATGCTGTATCGATGAAGTGGATGCCGAAGTTCAAGCGCAATCCAATACCGAACAAGATCGTCTGGAAGCAAGATGACGTCCTGCGCGAGCGTTTCTACTGGCTACAAGTCCCCCTTGAACAAGCCAAGCAGCATGATCACATCACCGTCAGCTATGCGAAGAACACCTTTAACATCGAACACGCAGATGTCGCGGACTTCACCATAGGCATCAACGATGCGATGCTTGATCTGGACAAGCCCGTCACTGTCCGCCGTGATGGAAAAGTCATCTTCAACGCCATCGTCCCACGATGTGAATCTAACATACGCGCCGATGTCTCATCACTACGCGACCGCGATCTCATCTTCCCCGCTAAGCTGCGCATCCAAGGCGATCAGGTGACCGTGGTAGGTCTCTGAGTGGAGAAGCCTCGGGTAGTACTAATTACCTTGACCTCGTATAGAAATACTATTAATCTAAGCTCATGTCACGGATAGCAGTCTATGCAGGAAGCTTTGACCCACCGACGAAGGGGCACTTGTGGATGATGAAGCAAGGAGCTATGCTCTTTGATGAGCTCGTCATCGCTCTCGCGGTCAACCCCGATAAGCCTAGCTACCTGACGATGGATCAGAGGAGAGAGCTGCTAGAAGAGCTGCTAGAAGAGCTGCCTGACAACGTACGACTCGCAGTCGTTAAGCATGGCTTTCTCGTCGACTTCGCTCAGAAGGCAAAGGCAGGCTTCCTCCTACGCGGTCTGCGCAACACCACAGACTTCGAATATGAGAAAACCATCGCACGCATGAACGCGCGCATGGAAGAGGGCATCCAGTCCGTCTTCCTCATGGCACCCAGCGAGTTTGAGCAGGTATCATCCTCCATCGTCCGTAGCTTTGTAGGAGCTCCGGGCTGGGAGCGATGGGCAGAAGCCTGTGTACCACCAGCTGTTTTCACCCTCCTCCAAGAAGTTAAAGTAAAATCCACCCCTCTTTAATCGTATGATCAGACCACTAATACAAGCCAGCATAACCGCCACACTTATCCTGCTACCCACCGCCTCCTACCTCGCACAGGCAGAAGACGACTCAGAAATGAGCAGCGACATGGAAAAAGAGCGTGAGGAGCAACTCGCCAAAAAACTCTCCCGCAGCGAACTCTCTGATGCCAAGGAGCAGTACGATGACGACATGGATCACTACCGCGAGCTCACCTCCATCCTCAAGAAAATCCGCCAAGACGAAGATGTCGCAGAAGGACGCGATGCGCTCAAGCGACTCATGCCCCCCTCCACTGAGACCTACGACCGCATGGTGAACCCCTACGGTCAAGACGAGAGTAGCGATGACGAAGAGGGCGAAGAAGATGACAGCGACCTCACCGTCGAAGAGATACGCGCCAAGCGCGCCTATGATCAGATCAAGAGCATGAAGCAAAAGGAGTATGACCGCGTCATCACCGACCTACAGGAAGAAATCACACGCATCCTCGACTCCGACCTCGAATCTTACGAACTCATGCAAATGCTCGAACGCCTCGAAGACGAGCTATGATCTACTGGGATAACAACGCCACCACAGCCATAGACCCTGCGGTACTCGAAGCGATGCTGCCCTACCTCAGCGAGCAGCACTACAATCCCTCCGCGCGTTACATGGCAGCCAAGCGCGTGCGCAGCGCCATCGAACACGCGCGCCAACAAGTTGCGACCCTCATCGGCGCACATGCCGATGAGATCATCTTCACGTCAGGCGGCACAGAAGCGACGAATACGGCTCTCAGCCAGATGGGGAAGAGCTTCGCCTGCGCCACAGACCACCCAGCCACCCTGAGCTCTCCCTACATCCAAGCGAGCTGCCCCGTTCTCCCCAGCGGAGAACTCGACCTAAGCGCGTGGCAATCTCTACTCAGCCAGCACACAGGTGCTAGCCTCAGCTGGGTGAATGCCGAGATTGGAGTCATCCAAGACATCCCACGCATCGCTGAACTCACGCATCAAGCAGGCGTGCGCCTCCACCTTGATGCCATCGCTGGACTGGGAAAAGCCCCTCTACGAGCCCATGATGCTCCCATCGACTACATCAGCCTCACCGCTCATAAGATTCATGGTCCAAAGGGCATAGGTGCTCTCTACATCCGCCGCGGGGCACCCTACCACTCCCTCCTCCACGGCGCGGGTCATGAGGCTGGGAGGCGAGCAGGTACGGAGAATGTCGCAGGTATCATCGGCTTCGGAGCAGCAGCAGAAGCTGCCCTCCATGCTCAGGGACAATATGAGCAACTCGCCCTACTCCGAGACTCACTGCTCCAGCACCTGCGTGATGCGGGACTCAAGCTTCACGTCCAAGGTGACACAGCCCCACGCATCTGTAACGTTCTCAACATCCGCATAACAGGCTGCAAGGCAGAGCCTCTCGCCCTGCTCTTAGAATCATCAGGACTCCTCTGCGCGGCAGGCTCTGCCTGCTCTAGTGCCAATCCACGCCCCAGCCACATCCTCACCGCCATGGGGCTCAGCGACAGTGAAGCGCGTGAAGCCTTACGCCTCTCACTGAGCCGCTACTGCACCGAGCAAGAAGTCCACGCCGGAGCACAGCTCATCATCGCTGCCGTCAAGCGCATCCAGTCTGTACAATCCAGCCAGACAGGCCCTGTCACTGTTTACAAGCCCTAGCGCGCGCCTCTCATCATCTGCCTTCTGCTCGCCTGATGCCCTCCTGCGTACAGCTCTCTGAGAAGCTACATCAGGCACTGAATCGCGCGCCTCTCCTGCTTCCCCTCCTCTGCCTCCTCAGCATCCAGCTGGCCACCACTGGAAGCACACTCATCTACGGCACCCTACTAGCCCCGCTGCTCTACCTCATCTGGCAGCGTCGCTGGTCACTTCTACTCATCTGCGCTCTGAGCTCCGCGATAGCCTTCTACCAGTTAGATAAGCAGCACACGCAACTAGCAGCAGTGCGCCAACAACTCCTACACAGCCCCGAGCTACATCTCAGTGGCACCATCATCAGGCAGACCCCCTACACCGCACAACTCCAACTCGACGAATATTCCCATGTGAAGGTAGAGCTACGCGGACGGCTACAGGGAGAACTAGGAGATCGCGTCTGCGTCCACGGCACACCGCGCCCCCTCCCAGCTCAAAAGGAGACGCTGCTTCCAGGAAGCTTCGATCGCCTCCGCTGGTATGATACACTCAGCATTGCTGGCAGCATCGATGTCCAGTCCATGGACATCATCGGGCATCCCTTCTCCTGGGCAGCGCTGAGAGGCTATGCCGCTCAGTGGAGAGAACTACTCGTGCGCCGCCTCATCCCCGAGGACGAGGCACATGATTCGCGGCGACAAGTTCTCGCAGCCCTCATCCTAGGAGAGAAGAGCCACAGTGAAGCTAGTACCCTTGAGCACTTTTTGTGGAGTGGTAGCCTGCATGCCTTTGCCGTTAGCGGACTCCATGTCGGACTTGTCGCAGGTCTCCTCTGGGCTCTGCTACGCCTCTTACGCCTCCCCTTGCAGTGGCACAGCCTTGTCATCCTCATCGTGGTTGGGCTCTATGTCGTGCTCACTGGTATGGCTATCTCCTCCCTACGCGCCTACCTCATGCTTCTACTGCTCTTGCTCGGCTTCATGCTGAGGCGGCAGCTATCACCGATGAACCTCCTATCAGCAGTAGCGCTCATCAGTCTGATGGTCTCACCTCAGCAGCTGGGACAAGCGGGCTTCCTGCTCTCCTTTCTCGTCTACGGGGGCATCCTACTCGCCATCCAGCTCACGCGAGAAGAGAGTCGCTGGATAGGTCCAGATAGCTACATCCCACGCGCCCTGCATACACGCATGGAGAAAGCCCTCATCACGCTAGATAACTTTTTGAGAGTTAATACACTTATCTCTGTGAGTGCGTGGCTCATTTCTCTACCTATCCTCATAAGCTTCTTCGGCAGTTGGAATCCCTATGGCATCCTGACAAACATCCTTATCACCCCCCTACTCCCCCTCGTCATGGGGCTGGGTCTGCTTCTACTCCCCACCGCTAGCATCCCCTATCTCGGGCAGCTCATCGACTCATGCGCACTAGAAAGCTCAGGACTACTCCTCACTCTTGTGAGTGGCATCTCGGGGCTAGCAGGATCCTATCTTCCCACGACAGCCCCCATGCCCGCGGACGCTGGCATCATCTTCAATCTCGGCTACGGGAAAGTGGCCTGCCAGATGGGGAATGGTGGCCTGCTGCTCTCTGAGGGATCAGAAAGTGATGCTCGCTGGCGACTCAGACCAGCCCTCTTCTCCAGCGGCATGACACCTAGCAGTTATCTCGCGATGAATGCGCCAGCACGCAAGGCGCAATACCCTGTACTCCGCGCTCTCTGGGGCAAGCTCGAGTCCCTTGATCTTCTAAGATCTCCTGAAGAGCCCATCCTCTACACCCACCCTCGCCATTCCGACATCAGCTGGCGCATCTATCCTCCCCCTCTCCACCTACTAGAGCATCCCATCCAGAGCGACCAGGCAGCCATCGTTCTCTGGCAGCGGGGAGAGCAGCGCATTCTCTATGTAGGCAATGCTTCAGCTCTTAGCTATGAATACTGGGAGGCAAGGGGCGTAGAGCTGCATGCCGATATCATCATCCTCGGATACCATGACAAGCAGCCTCTGCTGCGAGATGAATGGCGACGAGCAGAATCAGGGCTACGCGTGATCCTGCTCCCCAGCTTTCCCCACGAGGACTTAGAGCTCTTCTCTGAAAGGGCATGCTATGAGTACATGGACGAGAGGGCTGTTGTCTCCTTCTGACAAAAAAGAGCGCAGAACTCAGCTTCGTGACTGGCTCTGCGCTCATTTGGTGTGTGTGTGTGTTTGAGCAGTGATTGATTAAGAAGTCATTTTACTATGATCTATTCTTTTCCTTTCTAGCTTCGTTAAGAGATGGGGCGGCCAAAGGCAAGTCGATCATACTGCTCGTTGGCATACTTGTGCTGAGGATGATTCGTACGCATGTAGGCTTCATGCAGTGGGTGAGTGGAGTCATGGGCGATGCGATGGGCTTCTTTCTTACCCTCCTGCGGAGCTCCACTGCGGTGGGGTGCTTCTCCCAGCTCGCGTGCTACCTCTAAGAGGACACGACGGAAGCCTGTATCTGCTCTGAGTGCAGGATTGTTCAGCAGGGGTACTACTTCGACATCTGCCGACATGCCCAAGCGCGCGAAGACGGAGGTAATCGCGCTCATGTTGTCCTCATAGTCGAGCCCCCATTCTGCTTGTAGCTCCTTATCCGCTTCGATGATACGATGCTCTTCCTGCTGCCTATAGTGCTGGAGCTGGCGTTGGTTTTCACGGCAGTAGTTCTCCGTGAGCGCTTCCATGGCTGCGCGAGGCACTCCATATTCGTAGGCGGTCTGTGCCATCTGATCGACGAGCCCTTGATCCCAGAGCTCATCGGGGAGCTCTTCTGGTCGTACGAGACTGTATTCATCCACGCTATCTGGGAGTCCTACGCTGCGACGGAAGGTGCTCATGCGTCGCTTATCTTCTATACCAGGGTAGCCGCGGAGGCGTTCCAAGGAGGCGTAGCTCTTTGCCAGTGCTTCGGGGCGATTGAACTTCGCCAGACTAGGGGCATAGTCGCGCAGGTCTTCGAAGCGTTCATACCAGCCAGGGGTGAAGCCTCCTTCCCCATCCATGATGGGAGCGGATGCAGTGGGGCTGGGGGCAGCGTCTTGTTCTATGCCATAACTCGCGTAGGACTGTGGCGATGAGCTTGGGATGCTTGCAGGGGCGGCACCAGCAGCTGAGGCTGGCGTGACTGTGGGGTCGAGTTCTTGCTCGGGGGTGGGTTTGTCTTTATTCATAATTCTTGGGGGGTGCTTGGTTAACTTCCTGTCGCGCCTGATCTAGCAGATGGCGGATGACGAGGAATACTTCGCGATGTGCGTCTCGACGCATGGCGTCAAGCGCGTCGTATTCGCCTGCCTTCCCTTGGAAGACGGGGAAATGGGTTTCGAAACGCGCCTCCAGCTGCTGGAGTACTAGCTCTGCCTCTTCGTTATCAAAGAGCCGCAGAAGGCGTGCGCGTGCTTGGCGTGCTTCTTGGAGTGCATGCTGCTGCTGGACGCGCCTCTTGCTGAGTCGGGGATCTTCTCTCATGGCTTATCCTTGAGTGAGCGATTGGAGTGCTTCGGGAGGGATGGAGCCTGCGAGTTGCTGGAGATCCATCCCTTCTGGGGCTGCTGGTTGCGCGGCGGCTTCTCTCTGCTCGCGCAGCTGCTTGACTGCTCGTTCAGGGCGCAGCAGCTCTTCTGGGATGCCGTCCATGCGTGAGGCGAAGCGGAAGCTACGCTCGATGTCGACATGATCCACGAGCTGAGGGGAAAGGGCACTCATGTTCTGCAAGCGCAGAAGCGTCTTTTCCATCCCCTCAGTCTGCATGCGACGCATCACGGTGGCGATGCGGCCTTGATAAATAACCCGTGGTTGCTCTATCTCGGCTTCACCTTGTTGGTCTGCTTTGAGAATGCTGGCTGGAGGCTTGGGGAAGCGTCCCAGTCGGAAGAGGGTAGCAAAGATGCGTTCCATCATCGGCTGGCAGTCCGTGACAAAGAGAGTGAATGAGGGCGAAAAGAGCATGACACGCTCATTCTCCCGCGCATAGACTTCAGCCGCGGTAATCTGCTGCTTGTTATTCTGCCAGAGCTCCAGCATGGGCACGAAGAAGGCGCGCTGGATGCTGTCCTGCTTCTGCTTGAGCCTATCCATCCCTACATCATAGCGCCCCTGTGTCGCCCATTCGCGAGGGAAGCCGAGTGCCGCACTCTCCGCATTGATGAGCGTGCGCCCTCCTGCGCGTAAGTCTACTTCACCCACTTGGTTCGCCAGTTCGAGAATGCGGGGGAAGGCGGCCACTTCACCTAGCATGTCGAGGATGCGATTGAGAAACTGGGTCTGCTTGATGTCGGGGTAGACGAGACGCGCTGGCGCGATACCATAGCTACCCTGCCCCCACTTGAGGAAGCGTGTGACCATGTAGGGGAACTCATGGTAGCCGCTCTCTTCAACGATGTGGTCATCTTCCATGCAGTAGTAGATACTCTCATAGGGCATGTGCTTCGCACTCGCACGCCCGCGCTCGCGCTGGGCGCGACGACGCACCATGTGGAGGAAGCGCAGCGAGCTATCAAGAGCGCGGCTGGGATCTTTTAGCAGCTGGCGTGCACGTTCGCCCAGTGCTCGTTCGCCAAATTGATAAGCGGCCTGACTAGCACTGAGCTGAAACTCACGTATGTAGACACTCAGAGCTCCATCGTCTTCATAATTGCAAACGAACTCTCCACAGGGAACATGGCGGAAGTGGAGTCGCCCTGCCTTCGTACTACCACAGAAGAGGCTGCCTGTGCCAAAGCCTACGCGGTCGAGGAAGCACTCATGGAGCTCCGTGTAGAAGTTGCTCATAGCGAGTTCGTTATTAGCAATTTCTGAGCATTTCTGATACCATGACTGTGCTTCATCAGGCGCACTAGGATCGGGGCTAGCCCACTTGAACCAGAGCTCGTTGCTGGGGGTGATATAGCTCATGTGCCCGCTTGCGAGCTTCTGGCAGGCCTCTACAGCAGTGGTGTCATAGAGCTTGTGGCTGGCATCGGGGATGAGGCTATCTTCCTCGATGCGGCTGGGCATGACGTACTCGCGCAGCTCATCCCACCATGACTCCCAGGGCGCGCGCTGCGCCTTGAGGCTTTGGTAGATGCTTAAGATGGGGGTGTTTTTACTCATGGTGTTGATAAGTACTTTAACTATCAGGCTATCCGAGAGTCGAGCTGCTGCCACCTGTGGTGCTTGCTGCTTGCTTCGCCTGACCTGCTAGCATGGTGGAGAGCATGCCCTTGCGGCGTGCGCTCAACGCGTCGTATTGCTGCTGGGTGTCGAGCTCTGATGACTCGGTAATGGTGACGGTAGGTGGGGGTGTCTCAGGGGCGGTGGGTATGCTAGGGGTTTTCATAAATCCCATGGTATGTGTTCTTTCTATGCTGGTTGTTTGTTGTAAGCGAGCGATATGCTCGCGTGTGATGAATGTGGCGAAGCGATGGATGTGTGGACGCTGGCTGCGCAGCCCTCGGTGGAAGCATAGATAGTGCCGCGGAGTGAGTCGCTGCGCTACCTGCATAGCAAGTGAGAGCTCTCCAATGAGGAGATGTACGTACCACGCATCACAGTCTGCGGCACTAGTCGCCGTGAGTGTATCCCATGTCTCAGCATGGTGATGGTTCACAGCCGTCGCTAGAACAACGAGCTGCGGCAGCCAGATAATGACGGCATCATGATGCTCACTCAGTGACTGTATATCCTCTTGGAAGTCACGATTGTGGTGCTCATAATAGCGTCGGGCTCTCTGGCGGGCATCTCGGCTCATGTCCGCAAGCATAGTGGAGAATGTGTGACTTGGCTAGTAATCAACAGGCATCGCTCATTCTAAACCGCGCGGTTCGTATCGCGCTTAGCTAGGCGAATATTTGCGCTATGCTGCGATGTGTGGCAAGGTGGGGCTCTCAGATTGAAGCTTATCTAGCCTCTGCTTACTTTTAACACTCCATCATATGATTATTTATGAATACGACCACCGCCCTTGATCTATGCAATCTGGCATTATCAAAGCTAGGGGAGTCGCCTATCCCTGCTATTGATGCTAATGGAAGCCCAGCGGCACGTCAGTGTCATCTCCATTATCACGCCACGCGTCAGGAGGTTCTCTGCTCGCATCGCTGGAGCTTTGCGCAGCAACTCGTCACACTCAGTAGCACGGCAGAGCCGAGTGAGCAGCAGAATCTCCCCCACTATCTGCCAGCCGACTGCTTGCGCGTGCTCAGCGTAGATCAGCCTAACTGGGTTCTGCGCGGTCGCTGCATCTATGCGAGCGAGCATACCATCAAGCTGCTCTATATCACCGACTGTGAGGATGTCACCCTCTTTGAGCCACTGTTCATCGATGCGCTAGCAACGAAGCTTGCGTATAAGATGTGTATCTCGCTGACAAGTAGCAGCTCGATGAAGCAAGCACTAGCAGAGGAGTATTCGCGAGTGTCGCTACCCAATGCCTCACACTTCAACGCCGTACAAAGCCACTCCAACGACACGCATCCGCTCTACCAGCTCTGGAAGAATAGAGGCTCATCGAGTTGTGGCTGCACGCTATGAACCCATAACCCAAGAAATATGACCATATGAAAGCCATCGATTTCGCCTGCCGTTTACTCTTCGCGCTGGAGCGCGATGAGCTCCCTGCCCCCGCCCAACGCGTCCTCATCTCGATTGCCGCGGGCTTAGAAACCTGCCGTGACATCGCGCGTCACTGCGGGATAGACTCAGCCACCTGTCAGGCCAGTATACGTCACCTCGAAAAGCTCAGCCTCGTGCAGCGCATCGGTGAACGCTCTCCACTCGAGTATGAGCTCAGTGAGCTCGGTGAGTCGCGCATCCGCACGATACTCTCCTTTCTCCCTATCTCAAGAAATTAAACCCTAGAAAGACCACAATAGCAACTATGAAAAGAAAGCACCTTTCCATCAGCGAAAAGCGCGACTGGCTCGCCTCCCTTTTCCGCGATGAGACAGGAGAAATCTCGCAGGCCGAGAAGTTCAAGGCCATGGTAGAGGACACACGCCTCGCCATGCTGACACAGGAAAAACACAGCTCTAAATCCGCCGCCAAGAGTAGCGAAGAAAACTTCTCGCTCTTCACCCATCTTCCCCTCCCGCTGAACTTGCCATCATCGGCTGCTCATACCGAGCTCAGGAAGGGTGAAGATGACACGGTTCCCTGATATGGGATGTGGATCATTTTGTGTATATTTAGCCTATCCCTGCCAGACCATGATTATTGATCTGGCAGGGGTAATTTTCATTCTCTGTGAGAGAGTTTCAAACGCGCATCGTTATACTTCTTATCATTTTATAACTCAGGCCTTTTGTAAAAAAATGGTAAAAGATGTTAGAGAGGTAGAATTTGCTTGCCTCAGCATGTGGTATATGGTAGCTTTAGACTAAGCTCATTTTTCTTTCTTTGTCTAGAGAGATTTGCATCCTATTTCAACAAACTATAATTTATGAAAGTACACATCCCCGTCAAGCTTCGCAGCGCTCTTCTCGCCTGCTTCGCTGTTCTCTCCGCCCCTATCTCCACCAGCATCATCTCAGGTACGATCTCCGCGGGTGCTGTGAGTTACATGCTCTCACAGGATGAAGCTCAGGCAGAAATCTTCACCTACGTAGGTGCTACTAGCACTGACAGCAACCCTTACCCGAACAGTGTCGCTCAGACAGATGACCTCGTCTTCAACATCACCCAAGGATGGTTACAAAAAGACAATGGTGCTGAAATCGTCGCCAAGACCTATATTCGCCACGTCCTTGTAGGCGGGATTTCAAACGCAGTGGTCTACCGATTTAACAATGCTGTATCCAGTATAGACAGCTTAGTGGGTTATGATGACACAGGCGTCACACCTGAGGAGCCTAACGGTGGCTTCTATTTCACAGCAAACACCTCTGCTACCAACCACACAGCGTTTACCCTCTTCTTTGAAGGGGCGATGAAGGACTTCCATGGTAATATCGTCAGTACAGGATCAGGTCTTCAGCTAGAGTTCGAAGACTTTTCGCTTGGTCTCTCAACGCAGGAAGATCGTAATGCCTCAGCCTCTGGCACAGGTGAGATCAAGATAGGCGGACGTCGCGTGAAGTACGACATGACAGGTAACGTCACGGTGAACAACTCTCGCATCACGGTCTCTAATACCATCGACGGCAACGCTATCACAGCCGATAGTGGTAACGCTCTCGATCCCACTCTCGAGTTCACCTGGTCTGGTAACTACACTGTAAGCTCCATCGTCCTAGCTGATCAGTACATTACCAATATCAGCGCCACGGTTAACTTCGTCGATGCCCCCGATGGGGTCGCAAATCCTGATGAAATCAACTTCACCAGTACTGTCTCCCAGCAGTTCATGGGTACGACTAACTTCGCCACAAGCGCGCTTGTAAGCGGAAGTACATCCATCACAGGTATCGTGAACGTACAAGATGGAGGCAGTCTCACACTCGCAGGCACGACTACGCTCGCAACAGACGGCACGCTGAATGCCGCCACGGGAGGTACAATCTCCATCACCGGCAGATGGCAGGCAGCGAAGACTCTAGCCCTCACGGGTGGTGGCACACTACTCTTTGGCACCGATGCTATCATTGACCTCTCGGGGCTTACTGGTGTTGGCGGAGTCTACACCGTATTCTCGGATACGACATCTGCCAGCTTCGCAGGTCTGGATATCTCTAATATCGCGGGTGTAGACACAGTAGGTTACGATGCTGTATTCAACGAAAACGGCACCGTGCAACTCACACTCAACACAACCATCCATGAATATACTGGTGGTACGATTGATTGGGCCGCTACGGGGACGACCTTTGACGCGGCGACAGGCGAATTTGGCGCGGGAGAGTTTGTCGACTTCAATGGCGATAGCACAGTCACGCTAACATCGGATGTTGAGGCAGGACGCGTGCTGATTGCAGCTGACACAGAAGTCTCCATCGCTAGCGACGATACAGATAGCTACACCCTGAACTCTGGCGATATTCGCGTCGGAGGTACTCTGGTACTCAAAGGTGATGTGCTCGCCGCGACAGCAAAGCTCAATTCACTCAGCGATGAGGCATCGGGCGTCGTGGCATTCGATATCGGTGCTGGCAATTCGCTGAATTATCAGGAACGCCTCACAGATTTCACTGGTCTCGTGAGAGTTGACTCAGGGGAGTTGAGCTATGGTGCTGCGGCGGCATCAACAGCTACTGTTAATTATGATTTAGAAGTGGGAGCAGGTGCTACCCTGCGCTTGACCAACTTCTCCTTCGCAGATTCAGACAATGATCCCGCTCTCACACTCGCAGGCGGAGCTGCCGACGAACGCGCAACATTAATCTCTAATAACGGTAGCTACTACGGTCTCATCACCGCGACAGGTGTAGCCGAGATTAATACCCCTTATCAGCTCACTCTTAGTGGCGGTATCGCAGGCTCAGGTATCCTGCATGCAACAGGCTCAACCATCTACATGCACTCCAGCACGACCCACACAGGTACACTGGATATTAGCGCGACTAACTTCCGCTACGGGAATGCCGATAACACAACACTGACAAATAACTATGAACGCATCATCATACGTTCAGGCTCAACTCTACGCTTCCAAAACGGAGTAACGAACTTTAATACTCTTCAATTCGATGGAGGCACCTTCCACGTCTTTGATATGGGTGGTGCTGCGGGTACCTATGCGGCTGTCGCTCGCTGGGATGTCACACAGGACAGTTCGATACTGCAAGGTTGGAATAGCCAATTCAGCGTAGGAGAGCTCACAGGTGATGCTTCTCTAAGCTTCGGTCTGAGTACTGAAGGCGGTGGTCAGTACATGGATCTCAAGCTCGTTGAGGTCAAGGACTATAATGGCACGCTCAACTTCAATAACAACGATGGCCGCTACGAGCTTCAGATAGGCACAGTGAATCAGTCTGCGGGTCATGAGTTCATCGTCTCCAACCTCGCTGAGGGCGTTAGATCTAATGCCTTTGTCATGCGAGGTGAAGGTAATGCCACGTTCAATACAGGACTCACAGCCGCCTCAATGAGCCTAGAGCAGGAAGGCGTATTCACGGTAGGAGCAGTGACGACCTCTTCCTTCAAGCAAACAGGTACAGGTACATCCAACCTGACCAGCCTCGCTATTAACAACGGCGGCATGCTTCAGATGACCTATAATGGTACACTGAATATCACAGGCGCACTAACTCTGGGTGCTAACGCGGTTCTAAACTACGATGATAGCGCCAATCTGCTCAATATCACAGCAGCTCAGGCTGCCTCCACGGCCTTCACGCTCACCTTGCTTGACATTGATCGTGCGGTGCTAGCTGGGGAGTATGATCTTGGACTGGATAAGAATATATCAAGAGATACAATCAGCGTTTTAGGTCTTACAACAGATGACTTTGAGCTTGATAATACAGGCGATACCTGGAAGATTACGATCGCGAGCGATGTGGTCTTCAATCTCGGCTCTTGGGATATCAACTGGGGCACAGCAGAGATCGTCCAAGCCCCTACAAAGATTCCTACGGTCAACGATGTGGCAGCAGATGTCTATATGCAAAGCGTCGCTGACTATGTAGATGCTGCAGCTGGCACGACAGCTGGCATCTTCGCCAGCACCGCGGACGGAGTCACTGTGAGTGTCTTTGGCGGCTACAATAGTGGTGCAGCTATAACCACAAGCACGTGGATACAAATCACTGGCGGCAACTACTTCATTGTAGGCGGCGCAAGCCGCGCAGATGGCGGGACGAACACCTTTACAGGAGACACTCATATTCTCATCAATCAAGGAGCATCCACTGACTCTGTGCAGTATGTCGTTGGCGGTATTCAGCGCGATTTTGGTTCACCGGTCTTCACAGGTGATTCCTACATCAGTGTCTATAGTGACACCGTTACACGCGCTATCATCGGTGGTAATACGAGCCATCACAGTGCCTCGACCACATTTAACGGTGATACCAACATTTATGTCTATGACGTACTCAGTGCGTCCGTCAGCGGTGCGATTGATGGAAACCAAACCCCACTCAACGCCAATGTGATCATCGGCAGTAATGCACGCGTGTCCAATGTATTCGACACAGCAGATAAAAGCAATCACAACGGCAACTCGAACGTCACGATAGACCTGTCCGGTCAAACTGTCGCAGAGGCTGCCAGCTTTGTCAAACAAGTCTATGGTGGCGCTCACACATCGGGCGGTCTCGCTATGGCTAACATAGGCGACGCATTTGTTAAAATCACAGGGACGGAGAACGTAACCTTCAGCGAGCGCATCGCTGGCGGCGGCTACAGTGGTAGCTATTCTTCCGGATCTGATGTGACGAGTCACCTCTCTCGTACAGGTAATACATATCTTGAGATCCTTGCCGCAGGAGCTACCTTTGATAGTGGTCACAATGTAGGCATCATGGGGGGTGATTATGTTGATTCGGGTGCTAATTCCAAAATCACAGGCAGCACGAATATCACCATTCATGGTGAAAACAGCGTATTCAACGACCGCATCGTAGGTGCTGGTGAGCTCGTGAGCGGTACATCCGAAATCACTGGTGGCTCTCACACCACCATCAATGGTGGTACATTCACCGGCTATATCATGGCTGGTAGCAATCAGCACAATGGTACTGTGACTCTAGGTGGTACTAACCTCACCATCACCAATGGTAGCTTCGCGGGCAAGGTCTTCGGTGGTAGTGTCCACGCAGGGGGCACGAATACGAATACCGCTGGTACCGTGATCAATATCTCAGGTGGTACATTCACCAATAATCTGCACGGTGGTAGCATTGACATCAACAATACCGTCATCAACAGCACGGCAGGTCTCGTCGAGATGAATCTCACAGGCGGTACATTCAGTACTTACATCACAGGGGGATCATCCATCGGAGCAGCCTACACAGGCTCAACGACAGCCAATGGCGGCGTAAGCATCACCATCGATGGGGCAGACATGAATGGAAATATCATCGGCGGTCACATACGTACGGAGGGCACGACCGCTGCCACAGTCGGCATGGGAGACGTCGCGATCAATCTCGTCAGCGGTACT
>CAYJML010000019.1:0-36051 GCA_964371515.1 uncultured Akkermansia sp.
CGCTATCACACATCATTCCATCCTCGCTCCCCACCATAGGAGCGAGGATTTTTCTTAACGCGAAAAAACCCTTGAAGCATTTAAACTTCAAGGGTTTTTATTTCCTCCGGCGGTTGGGGTCGAACCAACGACCTAATGATTAACAGTCATCCGCTCTACCGCTGAGCTACGCCGGATTTTGGTCTTGCCACCGTGATCGGTGTGCGGGGGGATAATAGCGGAAATGGGAGAGTATTGCAAGTGTTTTTTTCTGTTTTTCTTGTTTTTTCCATTTTTTTCCAGCTTACGTGCTACAGACTTGCTAGTTGCGCCTCGATTTATTAGACTTGACTATGTGGGAGGGCGATGTGCGTACCTCCCGGATAAAGCATTTTACTTATGATGGAGTCACTTACTATTCGCTTTCGCCTCTTTGGTATTCCTACGACTATTACGCCAACGTCATGGCTGGTATTAGCTCTGCTGGGAGGGGCGTTTACGATGACCAGTATAGAAGGGATGCAGCAGGTGCTGCTCTTTATCGTGGCAGGGATGATTTCTATCCTGTGCCATGAGTTTGGTCATGCGCTGACATCTCGTAAACTAGCAGGAGCCACCCCAGAGGTGATGATCTCTGGCTTCTCAGGCTATGCGACGAATGAGGGGGGACGCTTCACACGCTGGAGCTACTTCGCGACTGTAGCTGCTGGACCTACTGCAGGCTTGATTCCGATGGTCTTTGCTGTGCTGGCTCTTTCTCTTGCTTCTGGAAGTCTACCAGCGACGCTGGATTTTCTCTGGGTGGTGTTCTATTCTCTCTTTGCTGAGCCGAGTGAGGCGATGAATGAAGTGGTGATGAACTATTTACCTTTGCTTTTTGAGAATAATGGGTGGATGAATTTCTGGGTGCTAGACTTTTTCAATAAGTTGATCGTCATTGGTTGTGTCTGGACGATGCTCAACCTACTTCCTATTTATCCATTGGATGGCAATAAGATGCTGGGTACTCTGTTGAATAGTGATTACTACGCAGCTAGTGTTGGTGTGGTTGTGACGATTCCCCTGTTCATCTGGGCGGCGCAGTCTCAGCTCTATTTCACCATGCTCATTGTGCTTTTCCTCGGTTATACGAATTATCAGTTTTATATGGCACTACGTCGTATGAGGGCTTAGTGGTGCAGACTAACTCGCGTTTCAATGAACAAGAAAACCACCGCCTTCTGTGTGAAGGCGGTGGTTTTTTGTTAAATGCTGTGTTGCGTGAGCTGCTTCTTAGAGTGACTTCGCCGTGGCGATGATGTTCTCTACGTTCATACCCATTTCACTCAGGACGAGATCTCCTGGTGCAGAGAAGCCGAATTCATCGATGCTGATGATAGCGCGTGCATCAGAAACATAGCGGAACCAGAGATCGGCTCGACCAGCTTCGATGGCAATGCGACGTGTGCATGAGGATGGGAGGACGGACTCTCTGTAGGCAGCGTTCTCACGCTCAAATCGCCACATGGAGGGCATGGAGACGACGCGTACTCCATCACCGAGCTGTTCTGCTGCTTGGAGGGCGAGGATGAGCTCAGAGCCGGAGGAGATAATGATGAGTTCAGGGCTAGCTGTCTTTTCTTGACGTGCGATGTAGGCTCCCTTAAGTGTGCCCTGACGACGCGCTTCAGCTGTGAGTGTGGGCTGGACGGTGGTGAGGCTAGGTATGTCCTGACGCGTGAAGATAAGTGCGGTAGGTCCAGTGGTGCGCTGCATGGCGCACATCCATGCTCCAGCCGTTTCTTCCTCATCTGCGGGGCGTACGACATCGAGGTTGGGGATGAGGCGTAGACCTGAGACTGTTTCGATAGGCTGGTGGGTTGGACCATCTTCGCCCACGGCTACGGAGTCATGGGTGAGAATATAGGTAACAGGGAGATGAGCGAGGGCAGCGACGCGGATGGCGGCGCGCATATAGTCAACAAAGACGCAGAAGGTGCCAGCACTGACGCGGAAGAGTCCATCGTAGGCGATGCCGTTGCAGATAGCTCCCATGGCGTGTTCGCGTACTCCTAGCCAGAAGTTGCGTCCAGCATAGTTGTCTGCGCTGAAGTCGCCTGCGCCTTCGAGGTAGTTCTTGTTGCTAGAGAAGAGGTCGGCACTCGTGCTGAGTATGGAAGGACAGGCGGAGCCGAGGGCGTTTTGCACGATTGAGCCAGATGAGCGTGTGGCGAGCTTCTTATCACCAGGAAAGGTGGGGATGATCTTGTCGCTGATTTCCGCTGGAAGTCCCTGCGTAGAGAGGGTGCAGCCAGTCAGGAGTTCGGCAGCTTTGTCTGGATTGTTCGCCTGCCAGTCGGCAAAGAGGGTCATCCAGTCATTGTACTGGGCGATGCGCTCTTGCTTGACTTCTTCCATGTAGTTGCGTACTTCGCTAGAGACGTAGTAGAGTTCTTCTGGAAGTCCCCATGCAGCGTGGGCTTCTTTCCAGAGCTTTGCCCCGCCTTCGCCATGACCTTTTGTCGTGCCTTCAAAGCCAGGTACACCCTTGGCGATGACGGTCTTTGCGATGATGAGTTTTGGGCGTCCATTCTTTTCAAGGGCTGCGATACGCAGGGCCTGTTCTGCGGCTATGATGTCGTTGCCATCGATGGTGACGGTATCCCATCCCATAGCGCGGAAGAGGGCTTCTGTGTCTTCTGTCTGGGTGCAGCTGATGGGGGCATCGAGGGTGATGCCGTTTGCATCATAGATGAGGACGAGGTTGTCAAGCTTGAGCACTCCTGCGATGGCGGCAGCTTCGCGGGCGATGCCTTCTTGTATGCAGCCGTCACCAGCGAGGCAGTAGATGTTCTGGTTAAAAATTTCGTGTTCTTCTGTGTTGAAGCGTGCTGCGGCGTGCTTAGCCGAGATAGCGAAGCCAACGGAGTTGGCGATGCCTTGACCAAGAGGGCCTGTGGTGCATTCTACACCTGGGCAGCACTGGAACTCTGGGTGACCGGGGGTCTTGGAGTCCTTTGAGCGAAAGGCCTTCACATCATCAAGGCTGAGATCGAAGCCGCTCAGATGGAGCCATGAGTACAGAAACATGGAGCCGTGACCACCCGAGAGGATGAAACGGTCGCGATTAAGCCAGCGTGGTTCGCTGGGGTTGATGTTGAGGAGTGAGCCAAAGAGGACAGCACCGAGCTCAGCACAACCAAGAGGAAGACCCATGTGACCAGAGGACTTTTCAAAAATAGCATCAATTGCGAGTCCACGGGCTTCTTGGGCAGCCTGTTGAAGAATTTCTGTGTTCATGCGCGAGAGAGTATAGCAGATTTTCTCCGTCTGTAAAGTCTAAAGGGTAGTTATTTTGTCTTTCTAGGAGAGGGGGTTTTGGTGGTGGTTTTTTTGTTAGAATTGTGCGGACTGTGGTGCGCAATCTGCTGCTATGATGGGGGAATTTTCGCCGGTGAGCAGGTGCCCCTTACTGCGGATGGGTAAGGCTCGGGGGAAGGCGAAGAGAGAGGCTGTATAGGAGCTCAACACGCCCGCTTGTTGAGCGTTGTATGCGTCGACGCATTCGTTGTAGAGAGCTGCGAGTTCGCAGTGTTCGTAGAAGGCGATTTCGAGTCGATGAAGCTGACTGGCAAGTTGGCTATTGTGCTGGTGCTCGGATAGCTGCTCGATGCGACTATGGTGGAGCTTGAGTTGCTCATAGAGCTGCTCTTCGCAGTGCTGGAGCTTGCGCATGGAGTGGGCTTGCCACATGGTGCTGTCTCCTTCTAGGATGAGATGCGCGAGATGCTGCTCGATGAGTTCGAAGTCTTCAAGTATGAGGCTATCCTCAGTGCTGGGGTCGCTATGCTCCCAGGTAAGCAGAAGCGTGTTGAGCCTGTGATGGAGTTGCTTGAGTTGCGCTATGTTCTGGTCCCATTGCAGGATAAGCTCCTCCCAGTACTGACGTATGCTGAGGTAGCGACGTAGTAACCAGGATAGTGTGAGCGCGATGAGTCCGAGTGCAAGGATAGTCTGCATGATACCATCATGCGACTTGCCGTGTGGAGAAGCGAGAAGTTAGTGCTAACGATTAGTTTTCTGCGCTCAGGGGCTCATCTTCGCTCTCGGGCTGGAAGGAGGCGCGCGTGGTGATGAAGATGAAGATGATGCCGACGACGAGGGTGAGTATGCTATAGAGCATGAAGGTGGACTGGCTAGCAGGGTCGCTCACGAGGCTGGTGAGTACGACGACGAGGAGGTTTGCCGTGGTGATGGTCAAGTACCAGAGGCTGGTAACGAGGCTCTTGAGGTTCTTTCCAGCTGCGGTGTATGCGTACTCCAGTCCTGTGGTGCTCACGAGGATTTCTGAGATGGTCAGTAGGAAGTAAGGGATGGCCTGCCAGAGGATACTCAGCTGCTCTCCGCCATCGAGGCGTGACTGAAGCCATGCGACGCTGAGGTAGGAGAGGCCTGCGAGACAGATACCTATGCCTATGCGGCGTATGGGGCGGCTGTACTTACCGATATAGGGGTAGATGAAGAGTGTGAGTAGTGGGATGAAGGTCATGACGAGCAGAGGGTTGAAGCTCTGTGTCTCTTCAGGCCCTATAGTGAAGCTGCCTATGGTATAGGGGATCATGCTCTGCGCTTGCAAGATCCAGCTGCTGCCTGTCTGGTCAAAGAGTGCCCAGAAGGGGACGACTAAGGCGAAGGAGATGAGGACTCGTAGAAGATTGCGCGTGTCGCGTCGCTCGCTAGGCTTATAAGTCTGAGTGAGACCCTGTCGGTTAAAGAGCATGTGCCCAGCGATGCCAAAGAATCCGCTGGACTTCTTCTTAGCCGCCCAGTAGAGGGCGAGCAGGAGGACTAGGATGAGGAAGGTGAAGAGGGAGAGAGAGGAAGCAACAGAGCTGATCTGCTCACTCGCCCAGCCGAGGGATGCGAGTCGACCTGCTCCCGCGTAACTGGCGTAGGCGAGCCCTGCGAGGATAGGTAGGGCGATGAGTCCACGCAGGATGAGGCGTGAGGTGCGACTGGTTTGCTCCATTTGCTCAGCACCATAGAGCGAGAGAGCCTGTTCTTTACCCTGACGCAAACGGCAGATGAGGGAGGGGAAGTAGGAAGGCTGCGTTGGAATGCGGTGGATGTACTGGCGGCGACCGCACCAGAATATGAAGGTGGCGATGCCCATGAAGATACCAGGTATGCCAAAGGCGATGCCGTAGCCATAGTTGTTGCGCAGGTAGGGGATGATGAGGAAGGAGAAGAATGAGCCGAGGTTAATCGACCAGTAGAAGGCGGAGTACATGCGCGTCATGTCCTTGTCGCTGCGACCCTGCATCTGATCGCCGACAAAGGCGGAGACGCAGGGTTTGATCCCTCCTGAGCCAAGTGCTATGATACCTAGACCTGTGAAGAGAATGGCCTGTTGCATGCCTTTATCATGGGTGAGATCTCCCAGTGCTAGGATGCCATGGCCAAGGCAGTAGAAGAGCGAGATGTAGAGGATGCAGTTATATCTACCGAGGAACTTGTCTGCGAGCCATGCTCCGATGAGGGGGGTGAGGTAGATGATGGCAAGAAAGAGGTGCATGATGCCCACCGCTGCGGAGTCAGTCATGCAGAGTTGGCTGGTCATGTAGACGATGAGGATGCTTTTCATCCCATAGAAGCTGAAGCGTTCGCAGGCCTCGTTACTGACGATGTATTTTGACTGAGAGGGGAGGGACATGGGTTTTAGAAGGGGGAGAAATAACGCCCACTGTGGTGTGCAGTGGGCGCAAGAAAGTGGGGGTGTTATTGCTGAGCCTTGACGGCTTCCGTGTTGTACTCTACTTGGAACTTCCTGTAGGATTGGTGGAGCCAGTCGAGGATGAGCTTTTCGCGGAATTCCTTGTTAAGCTCGGGTAGCAGGATGCTGTTGCGCACGGCTGTGAGTTCAGGGCTATCTGTGTAGCTACGGCTCAAGACGAGTGATATACGTGCGCCTTGAGTGGGGATGATGCTGAGGGGGGCGAAGCTTCCACTGGGGACAGCGTAGAGGGCTGCCGCGTTCATGCCAATGGGGAGTCCTGTTGGGGTCTCTGGGTTCACAGGACCGTAGTCTTCTACGATCGCGCCTGCTGCGGTGGCGAGTTCGAATGCCTTATCTGCCCCATCTTGCGTGAGCTTCTTTTTCATGTCGGCTTCGAGCTTTTCTGCAGCGGTGAGAAGAGCTTGCTCTTGGCGCTCTGCGATGAGGTCGCTCTTTGCCATTTCCTTGGCTGCTTCATACTCTAATACGCTAGGTGCGAGTTGTGCGTCGACGCGCAGGAGGGCGAAGGTGCCTTCTGGTGTGGGGAAAAAGCCGCGCAGTTGCTTGATGTTGGAGCGCACGCTTTGACCTGACTTTTTCTGCTCGTCATGTGCTTCAAAGCTGGGTGCAGCTTCAATTTCGAAGGCGAGACCGCCGAGTGTGGTGCTCCCCTTCTCGCTCTGCAGCTCCATGGCAAGTGCTGCAGGGATGGTGTCGCTAGTAAAGGCTTCGAATGACTGGTGTGATGACCCATCAGCACCCTTGAAGGTGAAGGGGGCATACTCTGTGTTTTGAGCTGCTTGGCTAAGCAGAGTATCGATGTCTGCTTGGTTGCTCTCAGCAATCGTTTGCATAATCTGCTCTGTGGTCGCATAGAGCTCTTCGATACTAATACCTTCTGCAGGAGTGAGCGTGTAGAGGCTGGCGCGACGCTGTGCCTTGCTCAAGTAGCGCATCTTATTCTCTTCCCAGTATGCCTTGAGCTCTTCTTCGCTAGGTTCTGCGACAGTAGGAATAGAGCTGGCGGCAAGCCAAGCGGTCTTGAGCTGGATGTCTTGGAGGCTAGCATTGAGGAGTGTTGCGGCCATGCGATCATCAAGCTGCATGCCCTGTGTGAGGAGGTGTTCGATAGCTTGCCATACCATGAGGTCTGAGATGAAGCGGCGGAAGGCGCGCTCGCGTACTTGGTCAGTTGTCGTGCCGTTAAAACCGCTGAGACGCTGATAGAGCTTCTGGTCAAAACTGCCGTCTTCGTTCTGGAAGGCGGGCATGCTCTTGATATACGCATCAATTTGCTCCTTGGATGGGATGAGCCCGAGAGCCTCACCTTCTGCCTCGATGATGGCGCGGTTGGTGGCGATGTTAAGTGAAGGGATGCCAGTAGTGCCATACTGCCAGAGCGTGTAGATCTTCTCTATCTCTTGCATGTTGCGCTGAGCGGCCGTGTTGAGAGTGAAGCGCGCTTCGAATGCATCCTGCTCTGTGTCGGTGAGTTTTCCATCACCATCGCTGTCAAGCTGGGTACGTAGGCGATCGGGGTAAGCGGAGATGAGTTCGCTTGTGAAGTGTTTTGCGTAGGAGCTGAGCTGCTCAACATCAGCTTGGTTGTAATTGCGACCACTTGTGCCTAGCATGTAGTCACCTGCGAGCGAGCCATCCTTACGATTGTATTCGGACATGATGAGACCGAGGGCTATGCCGACGATGACGATGACGACAAGAATGGAGTTCTTACGTATAAATTCTAGAATGTTCATGATAAATAGTCCGCGTAGGCGCGGGCGCGTGAATGGGGATATTCTACGGCATTTTATCTATATAGCAAGTAAAAAAGCTGACGAGCAATATGAGGGGTAGAAGAGCTGATGCAAGTTATAATAGTGAAAAATATGCAAGATTCATGCTGTGGCTGAGGGAGTTGCGGATATTACATGAAAATTAATTATTGCTGATGATCAGCGAGTTATATAAACACCTTGAAAAAAATAACAAAAAAAACGCTCAAAATACGCAAAAAATCAAAAAATGTCTTGCATTTACTCAAACGATCAGTAGAATGATTGCGAAAGCGCGGGTATAGCTTAGTGGTAAAGCTCCAGCCTTCCAAGCTGATCACGCGGGTTCGATTCCCGCTACCCGCTTTCTTATACCTATAAATCCAATCCTATCCCATTGATGTATGAAATTAGTATTCGCAAATAAAATTAGTGTGGTCGCAGCAGTGGCTACGATGATGCTCTCGGGTCTCGCTTCGGCGCAGACAGGAGTGAGTTATGAGCAGCAGCTGCAGTCGCTTCAGGCGGATGCAAAGGTTGATTCTGAAAAATCTATCACTCAGATCAGTAAGGCTGTTCACGATTTGGTGGAAAAGGATCCTACAAAGGTGGGTGAAGTAGTGGCTGCTGTGCTTGCGCAGCGCAGCGAATGGTCTGAATCTGATCTTCATTCAGTATGTCACGCGGCTCTCATAGGTGCTCCTGATGTTTTCCAAGCTCTGAAGGATGCGGCACGCGGTATGGATACGGAAATTCTCCATGAGCACGGTGTGAAGGCGGCTACGCTGCAGGGGGCTGATCTCATCAATATGTGGAAGCTTGCAGGAGCTAGTCTTCCAGCTGGTGCAGGTGAAAGCCTCTTTAATAAGGTGATGACTCGTCTTGCGACTGAGGGTGTATCCTTTGTTCAGCATTCCACTTACGCTTTAGGTATCCTTGATACGATTAGTGTCGGTAAGGGAGAGGCAGACGGTCAACCTGGTGTGAATAAGCCTGTGATTCGTCCGGTGCTGCCTGTTATTCCTCCAGTGACAGAAGGGAAGTAATTTCTGAAATACCCTAGAGAAACTTAATATTTTCCTTTTATGAAAATTACACGTAAAACACTTGCTTTACTGAGTATATTTGCAGCGTCATCCGTTCAGGCGTTCACGCTTTATGATGAAGCGCCTTCTTTGGATCTGCCAGAGGCTCATGCTCTTCGTTATTCACTTTCTGTTTCGGCGGGTTATGATACGAATGTTGATGACCTTCAGTCAAATGAACGTGGTTCTGGTAAGGTGTCCGCAAGCTTTTCTGGCTCTTATTCCAAGATTGAGTCGGTTCTGACTGCGAGCTACAGCTTTAGGCTCGGTGCTACATATTACTTCGAGCAGGCTGAGAATTCACACCATCATACCTTCGCAGACTGTAGCTTTGATGCGAATGTTAACTATCAGTTAGATAGTCGCAGTAGTGTCGGTCTGAGTGCAATGTTCCGCTACACTCCTGACGTTGACTACGGTAACACTATTTCATCCCCAACAAGTCAGGGTGACGTGCTCTACTGGTCTGTGACAGGAACAGGGACACACTCCATCAGTAATCTGACTAGCTTTAGCATTACTCTTGAAACGAGTGGTGTCGAGTACGAGGAAGATGAGTATAATATTGATGACCGCAACTACGTAGGTGTCAACTCAAGCATTTCTTATGCTTATACCCCTCTAACGAATATTTCGCTGAATCTTTCTGGTCGCTACGATTTCCGTGACTATGGTTTAGATTCTGAGAATCTCTATCTCACACTTGGTGTGTCGTCACGACTTTCGCCTGTATCCAGCATTTCTTTGAACATGGGTGCGCAGACAAAGTTCATCAGCGATGAGACAAACTTCTCGCCGAATCTACGACTTTCCTACAATCACAAGCTTTACAATAACGACTCATTCTCTATCTTTGCTAGCTTCGATAATGAAAACGTCGGTACAGCACGCTATAACCAGACTGGAACAGATATCTTCAGCTATCTTTCTAATGCTGCGCTGCGTCTAGGTGCGAGTTATAGTAAGCAGTTTAGCCAAGACTGGTCTGGTAATGTATCTGTAGAATACTACAGTGCAGATTACACAGATGGTCAGGTAGCATCGCTGCAAGATGAAACACGTATCAATATTTTCGTGAGAGCTGGTTTGTCATACCGACTCACCGATGATGTCAGCTTAGGTTTGAATTACACCTTCACCGATGCTAACGAAGATGCGGGCGGCTACCAACGCCACTCAATTATGGCGAGTACGAGCTACTCATTCTAAAAATTACAAGCCTGAGAGGCGGGCCTGAAAGGGCTTGCCTCTCTCTCATTACACTTAGCTATGTCAGACAATACATTTAACAACTCTGATAAGAGGGAGACGGCGCTTCATGTACAAGATTACTTGATGATGTTGCGCAATCGATGGAAGGAAGCTATATTGGTCTTCCTTCTTGTTTTCATTTCATGCGCTGTACTTACCCGCATGATGACGCCCATGTACCAAACTTCGATGTGCTTTGAAATTAAGATGCCTCGTAACTTGGTTGATATTCGTGGTGGAGTGAACCCTATTCTCAAGGATGCAGGTAGCACTGGGTCTTACATGCAGACGCAGTTTGAACTTCTGGTGACAGAGGAGAATCTTATTGCTGTCGCGAATCGCTTAGGTCTAGCAAAAGAATGGGGTGTCTCTCCTAAGCAAGCAGCAGGGCGCCTTGCCGGGATGATCTCTATTCGTCCACGCCGCAGTACTGACCTTATTGACGTTGTTGTCGTGGGAAGTGAACCACGACAGGTGCAACGTATTTGTGAAGCAATCCCTCTGGCCTACAAAGAAGTACGTGAAACAAAAGAAGATAATTTGATCAATCGTACTATTGAATCGCGCTTCGCTCTTATTCGCGCACGTTACGATGAGCTTGAGCGTAAGGCAGACGTAGTACGTCAGTATATCCGTTCTGGTAAATATCTTTCCAGTGGAATCTGGAATCAGGGCTCTGTTGCTCCTCAGGATACTGATGGTACGGAAACACGCATGAACGCACTCCAAGCGAAGAAGAATGCTCTTGAGAGTGATATATCAACAAGTGAAGTACATATTAATGAATTGCAGAAGTTTGCTGATGATGATCTGCTCAGTTATGTGCGTCGCACAGGCATTCTGTCCGCTGAGTCATATAGCTCCTCTCGAGTTCGCACACTCAGCGAGCAGTACAATACTGAAGAAGAGCAACGTCGTACCATGCTTATGGATGGCTATGGCCCCCGCCACCCACAGGTGCTCCTGCTAGACTCCCAGCATGAAGCAACCCGCGATGAGCTCTACACCGAATTAATAAGTATGCGTGACGCGATGCTTGACCAGCTGAATGTGAAGAAGGCTGAACTCGCAGCGGTGGAAGTTGATCTCAACGCTGAGAAGGAGAAGCTTCGTGGTGTTCTTCTCGAAAACCAGAAGACCATGCGCGCGTTGCAAGAGTACAATGCTGAAAAGCAGCGTTATGACCAATTGGAGAATGACTACATCGCAGATCGTATTCATCTGACCGCTCCACGTGATACCATCGTTATACACAGTGAGCCTGCCCTGCCAGCTGCACCCAGTAGCCCTAACTATAAGCTTAATCTTTCTGTTGGAGCTGTTGTTGGTATTGTTGCAGGTATAGTCGTTGCTTTCATCTATAACTACTTCGATACTTCTATTAAGACACTAGAAGAAGCTGAGCGCCAATTGGGTCTTCCCGTGATGGGCGTTATCCCTCAGGATGCTGGTCTTTTCATGGTTCAGGGTGGTGATTCACCTGATGCCGAGGCTTATCGAATTCTGCGAACGAACATCGAACTGAAAAAAGCGCAGTTCAAGTCCTCTGTCTACTCAATTGTCTCATCCAATGCGGGTGAAGGTAAAACTACTACACTCAGTAACCTCGCCTATGTGTGTGCACAGAGTGGCTATAGTACGCTCATGATCGATGCTGACTTGCGCCGCCCTCGTCTTGCAAGTTACTCAGAAATCTCTAACGAGTTCGGTTTGACGAATTATCTTAGTCAAGATACAGAGCTGAAGGATGTGATCTTCAAGACGGAGCTTCCTGGTCTTTACATTCTTCCATCTGGACCACAGTGCCCTGACCCATCGGGTCTGCTTGCCTCCTATCGTATGGATAGGCTCTTGCAAGAAGCTGCACGCCGCTTCGACGTCGTGCTGGTTGACTCTCCTCCTATGCTTGGCGTGAGTGATGCTTCCCTCATTGTTAGCAAAGTAGACGCAACTCTTATCGTGCTTCAGCCACGCAAGATGCCTGTCAAGGCACTCCAGCGTACGAAAAACCTCATCGAAACGGCTGGCGGTAAGGTCATGGGTCTCGTACTCAACAATGTAGATATCTCTGGCGACTCTCAGTACCAGTACTACACGACTTACTACTCATACTATAGTAATGACAACACACGTCAAGAGCCTAAGCCACTTCAGGAGAAGAATAAATCTGCTGATGGCAGTGCTCAGAGCGGAACTGCCGTTGCCTCAACGACGAGTGCGACGACAGATTCAGATCAAGACCTGTATTAATCCCTACGCATTTACATCATATGTTTAAGTATATCCTCACATGTTGTGTGCTCTTAGCGACCTGCTTTGTTCAGGCGCAAGACCGCGTTTTGCCTGACCCAACTGCACAAAAAGGTGCAGAAATCACAGTCACGCTCAATAATATCCCAGCGAATGATAAAACGACTATTAACACACGCTACACTGTTGATAGTCGCGATGGGACAGTGAAGCTTCCCTATCTGAAGTCTCGCGTCTATGTCGCTGGTAAGACGCAGCGCGAAGTGAGTAACATCATCGAGAAGCTCTATATAGAGCAAGGTATCTTCACGCAGCCCATCGTTGATGTGAAGGTGACTGATGAGAGTCTGACTGAGCAGCTGACGCGTCGTACTATTCAGGTGACAGGTTATGTAGGTAGTAAACAAAATCTGCCCTATCGTCAAGGCATGACACTGATCGAGGCTTTAATTGCCTGTGGTGACATCACTGACTATGGTTCTCGCAAGATACAGATCACGCGCAAGGGTGTGACACGTACCTACGATTACTTCAGTGCTCGCGATCGCTCGATTAAGTTGCATGCGAATGATTCGATTCACGTTCCAATGCGAAGCTTCTTCGAAGGGCGAGAAAGTACAATCCTTCCCTAGAAAACGATTTATTAAGACTCCTTCTCCTCTTTCTGAGGTGAAGGAGTCTTCTTGTATAATTACGGCTTGCCTAACAAGGGTTTCTTATGTGTGCAACGCGCAATCAGCATATACTTGTTCTCACCATCGGCTATGGCGAAGGGCATCGTGCGGCCGCGCGTGGTCTAGGGGCTCATTGGGAGGCTAGAGGGCATAGCTGTTGTGTGGCAGATGTTCTGGCGCAGTCAGACGCTTCTACGTTGTACGAGTGGACGCGCTTGTACTATCAGCTTTGTGTGCGCTATATTCCTTTCTTATGGTCGCTCACCTATGATCAGACTGAGACAACCGACTGGGCTGTAATGGTGCGAAGTGCCATGTTCAGACCAATCCTGCGTGCACTGAAGGGATTGATAGAAAAGCAGAGCCCTGAGCTCATTATATGTACCTATCCTTTGTACGGTTATCTTCTTGACTATCTCCGAGAAAAGGATGGCATAGAGATTCCGTATCTGATGCTTGTCACTGACTCTATAGCTATTAGTCGACCATGGATGTGCTCTGATGCGAATGCCTGGTGTGTACTAGACTCTTACTCACGTGATCTAGTGATAGATCGCTACGCTCTTGATGAGGCAAGTGTGTGCGCTGCTGCGCTTCCAGTTTTGCCGAGTTTTGCACCAAGCATTTCTAGCTCACCAACGAAAGAGAGCTGTAGAGTTCTTTATTCTGCTTATGCGCCTCTTGATCGTGTGAGCGATGAGTTGCTTGCCTTGCTCAGTTCATATCCAGAGATGCGTATCACCGTTCTGGCAGGTAAGAAGTATAAGCTTTTATCTGCTTGGGTGAGCGCGCTTCCAAAAGATCGGAGAAGGCGTATGCAGATCGAAGAGTGCCGCAGCGACATGGATGAGTTGTTTCGCACTCATGACATCTATGTAGGTAAGGCTGGGGCAGCTACACTCTTCGAAGCGTATCAATCGGCTTGCCCAGTTATTATGAATTTTGCTCTCCCTGGGCAGGAGCAGGGTAATCTTGAGCTGCTTCAGCGGGAGGGCTTGGGACTGGTAGCTGAGGGAGGTAGAGAGTTGTGTATGGAGGTGGGGAGACTTCTCGCAGATGGGGCACGTCTGCATGCTGAGATTAAGCAGCGCATGATGCAGTCTTGCTGTCGTAATGGAGCTGACACGCTCATTGACTTTATCGAAAAAAGATTTTTTGCGAATGGATGATTCTTCTATATTGCTGATTGATAACTCCAATACGAGGACAAAATTTCGCCTAGCGCGTGATGGGGTATTGCTTCCTGAGTGTCGTATGCTACCTACGTGCGATATCAGCAAAGCTCGTGTCGGTGATCTGCTGCGAGGATGGGGCTACTCGAAGGTGATGATGAGTTCTGTTGTGCCGGAGAAGCGCGATATTCTCTGCGCGGCATTCTCAATGCCTGTGCATTCACTAAGTGCGAGCAGTGCGTTGAACTTTTCGCTAGAACCTTACGCGGGTCGTAGCACGATTGGGGCTGATAGATTAGCAAACGCAGCAGCCTTAGTCTCCGACTATGCACGCTACCCAGCGGTGGCTGTGGATATGGGGACAGCCGTTACTTACGAGGTGGTAGCACATGATGGTACACAAGCTTATTTCGCTGGGGGTGTCATTGCGACTGGTCTACGTGCGCTGAGCGTCTCACCTGCCGACGCTACGGCTCAGCTTCCTCAAGTGGAGGCAAGTTTGTGTGTGCCAGCCTTAGCTCAAGATACGAAGTCAGCACTGCAAGCAGGTGTGCTTTATGGCTATGCTGGAATGCTTAGAGAGACGCTTCATGCCCTAGCGCTACAGCTCGGTGAGAAGCCTTTTGTTGTGCTGACGGGTGGGGATGCCGTATTTGTTAAGGAATATGATGATTCATTTGGTATTCTCGACAAAGATCTTACTATGAAAGGTTTGCTTGCTTTGTCGCAAATGAATTAGTACATGTTTTATTCGATTCTCTTAAATTTCTGTTGCAATCCATAAAAAGCTTTAGTATAGTGGGGGCACTTCTAAAATAGTCACATCTTATGTCCGACAACATTGAAAGCAAAGTAAAAGAAATTATCGTCGAGCAACTCGGCGTAGAGGCTGATAAAGTGACCACCGATGCTAAGTTTATCGAAGATCTCGGTGCTGACTCCCTTGACACAGTTGAGCTCGTTATGGCCTTCGAAGACAAATTTGGTATCGAAGTCCCTGATGAAGAGGCTGAAAAGCTCAAGTCTGTAGCAGACGTTGTAGCTTATATCAACAAGAGCCAGGCTTAATTGCCCGCGCATCTTACCGTTTCGGGCGGCTCTTCTTCGTGGAGAGTCGCCTCTTTTTTTGATCAATTCGTCTGAGGGATGAGGGAGCAGCTGTTTGAAAACGCTATGCGAGAGACGCGTGTGATCTACACGCCTGATCGTCGTATTGAGGCTTTTGGTGACACTGTATTTAACTTTCGGCTTCTTACAGAATCTCTAGATGAAATCAACCTCTGCCGCGTGCGTACTGGACGCATAGAAGCTCTCCGTCCACGCATCCTTCGACCCGAGCATATGATGGAACTTGGCTTTGAGGGCTTCGGCGATGATGCGGAGGCGCTCGTTTCGTGGATGAAGAAGCAAGGTGCATCGTTCCAAGCGTTGATCCAATACGGATTTCAGTTCAAGAGGCTTGATGTGCAAGAAGAGCTGATACACGAGTCTGCCCTGCATCTCGAAGAGCAGCTGCGTGAGGAGGCTTTGCAATCGGGAGATCCGCTTCGCGCTGTGATATGGGGTGTAGAGGATGCGTGGGAAGCGTCCCTGCTCATTTTTATGCTAACGATGATACAAGAATCTCATGAAATTAATATTTTTGATATGCGCCGCCGCGGTTTGCTCTAGCTTGCTACACGCGCAGGGGCAGACCTCGCAATGGCCACAGCGCCCTGCAGCTCTGGAGGAGGCGCGTTTACTATCGCATGAGGGGCTGTACGATGAGGCGCTCAAGCTGCTTACACCTCACCTCGCTCTAGAGGGAGTGGTGGGGAAGGAGGTGCGCTCGCTCTACACATCGCTGAATATGAGGAGGTATATGAATCGTGAGCACCCTAGAGCGTCTATCTATGAGGTGGTCTCAGGCGATCATCTCAATCGTATCGCAGAGAAGCAAGCTACGACCACGACCATGCTCATGCTGATGAATGGGATTGTTGATCCCTCGCGCTTGAGAGTAGGTCAGAAGCTGGTGGTGCTTTCACTACCCTTGGTGATTGCTATTCACGAAGAGCAGCAGGAGCTTGTTTTGTGGGATGGAGATGTTATGCTGGCCTCGTATCCTATCGTGAAGACAGACGGCGAATCGCTCGGTGATGGAGCGATGCTGACGGTGAGGCAGCTGCATTCCTATCGTGGACGTTCGCGCGTGCCGAAGTCATCGCAGCTCTACCAGACGGGTGATAAGATAGTCGAGCTAGACGATGGCGTATTCATAGCAGGCAATCAGGTTCTAGGCGGAGCGAAGACTGTATACCGGCTCCCGCAGCAGCAGCTCAATGAGTGGGCGATCTTTGCCACGCCGCTGATGAACTTATCTGTGCAGCCGGCCTCGAGAAAACCCGGAGAGAAGCCAGTTGAGATTGACTCAGTGAGTGCTTCTAGGGGCGATGCCGATGAAGGATCGTAACTTCCGAGATGGGGGGAGGAAGCGCTGAGGGCTAGCTGTGTAGAAGAAGCTAGAGCTGCCGCCATCGAGGTTAAGTGCAGTCTGGGCTGGGAATCTGGATTGGAAGTCCTTGCTCAATAGCCACTCTGCAAGTTCATCTAGCGTCAATGGGCTACTCACAGCGATGCACCAGTTGCCCTGTCCATCCGTGGCGATGAAGCTTCGAGATGCTTTACCCTGACGGCTGAGTCCTTTTATCTTTTTAGAATGCTCTAGTAGAAAGGGTCCGGCTTGGAGTGCCTCCTTCATCTTGCTCATGGGCTGCTGCATGCGCTTGCTTCGCAAGAGGTGTATGCCCTCTCCTGAATCATAGAGGATGCCTGATACTGTGAAGCGGCCTTGTTGGATGCGACCTGCGATGGTTTTTCCATCATGCCTCATGATGCCCAGTGGGCTGCGTGCCGTATCTCCGCCGAAATAGCCGCCATTTATTCCCGCTACGCAGTTATGCTGTTTTAAGGTGCTTTCGATGTCTCCTTGTGCGGCATCAAAGACAAGTAATTTCATCTCTTTGTCATTAAAACGATAGAGCTGAATCGTGTCGAGTGAGAAAAAGAGGTTTCCATTATCGCGAGTGATGCGCTCATAGCTGGCTAGTGACGGCAATGTGAGTAAAAGAATGATGGAAAGAACGCGAAGCATCTTCTGTATACTAGTACAAAATTCAGCTAGATACTAGGATAATTTCACGAAGAGAAGTGAAATTGTTTTCATAAGCACGCGGGATGCGGAAATAATGCTTTCCATCGTACTTTATCTTTGGTAAAATACTGTTGGAGCAGCTTCTGAGAATAGAGCCTCCATATCTCCCCAATACGCTAGATCATATGAAAACGATGAATGACACCACTACTTCCGAATCCGTTGTAATGAAGATGACCGGAGCTGCTGCTCTTGTGCAGAGTCTCGTGCGCGAAGGAGTGGATGTAGTCTTCGCATACCCTGGTGGAGCGAGTATGCCCATTCATCAGGCACTGAGCGCAGAATCTAGCATTCGTACCATTCTACCACGTCACGAACAGGGTGGTGCTTTCGCAGCTGAGGGCTATGGACGCGCTACTGGAAAAGTAGGTGTGTGTATTTCTACTTCCGGTCCAGGAGCGACAAACATGATCACCCCTATTGCTGATGCCTACCTTGACTCCATTCCTATGGTGGCGATCACAGCGCAGGTAGGAAGTGCGATGATCGGTAGTTCCGCCTTCCAAGAAACGGATGTATTCGGCATGACTGCTCCTATTGTCAAGCATAGCTACCTTGTCACTGATGCTGAAGAAATCCCACGCATTATTCGCGAAGCTTTCTATATCGCGCGTACGGGTCGCCCAGGTCCTGTCGTGATTGATATCCCTAAGAATTTCCAAGAGCAGATCATTGATGCAGATCTGGACGTAGCGATGGATCTCCCTGGCTACGAGCCATGCATCCCGCTGGATACAGCAGCTCTCGATGCTGTCCTCCCTCTCCTGCTCTCAGCGAAGCGACCAGCGATTTATGCTGGAGGTGGCGTGGTGATTTCAGAAGCTTCTGCAGATCTTCTTGAGTTTGCAGAACGCGCTCAGTATCCTGTAGCAACGACGCTGATGGGTGTCGGCGCTATGCCAGAGGATCATCCTCTTTCTGTACGTTGGCTTGGTATGCACGGTGCTGTCTATGCGAATAATACCGTGAATGAAGCTGATGTCGTTCTTGCCATAGGTGCTCGCTTTGATGATCGCGTCACAGGAGCTGTTGCAAGCTTCTGCCAGCACGCTACTGTGATCCACATCGACTATGATGCGGCAGAGCTTAATAAGAATAAGCGTGTAGCTCACGCGATACGCTCAGATGCAGGTGAGGCTCTTCGTTACCTCAATGCGCGTCTTGCAGAGCTCGGTCATGAGCGCCGCGCGTATGATATCGACATGCGCCCTGAGTGGTACGGCATCATTGAGCAGTGGAAGAAGGACTTCCCCTTCTTCTACGAGAATCGTCCAGGTCAGATAGCACCTCAGCGCGTGATCGAAGATCTGCATCGCCTTCTCGATGGGCAGGATGCTCTGATTACGACAGGCGTGGGGCAGCATCAAATGTTTGCAGGTCAGTTCTATCGATTCCAAAAGCCACGCTTATTCTCAACATCGGGTGGCCTGGGCTCAATGGGTTATGGTCTCGCCGCTGCCATGGGTGCGCATTTAGCACGCCCTGAGCTACCTATCATCAACATCGATGGTGATGGATCTTTCATGATGAATATTCAGGAACTCGCGACGATAAAAGTCGAACGCATGCCTATCAAGAACGTGATTCTGAATAATCAGCACCTAGGCATGGTTGTCCAGTGGGAAGATTTAAAGTACGATTCCAATCGCGCAAACACTTTCCTAGCTGACCCTCATCAGGAATACGACCCAACGCATCAGAATGCCGACCTTCTCTATCCGAACTTCGAGACAATCTGCGCAGGCTTCGGTATCACCTGTGAGCGTGTGACTGATCCGGAAGAGGTTGTTCCAGCGCTGAAGCGTATGCTAGAAGCGAAGGAATCTTACGTACTTGATATCATGGTTCCGTATGACATACATGTCCTGCCAATGATTCCGGGTGGCATGGGGTATCGCGATGTGGTTCTCGAACGTATCGCGGGCGATGGAAAGGGGCGACGAGCCTCAGAGCTCGGTAAAGAAATACCTTCAGCACTTTAAATAAAAAACTCTCTCTGCTAAATATCCTTGGGTATTTAGCAGAAACACTCTACTACTCCCCCTATGGTAGCTCAAGTAATCAAAACCCTGGCAATTCTTGTAATTCTCGTTATTTTTGGGATTACAATTGGTGCCTACGCCTCTGATGGTGCCGCGACTCCTGTACTTATTTTGGCGGCAATTATTGGGCTTTTCGTGCTTAACTGGCTTGGTAAGAAGTCATGGATTTTGATTATTCTTTTGCCGCCTATTATGTCCTATCTACCACTTGGTTCGCTAGCTCTGCTAAAGCCCAGTTATGTGGTGGCAGCTGGTGTGCTTGTCTATTGGGTGGTTCTTTATGCCATGGGGCAGGTGAAGTTCGAGTGGAAGGGGCTCTTCTGGGTGGATTTTTGCGTGTTCTTAATGACAGCATACATGGCAGTGAGTTATTTAAGAAATCCGGTTGGTGTTGCCATATTAAGCTTTGAGACTGAATATGTCGGTGGTAAGGAGTACATTCTATGTATCGTAGCCGCATTGTTTTATCTTGCAATGACGGTCATCCCTATGGAGCGCAAACGTTTACAGGTGGCTCTCAAGTGGGCGATGATTCTCAGTGCTATTTCTGCTGTAATCGGGGCCGCGTTGAATGTGAATCAAATGGGTATTGCGAATACCTTAGAGGCGGCTACTACGACGCGTTTCAGTGTGTTTGGTGGTTTGGGATCTACTATCATCTATCTTCTCCTTTCCTATTACTCGCCCATTAGTATTGCTATTACCTGGTGGCGCGCCGGCGGACTTCTGTTTGGGGTATTGCTGATTCTTCTATCTGGCTTCCGCGAGGATTTAGGGCGACTATTGATGGCGTTCTTCGTATCTACAGTCGTCTATAAGCAGCTTGTTATCGGTGTTATTATCGGTGCTGCCTGCTATGCTGGAGTACTCTTCTTGAGTAACGAAAAAATTCTGTTGAAGCTTCCAAACGGTGTACAGCGTGCTCTTTATCTCTTACCTGGGGTCCAAATCGAAGATTCTATCGCTAGGGGAGCTGATCACTCTGTCACTTGGCGACATGAAATGTGGGAGTGGGCAGAAGATCCTCGTTTAGGCTATATTAAGGACTACACCTGGGGGGATGGCTTTGGTCTCTCGGTAGACTACTTGCGTCTTCAGACGATCCGCCAGAATCGTGGTCAGCTGGCTCACGGCGAGCAGGAGTTCTTTGCTGAAACAGGGACATGGCATAGCGGCCGCCTGACGACCATTCACCGATTAGGTTATGTCGGCTGGTACTTGATCATTGGCATCGGTATCATTTGCCTTGGGTATTTGTTACGTACCTACTTCATCTATAAGTCGCATCCTATTTTCCCCTATTTTTACTTCACGACCATTACTACGTTTAGTTCGTATTTCATCATGTACTTCTCGGTAGGACGTCCCTTAATCGTCTTTGATAGTTACTATAGTTTAGCGCTTGCGAAGATACTCTACGTACATGCGAGACGCAATGGAGAGATCCGCTCCATGCTAGGTTCGAAGAAGTCCTATGTGCCAAAGATGATTGAGGCTCAGGAATCTTAAGTGACTTTCAAGTGAGGCACGCTAGAAAGCGTGATCATCGGAAGCACGTTGAGGCGTAAGAATGGTGAAGCGTGTGTACTCGTGAGGCTCACTCTCCGCTGTGATGCTGCCACCGTGTGCTTCTACAGCATTGCGCACGATGGATAGACCGAGCCCTGTTCCCTTGATGGTGCCAGTAGTATCAGCGCGGAAGAAACGCTTGAAGATGTAGGGGAGACTTTCTGCGCGAATGCCGCGTCCATTGTCTTCGATCTGGATCTGAGCCAATCCCTCATCGTTGAGACTTGCAGAAACGCTTAATTCGATACCACCTTGTGGATTGTTCTTAATCGCATTTTCAAGAAGGTTGAAGAAAACTTGCTCCCAGTAGAAGCGATCACCTTTCATGAGGAAAGGGCGGGGGCTCAGATGAGAAGAAAAGTTGTTATCAAGTGAGCGTAATGAGGCATCAAGTCTCAGTGCCACATCCTGAATGACGGATTCAAGATCAAACTCCTCCATGCGCAAGTGCGCCTTATCTGATCGCTCCAGCCGCGAGATGGTCAGCATGTCCTCGACGAGGCGCACAATGCGGTCAGAGTGCTTTTTCATCAGTCCCAGCGCACGGTCTCTCATGATGGGGTCACTCGCCTGCTCGGGATCATCGAGGAGGGTTTCAAGATAGCCGCGTATGATAGTGAGCGGTGTGCGTAGCTCGTGCGATGCATTGGCGACGAAATCGCGTCGTATGGTTAAGGTGCGCTGCTCCTCAGTGATATCGCGGCAGACTAATCCGACGAGTGGTTCCCCGTGATGATTATCTAGTGAGGTAGGAATGATGCGGAAGATGTGCTCATTGCCATTCTTCATGAGATGCACCTTCTGGCTCTGAATGTGCCCTCCCTTGACAATTTGTAGTAAGACGCGCTGTAGGGCGCATTCTCCGAGGTGGTCTAGAAGATTAATCGCCCCTGCGCGAGCGTCGAGATCAAAGAGCTCATGGGCTGCGCTGTTCGCCGCAATGAGGCGTCCACTAGGACGCAGGAGGAGGAAAGGGATGCCGACGGCGTTAAGGAAATGGCCTTTATCACGCTCAGCCTGCTCCTCGAGAAGAAGGATATGCGTGCGCAGCTGCTGTAGCTCGGTTCGTAGGCTTAGCTGCTGCTCGCGCTCCTTCCTCTGATTCGTGATGAAAAAGAGGAAAGGAAGCGCAAAGGCGAGTAGTACGAGCACCAGTACCAGCGCCCAAGGTAGAGTCTGAGGCATGGCTGGGAATGGAGTCGGGTTAGAGGGTTAGATCTTGCTGCGGTAGAACTCCTTCTGCTCTTTTATCAGAGAGAATGACTTGCGTACCATGGAGCGAGTCTCGTTGAGCAAGTTGAGGTAGAGTATACCACTGCGCATTGACCCGATGTCTTGATTGCCGGTCGTGAGGTGGCGCGTGATGCAGTCTGCAAACTCATCGCTGAGGTCGCCAGCTTGATTAAGGACTTCTTCGATATTCTCAGTCTTGCCTGATTCAAGAGCTTCGCGCATGCCTGGGAAGATGCCGGATACCTTTTGACTCATCGCGAGGAGATCATCAGCCTGAGAGGAGTTGAGCCCACGGTGGTGGTTGTCGATGTGTGTATATGCACCTGAGACAATGGTATTGAGACTTTCGCTAATTGCTTGAAGACTCTCCGTGATGCGGTAGAGAATCTGACCACGCTCGACGAGTGGGGTAGGAAGGTTATGAAGGCTTGGTAAGATCTCATCTTGCTTGCGCAGAGCGACGAGCTTATCAAGATTGCGTGCCTTCTTGCGTAGACGCTTGAGTTCATCATGATTTTCCTCAAGAAGTGCAGTCACCGTAGCATGGTGGATGCCGAGGATGCGACCCAGTGTATTCGCAGAATCTTCTCCAATCTGCTTCAGTGTATCGCTGTCGCTTAGGTCGATGATGCGCACCTCACGAGCTGTGCCCTTGCGGTGGAAGAGGCTTGTCTTCACGAGGATGAAGATGACGAGTGCAACCATGAGGATGATGCCCCAGATGCCACCGTAAACGAGGACAGTTGCAGTGATGAAGGCCGCGGTGAAGGCCGCAATACCCGTGAAGAACCACCCTCCAATCACGGTGAGTACACCCGTGATACGATAGACAGCGCTCTCACGTCCCCATGCGCGGTCAGCTAAGCTAGTACCCATGGCTACCATGAAGGTCACGTAGGTAGTAGAGAGAGGGAGCTTCTGCGATGTCGCCCAGCAGATGATGAGAGAAGCGGCAGTCAGGTTCACCGAGGCGCGGATGAGGTCGAATGCAGCGCCAGTCTCTTCGCTAGGATCGAGTGGGCGGAATCGCTCTACAACGAACTTCTGTATAGGAGTAGGGGTGATTTTTTTAAGCACCTTGATTGTCTTCATTGTGTTGCGCACCAGCATGCGTGAGAGCATGGTAGAGCCGAAGCGTTCAACCCCGAGACTGGTGCGAGCTAGCTTCACCTCCGTGTCAGATACCGTGCGTGCTTTCTTGGAGAAGAAGAGAGCGGCCACCATGATGAGACCAGCTCCGATGAGGTAGATCATGTCAGTCTGGACATGCTTCGAGAGTGAACCCATGCTCATGTTGACGTAGTCTCCGCCCTGAGCTGCGACATCTGAAGCTAAGCCGAATGAGGCCTTAGCTGCCATGAAGACTCCGATGAAGTTCACCAAGTCATTGCCAGCGAAGGCAAGAGCAAGCGCAGCGGTTCCTGTAATCACGATGAAGCGTAGCACATTCACTCTGATGATATACTGGAGTATAGCGCAAATGACGAGCCAAGCACACCATGCGTAGACGGTATAGAGAACGATGTTCTCATTGAGCATGGCGATGGTGGCCTTGTCGAAGAGGGTGCTCTTCGAAAGCCCCTTGAATACGGCGAAATAGGTAATTGCTGTCAGGGCTATCGCACTCCAGATAGGTCCGATGAACTTGTAAGCGTTCGTATAGCGGTACCCAAAGATCACGCGAGAGAACCACATGAGAATACAGCCTATGCCGAAGGCAATACCCACTGAGCTGAAGATGGCGAGGATAATCTCGAGCACCTTCTTGTCGTTTATGTAGTTGATAACACTCATGTGAGAGAGCCCCTCTACCATATAAATCTTGTAGAGAGCCATCGCGACAGCACCACCGAGTAACTCGAAGACCAAGGAAACGGTCGTCGATGTCGGCATGCCAAAGGTGTTAAAGAGGTCGAGTAGAATCACATCAGTGAGCATGACTGCAAGGAAGAGCAGCATGATCTCGTGGAAGGTGAACATCTCAGGCTTGAAGATGCCACTACGTGCTACTTCCATCATGCCGCTTGAGAGGCTCGCTCCGATGATGACACCGATAGCAGCAGCCATCACAATGAAGCTGCGGCGCGCAGCGCGACTACCAATAGCTGAGTTTAAGAAGTTAGCGGCATCGTTGGAGACCCCTACGACGAGGTCAAATATGGCCAGCAGGAAGAGAATGGCTATGATAGCAAGATACATATTATCCATAACGGAGCAGATCATACCAGCTGTTGAGAGAATTTGCCAGTCTGATTTTACTAGAAAGGAAAAAAAGCAAAAAAAGATTTGACACCCTAGAGCTCGCTGGGTATACTCCCGCAGTGCCCTTGTAGAGGGTGACAACACGGGCAGTAGCGCAGTCTGGTAGCGCACTTGCATGGGGTGCAAGGGGTCGTGGGTTCGAATCCCGCTTGCCCGATGTTAAAAAAGACCAAGTTTACATGAACTTGGTCTTTTTTGTGTTGACGAAAAAGCCCCCTGATCCAGAGATAGGGGGCTTTGGTGAAACAATCTCGCCAATGAGGCTTACAGAGGATTCTGATCGACTGGGTACTCCTTCTTCTGAAGCTTCTCTTGCTTGATGAGCTTCATGACATCTTCACCTGGTGGGGTGCTCTGAGGAAGAGGGGAGATCTTCTTTTCTGTGAAGACTGGGAAGTCTGCCTCTGGTTGCGTAGCACCACCGGTGGCGAGTGAGTAGAAGCCAAGCTTCGGATTGATGCGGCAGTTGATCTCCATATTGGGGTTGCCATCTTTGGTGAACTGGAATGTATCTGCCTGATGCCACTTGCCGTCAGCATAGCGATAAGCAGGGCCGAAGGTGGCGCGTCGCTCCATGAGCTTGCTTTCCACGTTGCGGCGGAAGTCTTCGACGAAGCCTGCTCCCCCACCTAGACCACGCTGGAGGGCTTGGATGCGCCAGCAGCTGAGTAGAGCCCACTGCTTGCTGGCTGGATCGTAGATATAGCCCGCGATCTGGCGGAAGTTCTCGCCATCAGGCTTCTCAATCACGAGCGTGCGAACGGGTTCTCCTTCTTTCCAGTCAAAGATGCGCATCGAGTTGCCACCTGTGCCCTCACCGCCAAAGCGGCGTGTTGTGACACCCTCACCCTTCTGGATGAGCATGGCGCGCTCGCTTTCAGGGGCGGCATTGGGGTTATCACCAGAATCTTTTGCATCCCAGATGGAGAAGATAGCGACACGCAGAGGTTTGCCATCGCGCACTGTTTCTTGGACACCGATGTATCCAGAGGAGAAGTTATTTGCCGCGAAGTAGGTGCCAGGGGCACTCTTCTCAACCGTCATCTCATTGTAAACAGCGGTATGTTTAGGGATGTTAGGAAGATAGCGAATATGGACGGAGGTACACTGACGCTTAGCCATATTTTCAGGAGCCCAGTAATCAGAATTCCTATCTGCAAGTGCAGGGCTGATCACACCGAGCAAGAGAGAGATGCTAGCTAGCAATAAGGGAGTGCTCTTCATATGAATGAGAATCATAGCAAATACAGCTAGGGGTGCGCAAGCCCAAACTTGCCTTGCATCTCTTTGAGAGTTCTAGTGAGGGCTAAGCTCTCATGGATCAAGATTTCTCTGATTGTGTCTATCTTTATTCTTGATATAGCGTTGATGTAAGTGTATCATGTGCTTGTGATACAGAAGAATAAAGCCCAGTTGCTGTGCGTGCTCAGTGTCTTGCTCTCCCTCTTGATGGTTTCTTGTCAGAATGCTTCCTTGACAGGATCGACCCCTAGCTATCAGTATGTAGAAGGAAAGAGTGCCGTCATCAAGGATGGGAAAGCGATCGCTCCGAAGAATGCTCCCCTGCGTGTGAAGCGTGCCATTGCAGCGGCGAATCAGATCGCGACAAAGCCCTATCGTCTGGGTGGAGGTCATGGACGTCACAAAGATTCCGCTTATGATTGCTCCGGTGCGACTGCCTATGTGCTGAAGGAAGCGGGCATGCTGCGCATGAATAAGTACCCCGTCTCGGGAAACTTCTTGAAGTGGGGACGCCCCGGCTTTGGTGACTGGATTACCGTCTATGCGAAGCGCGGTCATGTATTCATCATGATAGCGGGGCTGCGCTTTGATACATCCGGCAGCCGACGTGGCATAGGTCCACGCTGGTATACGAAGTCACGTCAGGTACGAGGCTTTAAGGTGCGCCACATACCAGGTGTCTAGTACACCATGAGACTTTCCGACACCTCTGTGTCAGAATAACACACATCACTATATAGAATAAACCTTAAAGATGAATGAATCAAACGAACTCAATCACGGCACCCAGCGCATTGATACGATCATGAACGCGTGGGAGCTGGACAATCACCAGCTTGTAGAAGTATCCATCGAGCAGCTCACCCATAAGCAAGTGCAGAAGGCTCGCATCGGTCGCCAACTTACGCTCAAAATGATGCAAAAGGTCGCCCGTGCACTCAACGTAGCCATCTGGACACGCCTGCCAAAGGAGCTCAAAGATAGCTACTACGAGTATATCCATCGCGATCTCTTCAGCTACGCGAAGGGTTACGTCGAAGATAGCAGCTGGGAAGATCCGAACGCAGCACTCTTCGTTGCAGCACATGCTGCGGATGAAGAAGAATAAGTAGCCAGAGGAGTACTCTTCCATCCTGATAGCCCCCTCTCCCCATGCCTCAGAGTGTCACAGAGCTCGTTGCACGGCTCAAGTACAGTGTTGAGCAAGGTGTAGGAGAGCAGGAGGTGACAGGTGAAATAGGCTCTTGCAAGATGGCAAGCAGTGGGCATCACTACTTCACCTTGAAGGATGTTCGAAGCCAGCTTCAGTGTGTGCTCTACAGGCATGCGGCAGCAGGTCTGCGCGTGCGCCTCCGTGAGGGGATGCAAGTGGAGCTCTATGGGCGTGCGACAGTCTGGGAGGGGCGTGGCTCTTTGCAGTTCATTGTCAGCCGTGTGAAGGAAGCTGGAGTAGGTAGCCTTCAGCAGCAGTTTGAGGCGCTCAAGCAGAAGCTCGGTGAGGAAGGACTCTTCTCATCTGCAAGAAAGAAGCCCCTACCGAGCTGGCCGCGCAGTGTAGCTCTCATCACCTCTCCCACAGGAGCCGTCATCGAAGATATGCGCCATCGCCTTGCGAGTCGCGCCCCGTGGATGGAGGTCTACCTCTACCCCGTGCAGGTACAGGGGAAGGGAGCAGAGATCGGTCTGGCAGATGCGGTGCGCCGTTGGAGTGAGCCAGAGCGTTATGGGCTGCCCTCGGTGGATTATATCATCCTTGCGCGTGGTGGAGGGAGTATAGAAGATCTCTGGTGCTTTAATGAGGAGCTACTTGCGCGAGCAATAGCGGATTGTTCACGTCCTCTCATCTCCGCTATTGGGCATGAGACGGATTTTACTATAGCTGACTTTGTTGCAGACCTGCGAGCACCAACGCCCACTGCGGCTATTGAGCTGAGTACGCCCGATGCGGCCGCTTTCCAAGAATGGCTCGCGCAGGCTGAGAGGACGATGAAGCGTCGCCTGCGACAGGCTCTTGAGCTAGCGCAGATGAAGATGCGCCATATAGAGCGAAGTAAGTTAGCTCACCCCGAGGAAGCGCTCGCTGGATTCGCGCAGCTCTTAGATGAAATTAGCGAAGACTTCCACGCAAGCTATAGGGAGCGGCTAGAGCGAATGAGCCATAAGCTAGAACTCCTCTCAAGCCGTATCAGTCCACGTGAGCTTGAGCTACGCATCCAGACGATGCAGCACCGCATGGAGCAGGGAGGTGATCGCATGTTAGCGCGTCTCAGGCAGCGCCATACTCAGGCGCAAGCTTACCTGGATGGACTTGCGGCGCAGCTTCATGCAGCGAGCCCACAGAACGCACTTGATCGCGGCTTTGCGTTGGTGACAGCTGCTGATGGGACTCTTCTACGAGAAGCGCAGGAGGTTGACGCAGGAGATCAGGTGACACTGACTCTGAAGCGGGGTGCTCTGCGAGCAGAAGTGATGGGTGCAGCGAAGCGCGTCTTTGGTGAGGTTGAGAAGTGAGTTTGCCTACTCACGGTGGGGACCCATGACATGCGAGCTCGACTTAGCGAGAATCTTGCCTTCTAAGTAATGTACCTGCCTGCAGGTGGATGCTCCTACAGGTGAGCTGAGGCGATAGTCTATTTCTGTATCAATGAGGCATGCACTGCGTCTTCTCAGCTTTCTGCCGGTGAGGTAAAGAAGAATCGTCAGGATGAGCGAGGCGAGGAACCATAGCTCGGGGATGGATGCGCTGGAGAAGAGATGTTGCTTTAGTGAGGGTTTCTCTGGTGCGGCGACAGGTTTACTATCCAGCCATGTCACGGGGATGAGGGGAGGCGCATCACGTGTCAGTTCTGCTCGCTGATTCCAGTGGCGCGAGGATGCTTCTAGCTCATTTTGTAAGATATTGAGCGATTCGAAGATAGCGCCTGCGTGCCCTGAATTGCGCATGAGAGAAAGCTGTAAGCTCTCGTTGATGAGCTGCATGGTCTCGTGAGGAATATGGAGATCTGCACCATAGCCTAGCGATAGAGGCTGAGGGTGGCCTAGCCTGTACTGGAGCATGAGCTTGAACTCATCGGGCTTGCCGATAAATCCGAGCAAGGACTGCGCTTGCAGATCTGCCCCGATCTCTTGCTCATGATCGAAGATGCAGACATAGACGCTGTAGGGTGCCTGATGTTGAAGGTGCCTAAGTCTACTCTCTATCTCCTCTCTCTCCTGTCTGCTGAGTATACCACGGGGGTCGAGTAAGAGACGCTCACCCTGACGAGCGAGGTTGATGAGTTCGTTTGCTGTGATCGGTGAGCTTGCTGGTTCTTGAGGTAGCGCGGCGAGAGGCAGCTTGACCTGCTCGGGGAGGCTGAGTAGATAGAGCTCGCTCTTTCCATTGTTCGCTAAGTCTGCTGCATCCGATGGTGTCCAGCTAGGGGCGAACTGCTGGCTAGCAGGTGAGCCGATCAGGGGGAGCGAGGGGTTATGTGAAGCTTCGGTATCCAGAGAAGGCTGAGTGAGGCTAAGGAGTAGTAGGGTGGGGAGAAGGAAGGGCTTTGGAAGCTTCGCCTCATGCGCTTTTTTCCTTGAGCTGCGCCGGCGTGAGTTCGTGCGACGAGGCACTGCTTTCTTCGGTGGGGAAGATGGGGGCTGGGCAACGGAGAGTGGCTTTGCATCAGATGATGAGCTGGCTGCTTGAGTGCTGGCTTGCGCAGCGAGTTTCTCGGCTCGACTTTCTGCATTCTTAATCACTTGTGAGAAGTCGATGAGTCCACGCGAAGGATGAGTGATAGGTGATGCCATGCTTGCGGATGAGGCGTGACTCCGCAGCTCGCGTCGCAGAGTGACATTTGTATCCACAGCGCTGGAGGCGATAGTGTTGACGGCCTTTTGTAGCACCGTTTTGATGCAGAGGAGCAGTGGGGATTCGCGGAATCTCAAGCGTGTATCTTTGATGCAGTTCTCTAGCTGCTGAGGAATGATGTAGCGATCGAGTTTGTAGCCCCATGTGAAGCAGGCTGTGTTTAACTGCACATCGACAGTGAGCATGAGTATCCACTGGGGTTCGACGTATCGCTGGGGTCTCTGGATGAGTTCTTTGAGCGATGCCCAGAATCGTAGCCATAAGCTGAGCTCAGTAGGTGCAGCCTTCACCTCGGTAGGTGTCTGGGCGCCGATGTCCACCTTGAGACTTCTATTGCTGGATTCTTCGATAGCCTTGCCCATGCTGCGTTTCCCAAAGGAGGCGTGGTTAAGCTTGCCATGATTGAGAAGCCAGTGCGCGTGCTGGGTGAAGCGCGTGCTCTGCCCTTGATCGGTGATGAATACCACGAGGGCGGCTGGTGTGATTCTGCGCTCCAGCTGCTCTAGGAAGGAAGAGAGCTTGTCTACTTCATCTTGCTTGAGAGCGCCTGCAGGATCGGTGACGCGGTTGAGGTCGTAATAGCCCTTGCCATACACCATGTCGGCTAGCTCCAAGCTGTAGCCGCACATGGGACAGGTGTCGCGAGCTCCCTTGTGGAAAGAGCTATCGCATTGGGGGCAAATAGGCATAGCTGACTTATACTACTTTTTGCATCTTACGTGAAGCAAATTAGTGATTAAGACACTGATTTTTTTCTATTGTATTTGTCTGTACTAGTATTTTTTTCTTGCCACAACTCTTTGAGATAGGTAGTATAGATACGTTCAAGCTATTGGTAACAAGATTTGCCAGTACTTTATTAAATCTAATTAAAGAAATATTATTATGGATACACAAGTTGCCGTTATTTGCGACTACGCTGCCGACTATCAAGGTAAACTCTGCATTCAGGGTGCATTCGATACCCTTTTCGCACGTCAGTTCCCTGTCGTTCACCCTTCATGCGCACTCGCACTCCGCCTTTGCCTCACACCTGAAGATGCTGGTGATCACAAGCTCGGTATCGCTATTGTTGATGAAGATGGTACAGCACTTGATCCTAAGATGCCTATCCTTGGTGACCTCAAGGTAGCTCTTCCAGAAGGCGCATCCTTCCTCACACGTAACCTTATCATGAACTTCCAAGGTCTTAAGTTCGAAAAGGCTGGTACATACAGCGTTGACCTCACACTCGATGGTGAGCTCATCTCCCGTACCCCACTTCGCCTTGTAGAAGTCCAGCAGGACGCTCCTCAGGCCTAATGTGAGATTCTCACATGAAATTTTAAAAAGCCCCTTTCTCCTGTAGAGAGGGGCTTTTTGCGTGCTGTTATAGGTGTTCAGTTTATTGTGATGTTTGTCTATAGCGACTTCCCTCTAAGAGAGCCTTCAGCTCACCGATGAGGAAGAAGGATCCGCAAACCAGAGAAGGTGATGAGAGCGGATCCATGGCATCTAAGCTAGACTCCAGACTATCATGATAGTATAGGGGTTTCTTACTACGCTCTGAGATGATAGCACCCAGCTCTGAGGTATCCATGATGCGAGGAGAGTTGACAGGAGCGAGGTGCCATGATGAGACGATTTCATCGAGCAGATCAACGACGAGATCGAGCTCCTTGTCTGCTGAGCAGGCGAAGAGGCATGCTGTGGGTTGATTGTAGGTCTGCTTCCAGCTACTGACGAGAGCCTCTATAGCATGTGGATTATGAGCTCCGTCTAGGATGAACTCTGCCCCACGAGGAAGAGAAAGGTGCTCAAAGCGGCCTGCCCAGTGCACATCGCGTAGTGCTGCAGCTACTCCTTCCCTGTCGATTCGTCCCTCCCAGTCAGGCAGGGCGCGTAAGGCTGCTAGCGCGAGAGCTGTATTCTCCCGCTGATGCTGCCCTATGAGGCTGATAGACCAGCTCTCATCAATAGCTGGAGGAGGGCTCAGTAGAGGGGAGGCTAGTTCGGCGCAGCGCGCTTCGAGGACGTGAGCGGCCTCTGGCTGTTGTTTGGCAGCGATAGTAGGGACGCTGGTGCGGATGATGCCTGCCTTCTCTCCTGCTATCTCAGCTAATGAGTCACCAAGGTATTGTGTGTGGTCAAGACCGATAGGAGTGATGACTGCGACATCTTTTGCTAAGGCATTCGTCGCATCGAGCCTCCCTCCTAGGCCTGTCTCTAGGATGAGTAAATCGCAGCCCTGCTCCAAAAAGTAGAGAAGGGCTAGTGCGAAGACGAGCTCAAAGAAGGTAGGAGTCAGATTGCTCTTGCTCACAAGAGTGCGTAGTTCGCGCAGGTGCTTGAGAAGAGTCTGATTAGAAATCATCTCACCATTCACGCGCAGTCGCTCATGAAAGCGCACTAAGTGAGGCGAGGTGAAGAGTCCTGTGCGGTAGCCAGCAGCTCGCGCCACGCGCTCTATGGTAGCGCAGGTCGAGCCCTTGCCATTCGTTCCCGCGACATGGATGACGCGCGTATGAGCGGTAGGCTTCTCCACCCCGCAGAGGTGAAGAAGCTGAGAAATCCCCTCCAGTCCCAGCTTCATGCCAAAGAGCTGCGTGCCGTAGAGCCAGTCTAGCTCCGCTTCGATCTCTCTATGGACAGCAGAAGGCATGAGGAGGGTGGTAGATGGGAGAATGCTTAATAGCGATATGTGTCTGGCTTATAAGGGCCTTCGACAGCGACACCGATGTAGTCTGCCTGATCTGGTTTGAGAACGGTGAGTTTCACTCCGAGCTTTTGCAAGTGGAGTCGTGCGACTTCTTCATCAAGCTGCTTAGGCAGTACCTCCACGCGTGGGGTAGGGGTATCACGCTGCTCCCAGAGGGCAATTTGAGCGAGCACCTGATTGGTGAAGCTATTGCTCATGACGAAGGAAGCGTGCCCTGTAGCGCAGCCGAGATTCACTAGTCGTCCTTCGGCTAGCAAGTAGATACTATGCCCATCAGGGAAGCTGTACTTGTCCACCTGTGGCTTGATGTTGGTGCAGGTGATACCCTCCAGTGACTGGAGGCGGCTTACTTGGATCTCATTGTCAAAGTGTCCTATATTACACACGATAGCCTGATCCTTCATGCCTTGCATATGCTCCAGGGTGATGATGTCCTTATTTCCTGTTGTGGTGACATAGAGGTCGGCAAAGGGGAGTGCATCTTCCACTGTCAGGACGCGGTAGCCTTCCATAGCAGCCTGTAGAGCGCAGATGGGGTCTATTTCTGTCACGATGACTTGGGCACCCTGACCGCGCATCGCTTGAGCGCAGCCCTTACCGACATCACCGTAGCCACAGACGACAGCCACCTTACCCGCGAGCATGACATCCGTGGCGCGCTTGATGCCATCGGTGAGGCTTTCGCGGCAGCCGTAGAGGTTATCAAACTTGCTCTTCGTTACCGAGTCATTCACATTAATCGCTGGGATGAGCAGCTTGCCCTCGCGCTCCATCTGGTAGAGACGGTGCACGCCTGTTGTGGTCTCTTCTGAGACACCCTTCAGTTCTGGAATCCAGCGGTGGAAAACACCCGGTTGCTCGGTAGCGATGCGCTTGAGGAGTGCTTTAATGATGGCCTCTTCCTCGCTGTCTGAGGGACTGTCAACCCAAGTGTCGCCATTTTCCATCTCATAGCCTTTGTGGAGGAGGAGAGTGGCGTCACCGCCATCATCAACGATGAGTTGCGGGCCTAGACCATCACGGTGACTGAGAGCCTTCCAAGTGCAGTCCCAGTATTCTTCAAGTGTCTCACCCTTCCACGCGAATACAGGCACTCCAGCGGCGGCGATGGCGGCGGCTGCATGATCCTGAGTGGAGAATATATTGCAACTCGCCCAGCGTACATCTGCGCCCAGTTCTACTAGCGTCTCGATGAGGATAGCTGTCTGTATCGTCATGTGTAGTGAGCCCATGATGCGGACACCTGCGAGAGGCTTCGCTGCACCATACTTGTCACGACAGGCCATGAGACCAGGCATTTCGTATTCGGAGACTTGAATTTCTTTGCGTCCCCAATCGGCGAGGGACATATCGGCTACTTGGTAATCCTGTGCTGTCATAAAAATGATGCTAAAAAGCGCGAATAGTTTAACCTATTCGCGCTGCAAAGTCAATTCTTAGGATTTTCTAAATGCGGAGCTCGACTCATGGCAAAAAAAGAGCAGGCGCACGAAGAGTGCGCCTGCTGGAAAATTGCTTGAATCCTATGTGGGATTAGTCAGGGGTCACAGTGCTAGGAAGCACGCCCACTGAGATAATCTGAGATTCCTCAGAGGAGTCAGTGCCGATATACCAGTTACCGTCATCACCTATGTAGGTGAATTCTGTGGATATAGTGCACTCTAGGGTGCCAAGACCTTGGTTGAAATTAAAGGAGAATACGATGGGTTCGCCTGTGATTTGTGTCGTGCCTGCGCCGTCGCCTACATCGCGGAATACTGCTTCGATCAGATCTGTGTCAGTAGTGTCGGCTGAGTCTTGCAAGCTGATTTCCAAGGTGGCTACTGAGGGTAAGCCGTCTGGGGTGGCGTGCTCGTTCGTCGTATAAATCATGGTTGCAGGGAACAGCTCGCCGTCAACATCGATTTCGCCTGTTACGACGACCTCATTGCTCGACTGCGAATCAGCTACTGTGCCATCACCGCTGGAGCGCACGAAGAAGAAACGGAAATAGGCATTGCGAATAAAGAAGGCATTGCGACCTGATGCAAAGTCTGCGAGAGTCATGTAGCCTGCGAACTGCTGCTCTTCACTGTCTGCACCAGAACTACAGGAGCTAAGCGAACCAATGCCGAGCGTCGCGCAGCTTAGCAGGAGCAAATGAGAGAACGTAAATAGTTTTTTAAACATTTGAGTAACTTGATTGAGATAGTAAAGATGTAGCGGGCGGGCGCTGAATGCTCTAAAGATTAGAGAGATACTAGCGCCATGCTACGAATCTCCATTAATGGCAAGAGAATTATGTCTATTTTTTAGCTGTTTTTTTAGCTGTTGTCAAGAAAAAATCTTTTTTTTACTTGTAGCAGTTTAAAACGTGATTTTTTTCTTGACTGATTTGGATGATTTGTGTACGGTTCGTATATTGACAACAGCCATGAAACTATTTAATAAATTTAGTGCGACCATCTGTCTAGGGCTCTCTCTCGCTTCCCTTTCAGTTATGCAGTCTAGTTGCGACTCCTCTTCGGACGAAGAGAGTTCTACGATCGTAGGTGTGTGGACTATGAATACTGCTCAGTTTGAATCTGGCGAGTATAAATTTAGCATGCGCTCAAGCTTCGGTCCTGATATTGAGCTTATTCCTTCTGTTGGTGGTACGGCTGGTGTTATGAGCGTGGGTGGAGTGAGTACACCTGTGAATTTCGTCTATACTCCCGAGGCAGCTGATGGTGATTTTCCACGCAGTGCATCTCTTCAAGTTGTTTTTGTTGAGCCTGCAGCTCAGTCCATGATATCTGTTCTTAGCGCATTGGGTGTGAGAATAGAAAATGATGAGACTGGCGAACCCTATGCGCTGCCAGAAGGTTCTACGATTAATTTCTTTTTCGGCTTTACCCCCTACGCATCTGTGCAGACAAGCGTAGTGGCTAGACCCAGTGAAGATTTTAATGAGGTCTTCGCTAGCTGGACAAGCTTTGATGGGCTTCCTTCTACGAACAAATCGCTCGGAGCATGGGTGCTTTTAGACATGCTTCAAACGGAATTTAAAGTTGTTGCGATGAACGCTGCTCCTATAAACGACTAATTAACAACTAAACTATATGAATTATTCAAAAAAGATTTGTGCTCTCGCGCTCGGTGCTTTAGCTATGGTGTCGCCACTAGCGGTGCTGACTTCTTGCAGCTCAGGATCATCTGACAGCGAAAACGGTGGGAACTTCCCAGGCGTGATGACTGTTAGTGAGTTCGCGAGCCTTAGCAGAAGTTTTGAAATTATCTCTGCGGGCTCTGTCCTCATTCAACCTCAGATCCTCATGACTCCTCCAGATCAGATCACAGATAGAGCTGCTGTCTTTGCGAATTTGACCGTGGGCGGAATCGGTGTTGCACCGTCTCCTGTACAGGTAAGCTGTGAGTATATTACTTACGGTAGCGCTGACATCGGCGACCCTCCTACAGGTGCTCGCATGGAAGTGACTTTCGCATCCACAGGGGGGCAGAATGATGATGCTATTATCCAAGCTCTCGGACTGAGAGGTATCGGTGTAGGGAACGTTCTTGCAGGTCTCGTCTTTACATTTAACTTCCAAACGAATGTTGTAGATATTCAAGCAAATGGTTCCGAAGGTACCGTGGCGCAGCCTGGTGAAGATAGTGGCGGTGAAAACACTGACTATCAAGAACAGATCTACGGCAAGCGCTACGCCATTAGAGTGAATTCTCTCTAATACTAGCAAGTGAAAATTCTAAAAAATATTATATTATGAAATCAGTATTTCAGTTGATTGGAATGGGTGCTCTCATTTTCGGGATGTCTATGAATATGACCTCTTGCTCCTCTGGGGGTGATTCAGAAGAAGTCGTAGGAAATGGCGTGACCGCATACGCATTTGCATCAGGTGCTAACACATACACATTCATGGGCACAACGGTGTTCCATCTTCGTCCAGTTTCAGCTACAGAGCGCGTCGATACTACAGCAACTCGCGTGACTGGTGTTGAAGGCTTTGTTGAGGTTGGCTCTGAAGCATTTCCTGCATTC
>CAYJML010000020.1:0-24894 GCA_964371515.1 uncultured Akkermansia sp.
GCTCCCGTGTTGGGGTGGCGGAAGTATATATAAAACTGAACCGCGCGTCAAGTATCTTTTAAAAGTTTTTTGCGGTTTTTTTACACATCTCTCACAATCTTATAAAAATCAGTTTTTTAGATGATATTAAAAAAACGCGCCCTCTCAGTTTGTATATCTGAGAGGGCGCGACAATATCTCTAATGGTGACTCACGTCACTTCTTCACCTCATAACCACCACCCATCGCAGTGCTGAGCTTTGCAAGCTCGATGCGTATCTGCTGACGTGTTGTGATCAGAGTGAGCTCGCTGGAGAGCCATGCGCGTTCTGAAGAAGCCACGTTCAGGAAGTCTGTGTGCCCTACCTCATAGAGACGCAGTGAGAGTTCTGCGGCTTTCTTGTTCGCGTCACGTATCTTCACCTGTTCGGGTAGCTGTTTGGTGAGCTGTGCATAGGTGATGAGTGAGTCTTCTACTTCCGAGAAGGCTGCGAGCACGACCTGACGATAGTCCTGCGCTGCACTGAGCTGCTGGATCTCTGCTATGTCAACCGCCGCATTTAAGGAGGTGCGGTTCAGCAGGGTCTGCGAGACACTCGCGCCCAAGCTCCAGCCCGTACTCGCCCAGAAGCTGGCGAAGTCAGTGCCTGCATTTCCAGAGGTCGAGCCTGTCAGAGAAATGCGCGGGAAGAGGTTCGCCACGGAGACACCGATACGTGCCGTTGAGGCGTGCAGGAGATTCTCCGCGCGGATGATGTCAGGTCGACGACGCAGGAGATCTGATGGGAGATTCATCGGGATGCGAGGAATCTTGTTGTAAACGGAGGCGCGTGGCATCTTCAGTGAGATGTGGTTTACCGTCGTACCAAGCAAGAGGGCAAGGCTGTTCTCATAGCTGCGTATGTTCGCCTCGAATCGCGGAATAGATGAGCGTGTCGATGCGATCGTAGCGCGTGCTTCTTCTAGGTCAAGTGAGGCACTCATACCCACAGCTTTGCGCTGGGCAACAACACGATAGGTGCGTTCTTGGTACTCAAGCTGCTCGTTTGCAATGCGCAGGTTCTCCTTGGCGGTGATCCACTGGAAGTAGCTGCTAGCGATCTGTGAGGCGAGTGCTGTGCGTGTTGCATCAGCCGCAGCCTTGGTCGAGCCTAATGATGCAAAGCTTGCTTCTATCTCGCGTCGAGTAGCTCCCCAGATATCAGGAGTCCATGAGGCGGAAAGCCCACCATTCCACCGCCCATGAGAGGTAGAGCTGTCGTAGTCGCCGGCATTGGTAGCGCCGAGACTACCAGAGAGACCGGGGAAGAGACCAGAGCGCGTGCTGCGCAGGCTAGCCTCCGCTTGCTCGATACTCAAAGCTGCTTGGATCATGTCGGGGTTGTTCGTGAAGGCGGTATCAAGCAGGGAGTCGAGCTGACTGTCGCCAAACTGCTTCCACCAGCGAGCTAAGTCGCCTTCCGCACTGGCAGGTGGCATGGCATTCACCCAAGTGATGGGGAGTTCAGGTGCTTTTGCCCCTGTGAAGTCAGGCCCGAAGCTACAGGAACTCTGGCTGAGCGCGAGGATAATCAGAGGCAGGATGGAATAGGAAAAAGAAGACATATATGTGACTATGTGAATGAGGTGGTGAATTATTCGTGACGCAGTGCATCAATGGGATCCATGCGTGAGGCCTTCCATGCTGGATACCAGCCAAAGACGAGACCAATGATCACGGATACAGAAACGGAGAGAATGATGGCATCAATGGACATGGTGGTCACCCATCCCAGCTTCGCACTAACGATCATCGAAGCCGCGCGTCCTAAGAGGATACCGATGATACCACCGACAATACAAAGTAGCACCGCCTCCAACAAGAACTGGTACATGATATCACGTGGGCGAGCGCCCACGGCCATGCGCAGCCCAATCTCTCGCGTGCGCTCAGTCACGGAGACCATCATGATATTCATGATACCCACACCACCGACCACGAGCGAGATCATGGCTACGATGAGAAGTAGGGTGCTAATCGCTTCTGTCATGTTGGTGAGCGCGTTCGTGAACTGTGCGCTGTCGCGAATCTCAAAGTCGTCAAGCTGACCTAGCTTGAGCCCATGCTGGCGACGTATAATGGGAACGGCTGCGTTAATCGCGGCAGCACTACTCTCCTTGTCCTTAGCTTGGAACATGACGAAGTCCACGGTCTTGGTGCGCAGGGGGTGGGGCGCATTGCCATAGGCTTGGATGTCTATGCCTGCATAGTAGTTCACGCCTGTGGCTGGATAGGTATTGTGCACGCTCACGCCTGTGTTCGCCTTTGCCGTAACTGCACTCATCTGCGCTACGCTAGGTGATCCTTGCAGGCGCATACGCACACTGGTCCATGGGAGAATGATGACATCATCCTGATCTTGGCCGTTGTGACCTGCACCCTTTGTCTTCAAGGTGCCAATGACGGTAAAAACGACGTTGCGTATGCGCAGATTCTTACCAATGGGATCTTCTCCATCAAAGAGCTCTTTGACGATGGTTTGCCCGATGACGCAGACACGAGCAGACTCATCCACCATTTCCTTGTTAAAGAAGCGACCAGATACGATCTCCCAGTTATCGATATGGTGGTAGTATTCATTCCCACCAACGATGCTGCCCGGATTCCAGTTCCTCCCATCCACGATGGCTTGACCACTACTACGCACGACTGGTGTCGCGTAATTAATCACGTCAGCGCATTCTGCCATGATAGCCTCAGCATCACCGGGCTTCATCGAGGCGCGCCCCCCCTTGCCTGAGCTGACTCCCGCTGTACGCGTTGAGGCACCCCAGACCATGATCTTCCCCGCACCAAGTGAGGCTACTTGATCCGCAACGAGCTTCTTGGAGCCTTCTCCAATCTCGGAGATGGCCACCACGGCAGCAATACCGATGACAATACCCAACACGGTGAGTGTAGCACGCATCGGATTACGCGTCAGCGCGCGCAAACAGGTTAAAAAGAGTACCCAGGGCTTCATTTTGACAATTCTATGTTAAGTTCGGAAGCTATCCCCTCGGCAATAAGTCCATCCACCATGTTGATCGCGCGATCTGTATAGGCAGCTGTCTTCGGATCATGCGTAACGATGATGATCGTAATCCCCTTCTCTCGATTAAGCTCTCGGAACATGCGCATCACCTCCACCGAGGTGGTCGAGTCGAGATTGCCTGTGGGCTCATCCGCGAGCAAAATGCTAGGGTTGTTAATCAACGAACGCGCGATAGCAACGCGCTGTTGCTGACCACCCGATAGCTGTGCTGGCGTGTGATGATAGCGGTCTTGTAATCCCACTAGCTCAATGAGCTCCATGGCATGAGCCCTTATATCTGCAGCACTGCGTGCAGGGTGTGCATAGTTCGCCGGCATCATGATATTCTCCAGCGCGGTGGTGCGTGCTAAGAGATTAAAGTTCTGGAAGACGAAGCCGATGCGTTCATTGCGCAGCTTCGCGCGCTCATTTACATCGTACTGGGCGACATCCTTCCCCGCGATGAAGAACTCACCAGTGGTGGGGCGATCGAGACAGCCTAGAATGTTCATCAGCGTCGACTTCCCCGAGCCAGACGCTCCCGTAAGAGAGACGAACTCGCCCTCCTTGATATCAATAGAGATACCCTTGAGCACAGGAAGATCGATCTCGCCTAGGTGATAAACCTTAGTGATATTACGCAGCTTGATCATAGATTAGCTTCGTGTTAGGGCTTACCACCACCTGCTCCACCTGTACCACGCTCGCGCTTCTTGGGACGCTCCATGCCAAAGGGGTTAGAGCCTTTTGCGCCAGTTTCTGGTGAAACAAACTGCACCGCTGTGACGATCTCATCTTCAGATGTCAACTCCTGACCAGGCATCAGAGTGACAACCGAGCGTGAGCCGTCTGAGTCGCCACGCTGGACACGCACAGGAGTAATCTTACCCTCTGCGGTGCGCTTCCAAATCGTAGAAATATTCTTCTTCTCGGCTGCGTCTGATCTTTTGCCAGCACCAGCGCGTGAACCTCCTGCACCCTTAGGGGGTCCCTCTCCTCGCCCCGCGCGGCGCCCCTCCATCGCAGCTTGTGCTGCAGGATCAATCAGGCTAGGGATAGCTCTGAACTCAAAGGCGGCATCAGGAATCATCATGACATCCTTTTGCTCATTGACGATGAAGTTCACATTCGAGCTCATATAAGGCAGCAGACGAAGCTCAGGGTTCGTTATATCAATTTCAACGATATAGGTAACCACATTCGAGCTCATGGTTGCGTTCGGACGCACCTTGTTCACCGTACCGACGAACTCCTCGTTGGGCATGGCATCGACGGTGTAGATCACCTTTTGCCCAGGCTTGATGTAGGCTATGTCGACTTCGTTCACGCTCGCCCAGATTTCCATCTCGCGCAGATCGTGCGCAACAAGGAAGAGCACGGAGGTGCTCATGCTACTAACTACAGTTTCCCCTATATTCACCTGCCTCACGATGATCGTGCCATCGACGGGGGGTTTGATACGTGTGTACTCACGGTTGCGCACTTCTCGCGCGAGGTTGCTCTTTGCACTTGCGAGCTGGGCTTCGGATTGCTTGAGGCTAGCCTTTGTCACAGCCAATTGGGCGATGGATGATTCGTATGCTGCATCAGCGTTCTCTGACTGCGCGACGTAGTCATCATAGGTGACTTCCGAGAGAGCCTCACCGATACCGAGCTTTTTCGCACGTTCGAGATTACGATTTGCCTTATCCTTATTCGCCTTTGCTTGGGCGATGGCAGCTTCTGATTTAATAATGTTTGCCTCAGCAGATGCGATATTGGCCTCAGCCTGTGCAACACTCGCTTCAGAGGATTGGATCGCTAGCTCGACAAGCGTATCATCCACACGTGCGAGGAGCTGACCTGCCTTCACTTGGCTACCATAGTCCACTATATTCCCATCAGTGTCGCGACCCAGTTCGAGGATTTCACCTGTAACCTGCGCCCCAACTGGCACGAGCTCCTTGGGCTCTAGTGTGCCTGTGGACTGGACTTTACTCACAAAGTCACCTCGCTCCAGCTTAACCGTAGTGAACACAGTTTCAGCTTCTTCCTCCTGATTCCACCAAAACCACGCTCCTACGCCTATAGCGATGAGCAACACGAGAAAAATAATTTTTTTAAGCATAAATCTTGTTAGAGGCGCATGTCAGATTTGTACACCTCTGCCATATAATACGTATTTTTGCCAAAGAAATCTACATGAAAACTCATTTTTTTCCAATATGGCAAAACAAATAGGGCAACCCAAACAACCACTCTTCCAGCGAATGCGTTGAAAGCCCCCCCCAATTCATAAGACAATAGCTAAACTGCGCGTTATACAGTACGTAATATAATGATTATTTTATCGTTGACAGATTTTTTTATTTCTAACAAAAATTAAACATGCGATAATTGCAACAGACTCGAGAAGTCTAATAGCCTGAAATAGCATTACTATGAAAATAACAATACCAACCAAACTACTAACTGCACTCCTTGCGACCTACCTACTAGGTGCATCTAGCGCCTATGCTGATTCGACAGTAACAGGCACAGGAACAGCTGGCAACTTATTCACCGACACGGGCACTGTAACGGTGAATGCAGTCAACTTCTACCTCCCCGACCCGAGAACGACCGCGCGAACTGCCAATGCTGAGTCTATCGTCATCCAGCAATGGACCATTAGTGATGGGTTTGATGGTGGCTTATACACCTTTAATTCTGCTGTCACAGGCTCTGGCAACTTGATATTCAATGTTTGGAAGGGCGGCACCGCCACCAATACCTACAACTTCACTGGCAATATGTCAGCCTACACAGGTAGCATCATCAGTAACCCATCCTCTGGTCAAACGAGCGGTGGTCTCATCCTGAACTTCAATGGCACTGCGCGTGAAACAGTTTCAGGAACAGGAGATATCTCTCTGGGAGCGACAGCCCTCACCTACAACCTCACAGGTGGAGCAAGCACGATCAAAAATGCTGAAATCGCAGCAAAGGGCCTCACATTCACAGGTGGTACCGCCGACACAGCCTCTAGCTACTCCGTAGACAGCCTAGTAAGTGTCACGGGTGGAAGCTTCAACGTCGCCGCGAATACATCCGTCACGATGAATAGCGGCTCAAGCCTCACTCTAGATTCCTCTGTCACTTCCAGTCTTACAGGAACACTTTCTTTTGCCACAGGCAGTACACTCGACGTGCAGAATGGCTCATCGATAACAGGTACGAACCTAAGCATGGCTACTGGCTCATCGATCAATCTCGATGTAGTCGCTGGCAGCACATCCCTCACGCTATCAGGGCTCACACTTGAAGAATCAGGCACGCTAAACCTGAACATATCCTCTGCCGCGGGTTTTATCACGGGAACTGAGTTCACCCTCCTTTCTGCTGAGGGTCTCTCTAGCCTTGATACCAGCGTTTTCGATATCACGCTAGAAGGTAGCAGCAGCTCCTATAGTCTTGAATTCGTAGGTAACGACCTCGTGATGACCATTCTTGCTGGCGCAAAGACCGTAAACTGGAGCAGCCCAACTGGCACATGGAGCACGGACGCTGGTGAGACACCTTGGGATGGTGATCAAAACTTCGCTGACGGTGACACGGCATCATTCACAAATGAGGTTGAGAACACAACGAACATCGTTGACATCGTTGGCACAGTAACACCTGCAGGCACGATCTCCGTATCAGGTGTCGGTGACACGCAATTCGACAGTGCGGCTGGTGCTTCTATAGCAGGATTAGCGTCGCTCGAAAAAAACGGTGCTGGCATGCTGAAAATAACAGGTGCGCACAGCTTCAGCGGAGGCGTTACCCTGAATGGTGGTACTCTCTCCATCGATCAGGCAGCCTCCCTTGGCACAGGCAATCTGCTCATCAATGGCGGTACACTAGCCGCCCATGGTGGTGGAACGATCGCACTAGACGGAACAAAAGTGCAGCTCGCAACTGGAACAGCCCTCAATGTCGAGCTAACGGATAACTCTACGCTCAATCTCACCAACGCGTCAAACCTCAATAATCACACGCTCAACCTATCTGGCGAGGGCACCTTCAGCCATGATAACTGGGCTAAGATCACACGACTCGAAATAGGCGAAGGCGTCACCTTCAACCAGACACAGGCGGACGCAAACTCGACTACCTTCCGAATTTTCACTGGCTCTGGCACCTTGAATATTAATAACACAAGTGAGTGGAAATTCAGAATTCAGCTCGATGATGAAGACCTCTTCGACGGAGATATTAATCTAGCAACCAGCGGTCGCGCAGTACTCTACCTAGACGGGACATCTGCTGCAGAGCAAACAGCTGCCACAGCACCCCGCATCGACTTGACCCTCGGGACAAGCTCAGTACTCGTGCTAGCATCGCAGAACAGCACACCTGAGACCCTCTATCTGAGCTCCCTGTCTGGTTCAGGGAATTTCCGCTATGACTGGAGCCCTGATGTCTCTACACGTCACGTTGATTTGCAAATGTCAGTAGACACGGTCTACGGAGGTGAGTTCTTGCACAACTCTCGCATGGGAGACTTCCTCGTGCGCTCCGCATCTGCTGATACCCCAGTAAAGCTCACGCTTAATGGTGTCGGTCAGAACGACACTGCTGCTGCGGGCAAGCAGGTACTCCGAGTCGCGAATGCGACGGTGGAGTTCAGCCAAGGTGCAGTCTGGAATACCGACATCGTGCTTGAAGAAGAAGATTCCACACTGATATTCAACAACGACACTACTATTACACGCGCAAGCAATGCTGGTGCTATCAGTGGTGCTGGTCAGGTAGTCATCGCCTCAGCAGAAACAGTCACCCTGAATAACGCGAACAGCTATTCAGGAGGAACAAGCATCTCTGAGAACAATACACTCAAGCTCGGCTCTAATACAGCTGCTGGTACAGGTAAAATCGAGATGAATGCGAACACCGAGCTCATTCTCGCTGATGGCGTGAGTGCTGGAAACGATATCCACATGTACAGCTCTGCCAAGATCTCTACAGCCGCTGGTGAATCCGCCACACTGACAGGTAATATCGTAGAGAGCACGGCAGGAAGCGATCTGACACTGGCTGGTAACATCACCATCAGCAATTCAACAGTGGGAGTCGATCTCGTGCTTGAAAGCAGTAGCAACGTCATACTGGATAATGTCACCCTCGATGCCGCCACTCAAGTAACTGCTGGTGCAGGAGCTACCGTGAGCTACGTGAACATCGAAATGACAGGATCAACAGTTGTTGATGCGGGCAAGCTCCCTACATTTGAAACGTCTCAGGGAACGACAGAGGAGAATGTGCAAGCCTTCACCATCTCAGGCCTAAACGCAGCTATCGTGCAGTCTACGACCGATTCTCTCACATTGGACATCCTGATGGATACAGCTCAGCTCGACGCATTCAACGCAGCCTACAACAATGGTGAGATCGTGGTATTCGAACTTGATGGAATCACCAGTCTCGACCCAGCCCTCGACTACACAAATATCACACTCGATATTAATAACGGAGCCTTCACACAGGGTATTCTCGGCTTCACCAATGGTGGCACAGGTGGCAACATCATGCTCTATATCCCAGAGCCTAGCACAGCTACACTGAGCCTGCTTGCTCTCGCAGGTCTCCTCGCACGCCGCCGCCGTCAGGCAGCAGCCTAAGAGCGACTTTTAACTCATGCAGCCCGCATCTCACTATGAGGTGCGGGCTTTTTTTGAGCTAGTGATATACTACTTGAGGATGGCAAAAAAGAGCCAAATGCGCATGGTTGCAGCATTTGGCTCTCGATAGGTTTAGAAGCAACTGAGTCTTACTTCAGGGCATCATATGCTCCCTTGAAGAAGTAGTAGCCCCAGCCCCAGTTCGGGTCACCATCCCAGTCAGGATCGTAGTGGTGCATGGGCTTGAGGAATCGCTCTGGGTGAGGCATGAGACCCATCGCACGACCACTAGGGTCTTGGAGGGCAGCAATGCGCTGCTCTGAGCCATTGTGATTGTCAGCATACTGGAGCGCAACACAGCCACTGGCCAGATACTTCTCCGCATCACCAGGCTCACAGACGAGGCGTCCTTCTGCGTGAGCTGAAGGGAGCTCGAAGTTCTCTGGGAGATAGGTCGTGTAGGGGCTGTTCGGGGCAACCTTTACGAGCTTGTCCCACATGCATTCGAAGCGTTCACTCTTGTTCCAGATAAGAGAGGCCTTGGGCAGGATGCCAAGCTTGGTGAGGATCTGGAAGCCATTGCAGATACCGAAGAGGAAGCCACCCTGATCATAGTGCTTTACCAGCGCGTCGCCGAGGAAACGCTCTGTTTCCAGCTGCGCAAGGCGTCCACTCATCACATAGTCTCCATAAGAGAAGCCACCTGAGAAGACAACGATTTGCGCCTTTTCCACCATGGCTGGTGTGGCCGTAGCGATGGGCTGCACCTGTGTGGAGAAGCCAGCGACGTTGAGCGAACGTGCAGTTTCCACATCACAGTTCGTGCCGGGGTATTTTAATAGAAGTGCGTGAGGCATTTTCTTGAGTCTTTCTTTGAATAAAAGGGGTTGTTTAATAATAAGGGGTAAGACCGCTCTTCCAGATATGTTTGAGCTCGGTGAGGCTGGCTTCGAGAACGGCTTTTCCGCCACTGCTCAGTGTGAGCGTGTCGCCCGAGACGACCTCACCGATGCGTGCGCAGGGGAAGCCCTCCATAGCAGAGGCGAACTCAGTAGCCATGCTCTCGTCTACTTCAACGAGGATACGACCTGTGCTTTCTGAGAAGCAGGGGACAACGAGATTCTTCCAGCTTCCTTCTGTGGGGATCTGGTCGAGATCGATGCTGACAGCCCCCTTGCCTGAGAAGGCCATTTCAGCGGCTGCAACAGCGAGTCCACCCTCACTGATATCATGTGCTGAGAGGATGAGCCCTGTCGTGAGCGCCTTGTAGTAGGCCTTGTACATGGCGAAGTTTTGCACGCAGTCAGTCTGTGGCACTTTGCAGTCTGCCACACCCTTGATGCGAGCATAGACGGAAGCACCCATTTCATCTTCAGTGTTACCGATGAGGAAGAGCTGGCTGCCTACCTGACGCAGGGAGCTGCCACGGACGTGGTCGGCACTCTCTACGACACCGAAGCCAGAGCAGAGGAAGGTGACAGGGATGTTTACTGGGCCTTCTTCTGTGTCGAAGTAGTTGTAGAAGCTGTCCTTGCCGGATACATAAGGTGCTTCAAAGGCAAGTGCCGCATCGCGAATCGCCTTCGTGCATTCGACGAGCTTGCCGAGTTCGCTTGGTGTCTCAGGGTTGCCCATGCAGAAGTTGTCAAGCAGTGCGATCTTGTCTGGGTTTGTACCTGCGAGGATGAGCTGGCGGACGGTTTCGTCCACTGAGCCTGTACCCATCGCATAGGGGTCTGTTTTGCCCCACTCAGGAAGGATGGAGAGCGCGAGACCCATGAGCTTCTCGCTACCATCAATGTCGATGACGGAGGCGTCTTGAGGAGCATCACCGCTCGCACCTGCAAGTGGCTTGAGGATGGTGTTGCCCTGCACCTCGTGGTCGTATTCACGGATGATGGGTTCACGAGAAACGATGGCAAAGTCAGCGAAGACTTCCTTCAGGTCGGCAGCGAGCTGGCTGTCGTCAAGCGCAACTCCTGTGAGGGAGGCTGGGCTGCTGAAGGTGGCGGTCAGGTACTTGGTCGGTGCTTCATGAAGCTTGCTATTGTCCAGTTCACAGACGAGTTCTCCGTCGTGCCAGACGCGAAGGATGCCCGAGTCGTTGGACTCACCGAGGATGGTCATCTCAGTCTGGAAGGTGTCAGCGAGCTTCTGGAGCTCAGCTGTATTCTCAGGTTTGACGGCGAGCACCATGCGCTCTTGTGACTCAGAGAGGAAGATCTGCCATGAGTCCATGTTCTCCTCCTTCAATGGGGCACGCTCAAGGTAGAGGTTACCGCCTGTCTCAGAGAGCATCTCTCCAGCTGCTGAGGAGAAGCCACCAGCACCACAGTCGGTGATGAACTCGATGAGCCCGCGCTCACGTGCTTCGAGAATGACGTCGAGGCACTTCTTCTCTTCGATAGGATTACCGATCTGGACGGCCTGTTGGTCTTCGACGTGGGAGTCTTCGCCCATGCCTGCTGAGGAGAAGGTCGCTCCATGGAGACCATCCTTACCTGTGCGTCCACCGATAACAACGATGGCGAGCCCTGGGCTCATCTCCTTGTCGATGTCCTTGCGAGGGATCACACCTGCTGTACCGCAGTACACGAGAGGGTTGTAAATGTAGGTGGGGTCGAACTGGATAGCACCGCTGGTCGTGGGGATACCCATACGATTACCGTAGTCGCGCACACCGTGCACGACACCACGCATGATACCGAGTGGATGGATGACGTTATTGCCCTTGATCGTTGTTTCTGGTGTATCAGGAGCACCGAAGCAGAAGACATCCAGGTTGGCAATGGGCTTTGCACCCTTACCCGCGCCAAGAATGTCACGTATCACACCACCCATGCCTGTGTTCGCACCAGCGTAGGGTTCGATAGCACTGGGGTGGTTGTGTGTCTCTGCCTTCAGGCAGATGGAAAGTTCATCGTCAAGGGTGATGAAGCCTGCGTTGTCCACGAAGCAGCTGAGCACGAAGTCGGGCTTCTGCTCCATGATCTGGCGTGTAGGAGCCTTGATGCAGGTCTTGTAAATGCTGTTGATGGTTTCTTCCTTGCCATCAATAGTATGCGTAATGGTCGCACCAAAGATACGGTGCTTACAGTGCTCAGACCAGGTCTGGGCGATCACTTCGAGCTCGACATCGGTCGGCTCACGCTCGATCTCGCAGAAGATCTTTTGCACGCAGAGCATGTCTTCCGTGGAGAGTGAGAGCTTCATGTTCTTGCTCAGATTCGTGAGCTCATCGGCGCTGAGTTCGCGGATGGGGATATGACGGTATATGGCCATGGTTGTGTAGAGGTGAAAAAATGGTAAATGGAGCTTGATTAAGCGATGGTCCAGGTGTGGACTGCGGGGTTGCAGATGTTGCGTGCGAACTTCGCGCTGAGCATCTCGGCATCATCGGCGTTAGCCTCACCGAAGATGTAGACCTTCTGGGAGATGCTGAGCTGCTCGATGGTGAAGCCGAGACCTGTGCGCCCACGGTAGTTGGTGAGGATGGCTTCCTTTTCAAGATCGAGTGCGCCTGCCTTGATGCCGTAGCTGATGCTGAAGAGTTCGCCTGTGAGGGCGGCAGCTCCGTCTTGCTCAACCTGCTGAGAGATCTCATCGACTAGCACGCTGCGTAGGTATTGGCGAGCGGCGTCTGCATCACCCTCTACCTCTACTGAGTAGAGACGGGAGTGGCGGGAGGTCAGCTGATGACTGCTCAGTGGTGTGTAGAGCAGCTTATTGGCATCTTCGGGAGCCTGAAAGCGGCTGAGAACTTCTAATTTGATCGTTGCCATATCGTTGTATCTAAGCTAAGAAGGGGGGGAAGAAAAAAACCACCTTCTTCGTATACGAGGACGTAGAAGGTGGTATGAAAGTATCAATTATTGTGATGAAGATAGAGCTGCGGCTTACTTGTTGAGGCGGTTGAGCACCTCTTCATAAGCTTCCATGAACTCGCCCATATCTTGGCGGAAGCGGTCCTTGTCCATTTTCTTGCCTGTTTCAACATCCCAGAGACGGCAGGTATCAGGAGATACTTCGTCAGCGAGGATGATGGTGCTAGGATCACTAGCAAGGCGACCGAACTCAATCTTGAAGTCGATGAGACGGAGATTTGCCTTGAGGAAGAACTCAATCATCACCTCATTGATGATGAGAGCCATCTTCTTGAGGAAGGCGCACTCTTCTTCTGTAGCTGCTCCGAGCTCACGTGCGTAGTCGTCGTTAATGAAGGGATCGCCCAGTGCGTCATCCTTGTAGGAGAACTCCACGATAGGCTTCTGGAAAGCAGTACCCTCTGCTACACCCATGCGCTTGGAGAATGAGCCAGCAGCGACATTGCGCACGATCACCTCAAGAGGCAGGATGGAAACGCGCTTCACGAGGAGGTTAATCTCATCGACGTCAGCAACGAGGTGGGTAGGCACACCCTTATCTTCAAACATGCGGTAGATAATGAGAGTGATAGCCTTATTAAAGCGACCCTTATTTTCAAAGTCTTCTTTCTTCAGAGCATTGAATGCTGTAGCGGAGTCTTTATACTCCATGCGCAGTACATTGGGATCATCAGTGGTGAACAGTCTCTTTGCCTTTCCTTCGTAAATAGGTTCCATGGTCTCATAACGGGGCTGTTTTACCCCTTGCGGAGATTATAACGAGCAGAAGAGATTTGTCAATGATATTAAATTCTGCCACACATCGACAACAAGTGATAAGTAATTATTGACGCTGTGGCTTAACTGTGCTACTCTTACTCGTAGTTAACGCCTACACCAAGCTGTTCTAACAATTTAGACAGCCTGTTAGCATAATAAAATACACATATGAGTAAGGTTGCATTGATATCCGGTATCACTGGTCAGGATGGTTCTTTCTTGGCTGAGTTTCTACTTTCTAAGGGCTATGAGGTTCACGGCATTATCCGCCGCTCCTCCTCCTTTAACACTGAGCGTATCGAACACCTCTATCTCGACGAATGGGTACGCGATATGAAAAAGCAGCGTCTGGTGAATCTCCACTACGGAGACATGACTGACTCTAGCTCCCTCATCCGCATCATCCAAGAGATCAAGCCTGATGAGATCTATAACCTCGCTGCCCAGAGCCATGTAAAGGTCTCCTTTGATGTGCCTGAGTACACCGCAGAGTGTGACGCGGTCGGTACACTACGCATGCTTGAAGCTGTGCGCATGCTGGGCATGAGCGATACATGCCGCATCTACCAAGCCTCTACCTCCGAGCTCTTCGGTCTGGTACAAGAAGTACCCCAGCGCGAGACGACCCCATTCTACCCACGCTCCCCCTATGGTGTTGCCAAGCAGTATGGCTTCTGGATCACAAAGAACTATCGTGAGTCCTACGGCATGTTCGCGGTGAATGGCATCCTTTTCAACCACGAGAGCGAGCGTCGCGGCGAGAACTTCGTCACGCGCAAGATCACTCTCGCTGCCAGCCGCATCGCCGCTGGTCTTCAAGATAAGCTCTACATGGGCAACCTCGATGCTCTCCGCGACTGGGGCTATGCTCGCGACTATGTGGAGTGCATGTGGCTCATGCTCCAGCACGACACACCTGAAGACTTCGTCATCGCTACAGGTGAGATGCATACGGTGCGTGAGTTCTGCTCCCTCGCATTCTCCCACGCTGGCATCGAGCTCGACTGGCAAGGCGAAGGTGTCGATGAGAAGGGTATCGATAAGGCCACAGGCAAGGTACTCGTCGAAGTCGATCCGAAGTTCTTCCGCCCTGCTGAAGTGGAGCAACTTCTCGGTGATCCTACAAAGGCTCGCACCGTTCTTGGCTGGAATCCTACCTCCACTTCGTTCCCCGAACTCGTGCGCATCATGATGGAGCACGACATGGCGAATGTGAAGAAGGTATGCGATGATCGCACCAAGCACTCGTAAAGATAATCATGCAGAGCTTCTCCGCCCCAAAGCAAGGAGAAGCTAGCTAGAAGGAGCGTCGGGTCATCGCCCTTCGCTCCTCGTTTTTTCACTCCCCCCCATTTATCACTCATATCACTATGGAAAAGAATAGTAAGATTTACATCGCAGGTCATCGAGGCCTCGTAGGCTCAGCCATCTGGCGTAACCTAGAGGCAAAGGGTTACACCCAGCTCATCGGACGCAGCCATGCGGAGCTAGACCTCATGGACGGAGCCGCGGTACGCGCCTTCTTCGATGCAGAGCAGCCAGACTACGTCATCTTAGCCGCAGCTCATGTCGGAGGCATCGTTGCGAACAACACGTACCGCGCAGACTTCATTTATAACAACCTTCAGATCCAGCAGAACGTCATCGGTGAGAGCTTCCGCCATGGGGTGAAAAAGCTCCTCTTCCTTGGCAGCACCTGCATCTACCCACGTGACGCCCATCAGCCCATCTCAGAGACGGAACTACTCACCGCCCCACTGGAATACACGAATGAGCCCTACGCCATCGCCAAGATAGCTGGCCTCAAGATGTGCGAGAGCTTCAACATCCAGTACGGCACCAACTACATCGCCGTCATGCCGACAAACCTCTATGGACCCTTCGATAACTTCGACCTCGTGAAGAGCCATGTGCTCCCCGCCATGGTGCGCAAGATCCACCTCTCCAAGTGCCTCATGGAGGGCAACTGGGAGGGCATCCTACGCGACCTTGAGCTCATGCCCATAGGAGATGTAGGCGCACAGAGTGAGCGCGATCTCATCGTCAGCACGCTAGCGCACTACGGGATTTTTGCGGATCGTGTCGAGCTCTGGGGGACAGGCAAGCCCCTACGCGAGTTCCTGTGGAGTGAGGACATGGCTGATGCGAGTGTCTACATCATGGAGCATGTCGACTTTGACCAGATGAAGCCAGAGGGCACAGAGGTGCGCAACTGTCATATCAACATCGGCACAGGGAAGGAAATCACCATAGCCGACCTCGCTCACCTCATCAAGTCCACCCTCAGCTACACAGGCGAGATACGCTTCGATAGTAGCAAGCCAGATGGCACAATGCGCAAGCTGACAAATGTGTCCAAGCTGCACTCACTTGGCTGGCAGCATCAGGTCGAGATCCAAGAGGGCGTGCGACGCATCTATGAATGGTACATGAGCCGCTAAGCGCGTGCCACAAGACCACTGAAATCGTAAAAGTAAAATGGGAGGCCATCGCGCCTCCCATTTGCATTTTTAGAGCATCCTTAGTAATTTGTCGGCTTCCCCTTGCGCAGCTTCAGCTGCTTCTTCATGGAGTCGTACATGTACTTGTACTGCTCAGTGTTGCGCATGTTCTTAGCATTAAAGTTCACATAGATACCCTCAGAGTTGCGAATATAGTACCAGAACTCGATGGGGAAGGTATGGCCTTCAGGATAGATAATAGAGAGCTCTTCTGCCAACTCAGGCGTATCCTCCCAGTCATCTTCATCCAGTATCCATGCGCGATGCACCTCTGTGCGCCCATTATACACCCATGGGTCGAGCACCATAGCATTAGGCCATACGCCAGCCTCAGCAGCAATGTAAGTGCAGTTATGCTCGCGACGCGTCTTACGATCACGTGAGCAGGTGCCGATGCGGAAGTAAGTCAGCTCACGGCGACGCAACTCACCGAAGAGATCATGCTGGTAGTGCCAGCACAGCCCGCGTTGCTGCCACTTCATATTCACCAAGTAATTCCCCGACCAGCCAGGGAAGCTTGAGTCGTACACGCGCGAGATACCAGCCCCAGCCTTGAAACCCACATCAGCTAGCCAGCGAGCCTCTTCTTGTGCCTTTTTCTGCTTCCTATCCTCGGGTGGGAGCAGGGAGAGAAGATCATCATAGAGGGAATGACGCTCCTGCACGACCTCAGGTCTATCGATATAGTCGAGCGGGGCTGGAGAGCAGCTCAGTAGAATGAAACTCGCGAAGATTACTGTGAGGGTATGGGGTAGACCACGTTGCATAGCGCGGTCATTGTAACAGCAAAATCGCTGAGAACAAAGAAGAAATTTTCACTCACTGAGTAGGCTTTTTTATTGCATTGCATTCTCCTATCTCCTATCATGCTTATGATACACTTTCCTAGGAAGGGCTTTTCATCATGATGATTCTAGAAATACGCGCGAAGAACTGCTTCATATTTGGCACGGAAATCGACTTCTCCATGCAAGCGAGCTCAGCGATACACAAGTTCCCTGACAACCTCTTTTCGAGCACCGCCCACCACCCTCTGCTGCTGAAAGTTGCAGGCCTCTTCGGGCAGAACAACACAGGCAAAACCTGCCTCATCAAGTGCCTGCGTGTCATCAAGGCGGTGCTTGAGAAAAGCGAAGCTGGGCATATCAGCAACTTTTTCACCGACAACGACCTCAGCGAGCTCGCCATACGCTTCACTCACACTGGGCGCATCTACGACTACAGCTTCAGCATCGACACACAGACGCATCGTTACGCGCGCGAGTGCCTCATTGAGCTCATCTATGAAAACAAGGGCTCTCCCCCACGTGAGCGCTGCCTCTTTCTAAGGGATCGTCGAGAGGCACTCTTCCGCTGCGAGGACACAAGCCTAGAAGCACTCATGCCCAAGCTCTCCGCAGACAACATCCTCATCTACCTACTCGATGCCGAGAAAGACAGCCTACTAGCTGAGGCGAAGCAACTCCTCACCAGCCTCGCGGCCAAGATGGATATCGTGGATATGAACAACATCCCTCTCTCGCGCACCATAGACATCCTCAAGAATAAGAACTCGCTGCGCGACAAGGTCGTGAATTTCGTCCGCAATGCCGACCTCTATCTCGACGACATCAGCTTCCTGAATGAGGAAGAGATCGAACAGCAGAACCTCATCTATGCTGAAGATCGCTATGAGCCCGCAGAGAGAGTCCTCCACATCCCTGAGCAGCTCAGCCTCGTCTCCGTCTACAAGGGGGTCGCCGTCCCGAGTCTGCTCTTTGACTCCACAGGCACCAAGAAGATTGCTGCACTCGCCAGCTACATCATCGAAGCCCTCTCAGAGGGGCGCATCCTCATCGTTGACGAGCTCGATAGTAGCATTCACTTCAAGCTCACACGTGCCATAGTCGCCATGTTCAACAATGAGCTCAACACCAACTCTCAGCTCATCTTCACCGCACATGATATCAACCTCATCGACTGCCAGCGCCTCCTGCGCAAGGATCAGGTCTGGTTCATCCACAAAGACGAGGAAGGCATCTACGTCTACCCCCTCTCAGAGTTCAGCGAAGAAGACGGCATACGTGACGATAGCAACCTCATTGAGAAGTACAAGAAGGGCGTCCTCGGCGCGCTTCCTGAACCACAGTTCATCAACAGTCTACTAGAGATCGCAGAATCATGACACGTCGCCGCCCACAGCTCAGACATCACACACGCATCTGCATCCTCTGCGAAGGCTATGAGGAATATGACTACATGCGCAAGCTTCTAAGCCTAGGCGTATGGCATAGCGAATATGACATCACATTAGTCAATGCTGAGGGACAGGGCAATCTCTTCGCTCGCTACCAGAACTACTACCAGATGGCCTCCTACGAAGCCATCTTCCTCATCACAGATACAGATGCAAAACCTCACGAGCACTACCTACGCCTGAAGGCAAAGCTCAACCGCCACCACCACAGACGCACAGCCGCACGGCACATCCTCTACTATGGCAACCCCTGCACCATGCAGTTCATCCTCCTCCACTGGACTGACAACTCGCAGCTACGCCTCACCAGCCCCGCGAAGCGCGACAATGCCGCGATCATACGTAGCCTCACAGGCATCGAGCACTACCACGCGCGAAAATCGCAGAGACGCAAGCTCTGCGCCCAGCTCACTGCGAAGAACTACCACAGCATGGTCAGGCGCGCCTCAGAGATCAATCTAGGTGATAAGCAGCTAGGAAGCACGAATATAGCCCAGCTCATGCAGCGACTGGAAGAGGCATCTCCGGCGTGGATACGCAGCTACCAGCGCGCCTTATCATAAATAGCTACCTAACTGAGTCTTTTCAACATACTGCTTGTGAGTTTAATCGAACACCTATTTAACAGAGAGAAAAAAACGCCCTACGGGAGGATCTCGCAAGGCGTAATTGTGATCTATACTTAGCTGATGATGCCAAGCGGCTTTGTCTTCTTCCAGTCACCGCGCGTGAAGTCAGGGAAGAGCTGCGGTGCTCCCGCTGCACGTATGGAGAGCTCCGAGAGATCCGAGACTGAGGTCCAGAGTGCGCCCTCGTAGACATTCTGATCCAAAGGCTCGCCCTGTCGCAGGCATTCAACCATGCGATAAAGCATGAGGTAATCCATGCCGCCATGACCTCCCATCTTGGTCGCGATGTCGCCGATACGCTTCCAGAGTGGGTGCTCATACTTTTCGAAGATCGCCTGCATCTCATCGCCTTGAATCCATTTGTGATAATCCCCATCACCTATCTTCTCACCCGCCACGCGTGTGGGGAAGCCTGCAAGTGTACCCAGCGTGCCTTGGATGAGATTGTGACGGCTATAAGGGCGGGGACTCGTCTCATCCCACTGCACCATGATGGTACGACCGAGGCTAGTCTTGATAATGCTGGTATTGATATCTCCACATTCGAAGTCAGTCTGGCGCAGCCTGTGATTGGCAGGGAGATTCTTCTCCGCATACTGAGCACGCCCCAGAGCTGGACTGGAGTAGGACACGAGGCGAGAGAACATATCCTCTTCACGCGCAATATTCATATACTGAGCCACAGGACCAAGCCCGTGTGTGGAGTAGATATTTCCATTACGATTGATGAAATGATAAGGTCGCCATGCACTAGGGCTCTTCATGCCTCCGCGTAGCTCGTGTATGTAGGCAGCCTCACCATGGAGCAGATTCCCTATGACTCCTTGGCGTACCATATTAAGATAGAGGAGCTCTTCGCGGCCATAGTTCACATTCTCCATCATCATACAGTGACGCTGCGTCAACTCGCTTGTATCTACAATGTCCCAGAGCTCTTTAATCGTGACAGCCATGGGGACTTCGACGAAGGCATGCGCGCCCGCCTTCATACTGTCAATAGCGTGCTGTGCGTGATCCTGCCAACGTGTAGATACGATGACAGCATCGGGCTTAACCTCAGAGAGCATCTTGAGATACTCCATCTCATCACCGCAGTATTCCGCTGGCTTGGGTGCACCCTTATCAGTAATGCGCTTGACCGTGCGCGTGACGTTTTCTGGCTTCAAGTCGCAGACCGCTACGACCTCTGCCCCTGGGATGATGGAGCACTGGTAAGCGTGATTACCTCCGCGTGCTCCTACACCAATGAAGGCGATACGCACCTTGTCAATCTTAGGTGCGCGGAAGCCACCCATGTACTTCGCCCCCGCAGGGCGTGCAGGCCATGAGGACATAGGACCTATCCCGCTGTCAGGCTGAGCGAGATACTTATCCCCACCTGAAACTGAGGGAACAACGAGTGAAGCCAGGGTCGGAGTAGCGACAACACCACCAGCGAAAAGACCCAGTTGCTGGAGAAAATGACGACGTGAAGTAGGAGTATTCATACTTTTCAATGATAATAAATCCTCCTATCAGTTGGAAGCATTATTTATGTCAATTGAATAACAAATGAAATAAAAACACAGTATTGAAGGGTCAAAAAGAAGCTTAACCTATCCAAAAAAAGCTAATAAAAATAGAAGCGTAGCTTAATATCACAACATTGCACTTGCAAATTTAATCGGGGCACCTATTTACCCACTCTACTGACTGGCACCTATTTTTCCTGAGGCGAAATGCATGAATATAAATCATACGTTTTCCAATAAAGAAAACCCAACTCAACTTTTTTTGTGATCCTAAATCCTGTAAAAAAAGGTTGAGTGTATTTTGACCACTTATTTTTCATCTTATCGTATGTATCTAAAGCTACAATGTTTGAATTTACTGAAATTTTAATATTATCATCGCTTATTAATTTATTTATTCGTCTTATTCTATTATGTGTCAACATGTATTTCCCATATTCACTCTCTATTAAAACACCTTTAGACTTAGCTTTTATATCTACTTGATCTGTTATATTACGAAAGCATTCCCCATTTTTAATTTCAATTTCATTTATAATAGAATAAATTGGAACACCTCCTTCTGTAATGGAACGATCAAAGTGAATTGTTCCTGCATTAGCAAAGTACATCGAGTAATGCTTTCGAACATTAGTAACTGTTAATTCCCACTTTTTCTTCTCCATAAATTCTTTTGACGTGTTTCTCCAATCTATGCCTACGCTTTCTATAAGTGTTAAAGGTGTACCATTTACAAGTATTGTATACTTTACAACAATAGTATATATGGGTAAAGCTTCATACTCAGGGTATTCAAACCCAGAAGAGCACCCGAAAATAAATAAGGATTTAACTGCTAATATGCAAGTTGTAATTTTCATATTTTTTCTTATACTTTCTTTATGTCGCTTCCGCCGCAATGGCAATCTACATCTTGTAATAGTGCACCCATTTCGTGAGGCTGTACATTCATATTTGTAGCCCCCATCATATCAAATTCGTGTCCCGGAAATGCGGTGCCATAATTTGGATTGCTAACTTGGTCTTTCTCAGTATCGTATTGATCGGGCAAATTCATTAAATGGCCCATTTCATGAGCATAGCACCAAGCTGTTTCACTTGTTTCCCAGACGCCATATCGCCTATTAAGTACATAGGATCGATCAAGTAAATGAGGTGGCTTCGACGCTTTCTTTGTCATATGGATATAATTTACGTCATCGAACCACCATCTAGTTATTCCCCATGGTAATGATTGTCTCGTATATAAATTAATAAAATAGGTGCCAGTCAGCATAATTAAATAAAAGTTAAATTATTACATACGATATTCCTCTGGTGTGTGTGAGGCGATTAGTGAGAATGAAACGTTAATCTTCATACATTCATGAGATTAACACAAACAATTCTTAATTACAAGCAATTAGTTTCTTGGCTGCCTACGTTGAGCATTGTGGTGCTATAGAGTTTTTCTTTCTTGGCCGTCCTACAGATAACTTCTTGCGCTCCCACAGCTTTCTTCTTGATAATCAACTCATAATCAACATAAAGTAGGACTCAAGAGGAATATAGCATATAAGTGCCTAAAAGCAAGTCTCTTCCGCTGACAAAATAGGTGCCAGTCAGCATAGTTAAATAAAAGTTAAATTATTACATACGATATTCCTCTGGTGTGTGTGAGGCGATTAGTGAGAATGAAACGTTAATCTTCATACATTCATGAGATTAACACAAACAATTCTTAGTTACAAGCAATTAGTTTCTTGGCCGTCCTACAGATAACTTCTTGCGCGCCCTCAGCTTTCTTCTTGGTAATCTACTCATAATCAATATAGAGTTAACTTAAGAGGAATATAGCATATAAGAGACTAAAAGTAAAGCTTCTCTACTGACTGGCACCTATTTAATCTCTACTGGCACCTATTTAATACCCCAGATTTTATTGCTTGGCGGAGTAGGCTAATAAAGCGAGAAATTTCTTCTTTATTTTTTTTCTGCAAAGCATAACTATAGTAATCATATAGATCAAAATGTTCGAAGACAAGAGCTAGTGCTCCATCTCGACTTGTGAGGGGATAGATACATTTAAATTCATCTTGTAATTGATCTAATTCTTGATAAATGCGATTTTCATTTTTCTTTTCAAATGATTTCTTTGAGTCAATAATACATTGATCTATACATCTAATGTACATTTCAAATGCTTTCATGCAGCTTGCGTCCAATTTACTTACATCGAGATTAGTCAAAATACGCTTTTCTTCTAAAAGATAATTGGTCAGTCCAAGCGCTTTAATAGTGTTACTCTTATAGTAAATATTACTTTCAGATTCTAGTACATCACAAAGGTATTGAATTGTGATTTTTTTCATGGCTGGAGATAGCATATTGAAGCGCAATCTTACGCTATTTTTGGCGATTTCGTCAAGCTCTTGCTGATGCCTACTGTAATTTTGTTTACGAATAATTGGGTAAATACTCTGCTCTTTGTACCACGCCTTATACACTATAGAAACTGTATTACTTAATTTTTGAGAGACTTGAAGGTATTGCTGTTCCAGCCTATAATTGTAGACTGAAATTTGATGCTCTGAATCGAAAATATTCGTCTCGCAACTTAATACATCTAGAGAAAGAATAGTTGCGCATAGAGAAGTATAGTTGCATAGTTTACGAAAATTGGGAAATATCATTGTTTTAAATTTTTATTGTGGATAGGCATATAGATTAATAGTCATCGCACGTGTAGTCTTCGAGCTCATTAAAAGTGCTTTCAACAGTTGCTTTGATTTTATTAAATTGAGAACGGTTATATCTCGAATTAGAATTAGCTATGTACTCTACAAGATTAATCAAGATTGAAGTAGATTTATTACTACTTACAGAATAAGTTTTATATCGTCTGTGATCACAACAACATAACTCACCTTTGATTTTTATACTAAAACCATCATAAACGTACCGTGTAGTGAGCCTGTTTTTGATTTTAGACTTAATTTCTACAAATGATTGTAATATTTTTTTTATGGTCTTTCCTAAAATTTTTTCTATAGCTAATTTTTTCAGTTTTTCTTTACCAGAATCTAATAGCATATTTTTAATATCATCTCCATCCAAAACAAGATCAATAGTGCTAGAATTATCTCCAAACAATTTTTTATGAGAGTGCCTTAGCTCTGCATCAATAGACGTTATCTTTATCTTTCCAACCGTGCTTTTCTTGCACCATAATCCTAATTCATCCCAACCCCATATCATATTTCCCACAAAGCCATAAAGATTGAGTCCTCCTTCTTCGGCGATAAAATAGGTGCCAGTCAGCATAGTTAAATAAAAGTTAAATTATTACATACGATATTCCTCTGGTGTGTGTGAGGCGATTAGTGAGAATGAAACGTTAATCTTCATACATTCATGAGATTAACACAAACAATTCTTAGTTACAAGCAATTAGTTTCTTGGCCGTCCTACAGATAACTTCTTGCGCGCCCTCAGCTTTCTTCTTGGTAATCTACTCATACTCAATATAAAGTTAAACTAAAGAGGAGTATAGCATATAAGAGCCTAAAAGCTAGTCTTTTCTACTGACTGGCACCTATTTAGTTCATTGGACTGGCACCTATTTACCAGTTCATTTAGACACCAGTTCATTTACTGTTTCCCCCTATTTTCCTTGATTGGCACCTATTTTCCAATTTCTTAAATCCATTACTAGCCAAATATAAGTGCATAATAGTGGTATAAAATGAAAAAGATTTTCTATTTGCCATCTAAATATAACATTTTCAGATCCAGCAAATGAGCATAAATCATTTCTATAGAAAAGTGAAATAATTAGAGGCGGCAATATAAACAAGAATAAATTTTTATTAAGAAATTTATATAATGGATAGAATATTAAAGTTATAGCCGTAAAAGTGGGGACATAGAAAATATATGTTGCGATAAAACTAAGGTATATAAATGAAAGCTGATAATTTTTACAGAAAATGATTGTCAATATAGCAGTTAATATTGAAAATACTGGGAAAATTATCAATGGATATTTAATGATAGGTGGCAACATAATAAATGAAACTATTTTTTGCATTTATGCCATGTACATGCTTCTTTTTGAGCATTTTCGAATGGCTTTCTACCAAGATCTCGAACAGCTGAATAATATACATTCCGCATAGTTAAAGCTCTAGTGTAGATAGGAAATAGCCACAAATATTTCTTTCTTGCTTTGTTCATCTCGTTCCAAAATTCTGTATCGCATGAAGATTTATTGCTCCCGCATTTACTATAACAGAGATCATGTTTATCGCAAGCAGATGAAAAAAGTATAAAAATTTCTGGAACAATCATAATTTGCAGTGCTTGCTGGAACCAATGTGAGCCACAACCATTAGATTCGGTTTTTTTTCTGTATTCACAGCAGCCGTTTTGCAGTCTTGTTTCAGTAATCTCAGTATGCCCTTGCTGTGGTTCGCATGGCATTTTGCAATTTTCATCATAAAATATTTCAAAGCGGAGTTGCTCTTGTTGTTCGAATTGCTCTTTTGCATTTATAAAATCCTCTTTAGTAAGACCAAAATCTTCAATGTACATAGGTTCATCTCCTAACACATCTATTCCCCACGCTCTATTCCCGACAAAGCCATAAAGATTGAGTCCTCCTTCAATACCGATTGGGTCTCTATTTATCCAACGTCCATCTTGCGGGTTGTAGCTTCTGTAGTTGTAGTAGACTAGGG
>CAYJML010000021.1:0-23837 GCA_964371515.1 uncultured Akkermansia sp.
ATCCTATGATGTGATGCAGGTTCATCAGAGTGGTATCTTGCAGTGTTCATGCTGCCGTCGTTGTCTGGGGTCATAGGTGTGTTTGATTTCATGTTGCCATTTTGCCTATGAGAAGGTTCTGAATATGTAGCCATGAGGTGATCATGGCTTATATTGAATAGCTTAGCCAATAATATCTATTCGAAGCTCGATTAAAACCTCACTGAATATGAGCAAGCGTTGCTAACTTCTAAGCTATTCACTATAAAGTGATCAAATGAAAAAGAGCTACCCTCGTCAATGCGGGTAGCTCTCGTAGAGAAATGTGTGTGCTATCGCCTATTCGCCACGTAATGCGGCAATGAGTTCGGGCTTGATTTGCTCCCATGGGAGTCCCTCGCGTCCAAAATGCCCATAGTTCGTGCTCTCGCGGAAGATGGGGCGCTTTAAGCCTAATGTAGAGATGATGTCTGCAGGCTTGAAGGAGAAGATGCGCTTCACGCGCTCTTCGATGACCTCAGAAGAGAGTCCCTTGCCGTCATAGCTATGAGTGTCTACCATGATGGAGAGGGGGTCTGCCATGCCGATGGCGTAGGCTACCTGTAGTTCGCAGGTGTCAGCTAGTCCAGCAGCGACCACGTGCTTCGCCACCCAGCGGCACATGTAGGCACTGGAGCGATCCACCTTTGACGAGTCCTTCCCAGAGAAGGCTCCACCACCATGGCGTCCCTTGCCACCGTATGTGTCCACGATGATCTTGCGACCGGTGAGGCCTGAGTCACCATTAGGACCTCCGATGACGAAGCGGCCCGTAGGATTGATGTAGAAAGCGGTGTCTTCTGTGATGAGCTCAGCAGGAAGTACGCGGCGTATGAGAGCCTCGCAGAAGCTGCGTATGGTCTGGATATCGACATCTTCCGTGTGCTGGGTGCTGAGCACCACATTGATGATGCGCTCTGGGCGTCCATGATCATCATGCTCGATGGCTACCTGACTCTTGCTGTCGGGGCGCAGCCAGTTGACCTCACCGCTGCGGCGCACGCGTGTGAGCTCTGCCATGATGCGGTGGGCGAACATGATGGGGGCGGGCATGAGCTCAGGAGTCTCATTAGACGCGTAACCGAACATGATGCCCTGATCGCCTGCACCTTGCTCTTCGCCATCTTTTCCCTCAGCACCGACGGCATCAACACCCTGTGCGATGTCAGGGCTCTGCTGGGAGAGCAAGACCTGGAGGTCAAAGCTCTTTGCGTTAAACACAGGATCATCGTGCTCATCGCGATAGCCGATCTTGTAAATGGTGTCGCGTACGATCTTCTCGTAGTCGAGTACGGCACTCGTGCGGATCTCACCTGCGAGAATGACATGGTTATCCTTGACGAGGGTTTCGCAAGCCACATGACTTTCTGGGTCTTGGGCGAGGCATTCATCGAGGACGGCATCTGAGATGCTATCTGCCACTTTGTCAGGATGTCCCTCACCGACGGATTCGGAGCTAAAGATGTGTCGTTTGTTCATTGTATAAAATTCCTTGAAGGAATCATACTCTGCTCGCTACACAATGTAAAGCTTCTTTCCTGTCACCCCCCGTTGGCCGCGCCCTTGGGCAAGAAGTAGGACTGCTGCTTCTCTGTGATCTGATGCCCTGCCAGACTCAGGCACTTGAGCATGCTCTCCCAGAGGAGGCGTCGCTCCGCCATGTCCGTGGTGCGCAAGAGGTAGCTGGGGTGATGTGTGACGATGACAGGGGTGCCATCAATGAAGCGAGGCTTGCTCTGGTATTCTGCTAGTGGGAGCTCTCCTAATCCGAGGATGCCACGAGCAGCGATGACTCCTAGCGCGACGATGACGCGGGGTTTGACGAGCTCGACTTCGCTGCGTAGGACATGGGAGAAGAGCTTGATCTCTGTCGCGCTGGGAGGGCGGTTGTTCGTGAGTTGGCGCGGCATGGCGGGGCGGTACTTCACGAGGTGGGTGAGGTAGATCTGCTCTCGCGTGAGCTCCATCGCCTTGAGGATGCCATTGAGCTTTTCTCCTGCCTCAGCAGAGAAGGGGATGCCTGTCTTTTCGTCAGTCGCATTCGGGGCATCTCCGATGAACATGATGTTGGCTTGCTTGTCCCCCTGCCCGAGTACGAGGGTCTCTCGCAGCTTGCAAAACTTCGCGATAGGTTCCCAGTGGCGCAGCAGGTATTCAAAGGCCTGCCAGCGTTCTTCTAATGCTCCTTCGGGGACGCCGAAGCGCGCGAGTTCAAGTTCCTCTGGCTCTTCTGCGGCTGGGGGTTCACCCTTCGTCTTCTCATCGGGGAGGGTGAAGCGTATCTCGCCCTTGATAGGAGTATTGCCATCCTGTGGTGCCTCCAGAGTGGAGGGCGTGCTGGTGGCTTCATCCTGCTGGGAGAGAGGCACGCTGGATTGAGTTACAAGCTGCTTCTTCTCGCGTGCGGCGAGCATCCATGCTCGTAGGACACTGCGTCCCTCGTCATTGAGCGCGAGCTTGTGAATGCCCTGTTCTTGAAGGGTCTTGAGGTACTGTATAGTGAGTTCGCGCGTATTCATGGTGCAGCAGCTTTTTGGCGGCTCAGCCATTATATATGATCTAGGGCAGAGGCGCAAGGAGAACGTCATTTTCTGGCAGCTCATTCCTGCAGATACTGGCTTTTTTTTGGGGGGTGTCGCAACATCGTAGTTGAGCCATTGAATGCGGCTGACTCCATCCCACCTGTTACCTATGCTTACGCGGATGAAGATATCAAACAGTAAACTATTTAAGAATATAACGAAGTAGATATTTCTTGTAGTGTCTCTATTATATGTTAGACTACTCGGCAGATCCAACCCCCTATGTCATGAGCTTATTGAGGTCAATAGTCTGATGGCTAGGATTTCTATTAAAAATATGAACTTAATTAAAAAAGCCCTAGCTGAATTCATCGGCACATTCGTACTCGTCTTTATCGCCTGCGGTGTCGCTGCTGTCACTGGATGCACTGCTACTCCGAATGTTTCTTATCTCCTCACCGCACTCGCCTTTGGTGGTGTGATTGTAGCCATGGCTTATTCCATCGGCGCCATCTCTGGCTGTCATATCAATCCTGCTGTATCACTTGGTGTGCTGCTGAGTAAGAAGATGAGCCTATGTGACTTCGTCGTCTATATTGTGGCACAGTTTGCGGGTGCGCTCGCGGGTGCCTATACACTGATGAGCATCATCGGACTGGACATGGGATTAGGCGCGAATGGGCTCTACAATGGCGACATCACCGCCTCACTGCTCATCGAGGGTATCTTGACCTTTATCTTTGTTCTCTCCATACTGGGCGTGACGAGCAAGCAGGAGAACGGCTTGGTGGCGGGTCTTGTCATCGGGGCTTCGCTGACTCTCGTGCACATCATGGGCATCTATTTCACAGGGACAAGCGTGAACCCTGCTCGCTCCTTTGGACCAGCACTGCTCGTCGGTGGTGATGCGCTTAGCAATCTCTGGGTATTCATCGCAGGACCTATGGCTGGTGGTGCACTCGCAGCTCTGGTCTGGGGCATTCTCAACTGCTCCTGCTGCGGTAAGTGCCAGAAGGATGCATGCTGCAAGTAAGGGCGCGTCGCTCCTCCACAATTTTTACATGATTCCGTCCTCTGCTTCTGGCGAGAGGGCGGATTTTTCTTTCCCTCATATTGGGGCGATGCGTTCCTGCTTATTCTGGCAGTGCGAGAAAGCCCTTGTCGTTCGTCAAGAGTCTGACTGCTGTCCCTTCATGTAGCGGACCATATTCTGAAATGATGGGTTGCTTGAACTCATAGACGCCGACATCGGTAGCAACAGAGAGATCCTGAGCCTTCACCTTGCGCGAGATGACATTATCCCAGCTGGGGCAGAAGACGCGGCTATGGGCGAGGTCTGAGCTCTCTGGTAGCCCGATCTCGGTGAAGGCGATGCTTTGAATCGAGCCGTGGATTTCTGCTGGTGTATCCTGCTTACCGAGGTAGGCTTCGCTTGCAGACTGAAGAGGGATAGACTCGATGGCGCAGGAACTGAGGCTGAGCGCTAATAGGCTTGACCACTTACAATATCGAAGTAAAGGAAGGGGGAACATTTCGTATATAGAGCAATGGGCTATATATTAGCACAGTATGTTAGGTGGGTCAATGATAGTTATTATTTTTCTAATTCAAATGGAGGGTGTTTTTTAAGTGTTTTTAATTATTTAATTGTTGCTTATTATCAATCGCATAAGCTTAGTGCTCAAGCTGTGTAGTAGTGAATACGTAAGATCTCTAATTAGAGGGGGCTAGAGCTTTTCGCTTGTATTGACAGTGCGAATATGGTAGGATAAATCTCGTATGAATTTGTTAAAAGTCATGACAGCCGTATTCGCCATGACAGGAGCAGTGGTACTCGGGCAGGGAAGGACAACGCCCTATGAGCCACATCCTGACTGGGAAAGTCCAGAAAATCTTCATCAGAATCGCGAGACATCTCGCGCCTTCTTTGTGCCATTCGCTACTACAGAACAAGCACTTAAAGGGCATCGCAAGGATTCCTCCCTGTACATGTCTCTGAATGGTAACTGGAAGTTTAACTGGGTGCCTAAGCCATCTGATCGTCCCGTCGACTTCTACAAGCCTGACTATGACGTGAGCTCATGGAAGGAGATAGACGTGCCCTCCAACTGGGAAATGCGCGGCTATGGCATCCCCATGTACATGAACCAGCCATACCCCTTTGTGCGTAACTGGCCCTTCGTCATGACTCCCCCTCGCAATGAGGCGGAAGAGCGCCTGACTATCCCCAAGACTGAGCCCAATGCTGTGGGTTCTTACCGTCGCGATATCGAGTTGCCAGCGGATTGGGATGGGAAGGAAGTCTTCATCCAGTTTGATGGGGTGGATTCATTCTTCTATCTTTTTGTCAATGGGCAGAAAGTAGGCTTCTCCAAGGATAGCCGTACTGCTGCTGTCTTCAACATCACCAAGTACCTCCAGCCTGGCAAGAACATCATCGCCGCAGAAGTCTACCGCTTCAGCGATGGCTCTTATCTGGAGTGTCAGGACATGTGGCGTCTCTCGGGTATCTTCCGCGATGTTTTCGTCTACGCTACACCTAAGGTGCAGGTACGTGACTTCTTCGTACATACGAATTTCCCTCAGAATGCTGATGGCACTAGCACTTACAGTGAAAGTACGCTGAAGGTGGATGTCGATATGCGTAACCTCGGAAGTGCAGATTCTTCATTCACACTCACAGCTGAGCTCCTGAATGCTCAGAATGTGAAAGTGGCAGACCTTAGCCCAGCCGAAGCGAAGCTTGCTGCAGGTGAGCAAAAGCAGGTCTCCATCAGTGCCACACTGAAAAATCCCCTCCTCTGGAGCGCAGAAAAGCCCAATCTCTACCGCCTTCTCATCAATGTGAAGGACGCACAGGGCAATGTCACCGAGATCATCTCAAAGAAGATAGGCTTCCGCGATGTGAAGCTACTCAATGGCCGCTTCCTTGTCAATGGTATGCCTGTGAAGCTCAAGGGTGTGAACCGCCACGAGAGCCAGCACGCAAACGGACACACAGTCACCGAAGAAGAGGCTCGTCAGGAGATCCTGCTCATGAAGCGTGGCAACATCAACCACGTGCGCAATGCTCACTATCCACAGCCTTCCTACTTCTACGACCTCTGCGACGAGTACGGTATCTATGTCTGTGATGAGGCTAACATTGAGTCCCATGGTTACTACTACGGTGAAGACTCACTCTCCCATCCTAAGGAATGGGCACCACAGACCCTCTGGCGCAACCAGAACATGGTCGAGCAGTCGAAGAATCATCCCTCCGTCGTTATCTGGTCCTACGGGAACGAAGCCGGCCCTGGTGTGAACTTCAAGTACGTCCAAGACTGGATCAAGGAGCGCGACCCGTCACGCCTCACGCAGTACGAACGCAACAACGACCTCGCAGACCTGCGCTCGAACCAGTACCCCAGCATCGACTGGGCGAACAGCACCGCGAAGCAGAAGCTCGACAAGCCTTGGTACGTCTCCGAGTATGCGCACATTCTCTGTAACTCCATGGGTAATCTCGATGATTACTGGAAGGCATTCGACACCAGTGACTCCATCATCGGTGGTGGTATCTGGGAGTGGATACACCAGAGCTATGATCAGGAAATCACCCTCCCAGACGGGACAAAGATTGTCCGTCAGAGCTACGGTGGCGACCACATGGAAACACCCAACGATGGTATCTTCTCTATCAAGGGCGTGATCTACTCCGATCGCACCCCATCCCCAGTCTACGCTGAGGTGCGCAAGGCGCAGCAAAATGTTGACTTCAAGCTCGTAGGCATCAGCGAAGACGGTAAGAGTCTGACCTTCTCCCTGCGCAATAAGTTTAACTTCACCTCACTCGCTGAGTTCGATATCACTTGGAGCATCGCTTCAGAAGGTAGCGATATCATCGACTCTGGTGCGATCACCACCGACATCGCTGCTCATCAGACTGGCGACGTCACCATCCCTCTGAAGGGTGACTTCAAGGCAGATCGTGAGTACTTCCTCACCCTTTCTGTGAAGCTGAAGGAAGACACCAGCTGGGCGAAGAACGGCTACGTCGTGGCCACGGAGCAACTCCAGCTCCCCGAGACACTCACGAAGTACGACGCAACCACGCGTCGCGTGGAGCTCGCCTCCTCTGAGTACAAGGTGAACATGGATGATCCCAAGGAAATCATCGTCACCGTAGGAGACAAGACTATCAGCCTGTCCAAGAGCGACGGTGCGCTCTGCTCTTACAGCATCGCTGGCAAGGACGGACAAATGGTGAAGGAACACTCCCGCGCCGTCAAGCTCAACGCCTATCGCGCCCCCCTCGCAAACGACACATGGCTCGTCCATCAGAGCAGCCAGTTCTTTGGCGCAGGTCTGCGCAACCTGCAGAGCAAAACCGTAGGTGAGCCACGCGTCACCGTCCTTGACAACAAGGCCGTACGCATCTCCTTTGACATCCGCACACAAGGTGATCGCATAGAATCCATGCAAGGTCTCTTCAGCGGTAAGGGTAAGGTAGTCGACCAGGGACCCATGCCTGAAGACGGCTTCCACTTCAACAGCCAGCTCATCTACACCCTCTTCCCAGATGGTACACTCAACGTGCAGGCAAACATCACACCAAGCCACAGCAACTACATCCTGCCAAAACTTGGTTACATCCTGCCCCTTGATCCAAAGCTTGACCAAGTCACTTGGTACGGACGTGGCCCTGGTGAGAACTACCCTGACCGCAAGACAGGTACACCTATAGGTATCTACAAGCAGACGGTTGAAGGCATGGTTGAGAACTATCCCAAGCCTATGGAAATGGGTAACCGCAATGACACCCGCTGGGTAGCACTCACGGACAAGAAGGGTGACGGCTTCGTCTTCGTTGCTGGCGAAGGTGAAACCTTCAACTTCTCAGCTCTCCCCTTCACCCCGCAGGCTATCACGGAAGCAGCCCATCCTCATGAACTTGTGAAGGCTGATGCTACTATCCTCAGCATCGATACCCTGACTCTGGGGCTGGGTGGCGCGTCTTGTGGACCACGTCCTATCGCACGTGATATACCCCTCTCGACTCCTACGAGCTTTAGCTTCTCCATCCGCCCAGTTGCGGTAGGTGAGAGCATCGCTGATGAGGCACGTCCTACCTACGCCATTGTGAACCCTGTCTCACTGGAGCGCGATCGCTCAGGCTACGTCATCGCGAAGACGAATACAGCAGGTGCAGAGATCACACTCACCATGCCCAACGGTAAGAAGGTGACCTACACCGCTCCTATCCTCTTCCGCGAGGCAGGAACGATCACTGCCGCAGCGACGAAGGATGGCTTTATTCCATCTGATATGAGCAAGCTGGAGCTTCCTCTCTGGCAGCCTGGTAATCTGATGCGCATTCAATCATACAGCAGCCATGCTGGCGGATCAGAAGCAGTCAATAACCTCATCGATGGGAACAAGGGCACAATTTGGCACTCCAACTACAGTGGTAGACCTGCTCCATTCCCACACGAAGTCGTCGTTGATCTCGGTGTGGACTCCGAGCTGGAAGGCGTTGTGCTCACCCCACGTCAGGGACAGACCGCATCACGTCCAAAGACTGTAGACATCTACGTGTCTGAGATAGCTGATACACCGTCAGAGAAGGCGTCTCCATGGACAGAGAAGCCACAGGCAAGTGTCACGATCGGTACATCGGATGCGGATGTCATCGCTTCCTTTGAGAAGCCTCTCACCGCTCGCTATGTGAGGATGGTAGCTACTGAGCCACTTGTGGCTGGTACTGCATTCACCTCCATGGCAGAGCTCAAGCCTCTCGTCAAGAGGGTTGTTGGTCAATATCCTGCACGTGCCTTCATGACACTGAGCTATGTTGGCTCTGAGCTCCCAGGTGCTGGTGAAGCGCGCTTCCTTCTCGATGGTAATGCTGCAACCTACTGGCACACCATGAAGGGTGTGACTCTTGCTAGCTATCCTCATGAGCTGCAGTTCGCCCTTGGCGATCGCTACGAGCTCAAGGGTGTCACGATCAAGTCTGCTCCTGTCGCCGAAGCTCGCGTGAAGGACTATGAAGTCTACGTCAGTACTGACGGTAAGAACTGGGGCAAGCCTGTTGCAAAGGGTAGCCTTGCGGATAACGAAAGCGTGCAGGATATCCTCTTTGCCTCACCTGTCAAGGCAAACTTCATTCGCCTCATCGTGCTCAATGGGCACAGTGGAGGAGACTCGGCAGCGATCTCTGAGTTCGGCGTGATCGAAGCGAAGTAAATTATACGATACAACACATATTTATCAGCGGGATCACTCAGTAAGGGTGATCCCGCTTTTTTTGATAGAAAACGATGTAAAACGTTATACATACGCAGAAAAAATTATTTTCATGCACGGAATCGCCATTGCCGTATCCTAGGCTCTATGCTATAGTCAGAAGAGATGTCTGAAGCCTCCCACATCACCTTGCGCGAAATGCCCGATCAGCCCTGCCTGATCGTGCTGAATCGTGCAAATCTGTCTTTGCTTCAGCAACTAGAGCAGCATTACCTGCCTCATACGCCCCTATGCTGGCTGGCTGAGCAGGGGGCGATGCCAGCCGACGAGATCAAGAGCTATCTGAAGTCGAGGAATGCGCCGGGTATTATCTTCCCTACGGATAAATTGCAGATGGATCAGATGCGCGATCGCTTGCTCGGCTTGATCCGTCAGGGGGTGATGCTCGTTTTCCTGCCCGGCGAGCAGAGTGTCTCTGCTTCTTCTGAGCTGGATATGTGTTCAGAGTGTGCGCTGGATACTGATACGCTCGCTGATGCTACACCTCACTGGCTTCAGGTGGTGAGTGAGCTGCATATGGATATCGTGCCTTTCTACCTTGAGCGGATGCCAGAAGAGCTCGATGGGCAGTCAGTACTCTCACAGGGTAGCTCGGTGGATGCTCCGCAGATCGGTTTAGCCATGCCCCGTCTTCCTTCAGGTGCAGCGATGGTGCAGCGTCTGCGTCTCAGCTGGCTTGAGGCGAGTGCGATGCTCTTAGCACAGCGAGAGGATCTCGAAAGGGCGGATATGGGTGAGATGATCATTCATGCACTCATGAGCTATGCTGGCTCCAGCCTGATTGATGGTGTAGATGATAGTATTATCTCTTATGATGAGCTGCTCAATCAGCTGCTTCCCCTGACGCGCCAGCTCGGAAAGACTCATACCCTTTCGCGTAGGTTAGGTATTCTTCTGCCACCGGGGCGCGATGCCATCATGGCTAATCTCGCGTGCCTGCTGACAGGTATTGTTCCTGTTAATATTGACACCAGACTTTCTCGTGAGCAGGTGGCAAGCATCATCGAGGAGGCGGACCTCATGCGCTTCATCACCGAGTGGCGCTACTACCAGAAGCTATCACACTTCCCATGGCCACTGAAGCGCGATCTCATCATGATGGGCGATCTGCAAGATCAGGTTGGTAGGTTTTCCAAGCTCATGCTGGGAAGAGTCACACGCGTTGTCTCTAAGTCGTGGTTACGCTCGCAGCTTCGCTGTTATGTGAGCTGCGGAGAGGATGAGGCGATGCTGTTCTACACCTGCGAGGAGAAGGAGAGACCGTGCGCGCATAGCGTGAGTCACCAAATGATGCTGACGAGTATGCGCATGCTTCAGCAGAGATTTTCCTTGGGGCAGGGTAAGACGATCCTGAGCTCTCAGCCCTATAGTGAACCTATCAGTTTCATGATGGGGATGCTCTTACCCATTCTCAGTGGCTGTGATCTTGTGACTTACCCTGTTGCAACAGCAATGGGACGTCTGAGAACTCTCATCCATCAGTACAGCGTGAACCTAGCGATGAGCTCAACGAAGCAGCTGCGCTTAGCCCAGCATGAAGAGTCTGCCCCAGATGAGCAAAAAGAGTCATCACCGTGTCTGATCTGCTATGGTGATCGCTTGCCGCGTGATCTGCAAGCGTATTATGAAACAAAGTGGGGAGTGCGTTTCATGCATTCCTATGTGCAGGCAGGCTCTCTGAGCTTTGTTAGTGTAGAAGATGGGGTGAAGGCGCATCACTCCAATTCACGCGCTCTGCCTGAGCACATAGGGCAGAATGGTAGACCTCTCACGGGTATGGGGGTGCGTATCTGTGACCCCAAGAGCGAAGAGCCTGTGGCACAGTCTCCTCACCAGCTGGGCATGCTGTGGCTGAAGAGTGGAGCTTTTCTGGAATCCAATGAGTGGGTGAGAACAGGGGATATCGCTCTTGTTGATGAGGCAGGGGCGCTCTGTATCGCGGGCAAGGAGCAGCGATTTAGCAAGTTGGAAGGACAGCTCATCGCTCATGAAGCACTGGAGGATGTTCTCTACGATATTCTACAGGTAAAGGATCGTAGTAAGAGGCAGCTTGCCATCATCGCTGTTCGACTGAAGTCCTATGCTGAGGAGAAGCTCGTCTTACTCTCCTGTGTGCATGAGACGATTCCGACCCATGAGCTGATGGATCTACGCTACAAGTTGCTTAACCGTCATTACCCCAGTTGTTGGTGTCCGGAGCATATTCTTCCTGTGAGGTCGATTCCGGTGCTTCGCGATGGAGAGCTTGACTACAAGCGCGCATACGCGTATATAAGTCGTGTGCTGGGTGCGGAGGCACATCGTTGAGAAGAAATAGGAGGTAAAACATGCGATTATTCCCATCTAAGAAGCATTACACCCTGATTGATAAGGAGAATATCCGTGCGAAGCATGCGGCAGGGATGCAGCAGTTTGTGCGTCTTCTGGCCATTGTTTTGCTGATCTTGATCTTGCCCATCGTCTCCATCTGGTCCATCTATCCACGCACGAAGCGTGAAGCGGAGTTAAGAAAACTTGAGCAGGCGCAGGAAGAATACCGTAAGGCGAAGCAAGCTGAGCTGCAAGCGCAGAACCATCTTCGCTGGATGGAAGACCCCGAGTACTTTGAGCAAATCGTGCGCGATAAGGCGAATCTGGCTCAGCCCGATGAGAAGGTCATCCGTACAGCCCCTCATGAGGATGAGAAGGTGAGGGGAGTGGAGCGTCCTCACGGCGTATTGCCCTAAGTGAGCTATTCTGTCATACGTGGGTAGAATGGGCGAGAGCTGGGCTTTTTAACTTGACTTCTACGCCCTATCATCCATAGTAAGCAATGTGAATTATCAAGCCTTTTCTACGTTTTTTTTCCTCTCTTGCTCCCTTGCCGCGCAGGCGTCTAACACGGCGATAGTACCATCCCCTCTTCCTGCTCAGACAGAAACCGATAAGCCAAAGGATTCCCTCAAGCTGCCCCAGCAATACCGCGGCATCGTTCGCGTGGAAGCCTCAAAAAAGCGCAGTAACTACGCCACACCATGGCAGAGTGGTAGCTATGCAGGAGGTACAGGAACAGCATTCTTAGTAGGACCTGGACTCTTCATGACAAATGCCCACGTCATTGCTGATAGCGAGACTCTCTATATATCTCAGTACGCGGACTCTCGCAAGATACCTGCGAAGGTGAAGTTTGTTGCACATGACGCAGATCTCGCCCTGCTGGAGATTTCAGAAAAGGATAGGGAACTCTTCCGCGATGTCCCTGAGCTTCAGTTCAGCGACGAGCTACCACGCCTAGAAGATACGGTACGAGCGATAGGTTACCCCATCGGTGGCTCACGTCTCTCTGTGACGCGTGGTATTGTCTCGCGCATTGAGAACTCCGTTTACAGCCATGCGCGTAACAGCTCGCATCTATCGGTTCAGATTGATGCGGCGATTAATCCTGGGAATAGCGGAGGTCCTGTCTTCCTCGGAGATAAGGTCGTGGGGGTAGCCTTCCAAGGTCTCCTACAGGCGAATAGCACCGGCTACATCATCCCTGCACCCGTTATCAAGCGATTCTTCAAGGATATCGAAGACGGAAGCTATGACCTCTATGTGGATCTGGGAGCCGACTTCTTCCATCCACAGAATCCTGCGATGCGCCGCCATTATGGTCTCGCTGATGATGGTCAGGGTGTTGTTGTCGGACGAGTTGTTCAGGGAGGTAGTGTGGACGGTGTACTCGAACTAGGAGATGTCGTCATGGCGATTAATGGGAAGCCTGTTGACAGCTCGGGCATGATAGAACTGGATGGTGAGCGCGTCAGCCTTGTCGAGCTCGCGGAGCGTTCTTTTAAGGGGGATGAAGTGAGTTTTGATATCATTCGCCATGGGGAGAAGCTGAAGAAGACCGCGAAGCTCTTACCACTGCCTAACAAGAAGTTGACAGCTCCCAGCTTCGGAGAGCAGCCACGCTACGTTAGCTTCGGAGGATTCATCTTCCAGCCTGTCACGCTCAATGAGCTAGAAGCCCATCGTATACCCTTCCACAGCATCGCTACCACCGTCAATGACTTCCTCTATAAGAGTAAGGAAAATGGGAAAGATGATCTAGTCATGCTCACGCGCGTACTGCCTGATGAGGTGAACTCACGTCTCACCAGCTACGGAAACCGTCTTGTCACCAAGGTGAATGGAGTCGAGGTCAAAGGCCTAGATCATCTCTATGAGTTGCTCTACCCCGAAGATGAAACACAGGCGGGCGACTATACCGTCATTGAGCTAGAAGACGCTGCTTATCCCCTTGTCTTTGACCGCAAGACCGTCCATGACGCGAATGCTCGCATCGCGACAAGCTACGGTATCGCGAAGCCAGCTCGTCTCAACGCGAAGCCCGAGTAGCCGCGCTCCCAACCCAGCGAGTATCATTATTATCTCATCTATATACATTATCTTTCCCCATGCAAGCATCCATATTTTCACACCTCGCGGCAGCCACCATCGTCGCCTCCCTGCTCAGCAGCTGTGAGCCTACACCACGCACAGCCCTTGATAAGAAGAAAGAGGAAGCGTCAGCACCAAGTGCCGCAACCGCTACTCCTGCTCCTCAAGCGGCGCAGCCAGTAAAAGCCGCTCCAGCTCAGCCTGCCACCCCAATTGATAGCCTCATTCATATCACATCGACCCATCAGTACTATAATATCATGCGACCATGGGAAAAGCTCGCTACCTCGCAGAGCGCGGCGAATGGTATCTACCTCGGTAATGGACTGGTACTCACGAGTGGTGACATAGGAACTGCGGCTACTTATATCGAGATGAGCCTGCCCAATGGCTCTCAGGAGGCAACGGCACGTCTTGTGAAGCACGATCCTGACCGCGACTTGACGCTTCTTGCTCTTCAGAATGACGCGGAGGCAGAATCATTCTTTGCCAGCCGTCATCCCATGGAGATAGGTGACACGCTGAAGCTCGCTGACATGGCTTCCCTTTGGAAGCGCATCCGTGGTGATAAGGCACAGGTTATTGATATCAAGGTGGAGCGCGGAGCAGAAGCGAACTATTCCTCCCCGCGTCTCATCGCCAGTAGCTCACAAGCGATGGATGAAAGCGGGGCAGAAGGGCTTCCCATCGTGAAGGATGGCAAACTCGTTGCGCTGGTTCTCGACTATGACAGCGATTTGCAAAGCTTATCTCTCGTTAATGCCGAACTCATCAAGAACTTCTTGAAGGAGGAAAATGCCGACAAGCTAGGCTCTCCCATCCTAGGGCTGCAGCGCAGCTTCGTGAAAGACCCAGTCCTGCTGCGCTATCTGAAGGTAGACGAGAACAGCCCCGGCTTCTACATCACGGCCGTCAGCCATGGTGGTGCTGCTGATCAGGCAGGGCTGAAAAAGGGGGATCTCATCATTGAAGTCGATGGTAAGAAGATAGATAGCCAAGGGCAGGTGAACCTCCCTCTCTATGGTGCGCTCGATGCCTTCGCCCACCTACAGGGCGTGCGACAGCAAGGAGATGTCGTCCCCGTGAAGCTCGTGCGTGATGGTGAGATCATCGAGGTACCTATCACCCTGAACCGCGACTTGAAGAAGAATGATCTCTACCGCGATGCTGAAGATGGGCACGCGCCCCGCTACCTCATTCACGGGGGGCTTCTCTTCCAGCCTCTTTCAACGAATATGCTCAATGATCTGCGCAGCAAGTCGCGCGGCAGTCTCCCTGCCGAGTTCCTAGAAGTCATGCAGCGAGAAGATGAGCTTATAGAAAAAGGCTATAAAGAGCTCGTCGTCCTCACCGCCGTCTTCCCCACTGCGGCCACCCTCGGTTACAATGGAGTGGGCTATAGCTTTATCGAAAAGGTGAATGGTAAGGAAGTGCACACACTTGAGCAACTCGCAAACTACCTCGATGAGCCTACGTCTAATGGTATCACGAGCATCGAAACCAACAAGCCACCCTACAAGATCTATCTGGACAGAAAGCTTGCAGAGGAAAGCAACGATAAGTTACGCCGAATCGATATCCCCCAGCTTAGAAAGCTCTAATATCAACACGGAGAAGAACGCTAGCATCAATGAGGGTGCTAGCGTTTAATCTTTTTGGGGGAACAGGCTCATGACGGCTGAGGCAGCCTTTGCCGCTGCACCACCCTGACCGAGTAGGTCGATGGACTCCTGCATCTCATCCATCACGCGAGATCGAGTCTGCTCATCAAGCAACTCATCGAGGGCGACTAGGCAACGCTCAGGAGTGAAGTCATGCTGGATGAGCTCACGCGTCACGGCACGATCCACTAGAATATTCACCATACCGATGAAGCGAATCTTGAGAAGTAGCTTCGCCATCAGATAGGTCAGAGCGGGTACCTTGTACACCAGTGCAAAGGGGAGTTGGTGAAGCGCGGCTTCGAGAGTAGCCGTGCCACTCGTCACGAGAGCCGCCTGAGACCTATCCATGAGTTCGTGGTAGCGCTCGGGGGTGATATTCACGCAGTCAGCCGCGAGACCAGAGTCCTCGCGCATGCGCTCCATGAGAGCCTCCATCTTAGCAGAACTTGCGGAGCAGACAAAACGCCACTCGGGTCTCTTTTCTTGAGCGAGCTTAATGATGTCCAGAAAGACGGGGAAGATGCGCTCCACCTCGCGGCGACGACTGCCGGGGAAGAGTCCGATCAAGCGTGATTCCCTCTTGCTCAGATCGCGCTGGGCGAGGATATCGTCAACGAGAGGATGCCCGACAAACTCCGTGTGCAGTCCTGCGTCCTCGAAGAGCTTTTTCTCAAAGGGGAAGGTGCAGAGCATGAGATCTAGCATTGCTGCGAGCTTGGGGATGCGTCCCTTGTGCCACGCCCATACCATGGGCGCGATGAACCAGATGATCTTTGTCTCAGGGCAGCGATCATGCACGCGCTGTGCGAGTCGTTGATTGAAGCCAGGGTAATCAATGAGAATGAGAGCGTCAGGCTTCTCTTGCACAATGCGCTCCGTCATGCGGTCAAGATGGCTTTTGAAGTAGCGCAAGTGCTTGAACACCTCAATGAAGCCGATGACAGCCGCTTGCTCCGTCCAGTTCTCTATCGAGGGAGACAGCGCGTGCATGCGCTCGCCTCCCAGCCCTTCAAACTCGATCTCAGGCTGATGGAGTCGAAGCTGCTCCATCAAGAGTGCTCCCTGCTTATCCCCGCTCTTCTCACCTGCAACGACATAGAACTTCATAGGCTCATTGTAGCGACTTGTGAGAGAAATAGCAAGAACGAGCAGATCAGATAAGAATAATAAAACGAAAGAAAATATCACCTCATCCTCTCTAGAAGCTCAAGAAAGCTTGAATGCTGCTCCTATTTGAAGTACACTCAACGTATGAGTCAACTGCATTGCCCAGATCTCTACCGTTACATACGCCGCCAGTCACGCGAGGTGATGGTTGGATCACTCGCCATGGGAGCGTCAAATCCTATACGCATCCAGTCCATGCTCACCTCAGATACGCTCAATACTGCTGCTTGTGTGAAGGAAGCACTGGGGCTAGCAGAAGCAGGTTGCGAGATCATCCGACTCACGGCACAGACAAAAATGTACGCAGCTAACCTCGAGCACATCGCACGTGAGCTCCGAGCCGCAGGCTGCCATGTCCCCCTCGTGGCGGATATCCACTTCAAGCCTAACGCTGCCATGGAAGCTGCGAAATGGGTGGAGAAAATACGTATCAACCCTGGCAATTTTGTTGATAAGAAACGATTTGAAACTCGCGACTACACAGACGCAGAATACGAAGAAGAACTCGATCGCATCCGCGAAGCCTTCACGCCACTCGCACTCTTTTGCAAGGAACATGGACGCGCCATGCGCATCGGTGCGAATCATGGCTCACTCTCCGATCGCATCCTGAACCGCTACGGAGACACCCCAGAAGGCATGGTGCAGAGCGCTCTAGAGTTTGCCCGCGTGGCGCGTGAGCTTGACTACCATCAGTTTGTCTTCTCCATGAAGGCATCGAATGTGAAGGTTATGATAGCCGCCTACCGCCTCCTCGTCAAGCGTCTCATGGAAGAGGGAGCTGACTGGAACTACCCCATCCATCTGGGAGTCACTGAGGCTGGTGAGGGAGAAGATGCACGCATCAAGAGCGCGATGGGTATAGGCTCCTTGCTCGCTGATGGCATAGGGGATACCCTACGTGTTTCTCTGACAGAAGATGCTGTGTATGAGGTCGCACCCGGCTTTGAACTAGCCGCGCCTTATCAGCCAGAGATTGAGCGAAAGCCACAGGAGGCTATCGTCGCACCAGCTAGCTTTGACCCCTTCAGCTACACCAAGCGCAAGGCAGAGCTCATCACCGTAGATGGCATCAGCATGGGCTGGAACGAGCCTGTCCGCGTCATTCTGACTAAGGATGCTTGTGCCAGCCTTGATGCTGCGGAGATGAAGGACTTCATGCCAGAGCTCGCCTATGAGGACAGCCAGTGCCGTGAAATAGATCCGAGAGATGAAGCAGCTTGCTCCGCCTTGGAACATGAAGATAGCTGCCTCATCGCGGTTGCCGATGGGGTAGACATGCCCGTGGTGCAGGCCTACCGCCTCTTAGCCGCTCGTATACCGACACGCTTCCCCATTCTGTTAAAAGACACCTTGGGTGCTGCTGATCATCAGCTCAGTGCTGGCATGGCAGCAGGCGTGAACATAGGCTCACTGCTCTGCGATGGAATAGGCAATGCGGTGCTCATCCGACGAGAGACAGACGCGCAAGCAGCCGCCTATCTGGGATACAATGTGCTCCAAGCCGCGGGAGTGCGTATCAGCAAGACAGAATACATCTCCTGCCCCTCGTGTGGTAGAACACTCTACAACATCCAAGAGGCCGCTGCCCGCATTCGAGAGGCGACAGGGCATCTCAAGGGGGTGAAGATAGCCATCATGGGCTGCATCGTGAATGGTCCTGGTGAGATGAGCGATGCGGACTTCGGTTATGTCGGTGGTGCGCCCAATAAGATTAACCTCTATGTAGGGCATCAGCCCGTGGAGAGTGGTATACCGCAGGATCAGGCGGTGGAGCGACTCGTGGAGCTCATCAAGTCTCACGGTCGCTGGGTAGAGCCTCAATAGACGAAGAGACCGTGGCGCGATAAGCCACGGCTTCATCTTGGAGCTAACTGCTAGGGTGCAATAATGCTACCTAGCACGTCGCCTTGACGCGCGTAGGTCTCATACCCCTTGGCTGTGTTGTCGAGGATGTCCTGCGCAATTTTCACACGCTTTGGTAGGTAGAAACTCATGACTGTTGACCCACCGAAGGCGAAGTAGCCTTGCTCATCACCTTTTTCTACCTGCTGCCCTGCGGCATAAGTCTGGTAAATCGCACCAACCCCAGTTGCGCCGACAGGAAGTAGTAGCACGTCGCCAGCTTCTTGGGTCTGCAAGACGGTGAGTTCTCTCTTGTTCGTCCAGAGCCAAGAGAGCTTGTCGCGTAGGCAGTAGGGGGACACACTCGCGAGTGCCCCGTTGATGCGCTGCGCTGCCTGTGCTGTGCCTGCGAGCGGGAAGTGGAAGCGATGATAGTCGACAGGGCAGAGGCGTGAGAGCACGATGCTTCCCTCAGCATAACGCTCTGCGAGCTCTTCTGAGCCGAGTAGGGCAGGGAGGTCGAACTTCTGCCCCTTCACGAAGACACCTTCGATTTCAGACGCGTTCTGCCATGCTTGGTGACGCGCATCAGCAGGGAGGGCTACTTCACCCGCTCCACAGAGAGGGCGCGCGCCTGCCTTGAGCTTGCGGTAGAAGAAGTCGTTGAAGTGGGTGTAGTCATCAACAGTTAGCTGGGCTTCGTCCATGTTGATCCCATATTGCTGGATGAAGGGGAGGATGTCCTTTTTACTCGCAGGGCGGTTTTTCATCCATCCGAGCAGGCGAGAGAAGATACCGCGCTTGATGAGCAGATGGAGGCTGAGTTTGCCGAGGTTCGTACCATAGACCCAGCGCAGGGCTGCCTCGCCGAGAACCTGTTCTTGCTCGATTTCTCCTGTGTAGCGATTGATATAGTGGATGGAGTCTTGATTCTTCATATGGTGAGTGGCTTAGTTAGCTTGTTTGTCGTTTGCGCTGAAGTGTTGGCGACCTTCTAGGGCACGCATGAGGGTGACGGCATCGGCATGCCCTAGTCCTGCTCCAGCTGGCATGCCCTGCGCGAGGCGCGTGACGCGACAGTTGCTCTTCTCTAAGAGGTCTGCAAGATATAGAGCTGTGGCCTCTCCCTCGACATCGCTGCCGAGCGCGAGGATGACTTCACTTTCTTCCTGCTGCTCAATGCGTCGCTTGAGGCTCTCAATGGAGAGGTCTTCGGGCATGATGCCATCGAGGGGAGAGATCTTGCCGCCGAGGCAGTGGTAGAGTCCGCGATAGATGCCGCATCGCTCAATGGGGAGCACGTCAGTTGCTTGCTCAACGACGCAGATCTGGTTCTGCTGTCGCGCAGGGGTCTGGCAGGCGGTGCAGAGTTCGCCTTTGAGCGCGAAGAATCCGCACTGAGGGCAGTAGCCCACTTCTTCGCTGCTCTGGGTGAGGGCGTGTGCTAGCTGCATGGCATCATGACGTCCCTGCTGCAAGAACCAGAGCGCGAGCCTCTCTGCTCCACGGCTGCCTATGCCGGGCATGCGCTTGAGTTGCGTGATGAGTTCTTTCACCGCGAGGGGATAGTCTTGGGCTTTCATGGCTAGCTGTTTGATAGAGTCAAGCGACGGCTGGTAGTGCTCTACCTGCCGCCGCTTGCTGATGTGTGATTTTTATATTCTTCTTACTATTAAGCTTCGAAGCGCTTCACGATGAGTGAGGCGTTGTGACCACCGAAGCCGAAGGAGTTACTCAGAGCGGCGTTCACCGTCATGCTGCGTCCTACGTTCGCGCAGACATCGAGGTCGCATTCTGGGTCTTGGTTGTCCACGTTGATGGTGGGTGGTACGAAGTTGTCACGGATGGCCATGATACATGCGAGTAGCTCAACACCACCAGCTGCACCGAGAAGGTGACCAGTCATGGACTTTGTGGAGCTCACAACGAGTCCGTTGGTAGCGTATTCGCCAAAGGTCTTCTTGATACCCTGTGTTTCACAGATATCACCGAGTGGTGTGGATGTACCGTGGGTGTTCACGTACTGGATGTCACTGGGCTGCATGCCTGCATGCTTGAGTGCCATGTTCATGCAGCGAGCTGCACCTGCGCCATCGGGGACGGGGGAGGTGAGGTGGTAGGCATCTGCACTTAGACCATAGCCAACGAGTTCTGCAAGGATGGTTGCACCGCGCTTCTGAGCGTGCTCGAGTGTCTCAAGGACGACGATGGCGGAGCCTTCACCCATGACGAATCCGTCACGATCCACGTCGTAAGGACGTGAGGCGCGCTCAGGCTCATCATTGCGTGTAGAAAGGGCCTTCATGTTCGCGAAGCCAACGATACCGATAGGCAGGATGGTCGCTTCTGCGCCACCGCATATCATGACATCAGCGTCACCGAACTTCATGATGCGCCATGCTTCACCGATACAGTGATTGGAGGTAGCGCATGCTGTGGAGATGCTCATGTTGGGGCCACCAAAGCCATAGTCGATGCTGATCATGCCGCTGGCCATGTTGGTGATCATGTAGGGGATGCAGAAGGGAGAGACGCGGCGAGGTCCCTTGGTGATGAGAGCCTCATAGTTCTCACCATGAATGCCAAGTCCTCCGATACCAGAGCCTACCATGACACCGACGCGATCCTTGTCGAGATCGGGGGATTCGGGGTCAAGCTGTGCATCTTCCATGGCCATGACGGCAGCGGCCATAGCGAGTTGCTCGTAGCGGTCGGTACGGCGTACGGACTTTGGATCTTTGCGGAAGTAGGGCGTGGCGTCAAAGTTGCGCACTTCGCCACCGATGTGGATGCCAAACTCAGATGTGTCGAGGCTTTCGAGGCGGGAGATGCCGCTCTTGCCTGCCTTCATCGATTCCCATGTTTCTTGAGCAGTGTTCCCGAGGGGAGAGACGGCTCCTATGCCTGTGATTACAATGCGACGTTCTGTCATAGTGGTTTTTTGATGTTAACTTTATACCTCTTCAGAGTCAAGCTTTATGTGCTATGCGACCATGCGAGGTGAATAAATCGTTGTATGCTTATGAAATATGTTGCTAGCTTATGCTTCTTTTCCCGATGCACGTTGGGCAAAGGGGACGAAGCGTCCGCGACGCGCGAGGATGAGGGTGTGGAGCTTCATCTGCTTGCCCTTTGAGGCTGCGGGTACGTGGCTGAATCTGACTTCGAAGCCAGCACGACGTAGGATGCCTTCGAGGCGCTTGTCAGTCTTGCTGATAGCGATGACGAGAAGGCTTCCTCCCTTGAGTGCGTTGAAATAGGCCTGCGCATCTTGTACGCTCATTTGGCAGCGTGCGTGCGTGTGCTTGAGCAAGATGGCGTGCAGAGAGCCTGTGCGCTTTTGGCAGAGCTCGATGGCGGAGGCGTTCTCCACCTCAACACGCGGATCGTCGTTGAGGAAGCTTGCATTTTCGCTGTACTGACGATTCCATGCGATGATGGATTCGTTTGGCTCAGCGACGATGATGCTAGCCTTTTCGCGCTTGATCTCGCGACTCACATAGGCAAGCCCATAGCCTAGTCCGAGACCCGCGATCATAATGATGGGCTGGGTGGCACGTGTGATGGGTGCGATGGCTACTTCTGCCATGGCGTCTTCGCTGCCGTGGGTGAAAGATGAGGCGCAGGGGATGCCATCTTGCAGGATGGTGAGTGTGCCGTCTCGTTCCCAGAGCTCCCAGAGCGATCCTTGGGCGTCTTGCGATTCGCCGAGTTTGTTGAGTGGTTTCATGCTCGTGTTTCCTTATGATATCAGTTACTTGTCTGACAAGCAAGCCAGATCTCATCAGGGAGAGGTGCTTCCTGTAAAACGATTAGAGTAGCAATGACTTAATGCTGCAAATAAGCAGGTGGCTTAGCCTCTTTGGCGGCGTAGGACGCGGAGGCGTGTCTCCATATGGGGGCGTAGCTCATGCTCTATCCATGCGTAGGCGGCTTCGAGTCCCTCGCTCTTGAAGATGCGTCCTATCTGGGCTTCTACAGCTGTTGCGTTGCCTGTCAGGCGCAAGAACTGGTTGCTCGTGAACTCGATGAAGAGCTTTCCATCTATTTCACCGCGCAAGGAGAGTATCCACTCGCGCACGTAGAGAGCGAGGATGGCGTCCCCCACCCATGCTTGCGCACGTACCTTGGGATCGAGATCGGGAGGAAGCTGTGCCATCTTGCGTTGGGAGAGAGATAAAGGTGACTTCTAGGTGCGAGATAAGCAGCCTGATTGCTGCTTATTTCATGTGTTTTTCGTGTCTAGCCTCGTTGACGCGGTTCGCGCTCTGCCGATGTCGTGCCAGGGCGTGTGACAAAGGGGGCTCCGCGCATGGGAGCCTTTTCCGTGAAGGCCACACCAGGCAGTTCTGTGGGCTTGCCTTCGACGGGGAAGTCCTTGTGCATGGGGGAGTAGGGATAGCCATCCCACATCAGGATGCGGCGCAGATCAGGGTGATCTTCGTAGATGATACCCATCATGTCGTACTGCTCACGCTCCAGCCAGTTAGCTGACTTCCAGAGAGAGTTGACGGAGGGGACGGTCATGCTGTCTTCTTCAATGAGGACGCGGACGAGGAGGTTGGCACCTGTTTCTGCCTGTGTGATGGTGTAGTTGGACTCAAAACGAGGCTGAGCATCCAGACCACGATCGACAGAGGAAACGCAGAGGAGCATATCGAAGCCGCAGGCTTCTTTCGCGTAGCGCATCGCTTCGTAGAATACTTCCTTAGGAATGGTCAGGGTGTAGTCACCGCGGAATTCCTGCTTGCTGATCTCAGGGTGGCGGGCGCAGAGCTGATCCGCTGCTGCCTGCTGGCGTTCGAAAAGGGTGGGAAGGGGCATGAGAAAATGATAAGGTGGGGTGTTAAGGTGGGCTGTACGAGACCGAATGATTAGTCACCTATCTTCATCGGTGTGCTGAGGCGGTCTGCTTGGTTTGCAGGACGTGGCTCATGCTCTGAGAAGAAGCCGTGCAGGGGCTTTTCTGTGGTGGTGATCTTGTTCTGCAGCGTCATGAGACCTTCGATGAGGGCTTCGGGACGTGGAGGGCATCCTGAGATATAGACATCTACAGGAAGGATCTGGTCAACCCCCTGAAGAACGGAGTAGGAGCGGAACATGCCGCCTGTACACGCACAAGCACCCATGGCTACTGCCCACTTAGGCTCTGCCATCTGATCCCAGATGCGGCGCACCATGAGAGCCATCTTGTAGGTAATAGTACCGCAGATGAACATGCAGTCAGCCTGTCTAGGGGCAAAGCGGTTCACCTCAGCGCCGAAGCGAGAGATGTCATAACGCGAACATGCTGTGGCCATGAACTCAATAGCGCAGCAGGAAGTCCCCATAGGCATAGGCCAGATGGAGGTCTTGTGCACCCAGTTGATGGCTGCCTCTAGTGTGGTGAAGAAGAAACCTCCATCCGCATTCGGGTCGGAGACATAATTCTTGTCAAGGTACTCTAAGTGATCGTTGGCCATGGTAACGCGCATGAGCATAGCGCGATTGAGAGAGGGATGCAAGCTTTTTAGGGCACCTCGCAAAATTTGCAAAATGATGGATACTTTAACTTTGTGTTCTATTTTCTGGTGCAACTTCCTAGAAAGCATCAAGAAAGGAGAGCAAGATGAGGTATTTTAGCAAGTGTTATCAGCCTAGGGGCGCGTAAGAAGTGATGCGTAGGGTGCACAAGGAAAAAAACTTTACAACAACATAATGCTCGCTGTCCGTAGAAAGCCATGTGACTAATTGCTTGTAACTAAGAACTATTTTTGGTGATATCCTGAATGTATGAACATTAACGTTTCACTCTCACTAGTCGCCTCTCACACGCCGGAGGGATATTGCATGTATTAATTTAATTATTATTCAACTATGCTGACTGGCACCTATTTATTCAACTATGCTGACTGGCACCTATTTATTCAACTATGCTGACTGGCACCTA
>CAYJML010000022.1:0-23686 GCA_964371515.1 uncultured Akkermansia sp.
CCTTCGGCGGTTTTCAAGACCGCTGCATTCAACCACTCTGCCACCCACCCTGGGTTACATCAGAGATGATGCGCGAGCATCTTATCATGCAGCGAGCTATTTGGCAAGGTAAAAGTAAGTGTAATAGAGAAAAAACTTGTTTCTATACCTCACCGTGGACACCCAGAGGGAAAAAGCGGCTTCGATCTGATGTGTGTGATTTCTTTTTCTCGCTCATTAACATCTATAATATCAGTAATTTATATAAAATAAGGAAAGAAAAGTGATTTTTTTCACAAAAAGTACTTGCTTTCATTGGCTACATCTTGTATAATCTCCCCGCACCCCATCCGAGAGGAAGGGCTCTTCGACAAAGAGAGAGCAAGATGTTGGAAGCAACTCTTAATCCGTGCAGCCGATACTAAGGAGCGGTAGCTCAGTTTGGTTAGAGCACCAGCCTGTCACGCTGGGGGTCGCGGGTTCGAGCCCCGTCCGCTTCGTATCACAAAAAAGGTCATCATAAGATGACCTTTTTTTGCTTTCTTGACTTATTAATACTCAAGAGGTGAAGTTGATGTTTGTTACTGTAATCTAATAATTATCAATAATGATATGCGAGTTAGATATCGCATCTCTATGAATATAAGTGATATCTATCGTATGCTTAGCTTTTCCTTATTTGTTTTCATGGAAAAGTGAATATGGTTGAAAAAAAATCATTTTTTTTTAATTACAAAAATTGTCAATTTATTCAATAATTTTACAATTCCGATCGCGCTAGTAGAATGATTTCTATTTGTTAGTTGAAAGTGCTATCGTTAAGATGCTTAGAGATATTATATTTTATAGAATGAATATAAGTAAGCGTTTTTGGAAGCTGTTCACTTGTTATATATAAGACATATGGTATTGATTTTCTGTGAGTTAATTGACAAATTTAGTTCTTTACTTTATTGGGCTACTCTATAGGATGATTATCGAAAGGTTCACCTATTATGAAGCTGAAATTCTCAAAATTACTTTTAGTATCACTTCTTGCACTACCTGCTTATGCAGGCCAGATGTCGGGAGTAGTAGGGTATCAGGTCTACAGAGACTTCGCGCTGAATCAGGGTGCGTTCGAAGTAGGTGCGACTGATGTTCCTATTTACAATCAAGCCACTGGCGATCTCATCGGTACGATCCCTCTAGTGCCTGACCTCGGGGCAACGGTATCACCCTTTGCGGGTGCGAAGGGGGGCTCGCTGGCTGGGGGTAAGCAGAGCTGGGTCTCCTCGACGGGGCATGTGGGTGATCAGGGGCAGGTGCGCTTCATGGATGATATGAGCCTGAACTCTAGCTCACCCTTCTTTGAGAATTACGATATAGTTGAGACCTTTTACCTAGGTGCCTCAGGAGGCTTCTACACCGACTTCACCATCTCGCGCACTGCGAAGGTAGTCACCGACGCGGTCGGTTGGAATTATGCTGAGACGCTCACGAGCACGGATCTCAGAGAAAGCGTGATCGTGCGTTCTGGCTTTGGGCAGCAGTCAGTCGTGCCTGCTGAGGGGGGGGCGAACCAAGTGATCGCTAATAGTACTCAGAATCTCACTGCGGGGATCGTTGATTATACCTATTCCTTCTCTAGCTTTGTCACTGCTACTCTACCTGATGGAACATCGGGGAGCTTCAGGGCTACGCGCGTCTACATGACGCAGTCCGCTCCAGATAGCGGCAATCCCTTACCCATAGGTGCTCTCTTAGGTGATAGTGGTAGTGGTGCTATCTATTATGACAAAGACTTAGGCGAGTGGCTCTTCATCGGGCAGCTGACATCGGCTGACTTGGCCTCTACAGGCTATAGCACTACGATGAGCTCGCTGTATAGTGCGCAATGGGCAGAGAGTGTGCAGGATTGTTTCAAGGTATACTTCTCCGATGACACTGTGAGTAGCTATAAGATCTCTCGCAATGATAGTACTGGTGTCCTCACTTTTTCAAGTGATAATGATCTAAGCTACAGTGTGCAGGCTCTTGCGAATGGCCTGCGTGGTGACACGAGCACAGAGGGTACACGTGCTAGTGATGTGCAGATGAATGCTGCAAAAGACTGGGTACTCAGCGAGAGCGTGGATCTCGTCATTCACTCCGACATCAACACCGGTGCTGGTGTGCTCTACTTCCATACACAGGCAGATGGCGCGGCCAATGAATATCATTTGTCAGCAGCGCAGACTGATTATCAGCTGAACAGTGCGGGTTATCTCATACAGGAGAATGTGACACTGCGCTCTGAACTCACAGGTGCTGCAGGTGATGAGTGGCGAGTGGTTGGCGATACAGGTGAGGGTGGTACATTCATCATCCAAGGCTATGGAAGCAATCAGGCAGATTTGAATCTGGGTGTGGGTGTTCATGTGGTGCTGGATCGTGATGGAGGCTATGCAGCTCATGATGTGAAGATCAGCACACAGGCAAGTGTTGCGCTCCGCCAGAATGAGGCGTTCTCAGGTAGCTTGACCTTCGGACAAGATGGAGGGGTGCTTGATCTCGCAGGAAACACGCAGTCTATCTCAGAGCTCAACTCCTACGATGACAATGCTCTCATCATTAATACTCAGGGTACAGCGAATCTGCATATCACAGCCGATGTGACAGCGTTCCACGGTAGCTTCATCGATAGTCAAAAAGCGGAGATGGGTGATGCTGTAATGCATGTCAATTATCAGGGTACAACGAGTAGTTCTAGCCTCACTCTTAGCTCAACGAATGCTATAGCTGGTAATTTCCACGTCACAGGGGCACAGCTAGTCTTAGACGGAGATAAGAGTCACCTACACACACGTAACCTAGGGATATACCAAGGGGCTGGGTTGAAGCTTACAGCTGGTAGCACGCTCACAGGGAATCTTCATATCGCTGGAGAGCTCACTGTGGAGGGTAGTCACACGCTGAATCATGTCTATCTGTACCAAGGGCATGAGATTAGCTTCGCTGATGCAGAGTCATCACTGCAGCTTAATCATGTCACACTCTTTGCAGATTCTGAGCTAATCGGTCAGCAGCAGCTCGTGCTCTCAGGAGAGATCACTGTGATGAATGTCTCCGTATGTGTATCAGATATGGATCAGTATGAGCAGAATGTCCGCTCAGCTCTGAGAAGTACAGGGCAGGTACTCACGCTTGAGACAGGGCTCGACAATGCGCATATCATCGAGGGGTCTAATCTCGACCTCGTGCTCAGCCAGCAGGTGCTATCATACATGCAGGATCTCGGTGGTGATATCAGCTCTATTACCATCGAAGGTATCTCAGCGGATAGCTATGTTGATACCGTCAGTATCAGTGTCCTCATGGATGACAATAGCATCTATAGCACAGAGGAGTGGCAGGGCATGAGCTGGGCTGGTGCTTCTGGGGGCATAGACATCAGTGGTAAGAATCTCTCCGCCTTACAATTCTCAGTCCCTGAGCCTAGCACGGCTGTCATGAGCATACTTGCACTCATGGGCTTGCTCTCCCACAGAAGGAGAAGCTAGTGGTTCTCAGCACCTATTATAGCGCACATTACAGTACAGGATCTAGGCGTGTATACCGAGTTCTGCCGTGTGCTGCCAGTCGCCACGCGTGAAGTCAGGGAAGCTGATAGGCATGCCCTGAGCCGCGTTGGAACGCTCTGTGAGCTCGACGACACTAGACCAGTACGCACCCTCGTAGACATTCTGATCGAGCGCGAATCCTCCACGGAGGCACTCGACGATGCGATTGAGCATGAGGAAGTCGCGAGCGCGTTTACCAGCGAGTTCTTCTGCACGCGCACCAAGCCTCTTCCAGAGAGGGTGATCATATTGTGCGTAGATTGCTTCCATGCCTTCTCCCTGTATCCAGTCGCTATGCCCATCCGCGCCGAGGCATTCGGCAATGACGCGAGGTGGGAATCCTGCAAGAATGCCCTCTGTGCCCTGGATGAAGTTGTGTCGCGTGTAGGGGCGTAGGCTGCACTCATCCCACTGCAGCAGGATGGTATTGCCTAGGTGAGTCTTGATAATGGAGGTGTTGATATCCCCGCAGCTAAAGGGACGCTCGTTCCATTCATGCTGCTCATCAAAGTGCTTTTTTGCAAATCGGGTGAAGCTTAGTGAACGGCTTGAAAGAGAGACGAGGTGCGAGAACTGATCCTCTCCTCGCCCCAGATTCATATACTGGGAGAGCGGCCCTAAGCCATGGGTGGGGTAGAGGTTTCCATTGCGCTCACGATAGTGGCGTACTCGCCACTCGGCCTCTCCGCGCTCCTCATCGAGCAGGGCGAAGCGTAGATCATGGATGTAGGCTCCCTCCGCATGGACGGGCTCACCGATGACTCCCTGTCGCACCATATGGAGAAAGAGCAGCTCGCGGCGACCATAATTCGCGTTTTCCAGCATCATGCAGTGTCGCTGGTTCTTTTCTGAGCTATCAACCATGCGCCAGAGATCGGAGATGCTCATGGCCATGGGAACTTCGACAAAGGCGTGTACACCAGCCTCCATCACATCGCAGCAGAGTGAGGCGTGCGCCTGCCAGCCAACGGTGACAAAGACTGCGTGAAGCGACTCTTCAGCTAGCATGCGACGATGCCCATTTTCCTCGCTGTAGAGATGTATACTCTCTTGGTTGGGTGCAGAGCCCCATTCCTCGAGCTGAGCCTGTAGAATGCCCTCTCTAGCCTCTTGCGCGCGCTCCTCGACGAGGTCGCAGATGGCTACGATGTCTACACCCTGGATGCGGGCTAGCAGTTGCTGAAGATGCTGTCCGCGTCTTCCTGCCCCGATGAAGGCGACGCGTAGCCTATGGGTGGGCGGCGCGGCATAGTTGCCCATGTAGCACGCGCCCTCTGGGCGACTAGGCGTGTGTGGCTGGTCGCATAGGTGGGGGCTGAGCTGCGGGCTGCTGTTCATGGATAAAAGCGGGAGGTGTCCTATGTGATATAGACACCTCCCATGAGTTTTTGGTTTAACTTTTCCTCACTCTTTCTTGTCGAATACAAGAGGCGAGGAGCTGTCTTGTAGAGCGCTTAGGCCTTCACCTCTGCATGAAACTCTTGGATCGTGCAGACACTAGCATCCTTGTCCTTGCTGTTGAGCATGGCGGCAGCGCAGGCACTAGCTCCGGAGAGGTTTGTGCAGTAGGAGACACGGTTGCTGACGGCAGCAGCGCGGATGGCTACTTCGTCCTCACGTGCATCATGAGAGCCTGGGGTGTTCACCACGAAGACGATCTCGCCATTCTTGATGCGGTCAACGATGTTGGGACGCTGACCTTCGAGCACCTTGTAGGCGCGCTGGCAAGGGATGTTGTTCTCCAGCAGGAAGTCCATTGTGCCCTTGGTCGCGCAGATGGTGAAGCCTGCCTTGGCGATGTTCTCTGCGATGGGCAGTACGGCTGTCTTGTCGCGGTCGTTGACTGAGATGAAGACTTCTCCCTGTGCAGGAAGTGTGTTGAAGGCAGAGATCTGGCTCTTGAGATAAGCAATATCAGGATCACGGTCTATGCCCATGACCTCACCTGTGGAGTGCATCTCAGGTCCGAGTACGACATCGATGCCGGTGAAGCGGTTCCATGGGAAGACGGCTTCCTTGACAGTGTAGTAGGGAGGCACGATCTCGCTGGTGAAGCCGAGTTCTGTGAGGGTGAGTCCGCTCATGACCTTGGCCGCGAGCTTCGCCAGAGGTACGCCTATGGTCTTGGAGACGAAGGGTACGGTGCGCGAGGCGCGTGGGTTCACTTCGATGACATAGAGCTGCTCATCCTTGATGGCGAACTGGCAGTTCATGAGACCACGCACTTGGAGCTTGGCTGCGAGCTGCTTTGCTGCGCGCATCATTTCTGCGTGCATGGCAGGGCTGACGCGGTTTGGGGGGATCATGCAGGCGGAGTCACCAGAGTGGATGCCTGCTGGTTCGACGTGCTGCATGATTGCTCCTACGACACTGATCTCACCATCGGAGATGACATCAACGTCGATTTCCATCGCGTTCTCAAGGAAGCGGTCAACGAGGACAGGACGCTCTGGGGAGGCATCTACTGCCTCACGCATGTAGGTGCGCAGCTCCTGCTCATCATAGACGATCATCATCGCACGACCACCGAGAACGAAGGAAGGACGGACGAGGACGGGGAAGCCGATGCGTGTGGCTACTTCCACCGCTTCTTCTTCATTTGTCGCTGTACCTGCTTCTGCTTGCTTGAGCTCGAGCTCATCGAGGAGGGCGGAGAAGTACTTGCGGTCTTCTGCGAGTTCAATGCTGCGTGGGCTTGTACCGATGATGGGCACACCGCGCTCTTGGAGAGCGGCAGCGAGGTTGAGCGGAGTCTGACCGCCAAACTGAACGATCACGCCATGTGGCTGTTCCTGATCACAGATGTTGAGCACATCTTCCAGAGTCAGGGGCTCGAAGTAAAGCTTGTCAGAGGTGTCGTAGTCTGTGGAGACGGTCTCAGGGTTAGAGTTCACCATGATGGTCTCATAGCCGAGTTCCTTCAGTGCGAAGGAGGCGTGCACACAGCAGTAGTCGAACTCAATGCCCTGACCGATGCGGTTAGGACCACCACCGAGGATGATGATCTTCTTCTTGTCGTTCGGGCGTGCTTCGTTCTCTTCTCCGTATGTGGAGTAGTAGTAGGGGGTGAAGGCTTCAAACTCAGCGGCACAGGTATCGACGAGACGATAGGTAGGCATGATGCCCTTTTGCTTGCGCTCAGCGCGTACAGCGTCTTCTGTCGTGCCGCGTGCGAGGGCGATCTGGCGGTCAGCGAAGCCGAGTCGCTTTGCCTGACGGAGATCGAGATCCTTCAAGCCCATGCCTGCGGTAGCAAGCTGCTCAAGCTGGTCGAGGAACCAAGGGTCGATCTGGGTGAGTTCATGGATTTCCTCCATGGTGAAGCCATTGGTGAATGCGGTCTGAAGCCAGAAGATACGCTCTGCGTTCGGGACAGTGAGCTTTGCACAGATCTCCGCGCGAGTGGGATTCACAGGCTCTTTTGTGTCGAAGCCAAAGCCCCAGCGACCTGTTTCCAAGGAACGCAGTGCCTTCTGGAGGGATTCTTTGAAGGTGCGACCGATGCTCATGACCTCACCGACGCTCTTCATGGCGGTGGTGAGACGCTCGTCTGCCTTCTTGAACTTCTCGAAGGTGAAGCGAGGAATCTTTGTGACGACGTAGTCGATGGAGGGCTCGAAAGAAGCAGGGGTTTCGCGGGTGATGTCGTTTTGCAGCTCATCGAGGGTGTAGCCTACGGCGAGCTTGGCGGCGAGCTTGGCGATGGGGAAGCCAGTCGCCTTTGACGCGAGCGCGGAGGAGCGACTGACGCGCGGGTTCATCTCGATGACGATCATGCGACCTGTCTTTGGATCGGTGGCGAACTGGATGTTCGAGCCACCAGTCTCAACACCGATCTCGCGGATGACGGCAAAGGATGCGTCACGCATGATCTGGTATTCGCGATCTGAAAGTGTCTGGATAGGAGCCACGGTGATGGAGTCACCAGTGTGGACACCCATGGGGTCGAGGTTCTCGATGGAGCAGACGACGACGCAGTTATCCTTGCGGTCACGCATGACTTCCATTTCAAACTCCTTCCATCCGAGGAGGGATTCTTCGATGAGAACTTCTGTTACTGGGGAGAGGTCAAGACCGTTGGAAACGATTTCTTCGAACTCCTTCTTGTTGTAGGCGATACCGCCACCTGTACCACCGAGGGTGAAGGCGGGACGGATGATGAGTGGGTAGCGACCGATGACATTGTTCGCGATCTCCCATGCTTCAGCCATGGTGTGGGCTGTACCACTGGAAGGCACGTCGAGACCGATCTTGATCATCGCGTCCTTGAATCGCTGACGGTCTTCACCCTTATCTATCGCGTCGGCATTCGCACCGATCATGCGTACCTTATTGCGCACGAGCACACCTGTGCGGTCGAGCTCCATGGCGCAGTTCAGAGCGGTCTGACCACCGAGGGTAGGCAGGAGTGCGTCTGGCTTCTCGCGAAGGATGATTTTTTCTACGTACTCGGGAGTGATAGGCTCGATGTAAGTGCGAGGCGCGGTTTCGGGGTCCGTCATGATGGTCGCCGGATTGCTATTGACCAATACAACCTCATACCCCTCCTCTCTAAGTGCCTTACATGCTTGAGTACCAGAATAGTCGAACTCACAACCCTGACCGATTACGATAGGTCCTGAGCCGATAACAAGAATTTTTTTGATGGTTGTATCTTTTGGCATGACGTTAGTGTAAACTTGCAGATATATGCCATATCTGGCAACTAATTGCAAGTCTAATATCATTCTCAGGGAGAAATATGTCTATTAATACGCTCTGAGGGAGCGCAAAAAGAACTCGCAGATGGATCTCATCCTGCGAGTTCTTTTCTAAGAAAAAAGCTTACCGCCGTACCGTCAGTGGTTAGGAAGCTACGTTCCCTAAAGTTAAGTGGGTGCGGAGTCGGAGACGTCTGTTGAGTCCGTCAGGGACGGAACATAAGAGCTACGAACTAGAGTGCCCCATGATATTGTACAACGGATCGAGCCTTTTGTACCACGCGTCACGAGCACGGCAGTGACTGCATTATAGTGCTAGAAATCGCATGATGCAAGAAAAAAGCAAGTCTTCATCCTGATAATTACTCGTTTCTGTAACTGGATGGAAGATAGATGTTTATGAAGAGTGAGTTATATTTTATATGTTCCATGTGGAACATGTTATTTTTTCAGCTCGTGCAGCGCAAAAAGAGCAGTGTAATGCTCGCGGTATGCACGCGAGCTCTCTGGATGCGCGTCTACATATGCGCTTATCTTGCGGCCGAGCTCACCCTCGCGCAGGAGGTGTAGGAGTTTGTCTCTCTTCTCCTCACCATGGAGTGCGGGGCATCCCTGATAGTAGCAAAAGAAAAGTTCATCTTCACGTCGCATGACGCGTAGCGGCCAGATGAGGCATTCGAAGGGGCGCGCGGCGTGCGGCTTCGTGCAGCCCCTCTCCGTATCAAGAAGAGGGCAGTTGAGGCTAGAGCCTTCTTCACAGCTACTGAAGTCAAGATGGAAGCTCACCGCTCCCTCGTCGCGCGGTTCAGATAAGGCGATGCCTTCCGCTTGGTAATGTCGCTGGAGTGCTGTGTCTAGGAAGGGCATTTCCCATGCACTGCCTGCTTCGAAATGGCAACAGAGGCGGCAGGAGGCGCAGTCTTGAGCATGGATGAGTGAGCCGAGCATGGTGGTGGATATCAGCAAGTGGGGGCTAGTAGTGCCTCTTCGCGTGTGGCGCGGTACTTGTCAAGGATGAGATGGGGGTGGTAGGAGAGCTTCGCTTGGCGTAGGCCGGCAAGTCCGAGGTCTTCTTCTCGGTTGATGAGCGTTGCGCGCGAGCTGTGGAGAGCGGTCTGCTTGTTAATTAAGGGGTAGAGAAAGCGCCAGTCAGGGTGCGTCTTCTCAAAGTGTGTGTTGAGTGCATCAGGGCGAGAGTAGGAGAAGATGGAGAAGCTACGCAGCTTGCCTTCCAGCATGAGCCCCAGCCCCTGTAGACCGAGTGCCTCCCAGTTCGTCAGTGCTGTTTCCATGGATGCGAGTTCGAGAGCGGTATTCTTAGCGTCGCTTTCATGCTGCTGCCAGTCGCGAGCCAGCGAGATGATGTGATCGCGATGCTGTGCGGGGTCTAGTTGGATGGTGGTGTAGTCTAGCTTGCGTTTCTCTAGCTCGCGAAGAGTCTGTGAGAGGCGGTTGCGCTTCTTATGGTAGCGCGTGCCTGGTAGTTCGGCGAGTGATTGGCGCAGGTAGATGTAGTCACTATCAGCACGGTTTGTGTCGATGCTGTAGAGGGAGGGTCGTAGGCGCATGAGTAGATCTCGCTCCTCCGCAGTGAGCAGACAGAAGTCTGCTGGGCGCTGGCGTGTGACGGCATCACTTTCGATGCGCTGCAGAGCCTGCTCTAGGCTTGCTTCATCCTGTGTCCCGTAGGGGAAGCCGTAGCCAAGGAAGCGCGTATTTTCACTATAGTGACGGTAGAGTATGCCTTCTTCCAGCGCGAGCTCGATGCCGTACTTCTGGGCGAAGAGGAACATATTAGCAATATTCATATCGTTGCCCAGTGGTAGCTTGCGCGGTGTAGATATGATGCTCTGAGCCGCTTGCGCAATGAGTTCTAGACTAGGAGCGCGGAAGTCTAGGGCAGGGGGGCAAGGGTGATCACGGCCGTGAACAGGAAGCATAGATGTATTATGAAGGAGGGGTGTTCTCTTTGTCAAGAAGAGAGCTTCATTATGACATCTAGCCAAAAAAAATGCGCACAAAGCATGACATGTAATAAGATGCACTTGCTAAATGTTCTTTTTTCTTGCATAATCATATCAGATAATGGCATGAAGCAATCAAGAAATAGTGGTGAACCTAGCTGCTCACACGACGCCCCACAGCCTCGTGTGTCAAAGCCACGTCGCCGTACTACACGCGCCAAACGCTTCAATCCTAACAAGGATGCGCCATGGGTGGAGTTCACCTGCCCGCCAAAGAAGGGTATGCGCCCCTACCAGGCTATCTCACGTATCTTCTGGTATCCGCGCAATGTGCTGCTCTACTTCATCAGGAATCTCTTCCCGAAGGCTATTTTGCCCTTCATCTCGCTGCTGCTGAGCCTGGGCTTCATCGCCTTCTTGTTGCTGGGTATTCTGACAGTATCCTACATACTGCTAGCCCAGCGATATGATATCACGCAGACCCTCGTCATGCCAGAACGCTCACTGGTGCTGGATCGCAAGGGTGAGGAGATAGGCACGCTGCATGGGGAGAATCGCCGCCGCATCGCAAGCTTAGAGCAAGAGGTGCCACGCTACTTTATCGACGCACTCATCCTCCAAGAAGATCGCCGCTTCTATACGCATTCAGGGGTAGATCCGAAGGGGTTGGCGCGTGCTCTAGCTCAGCTGTTCAAGCATAAGCGCGTCACGCAGGGGGGCTCGACGCTCACCATGCAGCTCGCGAAGAACACCTACCACCATAAGGATCGTAGCTTCCATAACAAGTTCCTCGAAGTCGCGTTAGCGCGACGCATCGAGGCAACCTATGACAAGGACACCATCCTGCTCTCCTATATCAACCGCATCTTCTGGGGGCACACCTTCCTCGGGCTGAAGCAAGCAGCGCGCGGCTACTTCAACAAGCAGCCCATGGAGCTGAGTGTAGGAGAAGCCGCCCTACTAGCAGGTATCGTGTGCAACCCCAACGAGTTCTCCCCGCATCGCAATCTCGAAGCTGCGCGTGCCCAGCGCGACAAGGTGCTCGAACTCATGAAGAAGCATGGTAAAATCACGCGAAACGAGTACCATCAAGCACTCGCCGAGCCCATCCAGCTCCAGTGGCCTCAGTCGCAGGGTCATGATAACTACGCGCTGGAAGCCATCCGTCGCGAGGTAAATCTCATCCTCAACACACTAGAAGCCCATGAGCTAGGGCTCGTCAGCGAGACCATGTATGCTGGTGGACTCGTCGTGCGCACGACCCTAGATCTGGATTTGCAAAACAGCACCATGAAGGCGATCGATAGCTTCCTCACCGAGCAGCTGGAGAGTCGCGATGACTATGAACACCAGACACGCGCTGAGTACCAGAAGCTACGCCACAGCATGCTCCAAGCAGGGGGGGAAGAGGCGAGGCGTATCCCTGCGCCCCAGTATGTGCAGGGGGCGAGTGTCGTCATTCACAACGAGACAGGAGCACTGCTCGCTCTCGTGGGAGGGCGCGACAGCATTGAATCACCGCTGAATCGCGCGCTTCAGAGTCGCCGCCAAGTAGGCTCACTCTTCAAGCCTCTCGTCTATGCAAGCTTCTTTGAGCGAGGTGGCTCACCTAGCAGCCTCATCTCTGATGCTCGTATCGCACGGGGTGAAATTGCAGGTTCTCCACGCTGGAATCCTAGTAACGCAGATGGACGCTTCCTTCAGAATCAGCCCGCCTCGTGGGGGCTGCTCAAGAGTCGCAACACGATGTCGGTGCGCGTGGGCAATCGTGTCGGGCTCAAGCGCATCATCAGCTACGCCACCCTCTCTGGCTTCTACCTACCTAGTAAGCAGAAGCTCGGTCCCACTATCTATCTGGGCACATGGGAAGCCACCCCTTATGAAGTAGCTACCAGCTATACCACCTTTGCGAATGGAGGCGTGCGCCCCACGCCCTACATCATCGAATCCATCACAGACAGCCATGGGCGAGTCATCTGGAAAAAACAAGCCACCCAGACACGTGTCTTCTCCGAGCGCGCGAATGGCCAGACCCTCGACATCCTCGAGCAGATCACGAAGAAGGGCGGCACTGCCGCCGCCACAGAATCTCTAGGCTTCACCGCGCCCTGCGGGGGGAAGACAGGCACGACAAACCGCTACCATAACGCGTGGTTCTGCGGCTTTAGCTCCGAGCTCACAGCCGTCGTGTGGGTGGGTTTTGATAAGCCTCGTAGCATCATGGAGAAGGGCTATGGCTCGAAGCTAGCCCTCCCCATCTGGGTGGGAGTGATGACAGCAGCGCAGAAGCTAGGCTACCCTACGCAAGAAATCTCGCGTCAGGCTGGCAGCCCAGAAGAAGGCTTCGGAAGAAGGCTCTGTCGCGAGAGCGGCATGCTTGCACATGAGGGCTGCGACTGCGCACAGACCAGCTACCACGAATCACTCATCAGCATCGATGACGAGCTCTCCTATTGTGATCAGCATCACCGCGCCATCATCGGGACACAAGATGGGCAAGAGGGCTATTACCTAGAAGAAGTCATTGCCGTGCCTGAAGAAGAAGGCTACACCCCAGCTATTGACTAATCTGTGGGTGCTTTTAACTGAGCCTGGGAGGCAGGATGGGTGAGACGCTTAGCGTCCCTTTTTGTACGACTTCATGAGGCGCGCAACATAGCGTTGCATGTCAGGGAGGCTGGCGCGTATGCTCTGGGCGAGAGCCAGCTGGTTACGAGCGCGTAGCAGGTTATGCTGAGGCTTATCGCAGCGGAAGTACTTGTCCCCATCAAGATAATCCGTCAGGAAGCGTATACCAATCTCTGTAGTAATCAGCCAGCCTGAGAAGGCGAGTAGCTCGACCTCCTTCTCGGTCAAAAAGCCGTGAGTCGCATCTAAGAAGCCCTCAGCTAGTGACTCAAAGAAAGGCAGCTGCATGACCACCTGAGAGAGATCCTGCTCATCTTCTGAGGCGCGGCAAGTAGCCGTGCGCACCATGTCACCGAAGTCATAGAGTGAGAGACCGGGCATGACCGTATCGAGGTCGATCACGCAGACTGCCTCATCCGTGTCGGCATCGAGCATCACATTGTTAATCTTGGTATCATTGTGCGTGATACGAGTAGGCAGATCTCCACTGGCCTGTAGGTCGATGAGCTTGCTAAACTCAGAAGACCATGAAGCAAGCATCTCAAGCTCCTTGGTACATTCTCCCTTGCGACCTAGCGCATCGGTCTCTGCGCTGGCAAGTAAGGCTGCATAGCGCTTGGGCGTATGGTGAAAGTCAACGATACTCTCACGGATGTCCTCTGGGTTCATATCAGAGATCAGATCCTGGAACGCTCCAAAGGCGTAGCCTGCTTGATAGGCCTGACGCGTATTCTCAACGACATCATAGGTGTGAGTCCCATCGATATTATTGTAACAACGCCAGAGACCTCCCTCCTCGGGTAGCTCGATATAGTTACGCCCACCGCGAGCAGGGTAGAGTGTGAGTGGCTGACCTACGATAGAGGGGCACTTGCGGCGCATCACCTTCCAGCGGATATGGCGTGTGACCTTTTCCACATTCTTCATGACGAGAATAGGATCGGGGAAGACGTAATCATTGATACGCTGGAGGATATAATAATCATCATGCCCATCCTCCGTGCGGTAGCACGCGCGGTATGTCGTATTAATATGCCCACTATTGAGCTCTTCTCCATGGAGGAACTCGCCACTGATGGCGAAGTGATCACCGATGCGAGCGATGCGAGCCTCTAGCTCACTGAGTTCATTAGGATGAGGAGTCATAGGAAGAATCTAAAAAATTGTTTTATAAAATAAGCAAGAACACACTGTCAGTGGAGTGGCGGTATCAGCATTATAGCAGATGAGTCACTACTGGTCAAGAAGACAGGTGAGGAAATAATCCTTGGCAATCACTCATGGCGCATGCTATATTGAGGATCACATATCCATCTCATGAAGACCATCTCTCTGACGCGCCTCCCCCTCCTTCTGGCTCTGCTCACCAGCCCACTGCATGCGCAGAGCTATGAGACCACATCTGTCAAGCAGAAGAAAGCGATCTATGCACAGGTAAAGGACAAGCTGCCCAGCTCGCTGAAAGGACGCATCACGGAGAAAACGATACGTGGGCGCGAAGCTGGCTTCCCCCACCGCATCATCCTCGCGCGCAGTGCGAGTCAGCTCGCATACTGGGATGAAGCTTCGCAGGAAGTGCACCTCATCACCCCCCTGAGCCTCTCAGAGAAAAAGGAGCTCTACGCCACCCTCAAGGAGGCGAGTAATGTGAAGCAGATACCGCGAGACTATCTCCGCCAGATTCAACCCCAGACCATGTATAGACAGGAAGAAGTCGCCGTTAGCTTCCCCATCGCTTACAGAGGATTCCAAGAAGACTACATCGTCTACGCAGAAGCTGGCTACTACATCTCACTCCACCATGTCCCCACGGAAGATGGAGATGTCGTCACGCGTCTAGCGATACGCTGCACACGCCCCGACGCTGGCAATGCCATGCAGCTGCCTGCGCGTCCACCTAGCATGGAGGGCTACTTCCCCATCCCCAAAGAGGCGGAGTCTGGTCTGCATCGAGAGCTCCAGTGGGATCTCATCGGGCAGCTCTCGCGCCTCCTCAGCGATAGGCTATCTAGCTGCCTCTATCTCCATCCCCTCGACAAGCAAGCATGGCAGAAAGGAGACTACGCTGGAAAGTTCCTCAACCTACCTCTCACTCTCCAATCGAAGAAAAAGCCGGAAGGCGAAGCCGCAGGGCCGCGTGAGAACATCCTCTCAGGCATGGACAAGCAACTTGAAGCCAGCCTCGGCCGGCACTACCCTGGGCTCACCACCTTAGCAACCCAGTACCCTGCTAGCTACTTCACGAGCCAAGAAGGAGAGAGTGGTGTCTTCCAGCCTCTCAAGCTCATCATACCACAGCTAGAAGAGCAGCTCCAACTGCGCGAGGGAAGTATCTACTACCTCTCTGCACAGGGCGAAAGCTTCGATGAGATCGCGCAACAGGCACTGGAAATACAGGCAAAGCATATTGAAGCTGAGCTCAAGCAACTACAAGCAGACTACGCGCGCTATCTGGATGAAAACCCCATCCATCACGCGACTGCAGCACAGCTAACGAAGCAATGGAAGATGGAGCTGGATAAGAAAGTAGAAGCCATCCTAGGCGAATCAGGCAGCCTGTGTGCAGGGATGCAAGAAGCCATGAAGAGGCTGGATGATAGAGACTCAAAGAAGGGTGCTAGCGCGCCCATCTATCTAGGATCTCAGGAATAATTAATAGGGTGTGGAAACGCGTCCCACACCCTATCAAAAGAAAGTATAGCCCTCGTGCCATCGCCCCGACCTCACACGGAGATGGAGTGTAGGCGATGGCAGTGGGGCATACGTGTTAAGCTAGTGCACCAGCTCCGTAGCGTGCTGTCGCTCCCAGTAGCTCTTCGATGCGGAGCAGTTGGTTGTACTTCGCAAGACGCTCACCACGGGACATAGAACCTGTCTTGATCTGCCCTGCTTGGGTCGCTACAGCGAGATCGGCGATGTAGTCATCTTCTGTCTCACCACTGCGATGCGAGATGATTGCGCCGAAGCCGTTGCTCATAGCGAGACGTGTGGCTTCCATAGCTTCGCTGAGAGTACCGATCTGGTTCACCTTGACGAGGATGGCGTTCGCGCAGCTTTCTGTGATACCGCGCTGGAGTAGTGAGGGGCGCGTGACGAAGAGGTCATCACCCACGATTTGCGTGCTATCGCCGAGCTTCTCGGTGAGGTACTTCCAGCCAGCCCAGTCACCTTCAGCGCATGGGTCTTCGATGGAGATGATGGGGTAGTTCTGCTTGAGTTTGATATAGTAGTCGGTGAGTTCAGTGAGGCTGAGCTTTTCGCCACCGCCCTTCTTGAAGACATAGAGGTTCTCCTCTTCGCTGTAGAACTCGCTGCTAGCCACGTCCAGCGCGATGGAGATGTCTACTCCTGGCTTGTAGCCAGCCTGCTCGATGGCTTGCATGATGGTGTTGAGTGCATCTTCTGTACCGCCAAGAGCTGGTGCATAGCCACCCTCATCACCCACAGCTGTGCTCAAGGAGCGTGAGCGCAGGACTTTACCAAGCTGATGAAAGACTTCAGCACCGCTTCTGAGTGCTTCGCGGAAGCTGCTCAGACCATGAGGAACGATCATGAACTCTTGGAAATCGATGGGGGCATCAGAGTGCGCACCACCGTTGATCACGTTCATGAGCGGGATGGGCAGGATGTTTGCGTGGCTGCCACCGAGGTAGCTGTAGAGGGGGAGACCTACGTGCTGCGCTGCTGCTCGTGAGGTGGCTAGAGAGACACCAAGGATGGCGTTGGCTCCGAGCTTTTCTTTGTTCTCTGTGCCGTCGAGCTCTAGCATGGTGAGGTCGATCTGTCCCTGCTGGGTGGCATCATGCCCCTTGAGTGCTGCTGCGAGCTGCTCGTTGACGTTGGCAACGGCTTGGAGCACACCTTTACCCTGGTAGCGTGCCTGGTCACCATCGCGTAGTTCGAGTGCCTCAAGCTTACCTGTTGAAGCTCCACTAGGGACTGCGGCACGTCCTACTGAGCCGTCTTCGAGGCGGACTTCTGCTTCTAAGGTGGGGTTGCCACGTGAGTCGATGATTTCACGCGCCTTGACGCTTGCTATCTTTGAGGAATGTGTTATTGACATGAGTTAGTCATATCAAACATTGGGTGTTTTGTCAAAAAGTTAGTGCGACATAACTTGAAAAAACGCTACCTCGCTCACGCTCTCGCGTTGACCTCAGCTCTCGTTTATGCTAAGACTAGGGACATATCACCTATGAGACGAGAGCAGAGAGCCTTGATCGTGCATGAGCAGCTGTTAGCCGCGTTCCCCAATCCCGATGTCCCCCTAGATCATCGTGATGCGTTCACCCTACTCGTGGCGGTAGCATTATCCGCTCAGTGCACGGATAAGCGCGTGAATATTGTGACTCCGGCTCTTTTCGACTTCGCTCCCGATGCCCACAGTATGGCGCAGAAGGATGTGGGCGATGTGCTAGAGCTCATCAAGACCTGCGGTCTAGCGAAGGCAAAGGCAACACGCCTCGTGGAGATGTCACGCCTACTTGTCGAGCGACACGGTGGTGAGGTGCCAGAAGACTTCGCTGCTCTTGAGGCGCTGCCCGGCATCGGTCATAAGACGGCGTCTGTTGTGATGAATCAGGCTTTTGGACACCCTGCCTTCCCCGTCGATACTCATATCTTCCGCCTCGCGCGTCGCTGGAAGTTGAGTCGCGGTAAGACGGTGGAGCAGGTGGAGAAGGATCTTAAAGCCGCCTTTAAGCGCACGGACTGGGGCTTTCTACACATAGCCATGGTGCTCTGGGGGCGCGCCTACTGCCCCGCTCGTGGGTGTAAGCCTAGCTGCTCTATCTGCGATAAGATGGAGCTCTGAGTACTAGCGATCTGCCCAGACTTACAAGACAGGTCGAGTCTTAGCGGCGTGGCTGGCTGAGCGGCCCTAGGATGGCATCGACCTCCTGCTGTGTCGGTGCGTTCCATGATTTGTCAATGCTGCTCGATCCCTGTGGAGGAGTGGCTGCACGCTGCCCTGTGGGTTCTGTTTCCAGTTTGGTGCAGGAGCTTAGAAGAGCGAGACTACCGAGTAATGTCAGAGTGAGTTGCTTCATTGTGATTTGTGAGGGATGTTCTGCCTCTAAGGCTAGCGCAATACCCAGCAGAACTCAAGCTTTTAATGTGGCGGTAGAGCGCATTTCTCCCCCCCTGCCTCTAGACTACAAAGCGCCACCCAGATCTCATCTCTGGGTGGCGCTGTGAATGTGCGGCTGTGTGAGAGCCTATCTCTTAGAAGCTGAAGCGATAGCCTACAGTACCATTGACATTTGTCTGGTTCTCACGCATTTCGTAGCTAGCATCCATGAAGATGTGTGAGGTATCACCCATGACAGGGATCTGGAGACCAGCTCCGAGTTCGAGACCGAACTGTCCTCGCTCGGTACTTTCTACGTCAGCGCGGTCTGTGCCGCGTGCGAAACCAACGGCTGCCGAAGAGCTCGTGTCACCGAGGTCAGCCTTTGCCATGGCACGCAGTGAAAGCGTAGAAGCACGGTTGTACATGTTCTCACCGATGATGGTTTCCATACGTGCACCCAGACCGATGGTAGCATAGCTGACGCTCTGTTCCCCGACACTGAGGGCAGCATCACTGCCACTCTCTGTGTAGGCGTCTACCTGATTGCTCTGGAAGGCGATGCTGGCAAGTGGTTGCCATGCGGTGCTGCTATCTTCGCCCATGGCGTAGGTGTAGGCGACCTCATAGAGTGCACCATAGCCCATGCCACTTGTTGAACCATCAACATCGTATGATCCACCTGTGTGGGTGACTGTACGAGTCGTGCTGATGTCGTTCATACCGACGCTTGCGACAAAGGTATGTGACCAGCGACCGCTGTAGGCGCGTGTGAAGAAGGTGACGTAGTTCGTGTTGACGTCGCCTTCGATCGCATCCATATCGTTGCTGCTATAGCTGCCATAGAGTGAGCTGAATGCCAGACCGAGGCTGAGCTGGGATGTTGCATCCAGTTCAGCACCTATGCTGCCGCCCCAGCTGCTGAGGTCATAGCCAGCGGCTGTGCCTTCTCCACTCAGGGAGTTGCTATCGCCTTCTGCACTGATCCAGCCCTTGAAGCTGAGCTCGTCTTCCATGTCCATCCCTGGGTCTACACCCATGTTCATCGTACGATTACGCATGCTGCGCAGCTGACGGCTCATGTCACCACTTGCTGCCATACCGATGGAGGCGGTGCTAGCACCAGCGATGGAGGCAGCCAGCTTGTCAGCACCAGCAGGGTTGCTGTTGATGAGCTGGTCGAGCGAATCCATCGCGGCAGAGAGATCAGCGTATTCACCAGTATTGCCCTGTGGGTTGGCGTTAACGAGCATGTCAGAGAGGACGTAGAAGCCTGTGCGACCATTTTCTGTGAGTGCCTTGCTGACGTAGTAATTCGTATTAATATCTACAGAGATGATACCTGTTGTAGGATCATAGCTGAGATTGGCGAAGTACTTGCTGAGCGTTTCACCCAGTGCGATCTGATCGCCAGATACAGTCAGGTTCTCAGAGATCTCAATGAGGCCGATGTCCGTTGAGCTACCACCTGTGTACTGGAGGAGATCTACCGAGTCATCCAGTGTGAGCAAGAGGCTGGCGTCTGCGCTGAGTGTGAGCTGGTTACTTGTATCGCTTACGACCTTCTGCGTGAGGCCTGCTTGGACATTATCCTCGTTGAGCAGGATGGTGAGTGTACCACCGCTCATGGATGAGGCATCTTGTAGTGTCAGACCCTGATCGGCTGGCGCGTTGCGCATGTCGATGGTGATATCAGCTCCTGTTGTGTCGATACCATCCATCTGAGCACCTGCTGCATCGGTGATGAACAAGTGACCCGCATCACCCATCAGAGTGAGGCCAGCACCCGCCTTGAGTGTCTGGTCAGCCCCTGCCAGCGCATTGATGGTAGCACCATCATAGCTGCCAGTATAGACGCCACCCGCACCATTGATGCTGAGAATACCCCTGACAATAGAGCTGTCACCCTCCTTGTTGTACAGAGAGCCTACAGTGGTGCCCGTCTCGGCATCCGCAGCAGCGCGTATGCGATAGGGGAGCACTTCCAGAACCGAATCTTCTAGGGTGATGGAGTTAAGCTCGAGAACAACACCCAGACCAAAGGCTTGTGTGTACACCGTGACATTCTTAGCGACTAGGTCATTGAGCGCGTAGCTCGTCGCTGTATTCCTGAGCGAGACATTGTCCTCAGTGGCACCGTCACCGATGATGGTGAGTGTCCTGCCCGTATCACCTGCGAGATTCTGGATGTGCACGGTGGGGGCATCGGGGAGGATGCTCACCGCGTCGACTCCGACGAGGTCTATGGTGAAGTCCTCATTGACATAGACGCGATCGACGGTGTTGAGGATGTCGTAGTTCTCCATCTTGCCTGTTGTGCTGTCGTAGATAGGCTTGAGCACACTGATGTCTGCTCCCTCTGAACCAGCGGTGAGAGCAAAGTTGTCCGAGGTCTTCCACAGACGGTCGGTCGATTCCTGCATGGTGAAGGTGAGCGTATCGCCTTGCTTTGTTAGCAGGAGATCATTACCTTCTGCGATAATATGCGTATTGACAGCCTCCTTGGTAGCTTGGCTGATCGCAAAGTCATCCCAGGTGATCCCCGCCTGTTCATAGACATAGTAGCTTTGAGCCACGCCACCTGAGCCTGTCATCAGCGCGTTGATCGTGTCCTCACTGATGTCGAGAGCTATCTTTCCACCAGTACCTGCATAGTCACTGAGCGAGCGTGCAGCCAGGCGCCTCTCTGTGGTGCTGAGCTCACCCTCAATGGTGATGCTATTGACCGCCAGTTGGGTAAAGTACGCCGTCGAGCCAGACTGGAGAGTCAGGCTATCTGCCTGCAAGCCACCACTGATAATGCCACTTGAGTCTGTCGCGACGGTGAGTCCCAGACCGTCAGAGCCCGTGCCTATCGAGAGTGTACCTGTGCCATCCATCGACGCAATTGTCATTGCGTTAGCAACAGAGAGTGTCGAGCCATCCGCCAGATTGAGATTGTTATTCTCCAATGAGCCGATGCTGACTTGCGCCCCTACCTGAGTCGCAAGAAAACCAGTAGCACCGCTCACAGAGGCCAGTGCAGAGCCATCGCCGAGGGAGAGTTCCCCTGTGTTCGTGATGCTCAGACCCGCAGCCTCAAGGAGACCGATAGTGAGCAGACCACCCTCGTTGATGGTGATTTCGCCCCCATCTTGGAGGACGAGTTTATCAGCTTTCAGAGAAGCGCTAGACTCGATAGTGAGAGCGCCCTTGGCGCCGATCACGACATTGCCTCCTAGATTATCATCATCACGATCATTGATGATGAGATCAGCGCCTCCTTGCAGAGTGAGTCCGCCAGCGATGACTTCCAAGGTCTCGGTCAGGAGTGTTCCGTTGGTCATGGTATAGCCCAGTGTTTCATCCGTCATCTCAAGGCGCACCGTAGAGGCCTCGGAGTTCGAATCGAGTCTGATTTCTCTCTGGTCCGCATCCAAGAGCAGCGCATTGAGGCTAGCAGAGGGGACATCAGAAGCCCAGTTCCCAGCAGTACTCCAGAGTTTGCTCTCATCACCCTGCCAGTTGTTGCCACTGATACTCAGGGAGAGGATGATATCTGTACCACTCTGCGAGATGGTGTAGGTCTTGGGATCATTGGTGTGAGTATCCAGCGTATCTGAGTTGAGATATAGTGCTCCCAGTGATTCAATAGATTCTATATCGGCAAGAATATAGGTTCCACCATTCGTGAGACCTATGCTATCCAGCACATTATTATCAATATCAAAGCGTAGATTCTGAGTCTTAAAGGAAGTCGACGTGATGGCAGCTTCCCTTGATGCGAGCGAGTAGTTTACACTGATCGTGCTGAGGCTATTTCTAGAGATATCTAATGTGCCTTCTGTAACCGCAAGTGAGCCTCCGAGGCTGAGTCCGTCTGTCCCGAGGATCCCTGCGTTCAGAGCACCTGCAGTATTGAGTGTGTACGTATTGAGTTTATGTATCGTCATTTCCTCCCTGCCCGTGAGGGTGAGCGCACCTGTTACATTAAGTGTTCCTTCACCGCTGATGCTGGCTAGAGTGGTGTTCTCGCTGGTCGTAATATTGACAGAGCCGCCACTGGCGACGTTCAGCGATCCGGCACTCAGGCTTGTCATGCTGCTCGTGCCACCGAGGTTGAGGGTCGCGTCTGCTCCCTGTGTGACAGCAGTAGCCGTGAGCTGGGTGAAGCTATTGCTCGTACCCGCTAGCGAGACGGCAGCTGCACTGACGGTGCCACCCTGAGTGATCGCCGAGCTGACAGTGAGATCACCTTCCGTGGTGAAGCTGCCTGCGTTGGTGAAACTCGCCAGATCATCCCTCAGTGTCGTGATCGTGACAGTGCCTCCTGTGGTGATTTCCAGCTGGGTACCCAAGAATGAGCTAATCCCGCCTTCACCAATCTTGATATGATCCGCAGCGACCGCAGCAGCCGAGAGGCTGGTGAAGACGTTTTCGCCGTTAGCGAGTGTCACTACGCCAGCAGTCGCGAGGCTACCACCTGCTGTGACAAGATCTGTGATGGTGACATCGGCACTTGAAAAGACTGCGCCTGCACCACTCAGCGATTTCATAGTGATTGCTTCTGCTTGATTGATAGTCAAGATGCTGCCTGCACCTACCGACACATCACTCTCGGTGAGAGTCAGTGAGATTGTGTCTGCAAAGGTCACATCAGCACCGTTGCTCAAGCTGAGGGCGGAATTCACTGTCAATGTCTCAGTACCAGCAAAGGTATAGGAAGCGTTCGTGCCAGATGCTGTCATATTATTGACCTCGACGGAGCTCTCCATGGTGATGGTCTGATCTGCATCTGCGGTGAAGAAGACATTGTCCTTCTGCTTGAAGGCGGTCTCCAGTGCTGCGTTATCGTCCTTGAGCCAGTCATTGTTGGTAAGCTCCCAAGTGCCGTCGCCACCATTCCAATAGAGATCGCGCGACATGACATTGGTCAGTATCATGGTATCTGCATCCACATCGTGATAGATAAAGTAGCCTGCCAAGTCGGTTGCGCCATTCAGACTGCTCAGAATATCACTTGCGTCAAAGCCCTGCGCACCGTTATCCAGCTCCCTGTATGTGACACCTGTCAGAGCAGATGTAGCCGTAGCACCGCTCAGAAGAACCTGCTCGATATCACCTCCCAAGGTGAGGCCTGTCAAGTTCAGCGTGAGCTTCGCGCCAGCTTCAACCGCAAAGGTGCCAGCAGCATCTAGGCCGAGACCTGTCGCATGACCATACTCCATCGTCAAGCCGCTCGCAAGACCCGATACTGTAGCCCCTCCAATCAGTGTGAGCTGAGTTGCGGACACATCGAGAGTGCCACCCATCATGTTCAGATTGGTGAGGCTGGAGGTGGCGGAGAACTTGAGCGTACCCTCATGGAGATGAATCGTCTTATCCGTCTGTGCGCCCAGAGAGAGCGTACCAGCACCTGTCTTCGTGAGTTCTGTGACATCTGTCACATCACTGATGGAGACATCACCACCAGCCTGTGTGACCTCGACGGTGTCGAAGTTGCGATAGCTCACAGCGCCAACATTGGTATACGCGATATCATCGCCAAAGACGAGCTTGCGATCGCCTGTGACGATACCAGACGTAGCGGCTGCCCCGCCGAAGTCACCGTTAATGACCTGATTCGTACCGTCAAATGTGACAGCAGAGCCCACGGTGACTGTCGTCGACGCAGTGGTAGCTCCTGTAAAGGCTGTAGTGAGGTGACCCGCAGCATGGACATCCATGCCTATAGTACCGCTGACGAGATTGATCGCGACGTCTCCCATGCCGACTGTGGCAGCGGTC
>CAYJML010000023.1:0-22607 GCA_964371515.1 uncultured Akkermansia sp.
GGATTATTAGTACCGTGTAACCCCGCTCCGAATCCCGCAGGATTCATCTTCGCTTGAGACACGATACGCGTCACGACCTTTTTCTTTCTCTCTCTTTTGCCTCTCTGATGCGCTCGCTGGTAAGGTTTACCAGTGACAGCGATTTCTCACCATCTTCGCATCCAGAAAGTCTTCTCTCTTAGAAAAATCTTGCATTCCAGCTGGCGGAGTTTGTTTCGCTTCGTCCTCAGACTCGCGGCTCTTTCAGCTGCTCCCGTGTTGGGGTGGCGGAAGTATATATAAAACTGAACCGCGCGTCAAGTATGTTTTGAAAGTTTTTTGCGGTTTTTTTCATCTCCCACAAACATATCACACCAACAATCTGATAATCAATAAGTTTCGTTGATCCACTTTTTCATCACTCTTGACTTAAACTTCCATCTCTTTATAATAACAACACAGAATGAAACGCTTCGCACACCTGTTTGCTCTTACTGCAGCTCTCCTCTTCGGCCTCATGAGTCCCATCATCAAGCATCTCATGGAACACAGCAGCATGAGCGGCGTCGTCATTACAACACTCCGTCTCTCAGGAGCGGCACTTCTCTTCTGGATCGCCAGCATCTTCATCCCCAAGCAGAAGATTGACAAAGAAGATTATCTCCCCCTCGTACTCATGGCTCTCTGCGGAATGGTTCTCAACCAGTACCCTATTATTATAGGACTTCAATATACCGCTCCCTCTCATGCCACACTCGCAGCCTCTCTCACTCCAATCACAGCCCTCATTTTCGCGCGTTGTTTTTTCAATGAGCCCATTGGTTGGAGGCGTGCTTCTGGGGTGCTCGTTGCATTTACAGGGGTCAGCATCTTAATCTTATCCTCTAGCAGTGCTGGAGGAAGGAGCAGCATCCTAGGAGACATGCTCTGCCTTGGATCACAAATCTTCGCAACCTGTTATTTTGTTTTCTTTATCCGCATTATCAAGAAATACCACCCTATCACCTTATTAAAATACCTATTCACGATAGCTATCACTCTATCTCTTCCTTGGGTTTTTTCAGAAATGAGCTCCTATCCATGGGATAATCTAGATGTCACCAGCCTCTCCAGCATCTTCTATATCGTTTTCTGCGCAACTTTCCTATCCTATCTCTTACTAATGCCAGCACAGAAATACCTCCCTCCCTCAGTAGTCGTCATCTATAACTACATTCAGCCCGTAATCGCTCTATGGGTGAGCATTTCTCTCGGACTAGAGAGTTTTGGGTGGTACACGCCTCTCGCGCTCTTATTCATCGTCATCGGTGTCACCATCGTTACGCGCCGCACGGTACAGAGCAAAAGCATCCAGACTAAGCCTCATCCACCTCTTACCCCCTCAGAGACGGAAAGATAATCCCCCCCCCCTTGTAGAGTATGCAGAAAGATTTCATTGACTTCGCTTCATTTATGCTCTAGATTCACTTCTTCAAAACTCATTTTCAAATCATTTCATGAACAATCCAGACAACAACATCGCCTCCCAAAAGATAGTAACAGACAGAAAAACCTTCTACATCGACCTCAAGTCCAACCCTCGCGGACACGTCATCCGTATCACAGAAAAGGTAAAATCAAACAAGGATCTCATCATGGTGCCAGCAGAAATCCTTGACGAACTCATCGAGGCTCTACAAGAAATGAAAAAATACATTGAATAATTCCAAAAAACACACCTACAAAAACACCCAACTCCAGCTCTCCCTAAGAATATAAGGTAGAGCTATTTTTTGTATCACATCAGCATCAAAACTAAATCTTATAATTGTAAATATTTGTTAGGTGTTTATTCTCGACAGTTTCTTGAAATTGTTGTTTAATATGTGCGGTGGGATAATTACTACATCATGAACCATTATGAGCCGCATAAAAGTACTAAAACTGGGTTGGGAATTTCCTCCTCTGATTAACGGAGGTCTCGGCATCGCCTGCATGGGTCTGTCAAAGGCCTTGGCAAAACACGTAGACCTCCGCGTCATCGTGCCTAAAGCTGCGCCTTCCGCACAATATGATGGCTTCTCCCTAACAGGGGTCAACCAGCTTGACCTCGTCACGCTCAAGCAAGAAAGAGTTGAAACATACCAGTACGAAAGCTTCTCTATCGTCAAGCATGCTAACATCAATCTTGACCCCTACACCAGTGTTGAAGGATCTGGTCTAGTCAAGTTCACAGAAGACGGTAAAATCCTCTTCTCTCAGGTTCACGAAGCTGACCTAAATCTCTTCCGCGGCGATGAGGATCTCTACGCTGGTGACCTCGCGCGCAAGGTGGTTGAATATTCAAAAATCTGCGGCAATCTAGCCAAGAATCTCGATTTTGACATCATCCATGCCCATGACTGGATGACCTATCTCGCGGGTGTCGAAGTAAAGCGCGCCACTGGCAAGCCCCTTGTCGTCCACTTACACGCCTCACAGTTCGACCGTGCGGGAGCCGATGCGCGTGGCTGGATCTATGATCTAGAAAAATATGGCATGGAGAACGCTGACGCTGTCATCCCAGTATCAAAGTACACTGGCACTGTAGCATCAGGCCACTACGGCATCTCGCCGGAGAAAATCTGTCCCGTTCATAATGGAGCTGACCCAGTAGAGGTATTCCATGGAAAGAAGAAGTTCCCAGAGAAGCTTGTCCTCTTCCTCGGACGCCTCACCGCGCAGAAAGGACCTGAGTTCTTCCTCGACATCGCTGCAAAGGTAATCAGCCAGACTGATAATGTGCGCTTTGTCGTAGCTGGGACAGGTGAAAAGCTCCGTCAGCTTATTGAGACTGGTGCTTTCCATGAAGTGGGTGATCGCTTCCACTTTACGGGCTTCCTTACAAAAAAGAAAGTCAACGAACTCCTTTCTATCACTGACATCTACTGCATGCCCTCTGTATCTGAGCCCTTCGGTCTCTCCGCACTAGAGGCAGCCCAGTTCAACATACCCGCAGTGATCTCAAAGCAAAGTGGCGTCGCTGAAGTAATGCAAGGCGCTCTGAAGGCAGACTTCTGGGATGTGAACAAGATGGCAGAATACATCGTGCAACTCTGTGAAGATGAAGATCTCTACCAAGAGGTCGTCAAGCAGAGCACGCAAGACATCCAAAACTCCACCTGGGATGCAGCCGCTGAAAAGGTCGTCCGCATTTACAACAAACTCCTTGCTAAGAATTAACCCTCTACGCTCTTCATATCATGAGTCGCCTTAGTATCACTTTCCATGTTCATCAACCAAACAGGCTTATCCCCTACGACTTCTTCAAGATAGGCGAACACGCCTTCTACGAAGATGATGAACTCAATGCGCGCATACTCAACGAAGTAACTGAGCGCTGTTATCTTCCTGCGAATCGCATGCTCATGCAGCTCATCAGCATGACTGAAGGACAGTTCCGCTGCTCCTTCGTCCTCTCTGGGGTCATCCTCGAGCAGGCACGCTACCATCGCCCAGATCTCATCGCCTCCTTCCAAGAACTCGCAGAGACGGGGTGCGTGGAGTTTCTAGCAACACCGTATTACAGCTCACTTACCTCTCTCTACAACACAGATGAGTTCGCCGATCAAGTAAACAAACAGCTCGACCTCATGGAGGAGCTCTTCGATCAGCGTCCCAAGGTACTCTGGAACACAGGTATGCTTTATTCCAATGCCATCGCTGCGCAAGCCTTCGATATGGGGCTCACCGGCATCATGGCAAGCGGCAACAGCACCACACAAAGCGAGCAGTGTAACAACATCTACTGCGCTCCTCTCATCAAGGATACCAAGACGCTTATCCGCAACCGACGCCTCTCTAACGATCTCGTAAAGAATCGTACAAACCCGAACTGGGAGCACTACCCCCTCAGCCCTGTCACATTCTCCGAATGGATCATGCAGGAGGAAGGGCAAGTGGTCAACATCTCTCTGGACTACGAGACCATAGGGGAGCACCAGAGTGATAGCACTGGAGTATTCGAGTTCTGGCGCAGCCTTATCCATCAGCTACTGGCAGATGGCAACGAGTTCCTCACACCTAGCGAAGCTGTTGACACGCTCCCCTCACTTGGCACACTAGACTGCCCAAACAACGTCAGCTGCACCGCCTATGGCACAACCTCACAGTGGAATGGCAATGTCATGCAGCAAGAAGCGATCAAAAAAATCAACGCTCTTGGTCCCCTTATCAAGGCCAGCAACGATCCCGACATGATCCACGTATGGCGCAAGCTACAGAGTGCTGACCACTTCCACTACATGGACAAGGAGAATAGCTTCACCCCCTACCCATCTCCCTACGAGGCCTACATCTATTACATGAATGCCCTCTCTGATCTACAAGTACGTGTGAAGCAAAACATTCTTCTTGAGAAGGCTATGAAACAGTCAAATATGGCTTAATATCCCCTCTCTCTAATCCAACTCCAGCACCATACATCATGGTGCTGGTTTTTTGTACACACAACACAGCTCACCTTCGCATCTTGTGTGATGAGTCATACGTGCAGGCTCATGTTGTAACGAAAATTAGCCTTGATTTCAAAAATCATTCAGCTATAATTCGATGCGAGGACTATGATAGAAAAATTACGCATTCGACTCCTTGATCGTGAGAATCCTGTGAGGATTCATCTCATCGGGGTAGCAGGCTCAGGCATGAGTGGATTAGCACGCATGCTGCTCGAGATGGGACATCAGGTAAGTGGCTGTGACCGTGTAACGAGCACAGAGACAGAGAACTTACAAGTCGCAGGATTACGCTTTTCTAGCCCCCATAATGAGGCTTCAGTACAGGATGCTGATATCGTCATCTACTCGAGTGCTATACGCGAGGAGAATGTCGCACTCGCCGCAGCACGCGCGAACGGAGCTCTTTGCCTCCGCCGCGCTGAATGCTTAGCTGCCATCCTCAACAATAAGAAGGGAGTAATCGTTGCTGGTACACACGGCAAGACAACAACATCATCCATGACAACGCATCTGATGCGTGAGAGTCGCCTTCGCCCCTGCCACTACGTTGGCGCAGAGATTCCAGTCCTAGGATCAAATGCACATTGGAATGCTGATAGCGAGTATCTTGTAGCCGAAGGCGATGAGAGTGATGGGACGCTCGTCAACTACCAGCCAGAGCATAGCATCATCCTCAATATTGAAGCGGAGCACCTTGACTTCTATCGCGATATCGACCACATCAAGGAAGTTTTCCACATCCTCTGTCGTAACACACGTGGCAAGATCTTCTACTGCAAGAGTGACGAAGGTGCGCATAGCGTCTGCTCTCAGTACCCAAATAGCATCTCCTACGGCTGGGAAGATGCCGACTATACAGTGGAGGAGATGTCAGTAAGTCGTGGGCGCACGCATTTCAATGTAATGTACCAAGGGGATGTATTGGGGCGTGTAGAGCTAGGGATACCTGGTAAGCACAATGTGCTCAACTCACTTGCAGCCATCGCAGCAGCACTCGAGATGGGAGCTGACTTCGCATCTATCGCAAAAGGGCTGACTAGCTTTGCAGGCGCGAAGCGTCGCTTCGAGACGAAGCTGCTGAATCGTCACTATCACATCGTCGACGACTATGGTCATCACCCTACAGAGCTACAGGCCACCTTACAAACAGCGCGAAGCCTTGACCCCGAGCGTCTGATTGTTCTCTTTCAGCCACATCGCTACACACGTACCCAGCTGCTACGTGACGACTTCGGTGCATGCTTGCAGAATCTAGATCGCCTCGTAGTCACCGATATTTATCCTGCCAGTGAGCTACCCATACCGGGCATCACGGGGCAGACCATTATCGATGCTGTGCGCGAGCAAGGACCAGTGAAATGCAAGTTCATCGCCAGCGTCCGCGACGCACAACTCGAAACAGGAAACCGTGTAAAGGCGGGCGACCTCGTCATCACACTCGGTGCTGGCAACATTCATGAAGCTGGCAGCAAGATCGCTCAGGATCTACGCATCATGACTGAGTTGGAACAAGAAATCGGCACAGAGGAGCTCTCATGGAAGCTCTACGAACCCATGCACAAGCATACAACCCTGCGTGTCGGGGGAGCTGCACAATACTGGGTTGAGCCGCGCAGCGTTGAAGCACTGCAGAACACCATCAACTTCTTCAAGGATCGCAGCATCCCCGTCTACATCGTCGGACGCGGGAGCAACCTCCTCGTCAGAGATGGGGGGATACGTGGCGCTGTGATTCATCCACACGGTGAGGCCTTCGAAAACATCGAGCTTACTGGCAACCTTCTGCGTGTCGGTAGTGCGATACCACTGGCGAAGCTGGCACGCGCGGCACAGCAGCTCGGGCTCACGGGCTTTGAATGGATGGGTGGCATCCCTGGGAATGTAGGGGGAAGCCTCCGTCAGAATGCTGGCGCCATGGGGCAGGATATGTGGTCTATCTTCCACTCGGCTCTTTGCCTCGGAGAGAATGGCGAGATCATTCTCTTCGAAAAGGAGAAGATGAAGCAGGCTGAATATCGTCTCATCTCTGAGTTCAGCCGCAATATCGTACTCCAAGCAAACTTCACTGCAACTCCTGCATCCATTGAAGAAATCCAGCAGCGCAGCGAGCAATTCCGTGAGAAGCGTCGCAGCAGTCAACCTAATGAGCCTAGTGCTGGATGCACCTTTGTCAATCCGACAAACGATGCAGGCATCACGCTGCCAGCGGGCAAGCTCATCGATGAACTAGGACTCAAGGGACACAGCATCGGAGGTGCGATGATCTCACCTGTTCACGCTAACTTCATCGTCAATACAGGAAATGCCACAGCTCAGGATGTCACAGAACTGATCGATCTCATCATGGACAAGGTGAAGGAGAAGCATGGTATCACCCTGCGAACAGAGGTACAGATCCTTGGTGAATCTGAGCCTGAGTTTTAATCACTTCTACCACTCTAACCACATGCTAGCTATGTCATCCACACTTCGTCCAGACACGAAAATAACGCTTCTCATGGGAGGTCCTGGCTCTGAGCATGATGTCTCCATCAGCTCGGGGGAAGGAGTACTCGAAGCATTGCGTTCAGCGGGATTTTCGCAAGTAACACCTCTGATAGTCACAGAAGAAGCTCCTGAGATTTCCTCCGATACCGAGCTCTGCTATAATATCATCCATGGAACTTACGGCGAAGATGGTGGACTACAATCCTACCTTGAAGCACTGGGCATAGCCTACACAGGCGCGGGCTCTGAGTGCAGCCGACTCTGCTTTGATAAGGTGCAGACAAAAAAGATCATGCAGGAAGCGCACGTTCCTTGCCCCAGAGATGAAGTACTCACGCGAGCGGATGTGGAGGCAGGCATACGCCCCAGTATAGACCTCCCTTGCGTGGTGAAGCCCCCACGCGAAGGCTCATCGGTAGGGGTTCATATCGTCAAGACAGAAGAGCAACTCGTGCAAGCTCTCACAGATGTCGCTAGCTATGGAGAAGAGATTCTCGTAGAAGAATTCATCGCTGGGCGCGAGCTCACTGTCGCCATTCTCGACGGGGTCGCCTTCCCCGTAGTACGTATCAGCCCACGCTCAGGCTTCTATGATATGAAAAATAAGTATCCTTCCCTATACTCAGGTGGAGCTGGCAGTGACTACATCTGCCCCGCTGATATCACAGATGAGGAGAATGCTGCGGTGCAACAGGCAGCTCTGCTGGCTTACAAGGCACTGAAGGTAGAAGTCTATGGGCGCGTTGATGTTCTTCTCACCGAGGATGGACGCCCTTATGTTCTTGAGATTAACACCATTCCTGGAATGACAGGCTCCTCCCTCTTCCCCAAGGCGGCTGCCGCAGCTGGTATCAGCTACAGCGAACTCTGCACACGCATCGCAGAATTATCGATGAAACAAGTAAGAGCCTAGGCCTATCCCCTCCATGCTAGCATGAGCCTAAACAAACGCAGAGCCCTACGCAATGCCTCGCAGAAGAAAAGAATAGAGCTTCTCGAGAAGGCTCTTTCTCTCAAGCTCAGGGAGCGTTTGTTCGGTGCGATGAGTAGGTCGCGCCTCAAGCAACGCCTCAGCTCATGGGGGGCAAAGCTACTCATACTCTTCGTTCTCAGCTTAATTGGCTTCTTCATTTACGAGCGCGTCAGAGAGAGTGCAGCAAAGCTCCGACTAGAAGAAATCCAGTTCGAGTCCCAAGGCTATATTAGTAAGGCGCAGATACTTAAACTCCTCAATCTCAAGAGTGGCACCCCCATCACCGCACTTAATAGCCAGCAACTCATTGACATACTAGAAAAGAAACCTTATATACAGAGCGCCAATGTCATCATCGAGCTCCCTGACAAACTCCACATTCAGATCCAAGAGCGTCTCCCTCTTGCCTACGTCACGCAAGACCAAGGACTCATCACTGGCGACAGGCAGAGCTACTTCATCTGTGACCAGGGAGTCATGATGAAAGTACGACCAGAGTTCCACCAGTCCTTCTTGGAGAGCCCCATTTGGTATGTTACACCGCGAGATTATGATGAGTTTCGGGAAGGGGGGCATATCAAGCCCGACAGCCTACGACCAGTATTAGAAACGCTCACTGCTGTAAATGCCTTTGAGCTCGATACCATCCCTCGCGTGAAGGAAATTTTCCGCCCAAAAATGTGGAAAACGGTCCTCATCCTAAGCAGCGGAGAAGAAGTCACGATGAGCATTTATGATATCAAGGAGCAGATAGCACGCCTCGTGCTCATCCTCGAACATGCACGCGCCAACAAGCGCCACATCCGACGAGTGAATGTGATCCCTAAGACAAATCCATCCGTCATCTACTTCCCTGCCAATTAGCTTTCCTTCGTCTCGCTTCCCTTTCTTACCCCCGCGTGTGAGATCGACAACAGCCTCACTTAGAGCTTAAGCACATCATACCAAGAATTGTTATTTGTTAGGTATAAAGCCCAAAAAAATACATGTATAACGCTACATGCTTTCACCATAAGAGCTGCGCCCGAAACAAATCGCGTACAGTCTCCTATATAGCAAAGATCCCTTGCGTCATCAGCTACAGCTTATTGCAAGAGATCTGTATCCGTCATGAGCGACGGCGGTTAAAGTTAAGCTTCTTGGGCATAGCGCTCTTCTTGTAAGGAGGTACAACCTGTCCACCACGGCGGCGAACCTGACGGGCAAAGATACGTACTGCCTCGATTAGAACTGCTGTGCGATTGCTCTGCGTTACATCTGCCAGCTGATCAAGCTTTTCTAACAAGGTGACCGGACACCTGAAAACAATTAATTTACTGTTCATGAATTTAAATTACTCCACTTCGATAAAAAAATCAAGAACAAAATTCAACATATCTCAATTATTTTCTGCGACTTAGCGTATAACGCAATCTTGCGCACTGTAAAACACCGCTAAGATTATTTAATTATCAAATAACAAATAATATATGTATCACAAAATCATCAATTCTCATTTAACATTCTCCTCATCGATGCTAACAACGTAGTTACATAAGAATAGAAATAAAAGAGTGCATACGTTCATATTCCTGCGCTCAAACTTGAAAGATCTTAAATTTCGATCTTCACCTTACCGGTTTGCACCCTAGAGCCTATAAGCAGCTCTTTTAACTTGTTGAAAGAAAATAATTTTCCACCAAGAACAATATAACTCTTCAAAGAGCTCACAGTCCACTCAGAGTCCATTTCTTAATTAGGCTTGCCAGAGGGCAGAGTGGCTGGTATAGTTTCGCTTGGAGATTTAACCTAATGTATCTCCGCTATGAACATTCCTATCATGAGTGCAATTCCCAACGTACTAGCAGGTCGCTATGCATCGACCGCTATGAAAGATATCTGGTCAGCAGAAGGTCGTATCATCCTTGAACGCGAGTTTTGGATCGCTGTCATGAAAGCTCAAAAAGACCTCGGGCTCGACATTCCACAGGAAGCCATCGATGCATATGAGTCTGTGAAGACTCAGGTTGATCTCGATGCGATCTTTGAGCGCGAACGCATCACACGCCACGATGTCAAGGCTCGTATAGAAGAGTTCTGCGATCTTGCTGGTCATGAGCATATCCACAAGGGAATGACAAGCCGTGACCTGACAGAAAATGTAGAGCAGCTTCAGATATGGAGCTCCATGCAAATCATCCGTGACAAGGTGGTAGCCACCCTAGACCGCATGGCAAAACGCGCCTCTGAGTGGGGTGAACTTGTCCTTGCTGCGCGCACCCACAACGTCGCCGCTCAGGCAAGCACCATGGGCAAGCGCGTCGCGATGTTTGGTGAAGAGCTCTACCACTGGTCTCAAGCATGGCTCAGCGTCATTGATCGCTATACCGTACGAGGCTTGAAAGGAGCCGTAGGCACACAGCTAGACCAGCTCTCTCTCTTCGCGCAGGATAAGAATACTGTCACAGAACTCGAAGACCGCATCTGCGCACACCTCGGTATCAACAAAAAATGGGACAACGTTGGGCAGATCTACCCCCGTTCTCTCGACTTTGAGGTCATCTCTGCGCTCGTTGGTCTTTCATCAGGTCCTAGCAGCTTCTGCAAGACATGGCGTCTCATGGTCGGGCACGAGCTCTGCACAGAAGGCTTCTCTAAGGGGCAGACTGGCTCAAGCGCCATGCCTCATAAGATGAACCCTCGCTCCTGCGAACGTATCAATGGCTTCCACGCCATCCTGAAGGGGCAACTCAATATGCTCTGCGGCATCATAGGCGACCAGTGGAACGAAGGGGACGTAGGTTGCTCCGTCGTACGTCGCTGCGCACTTCCTGACGCCTTCCTAGCAGCTGATGGGCTCTTCGAAACCTTCCTGACCGTTCTCGATCAAATGGACGTATACCGCCCAGTTGTTCAGAGCGAACTCGATCGCTATCTCCCCTTCCTCATGACGACAACGATCATGATGGCGGCGGTGAAGCGCGGAGTTGGTCGCGAGACTGCTCACGAAGTGATTAAAGAACATGCTGTAGCTGTCTCTAACGATCTTCGCACAGGCCGTCTAGCTATGAATGACCTTCTCGACCGCCTCGGTGCAGATGAACGTCTCATGCTGACTCGCGAAGAGATCCAGAGCATCTATGATGCGAATGCAGGCGATACAGGCATGGCTGTCCAACAAGTTGCTAGCTTCCAGACCAAGGTCGATGCGCTTAGCGCACTGTACCCACAAGCCGTAGGCTACACACCAGGTGCTATCCTCTAAGTAGCATCACGCTGTAATGGCATCTAGCACACAGGAGCGTCTCCTCTACGAGAGCGAGCAGTTTACCCTGACTAGTCATCGACTGACTCAGGGCGCAGATGAGGCTATCCTCATCCATGAGGAGCTGCTCCAGATTAACCGCCCGAGCGAGAAGGTGAAGGGGGTGATCGAGGAACGCTTCATTAGCATACCAGCAGTTCCTACTGGTATGCCTAATTATAGGGGCAATATTCCCGTGCTAGGTGCTATGTATAAGCTCGCCATTCAAGAGCTGCTGAGTACGGTTAATGCTGAAGGCTTACTTACCGCAGGCACTAGCTGGGATGGTGTCTGGACGCGCGATATTTCCTACGCCATCATTCTCGGAGCTGTGCTCGTAGCCCCCGAAGCGTGTCGCAAGAGTCTCGATTCTCGCATCAAGGATGGCTTCATCACTCAGGACACTGGCACCGGTGGTGGCTGGCCTATCTCAACTGACCGTGTTGTCTGGATACTTGCCGCATGGCTCTATGTTCGCACCACAAACGATAGAGCATGGCTCGAAGAACGTATCGACATCATGCTGCGCACTCTTGAACAGGATGAGCGCATCCTAACTCGACTCGATGGGCTCTTCTCAGGGGAGACATCTTTCCTCGACTGGCGGGAGCAGAACTACCCCGATTGGATGAGCCCTGCCGACATCGGCGCGAGCTATGCATTCGGGACGAATCTCTTACACGCAGCTTCACGTCGAGCACTAGCAGCACTGCTACGCACCCTTGATAGGAAGGAAGAAGCTGCACACTTTAAGCAAGAATCAATCAGACTCACAGAACTCATTCAAGAGCGCTTTTGGAATAGAGGCATGCGCCAGTACGGTATGATGATTACCCCCGATGGTGCACTCGATGATAGACCAGATGCTCTTGCTAACGCTCTAGGTGTTGTCTTCGGCATGCTCGGAGATCATGCTCAAGAGTCTCTTAACCACTTGCCACGTTCCCCCTTTGGGACAGCAGCATTCGGACCGTGCAAGAGCTCGCAGCAACAGAGCTATCACAACCGCGCCGTATGGCCCTTTGTCGAAGCTTTTGTTCTGCTAGCCCATGCGGAGCTACAAGATATGCGTGGTATGGAGTTCTCCATGGCGAGTCTCTTGCGCGCAGGCATGCTCTTCGGTAGTAATAAAGAGAACTTCAACGCCCTCACAGGTGAGGCTACAGATACTATCCAGAACTCTGATGCGCAGCTATGGAGTAGCGCTGGCATGCTAGGCATGTTTTACCTAGGGCTCTTTGGGATGCGCTTCGAAGGGCGAAATCTCGTATTCACCCCCTGCGTGCCGAAGAACTACGCTGGTAGCCACTGGCTCATGGGCTTACACATCGGTCAGATGACCCTCGATATCCATATCAATGGGTATGGTACAGAAATTTGCAGTGCTCTGGTGAATGGGACTATGGCAGCTCCTCTCATATCACTCGACACCGTAGGCCACATCATTATCGAGCTAGAGCTGCAACCCTGCGAGGAGGATCTCCCAGTCAGCATCGCTTACCCAGCTTTAGTAGAAGACTTGGAAGAGCCCCAGTGGGATGAGCCTACGAGTTCGCGACTCAGCTGGCACCCCGTTGAGCGCGCCAGCGTCTATCGTATTTTCTGCGAGGGGAAAGCCATTGCGCAGACCGCCTCACTCAGTCACTGTCTGCAGGAGGGTAAATGCTGCGCACATTATCGTATTCAAGCGCTCAACGAGCGTACTCAATCCTGCTTGAATGCGCCTTACTATGCGACGAGTACCTGCCATGATATCCACTGCCTGCCTGAACTAATCGGGGCACATGGTGAGTTTTCTGTAGAGCATGGTCAGGCGTGGCTTCATCCCAATGAATGCACCTCTACACTCATCTTTAGCCCTGTATCACTTCCTGCTGGCAGCTATGAGCTTAGCGTTATTTATAGCAATGCCGCCTACTCCTTACGCGATGGCGATGGCTGTGCACTACGCGCCCTCTACCTAGATGAGGTAGAATGTGGCTTCATCGCCCTCCCCCAGCAAGGTGAGCAAGACGAATGGGATCACTTCGTCTCAACGAGCCCCATACGCGTCACGATAGAGCCCTCTCTTGATAATGTAGCTCCAGTACAGAAGCGATTTTCCCTACGCTTCACACCCGACTGCGACAAGGCGAGCTCTCGCAATGAGTGCCTCGTACGCGAGCTCATCATTCGCCCCATCGCTTAATCATATCATAAAGATAATAACTTTGCGCATATTCAGGGGTTTTAACTTGTAGTACCCGAGCTTATTTGCTAGACTGCGTATTGTGAATCATATGACAACTTTAAACTGGAAACGCCTCTGCGACCTTCCCGACATGGAAGGCTTCGCTGGTAGCTATGCTGGCACACACAAGGATGTTCTCATTGTAACTGGAGGGGCTAACTTCCCTGAAAAACCCCTATGGGAAGGCGGGCCTAAGGTGTGGACCGATGAGGTCTTCTACATGCCCGACCTTGCATCTGGCTGGCACGAAGCCGCCCCACTCCCTAAGCCTATGGGCTATGGTGCGACAGCATCACTCCCAGAAGGAGTTCTTCTTATCGGAGGCAGTAACGCCACAGAAGGGGCTCTCGCTGACTGCTATCTTCTCCACTACACTGATGGGCAGGTAAACTGCACCGTAAAGGCATCTCTCCCCTACCCACTCACAGGGCATGCAGCGGTAGTGATGAATGGAAAAGTCTACGTCACAGGTGGCAGTCGCGCCGTAGGAGAGCAAGACGCGCAAAATGCTCTACTGATCTATGACCCATCTACTGACAGCTGGAGTGAAGGAGAAGCCCTCCCCGCACGAGGACGCTTCCTACACCAGAGCTGCAGCACAAACAGCACGCTCTATGTACTCGGTGGCATCGGTCTAAAGGAAGGTGATGAAGGGCGTATGGTACGCGACATGTTGACTGAAGCTTGGAGCTACACAACAAGCACCGGCTGGCGTCGTGTCAGTGAACTACCCCACCCCTGTGCAGCAGCACCTACACCAGCCCCAGTCTTTGAAGGACGAATCTTCCTCCTCGGTGGAGATGATGCCTCCGTGACTGGTTATGCTCCACAGGATCACCCCGGGTTCAACAATCAAAGCCTCGCCTATGACATCGCTCATGACCTCTGGCAAGATGCTGGAGACATCGGTGCTGCGCGCGCGGTTCTCCCCTGCACCATGTGGCATGGTGGAGCTGTCATCGTGAATGGTGAACAACGGCCTGGCAAGCGATCAAACGAGGTGTGGAGCATTCAGCCTTAATCTCACTTTTCTCCTGCATGAAACATTCATTCATCCTTCCTTTACTTCTCGCCTGTAGCTCGCTGGCACAAGCTGAGCTCAGCAGCACTCCTGCAAAGGAAAGTTTACGCATCCCCGACCGTATCGGCTTCGCTGGTATGGTGGCTGGTGTGCAGACTAGCTCGCCTGACCTCGAGACACCTACAGTCATCTTTGCCGGTGGGGCGAACTTCCCCTACGCGCAGCCTGACGCTAAGACTGCAGAAGAAAGAGGCCCCAAGGTATTCTCGAACAAGGTAGGAGTCATGTACGCCCCCGATGTATGCGCTAGCTGCGGTCTCAAGCCCCTCTGGGCAGGAAAGCTCCCCTACCCCGTCGGCTATGCCGCCACCGCTTCTGGTCCACGAGGACTCTTCATCGCTGGTGGCTGTAATGACAAGGGACATCTCAGCAAGGTCACACGCGTCTGGATTCTTGATGGACACATCCGCACAGAAGCCCTCCCTGACCTCCCTCGTAGCGTCGCCTACCCAGCCTTTGCGCAAATAGGTAATCTGCTCTACGTTTTCGGTGGTCAAGAGAAGCCTGAAGACACGAGCTGCCTTAGCAGTAGCTACGTCATGGACATCTCTGACACGAATAAGGGCTGGACTGAGCTACCATCTATGCCCGCTGGGCGTATGCTCGCTAGCGCTGCTCCCTATGGGGAGAAAATCTACGTCATGGGAGGATGCAGTCTACACCCTGATGCAGAAGGCAAGGCTGAGCGTAGCTATCTCAAGGACATACTCATCTACGACACCGTGGCGAAGAGCTGGACTACAGGAGCAGAGGCAGCAGTCCCCGACATGCCTGAAACGCTTGTCGCCATCCCCAGCCCCCTTCCCGTTGTAGAGGGAAAGGCCTACATCCTCGGTGGCGATCCAGGTAACTTCTACCGCGCTAGCCTGAAGGGGCAAGCACCTGCCATACACCCAGGGCAGAGTACGAGTATCTACGTCTATGACTTCGCGAAGAACAGCTGGTCAAAGGAAGGTGAAACTGCCATCGGTGTCGTCACAGCACCTACCCTGCAGTTCCACCATGCAGCCCCCACCACACTCACCATCATCTCAGGCGAGACGCATCCCGGTGTCAGAACACCTGTGATCAACACCATCAGCATCACGCCTGATTATAACTAGAAAATCTCACACAAAACAACATCCCACACATCACACACATATGGAATTCTTTTCTCCATTCTTCCACTCCATCGCGAAGCTCGTAGACTATACCCCCTATGCAGCTATCATCATCGCCGTCTATACCCTCATGCTAGGCATGAAAAAGGGCTTTAAAAACAATCCTCTTGGTAAATACAACGGGGAAAAGCCCACAAAGTGGGCATGGATAGCAGTCGCGATCCTCTGGGTAGTCGTAATGCTCAACTACTTCGACCGTCAGCTCCTCTCGACACTGAATAGCTCAGTGACGAACCCTGAAACGGGTATTGGCATGACACAAAAGGAGTTTGGTCTCATCGCATCGGTCTTCCTCGTTATTTATGCGCTTCTGAGTCCCGTAGGTGGTTACCTCGCTGACCGCTTCAGCCGCAAGCTCATCATCATGCTCTCACTCGTCGTCTGGTCGGTGGTCACATGGTGGACAGGCAAGTCTGAGAGCTTCGGTGAGCTCATGTGGGCACGCGCCGCTATGGGGGTCAGTGAAGCCTTCTATGTCCCCGCAGCTCTCGCACTCATTACCGACTTTCACCGAGGTAGCACGCGCTCACTCGCTACAGGTCTCCACATGAGTGGTATCTATGCAGGCAGCGCACTGGCTGGCTATGGTGCACAAATCGCGGGTGAGCCTATCGGTCTCACGTGGCAAATCACCTTCGAGGCCTTCGGTTTCATCGGTGTCGCATACGCGCTCATCATCATCTTCTTCCTGCGTGAGCCAAAGGGCGACAGCCAGCCTCTCACTGAAGAGATACAGCCAGAAGCCCTCCCCGCAGCCGACTTCCGTGTCTCTACCGTTGTTCGCCAGCTTCTGACGAACAAGGCTATGCTCATACTTCTTGGTATGGTAGCCTTTGCAGGTTTCGCAAACTGGTTCATTCTCAACTGGTATCCACGTCTACTACAAGACATGTTCGGCATTTCTGAATCAAAAGCTGGACCCATGGCTACCGGTCCCATCAACATCGTGAAGTACATCACCGTACTCATTGCTGCCGTCCTCGCTGATGCATGGATGCGCAAGAACAAGGGAGCTCGAGCCTATGTCCCAGGTATCGCTTTCTGTATCGCAGGTCCCTGCGTCCTGCTCGCCATGCTTCCCAGCTTCGGTGTACCGCTTCCTCTGACCCTCACCCTCGTACTCGCCCTTGTCTCCATGCAGGGTCTAGCACAGGGCGCACTTGACGCGAACCTCATGCCTGTTCTTCGCTCACGCATCGATGGTCGCTTCGCTGCTACGGGTTATGGCATGCTCAACCTCACCTCTGCTGGTGTAGGAGCTATCATCTCGTTCGCTGGCGGTTCTCTGCTCGACATGGGTATCCCCCTTAGTATGGTACTCTGTGTCGGTGGTGGACTCATGCTCTTCTGCGGTGTACTCCTCCTCAAGATAGGGCGCGATACTCAGAACGCAAACTAAAATCACCATTCTACCAGAAAGGCGCAGGAAGCATATTCTTGCGCCTTTTCTATTTACAACTGATAACTAGTCTACCATACTCGTACGATGCTCACTCTCAGAAGAACTCTCATACCCGCTCTCTCAATACTCACATGCACTTCGGCGAGTAGCTCCCAGCATCGCGCGAACATCATCTTCGTCCTCGTTGATGACATGGGTTGGGGAGATCTCAACCTCTACCACGAGCGACACCAGCTAAGTGGTCCTCGCATCGACACGCCCAACCTAGATCAGCTCGCCCGCCACGGCGTATCACTCACGCGACACTATACAGCAGCCCCCGTCAGTGCCCCAGCGCGAGCCTCCCTCTATACCGGCATGCACCAAGGGCAGGCAGCTGTTGTACGCAACAGTAACTTTGATGCCCCGATTGAGGATAATACCACTATCGCCAGCATCCTCCAAGATGCTGGCTACGCCACAGCTCTCGTGGGGAAATGGGGGGTAGCTGGTGGTATACAAATGGGCGGAACTCCAAGCACCTGCCCAGCTTGGCCAACAAAACGTGGCTTCGACTACTTCTTCGGCTATGGGAACCATCGCATGGGGCATAGGCACTATCCCTACGAAGACCCACACCAAGACCCAGAAAACAACTGCAATGCCATCTGGGATGGGGCTGAGCTCATCACCCCTCAGCTCGCCGGCTGCTACTCCACAGACCTCTACACCGCACGCGCGAAAAAGTGGATCATCGATCACAAGAATGAGCACCCCGAGCAGCCCTTCTTCCTCATGATAGCGCACACCGCGCCCCATGCTCGCCTCGCACTCCCTGCCATGCCCTACCCCGAAGGTGGCGGGCTCAGGGGAGGAATCCAATGGCAAGGTAAAAGTGGACAGATGATCAATACGGCTAACCATGCGACATGGGACAGCTACATGCACCCACGCTACAAGAAAGCAGACTGGCCACTCGCGGCTAAGCGACACGCCAGCATGATCACGCGCGTCGATGAAGCCATGGGCGATCTCATCACCCTGCTAAAGGATCTCGACATAGATAAGAACACCTACATCATCTTCACCAGTGACAATGGTGCACACGACGAGATGGGCGCTATCCCCGACGGTGGAGAAAAACACCCGAGTCCCTATCAAGACCCCTCCTTCTTCCGCAGCTATGGGATGAGCGATGGCATCAAGCGTGATGTCTGGGATGGAGGGTTGCGTGTCCCCTGCCTCGTCTATGCGCCAGGTCACATCGCGAAGGGCATCGAGAACACCCACCCAAGCCAGTTCCACGACTGGATGGCTACCTTTTCAGACATTGCAGGTGAACCTCGCCCTGCTCGAACCGCAGGACGCTCGCTGCTCCCACTCTTAAAAGACGCTAATGCTCAGCTACGTGACAACGTGGTCTACACCGAGTTCAATGGGCATGGACGCATGACGCAGTACCGGCACTACGCACCTAATAAGAAAAATCGCCCCCGCGGCGAGCAGCAGGCCTTCTACTTCCACGCGCCCGATGGACGTTGGTTGAAGGCGATACGCACAGGCATACGCACGGGAGAGCTCAACGAGAAGTTTGAGCTCTACGATACACTCAATGATCCGCAGGAAACAAAAGATATCGTACATGTTCTAGGCGAGAACGCCCAGCAGCTGCTGCATCGATTCTACCTCACTCAGCGCATTCCCTACAGCTATGTCCAGCAGACCGAGGAAGGGAACGCTCCCGCCTACACATACACTGGCAAGCGTCCCTATGATCAGCAAGCCATCCCCAGCCAGCCCCTGCTATCATCTATCCCATCGGGGCTCTCAGGACGCAGACTCACATGGGAAAAAGAGCTAGACTGGGTACCAGACTTTAGCACCATCCCTCACCGAGAAAAGTCTGAAGAAGTCTCTGTAGAAAGCACCTCATCCATCGGCATACCAGCTGGTAGCATCACCGAGCTACGCGGCTACCTCATCATCCCCGAGACAGGCAGCTACCTCCCCGAGCTCCGCACAGGCGAGGGATCGCGCGCCCATATCCGCCTCCACAACATCAGCCTCGAAGACACTGGGGCTATCGTTCTGGAGAAAGGTATGCACCCCATCATCATCACGCTCACTCAGAGAAAGAACAGTACGGGACACGCCAGCATCATCTGGCGCAAGATAACAGCAACGAGTAGCGAACCGCTCCCCCTCACCTACAAGCATGCCTTCCGCCGCTAGTAACACATAGAGAGCCGCAGCTACTTGTTGCGGCTTCATCTCACTCACCACCCTGTATTACTTGACAGGCGATGAGATAGCTAGTATGATCTTGACTCCTCCTAACGGAGGAGAATCCTCATCACATCATGACTTCATTTGCATCACTAGCTATCGCGCAAGGCGGGCTGACGCGCGAGCAAGCACGCGAACTACTCGACCTCCCCGAGGAGGAACTTTTCCGCTCCGCAACAGAAATCCGAGAGCACTACTACGCAAATGAAGTCGAAGCCTGCTTCATCATCAATGCGAAGAGTGGAAACTGCAACATGAACTGCAAGTTCTGCTCCCAGAGCGGCGCTAACAGCACTGAGATTGAAGAATACCCCTTCATGTCTGAGCAACAGCTTGAAGACATCGTACGCAGCTGGGAACAGTTCCCAGTAGGGCGATGTGGCATCGTCACCGCAGGTGGGGCACTCACTGATGACGATGTTGAAAAGCTCGCTACTTTCCTTGAAAACCGTCGTGATTCAGGTCGCAAAGGCCCTAAGATGTGCGGCTCGCTCGGAAGGCTCAAGCATAGGGCACTTCGCCGTCTCAAGGAGGCTGGCATGAGCCGCATCCATCACAATCTGGAAACCAGTGAGCGTTTCTATCCTGAAGTCTGCACGACACAGCAATGGCGTGACCGCCTCGACACCGTGCATGAGGCTCAGAAGGAAGGTTTCTCCGTGTGCAGTGGTGGCCTCTTCGGACTAGGAGAGACATGGGAAGATCGACTTGACTTCGTCTTCTTCTTAAAGGACGACGGTATCGAACACATCCCTGTGAACTTTCTCTACCCTCATTCGGGTACACCTATGGCACATCAGCCTATCATGAGCCCTGAGGAAGCACTACGCATCATTGCTATCTTCAGGCATGTCCACCCACGCTCCATCATCCGCGTCTGTGGAGGGCGAGTGAGCGTGCTGCGCAAGCGACAGTTCGACATGTTCGCTGCTGGTGCGAACGCCTTCATGACAGGTAACTACCTCACCATCACAGGTGCTGGACCGGGTGAGGACATAAAGGCTCTAGAGGCGCGTCATATACAAATCGTCGATGAGCTCTCTATTAAAGCGTAGTGCTAGCTGATTTATCCTTGACAAGCATGCGACTTTGCTATTAAATACCTCGCACACAAACTATGCCAGTTTGGCGGAATTGGTAGACGCGCTCGACTCAAAATCGAGTTCTTCGGAGTGTGGGTTCGAGTCCCACAACTGGTAGTAAAAACAAGAAAACATAGGGCTTCACTGGAAACGGTGAAGCCCTTATTTATGCCCTGTTACGTGATTTTTGATTGCATACGTAGATTTATACGACATAATGAAAGGGACACACAGGGGGACACAGGGAGGGGACACAGTGGACACAATCAAAATCACCAATAGAGAAATCAAATGAGCAATATCTACGAGAGAGGGGGCAAGTTCTATGCTTCATGGAAGCAAAAGGGAGAAAAGAAGCGGTACGCCATGGGGCTAGATGTCAAGGGTACTTCCTCCATGACAGCGAGAGCCGCGAAGAGGGCAGCCGAGAGAATAGCCACCGCATGGAAGGATGCTAGCACAGGGGCTATCACCTGCAAGCAAGCTCAGGATGCTATAGCAGCTATCCCGCAGTTGCCGCCCCTTGTCGCGAAGAATGCCCTAGAGAGGGTGCGAGCATTAGCAATACTGGATGCAGAGAGCTACTTGCCTTCTATACGTGCATATCTTGAGGCGTATAAGGGAGACGGAAAGGCACAATCAGAAACGCAGCGCAAGGCGGCATTTAGAAAGTTCATTGCTTTCTTAGGAGATGATGCAGACAGGGGGCTAGACAGTCTCACACCTGAGGCATGCCGCGCTTTCATCCGTGCGCAATTGCAACTTGTCGCCTTTGGTACTGTGAAGCATTGCAAAGCATATGTAGCAGCCGCTTTTAATAGAGCTGTTCATGAGGGCTTTCTTACCCGAAGCCCCTTTGCACGCATAGAGCTTGCTAAGATGGCTACAGCTATCAATCCTGAACTAGGGCAAGACAGGACAGAGAGGCAGCCTTTCACCCCCGAAGAGATGCGCTTGCTCTGTACCCAGATTGCCATCCCATGGCGTGAGATGGTGCTTGTCTCCTTCCTCACAGGGGGGCAACGTCTGGGAGATATTGCTTGCCTACGATGGGAGGCGGTAGACTTCGAAAAGGGACTAGTAAGCTTTCAGACAGGCAAGACAGGGAAGAACATCAACGCCCCGATGACTCCAGCCTTGAGAGCATGCTTGCAGCGTCTCTATGATGAACGCATGGACGCGGTGCATGTGTGGGCTGACATGGCGACAAGGTACAGCCGTAGCCGTGGCGTGCTCTCTGTGGAGTTTGTGGGCATCCTGCGTGCCCTTGGTATAGGAGAGGCTGCACGCACTCCACAGAAGGGCAATAGAAGGGCAGTGTCGGCTAAAAGCTTTCATAGCATAAGGCATACAGTAGTGTCGATGCTCAGAGAGGGGGGCGACTTTTCCCCCGATGTTTCAAGAGCTATTGTAGGGCATGATAGCGAGGCGGTAGAGCGTGCCTATTTCACCGCGTCTGATGAAGTGAAGCTAAGGGGATTAGACTATCTTTCTTCTGTGCTGTAGTTGCAAGAAATGTTAAGGTTTTAGCCCTTGCGCGTGTGCGTGTGCGCGTATAAGAAAAGAAGAATTCTCTTTCAACCATACTACTAAAATAAATAATAATATAATAATAAAGAGAATAAGGGTTGAAAACAGGGTTGAAAATGGGTTGAAAGTGGCGATTTCTTTTTCAACCTTATGTAGGAATGCTAAGTTTTCCCCCTCCTTATCGATGGTGAACACCTGCGATGGAGGCTTGACGCGTCAGGGGTATAGAGCGTATAATCCTTTTTATGAAGAAGGGGCAAATATGGATACAGTCATGATAGATAAATATTATTTTTGTCAGCATAGCCAAGGTATTCATGTTGACATAGTACTTGATCCACAGCACCCGCAAAAAGATCTGTATTGCTCTGTTTTTTCAGTGGTCGAGTATAAGGACTGTAAGCAATGCCCTTATTATATTGAGAGCGTTTATATCTCTGATATTGGCGATTTAATCAAGGGTATTGAGCCTGTCCAGCAGATTGAAAGGCTGTCAATGACGATGGCAGAGTATGAAGAAATAGAAGATATGCTAAAGGACTATGAGAGGGAGAGCGAAGAAAAGAGAAACGAAGGGGCAAAGTGAAAGCCCCTTGACGGCTCAGCAAAGGCTTTTTGCCGAAGCGGTGGCGAAGGGTGCATCCCAAGCGGAGGCGT
>CAYJML010000024.1:0-20343 GCA_964371515.1 uncultured Akkermansia sp.
TGGCATTGGCATTGGCATTGGCAGAGTTGCTAATAAAGTCGCCTGTGATGCTGCCAATTGCTGCCGTGCTGTAGATTGCCCCACCATTGACATCGGCATCGGCATCGGCAGTGGCATCGGCAGTGGCAGTGGCAGTGGCAGAGTTGCCGATGAAATGCCCGGTGATGTCGAAGTCGGTTAAATTTACATCCGTATGCGAAAGTGCTCCGCCAAAGGCTTCGGCTTTAATCGTACCTGTGCTTCCTGTTTCGATCACTTCATGGTTAATCCCCACGAAATGGCGGGTGATGTCCTTGTCAGCATCGGTAACACGCACTACGTAATCGCTGCTACTGAGCACATCGTCTGTACCATCATAAGAGGTTTGTCTCTCCAGCGTGAGCTGCCCAGTGGTCGCGTCCTCCACCCAGTTGAAGGAGGCATCAGTATTCATACCCAGTGGCGTGATCTTGACATTGTAGACCACAGGTGTAAGAGTGAGGCTGCTTGCATCCCAAAGATACTTGGTGATGTGCAGGATGCCAGCTGTCGCAGTGGTGGTTTCCTCAAGCGTGTAGGCAGATTCAAGGGGCGATTGGCTGGGGGTCTTATTAAAGAGCCCAGTGAGCGTGGTGTGCTCAAGCTCATCGCGTGTTTCAGCCACGCCCTTAGCGCATGCTACGGGCAGGGAGTAGTTTGATACAGAAAGAATTGCTGCAACGAGTGCCGCACGTAATTTGTGGGGGAGATGAAGTTTCATGGTAAGCCAGTAAATAGGTAAATAGATGCCAGTCAGCATAGTTAAATAAAAATTAAATTATCACATACAATATCCATCTAGTGTGTGAGAGTAGATTAGTGAAAATGAAGCTTTAATTCTTACATATACATCAGATTATCAAAAATAGTTCTCAATTGCAAGCAATTAGCTCCAGAAGTTTTCTCAAAGCGAGTGCCCTAGCATTAGGATTGAGCGAATTTGCGTTTCACTACGGTTTCGCATAGGCGAAAGGCAGTGATTAGCTGATGCGTAAAATTTCGGCAATATCAAGGCAACGGCATTCACAGCTCTCGATATGCAAGCTTTCACTCATATGAAAATGCCCACAGTACCATCGCTTGGGGTGCAGTAAAGATATAGTTTTCGCCACGTCATCTTGCTCTCGGCTTAAATCATCCCTCAAACCTGCATCTCGCCTAATATAATCCATAATTCCGCCCCAGCCTTGTGCAAAGGGTCCCGTATGCGCGAGTACGCCATATAGCTTGGGAATCGCTTCAGTAGGTGGCGTGAAGGGCTCTTGCGCCCAATAATCCACATCTTTCACGCGCTTAGATCTGTCTACAGAAACAGCTCCACCATACACGACGTAGAGCTTCTTATCAATGGTGAGCCTTTGTGCGTCTTGCAGAAAATGGATGTGCTTGAATGTGTGCTTCCATGCTGACCATAGCTGCGGCTTATCGTGATTACCACGTATGAGGTAGAGATGATTGCCCCCTTCCTCAAGCAAGGCGTCGCAATAGTGCAATTTATCTGCATCGCTAGGGTGAAAGCCTAGTCCCACATCGCCTAAAATAATGATAGAACTTTGGCTGATACAATGCACTGCAAGGGTTTGCATGAGTGAAGCAAGCTTACCATGAACATCTCCAACAAGGTAAGTGGGGCTATGTATGTCAATCATCGGGCTTCTGAGTGTGGGGTTTGAAAGGTTGTTAGCGTCGATCAAAAAAAGCCTTGAAGCGGTTAAACTTCAAGGCTTTTTATGAATACCCCCTCGCGGACTCGAACCGCGGACAAACTGATTAAGAGTCAGCTGCTCTAACCAACTGAGCTAAGGAGGCGTTCCTATGGTTAGCACAATTAACAAAGCTTTGTGAGTTAGTAGAGCCGCTGGCCAGATTTGAACTGGCGACCCACGCATTACGAATGCGTTGCTCTACCCCTGAGCTACAGCGGCGATTGCTAACTGTGTGCGGCAGGAGTTTACATGAGCACGTTTTGTTTTGCAAGAACTTTTTTTCTCTTTTTGACTTTTTTTTCTCTTTTGTCGTAGCAGCTTCACTTTAGGGTTGAAATTTGGGGTGGGTCTTATACAATGATGTCACCATGACTTACGAAGTATTCGATACACCACAAACTGCCGCAGCACAGCTCGCAGCAGAAGTTGCCCAGCTTATCCGCACGCGCGCTGCAGAAGGCAAGGGAGTCGTCCTCGGGCTTGCCACTGGCGCTACCCCACTCCCCTTCTATGCTGAGCTCATCCGCCTGCACAAGGAAGAAGGTCTCTCCTTCGCTAATGTCACCTCGTTCAACCTCGATGAGTACTGCGGTCTTGATCGCGAGCATCCTGAGTCATACTGGTACTTCATGCACCAGAATCTTTTCAACCACATTGATATCAAGCCTGAGAACATCAATCTCCCTTCTGGCATGGTTGCGCAGGATGAGATCGCAGCACATTGTGCCGCTTATGAAGCAAAGATTCAGGCGTCTGGCGGTCTTGATCTCCAGATTCTCGGCATTGGTCGCACAGGACATATTGGCTTCAATGAACCTGGTTCTGATGATACGACACTCACTCGTCAGGTACACCTCGATGAGCTCACAATCAAGGATGCTGGCCCTGCTTTTGGTGGCACGGAAAATGTTCCTACCACCGCTATCACCATGGGGGTTGCTACCATCATGGCGGCTAAGCAGGTGCGTCTCATGGCATGGGGTGCTGCGAAGGCTTCTATCGTTAAAAAGGCTATTGATGGTCCTGTAACCATCGATGTAGCGGCTTCCTACCTGCAGAACCACTGTGATGCGAAGTACTTCCTTGACAAGGATGCTGCTGCCGATATGTAAGGCTTGCTAAAACGCATTTCATTTTTTTCTAAGCAACTGGGATCTGCAACAGGCAGATCCCAGTTCTTTCTTTCGCACTAACGATGCATCTCTACATTCATATCCCCTTCTGCCATCGTATCTGCCCATACTGTGCCTTTTACAAGCATACACCTGCAGCAACGGATATGAAGGCCTTTGTGCAGGCACTGATCATCGAAGCAAGGCTGCGCTTGCCAGATACTTGCGCTCCTAAAACTGTGTTCATGGGTGGTGGCACTCCTAGCATGCTCTCCCCTACTCTTATGCGCCGACTCGTTGAGGGGCTGCAAGCCCCGCGATCTCAGGGAGGTGCTGGTCTATGCCTCGATGATGTAGAGGAATGGACGCTAGAGGCGAATCCGGCAACCTTTCATTTGCCCAAGGCTCTACTCTGGCGAGAGCTGGGGCTGACGCGCATCTCGCTGGGTATTCAGTCATTTGACTCTGACATGCTACGACTACTTGGGCGTACGCACTCGGTGCAACAGGCGCGTGATAGTGTACATATTCTGCGTCAAGCTGGCTTCACTCAGGTGAATATTGATCTGATGTTTTCACTTCCTCAGCAGAGCTTGCTTCAGTGGGAGGGCAGCCTGCGTGAGGCGATAGCTCTAGAGCCTGATCATATCTCTACTTATAATCTGACTTATGAGGAGGATACGAGCTTCTTCCATCAGTATGGGGCAAAGGCTGGCAATGAGGAAATGGATGTTGCGATGTTCCACTCAGCAGATCAGATGCTCAGCGAAGCGGGTTACCGTCATTATGAGGTGTCAAATTATGCGCGCGAGGGCTGTCGATCTCTGCACAACCTAGCTACTTGGGCTGGATTAGACTACATCGGTATCGGTCCATCAGCTGTAGGGACTGTTGATGGCATGCGCTACGCGAATGATGATGATACGCTCGCCTATACTCGTGCTCTTCTAGCGGGGGAACTCCCCCGGTGTGAAGTGGAGCAAATCGATGCTGAGCAGAGGCGCACTGAACTCATAGGGCTGATGCTACGAACAGATGAAGGTCTCGACTTATCTATATTAGCAGCTGGATATGAGATGATGCTCAGCGCTCTTTGTGAAGAGGGGTACGCTGTGATTCAGGATCACAGCCTCATCCTCACGAGTCGTGGACGTTTACTGGTCGATGAGATTGCTACGCAGCTGATTAGCTAACTAGAGCGTGCCTCGTTCTTCCATGATTTTCATGGGTGATTCGCCCTGATGCAAGAGGGCACACATGCGCTCCATGCTGGGGCGTACGTGTTCGAAGAAGATCTGATAGCCCGCGCAGAGGTAGTTATGCGGGATTTTCTGCCCCTCAACTGGGACAAAGCGGTGCTTTGGGCAGCCGCCTTTACACGCCTTGTAATGAGTGCAGCAACGGCAGCCACTGGGAAGTTCGGCTGCTTTTGCAATACCAAACTTGAAGAGCTCGGGAGAGCTCTGCATCTCTGCGATGGGGCGGCTCTTGAGATTACCCAGCAGGTATTCAGGGTATACAAAGTGGTCGCAGCTATAGACATCTCCGTTATGCTCAACGACGAGGGCGTTTCCACATGTTTCGGCAGAGGAGCATAGCCCTGGTGGTGCTCCATAGTGGTTCGCGAGTGTGGCATCAAAGAGCTGCACGTAGTAGCTACCTACATCCTTCTTGATCCACTCATCGTAGACCTCGCACATGAAGCGACCAAAGCCTTCTGATGAGATGCTCCATTCGCTCAACTGCGAGTTCTCGGGCATGGCTATAGCTTGGTGCGCACCAAGTAGTCGCTGCCTATCTCCTAGGTGTGCTACCTGCTCATCTGAGAGGAGATCCACGGCGGGGATGAACTGCATGAAGTGACTGCCTATGGATTTGAAAAAACGGTAGAGCTCTGCTCCACGCCCTTCGCTGAGTCGATTGACAACAGTCATGGTATTGAACTCCACCCTATGCTTGGTCATATTCTCTACGGCACGCATAACGCGGGTAAAGGTAGGTCCGCCACCGAGGGTGCGCCTATAGTTGTCATGGATGTCGGCGGGACCATCAAGGGAAAGTCCGATAAGGAAGTGGTTGTCATGAAAGAAGCGACACCATTCTTGGTTCATGAGCAAGCCATTTGTCTGAAGGGCATTATCAACCTTTCTGCCTTTTCCGTATTTTTTCTGATACTTGAGGGCTCGGCGATAGAAGTCCATACCTGCCATCAGGGGCTCTCCACCATGCCAGCAGAATGTGACCACCTCTGAGTCGTTTGCCTCAAAGTACTGCTCGATGTATTCGCGCAAGACGCGATCGCTCATGAGTAGTTGCTTATACTTGCCATCATCTGAGGGATAATAGAGTGACTTGTCCAGATAGTAGCAGTAGGCACAGCGGAGATTGCACTGGCTGCCTACAGGCTTCACCATCACGGAGAAGTTCCTCGGGAGACTCATGGTCGGTGGGTTTGTCCACATAGAGGGATTCAGTCAGCGAGTGGATTGCTAGTCGTAGGCTTGTCCATATAGACGGTGCGGCATGGGAAGGGGATGTTGATATCCTCTCGCTTGAAGGCAGCAAGAAGTGATACGGCGAAGTCATAGCGCACATCGTGATAGTCGCTCGTCTTGCACCACGCACCTATGTGTAGATCTAGCGAGCTGTCGCCAAAGCCCTTGAAGAGGATCGCGGGAGCAGGATCTGAGGCAAGCTTATCTTGTTCATCAATAACCTGCAACAAAACGCGTCGCACCTTACTGAGATCACTTCCATAGTCCACACCTATCGCGAAGTCGCAGCGGCGTAGCTTGTCTCCCGTGATGTTGATCACAGGACTTTGGATGAGAGTACTATTAGGGACTCGCACAAGCGAGTTGTCCACCTGTCGCAGCCAGACTGCAAGCAGATTGATACTCTCCACGGATCCTTCTACTGTATCTACACGGATGTAATCGCCGATTTTCAACTGCTTTTCTGTGATGATGAAGAGTCCACTGATCACATTGCTAAGCGAGGTCTGCGAGGCAAAACCGATGGCGACACCGAGCACACCTGCGGCACCAAGTATACTGGTGATGTTAATACCTAGAACATTGAGACCTTGGGCAATGGCTATAAACCAGATGATCACGGAAATCGTCGGTCGCAAGATTGATATAACAGGAGCTGGGAGATTGAGTGCGATTGACGCTCGATCAAAGAACTTGCGGATGATCTTATTAAGAGCCCAGCCTACTGCAAGTGACAGCCCGAAGAGCAGCCACTGATGAAGCATAGAACTCGTCGAAATCCACTTGATAAACTCATGGTACTTTTCTGCCATACGTGAGTAGATTAGCACAATGAGAGAGAAAATCCAGCTAAATATAAGGTATACAGCACACTCACTCTTGAGTAATTTCAAATTCTCTCACGAATTTAGTCTGGTAATTTCTCTCAAAGGCGTTATAATCCCACTCCTATGTCCGAACATACGTCCAATCAACAAGCACCTGGTTCATCTGAAGAAGACTTGATTGCCGTACGCCGTGAGAAAGTGGAGAAAATCCGCGCTCTCGGTGTCAATCCCTACGGTGGTCGTTTCGATGTCGATAGCTCTCCTGAGCAAATCATCGCCAACTTCGAAGAGGGTAAACAGGTCAAGTTCCTCGGACGTATCAGCGCACTGCGCGATATGGGCAACACACAATTTTTTGTTGTCTCTGATGTGCGCGGAGCAGTACAGTGTATGCTCACGAAGAAGAGCTGCACTCCTGAGCAATGGTCTCTCTGGAAGCTGCTTGAACGCGGTGACTGGGTAGGTGTTGAGGGTGAATGCTTCATCACACGCACAGGTGAATCCTCCGTGCGCGTCGCTGACTTCAAGGTTCTCTCAAAGGCTCTTCGCCCTATGCCTGATAAGTTCCATGGCATTAATGATCCTGACCTCCGCTACCGCAAGCGTCATCTTGATCTGATGAGTAACACAACGAGTGCCACTCGCTTCGTTCAGCGCTCCCTCATCATCCAAGAACTACGCCGCGAACTCGCTGAGCGTGGCTTCCTTGAGGTAGAAACGCCCATGCTTCAAGATATCGCGGGTGGTGCTGCGGCAAAGCCCTTCGAATCATACTTTAACGCGCTCAAGAAGCCAGTCACGCTGCGCATCGCGCCTGAGCTCTTCCTCAAGCGTTTGCTGGTAGGTGGCTTCACCAAGATCTTTGAGCTTAATCGCAACTTCCGCAATGAAGGTCTCTCACGCCGCCACAACCCAGAGTTCACTGTTCTCGAAATATACGAGGCAGGTGGTGACTTTGAAACGATGGCGACCATGATGGAAGAACTCATCACTGGCATTGCTATGAAGGTGTTTGGCAAGCTACAGTTCGACCAATTCGATGAGGAAGGCCAGCTGCGCTGGACCGTAGACCTGACTCGCCCATGGCGTCGTGCCAGCTACCGTGAGCTAGTCTGTGAGGCCGCAGGTGCTGACTGGTATGAACTCAGCGATGCCGACAGACGCTCTCGTGCTCAGCAGCTTGGTGTAAGTATCTCCCCTGATGCAGATGACACGGCAGTGACTCAGGAGGTATATGAGAAGCTTGTAGAAGAAAAGCAGGCCAACCCACTCTTTGTCACTCATGTTGCCCGTGGTCTCGTGCCTCTCGCCAAGAGTAATCCAGAAGACCCCTCTGTGGTCGATGTATTCGAGCTCGTGATGAATGGTCAGGAGCTCTGCCCTGGATACTCCGAGCAGAACGATCCCGTCGAACAGCTCATCAGCTTCCAGAACCAATCAGGTGAAGAAACTCAAAAGATTGACTACGACTTCGTAGAAACACTGGAATCCGGCATGCCTAGTGCTGGTGGTATCGGTATCGGTATTGATCGTCTCTGTATCTTACTCACAGGCGCGAACTCTATCCGCGACGTCATCCTCTTCCCTCAGTTAAAAAGCATCCCTTCCTCAGAGATAAATAGCTAAATCTGTTGGAAAAATGAGCCTCGACCAAGCTTCATGCTTGAATCGAGGCTTTTTTTTTGCTAATGTAAATGTCTTATGGACGCTCATGTCGCTCAGTGGATAGGGAAACGCGAAGACCAGCAGGATGCATACGGTGTTAAGCATTTCGCACAAGGCAGCTTGGCCATCATCTGTGATGGGATGGGCGGGCACTCCGCTGGAGCAGAAGCTTCTCGCGTCGCGATGGAGAGCTTCCGTGATAGTTTCCACATCACTTGTGTGACTGAAATCACCGCCGAGCTCAATAAGTCTCTTCACATCGCGAATGAGGAAGTCAACAAGCTCTTCGGTGATAAGGAGGAGAAAGGTGGCTGTACGCTCTTGGCCGTATTCCTCTCTCCCCATGCTCTCTGGTGGATTAGTGTCGGTGACTCGCCCCTTTTTCTCTGGAGGCACAATCAACTCATTCGACTGAACCAAGATCACTCGATGCGTGCTTACTTTGCATCACCTCATGGCTGCTGCGAAACTCAGCGAAAGGAATCGATGCGCTGTGGGCACATGCTACGCTCAGCTCTCATGGGAGAGCCAATTGCTCTCATCGACTCCCCATCGGCAGCCTACGCACTCTTACCAGGCGATCGCATCATCCTCTCGTCAGACGGGATAGAAGACCTCCTTCACCAGCGCTACTTACCACCTCATATCTCAAGTATGCTTAATCAGCGCACTTCCAGCCTCGCACCTACTATTGTGGACGCGTGCCGCGAGCTAGATGAAGAGTATGCTGACAACACCACGGTGATCAGCTTCGACTTATAGCTTGGAAAAGTCAGTAAGACACATAGCTGCATTTTCAAATCATCTTTTCTCTACTAATATCTCTCCTAGCACATAGCTTTACTACTATATCATTCTATCATGACAGACCATACCATCCGCGGAAAACAGGTATTTCAAGACGAAATTGAGGCACTTCACCAGATCTCTAATCGACTCAATGGCGCATTCATCCAAGCTGTTGATGCCATGCGCACAGCAATAGATCAGGGTAAGAAGATCATCATTGTCGGTGTCGGCAAGAGCGGACTCGTCGGTGACAAGATTGCAGCAACTCTCACGTCCACAGGAGCACCCACCATCGTTCTAGACTCGATGAATGCTCTGCACGGAGATCTCGGCATCGTGCAAGATGGAGATGCCTGCATCGCTATGTCCTTCTCTGGAGAAACCTCTGAGCTACTCACTTTGCTCCCCTTCTTGAAGTCCTATGACATCACCCTCATCAGCATGACAGGGAAGCTCAACTCCACTCTAGCCCAGCTATCTGACATCACCTTGGATACAGCAGTGGAACGTGAAGCATGCCCACTCAACCTTGCCCCAACCTCCTCTTCTACAGCCATGCTTGTCATGGGTGATGCTCTTGCGATGGCTCTACTTGAAGCGCGTGGTTTTACGAAGGAAGACTTCGCTCGCAGCCACCCTGGTGGTTCATTGGGACGCGCCCTTCTCACTCGCATCAAGGATATTATGCGTACTGATTTCGCCTGTCTACCTGCTAGAGCGAGTGTATCTGAATGTATTATTGAGATGTCTTCTGCTCGCGTCGGAGCCTGCGTCCTTGTGCAAGATAATGGAGAGCTCGCAGGCATCTTCACCCACGGTGACTTCGCCCGCGCTTATCAGGAAAACTCCACATGCGGCACACTGCCAGTCGAGCAGTTCATGACTATACAGCCAGTCTACGTAGAAGCTGATCAGCTTGCTATCAAGGCTGTTAAGGCTCTACGCGACAAGCGCATCGATGACCTCGTTGTCCTTGATGCCAACAAGAAGCCCGTGGGGCTTATCGATACACAAGATCTCGTGCGCCTGAAGCTCATCTAAGCATCTGTGTGTATCACCTGAAAAAAATAGCATTAAATATCACTTTAGACTTGCTTTCCAAGACAAATAAGTGCACTATAGGCGACCGCGTTCTGCGAAAGAAAGACTTACAAAAAATATTATGAGAAAGTACGAAGCATTAATCGTTCTGAATATGAAGGGCGCAGCTACCCTTGAAGAGCTTACCGCTGACATGTCAGCCAAACTTCAAGAAGCTGGAGCTACCGTCACTGGCACTGAAAACCTCGGTCGTCGCGAGTTCGCTTACGAATCCAAGCACCTCACACACGGTCAGTATGTCCAGTTCACATTTGACGCGGAACCATCCGTCATCCGTACCGTACGTGAAGCACTTGCTATCGACGAGCGCGTTCACTATCAGTACTATCGCGTGAAGTAATTAAGCTTCGCCTTTCGCGGTAATTTTTAATAAAAAAAGGTCACTCTCAGGAGTGACCTTTTTTTATTTTCTTCGCCTTAGCATCTCTCTTCGTGATAAGCTAGACTCTTATCCCCCTTTTTTTATAAGTGACGAGGAGATACCTCCTTTCTCTTAGGAGGAGAACTAGCCCAAGAAGCTGCAAACTTTGCAGCGCAGAACCACGGCAGCTAGAGACGAGAAAGACGCGAGAGAGGAGCAACTCCTTTCTCGCGTCTCTGTATATAGAATCAACTAGATCGCGTATTAGTACTTCGCTACAACAGCCTTCATCTCGTCAAGCTGTGCTTCGATGGACTCAACGAGAGCAATCTGCGTGCGACAACGGTCTAGGTTGTGCTCAGGACGCTTAATCTTGAAGTAGGTATCACCTTCGAGATAGTCGGTGAGGAAGCGCATACCGCACTCCATGGTAAGAAGCTTCCCAGAGAATGGGAGAAGGCTCTTTTCCAGCGGGGTAAGGAAGGTTGCAGCTTCACAGTATCCCTTTGCAAGTGCTTCAAAGTACTCCATGCGCATGGTAACGAGGGAGGTGTCCTTCTCGTCTTCTGCGGCAGGGGATGTCGAGGTACGGATCATATCACCGAAGTCATAGAGTGCCGAACCGGGCATGGTGGTGTCGAGGTCAATCACACAGATACCCTCACCTGTCACATCGTCAAGCATGACGTTGTTGAGCTTCGTGTCGTTGTGCGTAACGCGCATAGGAAGCTCTCCGCTGGCGAGATAGTTTACCACGAGGTGGCAGTCTGCCTCACGCGAGAGGAACCAGTCGATTTCCTTTTGCACACTTGCGGCGCGACCGAGCGGATCTGCTGCGAGTGCCTTCTTGAAGTTTTCAAAACGCTTGCTTGTGTTGTGGAAGTCAGGAATGGTATCAAAGAGTGGCTCTCCTGGGAGGTCAGCTGCAAGCTTCTGGAAGTTACCAAAGGCCTTTGCTACCTGCACGCACTGATCGGTATTCTCGATCATGTCGTAGGTACGAGCGCGCTCAATGAAGGGATAGACACGCCAGATATTGCCGTCTTCGTCTTCAACGTATGGCTTGCCATCCAGCGCGGGAATGAGTGTGAGTGTACAGCGATAGGCTTCTTTGCAACCACTTTCCAACAGGGCCCGAAGTGACTCATCTGTAACACGCTTCACATTCTCCATCAAAGGGATGGGCTGCTTGAACACGTTACTATTGATGCGTTGTAAGATGTAGCGGATGCGTAGACCTGCCTGATCGACGACAACGCAGAAGGTGTCGTTGATATGACCGGAGCCATAAGGTTCTGCGGTGACGAAGTCAGCGCGCAGATCGAAGCATGAGGCGATTTTTTTTAGATCGTACATGATACTGTATTGGTAATCTATGCTTAGACAAGAGATGCAGGGTAAACACCCGTCTCAACGAGCTTCACAATGCTTTCTACAACCGCTGGCTTGTCGCTAGGGTAGGTAACACCGAGCCAGCTTGCACTTGTCTCGATGACTGTGCATGTAGCGCTTCCATTGTGAATGAGTTCATCCACTACGGTAGGGATGAAGCACTCGCTCTTCTGCTCTGTACCATGATCCTTGAGGAAGGCGACGAAGTGATCTTCGATCTGCTGAATGAAGCTTGCAGGGAAGAGCCAGAAGTTCATAGAAACGAGTTCTTCTGGGTTCACAGGCAGACGCTCGCCCTTGAGGTTATTGCCACGGCATACACCGTCTGCTTCTACCTTGATTTCTGTGTACTCTTCTGCACTATCGAGGAAGCCATTCTGTATACCACAGATACCGCGATTCACATCTCCATGATCGCTGAGGGTATTCTTGAGAGGATAGCCAATCATGCCATACTTACTCTTGCAGCTGCATGCACATGCAGGCTTGGTGAGGAACTCCGCTGCCTTAACAAACGCATCTGCTCCGTAGAAGTCATCTGCATTTACTACAGCGAAGGGTGTGTTTACCACGTTACGAGCTGCGCGGAGCGCATGAGCTGTACCCCATGGCTTTTCGCGACCCTCAGGTACGGAGAAACCTTCTGGAAGATCGTCAAGGGACTGGAAAGCGTAATCTACCTCGATCTTGTCTGCGAAGCGTGCACCTACCTGAGACTTAAATGCCTCTTCAAAATCCTTGCGAATGATGAAAACGACCTTGCCGAATCCTGCACGGATGGCATCAAAGACGGAGTAGTCAAGAATAACTTCACCATTAGGACCCATAGGGTCGAGCTGCTTAAGACCGCCATAGCGGCTTCCCATACCTGCTGCGAGAACAAGAAGTGTTGGTTTCATAAATTTTATTGTGGTTTGAGCGGTAGCTCTGTTGCGCTGATTTTAACGTCAAAATCTAGCCATGGCAAGCAGGAAATGAGCGCATTCTTGTTTTTTAACGTCTAACACATGAAGCATTAACTGAGTGGGACTCAGAATAGCAAAAGAGCTCAGTCCGAGGGGGCTGAGCTCTTATCATTATCCTTGGATAAAATTAGTTCTGCGTCTTCATGGCTTCGCGCTGTCTTTTGGCATTCTGCAAGATGCCATCTACTTGCGTCATGATACCGTCGGCGAATGCCTTGATCTGATCACCATTCTCGGGGCTCTTCTTCGCCAGCTCATAGAGATAGGCCTGAATAGCCAAGACATCCTCCTTTGTCTCTGCCTTGATCATCATGATCTGAAGCTTCACCTCTAGGCAGAAAAGCTCAGCTTCTTTGAGAAGGTCAGGCTTCGCTAACTCTTCGTTCAGAATGACTCCAGCAGCATCCAAATCATTACCAACTTCGTTGAGTCTTAGCTGAATGCGTTCAATTTCTGCTTGTACAGCATTTTTAGCAGCCTCTGCCTTTTTAAGTCCAACTGTGTCTTCAGGGTCAAGTGCTTTAATCTGCTCGATGAGCTCGACATTTGTCTCGCGTACACCTTCTGGAAGAGCCTGATAGACAGCATAAAGAGCCTTTGCCTTCTGCACGCCTGTGGCTGTAGCAGCTGTGTTCAAGGCCGCAGTGACTGCATCAGAGATGGTCAGTTCCTTCTCGACAGAAGCGAGGTCTGGGCGACCACCTACAAAGCCGCCAATCACGATACCATCGGGATTCACCACAAGTAGTGTGGGGAATCCTTCGATACCCATCTTATTGGAAAGCGCACGATTCTTCTCAAGTAATCCCTCGGGGAGTTTCTTCTGGTTCGGAAGATCAATCTCTACAAGGACATACTTATCCTTCGCATAGGCTTCAAACTCTGGTTTTTCAAAAACATTTGCCTTGAGCGCCTTACAAGGAGGGCACCAGTCAGACCCCGTGAACAGAAGAAGAACATTTTTCTTCTCAGTCGCAGCTTGTGTGAGAGCTGCTGGGAGGTCAGTACCCCAATTGGCACCCATGGCTGGGGCTACGATTGCTGTCAGCGCGAGGGCTGGAAGGATCACTTGATTCATGATTCTCTTATTATGGTTCAGCTATGCGGCAAATCAAGCATAAAATATGCATTCTCGTGACATAATAACACAAAATTATTGTAATGAAAATATTTTAATTCAGAATAAATGACAGAGGTTTTGAAAAAAAGAGATTGCATCGAGTGATCGCTTTTGTAAAATAGGTGGCTCTGGGCTTATTGCGCTTCATTTAGCGCCATCCAGCTCATATATAAGTGGTCTCACCGTTTCATTTTTGTACAGGGATCCCTCATCATTAACATATAGAATATACATGAATCATCATTATCTCTTCCAACCCCTAGCAGTTCTCGTAGGCGCTTGCGTCTGTCATGGTGACGATCTGTCATCGGTCTCCTCGCCTCTCGCTGAGTCATTAAAGCCAGGCACCACCGCAGCTCAGGTCAAAGCTATCACTCTCGTAGGCGCTTGCGTCTGTCATGGTGACGATCTGTCTTCGTTCTCCTCGCCTCTCGCTGAGTCATTAAAGCCAGGCACCACCGCAGCTCAGGTCAAAGCTATCACTAATCCCGCTCTTCGCCAAGCTGCCGAGCAGATGCTGGCTGGTAAGTACTCTACAGAATACCGCGTCGCTGAGTTCGCCCCCCTTCTCAACCCCAAGGCTTTGGGACGTGAATTAGGCATAGGTGATGGCTATAGTACCTACGAAGGTGTCACGGGCGTGGTTCTTAGCAAGGGAGAGAATACCATCATCGTCGACGGGTTGAAAGCCGATCAGACACTCACAATCCTCGTTCCAGATTGGCTCCGCCAACCACCCAACGCAAAGGAGCCTACAAAAGATCCTAAGGGATGGGGATTGCACAAAAAGGCATATACGCTCAAGAATGGCATCAACAAGATTAATGTTGAGAAAGAAGGTCTTGCCTATGTCAGCTACTACTTCGATAAACCAAAGACTGAAAAGTCAGTCAAGCTCCATTTTGTCAATGCCACGGAGAACGGATACTTCGACATCACCAAGCATGACAACGCTGATTGGGATAGACTTCTCGCTGCCACAAAGTACCCTATCATGGACGCTCTCGGTGAGCGCATCCAAGTGGGCTATCCTGTCGAATCCTTCAAGAAGTACACAGCAGGGAGAGGTGTTGAGCTCATCGGGGCATATGACAAGATGATGAAGGCTCAGCACGACCTCATGGGATTGACGAAGTATAATCGCACTCCAAAGAACCGTATCCTCTCACGCGTGAACTACAACTATTACATGTTCCGCGATGGCGATGGCGTCGCCTACATGGGGGGACCTAGCGGTTACGCCATGGGACTCGTGGCGAACCCTGACCGCGTCAGCAAAGGTGATCCCTGCTGGGGCTTCAACCACGAAGTGGGGCATGCCCACCAGCTTCGCCCTCAGTTTAACTGGGGTGGTCTAGGAGAAGTCAGCAACAACGTCTTCTCTCTCTACGGCACGATGGCAATGGGAAATCCCAGCCTCCTGAAGCAGAATGGACAATATGAAAAAGCTCGTAAAGCCATCATCGGCAAGGGGATCAGCTACCTACAGCACAATGATGTCTTCAGCCGCCTCGTTCCCTTCTGGCAGCTTCAGCTCTACTTCACAAAAACTGGCAATCCTGACTTCTATCCCGACCTCTTCGAGGCTTTCCGCTTGCAGCAGAAAGGCGGAAAAGACGGAGGCTGGGGTGCACGCTCAGGTAACCCTGCTGAATACCAGCTCAACTTCATCAAGCAAGCATGCCAAGTCGGCAAGACCGATCTGACTGACTTCTTCGAGAAGTGGGGCTACTTCCATGTAGGTGAGTTTGAAATCGGCGACTACGGCACATATCACTATAAGATGACACAGCAAATGGTCGATGATTGCAAGAAGGCAATCGCTGACATGAAGCTTCCTAAGCCCAAGGTGGATCTCACCACGCTTGAGGACTAAGATTCTTTCAATGTAAACAAGGAGGCGAAGCATCAGTGCATGCTTCGCCTCCTTATTTTGCCCACAAGTAATGAGTCATCATCACGAAAAAAACTTCTCTTTTTTAAAATATGTTATATAATAACATCAGTATTTTTTCAAAAATATCATACACACACTTTATGTTCCGAATAATTAAACTCATGATAGGAGCTGCTCTACTATGCAGTCTCTCCACCCCTTTGCCTAGCTCCGCATCAGATGTATCTTCTCTTGCAGGTCGGGGACTACAGGTGGGAGATAAGGCTCCCGACTTCACCTTAAAGGACTCATCTGGAAAAGAAATCACCCTCAGCTCTGCACTCAAGCAGGGACCTGTCGTGCTCACGTGGTATCGCGGTGGATGGTGTCCGTATTGCAATCGCGCTCTCAAGGCGCTCAGCGACAGACTACCTGCAATTAAAGGGATGGGGGCTGAGCTCTTCGCCCTTACTGCTGAGCTACCAGATCAGAGTCTGAACACGGAGGAAAAGAACGCCCTCGCCTTCCCTGTACTCTCTGATCCTGATCTGAAAGTATCGCAGCTCTACGACCTCGTCTTCACTCTAGATTCACAGACCGCTCTACGCTATGAATCACGCTTCCAACTCAGTAAGGTTAATGGTAATAAGAATAGCACTCTTCCCATTCCAGCCACTTATGTCATTGATACGGATGGTACGATCGTATTCGCTTACGTGAACCCAGACTACCGACAGCGCGTGAATCCAGAGCAGGTTATCAACGCTCTTCGCGTTCTAAATGACAACAACGCAAACAAGTTAGCTATCCTCTGGACGAGTGGTGATCCAGCCATTGCAGAAAACTTCGTCGGCATGTATGGATCAACTGCCAAGAAGGTGGGCTGGTTTGATGAGGTAGATGTCATCCTCTGGGGTCCTGCCAATAAGCTTGTTGTTGAAAACCCACGCGCTCAGTCAGAGCTCCAGAAGATGCTTGCGGCTGGTGTGAAGGTATACTCCTGCCAAGCTTGCGCCAACAGCTATGGGCTAGTCGATGAACTCCGAAAGCTAGGAGTAGATGTGAAGTATATGGGAGCACCACTGACTCACTACCTGAAGCGCGGTTATCGCACCTTAACTCTCTAAGCAATTAGCCCTCCCCTAGCGCGCTAGAGGAGGGCTGCACGTTGAGATTACCTCATCAGCGATGATCTTCGTTATTTAATACCTTGCAGCTCGATTAGCTTTGACTCAAACAGACGCTGATTTTCGAGGTCGAACTGGAATCCTGTCTCATCAGCCGTGGTGAATCGCTTGATCGCAGGTGTCTGGCTAGTTGCTTGATAGAGTTGATAGGCTTCTTCACGAAGCGCAGATTGAATGTCGAGGTCGATAGATGCCTGCACTGCTCTCTTGCACGCCTCAATCGAGGCTGAAGGGAACTTTGCAATACGCTGCGCAAGTGCATTCACATAGTCGCCAATTTCCTCGGGATCTAGAGCCTTGTTAATTGTCCCGTAGAGCTCTGCTTCATCTGCTCCAAAGTCTCTTGCGCCCAGAATGATTTCTAAGGCTCTGCCGAGCCCAGCTTGACGAGCCATGCGGGATGCACCACCTCCGCATGGGAGAATCCCCATGCCCACTTCCATCTGCATGAAGATAGCCTTCCCCCTAGCGGCAAAGCGCATATCACAAGCTTGGGCGAACTCATGTCCACCTCCTCGTGCGTATCCCTCTATCTTAGCTATAGTTGCCTGTGGGAGTGTGCTTATATTCTGCAATACCTTCTGAAGATAAAGTAGATCCACCTCTTCACGTGAAATAGGCTTTGTTGACATATCCTTGAGAAAGTTCGTATCAGCGTGCGCCACAAATATATCAGGATTGGCAGACTGGAAAATCACGACTTTTACCTCGCGATTCTCCCTGAGATGCTCTATGAGGATGCTCAGATCATCAAGCATGGGTATGCCCTGTATGTTGACTGGTGGATAATCAAAGGTCACGGTGAGGATACCATAGCTCTTCTCGACATGGAATGTGGTAAATGTGGGGCTGGTCATGTAAGAATCATAGATATACCAGAATGAATAGGGAATAAGTTATTCTATCTGTTTAACTCCAATGATATCATATGGGCACCTCAAAACGCACGATTCATGCAACACATGCGCTAAGCTTCGCTGAAGAACACTATTCAGCCTCAATAGTTAATTCACTACCGACGAACGTCTTTTCATATTCAAGACACAGCGTTTACCCTTCGTACGGAAGCAACCATTGCAGGTGACGCAACGTGCCGTATGGTCTACATTTTCATACCATTTATTAGCCAAGTCTGGCTCACAAATGAGCGCGCGCGTCATGGAGAAGAAGGCGATGCCTGATTCTTGATGAAGCGTCTCCATCGCACGGATTTGGCGATTCCCCCCGACGAGCATGACAGGGATACTTACAGCCTCTACGAGCCTCTTTGCATAGGGGGCGAAGTAGGAGTGTGTAGCGGGATCAGCATTCAGTCGAGAGCGCGCTGTTGCTAGGTTATTCTTAATGACATCAAGTGAAGAGGAGTTGCCACCACTCACTTCTATGAGGTCGACTCCTGCAGCTTCAAGCATCTGTGCGACTTGGATGCTCTCATCCTGCGTGAGCCCATGCGAAGTAAAATCTTCTGAGTTCAGCTTCACCATCAGGACAAAATCCGCGCTAAGCTGAGATCTCATCGCCTGTACAATTTCTACAAGCAGACGTGCCCTATTTTCGATGCAACCACCATATTCATCCTCTCGCTTGTTATAGTCTCCCGAGAGAAAGTGGCTGAGCATGTAGCCATGTGCACAATGAAGCTGAACTCCGTCAAAGCCCGCCGCCTCGGCGCGTCTAGCTGCCTGAGCAAAGTCATCCTTAAGTACCGTCATGTCTTCTGTCGTCATGGCAGTAGGAGTGATGCCGGTGGCTTCATTGGTCACGGCACTTGGTCCCCATATGAGTGGGGACGCTGGCTTCAAGCCAGACATAGAGCCTCCATAGGCTACCTGAAGAAACAGGCGCGCTCCATAACTGTGTACCATCTCGATAAGCGCTTGGTACTCCTCGATAAAGCTATCGTCATAGATACCCATCATACCAGGGTTAGGCTTCTCCTGAGCATGTACGTAGGCATAACCAGTGATGATGCCACCTACGCCACCAGCTGCCAGTTCTTCATAGATACGAAAAAGTTCAGGAGTCATTCTCCCCTCTTCGTCAGCTAAATCCTCCCATGAGGCGGATTTAAACAAATGATTTTTAAGACTGATATTTTTAAGCTGTGTGGGCTGAAGTAAATTATTCATGTTGCTAATAGGGTAATGAGGATGTCGAAAGACATAATTATAAACTTATCTTCTAACAATTCAAGACTCATCACAGTCATCGACAAGATAAAAATAGCCCCCTACTACTATCTGTAGCAGGAGGCTATTTCAAATGTGCTTAAGCTATATGAGATAAGCAGCAGGCAGCTTACATCATGCCACCCATGCCGCCCATACCACCCATGCCGCCCATAGGATCAGCACCAGTGCTGCAGCATCCCTTTGCTTCGGGGAGATCTGCGATGAGGCATTCTGTGGTGAGCATGAGACCTGCGATGGATGCCGCGTTCTGGAGTGCAGAGCGAGTAACCTTCGTTGGGTCAACAACACCTGATGTAAGGAGGTCTTCATACGCGTCTGTGACGACGTTGTAACCTTCTGTTGCAGTTGCTAGTCCCTTGACCTTCTCTACGATGAGAGCGGCTTCGCGACCTGCGTTTGATACGAGCTGGCGGAGAGGTGCTTCGATAGCACGTGTGACGATGTCTGCCCCTGTCTGCTCGTCGCCTGCAAGGGTGAGGCTTGCACTAGCGTGCTGAGCACGGATGAGTGCAACACCTCCACCTGGTACGATACCTTCTTCTACCGCTGCGCGTGTAGCGTGGAGAGCATCATCGACGCGATCCTTCTTTTCCTTCATCTCGGTTTCGGTGGCAGCACCTACCTTGATAACGGCTACACCGCCTGCGAGCTTGGCGAGGCGTTCCTGAAGCTTTTCCTTGTCGTAGTCGCTTGTCGTGTCTTCAATCTGCTTGCGGATCTGGTTCACACGAGCAGTGATATCAGCGGATGCACCTGCACCTTCGATGATGACGGTGTTGTCCTTGCTTACAACGACGCGTGTTGTCTGACCGAGTTGGCTGAGTTCGACGTTTTCGAGCTTGAGACCGAGGTCTTCGGAGATGCACTGACCACCTGTGAGGATGGCGATGTCCTGAAGCATGGCCTTGCGACGATCACCGAAGCCAGGAGCCTTCACGGCGCAGACGTTGAGCGTACCACGGAGGCGGTTTACAACGAGTGCTGCGAGAGCTTCACCTTCGATGTCCTCAGCAATGATGAGGAATGGCTTACCAGACTTAGCTACCTTTTCAAGTACAGGGAGGAAGTCTTTCAGGTTGGAGATCTTCTTTTCGAAGATGAGGATGTAGGGGCTTTCAAGCACCACTTCCATCGTGTCTGCGTTTGTCACGAAGTAAGGGGAAAGGTAGCCCTTGTCGAACTGCATACCTTCGACGACGTCGAGGCTGGTGTCGATACCCTTTGCTTCTTCGACAGTGATGGTGCCGTCCTTGCCTACCTTGTCCATGGCTTCTGCAATGATGGTACCGATTTCTTCGTCCCAGTTAGCAGAAACAGTAGCAACCTGTGCGATTTCCTTTGAGGAATCAACTGGCTTGGAGATGTTCTTGAGCTCAGCAACGATGGCTGCTGCTGCCTTGTTGATACCACGCTGAAGCATGATGGGGTTAGCACCAGCTGTCACGTTGCGCAGACCTTCGCGATAGATGGCTTCTGCGAGTACGGTAGCTGTGGTCGTGCCGTCACCAGCGATGTCGTTTGTCTTGCTGGAGACTTC
>CAYJML010000025.1:0-14154 GCA_964371515.1 uncultured Akkermansia sp.
GCTGTTCTCACTTCGGTGATTCTCGCTTCTTGCTGCTCACAGGAATACTCCGCACCCCCACTGCGCCCCATGCCCCGCTTCCAAGAAGCTCCTATGGTGATCCAGAACACAGCTGTGGAAGAGATCCCTGTAGAAATCACGAAGTAAGCGCAGTACGCTCGATCTACAAATGCGCTCATAAGCGTCGCGAGCACATCTAGCTTTGAAAAGCCTCCATCCTTGCGGATGGAGGCTTTCTTTTTCTCTGCCATAGGGACAAGAATAGCAAGGGGGCATAAACAGGGCTAGAATGCCCTTTATTCAGCGTAGAACATGCGCTTGCTCATCCCACCATCAATCGTGAGGCTCGCCCCGTTTATAAAGTCATTTTCGGCCTCACAGAGGAAGAGGCAGGCTCGTAAGATATCGGCAGGCTCGCCCACACGTCCTGAGGGGTGCTGCAGGTGATCTACCTCTCGCAGCTCAGTCGCGTCTCCTGTATGAATCCAGCCTGGAATGATGCAGTTCACTGTGATCGGTGTTGAGGATAGTGAGACACAGAGACTCTGCGTGAGAGATACCAAGCCGCCTTTACTCGCGCCATATGCTTCCCAGTCCGCCTCATTCTGCTGATGACGTGTCGAGGACATATGAATAATGCGTCCGTACCCACAGCCCGCGTTCGCGCGGATGAAGTGTTGAGAGCACATCATGCTGCCTAGTAGATTCGTCGCTAGTACCGCCTGCAGCGTCTCCACAGGCTGAGAGGCGAGAGATATCGCCTCGTGAGCACAAGCAGCATTATTAATCAGAACATGCAGCTGTGGCGACTCAGCTAGGATGCTATCAAAGCAGAGCTGTAAGGCGTCGGAAGAACTAACATCCACCACGCGACTGCGAATGTGAGCGTGTGAGAAAGTGCCCTGTTGCTTATCTAGCGCATAGACCAGATAGCCAGCCTCAGCAAAGCCCTCTGCGAGGCAGCGGCCTATACCCTGAGCCGCTCCAGTGATCAGAGCTACACGTGATTCGGGAGAAAGAGGAAACATCATCGAAATAAGAAAAAACTAGCGCAGGCACTCCCACATGGGAGAGAACCTACGCTAGCGATACCAAGTAGATGTGTGTACATGGAAGAATAACTCAACGTGGTGCACGCAGGAGCTCAGCGATCTCAGTATGAGCACGCTTCTCTGCCATCATCAGGGCGGTAGCGCCCTTCTTAGATACAGCACTCACGTCAGCACCTGCGGCAAGAAGCAGGCGCACCACCTCGAGATGACCGCGCTTGGCAGCTTGGATCAGAGGAGTACGCGCACTGGAGTCGCGTGTATTGATATCTGCACCGCGTTCGAGGAGCAGGGTGAGCACGGCAGCTTGTCCATGCTTGGCTGCCTTGTTAAGCGGGCTACGAGCCTCGTCATCAGCCGCCTCGATATCAGCACCATGGTCGAGCAAGAAGCTGATCATGGGCAGCTGTCCATGCTTGGCAGCAGCATTGAGCGGGGTGCAATCGGAGCGATCGCGCGATTCGATACTCAGCCCCTCGTTGAGGAGGAGCTTCACGGTCTCAAGATCGCCTAGTTTTGCGGCTTTATGGAGACGCTTCACATCGGGGTTAAGGGGGAAGATATTCATCTGATTATTTCCTTTCTAGCTTGATTATGAGTATTATGTATGCGATTCTCTCCTGTGTCACGAAGCTGCGGAGAGACATATGATTCGGGTTTTATATTATTATTCTCTAATAGCATATTTACGAGAAAAAGGCAAGAACTTTTTAATACAAACAACATCAAAAAAACTGCTAGATGTATCTCACCCTTCACGAGACACCTAGATGGATTCTTAAGGTCCGCTGACCTTGAGCAGGGTGTGGGATCTCTATTTGTTTTTTAATGCTTCTGTGCCCATTTTTGTCTCAGCTAAGATGAATGCTCGATCTCTTATTCTAACCAGCTTATATTTAGCTAACTCTACGCTAATGGCTAGCACAGGTGCTCCTTATTATCTTGATACAGCCGACGGGATAGATGCCTACGCCATGAGTTCGGAATCAGCCCCTACTAGCTGGCATCGTGCACTAGCCCCCTCCGAGCAACTCGCCACGCGCAAGTCAGGAGCGATCACACCCTTCCTCTTGCTTGAGCAACGAAAGCTCCACTCCGAGCTCCATCAACTCGAACGCACCTTTCTTGGGCACTGGCAGCTCCTCCCCAAAAGCCCGCAGAAGTTCCAACCCTACCTCGATGGGCTTTTCGTCATGGGGAATTCCTGCCTTGAACCCTCCCCCCTCATCGCGCATGAGCCTCTCTCTGCGGCAGCGCAGCATGTGAAAACCGCCGCATCTCGCATCGGTCTCCAGTACTCTGCTACCTTCACTATCAACTATAGTGGTATCACTACACGCCCATCTGGAGATCAGAGAAATCTCGCCACCTTCAGCACGATGATCATGGGCACGTGGTTCTTGGCAAAGTCTGCCGATGATAACGCGGGTATCTTCCTGAACTACGAATTCGACTGGACGGAGGGTCTAGGTCATGACGCACGCACGCAGAGTGTAAAAGAAAGCATAGGAAGTCTCAGCAATCCTGAATCAAGCAATTTTGGCGGTAATGGTCCCTATGTCGCGAACCTCGCACTGGGTATCAGTCTTTTTGAAGGGCAACTTGTCATGATGGCAGGCACCATTGACACGACAAACTTCCTCGATCAGAACCTCTACGCTGATGATTGGAATGGGGATCTGCACAATGAATCATTCGTGTTCAATGCCGCTCTGCCGCTGACCTCGAGCAATCTAGGCTATCTCTCCGCATGGCAGCCTTGCAAGCACTTTTACATGCTCTATAGCACATCTGGATACAAGGTAGAGCCCAACCAAGATCCCTTCAGGCGTATTGATCTCAAGTACTGGGTGCACCTGACGGAGGCGGGCTTCATCAGCGAGGATATGCTGGGTCTAGGCGCTGGGATCTATCGCTTCCAATATGCTATCTCCAAGAGCGACTCTGAGATAGGGAGTGGGGCAGGGCTAAATATCCAGCAGCAGCTGGGCAAGGACTCTTCTCTGGGTTTCTTCACGAGGCTGGGCTGGGTGGATGAAGACATGGCCTCTATCTCTGGTAGCAAGGCTTCAGTGACGGCTGGACTCGTCTTGCAAGCACCCTTCACATCAAGAGGGTGGGGGAGTATGGCGAATAATGATCAGATCTCCTTTGGCTACCTCTGGCAGAAGGCTGCGCGCAGTCAGCAACCCTATCGCAATAGCACGGAGCAGGGCTTTGAGCTCTCTGCTGTTTTCCAGCTGACACCCACTTGCTTCATCCAGCCAGATATCCAATACATCATGAACCCTATCCATCGTACGCGCGGTGCTGATGGGCAGGTGGTATTCCAGTTGCAGACTACATGGAGATTCTAATAGCGGCATCCCTCTTGCGCTATGCCTCCCATTCATGCTATACTGCCCGCGTGAGTGATATCTTATCAACCCATTTTTGCCTGAATGGCGAACTATTGCCTCTCCAGCCCTGCAGCATGCTAGAGCTCTTGGAACATCGTGGCTATCTCGTAAGCCGCGTAGCGGTGGAGCTCAATGGCGAGATTTTGCCGCGCAGCCAGTTTGAGCATTACCTCATTCAGGCTGATGATCACATCGAAGTTGTTCACTTTGTAGGTGGTGGTTGAGATGACTAGTCCTAGCTCCAAGATCTCTCCCCAACAGTGGCAAGAAGCCCTCATCGAGCGCATCACGCTACCTGTCTATGAGAAGCTACGTGCTGCCTCTGTCGCTATTGCAGGACTGGGCGGACTGGGCTCCCATATTGCCATCATGCTGGCGCGCGCTGGTGTAGGTGAGCTCCTGCTAGTAGACTTCGATTGTGTCGATGCGTCTAACCTGAATAGGCAGGCCTATCGTATGGATCAGCTCGGTCTCCCGAAGACAGAAGCACTCTCTACGCTCATCCGTGAGATCAACCCCTGTATACGTATCAAGCTTGCCACCTGCCGTGTATCTGAGCAGAACTGCACCGAACTTTTTTCTTCTTTCCCTATTGTTTGTGAGGCTTTTGACGTAGATTCATCCAAGGCGATGCTGGTTAATAGCCTCCTCGCTGAGTGCCCTAGCATGCGCCTCGTCGCCGCCTCTGGTCTCGCTGGCTATGGGAGTGCTAATAGCATTCGCACAAAATGCCTCATGAAGCGTCTCTACCTCTGCGGTGATGGTGAGAGTGCGGTCTGCGACGGTGAGCCTCTTGTAGCCCCACGTGTGATGCTCTGCGCTGCACACCAAGCGCAGATGGTCGTCCGCCTCATCCTCGGTGAGGATGAGCCCTGAGTGAGGCATCTGGCAAACGGCAATTCTCCATGAGACGAGTTCACCCCCGCACCTAGGAAGGTGAGGGGGTGATTTCTTACCCCTGATGAGGGGGATGAGCTTTAATAGATTCCTCGATTTAGCTATTGAGCTTTTCGTCGAGTGGCTTTGGCATCTTGCCTGTTGAGAAGTACTTCTCAATCTCTTCAAGCGTGCGACCCTTCGTTTCTGGGAGGAAGAAGGCAGCGGTGATGAAGTAGATGACAGTGAAGCCAGCCAGTGTGAAGAAGACCATCGCGTAGCCTGTATTGCCTACCCATGGGAGGAAGACACCTGCAATAGTGGTGGAAACACCTTGGTTCACCAGCAGAGCGATCGCCATACCATTCGCACGGATGCGTGTAGGCATGAGCTCGGAGAGTGCCAGCCAGACGCAAACACCAGGACCTGCGGCGAAGAAGGCGATGAAGACCGCGAAGAAGGCAGTCACCATCCAGCCAGTAGCAGCACCAGGAGTCATGCCGATCTCGGCACGAGTGATCTCAATGGTCTTGAGCGTGCCTGCCTCGGGGAGCGTCTTCCAGACCATCATCTTGTCGAGGAAGTCAGGCTTGCCAAAGCATGTAGGCGCAATGATCATGCGATCGCCATTGCTCTCCAGCTTCTGGAGGGTCTTGACGGTTTCTGCACGCTGCTCATCTGTACCGGTGAAGGGGATCTCCTTGTTCGCCAGTTTGGCGGAGAGAGGAGCGGGTCCCTTTTCTGCAACCTTGTCGGCGAGGATGTCTGCCTTTGTCGTAGCAACGAACTCAGCGACATTAATAGGTGCCATGGCACCGTCTTCGTAGGTGATACCTGTGCCTTCGAGCTTCTTGAGTTCGGCTTCGCGGTCAAAGAGCTTGGACATCTTCTGATAGGAGTCGCCACCCTGCGTGTAGGTCACGATGAGCTGGGCGTTCTCAAGAGGCTTGCCATCCTTCATGAACTGGGTAGCACCCTTCTGAGTGACAACATCACCCACAGAGAGCTTGAGATAGGCATTTTCCTTGAGCTGAGCCTTCACGATGTCAGTGACATCAACGCGATCGCTCTCCAGCATGTGGAACATAGCACCCACACCTACGAGACCAGCAATGATACCAGCAGTACCCATCTTGAGAAGGAACTTGCGACCCTTCTTATCGACGAGAGAAACAGCAACGATAGTCATGAGCATGTTCACCATCTTGATGGCGAAGTCAGCCCAGTTTGCAGACTCACCCTCGAGACCTGCCTGCTGGAAGATCATCACGGAGTAGTTGAGCACGGAGTTGATACCTGTTGCCTGATTACAAGCAAGGATAACAACCGCAAGGAGGAAGGGGATCACGTACTTGCGCTGGAGGATGGTATCACCCTTTGCGGCGGCAGCCTGCTCGGCTTTTTCGCGCTCAGCGGCAGCGTCCGCTTCGATCATCTCGTTGAGAATCTCCTGAGCCGCTGCATCACCATTGTTTGCTGCGAGGGAGGCAAGAGCCTCTTCCTTGCGGCCGCGCTTGTAGAGCCAGCGTGGGGATTCCTTCAAGCGGAATGCACCGAAGAAGAGGAGAATACCTGGGACGATAGAGCACCAGAAGATGAGCTGCCATGCTTCTGTCTTGGCGATGTCTGTCACTGATACGTCTGTCGCAGCACCGACGAACTTCGTCGTAGCCAGACCAATAGCCGCAGCAAATACCAGACCTACCGTGAGGAGGAATTGGAACATGCCTGTACCCTTACCACGTGCAGATGCACCGAGACACTCAGCGAGATACATCGGTACTACCACACCGATGAGACCAGCAGATGCACCCTGCAAGAGACGACCTGCGACGAGCGCGTTGAAGTCGCCATTGGAAAGGCAGATCACAGGAATACTCAGCGTGAAGAGCAGAGCAGATACGATAATCATCATCTTGCGACCGAAGGCCTCAGCGAGCATCCCTGCGACGAGCGAGGAAAGCACAGAACCAAGGAGCACAGCGGCTACCAAGAAGGAGAGATTCGAGGGAGTGAGGGTGGTCGTTGCTTCGATATAAGGAAGAGCCGCGGCAATAATGCCCACGTCTACCCCATAAAGAAGACCACCAAGACCGGCCATCGTTGTCAGATAGCGCGCATAACTTTTCACTTTGGCTGGTAATTCAACCTGCGTGGATTCAGTAGTCATAGTGCCTTACAGTATAGCAAGATCATCTCTCACTGCAACCCCAAAATGCAGCTTGTACTAATTTTCTATATTCTTATCAAAAAGAAAGAATCACGATCTCATCAATCTAACAGAAAAAGTTTTTTAAGCATAGCCTATCTCAACGAGTCTGTTGATCTCCAATCCCGAGATCACCTTCTCCACCCCATGTACGTCTCTGAGAATGGGGTAGCCTCTCTTATCTACTCCGCAGAACCAACCTACATGTCGCTGATCATCTGTGATAGCCACCACGGGACGCTCTGCACCCCATGCCAGATCGAGCTCATCGATGATAGCATCCATGCCCCTCTCGACAAAGGCATCGTAGCACTCAGCAATCGCATCACCGAGCCTATCACGGAATGCATCCACCGATAGGCGCTCATCCCCCAGCAGATCATCAAGCCTGACAACAGGATCGCTCGTCTTGCCTCGCAGGGAGGCTATTTCATTCGAGATATTAACCCCTATACCGATAGAAGCCACCGTGGCGGAGGGTCGCTCAACGAGGATACCACCGAGCTTGGCACGGCCAACGAGCAGATCATTGGGCCAGCGTAGACGAAGTCCCTCTATCTCTGTGCCTGCTAACGCACGCATCAACGCGACTCCTGCCAGAAGAGGCAACTGCCCCCAGGGCACATCGCGCGTCTCATCAATGGGAACATTGTAGCATATCCAGAGACCTCCCAGCTCGCCGAACCAAGTTCGCTGGAAGCGCCCACGCCCCGCAGTCTGAACGCGTGCCTGCACCCCATGCCATGCATCGGCATGCCGCGCTGGGTAAAAAGTACTGTCACATTCTTCCAGAACGGTATAATGCCATTTATTATTCATGAGCCAAGTTTATCTCTTAATCGCAGAATAGCAACGAAAAAAACGCAAAAAAATCACTTCTTATTTCATAAGAAAACTCATTTTTTTTGAAAATACTCCATTTTCCATACAACAAAATATATACATTTATCATCATTATAAGCTAAGCTAGAGCATGTGATAAAGTATAATTTAAATTGAATCTTAATAACAAAAATTCACGCATAATTTTTTCCCCCTTTTTTTCATTTTAGAAATAAGCGTTTTTTGCACTCTATACCTCTCGCTACTATCTTATTATAAGCACTTTGAATTAACATTGAAATTTTGTTATTTAACTATCGTTAAATTATATATAATTATATAATGTATAAGAAAGAGCACAATTGTTAATTGTGCTCAAATTTAAGTCATTGAAAATGAGTGCTTATAATTTTTGAAAAAAATTATTTTTGCGTTTTTTGCACCCAGAGCAACTATCGCTCCTAGAAGGAGGGCACGAGCATCACCTAATCATGCTAGCTCTTCAAAATTTTGATTTTTTTATGTGCGAATATATGCTAAGCTTAGCGCATGAAACGCATCTTCCTCGCCCTCGCTTGCCTCTGCGCTAGCCTAGTGAGCTCCTGCTCCTACATGCAGCTGCACAAGAATGTCGAACAATACGGAGACTACTATGAAGGCTTCGAAGCCATGCATCCAGAAGTCGTCTACGAGAGCAAGGGGAAATGGTACTTAAAGGGGAAGAAATACCACCTACGTCTTGACTACCCTCTCATCTATGATACCGTCTTCATGGAAGGTGGTAAGCCGCAGTTAGAGCACGTCGGTGAGAGCCAAGGAGATGCCTATCTGGAGATATCCGAAGGTACTTCTATCGCCCTGCGCGAGAAAAATGGCTACGCTACCCTTCCCATCCTCCAGCGCGAGATACAGGAGATGAATGTCACTCCCATTGATCAGCTCGCGCCTGATGCCATCACCTATAGGGTGCAAGCTGAGATCCCACCGAGCGAGGCTCCTATCCGCATCACGCATGCCGATATTCATACGAATAGAAGTGGTCTCACGACAACTCTTTCCTATCTAACACTGGCCTTCGTCGATGTGCCAGGCACTATCGCGTATAATGTCTCTATCCCCTTCATGGCGCCCTTCTACTTTTTCTATAATACCTACGAGCAGTCGAAGGAAAACCCCTTTGAGTAAGTATGATATATCAGTCATTATTACTTATTCACCATGCTCTGTGAAAACCGTGTGAATAAGCTGTGAATTCAACTGTGAACAAGTAGTTCTCCACGATTTTCACTCCATTGCTCACATGGGTATTCACAAAAAAATATCTTATAATCCTTTTTTTATAAACAGACAGCGATCTTTACTCACATATTCACACCCCTTATGATTATGAATTTAAATTTAAATTCTTATATCTATCATTGAATAGTCACTGCCAGTTTCAACTCTGCTTCCCCTCATGAACAACCGCTCCATCACGCCAAGAGAAGATCTCAACTGGATGCGCCTCGCTCTCGCCGAAGCGAAGAAAGGGCTTGGTTTAACAAGCCCGAACCCTCCCGTCGGAGCTGTTATTATCCAACATCTCGGTGAGGGAGAAAATGCGAGCTGGCGACTCATCGGAGCATCCTACCATGAATGTGCCGGTGAAGCGCACGCTGAAAGACGAGCCCTCCTCGATGTCACTGAACGCGGCTATGAGAAACAAGATCTTCTAGGAGCCTGCATCTACATCACCCTCGAGCCATGCAGCAGCTGGGGTAAGACACCTCCCTGCACGGATGCCATCATCGAAGCTGGTATCACACGCGTTGTCTATGCCTGTGCTGACCCAGATAAGCGTCACCAAGGACGCGCACGCCGTCTTCTGGAGCAGCAGGGCATAGAAGTGGTAGAAGGCGTTTTAAGGCACGATTCTGAGCTATTACTGCGTCCTTGGTTCTACGCCATCCAGATGAAGCGACCCTGGGTCATCGCAAAGGTAGCCACCAGCCTCGATGGGCGATTGAGCCGTGAGGCGACTCCGTGGCTGAGTGGAGAGACTGCCCTACAGTATGCGCATGAGCTGAGAGCTCAGAGTGACGCGATCTTAATCGGGGGAGAAACACTGCGACGCGACCAGCCTTCGTTAACGATTAGAAAGCCCTTCACAACGCCCCATGAGCGCAAGAAGCAGCCATGGCGCATCCTTGTCACGAAACGCGGCCTCAATGATGAGGAAAAGCTCAGACAGCCTCTCTTCTGCGATGAGCATGAGAAGCGTACCCGAGTCTATGAATCAATAGAGGACTGGGAGGCATTCCTCACTGAGCTCTATGAAGAGTATGGTATCGTGCAGCTGATGCTGGAAAGTGGAGGCCAGCTCTTGACCCCTCTATTAGAGAAGGGTCTCATTCAAGAATGGGTACAGATCCTCACGCCACACCTCACGGGCGGTCCGCATGATCTCATCGCAAGCAAGCAATATCTCGCGGTAGAACCCGCCCTCATCGAGGGAAACTGGCTAGCCCTAGGGCAGGATATGGTCTATCGTGCGCTCATCGCACCAGTAGCATCATCGAGAGCATAGCGCGCTGCAGCGATCGCCATGAACACGGCGGTTTCAACGCGTAAAATAAGCTGACCAAGACTGGCTGGCTGATAAGCAGCAGATTCTATGTCGACATACTCCTGTGGGCTGAAGTCACCTTCTGGACCGATGAGGATGGTGATATCAGATGTAGGCGCAGCCCTGTGAGCTTCGAGAAGCTCTCGTAGGGGCTTCGCATGAGGGAGTAGGGCACAACAGATACGCGCACTACCTGCGGATTCTTGCTTCAAGAAGCTTGCTAATGCTTGTACAGGCTCGATGAGTGGAACGTGAGTTGCCTTGCACTGCTTGCATGCTTCTAGAGCGGTACGCTGCCATTTTTCCTGCTTCGCGCGCGCTTCCTTTTCCTTGAGCCGAACGATACAGCGATCACTGATCAGCGGGATGATACGACTCACACCGAGCTCCACTGCCTTCTGGACGATGAGTTCCATGTTACCCCCCTTGGGGATAGCAAGAGCGAGAGTGATCTGAGGAAGTGGCTTCTGCGGAGCTAAGAAGTGCTCGATGTCTATCCAGAGTGACTTGTTACTATCGGTGGCTGAGATACGCGCGGTGGCGACACTGCCGCGACCGTTAAAGACCTCTACCTGATCGCCGGTACGCAGGCGCATCACCTTGAGCGCATGATGCGCCTCCTCTCCCTCTAGTTGGTACTGTGAGGCTTGCTGATTCTCATCGAGACTCGGTAGGTAGCACCAGTGCATGAGAGGAGAGGGGAGATGTAGGCTGCGTTTAGCCGAGGTAAGCCGCGGCTTTTTTCTCGAAGGCGGCTACCTGAGGCTGGTTGCTCTCATTCAGGGTGGTGAGGAAGCTCTCGAGTGCCTTTTTCTGCTTCTTATCAAGCTTGGTCGGGGTTTCTATCTCTAGCTCGACGAGGAGATCACCTGTTGCTCCTCCGCGAAGTGCTGGCATACCCTTACCCTTCACGCGCAGGGTGGTCTGGCTCATCGTACCTTCCGCTACCTTGAGCTTCGTAGCACCATCGAGCGTGGGTACAGAGAGGACACCACCTGAGATGGCTGTAGCTAGGGGGATAGGCATCGTACAGTGCAGATCCTTTGCCTCACGTGTGAAAATGGCATGAGGCGCGATGTCGATGAATACGTAGAGATCACCAACTGAGCCACCGCAGACACCAGCGTCACCATTCGCTGTCGAACGAAGCTTCTGTCCCGAGTCGATACCTGCAGGAATGTGGATGGTGATCTGTACATCTTTATGCACGCGTCCTTCCCCTTGACAAACCTTGCAGGGGTTGCTCACGGTGACTCCTGCACCACGGCAAGTGGGACAGGTGCTCTGCTGGACGAAGAAGCCACTCTGCTGAGTGATGACTCCCTGTCCATGGCAGGTGGGGCATGTTTTGTAGCCTGCCTTACCATCATTCGAGCCTGTGGCGTGGCAGGTTTCGCAGGGAACAAGGCGTTCGATTTCTAGTGTTTTTTCAGTACCTTTTGCGGCCTCTTCTAGGGTGATATCCAGATCATAGCGCAGATCAGCACCAGGGCGTTCAGGGCTGGTGCGTCGACGCTGTTGCTGTCGTCCACCAAAGCCACCACCCATACCACCAAACATCTGGGCGAAGATGTCCATCGGGTCGCTGAAGCCACCGAAGCCGCCACCGCCACCGCCACCAGCAGCTCCCATGCCACCGTTCTTAAAGGCGTCATGCCCCATGCGATCGTATGCGGCGCGCTTGTCCGCGTCAGAGAGAACTTCGTAGGCTTCGCCTATTTCCTTGAACTTATCCTCCGCACTTTTATCATCTGGGTTACGGTCTGGATGGTACTTCATCGCAAGCTTACGGTAAGCCTTTTTGATGGTGGATTCATCATCTCCGCGCTCGACGCCGAGGAGGTCATAATAGTTCTGAGACATGTGTGAGTTGAGGGGGAATGTTTCTTGGGTGATGGGATGTGTTATCTCGCTAACAGAGTTTATTCTGCTGCTGGTTCATCGCTAGGGGCTGCCGCTGTGATGACGTTTACCGGACGCAGGAGGCGGTCGCGCAGCTTGTAACCACGGCGAATGATGCGCACGATGCTGCCTTCTGGTAGCTCGCTTGCTTCGCTCTGGATGGCTTCATGAATGTTGTGATCGAAGGCATCTCCTACTTGCGTAGCGATGATGCTTACCCCTTGGGATTCGAGGAAGTCAGCAAGCTGCTTTTGTACCATGTTCATTCCGATGTAAATCATGGATTGAGTTTCTTGCTGAGCCATCTGCATGCCCATGTCAAAGTTATCGATGATGGGGAGGAGTTCTTCTAAGAGACCGCGGTTTGCGTAGCGGGTGAACTCTTCTCTGTCCTTGACGCTGCGCTTGCGATAGTTGTCATATTCTGCAGCTGTGCGCATGGCCATGTCACGCCACTTGAGTAGTTCCTCAGCCTCAGTGAGAGGTTCATCACTGGTGCTTTCTTCCGATTCAGGGGTCTGCTCGGGGCAGGTGTCGGAGTTCTGGCACTCACAATCGGGGCAATCTTGCTTGCATTCTTCTTGTTCTGATGTAGGAATATCGTCAGATTTCATGCGCGATACTGTAGCGTGTTTTGCATCATTCGTCAAGTATTGCCTCGCAGATGACGCTCCAATCCGTAGTAGAATGAAGCTACATCATCGCTGTATTCTGCTTCGCAGCTGTTTTGCTTATTCGCTTGTCAGTGGAGGCAGAACTTGCTACATTGTTAGGATGAGGATTACCCCACTTATCCAGCTTGTACTTTGTCTGAGTGTATCGCCTGTTTCTGCAGAAAATGATGCAGATAGAAAAGTAGTTTCACACCTTGATGATGAGTTATCTTTATCGGTGGCGGAGCGTAATTATGTGCTGAATAGCTTGGCACGCTCTCTGGATGTGTTTTCAGAGAGTTTCACGACTCGCATCGATCATGAGCATCCTGATGCCTTGTTACATACGGTTGAGCGTGAGTTGAGGCGTACTGATGTGCCACATGATGGACTCAGCGTAGAGCAGCGAGCGTTTTTGAAACGTGAGCGTGAGATCCAGCAGTCAGCAGTCAATGAGATGAAGGGTAAGTCTTCTGAGCTGCAGATAGAGATCTTCCAAACGATGCAGCAAACGATGCAAGATCATCAGAAATCCGCTAGTGAGCATGTAAAGCGTATCTTTGGCACACACCCCTTATTCGAAGCTATAGCGGTAGAGACACAGATAGATCGCAAAGTACGCGAGATTCTCAAGGATGTCCCAGAGCCCAGCAGCTTAAACACAGCTCCCATAGATGCTGAGAAGCGCATACGCGCTCTCGCTGATGAGATACGTGCACTACGTCGCTGATTGCTGAAAAACTCCTCGCATCTCAAGCTCATTCACGATACAATCCCGTCATGCAGGACGAACAAGAAGAGACAGTAGAGATCATTAACTGGGAGCAAGCACGCGAACTCGCTGAACAGCTGGATGAAGATAGCTATGATGAGGCGGTGCTCAACTTCCTCCAAGAGTTGTTATCTCCTAGTCCGAATCACCACTTGCTACAGCAAGCTGCCACTCTGCTGCTGCAAGATGAACTCGACCTAGCTCCTGAGCTGCTAGAGTACGGAGTAGAACCTGATGAAGATCTCATCGAGCTCTTTGTCGTTGCGGGTGCTGATATCAACGCGCGGAATGCTTACGGTGAGACTCCTCTGGGTCTTGCAGCACGCTATGGCTATGCAGAAATTGCGAGCTACCTCTTGCGCCACGGAGCACAGAGGACGCAAGCTAATGCGCAGGGTGAACTCCCCGCTGATCTCGCGACTACTCCTCAGCTCATTGAGCTGCTGACACCAGAGCAGAGGAAGGGAGTGGATGAGCTGCTTTCTGAGTCAGCTGCTGGTGATGACATCCACCTGCCTGACTATATAGAAGATGCAGATATCGAAGCACCCGATGATGCAGAGAATGCACGCTTCTCTCCGCGGCATGACTGCGGTCTAGGAGATATCTAAGATCGAGAGATTTTTACAATGAAGAACACCTCCCACTTATGATGAAGTAGGAGGTGTTTTTGTTAAGTCGTAATGAAAACAAGTTCAATTATGCCTGAGGAGCAGGAGCAGGAGCAGGTGCTGGGCACTGACCGCATGAGCAGCCACCCTTAGGACCCTTAGGACCCTTGCCCTTCATGCCACCCTTGGGACCCTTAGGACCTTTGCCCTTCATGCCACCCTTGGGACCCTTAGGACCTTTGCCCTTCATGCAACC
>CAYJML010000025.1:14254-19773 GCA_964371515.1 uncultured Akkermansia sp.
ACCCTTAGGACCTTTGCCCTTCATGCAACCTTTGCCACCCTTAGGACCTTTGCGCTTCATTTTCTTGCCCATCTTTGCAGCCTTTTCAAGAGCAGCGGAGAACTCGGTGGTGTCGAGTTGACCGTCCTTGTTTGCATCGAGGCGGCTCAGTGGTGTGTTTGCAGCCTTGGCAGCCTTGCGCTCTTCTCCGCTGAGCTTACCATCCTTGTCGGTGTCGTACTGAGCGATCATTTCAGCTTTCTTGGCATCGCGTTCAGCCTTTTTCTTAGCCATTTCAGCCTTTTTAGCTTCAAGAGCAGCTGTTTCAGTAGCGTCGAGCTGACCATCCTTGTTCGCGTCAGCGCGCTTGAGCATCATTTCGTCACGCTTTTTCTCCATTTCTGCCTTCTTGGCTTCTCTAGCTGTCTTGATAGCAGCTTTTTCTGTGTCGCTAAGTTGACCGTCCTTGTCGGTGTCGTACTTGGCGAGCATCATTTCGTTGCGCTTCTTGGCCATCTTTTCGCGCATGGGAGCCATTTTGGCTTCGATCATAGCTTCTGCTGCCTTGAACTCTTCAGCGTCGAGTTGACCATCGCTGTTCTTGTCAAGTGACTTGAGCATCATGACAGGGCATGGGCGTGCACCCTTAGGACCGCCTTGTTTAGGGCAACCTTGTGCCATGAGTGGTGCTGCAAGGAGTGTGATGAGTAATAATGATTTTGTCATATAGTTTGTCTAATGTTGAGTGGTTTTTTGTGTGTAAGAAGCATTGCCAAGCACTTCTTTCCAGTACCCAACAGACTTCTGTCTACTCTTATGAACGCAGCAGGAAAAAATAATCTACACAGTTGCTTGATTTTTTTTTTGCAGCCTTTTTTCAGCTCAGGTCAGCTTAGATATCACAGCTCTGTGTCTTCATGAGCAAGAAATTGCTAAGGTGATATCTTGATACGAGTCCCATCCCAGCCTACGGCGACGATGGACGAGTGAGCGATGTCTCCGCGTATGATAGTTCCCTTCCCTTTCTTGACTAGGATGAGAAGGGCTAGCTTACCCTGTGTGTCATGGAGTTCATAGGCGATGGCTCCCTCTGCGAAGTCTACTGGTATCGTGCATTCTGTGTCAGTGCGCTGGAGAGATGTGGGACGGAGAATGCGCAGGGGCGTCTTCGCGCGGATGAGCTCCTTGTTGAGTGGGTGGGCGAGGTGGATGGCGCGACATTCGTCCTCTGGGTACTTTGAGGCGTGCTGCCAGACCTTCTTGATATCATCCATGGTGATGAGCATGGGGCTCGTCGAAGACGTGCCCGTGGGAAGTAGACGATTCATCGGTGCGAGCATACGTGTCGTTAGGAAGAAGCGCGTGAGGTTGCACTTGCTTGCATCACAGAGTGCCATGAGGAAGGCGCAGCGCCATTCGCGGGGGCTGAGTTGCTGCTGCTGGATGAGGCGTAGGCGCTCGATGAGACGAGGCAGGAAGTTCTGGTCACCCTTTACCTCGGTGAAGTAGGTGTAGAGTGAGCAGAGGGGCATCATCGTCGCGAGGAGTGTCTCATCTGTGCTGGCATGCTGGGAGGCGTTCCAGAGCTGGCGACGCGCGATGATGTTGCGGTGATAGTGAGCGAGAAGCTTGTTGTTATCCAGTAGGCTCGGCGAGCTTTCCTGTTCGAGCTGTGGACGTAATGCGAGTTCTGCGATGAGTTGTTGGATGGCGGCTGAGAGCTCTCCCTGTCCTGCGGGGATGATCTGAGCTATCTGAGCGGTGAACTGGCGCGCGAGGTGGAGATGCGCCTCGCTTATTGCGCCTGCGTCTAGCAGCTCAGGGTTCTTCTCGAGATCGAGTTTGATATAGGAGTGCTTTGTAAATGGTAGAATATGAAGTTTCTGCGGTGTAGCTGGTGCATAGCTTCCCTGTCCGACCAGTGATAGAGCGAGCTGGTAGAGAGACTCGTAGTGTCTGAGGAGAGCCTCACCGTCTTCTGGGCTGAGCTGGGCGCAGTGCTTCTTGGGCAGGATGATATGGAGGTGCTCAGAGAGTAGCTCCATGTAGTCGGAACTAGGCATTTTTTGCATGAATGCCCAGGTGCGAGCACCTTCGCCTGAGTTGTAGATGCCATTAATCTTTCCTCCCTTGAGAGTGACCTGAGCTGGGTCTTGCTGTGCGGGAGTATCGCTAGGATAGTAGAAATAGCAGAGACCTGAAGTAGGAGCGCTTATTGAGTTGACTCCCTCCTGTAGAGGGATTATCTGGGGCTGCGCTGTATCAAGATTGAGAATAACGAGTGCCATGCCAGGCGAAAAGTTCTTTACCTCACATTCGAGTGACTCTCCCTGCGTGATAGAGATGCCAAATGGGTTCTGCTGGTAGCTTCCATGGATAGAGCCGTAGAGATCCTCTGCTGTCTCATGGGGGAGTGTGGCGGAGAATTCGCGATGGCGGTATGCCTGTGCTTGACCGAGCCTTTCATTGAGCTCATGTACATGCTTGTAATCAGTGTCTTGTGCGTGAGTCATCGGAAGCACGCATCCGAGAGCGAGTAAGCCTGAGTAGAGGAAGGGAGTACGCAGAGAGATCATCGGGAGCGAGGGGTAGGTGGTGAATGAGCTTCTAGATCTTCCTTCACATCTAGAAGGAGCAGAATCTGCTCGTTGGATAGATAATCAAAGCTAGATCTGCCTAGGGAGTCGATGGCCGCCGGATCAGCACCCGCACTCAGAAGGGGGCGGATTAGCTCTGGCTTATTGTGTGTGAAGGGTAGCACGAGCAGGGGCGGGTTGAAGCGCATGTCGTTGAAGTTAAATCCTGCATTCTTAAAGCATTCGATGACTTCTGCCCCCTGTGAGTGAGGCTGGTCATAGAAGATGATCTGAATGGGGTAGCCATTCACCGAGCAGCTGGGTGAGAAGTTATCCTCCTGAAAGTATGGGAGCAGGAAAGGCAAGGATCTCACTGAGGCATAATAGCTTGCATCATGCAGAACATTAGCCTGATTCGTCCCGCGAGCATGGATGTCTGCGCCTTTCTTGAGTAGGTAGTTAACGATCTCTGCTTGGTCATAGCGCGTCGCTACCATGAGTAGCGTCTTGTTCATAGCCTCGCGGCGTGAGCGCTTGTTAATATCTGCCCCAGCTTCCACGAGAATCTGTGCCAAGGGGAGAGAGCCGATGTTAATAGCAGCTTCTAAGAGCCACATCTTATTAGGTTCAGAAAAGGCATCAGGGCTCAAGCCACTTGCGAGAAGTCGTCTGAGCGTGAGAGCATCCTCAGAATAAATCGCAACGATCGCCTGCTCGACAAGCTCTGGCGCATCCTGCTGCTGTTGTAGTTGCTGTTGCTTTGTATCGCTGACATTTTTGATCTGTGGGGCTGAGCTTTGGGGTAAGCTGAGGATGAACTCATAGATCTCGTGATTCTGGTGTTCATGAGCGATATCAGCAATGGTGCGCCCCAGAGCATCTTGCAGCTCGGGATCATAGCTAGAGATTCCCAGTGCCAGCATATCGCTCTTGCGCCCTTCTGCAGCTATCTCAAAGAGAGATACCACACGCCCCTTTCTCTCGGCAGCCATGATCTCTACCTCTTGCCACTCCATAGATAGGCAGGGGATAGAAAGGGCTAGAGAGCAAGCAGCGAGGGATAGTGTACGCATAAGCAATAGCCGATAGGATGAAGGCTAACTACGGGCAAAAAAATCTTTTAGCTCTGCAAGATCAGAAGATCCCAGTGCATCCGCACGCGCAATTGCATCGCGCTGAGCGGTGGCAATAGCCTGCACGCCCTTACCGGCGAAAGCCACCATCTGTGCCATCTCTTCGGCGGTGAATACAGCCTCTTCGCCAGAGCCCTGTATCTCGACGAACTCACCATCCTCTGTCATGACCACATTCATATCCACTTCAGCATCCCTGTCCTCAACATAGCAGAGGTCTAGTAGGGGCTGGCCATCTAGCTTGCCGACTGACACGGCACTCACGAGTTTCTTGGCAGGACTCTTGGCAAGTAATCCCTTTGCCACGAGGCGATTTAAGGCGATGAATAAGGCAACACTTGCACCTGTGATACTGGCGGTACGCGTACCACCATCAGCTTGGAGCACATCGCAGTCAATCCAGATGGTGCGAGAGCCCAGAGCCTTCAGATCAACCGCTGTGCGGAGGCTACGACCGATGAGTCGCTGTATCTCAGTAGAGCGTCCATCCACCTTGCCAGCAGAGCTATCGCGTCGCTTGCGATCGAGAGTGGAGTAGGGGAGCATGGCATATTCTGCCGTGAGCCATCCACCTTCTACGCGCTGATTCTTCATCCAGCGTGGAACATCTTCCTCGATCATGACCGAGCAGATCACGCGCGTCTGACCGAAGCAGCAGAGGACAGAAGCTGTAGCGTGCGGGGCTACATCAAGGACAAACTCAAGAGGGCGCATCTCATCTATCTGGCGATTATCGTGTCTAGTCATCATGAGCATACTAGCACAGATCAGAGCCTAGTGAAACAAAAAAACGAGCCTAACAGCGTGCGATGGCGAAATCATCAGAACCAGTCGTCTTTCTTGGTCAGAGAAGATAATTTTTATTTACACAGGCTCTAATTTAGGCTAGCATTCGGGCATGAAAATCATCAGCTGGAATGTGAACGGACTGCGTGCCGTCTTGGGAAAGAATCTCGTCGAAGATATGGATGCGCTAGCTCCTGATATCCTCTGCCTCCAAGAGATCAAAGCGCGTCACGAGCAAGTGAGCAGCGAATGGATAGACGCATGGCCACATGCCGTCTGGAACTCCGCGCAGAAGGCTGGCTACTCGGGAGTGCTGATCCTCTCTCGCATCGCCCCACTCTCTACAAGTGTGGGGATAGGCATCGAGGAGCATGATATGGAAGGACGTGTCGCGACGATGGAGTTTGAAGACTTCTATCTGGTGAATTGCTATACTCCCAACTCGAAGAATGAGCTGCTGCGTCTCCCCTACCGTCAGGTATGGGATGAGGCCTTCCGCCAGTACCTCGTAGGGCTTAATGAGAAAAAGCCAGTCATCTTCTGCGGGGATCTCAACGTAGCGCATGAAGAGATCGATCTAGCACGCCCCGATGCGAACCATTTCAGTGCTGGCTTTTCTGACGAGGAGAGAGCAGGCTTCACCAAGCTACTAGAAAGTGGATTCATTGACAGCTTCCGACAGCTGCATCCCGAAGAGCGCGATGCATACAGCTGGTGGAGCTATCGTGGGGGTGCGCGCGCGCGAAATGTGGGCTGGCGTATCGACTATGTGGGGCTCTCAGGCTGTCTTAGTCCGCGCTTAGAGGAGGCACGCATCCATCCAGAGGTGATGGGGAGTGACCATTGCCCTGTATCAATCATTTTGAACTGATCGCTTGCTGCATCAGTGAAGAAGGGGGCGCAGTCTCATGAGGGGGCTGCGCTCTCTTGTATTCCACCGTATCAGATGATGAAAAAAAAACCAGCAGTGCGAGGCACTGCTGGTTTTCTACGGGTGGGGTGGGATTCGAACCCACGGAAAGCTTACACCTTCGGCGGTTTTCAA
>CAYJML010000026.1:0-18653 GCA_964371515.1 uncultured Akkermansia sp.
CGTCGCTTTGATGACAATTAATTCTTAGAGAATCCCTTTACAAGCCGAGAAGCATACGATAAGATGCTTCTCGGTTTTTTATTATAGCTTCTTCACTACGATGCTCATGAACTTTTCATTCCTCCCTTTTGCATTCGCTTCTCTTGTCGTACTACTAAGCCCCACTAGAGCAGCCGCTGACACAACTAACGGAGAATCCACTAGTAAAATAGCAGAAAGCAGCATCTCTCAGCTTGAGCATCAGGCGAACAACGGTGATAGTTACGCCATGCAGCAGTTGAGTCGCCATCACGCTCTCGCTAAGCAAACAGACAAGGCCATGCAATGGCACGATCGTTATGTGCAGCAGCTCACTACCAATGCAGAATCAGGCTCTAGGACCGATATGCTGAAGCTAGCTGCATTCTACTTACGCGGTAGCGAGTTCCAGCAGCCACAGCGCGAACAGGCAAAGTTATGGCTGGAACGAGCTAGCCTTTCTGGTGAACCATCAGGTGCCTATCTCCACGCAACCATGCTGGAAAAAGAAGGCAATAATAGCGGCGCAAATGCTGCATACAAACGCAGCTACCAGCTCTATACGCAAGAACTTGAGAATGCAGAAAAGCGTTCTGAAGCTCTATATTGGCTGGGTATACAGGAACTCCATGGTCAGGGTGTAGCTCAAGACACCGATGCCGCTATCGCTCATCTTAAAGAGGCAGCCGGTCGCGACTACAAGCCTGCGGTAGAACGACTCTTTCATAGCTATGCGACAGGTACAGGAGTGAGTAAGGACGAGGCAAAAGCCCTCTACTTCGCTCAAGTCTTGGCAGATAAGCATCATCATGGAGCAATGGCATTCCTGCTCCACAATGATTTTGAATCGAAAGGAGAAGAATCACTCGCGCAAAAGTACCTCCTCCGCGCCTGCAATCTTCACCATCCACTAGCCATGCTAAAGCAGGCTCGTCTCATCATGGATAGTAGACCTGAAGAGGCTCTTTCTATGCTGCAGTATGCTCACACGCTCGGGGAATCGAGAGCTAGCATCGAACTCGCTCGATTAGAAAAGAGGCAGGGTAATATCGAACAGATGCTAAGCTACCTCGCGCAGGCCAGTGAGCTACAGAATCCAGAGGCTGCACTCATGCTTGCGGAGTACTACGAAAGCGTGGATGATGAGGCGAAGAGTAAGCAATGGTATGTCATCGCAAGCGATCAGGGGCTAAAAGAAGCCTTTGCGAAGCGTGGTTTGCTTCATATGATTCCTCATCGCAATCTCGTATGGAACCCGACTCTGGCATACCAATGGTGGAAGCTAGGGGATGAAGCAGGCGATCCGCTATCGACGCGCTATCTGAACCTATTTCTCTACGGCTTTATCCCACTTATTCTCTTTATCGCCTTCCTCTTACCGGTGCTTCTCATGCTCATCTTGCGCTGGCGTAGGAGACAAAAGAAGCAGAGCTAACGCGAGCTTACCAGCCTGCATCAGCCCTGCGCGGCTAGCTATAGCACATCTGACCATTCAGGCGCTGGCTGCCCCTGCCCGAGATGACAGATCGTGTCGATCATCTTATCCCAATGCTCTTGTCCTTGCTTAATCTCAATTTCGATTCGTAAGAAGTAGATAGGAACATCCGTCTCTTCAGGCTTGAGGAAGCGTACTGCATCCTTCTCCGTGGTGATGATGTAATCCATCGCCCTATCGGCGCAGCGAGCAACGAAGCGATTGAGATCATCTTCATCAAACCAGTAGTGGTCAGGATAGCGACGTCGTATCTCGACTTTTCCTCCCAGCTGAGTGACGAGGTTTTCGAAGCTTTCAGGACGTGCAATACCGCTGAGACAGGCTATATACTTATCTTTGAGTGCGGTGAGAGGCAGTATTTCACCTGTGAAGATATTTTCTAGATGTACAGGTGCGTGATCAGTGACGATGATATCTGCGAGTATATTATGACGCCTGATCTGCGAGATAAGATCATCTATCTCCTCCTGCGTCTTACCAGCACTCTTAGTGAGAATGATGAAGCTAGCTCGCTTCAGACTGGAGCGAGGCTCGCGAAGGGTTCCTCGTGGGAGGATGCTTCCCGTTCCGAAGGGGGCGCCACAGTCAACTAAGACGATATCGAGCTCATGGCGTAACTTCAGGTACTGCATGCCGTCATCGAGGATGAGCGTATCGCTTCCTAGCTGCTCGATGGCGAAGATTCCAGACTTAATCCTATCCTTATCGACGAGTACTGCTACATTATCAAGATTACGCGCTAGCATGTATGGTTCATCTCCTGCGTAGAGAGGACTCAGATAGCGTGTGGTTCCATCGCTTGCTATCTTAGGGAGGCGCTTTACTGGTCTTCCTTTTGCATCTTTCCATACTTGCTTTTCTTCTAAGTCGGCACTCTTGTAACCGCGCGTGAGAATAGCACAGCGACGACCACGCGCAGCAAGGGTGCGTGACAAGAACTCAACCACTGGGGTCTTACCTGTACCACCAGCAGTAATATTACCTACGCTAATGACGAAGCTGCCGAGATAGTGCACCGTTTTAAGCCGACGCTGAAAAAGCAGCAAGCGTGTCTTCACGATCAGATAGAAAAAACATGATAACACGCGCAGCATGCAGCGTAAGAGCCATGCTCGGAAACCAAACGCGCGCCCGAAGATCACCTCAGTCCCCCATTCCGTAAATTCATCTAATCGTGATTTCATCCTATCGCTCAGTCATCTTTCTACCCCAAGTATCGTAGCATCAGGGACTGAAAAGGTCAAGAATGGATGCGAGAGATCCAGCATTATTCTCTCCCTCTCTTTCCTAATGAGCAAGCGGGTGATAGATCTTCGCAGCGATAGTCTCAAGGGGGCTTACATTAGGCTTTTCAACGGGGTGAAAAATTGCTACAGTGTTCCCATGTCACATAAACCCGTTGTTTTAATCATTCGTGATGGGTGGGGTAAGAACCCCGCAGGACCTCAAGCCGCTGAACAAACCGGTGATGCTACTGTCCTCGCTAAAACCCCGTACACGGATAAGTTGATGGCTAGCTGCCCTCATTCTCTACTCGCTGCTTCTGGTCAGGCTGTCGGTCTACCCGATGGTCAGATGGGTAACTCCGAAGTAGGACATCTGAATCTCGGAGCAGGACGCGTTGTCTTCCAAGACCTCTGCCGTATCAGTAATGCGATCGAAGATGGGTCTCTGGCTCAGAATCCTGTTCTTGTTGAAGCTATCGACAAGGCAAAATCAAGCCGCCTTCACCTCATGGGTCTTGTATCTGATGGTGGTGTGCACTCTCACATCGATCATCTCATCGGGGTTATTAAGATTGCAGCTCAAGCTGGCGTAAAGGAAATCATGGTACATGCGATCACAGATGGTCGTGACTGCGACCCGAAGAGTGGTGCAGCTTTCCTCGCACAGCTTCAAGAAGCTTGCACAGAAAATGGAGCCCAGATCGCAACAGTTGTCGGTCGCTTCTACGCGATGGATCGCGACCAGCGCTGGGATCGTGTGAAGACTGCTTGGGATGCGATCGTACGTGGTCAGGGTACAGCCTATGCTGGCACACCAGCTGAGTATGCAGAAGCTAGCTATGCTGATGGCAAGACGGATGAGTTCCTTGATCCTGCAGTATTCGTGGAAGCAGATCAGCAGCGCGTACGTGATGGTGATGTGGTCTTCTTCTTCAACTTCCGCGCTGACCGTGCACGCGAGCTTTCTCGCCCTCTGATCTACCCAGATTTTGATAGCTTTGATCGCGTGGTGACACCTCAGGTTCACTTTATTACGATGAGTGAATACGAAGCTGACTACCCCTCCCCCATCGTCTTTGAATCTGATAAGCTCGACAACATCCTCGGGCAGATCGTCTCTGAGGCAGGCCTCAAGCAGCTGCGTATCGCTGAAACAGAGAAGTACGCTCATGTTACCTTCTTCTTCAATGGTGGTATCGAGACGCAGTTTGACGGTGAAGATCGCATCCTCGTACCATCCCCACGCGAAGTTGCCACTTATGATGAGAAGCCACAGATGAGTGTGGAAGAAGTAGCAGACAAGTTCGTCGCAGCAGCGGCTAACTATGATGTGATCATCATGAACTTTGCAAACCCTGACATGGTGGGTCATACGGGCTATCTCGATGCAGGTATCACAGCTTGTGAAGCAGTTGACAAGGCTCTTGAGCTCAGTGTCGAAAAGGTATTGGAACTCGGTGGATGCTGCCTCATCTGTGCTGACCATGGTAACTGTGAGCAGATGCTCAACCCCGATGGTTCACCTAACACAGCTCACACAACAAACCTCGTTGACCTCGTCTACTGCGGTTCAGATCAGGATCAAGTAACGCTCAAGGATGGTAAGCTTGCTGACCTTGCTCCTACTATTCTTGGCATCTTAGGAGTTGCGACTCCTTCTGATATGACAGGTGAGAGCCTGCTCTCATCATAAGAATCCATACGAAAAGATCTTTTCAAAGCAGGAAGTGCACATGCTACTTCCTGCTTTTTCTTTTGACGCAAATCACTTTGAGAGCAAGCTAGCATACTTATTTCGCGTGACTTTCTGAGTTATTCTGCTATACTCACCTCTCAAGTACTATGAGTATCTCCTCAGATTTCCTCGTCATCGGTAGTGGGGTCGCTGGACTTAGCTTTGCCCTGCGTGCTGCAGAGCATGGGCACGTCATCGTGCTGAGTAAAGCGGCTAGCTTCCTAGAATCCAGCTCTGCAAAAGCCCAAGGTGGTATTGCAGCTGTGATGGATGAAAGTGACAGCTTCGAAGAACATATCTCGGATACGCTGAATGCTGGTGCTGGTCTCTGTGATGAAGCCGTGGTGCGCGAGATCGTCAAAGATGCCCCTCAGCTCATCGATGAGATCATACAATGGGGAGTCGACTTTGATACAAGAGAAAATGGTAGCTTCGCGCTTGGGCGCGAGGGAGGGCATGGTAAGAGACGCATCCTGCATGCGAAGGATACCACAGGGCTAGAAATGAGCTCGAAGCTTCTCGAATGCGCGAAGAAGCACCCTAATATCACGCTGCTGAGTAATCGCTATGCTATCGACCTGATCACCACGGCAAAGCTCGGTTTAGTCACGGAAGATCGGGTTCTAGGAGCGTATGTACTGAACAATGAGACCAAAACGGTAGACATCTACCGTAGCGATCGCATTCTCCTTGCTACGGGCGGTACGGGACGCGTCTACATGTACACCACGAACCCAACGACGGCTACAGGCGATGGAGTCGTCATGGCATGGCGTGCTGGAGTACGCGTTGCAAACATGGAGTTTGTCCAGTTCCACCCTACCACATTTTATAACCCAAGTAGCTCGAACAGGGAGGGTCTGACCTTCCTGATCTCTGAAGCTGTACGCGGCGAAGGCGGAGTGCTTCGTGGACCTGATGGTGAGGAGTTCATGCATAAGTATGATGATCGCAAGAGCCTCGCACCTCGTGATATCGTCGCGCGCGCGATCAATGCGGAGATACTCCGCACAGCTCATCCCTGCATGTATCTCGACATGACGCATAAGCCGGCAGGATTCATGAAGGAGCGCTTTCCCTACATCTATGAGACCTGTCTGAGCTACGGCATTGATGCCTCTCGCGACATGATCCCTGTGGTGCCTAGTGCACATTATCAATGTGGAGGTGTACAAACAGATGTGAATGGACAGACCTCGCTACGAGGTCTCTATGCCTCTGGAGAAGTGGGATGTACCGGTCTCCATGGTGCTAATCGTCTGGCGAGCAATTCTCTACTGGAATGTCTCGTCGTCTCCAAGCGCGCTATTGAGCGCATGCTCACAGAACTCCCCCTCGTTTACAAAATGGAGGAGTACCCTATCCCTGAATGGGTGCATGGGGAGAAGGCTGAGCGCGATGATCTCGCTATCCTGTACCACTGCTGGGATGAGATACGCCGCACCATGAAGGACTATGTCAGTATCGTGCGTACGAATAATCGTCTTCAACGTGCTGCTGCTCGCCTGAGAAACATCAACCGTGAGATACAGGAATACTACTGGGGCTATCGCGTCACTCCCGAGATCATTGACCTGCGCAATCTTGCACTCACGGCCTCTCTCATCGTCGACTGTGCGATACGTAGGCAAGAGTCACGAGGACTGCACTACACGCTGGATGCACCAGATAAGCTACCTCATGCTCAGGATAGCATCTTGCACCATGGCTAGATGATCGCATCTACCTAGATCATTAGATACAAAGCTCTTGCCATGCGACTTATTCTCTCCATCATCTTGCTAATCGGCTGCCCTCACTGGCTGCACGCGCAAGAAATGGATGACAAAAAAAATCCGCAGCTTCGCACACGTAGCACTAGCAATACAGCGCGAGTGATGCCGAATAAGAAGGGCGGCTACCCAGACCCGAAGAACGCGCGCCAAAGTGCACGCTCTGGCACCTATCGCTGGCACTTCGACATCATAGCTACCTACTTTTGGGTTGGAGAGCTTCCTACTAAGAATAACCCCACACCGAACACAGCTAGTAGTTGGGATATGCGCTGGCATAGCAACTTCGGTGGCTATGATAATCCTGACGTGGCAGCTCGATGCCCTCGACGCTTCATTCCTCTCACATTCACCCCTAGGCTTAACCCCTTCTACATAGCCCTACCATACAACGATATCAGTAAAAATGGACCCAAACCTGAAGCGGCAAAGGTCATCCCATGGTACAAACGCGATAAGAAGGGGAAGTACGAATCAGTGTGCCAAGGTACATGGGTACAGATCTATTATGAGGGACGTTACTGCTTCGCTCAATGGGAGGATTGCGGACCTTTTGTCACGGATGATTGGCAATATGTCTTCGGTAACGCACGCCCAAAGAACAAGCAAAACAAGGGGGCTGGCATTGATATCTCTCCTGCGGTACGCGACTATCTCGGCATCAAAGGAGGGCATGCTCTTGTCCACTGGCGCTTTGTCGAGTTCCCTCTTGTCCCTTATGGTCCATGGTCAAAGTATGGCTCGGACAATCCTTTTGTTAACCCTCAACATTGGCGTGCCATACAGAAGCGCCAGTACAAGCAGCTCAAATCACGCTAGACACCATACCTATGTTCCGCAACCTCATTTTCGACTGGTCAGGCACCTTGTGCGATGATCTCGCCCTCACCATAGAAGCGACTAATCATGTACTCTCCCACTACAAGCGCCCTCCACTTGATGTCGATAGCTTCCGCGCTGAGTTTTACCTCCCCTACCCTAGCTACTATGAGACAAAGATCCCAGAAGCAACGATGGATGAGCTCGAGGATCTCTATCGCTTCGCCTTTGATCGTTCTGCGACAACGGTAAAACTACTCCCGCATGCACGCCGCTTTATGGACTTCTGCACTGAGCAGGGCATACGTTGCTTTATCCTGACGAGTATGGATAGCAAAGCCTTTGCTATTCAGGTTGAAGAGCTAGGACTCTCCTCCTATTTCGAACACATCCACTCGGGTATACGCAACAAAGAGGTGTATATAGGGCAGCTGATGCAACAGCACAACTTACACCCTGATGAGACAGCCTTCATCGGAGATATGTCTCATGATATCGATGCAGCTCACTGTGCTTCTATCACTGGCATAGGTGTGCTCACGGGCTATAATAATGCTCAGCAGCTAGCAGCTGCTACACCAGATCTCATCGTACCTGACCTCTCAGCGCTCCAACAGCTCATGGAAAGAGGCTCCAGGATCTTGAAATATCAGCAGTCGCAAGATACAATCCAGCTCAATAAACTTCGCTTCGACTGCCACATAGGTGTGCCTGACGAAGAAAGAGCTACTCCTCAGACACTCTGGGCAAACATCAGCTTCACAACTCCTACACGCTTCTCAGCCATGGCAGACGGCTTGGAAAACACTATCTGCTATGACACACTCACACAGACTCTCATCAAGAGAGCTCAGCAAGAGCCGACACACCTCATTGAGACTCTAGCGCACAAGCTAGCTCGCTGCTGCGTCGAGGAGTTCGGGGCTGTACAAGCTACAGTTGAACTTCACAAGACCATCATGCCCCAGATGGAGAGCTCCGCTGTCAGGACAAGTTATCCTCGCTGAGCTTCGTACTCTTCTAGCAGCTGAGAGGCTGAACTCACACACTCCTGACAGGATACCTTGTGAGCGCGTTTGAGCTCTACGCAAGTAGTATCATGATTACGATCTGCAAATTGCTGCATGATCTGTTCTCCTCCATCACCAGCAATCACAGCTGCCGCGTGAAGCGCACCACAGGTTCCTCCCTCTACCTTACCACCACCACAGCATGACATCGCTTCGATGAGATCGTCACGACCAGCCGCGTGGCAGACTGCCTGAGCACAGTTCATGCGCATACCTTGATATTCTTGGCGAAAAACGGAGAGAGCTTTAGCGGAGTAATCCATGCATCCATGGTAGAAGATAGCCCTCTCGCTGTCAAGAGAGCATCTCTGTCATGCTCAACATAGCTTAATGGTGCAAGATAGGCCTTACACGCATGATTTCACTTGAAAAAAACGCTGTTAGCGTGTATAAAACCGCCATGTCTACATCCGTCCGCACGCGCTTTGCCCCCTCCCCTACGGGCTACCTCCATATTGGTGGTGCTCGCACAGCCCTCTTTAACTATCTCTTCGCTAAGAAAATGGGTGGTACTTTCGTACTGCGCATCGAAGATACGGATCAGGAGCGTCACAACGAAGAGGCGATGTCAGCTATCTTCTCAGGTATGAGCTGGCTTGGACTCGACTGGGATGAAGGCGAGGGCGTGGGTGGAGAATACGCTCCGTACTATCAGAGTCAGCGTGCCGAGATTTATGATCGCTACTTTGAGCAGCTACGCGCATCTGGACATGTCTATGAATGCCCTGCTCCAAACAAGAGAGACAAGAACGGAGACGAGATCCCCAACACCAGCGAAGGCACGGTCTGGAGATTTCGCTTCAAGCGCGATGGCATCATGACACTTCATGATATGGTGTGCGGTGATATTAACGTAGATTACTCACTGGAAGATAACACACCTGACATGGTGGTGAAGCGCACCGATGGTAGCTATATCTTCCACCTAGTCAATGTCGTCGATGACATTGAGATGAAGATCACACACGTGATACGCGGCGAAGACCACGTGATGAATACCTTTAAGCATCTCCAGCTCTTTGAAGCGTTCGGAGTACCTGCACCTCACTATGCTCATATCCCCCTTATTCAGAACCCCGATGGTTCAAAGATGAGCAAGCGTGACGTGGGTGCTCAGCTGGGTAACTATCCAGAAGATGGCTTCCTTCCTGACGCGGTGATTAACTTCATCGCCCTTCTAGGCTGGAATCCTAAGAATGATGAAGAGATCTTCACCAAGGACAAGCTTGTAGAGCTCTTTAGCTTGGAAAATGTGAATAGAAATGCCGCGAAGTTTGATATCACCAAGTGCAAGTGGATGAACCAGCAGCACATCATGAGACTGCCAGCTGAGATATTCACAGAACTAGCACTCCCCTTCTGCACGAAGGCAGGGCTCACTGATAACGAGACCCTGCGAGCAGCCATTCCTACCATTCAGACGAAGGTGCAGCTCCTCTCCGAGATTCCAACATGGCTTCAGTGGCTTGAACAACTTAATTATGAAGAAGAGGCGATGGCGAAGCTACAACCCCAAGCGGCAGATCTACTCAGCACATTCGCGCGTGCGATCGATGAGCTACCTGAGTGGAGTGGTGCTGCTGCCACAGCACTTATCAAACCCCTGACAAAGGAGGCAGGCGTGAAGGTAGGAGCCATGATGTTCCCTCTGCGCATCGCATTAACAGGAAGCCATGCTGGACCAGATCTCGCTGATGTCATCGAGCTACTGGGTAAGCAAGAAGTGCTGCACCGCCTTAGCATATTCCCCTGCTAGTGCGCAGACTTGAATCACCCCCGCAGAAACTCACACTGTGCGCACAGCCGACTTTGACTATCAGCTCCCCGAAGAGCTCATTGCAGCACATCCGCTCTCGGATCGTGCAGCTTCGCGCATGATGGTCGTACACCGCGATACGGGGCTCATCGAACACCGCCAGTTCCGCGATATCCTCGACTATACGCGTGATGGTGATCACTTCATCTTTAACAACACACGCGTGCTACCCTCACGCTACTTTTCCAATGATGGAAGCATTGAGCTCGTGCGTACGAGCTTCACCGATGCACTTGTCTGGAAAAGCCTCGTGCGACCAGGTCGTAAGATGAAGATAGGTCGTCAGGTACAGGTGGGTGATGCGACCGGCACTGTCGAAAACATCGATGAAGAAGGATATCGCTACATCAGATGGGATAGACCAGTTGATGATGAACGCTATGCTCAGCTAGCACTCCCTCATTATATGAACAGGGAAAGCGAGCAGGAAGATGCCGAGCGATACCAGACGGTCTATGCCCAAGAGGCTGGAGCAATCGCCGCGCCGACGGCAGGTCTCCATTTCACCCCTGACATCATGGCTCAGCTGCACCACAGCTTCGTCACACTCCATGTCGGTGTAGGAACCTTCCGACCTGTGAAGGTTGAGAATATCCTAGACCATCAGATGCACAGTGAGCCGTACTTCCTTAGCTCGCAGACTGCTGAAGCTATCGAGAAAGCCCAGCGCAACATCCTCGTCGGCACTACTAGTGTGCGTGTACTAGAAAGTGTCGCAGCCATACAGGGGCGACCACTCAAGCAAGCGTCAGGAGATACTCAGATCTTCATCTACCCAGGCTTCCACTTCCGCGTCACTGACGCGCTCTTAACGAACTTTCATCTCCCTCAGAGCACCCTCATCATGCTCGTGAGTGCTCTTGCTGGTAAGGATCTCATCATGCATGCCTATGAGCAAGCTGTACAAGAAAGATATCGCTTCTTCTCTTATGGAGACTGCATGCTTATCCTGTAAGGATAAGCCTAGCCCCTCACCGTTCCCCTCACTACTGAAACTATCAGTACTTTGACTGCTCAGCCTCCCAGAGGATGCGCAGCTGGAGCTGAGCGAGCTCTTCAGAGAAGAGCATGGGGGTGATGGTCTCCCAGTTCTCCTGATAGCGCATACGTGTCATCAATTCTCGGAGAGTCTGACTGTGTGGCTGCTCTTTGTCGATCAGAGGCTCTAATTTGACAATAGCATCGTGGAGATATACGCGACTCGCTGTTCGCTTTCTCACACCAGCAATGGCAGGATTATCCATGCGGAAATCATGATCCATCAGGTAGCAGTGCTCTAGACTAAATGACTCTGTCGCTACCCCTTCAATATCCATGAAGATACAGATATGACAGAGATTCTGCAAGAACTCACACAAGCGTAAGGGGGCGAGGAAGCGCCCACTCGCTAGCAACAGATCAAGAGGATCTCCCTTGATGCACTCATAGACAAGATGCCACGTACCATTCTGGAAGAGTAACTCTAGGGAAAGACCTACGAACTTAAAGGCATGACGCGACTTCGCACGTGCTGATTCGAGAAAGAACGCCACCTTCGCATCATCGCTGAGTGCTTCCGGCTGCAGTGACTGCACATAGACATCACGCCGTATATCCTTTTGCTGAGCCAGATAGATCACATAATCATCAGTCTCCTTGATGATGCGACTGAGCAGATACTGCTCACCTAGCATAGCTGGCAGTATCTTCGGTAAGCCCTTGATCTCTTGAGTATCATCCATAAAAACAGCGCATGCGCCTTGACATCACGGTTATCATCCTAGCATAGCTATCACGCCGTGTCAACGCATATACTCATGATAAAGCACCTCTCTAACAATTTATCCACAAGAGCTAATAGAAAGAATCCTCCTCACCTATGAGGTATTTCAAGACCCTGCAGATACTAGACCTTTCTATATCTTATCATTTCGTAAAAAATAGTTTGCGTTTTTTATTGACAAATTCAAAATAACATCTATAATTACCACATCCCTACTGGAAAGATAGGAATTAAGATGAACCACACATAGAACACGAAATAGAAATCATCAAAATGAGTAATAATTACAAGTTCGAGACACTCCAACTCCATGTTGGACAAGAGCAGGCAGATCCGAGCACTGACGCTCGCGCAGTCCCTATTTATGCAACGACATCCTATGTCTTCGAAAACTCTGCCCAAGCAGCAGGTCGCTTCGGTTTGACTGAAGGCGGCAATATCTACACTCGACTGATGAATCCTACCTCAGATGTTTTTGAAAAACGTATCGCCGCTCTCGAAGGTGGCGTAGCAGCTCTCGCTGTCGCTACTGGATCAGCAGCTATTGAATACGCCGTGCGCAACATTGCCACTGCTGGCGATCACATCATCGCAGACAAGCGCATCTATGGCGGCACCTACAACCTCTTCGCACACACCTTTAAGGAGATAGGTATCGACACAAGCTTCGTCAACAGTAGCGAGCTCGATGCACTAGAAGGCGCGATTAACGAGCGTACAAAGGCCATCTTTATTGAGAGCCTCGGCAATCCTAACAGTGACGCGACCGATATCGCGGCTGTAGCTTCTCTAGCACACAAGCACGGCATTCCTCTTATCGTGGACAACACCTTTGCTACGCCTTATAACATTCGCCCCATCGAGCATGGCGCAGACATCGTGGTACACAGTGCCACAAAGTTCATAGGTGGTCATGGCACCGTGCTCGGTGGGGTTATCATTGACTCTGGCAACTTTGACTGGACGCAGAATGATAAGTTCCCAGGCATCACAGCTCCAAACCCCAGCTACCATGGGCTCGTTCTATCGGAGGCACTGGGGAATGTTGCCTATATTGTCAAGATTCGCATCACCCTTCTCCGCGATACAGGAGCTGCCATCAGCCCCTTTAATTCATTCCTCCTTCTTCAAGGCTTAGAAACACTCTCACTTCGAGTAGAAAGACACGTGGAGAACGCACTAAAGGTCATCGATCATCTCGCTTCGCATCCGAAGGTCGCACGCGTGAATCACCCTAGCCAGCCTGATCAAAAGACGCATGATATCTACAAAAAGTACTATCCCAAGGGTGCTGGCTCTATCTTCACCATAGAGATAGCAGGAAGTGAAGCGGACGCAAAGAAGTTCACAGAAGATCTCGAGCTCTTCTCCCTTTTAGCAAACGTAGCTGATGTGAAGAGTCTCGTCATCCATCCGGCCTCCACCACGCACTCACAGCTAAGCCGTGAGCAGCTAGAAGCCTCAGGTATCAGTCCGCAGACCGTGCGTCTATCCATCGGCACAGAGCATATCGACGACATCATCGCAGATCTGAATCAAGCACTTGATAAAATAGCATGATCAGGTATAATACCCTTAATAAAAAAAGAGCTATGAAAAAAATCTATTCATCCGTCGCTGAACTCGTGGGAAAAACCCCCATCTTAGAGCTGCGTAATTATTCGAAGAAGAACCACCTTAGCACAGCACTATTCGGCAAGCTAGAATACCTCAACCCAAGTGGTAGCGTCAAAGATCGACTCGCAAAGGCACTCATCGAAGACGCTGAAGAACGCGGCATACTCACAGCGGATTCAATCATTATTGAACCAACAAGCGGCAACACAGGCATAGGGCTAGCATCAATAGCCACCTCAAAAGGCTATCGCTGCATTCTCACCATGCCAGAGACCATGAGTGAAGAACGCAGAAATATACTGAAAGCCTATGGTGCCGAACTCGTCTTGACAGACGGATCTAAGGGCATGCGCGGAGCGATCGCCAAGGCACAGGAACTTCACGAAAACACACCAGACTCCTATCTACCTGGGCAGTTCACCAATCCCGTTAACGGATTCATGCATGAACAGACAACCGCCATGGAGATCTGGGATGATATGGATGGCGACATTGACATCATCGTAGCAGGTGTAGGAACAGGTGGCACCATCAGCGGTATAGGCAGAGCGCTCAAAAAGCTCAAACCAAGCATACAAGTCGTCGCCGTAGAGCCTGAGGACTCACCAGTACTCTCCGAGGGGCGCTCAGGAGCACACCGCATCCAAGGTATAGGTGCAGGCTTCATCCCAGACACTTTAGACACAACAGTCTACGACGAGATTATCACTGTTAGTAATGATGATGCGGTTAGCATAGCCAGAGAATTAGGTAAAACTGATGGGGTGCTCACGGGCATCTCCTCAGGGGCTGCCCTCCATGCTGCCACCCTCATCGCGCAGCGCACAGAGAATGCTTGGAAAAAGATTCTTGTCATTCTCCCTGACTCAGCAGACCGCTATTATTCAACTGCATTATTCATCGAGTGATGAAATAAGCTTTATTACTGGATAACAGATTGACAAATCAAAGTTGCTTGCTATAGTCATAAAATGACCTACAAGCAACTTTTTTCCTTTTCTACCCTTGTCATCACCAGTGCATTCGTACAGACGACCACAGCTACAGTGAATACAGATGCCATGGAGCAGCTCCTAGTATCCAGTATGGAAAACTCCCTTGCCATGACTGAGATAACAAAAGGACTTGATGATAAAAAATACACGACTCAAGAAGCAAGCGAGAAGATTGCAGCCATAACACAAGAACTTGTCAACAACGCGCTTAAACTCGAATCCGACTTCACGCAGATATCACGAGAAGACTACCAAGCTCTCGCGACTGAATTAAAAGGTCCAGCCATCGGCAAGCTCATCTCTCGCATGGAAGAAATGCTAAAGGAACAGAAAGCAAAACTCAAGGAGGAGGCTTATTACAATGATAAAGAGCTGGAAAAAGCTTGCCACACATTCTTCTCTGCCTGTGAGCTATACATCTAGTTCTCTGTCGCCACGAATAATAAAGGCGCTTCAAGGCACACAGCCTCTCACTTAGCACTATTTTATTCTTTACCTCACGCGTTCATCTGGTAGACTAATCAGAGTAATTTTCTCTATCTATGTCCGCATCTCCTCATTACGCCCTCGCCTGCGACTTCGGCTCATCAGGTGGCAAGATCTATCTCGGAAAACTCCAAGACGGCATCATGAGTGTCGAGGAAGTTCATCGCTTCCCCTGCCAGCCAGTCCGACTGGGTGAGCTCTATTACACTGATGCTCTCTATCTCTACCAAGAGATGCTCAAGGGCGTGCGTAAGACTATCGAAAAAGGCATCACACCGAACTCCATGGCTATTAACACATGGGGAGTGGACGTCGCCTATCTCTCAGCCAGCGGTGAGCTGCTCGCAAATCCTGTGAACTACCGCAGCGAACGCACCCTTCACACCGCGGAGAAGCTTGCAGCACTAGGACTCGACTCGCAGACACTCTACACACACACAGGGCTAGCCCCCATGCCCTACAACACCCTCTTCCAAGTCTACGAAGACGCAGTATCGCGCCAAGATATCCTATCACAAGCGAAGAGCATGCTGTGGCTTCCTGACCTATTCGCTTACTGGCTCACTGGTACTATCTCTACAGAACCCTGCATCGCCTCCACCAGTCAGATGATGGATGCAAAGAGCGGAGACTGGTGCGAGGAGATCATCCGCAAGATCCCCTTCACAGGCATAGCAGATATGCTTCCACCTATCCAACCAGCAGGCAGTGTGAAGGGGATGCTACGCCCCGATCTGGCTGAGCAGCTCAACTGCGCCCCCTTCCCCATCATTGCAGCAGCTTCCCATGACACCGCCTGTGCCGTGCTCGCAGCCCCTCTACAGGACGAGCAATCCGCTTATATCTCTAGCGGCTCATGGTCTCTCTTTGGTCAGCTACGCGAGACCCCCATCACCACGCCCACCGCACTCGATGCTGGCTTCGCAAATGAGCGTGGCTATGGCAACACCGTCCGTTTCCTCAAGTCCATCAACGGACTCTGGACACTCCAGCAGCTTCAGCGTCAGTGGGCAATTAGCTTTGATGATATGGAGAACGCTGCTCGCGACGCGATGGGCAGAGGCTTCATCGTCGATGTGAGCGACCCCAGCTTCTACTCTTCCAGTGACATGGAAGCAGCCATCATCGCCCATTGCGAGTCAAACGATCTTCCCATCCCTAGCACACGGGGAGAAATAGCCGCAGCCGTCTACGAAGGACTCGGGCAGGCACATGCTACCGCTGTAGCTGAGCTCAGCAAAATCACGGGAGAAGCTGTCAGCAGCCTGCACCTTCTAGGAGGAGGCTGTCGTGACTCACTCTTCTGTGAGACCATCAAGCGTCACGTTGGTCTATCAATGACCCTAGGTCCCGTGGATGCCACCGCAGCAGGCAACCTGCTTTCGCAATGGATAGGACAGGGACAGCTCGCCTCGATAGAAGAAGCACGAGCCTGTGTGAGCCATAGTTTTTCCATTAAAAAAATCTGAACCATTAATCACTCTCAACACGAACAATAAATCTATGACAGACACATTATCCATCCGCCAAGACATCATCGCTCACTGCCTCAAAATGAAGGAAGAAGGGCTCAACCAAGGAACAGCTGGCAACATCAGCCACCGTGTCCCTGGTGGCATCCTCGTCACCCCCTCTGGCATGCCCTACGACATCATGCAGCCAGAAGACCTCGTCTTCATTACTGACGCAGGAGAGATCGAAGAGGGAAAAGTCCCTTCTAGCGAATGGCGTTTCCATCATAGCATCCTCATGGCACGCCCCGATTGCAACGCTGTCATCCACTCCCACTCACTCTATGCCACCATGGTCTCCATCCTCGGCATCGATGAGCTGCCAGCCATCCACTACATGATCGCACTGAGTGGGTCAAATGCCATCCCCTGCGCTGACTATGCTACCTACGGTACAGAAGAGCTCAATCAGAACATCCAAAAAGTCATGGGTGATAGCAAGGCCTGCATCCTCAAGAACCACGGACTCGTTGCTGCAGAGGCAAACCTCCAGAAAGCCTTCGTCCTCCTCGCTGAGACAGAATACCTCTGTCAGGTCTACATGGGCGTACGTGCCGCAGGACAGTTCACCACCCTCCCCGATGAGGAAATCAAGGTCGTGCTTGAGAAGTTCAAGAACTACGGCTTGAACGTCAAGCACGCAGGCAAATAACCCCCTTCCAACTTACATACCATGGAAACCACCTCACCTGAGAAGCAGCCTATGCTTGGCAAAGGGCTGCTCGTGAGCTTCATCATGCTCACGACCTGTTTCGCCCTCTGGGGGATTCTCAACAACATGACGGACAATCTTGTGCCCGCCTTTGCAAAGATCTTCATGATCGAAGCCGTTGACTCCTCCCTCGTACAGGTCGCCTTCTACGGAGCCTATGCCGTCCTTGCAATCCCCGCAGCCATCTTGATCAAAAAATGGTCATTCCGCAGTGGCATCCTCGTCGGTCTCGGCTTCTACGTCATCGGAGCGATGGGCTACATCCCTGCCGCAGGTCTACAGAGTTACAATCTCTTCCTTGTCTCCATCTTCATCCTCGCAGGTGGACTCTCCGTGCTAGAAACCACATGCAATCCATTCGTGCTTGCGCTAGGACCGAAGGAAACAGCCATTCAGCGACTCAACCTCGCACAGGCCTTCAACCCCCTCGGTAGTATCACAGGTCTCTATCTGGCAAAGTACGTCATTCTCTCCAACCTGAATGAAGCCAGCGTTGCCGAGCGCAAGCTCCTCGAACCAGAGCAGCTTGATGCCATCCGCACCACAGAACTCTTCTGGGTAAGCGCCCCCTACATTGGACTCATCCTCATCGCCTCCATCATCTGGATCTACTTCTTCCGCCAGCGCACCAGCAGCAAGGATGAAAGTGGAGCTCTTAACATCAAGGAAAACGCCATCACACTCTTCAAGAACAAGCCCTACGTCCTCGGTGTCATCGCTCAGTTCTTCTACATCGGAGCCCAGATCTCCGTCTGGACATGGGCCGTCCTCTACGCCAGCACCCTCTGGGGGGTAAACGAAGCCGAAGCTGTGAAGGTAAACATCTGGGCCATCTTCACCTTCATCGCCCTGCGCTGGATCTGTACCGCACTCATGCGCGTCATACGCCCCTCCATCCTCATGAGCGTCTTTGCTGTCTTGGGTGTTGCCTTCTCCATCGGCACAGTGTACCTACCAACCGCCTACGCCATTCCTAGCCTCATCGCTATCACAGGCTGCATGTCACTCATGTTCCCCACCATCTACGGACTTGCCCTTGGTGAGCTCGGAAGCGAGGAGACAAAGCTTGGTGCAGCAGGTCTCATCATGGCCATCATGGGTGGCGCCATCACCCCTCCTATCATGGGAGCTCTCATCGATGGAGAAACACTCAGCTCACTGGTTCCCATGTATCAAGGCATGGAAGCCGCAGTACGCAGCAGCTACTTCGTCAGTGCCGTCTGCTTCTCCGTCATCGTAGCCTACTCCTTCTACATGGTGCGCCATGAAAACCGCAACAAATAATTCTCATAAAAATAACCATCATATGAACACTACATATCGTCAAGAAACCCAGCTCCCCACCATAGGTATACGCCCTACCATCGACGGACGTCGCCTCGGTGTTCGTGAATCCCTCGAAGAAGTCACCATGCAGATGGCGAAGTCAGCCGCTGCCCTCATCGAATCTTCCCTCCGCCACCCATGCGGAGCTCCTGTTCGCTGCGTCATCGCAGACACCACCATCGGTTGCTTCCAAGAAGCCGCCGCCGCACAGCGCAAATTCCAAGAAAACAACGTAGGACTCACCCTCACCGTCACCCCTTGCTGGTGCTACGGCACAGAGACCATCGACATGA
>CAYJML010000027.1:0-17829 GCA_964371515.1 uncultured Akkermansia sp.
CCGAGTTTGAACCTTAAGCGTAGGATGGATGCAACACCACGTAGATGATCAACTTGATACTCTATATGATTTGGATGCCTAGTTCCTAGTGCGAATGTGATGAGTTTGAGGTTTTCCATCCTGACATCCATAGAGTATTTCTGATTCACATACTGCTTAGCAGCTGTGTATGATAGTATATTTGCGATGTCAGAATAACGAGCATTAACTGCCTCAAGAGACTCCATACCTGTATTCCATGCCTTCCAAGCGGAATCGTTATCATTAGCTGTCACAAATGCCTCCTTCATGACGTCTGCTTCATCTCTCCACTCTTTCGTATACTTAGTGTACGACTGCGGTAGATCAATCATAGGTAAGAAGTAACGCGCTTCACTTTCTGTATATTGTCGATCAAACTTCATGAAAATCAAGACCGAACTCATTGCCGCATTACGCGGCGGATAGGTGATCGATCACACATTGATCTACGAGAGCTATCCTCATCTTCGAGGGCAGCCTTTTTTATTAGCATTTTTATTTGATTGTTTTATGCTGATCATTAAAGGCATTCTAAAATATAATTTCCGAATTAGCCTTGACTAATTTTACTGTTATGCTAGCCTAACTCCACAAACTTAGTTTCCACTAACTCGCAAAGGCGCAAATAGCCCATAAGATGCAATTTTATTATGAAACAACAAACACTAGCAATCGCAGGTTTACTCTCACTCGCTGGAGTAAGCGCCGCCGCTGAAACATCAGCCCCAGTTAGCAAGGCACTTGCTACATACACCGACACCTTCGTCGTCCCGACCTATCAGGCTATGGCAACAGGTGGTGTCGCTCTCATCGAGGCCACCGAGGCTCTCGCAGCAAACCCAACTGACGCAAACGTCGCCAAGGCTATCGCTGCATACAAGCAAGCACGTACACCATGGGAACAGAGCGAATCCTTCCTCTTCGGCCCTGCTGAGTACGCAAACCTCGACCCCAAGCTCGACTCCTGGCCACTCGATCAGACACAGCTTGACGCACTTCTTGCGGTCATCGCAGAAGGTAAGATCACTGTAGACGCAGGCTATGTACGCGATTACTTGGGTGCTGCTCTCCGTGGCTTCCACGCAGCTGAGTACCTTCTCTTCCGTGATGGCGCAGCACGTAGCGCAAAGAGCCTCACCAAGGCTGAGCTTATTTACTTGGTCGCAGTAGCTCGCGTACTGGCAGAAGATAGCATCCAGCTCGAAGCTCTCTGGGCAGGTGCAGAAAGCCTCAGCGCTGACAAGGCTGCTGTGCTCGCAGACGCAGAGATCGAAAAAGACGGCGCATACGCAGCTGAGCTCAAGGGCGCAGGCACGCAGGGTAGCCGCTATGACTCACAGGCAGACGCTATCGAAGAAATCTTCACCGGTTGTACCGACATCGTCACTGAGCTCGCTGGACCTAAGTTTGCTGAGCCATTCGAAGCACAAGATGCAAAGCTTTTCGAATCCTGGTACAGCCACACCTCTCTTGCAGATACACGTGACAACGTGATCAGCGTGGAGAAGGCCTACGCTTGCCTCTCACCACTCGTTGCTGCAAAAGATCCTGCAGTAGACAAGGCTGTGAAGGCTTCCTTCAAGAAGGTGTTCACATGCATGGATGCCTTCAAGGCACCTCTCGCCAAGAGCCTTGGTGAGAAGAAGCTCTTCGCTGACGTCATCGCCGCTTGCGAAGAACTCAACACCAATATGGGCAGTGCTGCCAAGGTCTTGCTCGACTAATATCCTTTGATATCATTATTCAATAATTGAGTGTGTCACCTGTGAGTCGAGGTAGGGCTCGCAGGTGATGCAAAGGGGATGAACTCAGTCCCCACACATATTTCTGCAGACAGCATCTTATGAGCATAGCACCAACACTTGCTCTCAGCGTAGCCAGCCTTTTAACAGTGACTGGCGTCTTTTCGTTTTATTACCATAAGCACGGTTCACTCATTTCTGCCACCCCAGTGCAGACAACACAGACCGCGCCCCAACCTAGTTCTGCTTACTTCACGCCCGCCTCATCGATGCAAGAAGGTGAGGGCGCGCACCCACTCATCAGCATGGCTGCTCTGAAAGAAGGAAGTAAGGTAGAGAACGTCACCTTTTCGGATATCAAGCCTGAGTTCATCACAGCCAGCTGTATTGAATGCCACGTGAACTACGATATCAATCTCGAACCACCAGCCCTCCTCACAGATGATGGGAAGCCAGGTCCCGCCTATTATCTCGGTGGTGATGCGGGCACGGTCTTCATCCGCACGACAAAAGCCTTTGAACAGCCTAGCCCAGCTATCGTTGACGCGGGCTTGGAGGAAGAGTTCTTGCTGGGAGAAGCCATCTTTGAAGGCAACTTCGTGGTGAACCCTGATGTCCCCTTTGGTGGACTCGGCCCTACCTATATCAAGAGCTCCTGCGTCGCCTGCCACCCTGGCTATGGACGCGCTCGCCGTACTGATGACTACAATGAAGAGTATGGGAACGGCTACATCGCCTTCATTCATCACCCTGATGGCACTCCTGTGAAGGGCTACACGCCCATGCTCCAGACGAAGGTGCTACCACCCTACAAGCCCTATGTAGAAGGTGTAGAGATCACATGGCATGAGTATCAGGACAAGTATGGCAACAAGTACCCCGACGGTACACCCTACAATCTTGGTAAGAAAACAGAGGGCAGCCTCATCTACCCAACCGCAGATGTCATCAATCCGCTCTTGCCCCTACCTGAAGATTACCGCGTTTCTATCGAGTCTACCATAGGCATCTACGGCACAGGTCTGCTTGACGCCATCTCCGATGAGGACATCCTCAAGGAGTATCATAGACAGCAGTCCACCAGTGGACCTGTAAAAGGTATACACGGCAAATGGATCAAAGAAGAGCACCTAGGCGGCAAGCCGCGCCTCGGTCGATTCACCTGGCACTGCACACGCGCCACCCTCACCAATGGACCTGGCTCGAATGGTCTCTGGAACACACAGGGGATCAACCGCGAAGGCCGACGCCAGCTCTACCAGACGCAGGAATGGGTGGATAAGCAGCGCGAACTCGGTCTAGATGTCAGCCAGCTAGAAGCTGAGCAACCCATCGAAATGAGTAACAAGGATTTCGAAAACTTCATGATATGGCACCGTGGTCTCGCAGTACCTGCAGCACGCAACCTCGATAAGCCTCGCGTGCAGAATGGACAGCGTATCTTCAACGAAATCGGCTGCGCCAGCTGCCACAAGCCAGAGTGGAAGACAGGCGAATACCCAGAATTGCCAGCCTACGCCTATCAAGTCATACGCCCCTACACGGATCTACTCATGCACGACATGGGCGAGGAGAACCGCGGTATGGTGCGCACCTATAGAACTCCCCCACTCTGGGGACGCGGTTTGATGAAGAAGGCGGTCGACCACACGGACATGTTCCACGACCTGAGAGCGCGCGACTTTGAAGAAGCTATTCTCTGGCATTTTGGAGAATCCGAGTTTGCTCGCGAAGCCTTCCGACATCTCTCAGCCCAAGATCGTGCTGACCTCATTGAGTTCTTGAAGTCTCTTTAATATAACCCCTTTCATATCATAATATCATGGCTATCACCCGATCCATCCTCAGCAACAAGCCAGCATACAAAGCATGCCGCGTCGAATGCTCGCATTTCTCACGCGAGGACTCCAGCCTAAGTGAGTGGATGATACAGATACATGTCACCGACAAGTCGGTGAAGTTCGAGCAGCAACTCTTTGCTCTCAACTCCGCGTTCCAAGAGTTCAAGAACGAGCACCCTGAAGCAGCCGTCGTCTTCACGCGTGTCTTCATGAGTGATGCAGCGAACCAAGAGGCAAGTGTCAAGCAGAGCCTAGACGGTGAAGCAGGTGCACTCTCCCTCATCGAGCAAGCACCGCTTGACGGCAGCAAGCTCTCGCTCTTCGCCTACTTCCAAGAAGGTGCTAGCTGGGAATATGACCCACTCACAAATAGCAGCAGCAGTCAGCAGGGCTCACTGCGCCACATCTGGACAGCCTCTGCTCGCAAGAACTCGGGAGATTCTCACCAGCAGTGCCTCAGCCTCTTTGAAGACTACAGTCGCATGCTCGAAGGCATAGGTGCTAGCCTCTACTCTCACGCCATACGTACCTGGCTCTTTGTCCAGAACGTCGATGTGAACTATGCTGGAGTCGTCACAGGTCGCAACGAGCACTTCGATGTGAAGGGACTCATACCAGGTGATCACTTCATCAGCAGTACGGGAATACAGGGGAGAAGCAGCGACTACCATGAACTCGTGCACCTCGACACCTACTCCATTGCAGGGGTAGAGTCCAGCCAGATACAGTTCCTCTACGCTCCTGACTACCTCGACCCAACTCATGACTACGGTGTGCGATTTGAGCGCGGTACAGCCGTCCACTATGCGGACCGCACCGTCAGCTTCATCTCTGGCACTGCCAGCATTGATAACAAGGGTGAGGTCGTACACGTAGGAGATGTGCAAGCGCAGTGCGAGCGCATGTGGGTGAATGTCGACGCTCTACTCGCTGAGGCTGGAGCTAGTATGCAAGATAGCATGCAGATGATCATCTATCTACGCGACATGGCAGATTACCCCCTCATCGAGAGCATGTTCCAACAGAGATTCCCCGATGTGCCCAAGATCATCGTCCATGCCCCTGTCTGCCGCCCAACATGGCTCATCGAGATGGAATGCATCACCATACACACAAAAAAATAAAAGGAACTCATCGCAGATGAATACACTCATACTACGCCTCGTTCAATGGGTTTTACTCCTAGGTTTAGGAGTATACTCTCTCTTCGTCGGTGTCTTTGAGATCCCACTTAAAGAGGCACTGGACACGGAGTCCATGTACCATGAAATCCTCATGGTCAGCCGCGTTCCTAGGCTACTGAGCATTCTCATTGCAGGTAGCAGCCTCGCCATAGCAGGTCTCATCATGCAGTGTATCACGTGCAACCGCTTCGTCTCGCCCACCACAGCTGGCACGATGGAGTGGAGCAAGCTCGGCATCATGGTAGCCATCCTCTTCATGCCAGATGCTAGCCCCATGCTGCGCATCAGCGCCGCCTTCCTCGTCTCTCTGATAGGCACAGGCATCTTCCTCTTCATCATCAACAAACTATCGACAAAGAGTATCATCATCATCCCCCTCGTGGGTATCATGCTCGGAGCCCTTGTCAGCTCAGCGGCTTCCTACCTCGCCTATGAGCACGATGTTGTGCAGAATGTCTCTTCATGGCTACAAGGGAGCTTCGCACTCGTCATCGAGGGGAACTATGAGCTACTCTACAACAGCGTCCCCTTCATGCTGCTGGCTTACTTCTATGCCGATCGATTCACCATCGCGGGTATGGGCAGAGGCATCACTGTCACCCTGGGGCTCAACCACGCGAATATCGTGCGCCTCGGGCTTGTCATCGTCGCCATTATCTCTGCTACCAGCATCGTTGCCGTCGGGCACATCCCCTTCATCGGGCTCATCGTCCCCAACCTCGTGAGCATGCTGCGCGGCGACTCCGTGAAGAATACTCTCTTCGATACCGCTTGGCTGGGGGCAATGCTCGTACTTGTCTGCGATCTGGCGGGACGACTCATCATCCTACCCTATGAGATACCCGTGGGTGTCATCCTCAGTGTCGTAGGCAGCGTCATCTTCTTACTCATGCTATTCAACAAGAGAACCTATGCTTGAAGCTATCCAAAAAAACCGCTACGCCCGGACGATTTTTACCCTCTTAATACTTGTGGGTATGGGCTTAGCACTCCTCTACCTCTTCCAAGGTGTCACCGATGAAACGTGGGACTACAACATCCCGCGTCGCTTGAAAATCATCGCCGCCATCGCCCTAGTCAGCATCGCAGTAGGTCTCTCATCTGTCATCTTCCAGACCGTCACGAGCAATCATATCCTCACGCCCAGCATCATGGGGCTAGATCACCTCTATATATTCCTACAGACACTCGTCATCTATCTCTGGGGAGCAACGGAGCTCGTCCTCATGGATAGCACCACGCAGTTTGTCGCAACGCTCATCCTCATGATTATTGCATCTGGGGGCATATTTGTCCTGATGTTTAGAGGGATCAAGCATAGCATCTACTACATTGTTCTGATAGGCATCGTCTTTGGCATAGCCTTTGACGGGCTTGCAAGCTTCATGCAGGTACTCATTGATCCCAACGAGTTTGCCATGCTAGAGGGCCGCATGTTTGCTAGTTTCAATCGCGTGAATGTGAAGCTGCTCGGAATCTCATGGGGGCTCGTTGCACTCACTACTTTATGGGTATGCTGGGATCTCAAGAAGTACGATGTCCTCTCGCTTGGTCGGGCAAATGCCATCACCCTCGGTGTCAACTACCAAGCTCTCGTTCTCAAGTCCCTGCTCGCCATCTCCGTACTCACAGCTGCCTCTACAGTCATGGTCGGACCCATCACCTTCCTCGGCATCCTCATCGTGAGCCTAGCACGCCTCCTATTCCCCACCTATAGGCATCACGTGCTTGTCCCAGGCACGATACTCGTGGGGCTTGTCATGTTGCTCGGCGGCATGCTCGTCACAGAAAGGCTGCTCAACTTCACCGTACCTCTCAGCGTCATTATTAACCTCACTGGAGGCTTGGTATTCATCATCATGATACTCAAAATCAAAAAAATATGATCTCATTAAAAAACGTTAGCAAGCAATATCACAATGCTCTCGTACTACGAGACATCTCGCTCACCTTGCCCACGGAGCAAGTAGTCGCCTTCATCGGCAGCAACGGTGCTGGCAAGAGCACGGTGCTCAACATCGTCAGCCGACTCCTTCCTGCTAGCGAAGGCATCATCACCATCGATGAGCAGCAACTCAAGCAGTGGGACAATAAGCAGCTCGCCAAGACGCTCACCATACTCGGTCAGAGCCTCCACACCCCAGCGCGCCTCACGGTCGAAGAGCTCGTACGCTTTGGACGCTTCCCGCACTCCGCAGGTCGCCTCGATGAGAAGGATCTAGAGATCGTTTCTGAAGCCATCTCTTACACAGGAATCGAAGCACTCAAAGATCGCTACCTAGATGAGCTATCAGGTGGAGAGAGGCAGATCGCCTACATCGCTATGGCTATCGCTCAGGACACACAGTATATCCTACTCGACGAACCACTCAACAACCTCGATATGAGCCGCTCTGCACGTGTCATGAAGTTGCTCAAAACACTCGTTGAAGAGAAGAAAAAAACCATCTACATCGTCATCCATGACATCAACTTCGTCTCCTTCTATGCCGACTATATCGTTGCGTTGAAGAAGGGAGTACTCTGCCACCATGGGCGTACCGATGACATCATCACTCCCGAGATCATGAAGGAGATCTATGACATCGACATACGCATCGAGAACTTCGAGGGGAAGAAACTCTGCATTTACTACTCATAACACAAAACAGAATAAACAACATGAAAAGAATAACTAGCTATCTCAGCATCGCCGTTCTTGCCTTGACAGCAAGCCTCACGAGCCAAGCTCAAGACACCCTGCAAGCCACCCATCTCCATGGGACGGTAAGCATCCCCAAGAATCCCAAGCGCGTCGTCGTCATGGACTTCTCCGTCCTCGACAACATGATGAGCCTCGGAGCAGAAGCCGAAATGGCACTACCCAAGAAGCTCATGCCAGACTACTTGGCACAGTACCGCGATGAGAAGTATCTCGACCTCGGTGCGATGAAAGAGTTCAACCTCGAAACGGTGAATGCCTTCAAACCTGAGCTCATCATCATCTCCACCCGCCAGAGCGACCACTACGAAGAACTCAGCAAGATTGCTCCCGTCTACGTTGTCGACCGCATGGCAAAGGATCAGATGGCTGAAGCGAAGAAGAACATCGCCATGATGGGCAAGATCTTCGGAAAGGAAGATGCCGCTGCCAAGGCTCTAGCAGATCTGGATGCCTCCCTCGCTGCCGCTACAGCAGCAGCAGGTCAGAGCGGAAAAAAAGCCCTCTTCATCATGGTCAATGATGGCAAAATCAGCGTCTTTGGCTCAAAGAGCCGCTTCGCTTCCCTCCCCTTTGACTCCATGGGCGTAGGGCAGTCAGACCCCAGCATCCAGCCTGATAAATATGGTCAGCTTGTCAACTACGAATACATCGCGCTCAAGAACCCTGACATCATCTACATCCTCGACCGCAGCAAAGCTATCGGTGAGCAGTCAGACTCCAGCAAGTTGCTCGCAAACCCACTTGTCAAGAACACGAAGGCTGTCAAGTCAGGCTCTGTGGTCATGCTCGACCCTGCACTCTGGTACATCACGGGCTCTGGTGTCCAGTCGCTCAAGACCATGATAGAGCAGATCAGCAAGGCTCTCTAATCACCCTTCACATCATCAATAGACCTCCCTCACCACTGGACTCCAAGCTAGGGGTGAGGGATTTTCTTTCCACCCTCAGCACCCTTTACATCAGATCATGACAAAGACCCGCACATTCATCCTGCTCATCCTGTGCACCCTACTAGCACTCATCCCCACACTGCACGCGGAGAGTATCATCTCAACAAACATCAAGGGACAAGTAGAGCTACCACTCCAGCCCAAGCGCATCGTCGTCCTCGACTATGCCGTACTCGACACCATCCAGAAGCTTGGCGTCGATGTAGAGGTAGCACTCGCGAAGCGCACCCTACCCAGCTACCTCGCTGAATACAACAGCGACAAGCACACCGACATAGGCTCTCTCAAAGAGTTTAACCTCGAGACCATCAGCCAGTTCAAGCCAGAAGCCATCTTCATCACCACGCGACAAGCAGCCTACTACGATGAACTCGCTAAAATTGCCCCCGTCTCCATCACCAGCCCATCTACAAGCCAGCCGCTTGAAGAGATCAAGAAGAACATCAAGCTCATCGCAAGCCTCTTTGCTAAGCAGCAGGAAGCTGACAAGTATATCAAGCAAATTGATACCCTCGTCAGCGACATCAAGGCAAAGGCTAGCAGCAACGGCAAGAAGACCCTCTTCGTACTGGCCAATGATGGGAAGCTCTCCGCCTACGGTGAGGCAAGCCGCTTCGGCATGATCTACTCCACCCTAGGCTTCACCCTAGCAGGCCCAGCAATAGAAGCCAGCTCACATGGCAAGCGCATCAACTATGAGTACATCGCTCTGGCGAACCCCGATATCATTTATGTCATAGACCGTGCAGCAGCCATAGGACGTGGAGCACAGTTAGAAGGCTTCGCTCAAAACGCACTCGTCAGCCGCACCAAGGCTGCCAAGCAAAATGGCATCGTCGCCCTAGACTCACAGGTATGGTACCTCGTCGGTGGTGGTATCACCGCGACAAAGACCATGCTAGAAGATCTCGCAAAAGCCCTGTAAACGCCGCTTCACTTCTCCCCACCTTTGAGCTCTAAGAGGAAGATCTCGGGTGGGCAGAAGAGGCGCAGCGGCAAGACACTCGTGCCCAGTCCTCGACTCGTGTAGAGGGCACTGCGCCTCCCCTTCTCTTCCTCATGATAACCGCGTGAGAGCTCTCGCGCTACACGCTTCTCAGAGCTCTTGATCACGCCTCCTCTGGGCAGACAGATCTGTCCGCCATGGCTATGACCTGCGAGCGTGATGAGTGTCCCCTCTGGAGCATAAAATGCACCTGAGGGGGTATGACTCAGGAAAATATAGGGGGCTGCCTGCTTCTGTGCGTCACTCGGTATAGCGGGTATTGTACCCGCTTTTTTTTGATAGGTATAGAGGCAACGTATGCCTCCGAAGTAAATGCGCCTCCCCCCGCTAAGCGACAGGCAGGTGCTGCGCCCCTCGATGAGCTGCATACCGAGCTCCTCGGTGAGCATGCGGCGCACCGCTTGCTCATCATACCAGTAGTCATGATTGCCCAGCACGCCATAGAGTGGAAGCTTGCTCCACGGGTGAAGATGCTTGGCTATCTGGTCTAGTGGCATCGACTCCGCATCACTATGACCGTTCATCAGATCGCCTAGGAAGAGAATAGCGTCAGGCTTCGTTGCGAGCACCTGCGCGACGATCTCATCGAGGAACTCACCCATCTCAGGTGAGACATGCAGGTCTGCAACGACTGCTAGGCGTGCACTGAGCTCTGCTCCCCACGTAGCTACTGGTAGCTGCATGAGGCTGACATCCAGATGGCGGAAGCCAGAGAGGCGTCGTCTGGAGGCGCGAAGCATCCGCGCGATGAGACCTCGTCTTACCCGCATACCACCGTGCCTGCGTCTCAAGCGTAACGCTGCGGCTCGTGTCATGAGAGAGGGTTTCTTCATCCTGCTATGCTATGCTGGTAGAGCAACTATTGCAAGCAGAAAGCGAGTATAGAGGCAGAGCTGCCTCAAATAAAAGCAATCAAGCAAAATAGCTTCTCATCATGATAGATGAGAAGCTATTCTTACTCTGCCTCTGTGGCTGCTAACTTACTCAGAAACTGAGTCTGTAGCCAACTGAGCCGTTGAATGAGTGCTGATCACGGCGTATCTCCGCCATCGTGTTCAGGAAGACGCTGCTCTGAGCACTTACTGGGACACTCACGCCCAAGCCCAGCTCGCCACCGAGAGCTCCCGCATCTTGACCATGGATGGTGGTATGCGTGCCCGCGATATCGCGCAAGCCGATATCAGCACCCTGCTGGCGACTGCCGGCATCTATCTTGATGAGTGCGCGTAGAGAGGTCTGGATACCTGTACTGCTCCGCGTGGAGAGTCGAGCACCAAGCCCAAAGGTAGCGTAAGTATTCTCCACCTCATTCACGCGCAGTGCCGCATCACTTCCTGCTTCTGTATATCCATCTAAGCTACCGTGCATGAGTGCCGCATTGATGACTGGGATGAGTGTGGTATTCTCGCGCAGTTCTATCTCATATCCCAACTCATACATGATGCCCAGACTATATCCGTCTGTGCTACCCGTGGTATTGTAGCCACCGCTTGCATGAGTGACTGAGCGATGAAGTGATGCATCGAGCAGACCTGCACTGACCAAGCCCTGATGTACCCAGTTACCACTCTGATGATAGGCTGCTGCACTGAGGTAGTAGCTGTCAAAGTCGCCCTCAGCACGATCAGCACTATTCGCCTCTAACTCACCGTAAAGCGCTACCAAGCCTATGCTCAGTGACGTATCCTCTCGCAATCCATACTCTGCACCGAGTGATCCACCCCAGCTGCTGAGGCGATGCCCCGCGTAGGTGCCAGCTGACTCCAGCTCGCTGAGCGATCCCTCCGCTGCGATCCAGTAGTTACCCTTGCCCTCGTTGACTAGTGATCCAGAACGCTGGAGCACACGCTGAAGCTGCATCTCCATACTGCTCATCATAGCAGAGCCCAAGCTGGCTACACCTGCGCCAGCGACTGCTGCTGCGAGCTGGTCTCCGGTACTTGCAGACTGCCCTGAGCTCGTGTAGCTCAGATAGATCTCATCCATCACGGTGCCAAGATCTCTCCCCTCTGCTACTGATTGCTGAGTGACCTGATCTAGCAGCACATTGCCCGCAAGCCCGTTGGCTGTCGTGGAGAACGAGGCGAAGCTAGGAAGTTCTGGTTCTGTGTCTACGATTGAATAGCTCAGACCGTCCACTCCTCGTTCTAGGAAATAGGCTGTGTTCTCTAGGCTTGCTCCATTGATGGTAATCATCGCTGCTAGATCATAATAACTCGTCACAAGATCGTGATCGCCATACTGCAAAATAGTCCAGCGGAAGCCTTCTGTAGGGCGCGTATGGATGATGGAGAGCTCTACTGTACTGCCAGATCTCAGTGTGAGAGTCCCAGTTGCGCTGGAATATAGTGCGCCATAGTCATCCCCCTTATTGCTCATGCTCAGATTCCTTGTCTCAATGGCGACGTTATTCTGCACCACCGAGGTGAGGTTGATCTTACCTGTGCCGCTGATCTTGCCATCTTGGGTGTCTAGCGTACCCCCTGTCAGGGTGAGTTCCCCCTCATTGGAGACATAGCCCTGAGCGAGATAGCTCGCATGAGTCATGACATGACCACCCTCTTTGATATTGAGATCAGAGTCGATTAATGCTGCGTGAGATGCTTCGACATTGAATGTCGAGCCATTATAGCTGTAGCTACCTCCTGCATACTCTCCTAAGACGAGCGTGCCTCCATAGATATTGATGGTTTGCTGCTCGATGCTGTTGTTGAATGAGACGGTAGAGAAGCTAGCGCCTTGCGCATCGATGGGATTAGCTTCTCCATCAAGTCCACTATTGATTTCTAGGATTTGCAGAGGTTTTCCCTCGGTGATTGCGCCGCCTGGCGCTGTCACCATATCGTTGCCGCTGATGCCGTCGTTAACGATGATTTGCTTCTCGCCATATGCGTTGAATCTGATGGTAGCTTCGTCAAAAAGCCCAGCATTGTGGATGGCGTTGGAGCTTTTCTGCTGATCAACGTTTGTATGATTACCTGTGAACTCGATATCATTTTGCAAGGCGAGCAGACCTATTGAGCCCTTGTTATAGATGCCTCCCCCTTCTACCTGCGCAGTATCCGAAGCGTCGTGAGCCACATTCCCTATGAAATCGCTGCTCAAATTCGTGATCGTACCAGTATTGTAAAGAGCACCACCAAAGCTAGATGAGCTCGCTAGTACATTATTGCCTACAAAGTATCCTTTGATGCTCGTGATCGTGTTCTCATTGGAGATGGCTCCTCCTGTAGCATCAGTAGATCCTGTATTGCTGGTGGCAACTGCTCTATTCGAGAAGAAGTAACCATGGATTTCTGATATCTCACCAACATTGTAGAGCGCTCCACCAGAGCTACTCGCGTCGCCTCGTTCCGATATAGATTGGGAAACGTTGGACAAATAATATCCTGTCACTAGCTCAATATCAGCTTGACTGTAGACCGCACCACCTTTTGCGTAGGCGTGCCCACCCTCCGAGCTTATGGCATGCAAGCGATTGCCACTGAAATTAGCTTGGATAGAATCGATAGTAGAGCCAGCTGCACTACTGATTGCCCCACCTTGTGCGGTAGCTCGTAAGGAGCTCTCTGCAATAGTTTCATTCAAAATATAGTCACCCTTGATATGCCCTAGATCTTTCTCATTGTGAATAGCACCACCATACGCGTAGGCATATCCTCCTACAGACTTAGCCTCTGCGTTATTCTCATTAAAATCACTCGTAATATCTCCCATCGTATTGCTATTATAGATTGCACCGCCATAGGCATTTACCCCATCCGAGGAATGAAGGTTGGTTGCCGTAGCCTTTGCTAGATTATAGATAAAATCACCAGTGATGTTTCCCATGATGCCTTCATTGTAGACAGCTCCCGCGACACTAGTCGAGACCCTGTCATTCACCTCATCATTCCCAACGAAGCCATCAGACGATGAGAGTGCTTTGTTCGCGATGAAATCCCCCCTGAGCCCGCCGATGCTAGCATCGGCATGGTTATAGATTGCACCACCATAGCTATGCGCGATATAAGCGGGATCACTACTCGCATAATCTGCATCCAGTATATTAGCTACAAAGTGACTGTTGATCGTAGAAATCTCTGAGGCGTTATAGAGTGCTCCCCCGCGGATCACGACATCGCTAGTGGACGTACTGACCAATATCTTGTTGGTGACCAAGTCACCGCCGATGGATATGGTCAATGAGGGTACATCATGCTGGATAGCGCCTCCATTGATAGCTGTCGTTGACTCGATGCCTACAAAGCTACGATTGATATTCGCAGGTGTCACAAGGGTGTGAACGCGATTCTGATCGGGATAGCTGACTGTGACATAGGGCACATGGCTGCTGGTAGGCTCTAGGAATGGACTACCATCAGGAAGAAAAACCCAGTCAAAACCAGCAGTGTTTGCAGCTCCTTCATCACCGAGCGAATTGATCACGATTGAGTAAATAAAAAGATTATATTCATAACTTTGCGAATTAAATACCTCTGTTAAGATCATAATCATATCTCTGTTATGTCCAGGATCTAAGAAATAGGCGGAGTCATCACCGAGGGTGGGAGCAAGGAGGCTCTCAGCTTCTGTTGTATCAGCTGCTTCATCAGGAATGATGACAATCGACCTCCCAAAGCTGGGTGCTACTGTCAGTGAAGGAAGCGCAAGTAAGCAGCTGAGCAAAGCTGCGCGTAATCGAATAGGTAGAGAAAATTTCATAATTAATATTGATAAGTTATATTACCAATATTAATTGTTATTTCAAGATTTTTTCATCCAGCACGCTTCCCCTCCCCTCAGAGCTCTGCGCTGCCGAGTAGGGAAACGCGCGTTGAGAGGGCATGCAGTGCTATCACATGCAGCATCTCATCCACCGTCGTGCAGGCATCGGTAATCACCTTCACTTCATATGCTTGAGCTGATAGTGAGAGGGCGGTATGAGTCACACAATTCTGAGTCATCATACCACAGAGGTAGAGGGTGGTGACCTCATGTTCGCAGAGCGTTTTGGCAAGATCGGTGAGATGGAAAGAGTCGGCATAGTGCTTCACCACGATGGGGGCGGTGGGCAGTAGCTCCAAGAGTTCTGGATGAATCTGCGCCCCCTCCGTCTCTGAGTTGAAGAAGGGGGCTAAGCCTAGTTGTGGGTCTGCGATATGCTGGATGAGGATGATGGGAAGCTGCGACTCTTGGAAGTGAGCCACGCTCGACTTGATCGCATCGAGGCATGCCTCGGTATTCCATAAGGGGTAAGCGCCATCGGGGAAGTAGTCGTTCTGCGCATCAATGATGAGCAGGGCTGATTTTTCAGGATGGATGGGGGGCTGCATGCTGCTAATTTCTGGTGAGCTATTCATGCTGCAATCATAGTCGAATGAGAATTCTCTGTCAAGAAAGCTAGTCTATATGATAGCTACTCTAGGATTATTGCATACCAGCCGAATCGGCTTGACTTTTCTGCACAAAGCTATATAGTCACTCGCGTATGAAAGAGCAGATTGCTAGCATCCAGTCCGAGGCTCTCGCCCAGATTGCCAACCTATCGGATATGAAGAGCTTAGAGGAGGCACGAGTGGCCATACTCGGGAAAAAGGGAAGTCTCACCCAAGCCCAGCAAGGCATGCGCGATGTGCCCAAGGAGGAGAAACCTGCCGTAGGCGCCCTGCTGAATGAAGCTCGCTCAGCCATCACTGATGCACTCGATGCACGCCGCGATGCCATCCAGCTCGAGCTCGACGCTGCCGCGACAGCGGGTCTTGACATCACCCTACCTGGTGCCAGCATCCATGAAGGGGGCATCCACCCCATCACTCAGGTGCGCGATGAAGCTGTACGCATCCTGCGCCGCATGGGCTTTAGCCTCGCTGATGGTCCAGAGATTGAGGATGAGTGGCATTGCTTCGACGCGCTCAACACGCCCGATGATCATCCAGCTCGTAATGAGAAGGACACCTTCTACTTTGATACAGGCAAGCTTCTACGCACTCAGACGAGCACCGTTCAGGCTCGTGTCATGGAGAAGGATGCTCCCCCTATCCGCATCATCTGCCCCGGCTCTGCCTTCCGCCGCGATGCTATTGACGCAACCCATCTCTCCGCCTTCAACCAGATTGAAGGCCTCTATGTGAATGAAAACGTCAGCATAGGCGAGCTCAAGGGCACGCTAGAATACTTCCTCAAGGCACTCTTTGGTGCAGAGACTGCTGTACGCTTCCGCCCCCATTTCTTCCCCTTCACGGAGCCTAGCTTTGAGATTGACGTACTGCTTCAAGCCGCAGGTCAAGCCCCTCGCTGGATTGAGATCGCTGGCTGCGGCATGGTTAACCCTGCCGTCTTTGAGAACATCGATCAGCAGACTGGCAAGGATACTTACAAGGGCATGACAGGCTTCGCCTTTGGCATAGGTCTTGAACGCCTTGCCATGATACGCTGGGGCATACGAGACATACGCCTCCTCATCGAGAATGACGTACGCTTCCTCGCCCAGTTCCAATAATGAGCCAAGCACGCATCCAGTAACCTATCAACCTGTACATCACACATGAATATTTCACTCAACTGGCTCTCCCAGTACCTCGACCTTGACGGACTGAGCACGCAAGAAATCGCAGACATGCTCACCTTTGCTGGTATCGAAGTCGAAGAGATCAATGAACGTGGCATCAACGATGATTCGGTCGTCGTCGCCCGCGTCGTCGAGAAAGTACCAGTCGAAGGCAGCGACCATCTCAACACCTGCCAAGTAGACGCAGGCGAAGGCAGCCTCCGCCAAGTCGTCTGTGGGGCTAGTAACTATCAGATCGGTGACTTCGTCCCCTGTGCCCTCCCCGGAGCCGTCCTACCAGGTGGCTTCGCGATCAAGGAAGGCAAGCTACGTGGCATCGCGAGCAATGGCATGCTCTGCTCCGCCTCCGAGCTCGGACTCCCTGATGCTGTCGATGGACTCTGGATACTGCCTAGCGACAAGCAAGCGGGCACACCGGTGCGTAGCTTTGTCAAGTCTGACACCATTTTCGAGATAGAGATCACACCGAACCGCCCCGATCTGCTCAGCCACTGGGGCATGGCTCGCGAGCTAGCCGCCATCACCGGCAGAGAGCTCAAGCAAGATCCAGCCGCGTCCATCACCGATGCTCTCCAGACGAAGACGGCACAGGAAAGCGACATCAAGCTCTCCGCCACTGATCTCTGCCCCCTCTACACCGCCACACGCATCACAGGTGTGAAGGTAGCCCCCTCACCCGAATGGCTCGCTGAGCGACTCGTTGCTATCGGTCTGCGTCCGATTAATAACATCGTCGACATCACCAACTACGTACTCTTTGAGCTCGGTCATCCTCTGCACGCCTTTGATGCCTCCAAGGTACAAGGCGGTCTAGAGCTGCGACGTGCAGCCGCAGGTGAGACATTTACCAGCCTCATGGGAGAAGAGTACGAGCTCAACGAGGGCGAACTACTCGTCTCCGATGCTTCAGGCGCAGCTCTTGCTCTCGGTGGCATCATGGGAGGTCTTGACTCGGGTGTCACAGAGCAGACCACTGACATCATCTTGGAGGTAGCATGGTTCGAGCGCAGCAACATACGCTTCAGCTCACGTCGTCTAGCACTCAGCTCTGACTCGTCCTATCGCTTCGAACGTGGCACCTCACCATGGAACGTGCTACGCACCGCAGCACGCGCCATCGAGCTCGTGCTAGAACTCGCAGGAGGCAGTGCCGAGCCCGTCCTAGTAGGTGGCAGCGCACCCTGCCTCGTCGATGAGAGTCAGGCACTCTCCGCCACCGTCCTCGAACAAGGCTCAGAGGCGAAGATACACTACGCCCTCGACCAAGTGCAGCTAGACTGGGCTGAGCTCGACCGCATGACCCAGAGCTCCGTACCTCACCTAGAGGCCTCAGCCATCCTTCGTCGCCTTGGTCTCAAGGACATCGACCAAAAGGGGAACTGGGACTGCCCACCATGGCGACTCGACCTCAAGCGCAGTTGTGATCTGCTCGAAGAAATCATCCGCGTCTATGGACTCGATAACATCCCCTCCGTCTATAGCTCCGTCTACGTAGAGGAGAGCGCGCATGATCGCGCACACGACTTCCGCATGAAGCTCGTGCACAAGCTGGCAGGAGCTGGCTTCTGGGAAGCGCAGACCTTCAAGCTCATCGCAGAAGACAGCATTGATCCCACCATTGCGAATATCAACTATGCCTTCCCCTTCCGCCCCCTTATGGAAGGAGACCGCATCCGCGTCTCACTCCCCATCAGCGAAGATCACAGCATGCTGCGTCCCTCCGTTGCACCCGGTCTACTCTCCGTAGCCGTGCGCAACCTCAATCAGGGCATGGAGAGCATACGCCTCTTTGAAATCGGCCGCATCTTCCGCAACACAGGCGGAGGCAAGG
>CAYJML010000028.1:0-16537 GCA_964371515.1 uncultured Akkermansia sp.
GGGTAATCCCACGGTGTCTGCTCTCTCGAAGAAGTATAGCATGAAGGATATTCTCCTACAGGCAAAGCTTAAAGATGAAGAATGGCGCATGAAGTACCTCGTGTATCCTGAGCCCACACTGAATAAGGATGCGCTGCGCAAGGGGCTCTCGGAGTCGGACCTCACGAAGATGGGGCTGAAGGTCACGCAGACTGATGCTTTCTACATCGCACCCCTAGACCAGAGCGATAAGAATAATTAGGAATTAGGAATTAGGAGTTAGGAATTGAAAGCTAGTGCGCTTACGCGCAAACAAGCAAAGCCAAGCATCTAACTCCTAACTTCTAACTCCAAACTCCTAACTAAACATCATGAAAACGCTTAGTAAAAAGCAGGTGAACTGCCTCGCCATCATGGCGGGGGCAGCTTACAGACAGTGTGGCGAGGCGATGGGCTATAGCTCCAGTGAGGAGTTCCGCCACGATATGGTGAGAGAGGCTGCTGGCTGCGCGGGATTACGTGAGGCAGAGGCGCGTCATTTCTCCGCTATTCATAATCGCCTCGCGACGATGCTCGGTCGTCCACTGAAGACGGAGAATGGATCGAAGGTGGAGCATATAGCTTACTGGCTGCGTCTTATCCGTGAGGCTCTCGCTCGCTATGAGTTCTCAGAGAGCTACGCGGTGTCTATCGCCATGGATAGGCTGAGGCTCGCGCTTCCTGCTCCGCTGGATTCTCTGTGTCTCCAGCTGGGGTCTACAGGTAGCAAGCAGCTGCTCTTCACGCTTACCAATCGTGGACGCGCGAAGATCAAGGCGGTGAATGAGAAGTACGACCTGCCTCCTGTGACGGAGTATCACAGTGAGGAGAGTATGCCTCCTACGCGTCTCTCGGATCACTTCCACTGTAAAGAGATAACTCCTAATTCCTAATTAAATTCATCGTGAGCGAATTTATATCAGTCTATGATTTTGCCCAGCTAGCAGGGTGTAGCACGAGAACGGTGCTGCGCCTTGTGAAGCGAGGTGTGCTGCAGGCTTCGCGGCATCACCAAGGACGCAAGCACTGGCTGATTCGCGATCATGCTCTCGAGTATCTAGAAGGGAGAAAGAGGCTCGCTATCCTCGCTGCGAGGAAGGCGAAGGAACATGAAGAATTGCAGAAGGAGTTTTTCGATCAACTCTTTGAAGATTAGAAAAATAAGACAAATAAGACAAACCGACAGCACCCATTGCGGTGCTGTTTTTTTTTGTGTAAAAAGGACGCACCGAAAGGTTCATAGTAATTAAGTGCTGGAATAGTAAGGCTCGCGGGTGAAAGAGAGAGAGATAGAGAGCACCCGCGAGCCGATATTCAGACACGATGACAATTCACACAAAAAAATGAAAAAGTGTTTTATAGTAGATCTGGGGCATGTGCCCCAATCAGGTGCGCGTGCGCTGAATGGTAAGAATGAGCATGCAATTGTGAAATCTATCGCGGAGCTGCTGGTCAAGCGTGCTAAAGCTCGAGGCTATCGTGCTCTCTTGGTTGACTACCCTCTGCTGAGTAATAGTGCTGACCTGCGCGAGACGATAGCTCATGCGAATGATATTCATGAGGAGGTCGATTTCGGTATCTCCCTGCATGCGGATTCTAGTAAGAATCCATCCGCTCGCGGTGCTCACGCTTGCTATGTGAGTGATGGTGGTGCTCTGCTGGCTCAGTGTCTCGTAGAGCCTCTTGTGAAGCTGATGCCAGGGCGAGCCCTCAAGCTGGTCTATAGGCAGGATCTAGCGATGCTTGAGCAGACGATAGATGTGTGGTCGCTGCTAGAGCTAGGCTTCCTTACGAATGTGGGTGATCTAGCGATGCTGGAGGATAATCCAGAGTCTTTCGTCGAAGCTATAATCAAGGGGGTCGATCGTTACTATCAACTCAAGCAACAGGGGGTGCATCCATGATGGCGATGATCGCTAGTGTGGGGATTCCTGCGGAGGCTGTGGGTGCGATCATCTCAGCCGTGGTCATCGGTCTAGGTACTTATGGTTACAAGCATTTCAAGGGATCACAGAGTGCGGAGAGTACGCGCTATGTGACGCATGAACAGTACGACAGGGATCTCAAGCGTGTCTACGATATGATTTACAAGAATTCCGAAAATCTCAACCAGCTGATCGGTGCGGTCAGCACGAACATCCAACAATCAAAGAAATGAAAAGTCTCCATCTCGCTATTCTCAAGAGTGTGTCAGCGATGCCCGATGGTTATCTCGCTCCTCATGATGCTCTGCGTAATGATATGCGATGGGCGGTCATTCCTCAGCCTAGCTTCGGGGAAATAGACGCGGCTCTCGACAAGCTCGAAGAGCAGCGTCTCCTCACCTGCGTCACGCATGCGCTTTATGGCAAACGCTGGGGGATCACTGATGCTGGCAAAGCAGCACTTCGAAGTTAGGAGTTAGGGATTGAAAGTAAGTGCGCTTACGCGCAAATAAGCAAAGACGAATTCATAACTCCAACACCTAGCGAAGCGTAGCGTAGCCAAGTACGAAATTCCTAATTCCTAACTCCTAATTTCTAATTAAAAATAAGTATGAAAAAACTACGTGCAGATTCGAGTTTTAATCGCCTCTCCGCTGAGCAGCTGGAGCAGGTGCGTGACATGCTTTTTAGCGGAGTGTCTTATCGTGACGTGCGTGAGTATATGATTTCAGTGGGCGTGCAGATTTCTGAGACTTCGGTGTCGGATTATTATCACGCTCATGTGCGCCCCGAGCTCTGGGCTAGGCGTGCTCGTATCGCCACGCAGATTAATACGGAGGCTGATGGTATAGATATCGATGCTGCGACTCGCGCTGCGGTGAAGCAGCGTGCTCTCGAACTGGCTCTGAATCCTAGCTCCAGCACGAAGGATATTAAGGATCTCTTAGGTCTCGTGCTGAAGGATACCGCTCTCCAGCATGATCATCGTCGTATCGAGCTGCTGGAGCAGCGTGCCGCGTCAGCTGATGCGGCCAAAGAAATGCTCAAGACTCAAGTCAGCTCTGGCGGGCTGAGTCCCGAGGGACTAGCCCTCGCTGAAGAAGCCCTCAAGCTCCTCTAATACTCCAATCAAAATAACACCATGGGACGCGCAAAGAACAAGCCTCAGACAGATGATCTCTTCCTCCCCTACCAGCGTAGGTGGATCGAGGATGACTCTGTGCTCAAGCTGATAGAGAAGTCGCGTCAAGTGGGACTCACATGGGGGACAGCCTATAGAATAGTGCGCCTCCATGCGCTGGCTAGCTACAAGCGTGATAGCTGGATTAGCTCACGTGATGAGATGCAGGCGATGCTTTTTATTGCGGATTGCAAGAAGTTTGCAAGCCTCCTGCAGATCGCCGCCGAGGATATGGGGCTGACCATCGTTGACCCAGCGGCGAAGACCTCAGCCTATACGCTGCGCTTTGCCAATGGTACGTGCATCTACTCGCTCTCGTCGAATGCGGACGCGCAGGCTGGGAAGCGCGGCAATCGTCTGTTTGATGAGTTCGCTCTGCATCCCGATCCGAAGAGGCTCTATGATATTGGGTCTCCTGGTATCACGTGGGGCGGTAGTCTGGAGATCATCTCCACACATCGTGGTGCTCAAAATTATTTTAACAAGCTCATCCTTGAGGTGCGCGAAGGCGGCAATCCAAAAAACATCTCGCTGCACCGCGTGACTCTCCAAGACGCGCTTGATGAGGGGTTTCTCCACAAGCTCCAGTCCAAACTGCCTGAGGGCGACTTTCGACAGGAGATGGATGAAGCGGACTACTTCAACTATGTGCGCTCCACCTGCTCGACTGAGGAGCAGTTCATGGAGGAGTTTATGTGTCAGCCAGCAGATGACAGTAGTGCCTTCATCAGCTATGAGCTGCTGATGGCGTGCTCTCGCCATGAATACAAGAAGAATGTCATCCACCTGAACAAGGATAACAATTGGCATGCGCTGGATCTCACTGAAGAGGTGGGCAAGTATCGCTTGGATTTCACGGGAGAGTACTATCTGGGCATGGATATAGCGAGAAAGCGAGACCTCTCAGCCATCTGGCTGGCTCAGAAAGTAGGCTCACTGATGCTGCCCAAGCTGGTGATCTCGCTGGAGGCGTGCCGCTTCGCCAGACAAGAGGAGGTTCTCTACTCCCTACTTGAGGTCGTACAGCTCAAGCGTGCGTGCATTGATGCGACAGGGATAGGCGCACAGCTGGCCGAGAGAGCACGTGAGAGATTCGGCAGCAAGGTCGAGGATGTGATGTTCTCCAATTCATGGAAGGAAGATGCCGCTACCAAGCTGCACATGCAGATGGAGGATAGATCTTTCCTCGTGCCGTTAGATGATCATGTGTTCGCAGATTTCCGCTCGATACGCAAGGTGACGACCTCGGCAGGTCATCACCGCTATGAGGGCGAGCGCAAAAATGCGGATTCACACGCTGACCGATTCTGGGCAGCGGCTCTCTGCAATCATGCGCAGCAACGCCCCAATACTTGGACATTCGCCCCCATCGCCTGCTAACCTCCTTTAATTTTATGATGAAGTTTTTTAATAATATGAAGAGTGCTTTTACTCGCTCTACTCCTCGTAAGTGTAGCGACTCGCACCCTGCGCAGTTTGGCACGGTTTCGGCTAATGAGCTGGCTGCTGACCGCGCGAAGTGGCTGGAGTATCACTCTGTGCTGGAGTGGCTGAATCTTGAGAAGGTGAAGCACATGCACCGCGATATCATTACTGGTGCGTGGGCAGAGCCTCAGTGGATATGGGAGCAGATAGAGCAGGTACACCCCCGACTCATCTCTTCTATACGCACGAGGGAGTCCAGTCTGAAGGAGTATGAGCTCACGATAGAGCATGTAGAGGATCTGGACGATGCTCAGGCTGCTCTCGCGGATGCTCAGGAGCGCACGATGCGCGACCTGCTGGCAAGTATTGATAATATCCCTGAATCTATCATGGAGCTGGGTGTGGCGAGCCGTAGGCACTACACGGTGCTGCAGCCACTGGATATGGGTAACTCGCTGCATCTGGAGAGTGTCGATCGCTGGCTGATATGTCGCGATGGTTACCGTGGAGCGTGGAGGTGGAATCCCTCGGCTGCTATCGGTAACACGCGAGGGGAAGATTTCCCCTGTCATGCGGGGGCTCTCATCTCTCGTGTCTGTGCGTCTCCCCTCGATCTTCCAGCGACTCAGCTAGTGCTCCATAGCTCGACCACGCTGGCGCAGTGGGATACGTTTCTACAGACTTACGGCATACCAGCCAAGTTCATCGTCATGCCTGATGGTGTCAGTGAGCAGGACAAGAAGGTTTACCTGCAAGCGGCTCTTCAGTGCATCAGTAATGCGCGAGGAGTGCTGCCTCATGGTACTGACCTCAAGTCCGTGACTGCTCCTCAGACGAATGTCGAGCTCTTCGCTCGCCGTCTCCAGCAGGCTCATGATGATATCGTGATGCTCATGACTGGTAGCACGCTGACCATGCAGACCGCTCCCGACTCGGGCACGCTGGCAGGGGGAGCTCATGCGGATACGTCTTCGCGTATCGCTGCTGCTGAGGCGGACGAGATAGCGAGTGTGCTGACGCGCTCCCTACTGCTGCCTACCATGGCGCAGTATCACCCCCAGCAGGATGTGTTCATCAAGCTGACGCTGCGCAAGGATGCTCAGCCCAGTGTCACGGACGAAGTGGCTAATGTGGTGTCGCTGCGCTCGGCGGGATTCAGCATCGATGTCGACCAGGTATCCTCGCGCACTGGATGGGATGTGGTCGAAGCGGCTACTCCTCCCATGGGGGCAACTCCTGCCATGGCTCTTAATCATCACATAGACCATCTCAAGAGAGAGATGCTGTGTCATCGCGCATCGAATCATTATGCTCCTGCTCGCCTGAATTATGAGCGAAGCATGCAGACGCGCATAGCTCGTGCGGAACATCTGCGTGACGCGACGGAGCTGGATGCGGACTCGCGCAGGCTAGCTGAGTCCATGCTCGCGGAGTCCTTCGATTTCGATCAGGTGCGCTCAGATGCTCATTACGCAGCAGGCGCGTTATATGACGCGCTAGAAGGTGATACGGAAGAATACCCGAAAAACACCTAACCCCCCCTTGCAAACCCCTTGCAAGACTCCAGAAATGCCAATTTTATGAATATCACTGAAAGTAGAAAACCCGAAAGCGTCCCTAGCTTTGATCCGCATATCGAGCTGCCTTATAAAAAAGGCGAGTGTCCCGAGGCTGGGTGGTACGCAATAGAGCCCGCTGGTGAGTACCTGCTCGCGGATAGTCCGCAGCGCATCGCGGCGAAGGAGCAGAAGCCAGAGGGTGACTTGTCTCTGCATAAGGAGCTCATCGACGAGACCTGCCTGCGTCAGCTAGTCGAGGTCTTCGACCCCACGGATTGTGGAGGCAATGGGATTCCCATTAATGAGAATCATCTGTACCTGAACAAGGGGCAGACGGACAAGGCGCGTGGCTACATCCGCGCGCTGGCGACGGATGGGCAGCAGCTCTATGCGTATCTTAGCCTCACGGCTCAGGGGCATGCGGAGGTGAATGAGGCTGAGTTCTGGGCGACGAGCACGGAGTACCTCTATGGTGAGTATAGCTCGCGCGGTCAGAAGTCAGGGGCTACGTACTGGTCACCGACTGTTCTGCGCGGTCTCGCTTTCACGAATCACCCGAATCGCGCGGAGCAAAAGGGCATCGTGCGCGTTAATAGTCGCACTGGAAATTTTCATCAACCCCCACAAGGAAACATGAACGAACAAGAAAAGAAACCCACAGACAAGGATTCTCAGACTCCCACGGAGGATGAGATGAAGAAGAATGAGCTGGATAAGGAGAAAGATCCTGTCGCAGCTCAGAGCGAGGAAGGCAACGAGGATGATGTCAAGACGAACGATGATGATGCGTCTGATGCTCTCGGTGACTTCCTGAATGAACTCGCGTCTATCTTCGGATATGGCGACGAGATGGATGGAGAGGCGATGCTGGAGGCTCTGCGCGTACACAAGGCTGACTTCGATGCGCTGGCATCAGCTGGTGCGAAGGCTGCTAATTCCGCCCCTCGTCCTCGTTTCCCTCGTGCGACTGCACCTGCGACGCGCATCAACTCTGGGGCTCGCCCTGCGGTGAATGCGACTATGTCCGTGCGTGTCGGTGATAGTCACGTGCGTGTGAACTCTCGCGAGGTGGCACTGGCGAATCACTGTGAACGTGCGGTCGCCACGGAGGCTCGTCGCCTCGGACGCAATCTCACGGCTCAAGAGTTCCGCGCGATTAACGCGGAGGCAGAATCTACATTCCAACAATAAGAACACAACAATACAAGAATATGTCAATGATATCAAACGCAGGAGTGATTCACTCCTACTTGACGAGCGACTCCAAGAAGATCGAAGGCTACGCTGCCTATCTCGACGCTGAGGGTCATATCAAGCTGAAGTCGGACGCAGCTACGGCTGCGATGGGTGTGGTGAGTCATCTCACGACAATTAATGGTAAGGTTATCGAAGCGGATCTCATCCTGCTCGGTGCTGGTATCATCGGGGACGTGGCTGTCAAGGCGGGCACGTATGCCGCAGGTGACATCCTCGTGGCTGGTGACGATGGTCTCTGGGCGAAGGCTACGGAGGATGTCGGTGCTTTTGCAGGGGTGCGTGTCACAGCGTCTCATGTAGCCGCTGCGGATGGTAATGTCGTAGAAGCTCTCATTTAATAGAAAGGATCATATCAATATGAGTACATCAGAAAGCTGGAGTTACCAGCATGCGCTCACGAAGCGGGTGACTTCGTGGTATACAAATGTCTATGGCACATCGGATCTCGCGTCCTTCCTCGCGCCTGACGTGCAGGTGGATGCTCCGCAGGGGCAGCATAAGGTCTATGATAATATGAGTGCCTTCACTCTCCAGAACACGAAGCTGGCAGCCTACAAAGCTCCTCGTCTCGTGGATATGCAGGGTGTGGATCATCCTTACAGTCTCGAAGATCACGGTCTCGATGCTGCGATCGAGGAGAAGATCATCCGAGCTGGAGGTCAGGCTTATGAAAAGCTCAAGATGCTCAAGACTACGGATCTGGTCAACAAGATGCGTCAGGCTCAGATCGCGCGTGTGCTGGAAGCTGTGCGTAAGGACACAACGGCTGTAGCGAAGACGTACGCTCGCACGACTGGTAAACCTATCGCTGACCTCATCGAGGCCTGCTATGCCTTCGAGCTGGAGAATGGTGTGAAGCCGAATCGCTTGCTCATCTCTACGAAGGCGTGGAACATCATCCAAGATACCGATGATATGAAGGTGGAGCTGGCGAACAATCGCACTCGTCGCATGACTCCCGAGCTCATCCGTGAGATTCTTGGAGGGGAAGGCTTCGCCAGTATGCAGATCCGCAAGGACGTGCTGCCTTACAATAAGAGTAAGAATGCGACGTCTAATGCCGACTTGCTGGATTCCGAGCTGCTGCTCTTCTATAGTGCAGATGATGCGCATAAGGACGATCAGTCTGCCATGCGTAATCTCTGCCTCGCAGGTAGTGACTATGTGAGTGCGGTGAAGATGATCCCTGATCCTCTTAATCGATGCGAGCGTTATCGCGTGGAGTCGTACTGTCAGACGGTGATTTCTGCCCCCTCGGCCATTAAACGCTGGACGGTGTCCACCTAATATTATGAGTCAATACTGGACAGAGCTCACGATAGATGATGCTCTCGCCCTCTTTGCTCCCAGTGAGAAATCGCTGGTGGCAAAGGAGGAGGGGATCATAACCGAGGCACTGCTGGACGTAACCGCACGTATCCGCGAGGCTGCTGCATCCAATGCGTCTAATCGCCTTCCTGTAGGTAGTGTGATTCCGCGCTCCTACAGGCAAGCAGCTCTAGCCATCGCACGACGTGATATTCTGCTGCGCTACAATTTGGAGGTGTCGAATTCTCGGCAACTCGCTGCTGACAAGGCAGAGGAGCAGATACGAGATCTCCATGATAAAAAGAAGCGTGTGCTTAATGATGAGGGATCACTCTCATCCACCGCGTCCCTACCCGAGATTCTATCCGATGATCCAGTCTACCGCACAGGTGGTGGACTATTCCCACATGCTTGAAAAAACACTCGCCATCTATGCCCTCCTCAACCGACTACATCAAGCGCAAGCGCGTCTTGCCCAGTGAGCTCACGACGAAGCAGTATCAAAATCTGTCAGCTTATACGCTCGAGCGTGGATTTGTGATGGCTTGCGTGACAAATGCGAAGACTCTCGATAAAAATAAGGCTCTCGCTGCAGCTATCTTGAGGGGCGAAATTAGCCCATCGCAGGCTCGCGAGTCTCTGCGTCGCTATTATAAGGAGACGAATTATCAGCCTCCTGCAGGAGCCGCTGGCACGATCAAAGATTTGCGCACGGTAGAGCGCATGCAGGCTACTCTTGATATGAATGTTGACATGGCTCAGGGATGGAAGCGAAAAGAGGACTTGCGCGGTAATATCGCGAAGCCCGCTCTGGAACTCTATAGAGCTCAGCAGGCATATGAACCTCGTGACTGGAAGAGCGCATGGGCGAAGGCTTACTCTGAGGTGGGTGGTGAAGGTGCGGCCAAGACTCGCATGGTGGCTCTGCATGATAGCCCGATATGGGTGGCTCTCTCGAGATTCAATCGCCCGCACCCGCCCTTCGACTGGGGGAGTAAGATGGGCATCCGTCCAGTGAGTCTCGCTGAGGCTGTGAAGCTAGGACTGATTGCCGATCCGAAGAGCCCAGAGGGTCGCGAGCAGCTGCAAAAGATTCGTGATGAGGGTAAGGCTAAGCGTTCTAGTCTCAATGAGGATGCGCGCATGGAGTGCCAGATCTCAGATAAGGATATACAGCAGGATCTCGCGAAGTCTCTCAAGGGGCTGGCTGAATGGGATGGTCGCACAATCAGGCTCACTGATGTGAATGGGACTAGACCCTACGCGTGGGATGAGCTAGGTGATGTGATCACCGCGCCTAATAGCGCGGGTGTGCCGCTGCTTCAAGCGGAGGCTTCGAAACGATGGTTTGAAAATAGTGAGCAGTTCAAGCGCGGTCATCCTCGATATGATCCTGAGATGACCGAGGCGATGCGCAATGTTATCTCTCGTACTATTCCCAGTGCACAAAATGAAGGGGAATTCTTCTGGCGTGGCATGGGGTTTAAGACGGAAAAGGAGCGCGATGAATATCTGGATCTCATTCAGAAGGTCGGAAAGCACTTCGCGCGACAAGATCGCCTCGCTGAAAGCTGGTCATCCAGTGATAGAACGGCTCAGGATTATAGTCAGAAGAATGGAGTAATACTCGTGTGTCATAAGAGTCATTCGATGAGACGCATTGATGGCTTATATCATGCGGTCATGCCTATCAGTAGTACTCCATCAAAGCCTCTTAACGTAGAAGCGGAGCGTCTCATGCCTAGCGGTATAGGTCTCAATATTATCAAGATAGAGAAGAAGGATGGGAAGTATTATGTACACGTGCAAGAGTAGCAGTATCATAGCCGATGTGATCATACTGAGGTCGTGGCTTCCAGTGATCGTTCTTCTTCAGACTTCGCTTATCCGCAGACATAGAGAGAGCACGCTTCAGCTCGGCTATAGGCTGATGCAGCTTGAGCTTGACGTTTCTGTTCTTCCCTTTCATAGCTTCATCTTAACAGCTTCACCCTGCGAAGCCAAGCATTTAATTCCTAACTCCTAATTCCTAATTAAAACCATGTACACTATCGTCATTGATCACGGCAATGTCCACCTCCAAGATCTCAGTAATGATGATCTCAAGGAGATTCAGAGTGCGGCCATGGATGCTGAGGCTGAGTTCCTGCGCTCTCATCTGGAGAGCTTGCCAGGGCGAAGTTTCTATAAGGAGGCGGCTGCCTCACTAGAGAGGGATTCAGGGGCTGATTATGAGGCTATTCACATCACCAAACGTGGTTTTGCTCTGCAGTTGTTCGGTGGTGTTGTCTCTGCAGGTCGAGGCAAGAGTGCTGTGACGGGTAGACCAACGGAGTATCTTACGATTCCCGCCAACAAATCCATCACGGAGGCTGCTGGTTTCTATCCTGGTCTTGTGATGATGAGTAATGATGATGGTGATCGTTGGTTGGCCAAGCCTCGAGAGGATGAGGGTTTTGACGTTTATTTCTGGCTCGTGCCTAGCGTTAAAATCAAGGCTCACCCCTCTATCATGCCTACACTAGGAGCTCTCAGCGATGCTGCGCGTCAGGGCGCGGAGGATTATATAAAAGCTCTATCTTATCTGAATTAATTTTATGTCTAATATCATCGAACAATTGCAAGAAAAGCTCTCGCCTGCGGAGGGACTGATGATGCGTTTTGTCGAGCAGCTCTCAAAAGTGGAGCTTCTATCTCCTCTGCTCTTTCGTCTCGAGGGTGAACTGAGTATATTCTGCAAGGAGTCGCACTGCGCTCATCTCTCGCTGCTGATGGCGGAGCATAATCTTTTCATCGCTCCACTCATGCCTGTGATACGTCCGCTTGCGGTGGCAGAGAAGCATGGTGGTGCTCGCAATGTGGAGGCAACGCTATCGTTTCTCGTGGCTGCGTCCACGCAGCTGGAACTGTCAGCGTTGCCACTGTGCATGAGGCTTGCAAGCCACATGCTGGAGGCGTGCATGGATCTGCATGATCGTACGTCAACGGCACTGCGTGCGCCTCGCTGGTCTGGGATAGATCCTGTATCTCTGCAGCCTCTCGGTGAGGCATTCAAGGATAAGCTGGGCTATGCTATTCACTTTAAAATTTCCTACACACATAAAATATGAGTACAGAAAAAACAACAACACAGGATAAGTCAACCTCAGTCACGCTGCGCATCGTAGCAAACAAGGTTGAACTAGCTGGTGGCTTCGCGTGTCGCGGTGCTGTCGTTACGGTGAGCTCTAAGGTCGCAGAGCAGCTGATGAAGGATAATAAGGCGACTAAGGTTTATACTCAATAGAAAGAATAATACATGTCTGAAACTATATCGGGTCTCCACATCGGGGCTCAGGTCTGGATCTCTCGCTTCGGTACTCCCATCACGGAGGGGGATGTGACGAACGCCGTGGGGGAAGGCTTCGTGCCAGTACCGCCTGCGGTCGATGCTACAGAGCTGTCTAATGGATGGAAGGAGCTGGGTCTCGTTGAGACTTCTGAGCCTGTCTTCACTTACAAGGAAACGGAGTATGAGGGGTTCTCGAATGAGACTGATCTCACGGCTGTGCAGACTTATAATAAGACGACGGTGACGCGCATCGATAAGAAGTCCTATAAGTTCACTCTCAATGAGGTGACGCGTGAGGTATTCGAACTGAGCTTCTCACGTCTCGCGAAGGGTACGATCGCATACATCGATGTATGGCTGTATACGCGGCTGCTCGACTCTCTGGCTGAGGCTGGTGATCAGCTGCTGGCGACGGTGCTGCTGCGTGGTAGGCTCAAGTTGGTGAATCCTGCGAAGGCTCTTAACGATATCACGAAGGCTGAGTGGCAGCTGGACATTATTAACAATCCTCTGGCTGATGACGACCTCACGGCTCTGGACGCGAAACTAGCTAAGAGTAATTGATGATGACTGAGTTCAACTATGCGACGCGTCGCGGTATACGTTATGTCGTCAGCTCGGATGATCGCTGCGTCGTGACGTCTGTCGATGAGGTAGGCACGCTGCGAACGCTGCTCTCCACCTATGGTGGGGAGCAGGATGACTTCGTTGCTATCGGGGAAATAACGACGATAACGAGTGCTTCTGAGCCTAGTTTCACGCCTGTTCTTCATGACTTCTCTGTAACCGCATCTGGCAATGGTGGTACAGGGGGAGATGGTCAAGCTCTGCGCTCTGTGGTAAACCTAAGCCCAGAGGATGTCGAGGGATATATCAACCTTGACGAAAGCAATGATGGCACGCTCTATCGCGTCTCGCTGGGGGCTGGTCAGGTGCTAGCTCCTCGCCTGACTCCTCCGTCTACTGGTCGCAGTTATGAGTTGATATTTGAGGTGACTCCGTCCGCTGAGGATGCCGATGTGGTCTTCGGAGGTGAGGAGGGTGACCCTGAGTGGCAGTTCGTCATCGAGGCTCCGATGCCTACAAGTCTAGAGCTAGGCAAGACTTATTGCTTCTCTGTGATCTACATGGATGGCGTGATTCGTCCGCTGGTGGCAACGTCTTACACGAGGGAGGCTCAATGAGTGAGTATGCTAAACTGAATAAGGATGGATCTCTTGAGCTGTTCAAGGGGTTATCGAATCGCGCGAATCCGTCAGAGGCTCTGATCAAGGAGCGTGCGACGCAGGATGGCTATAAGCGGATAGTGCAGCATACACGAGCGCATCACCTCACGACGCTGATATATCGAGCAACGGCGAAGGAAATTCAGGCGGAGTGGATTGAGATGGACATAGAGAAGGCGCGCACTCAGCAGTTGGCGGCACTCATGGTTAGCTGCAATAGAGCGACCGATGAGGCCATGAGTATACACACCTCAGCCGAAATCACTCTAGCTCAGGATAGAGATGCTAGCACAGTTGCTATTATGGCGGCTGTGCGTGGGGTTGACGTTGCCACACAAACAGCTGATATAGATAGGGCTCTAGCTATGGGACGTGTCATTCACGCTTGCTTGGCTGGTTATTACCATCAGCTAAAAACACGGATAGAGTCGGCTAGCACAGTGACGGAGATCGCCTCTATCGCGTGGAGTCGAGCATACTTCACAGTGGTGGTAGAGGAGGCTATGGCTGCAGCGATGAAAGGAGGTAGCGATGGGGATTCTTAACCCGCTGAGTCCGCTGGGTAATGTAGCTTCCGCAAAGCATGAGGCTTACGCAACATTCGCAACGAATGATAATACTACGTACGCGGTTATTGGTAAGTGGAGCGAGTTTTCACGCGTTGAACTGACCTTCAGCTCAACGAACAAAGCTCCCTACGACATGTTGCTGGGTAGGACACCGACGCGTGGTTATTTTACCTATTTCGCGAGTGGTTATCCCGCTGCAGGTAATGTAGCCTCGCCATCACCAAGAGTGACAGCACCAACCTTTGAGGAAATGAGCGATGGGTCGAAACATACTGCAGCGCTGAGCTATACCAACGGTAACGACGCACCAGACGGATTAACGGTCGGAACTTATGACAACCAGATCTATAATAAGCCAAAAAAAATCTATCGCGTAGCATGTTATGGTCTTGATGGAGCTCTCGCGTGTGATGCGCGTCCTCGCGTCTTAGAAGACGGTACTGCGAAGTTTTATGACGTTGTTACAGGGGCAGATTTGCTAAATTATGGAACATTTTTAGGGGGCTACGATGACAACTAAAAATATCATTTGGTTCAAGAAAGTCGACCACCCTCGCTACAAGTACGAGCTGACGCGTGCGGTGAGCTTTCGCGTGCCTGAGCTTGGCATGTCTGATCTGCGCTTTTACAACGCAGTCTCAGGTGAGCTTGTCGCGCAGGTTTATCGAGGTAAGCTGACGCTCTTTGCAGGGTATTGCTGGGATGGATGCACGGCTATAGGGTCTATCATTGAGACGCTAGAGACGCTCATCGCCTCTCTGTTGCATGACTTCCTCTACCAGCTCAGTGAGCAGAGTAGCTGGACTCCTCCATTCTCACAACGTCAAGCCGATGTGGCGTTCCGTAAACTTCTGCCCTGCTGGGCAAAACCGCTTTATTTTCTCGGTGTTCGTACTGCTGGATGGGCATTCTGGGGGGATAAGGAAAATACATTAACAATAGAATTATATGATTAAAAAGACATTATCACGCGTTGGCGCGGTGCTCTGCATCGCGGGAGCTATGAGCTGCTGCACGGTTACTCCCGAGCAGGCTGCGAACTTGGAGTTGATCCACAAGATCTATGGCTTAACTGTAACAGTGGGAAAATAAAATGAAAACGAGTATCGTTATATTCTGCTATCGAGGGGAGGAAGAGGTTCTCCCCCTGCAGGTTGCTCATCTATCACAGGTGCTCCCACAGTCGCGGGTGCACCTCGTTGATGATGCAGGTGATCCCCTGCCTCCAGCTCTCGTGGAGCAGCTCAAGGGGCTGCATCAGGGGGTGAGCTACCAGCAGAGCGACTTTGACCGCAAGAAGAATCTCAATGGAGAAGCTGCCATCAGGGGCATCGTCTCGACAATGACGGATCTGGCTCTACGTGATGATGCTGATGTTGTCATCAAACTAGATCCTGACACGCTCATCCTGCGAGCCGAGGTTCTTCTGTCCGCGTTCTTACAAGGGGGCTGCACGTGGTTTGCAGCCACGTCTCAGCATGGACTCTATAGTGGGATGTGCTACATGATGACACGATTGACTCTGGAGCGTGTCAACGCGGTGGCTCAGCGGCTGCCGTGGCATATTTTCACGCAGGAGGATAAGCTGCCTGAGGATGTGAGCATCATGTCTCTGTGTAATTTCGTGGCAGCAGGCAAGGCTCATTATCACCTGAATCTTAATGATCCTAATGTGTCGCCTCACGTAGGCGCATTTGACACGCTGAGTGTTAATGATCCTGCTCGGTATGCAGAGGCTCTCGCAGCAGCATCGAAAGCGACGCTGATTACGCTGGGTAATACTGGGGTCTGTGGGCAGCCTCGCGCCTATCGCGTCAAGATTATGCACGATGTGCTGCGATCTTTTAATCAAGCCAAGACAAATCGATCATGATCACTCACTACTTGACATCTTATACTAATCTCTCTACGCGTATCGCGTTGCAGGGATTTCCTACAGGTATGACGGCTCTTGCATCTGTTGCAGGTGAGAGTTATGCGGAGAGCGAGGGGTCTATTCTCATCTCGCCTATGGCGATCGGACGCTATGAATTGACTATTTATGGCGTCTGCGATGGGAGTGTGAATCTTCTTTACCGCTCTCTATTGGAGGTGCGCGAAGCCCTGCCGTCACCTGATGTGACAGAGGCGGGTCATCTGCTCACTCTGACGGACATCAACGCACTGACGGTGCAGGTGTCGCCTGCGCTGGTGACAATCCAGCAAGGAGGTTCTCTACCTGCGTGGGCTAGCTGCATTGAGGGCGATGCAACAGGGGTCTCGCTCATTCGTGTAGGTAGTAACTTCTTGTTGGGCGATCATCTCATATCCTACGCAGACAATGCTCTCTGTGTTGGATCAGGTGTAGCTCTGCTCAAGTGCATGGCGGATATCAGCGAGGGATTCTCGGCAGAGCTGCCGACTTGGACTGAAGCGATCAAGGGTGATAAAACGGGAATTTCCAGTATCGCCATCGCTGATGGTTTTAGTATGTACGAACCTTCGACCGCTGCCTTCCCTCTGGTTTACCTCAATGGGATGGTGGAAATGGGAAGCGGCGTTCAGGTTATCCGATCAGTTGCGCAATCGACAGAGGGGTTTTCATCATGATAGTCGAGTCTCAATATCAACTAGACTACAAGGTCGCAGCCACTCGCGAGTGGCTGCGACTGCTGACTTACCGTGATCTGCTCCTTACGGATGTATCGCGTGAGTATTCCATGGCGACGCAGTCGGTGGAACTGGTGGATCGTGCGTGGA
>CAYJML010000029.1:0-14832 GCA_964371515.1 uncultured Akkermansia sp.
TAATTCGCAAGTTAATATACACAAATAATACCATATAAAATAACATTTCACAACTGAAATAGTGTGGAATATCCTAAAAATCCTCGCTCCTATGGTGGGGAGCGAGAATGGAACCTTGCCACGCGTACTCCGACACCAAAGGTGGCGATGGTGTTATCCTACGCGTCTTCGCTTAGCTGTACTTGGCTGGGGTTTGCGCTGCTGTAGAGGGTGAGCGCACTGCCTAATCTGCCATTGCGCACGATGAGCTGATCGCTCCCCGCTGTTTGTGTGATGTAGGTCCCTGTCGAGGTCTCACTTTTTTGTTTGCTTTCTGAGGATGTGGCGTGTAGACTAGCAGAGCTCCTCAAGGAGTCTCTCTGATATGAAATTAAACGAACAAGTTCTCGCCGAGAAGGGGCTCGCCCTCTATCCTGCCCCCGCACCCGTAGGTTCTTATGTCCAGTGTATTCGCACAGGAAATTATCTCCACCTCTCAGGCGGTATCGCTATTAACGGAGATGAGTCAGTCTATGGAAAGCTGGGTGCTGATGTTAGTATCGAGCAGGCGCAGCGCGCGGCCGCTCTCTGTGTGATGAATCGCCTCTCTGTCATCCAAGCTGAGCTAGGGAGCTTCGAGCCTATGCGTCGCATCGTCGCGGTGAATGGCTTTGTCAACTGCACGCCTGACTTCATCGACCAAGCGAAGGTGCTCAACGGTGCCTCCGATCTCCTCGTTGAGCTCTTCGGTCCAGAAGCGGCTCACTCACGCTCGGCCGTGGGTGTGGCTAGCCTGCCTCTGGGCGTGGCAGTCGAGCTCAATATGATCGTTGAGATTGATCCTGCTTAGTCTCATCTCTCTTCTCCCCCTCTTCGCGTATGGCGACTATTATTCTAGGTATCACGGCTTCTATTGCCGCGTACAAGGCTGCGGATATCGCCTCGCAGCTGGTGAAACGAGGGCATGAGGTGCACTGCGTGTGCACGCCCACGGCTCTCCAGTTTGTAACTCCTCTGACTCTGATGACTCTATCTCGTCAGCCAGTGATCACTAGCTTCGAGGATGAGACCAACGAGTGGCAGCCAGCTCATATCAAGCTCGCGAAGATGGCGGATCTGCTCTGCATCGTACCTGCATCTGCGAATACGATGGCGTGTATGGCTCAGGGTCTCGCGCCAAATGCGCTGACAAGCCTCTACCTCGCCTGCCGCTGTCCTGTCCTGATCTTTCCCGCGATGAATGGGCAGATGTGGGACCATGTCGCCACGCAGCAAAATGCGCGTACCCTTGCGGCTCGCGAGGCACACTATATCCACGGACCTGATGAGGCTGGGGTGCTAGCCTGTGGTGATGAGGGCCGCGGTAGACTCCTCCCTGTAGAGCGTGTCATCGTGGAGATTGAAGCTGCGCTGAGTAAGATCGCTGAGTAATCTATTTGAAAGATCACAGAAGCCACCCTTGTCTCCATGGCGAGGGTGGCTTCTTCATGCGATCAGGATGCTGACGGAGTAGGCATCGCGCTATTCGTCTTCTTCGAGCCTGATGTTATCAATGATGACCTTTTGCGTCTTGAAGTACTTGGTCGCGTGGATGAGGGAGGCATAAAGGGCTCGAAGCGTGTCAGGATCATCGACGTAGTACTCGATGCTGTGGCTAAGTGTTTCTTGGGGATACTGCTTTCCTACCTGCGGAAGCCCTCTCTTGTTAATCGCATCGCTCACACGCTTCTGTGAGGGCACGAGGCTGGTATAGAATCTGATACTATGATTGCCTGTGGTGTCTATCGTGAGCTCGCTGATGGGGATCTTTCCATCGAGCATGTAGTTGTGCAGGGAGACAGAGACGATCTGATCGAGGCGTAGGTAGATCATTCCTTCCTCTGGGTCTTCATAGCTGGCTTCCCAGTATGGGGGAGCTGCTAGCGCGCTGCCTGCTGGCTGAGCGTGAAGGGGGCTTAATAATGCTAGGAGGAGTAAGATTGATTTTTTCATCATATGAGTTGTGCTAAGGGGCTGGTTTAGAGGTCTGTTTGTAGATTACGCTTCAGTGAGATGGCCTCATTGAGTGAGTCATAGATATCCCAGAGTTTGGAGTTGTTTGCGATGTAGAACTCCACGAGATTGCGTGAGAGGTCACCAGGGTAGTGACGTGAGACATTGATGCCCTCGCAGTTATCCTTCGCATTTTTCTTGTACTCTCTAATGTAGTCTCTTGTGCTCTTATCGCGGGAGTTGATCTTATCTTCTCGTATGGTGTAGAGGCTCACGGTATGACCATCACTGGTACGTACAAGCATGTCGGTGATAGGTATTCTGCCATTGAGCATATAGGTATGTAGGCTGACGGAGGTGATCTGGTCTAAGCGAAGGCGTAGTGCGGATGCGCGATCAAGAGTCGGTGGTATGACCCAGTAGAGTGGCGTTTGCTGTGCTGCTTCTTGCTGAGTCTGTGCTCCTGCTGGTGCTATACCACTCAGCGTACTCAGGGCGACTGCTAATGAGAGAAGTAGGTATTTCATATTCTTAAACATTAATATACCCTATAGATAATGTCAAGTGATGATCCTTGCCAAAGTGAAGTCATTGGAGTATAATCACGCCGTGTCTAGTAGCTTTGGCAGTATTTTCAAGATAAGCACATGGGGAGAATCCCATGGTGTAGGTGTGGGTGTTGTGATCGATGGATGCCCAGCAGGGCTTCATCTCAGCGAAGAGATGATACAAGCGCAGCTTGATCGCCGCCGCCCCGGTCAGAGCTCTATCGTCACGCCTCGCGATGAGGCGGATCGTGTGGAGATACTCAGCGGACTTGTTGATGGAGTGACGGTCGGTACACCGATTGCACTCTCCGTGCGCAACAAGGATCACCGCTCTAGCTCCTACGATGAGATGCAGCATATCTATAGGCCTTCGCATGCTGACTATGCATATGATGCGAAGTATGGTCGCCGAGCATGGGCTGGAGGAGGTCGCGCTAGTGCTCGCGAGACGATAGGCCGCGTGGCGGCAGGTGCTGTGGCAAAAGCTATTTTAAAGGTGCTCTACCCCGACCTAGAGATCATTGCGTGGGTAGCGCAGGTGCACCAGCAGGTATGCCCCCTTCTCCCTGAAGAGATCTCAGCTAGTGATGTCGAGGCAAATATCGTGCGCACAGGAGATGCGAAGAGTGCGCAACTCATGATTCAGACGATAGAAAAGGCGCGTGACCGTGGCGACTCAGTTGGTGGTATCGTCGGCTGCACGGTGCGTGGTGTGCCTGTCGGTCTAGGCGATCCTGTTTTTGATAAGCTTGAGGCTACTCTAGCGCACGCCATGATGAGTATTCCTGCCTGCAAGGGCTTCGAAGTGGGCAGTGGCTTCTCTGCAACAAATTATCGCGGCAGCGAGCATAACGATCCCTTCTACATGGAAGGCGCGCAGGTACGCACCTGTCAGAATCTCAGTGGCGGCATCCAAGGTGGTATCTCGAATGGTGAGGCGATCAACATGCGTCTCGCGTTCAAGCCGACGGCTACCATCATGCTCTCCCAAGACACGGTAAATGATGCGCATGAAGAGGTGCAGCTCAAGGGCAAGGGACGTCACGATGCCTGTGTGCTACCACGCGCGGTGCCCATCGTCGAGGCAATGGCTGCACTCGTCCTCTGTGATCATGTACTGCGCCAGCGCTGCACGCGTCTTGATTAAGGGGACCTTGCGAAATTAGCAGCTTCGGATTTTGCATGCAGTTTGGATGATAGTTTACGGTGTTTGGGCGCGCATAGCGAGCTATGTAAGCCCAAAAAGCTGTAAATTCTCGCCAAAATGCGGCAAAAGGTGTGCTGTTTCACTCATTTTCGGGATTCCCATTCTGCTCAGACTAATTTCGCAAGGTTCCCTTAAGGGGAACACGCCTCTTTTATAAGAAGATGCTGAAGAGGTAGCCTGTGGTGATGGCGATACCTATCACGCAGGTGACGAAGGTGAAGACCATCTGCTTCTTGAAGATCGCTCCGAGTAGCGATACCTCCGGGATGCTCGCGCCAGCTCCTCCGATGATGAGCGCGACGAGTGTGCCGAGCCCTACTCCCTTTTGCGTTAAGATATCAGCGATAGGAATCATCGTCTCTGTGCGGATGTACATGGGAATACCGAGGATGGCGGCAGCTGGTACGGAGAAGATCTCGTTGGTGCCTGCGAACTGAGAGAGGAAGTCCGCGGGGATAAACCCATAGATGAACGCTCCGATACTCGCTCCTAAGATGAGGTAGAACAAGACCTGATGAAAGAGCCCTACTGCGTCCTTTATCGCGTAGCCTGACGCCTTCAGTTGGCGTGTGAAGAAAGAGCCCTTCAGATCCTGATAGCGGACTTCTTGAGCAGCATCAGCACAACAGCTAGCACTCTGAGCTGCCGAGGAGCAACAGCTAGTAGCAGGCTCAGGCTTCGCGTTGCAGCAGCTGGTGGCTGTCGTCTGCGTATGAGGCAGCTTGATATATCGTGAAAACCCCTTGATATCGAGTATGTAACCCACGACCACAGCGGCGCAAAATGCCATACTCGCGTACATGATGGTCGCTATCACACCGAAGAAGGTGAGGAATAGGACAATGATGGCAGGGTTCAGGATGGGAGAGGTCAGCAGAAAGGACATCATACCTGCGAAGGGTGCCTTGCTCTTGATGAGTCCCATCAGCATGGGGATAGTCGAGCAGGAGCAGAAGGGAGTGACAGAGCCAAGGAGTCCTCCTAGCAGGCTGTTGAGCCACTTGGAGCGCGTGGTAAGTGCGCGTTGTATGGTCTCTTTCGGGATATAGATCTGGAGCAGTGCTACGAGGTAGCTTATGAAGATGAAGAGAACGACTAGCTCTGCCATCAGGAAGATGAAGGTGCCGATTACTCCTGCAGCTCCTGCATGAGCGATGCCGAGCAAGGATAAGATACTGTAGACGCCATCGATGATTGAGTTTTGGATTTCTTGCATGTGTTTTATCTATATATTTAGATTTATCGATTTATTGAAGAAAAAAAAGATTACGCTTTCGCGATGAGATTAAGAATGGCTTGGGCTGCTTGTTCACCCACGTCATGCGAGAGGCGGTAGTACATCCATCTCCCCTCTTTTCGCGGGATGACGAGTCCTGCGTCACAGAGGATTTTCATATGGTGAGCTAGGGTCGATTGTACAATGGATAGATCGCTGCCTATGTCACATGCGCAGGACTCTCTGCCCCTCAAGTACTCAAGTATCTGAAAACGACTCTTGTCACTCATGGCCTTGAATACCTTTACTATGCTTTCTTGTGTCATGCCTGAACTGATATTGATCGATACATCTAAGTTTGTCAATATATAAATTCATTTTTGTTTCTCACACGGGAGCATTCCGCGCGGTGAGCCATACTTTTTGCTTCCACAGACCGCCTTCATCCTATAGAATAGCCGCACATGAGCGATCTATTCCAACTCGGTAAGCAGTCTTTTCAATCTCGTTTCATTCTCGGCTCTGGCAAGTACAGTATGGAACTCATTCGAGCGGCTGTAGAGCAAGGAGGAGTGGAGATGATCACGCTTGCTCTGCGACGCGCTCATGCCCACGAAGCAGAGAGTATTCTCTCCTATATCCCCGAGGGAATGACGCTTCTCCCCAACACCTCTGGAGCTCGCACAGCAGCCGAGGCTCTACGCATGGCGCGTCTGGCTCGCGAGCTAGGCTGTGGCGACATGGTGAAGGTAGAGGTGATCCAAGATACGAAGTATCTACTGCCTCATAATGAGGAGACGATCAAGGCCACCGAGATGCTAGCCGAGGATGGATTCACCGTCCTACCCTACATGTACCCTGATCTCAACGCAGCACGTGCTCTCATGCAGGCTGGAGCAGCAGCGATCATGCCACTAGGTGCGCCCATTGGTTCTAATAAAGGGCTCGTCACGCGTGACTTCATTCAGATCCTCCTCGATGAGATTGATCTCCCCATCATCGTCGATGCGGGTATAGGACGACCTTCACAGGCTTGCGAAGCGATGGAGATGGGAGTTGCTGCTGTGATGGTGAATACCGCTATTGCCACAGCTGGAGACGTATCCATGATGGCTGGAGCGTTCAAACTTGCTATAGAGGCAGGTCGAGCGGCTTATCTAGCGAAGCTGGGGCGCGTCATCGAGCGCGGAGCTGAGGCATCCTCTCCTCTGACGGGTTTTCTCGCGGACTAATTCACTCTCCCTCGACCCTCAAACGACACTTTTTTATTCATGAAGACTCGATGCGATCACATGGCGTATTGGCCCGATATGGAGCAGCTTCCCCATGGGATGATGGATGATGTCCTGCGTCTGAGTCAGTCCTATGCGGTAACAGATTATACGCAGCAGGATGTCCTGCACGCGCTGGAAAAGGAGTTTCTCAGCACGGAAGACTTCGCCGCTCTCCTCAGCCCTGCCGCTCTCCCCCTCATCGAGCAGGTGGCACAGCGGGCGAAGCAGGTGCGTGAGAAGCACTTCGGGGTGAATGTGTCTATGTTCACCCCCTTGTATATCTCCAATTATTGTGAGAACCACTGCTCCTACTGTGGTTTTAATTGCAAGAACAAGATACGCCGCGCGAGCCTCTCTGCTCCTGAGATCACCGCGGAGCTCCAAGCCATTGCCACCTCAGGTATCGAGGAAATCCTCATCCTCACTGGTGAGAGTCACAAGATGTCCAGCGTCACCTACATAGGTGAGGCGGTGAAGCTCGCGCGTCAGTATTTCCGCAATGTAGGGCTAGAGGTCTACCCTGTTAATACGGAGGACTACCAATACCTCAACGCCTGTGGCGCGGACTATATCACCATTTTCCAAGAGACTTATCATCCCGATACCTACGAGAAATACCATCTCGCTGGACACAAGCGCGTATTCCCCTATCGCTTCCATTCGCAGGAGCGAGCACTGAAGGGCGGGATGCGTGGGGTCGCCTTTGCCGCGCTACTGGGGCTGGATGACTACCGTCGTGACGCGCTCGCTACGGGGCTACACGCGCACTTTATCCAGCGTCGCTATCCCCATGCGGAGATCTCGCTTTCCTGCCCACGTCTCAGGCCGACAACGCATGATGATGCACTCTCTTCTCAGGGGGTAGGTGAGCGACAGTTGCTCCAGATTCTCTGCGCGTATCGCCTCTTCCTGCCCTATGCGCATATCACGATCTCATCGCGCGAACGCGAGCTTTTCCGCGATCACATCGTCGGCATCGCTGCCACCAAGATCTCTGCAGGCGTGCATACTGGCGTGGGTGAGCATCAAGAAAAGGATCAGGGCGATGAGCAGTTTGAAATCGCTGACGATCGCAGCGTCCAAGAGGTCTATGCCCGCCTCAAGGAACTGGGCATGCAGCCAGTGATGAACGACTATGCCTGATCACCCCATCAGCGCCAACTTTGAAATCATCCTCGTCACCGCGCGAGCTCTGAGTAAGCATCCCTTGCTCACGCAGCTAGAGCGTGTACTACACCGCCAATCCCTATCAGATAAACATCTGCCGCGACCTCATCGAATCATCCTACGAGAAAAAGATCTGAGCGACACAGACTATACGCAGCTCGCAGCATCAGTCGCTGCGCTCTGCACCGAGGAGGAGATCCACTTCATGTGGCAGAGCCATGTGAGCGCAGCCAGATCTGAGGTCGCGCATATCCAGATGGGCATGGGGGACTTCTGCCAACTCACACAGGGAGGCGGACAGCCCCCATTTGAGAGCTGCTGGGTCTCCGTACACAGCCCCGCAGAGGCTCATCTAGCCGAGCAGAGAGGGGCGAGTGCCCTCATCTACGGGCATGTTTATGAGACCGCCTGCAAGAGCGGACTGCCTCCTCGCGGACTCAATGCCCTGCGTGAGATCATCGAGCTTTCCTCCCTACCAGTCTATGCCATAGGCGGTATTGCTTCCATGTCTCAGATAGCTGAGCTAGAGAAGCTGGGCTGCGCAGGAGCATGCATCATGTCGAGCTATATGACAATGTGAACAACGTGAATAACTTGTGAATAAGTAGCTCTTGATAACTCTCTTCGCGAGTTCTGCAATTTTTGACTTGTCTTTCTCCACTCACAGGGCTACAATGAGCACCCATTTATGGCCGCAGACCCCTCCACCATCGACCTACAGCGATCGCCCGCTCGCGATCAGTCACCAGCTCTCCTCATGCCACAGGCACCGGGGATAGAGAAGAGTGTACTCTCGATGATGACCATCGACCCGATGGGGGTGATCTCGCAGGCAATCTCTGAGGGGATGAATGAGGATTACTTCTACATCCCCTCGCACCGCATTCTCTGGGAGCTGTTCCGCGGTCGCTATGACAAGGGAGTACCTATAGACCCTACCTCCGTGATCCAAGAGCTCACGGACAATAAGAGGTTGGAAGCTGTGGGTGGACATGCTGGTTTGACTGACATCTTCTCCTTTGCAACATCAACGGCTCTTTTTGCCAGCCACTTTGAGACGCTGAAGGAAAAGTACATTCGCCGCGCCATCATCCAGACGAGTAATCACTCAGCGAGTGCCGCCTATACGAGCGAAGCAGAGATAGAACAACTCCTCGATGAAACTGAGCAACACGTACTCAAGATACGTCAGAGTGCCGTGAAGGCAGACGAATGGAGCATGGGTAGCGATATACGCGAAGCCATGTCCAACGTGGAGCGCATGCTCAACAAGAAAGAAGAGCTCCTCGGGCTCAGCAGCGGCTTCCCCGTCCTAGATAAGAAGATCAATGGCCTCAAGCCTGGTGAACTCTTCGTCATCGCAGCTCGCCCTGCCATGGGTAAGACCTCCTTCTTGCTCAACCTCGTGGAGCATGTCTCACTCGACCTCAAGAAGCCCGTGCTCATGTTCTCCTGCGAAATGCCCAGCGTCCAGCTTGTCGAGCGTCTCCTCTTCACACGTAGCCACGTCAGCCGCACACAGCTCAACCTCAAGCGAGAACTCAATCAGAATGAGATGAAGGCCTTTCACAGCGCGATGAAGGAGCTCCACGGCAGCTCGCTGATCATTGATGACACCCCTGGTATATCCATCTCTGCGCTACGCGCGAAGGCTCGACGCGTGATGCAAGAGCATCCCGGACTCGCCCTCATCGGCATCGACTACCTCCAGCTCATGCGCTCCCATACCAAGCAAGCGCAGGGAAGCCGCGAACGTGAAATCGCAGAAATCTCTGGTGGTCTCAAGGGGCTGGCAAAAGAGCTCGGTCTTCCCATCGTCGTGCTCGCCCAGCTGAACCGTGGTCCCGAAAACCGCCTCGGCAAGAGCAAGGGCACGCCTCAGATGAGTGACCTTCGTGAATCAGGAGCTATCGAGCAGGACGCTGACATGATAGGTCTCCTCTACCGCCCTGGCTACTATGCCGCCTCTGAAGAAGAGCGCAAGGAGGCGGGCAACGACTCCACCCTCGTCCTCGCAAAGAACCGTAATGGCTCGATTGGCAGCATCTACCTGAGCTTCCACGGGGAGTTCACGAAGTTTGTTCCGCGTGAGCCGACAGAAAAGGAGCAGGAAGAAGACTAATCTTGAGCCATCCTATTATCCATGAGCACACCCACCCCCAAAGCCCAGACACAGCTCTGGCGTGAGCGCGATCTCCAGCACTGCTGGCACCCCTTCACCCCCGGCACCCTGTGGGGAGAAGAAAGCGAAATGATCTTCATCGAATCCGGAGAGGGTGTCTGGCTCACCGACTCGCTCGGGAGACGCTATCTCGATGGCAACAGCTCCATCTGGGTGAACATCCATGGGCACGCCCATCCCTACCTCCTCAAGGCTCTCCAGCAGCAAGCACAAAAGATATGCCACAGCAGCTATCTGGGCTTCGCACATGGATTAGCGAGTGATCTGGCGACGCGCCTCTGTAGCTACTTCCCCGAGCGCACACTCACGCGTGTCTTTTACTCAGATGATGGATCTACCGCCTTGGAAACGGCTCTCAAGATGGCCTTCCAGAGCAGCGTGCAGAGCCCCGATAGAGAGAAGCGACGTCGCTTCCTCGCCTTTAGCAACTGCTATCATGGCGACACCATGGGAGCGGCCTCACTGGGAGGGGTTGGCACATTCTTTGAGAAGTTTCGTGGCTTTGGCATGGAGGTTGAACATGTCAGCTGCATGGCAGAGCTCCATGCTCTCAGCGAAGAAGAAAGCTCAAGCATCGCCGCCATCGTCATCGAGCCTATCATCCAAGGCGTGAATCGCATGACACCATGGCCCACTGGCATGCTGCGCGATCTACGAAGCTACTGCACACAGCGCGGTATCTATCTCATCTGCGATGAGGTGATGACAGGCTTCGGGCGCACAGGCACACTCTTCGCCTGCATGCAAGAAGAGGTCATCCCCGACTTCCTCTGCTGCGCCAAAGGGCTCACAGGTGGCTATAGCCCACTAGCAGCTTGCATCACGACAGAGGAGGTTTACGAACGCTTCCTTGCCCCCTACGAGGAGAACAAGACCTTCTACTACGGTCACAGCTTCACCGCCCACCCACTGGGCTGTGCGCTCGCCATGGCGAGCCTAGACATCTTTGAACAGGAGCACACACTCGATGCTCTACCTGCCAAGATAACTCTCATCCAAGAGCTGGCAGCACAGCTCGTGGAGAACAATCCCCATGTCGTCACCACGCGCCAAGTAGGCATGATACTGGGCATAGATATCCAGCAAGCAGATGGCACACCCTACCTCCAAGCGCAACGCGCTGGGGAAAAGGCCTGTGTCGCCATGCGCACGCATGGTCTACTGACACGCCCTGTCACTCAAGACACCATCGTTTTCATGCCCCCACTCTGCATCACCGAGGAGGAAATACGCTTCGCCTTCCGCGCGCTGCATGCAGGCATCCAAGATGGGCTGGGGCAGCTCTAGCCTAGCTCGATTAAGCGCAGCTGACCGAGCGTCTCCTTCTTCCTACCTGGTAGATAGCACTGCTTCCACTGCCGAGCTGTTCGGCGCGGCTTTGCGTAATAATGCCGCACAAGCTCTCCCGTGCTCTCAATGATAAGGGCATACCGAGGCTTCCTCGCTGGGCTAGCTGCCTCGATCGCCTGCACAAAGCCGTCACAACGTGTACTCGCCTTCTCACCAGCTATCCCGAGCTGGGCGCAATAATGCTTCCACACCACGCCATGCCCACGCGCTCGGTGGTGCACCACGGCTAGGGCATGCGCAAGCTCATGGAGAATCACGCGCCCTATCAACTGCTGCTCACCCTCTCCGCGCATGAGATAATAGGCAACAAAATGAGAAGAGAGGCTTATCCTCTTCTTGTCAGGGCGACAGCAGCCGAGACGCTTACGCGCCCTATCCCAGTGAAAGCTCCAGCCCCTCAGATCAAGCGCGGCAATGCAGTCTTGAGCATACGAGGCGACCTCCTCCGCATCACGCCAGAGGCGAGGCGCAACTGGGAGTTTATCCGCTAGGGTGTTGTCCATCGATACGCTTGATGAAAAATGGATCGCAAGCCTAGCCCGCGATCCATGTAATAAGTTTTTTCAGAATGTGCCAAGCTTACTTACGAGAAGCAGCTTTCTCCTCCAGCTTCGTGCGCACGAGTGACTCGATCTCCGCGTAAAGCTCTTCATTGTTACGCAATGCATCCTTCGCACCATCGCGCCCCTGAGCGAGCTGACTTCCATTGTAGCTGAACCATGAACCGCGCTTCTGCACAACGTCAAACTCCATCGCAAGGTCTAGCAAGCTACCCACCGATGAGATCCCCTCATTGTACATGATGTCAAACTCACATTCTGTGAAAGGAGGAGCTACCTTGTTCTTCACAATCTTGAGCTTCGTGCGGTTGCCAGAAACGCTACCATCTGTTCCCTTGATCTGACCGATACGGCGGATATCGCAGCGAACAGAGGCGTAGAACTTCAGCGCACGACCACCAGGGGTGGTCTCGGGATTACCAAACATGACTCCAATCTTTTCGCGAATCTGGTTGGTGAAGATACACACGGTGCGAGCCTTTGCGATCATGGAGGTAAGCTTGCGCAGAGCTGCACTCATGAGGCGTGCCTGTGCACCCACCGTACTATCACCGATATCGCCTTCGAGCTCCTGCTTCGTGACGAGAGCCGCTACCGAGTCAAGTACAATGACATCAATAGCATTTGAGCGTACCAGTGCTTCACAAATTTGCAGGGCTTCTTCTCCACTGCTGGGCTGAGAGATAAGGAGATCATCGAGCTTCACCCCCAGCTTGGCAGCATAGGAAGGATCTAGTGCATGCTCAACGTCAATGAAAGCCGCAAGACCACCTGCACGCTGTGCCTGTGCAATGGCTGTCAGAGTGAGTGTCGTCTTACCTGATGACTCTGGTCCATAGACTTCGATGATACGACCACGAGGAAAACCGCCAACGCCCAAGGCGCGGTCGATGAGGAGATTGCCCGTAGGGATGACTTCGACCTCCATGGTCTTGCGGTCGCCGAGGCGCATGATAGCACTCTCGCCAAAGTCCTTTTGGATCTGGAGCATGGCGGAGTCGAGGGCTCGCTGGCGAGCTGCCTGTAATTTTTCTTGTTCAGCGGATTGTGCGCTCATAGGATGATGATATCTATAATGTGTAGCGAGCCTGAGAAAGAAGCTTCTCCACTCGTCGAATTGTCCTGAACAGCTTACCCTTTCTTGCAGATAGGAGCAAGAAAAAATATCGTAATGCATATCCTGACGGTGAGCATTATGAGAGCTTATAGCATTTTCGTCCTTGGGCGTCCTTCGGATAACTTCTTACGCGCCCCTATGCTGAGATAATGCGCATATCTTTGCTTGCTCTGCTCTCCATATTGCTCTAGATGCAGTTGATATGGGTGTTCTTCGAGCCGGATCAATCCAACATGGCATCTGTTTCCAGAATCCACATATAGCTCGCGCTTTGATTATAAACATGATATACTCCGCACCCCAGCTTTCGTCTTGCTAGTCTACTCATACTCAATATAAAATCAACCTCAAAAGGAATATAGTATATAAGAAATTAAAAGTAAATCTTTTCTGCTGACTGACACCTATTTTATAAATGGGGTATCTATTTCATTTTGTTACGGTAGCCTGAAAAAAGTGGCTTGCAAAAGAGCGGATAAATGGTAATGTAAAATTAACCCCAAGCCCACCGCTTTCTTCTATCTTATTTTTACAAGTTGCGTGTCAGGAAAAGGGGATCACCCCATAATATAGATAAGAGAAAATATTAAATCCACTATGAATTACATGCTTCTATCTACTCTCGCTCTCTCATCCTCTGTGGTCGTTGCAAGCGATGTGATCCCTGAGTCAAATGAGAATCAGGCTTTTGCGAATTATGCCTACGCATGGATGAGCACAAAGTGTGATGTACTCCTACTTCAATTGAAAAACGAGTTGAGTCCAGATGAGTTCGAGATAGCAGATCTTAGCTCGTCGATAAGCATCCCTTTTGATGAGCTACCACCTGCATACCAAGAATACCTTACAGCAAAAAATGCCATCCTTCAGGTATATGTAAAAATGTTGTCCTTTGACAGCGAGATGAATGATATAGAAAGAGGCTCTTTGCAGAATGAAATGTCGCAGCTCATGGATGCCTGCGATCAGCTGTATGCTGTAGAGAAAGAACGCATGTCAGCTAGTATGCGCACGGTGACGATGCAGTTTGGTCCAGAGCTGGCTGCCGCAATGCAGCTAGGTGACACCCCATCGAAAGAAAAAATAGCAAAAGCTCAACAACTCTTGCTATCCTTCGCGGCACGATTAAAATCCCAGATCAAGCCCCTGCCTAAGGTGGACATGACAGAGAGGAAACAAGAAATGATAGCAATGGAACGTATTGCTTTAGAGTTCCTACTCCTGAGCTTCAAGGATACTGTGAAGCAATTAAAAAAATCGAGTGATATAGAGTTTAGCAGCTTTTTGTCGCGTGCGCAGGAGGGAGCGATCTCGCTAGAGGGACTAGAAGAAGAAACGAGGGCGTTTATCATGGATACATCCACTGATGAAGCCGCCTTCGAAGAATCTACGATCACGAAGAAGTTCAATTTCATCAGCGCATTAGCACTCTTCAAGCTACTAACTGTAGATCCTCGTGCGATAGAGCTCTATACCACGCCAATAACTTATGAAAAAGATGATCATGAGAAGAAGGCAGAACTCATCGAATACGCGCATCTGATGATCAAGGCTATTGAGTCACAGCTTGCCAAGCTTAAAAAGTAAGCAACTTCAAATAGAAGAAGAGCCCTTGGCACTAATCCCAAGGGCTCTTTTTACTTTTTAGCATGAAATAGGAAATAGGTAGAATAGTCGCGAAATAGGAAAAAATAGGTGCCAGTCAGCATAGTTGAATAATAATTAAATTAATACATACAATATCCCTCCGGCGTGTGAGAGGCGACTAGTGAGAGTGAAACGTTAATCTTCATACATTCATGAGATTAACACAAAGAGTTCTTAGTTACAAGCAATTAGTTTCTTGGCCGTCCTACAGATAACTTCTTGCGCTCCCCTATGCTGATAACACTTGCTAAAAATGCCTCATCTCCTATCTGACGATTTTCACTTCTGAAGAGCTCCATATCTTCTTCATAGGGCATGCTGAGATATTGCGCATATCTTTGCTTGCTCTGCTCTCCATATTGCTCTAGATGCAGTTGATAGGGGTGTTCTTCAGGGAGGATCAATTCAACATGGCATCTGTTTCCAGAATCCACATATTGTTCGCGCTGCAATTATAAGCATGATAAACTCCGCGCCCCAGCTTTCTTCTTGGTAATCTACTCATAATCAATATAAACTTAAACTCAAGAGGAATATAGGCACTGCGTCAGATGACTCGCGTGAATTGAGGACAAGTTCTCTGTCTTAGCTTT
>CAYJML010000030.1:0-14787 GCA_964371515.1 uncultured Akkermansia sp.
TAGCCTTCTTCCCAGCCCCAGACGGTGTAGGTGTTCGCAATGCGGTCGAAGATGTTACGGAAGCTTTCTTCATATTCAGGCGTACCAGGAGTCGTTCCAAACAAGTACTTATCCGCCGTGATGCGCACTGCGTTCTCATCCCAGTGGGCAGGAGTTTCAACTCCAAGACGCTCATAAATGGTGTTTCCTGTCTTCCAGTCCTTGATCGTGATATCACGCTGACTCCAGAGGCAGGCGGCATAAGGATGCTTCTCCGCGGAGGAGAAGTGACGCGTGAAGCGCAGACCTCCGATGAGACTCTTACGGGCTGGAAGCTGGATACTGCTACCGTCGCGAAGCTTCAGCACGGGCTGTGCTTCTGGCTGTGGATCAGGGCTAGTAGCCTTCGGTGTGCGCACAGGCTTTTCGACTAACTTTTCCACTGGTGGAATAGCTGCAGTCGGAGCTTCCATATTAAGGCTATCTAGTAAGCCTTCTGAAAAGGTATCTGGCGTAGAGTCAGGGGTGATTTTTGGCGTAGGCATGGTATGAGATGAGTTAAAAAATAGTGTTAAACATGGGATAGTGGTATGCTAGTATGTCCTACCTCGTGAGGCATGTGACGTTCGTGAATGTAGCGCAACTTCAAAAACATGTCAACTTCATTCTCACAACGTGTAGTTAGCACTTATTCACATTGATACCATATATTGTATTATCTCATCTCACAAAGCGAGAATTAGCAATTTATGGGAAGAAAAAAAACGATAAAAAATTACTTATAATTCAATAACAAGCTTCTTCTACACCTAACAATAAAGAGTTCGGTATTTCACCCATCGCTAGCAGGTTTCTCCTTGCTCCCTCTAGAGGAAAAGGGCATAATATCAGCATGGACCACGCACCGCATGCACAGCAGCTTGACCCCATCCTGAAGTCGGTATCACGCAGCTTCTACCTCAGCATGGTCTTTCTCCCAGCAGAGATGAGACCAGCGGTCAGTCTCGCCTACCTTCTCGCGCGCGCCAGTGATAGTGTTGCTGATAGCTCTAGTGCTAGCCCAGAAGCCCGCCTCCATACGCTGCGTCTCATGCAGCGTGCCTGCTGTGAGGCCTCCCTAGATGAAGGCAAACTCGAGCACCTCTTTCACGCGCTCTCACATGAGATGGCTGATGCGCAGGATAATCCCAAGGAAGCTCAGCTGCTGCGTCACTACTCAGAATGCCTCCACCTCATGCGCCAGCTGCCTGATGATCAGCAGCGCATCATAGAGAATGTCCTCAAGAACATCCATGAGGGACAGATCTGGGATATCGAATACTTCCAGCAGCAGAGCCATGTCATGACTCCTGAGGCAACGCTACATTACTGCTACCAAGTCGCAGGCTGCGTCGGTGAGTTCTGGACACAGATTGGACTCTGCACACAGCGACACTATAGCCGTCACCCCGAAGCAGAGGACCTCATCGAAGCAGGCGTACGCTATGGGCAGGGGCTGCAGCTGGTCAACATCTTGCGTGACCGACATGAAGATAAGCTTCGTGGTCGTCACTACCTTGCAGGTGATGCCTCGGCGTGGGAGCAAAGGGCTCGCCACTATCTCCTTGATGGGATCGCCTATAGCAAGAGTCTCAGCAGCTTCAAACTGCGTTTCACCGCTCTCCTTCCTGCCCTACTAGGACTCAAGACCCTCGACAAGATGCAGCAGTCCTCAGCTAAGCACACCCAGAAGGTGAAGATCCCTCGTCGCAGTGTTTATCTCAGCATGTTGCATGCGGCCTGCATCGCCATCTAAAGAAAAAACCCTCAGCACCAGACGGCACTGAGGGCTAGATCAATTGTAAGATGCTATCCTTAGTTCGTAGGAACGCGGAAACGCGCCTCTACCTTTTTCCAGTCGATGATGTTCCAAGCAGCCTTGAGGCTGGCGAGGCGATTATTACGGAAGTCTAAGTAGTAGGCATGCTCCCATACATCGATTCCCAGTAAGGTATTCTGCCCCTTGGTAAGAGGCGAATCGGCATTAGCAGTCGTCGAGATGTGCAACTTACCTTCAGCATCCTGCGAAAGCCACACCCAACCTGAACCAAAAACACTCAAGCCCGCCTTTTCAAAGGCTTCTTTAAAGGCATCAAAACTACCCCATGTTGCGTCAATCGCCTTGAGCAGTTCACCTGTAGGCTGCTTCTGCGCTTGGTCAGCAGGAGCGAAGCTATCGAAGTAGATGCGATGGTTATAGATCTGCCCAGCATTGTTGAACACAGCTCCTTCACTCGTCTTCACGATCTCTTCGAGCGACTTGCCCTCTAGCTCAGTACCCTTTACCAGCTTGTTGAGATTCTTCACATAGCCTGCGAGGTGCTTTCCATAGTGATAAGAAATCGTCTCTGCTGAGATAAACGGGGCGAGCGCATCCTCGGCGTAGGGCAGAGGCAACAAGATGAATGGATCTTCTCCTGCTGTCTGCATCGCGGCGGCGAGTGCTGCATCATAGTTCGGCTCTCTACCCAGTGATGGCGTGTACTCCACGTAGCTCATTTTACCCTCTGGGTCAATGACTACTATACCTCGGGCGAGATAGTCTGAGCCTGCGAGACGGAAACCATACTTCTCACCGAACTCACCATAGGCGAGGTCAGAGATACTCAGTAACTGGTCTATCCCCTCAGCCGCACAGAACTTCGCGAAGTCAGCCCCTGTATTACGCGCAAGAGACGCTACGACAACCCCCTCGCCCAGCTTTGCCGCCTTCTCGTTGAAGCGGCGGGTCTGCACCTGACAGACAGAGGTATTAATGGAGGGGAAGATGCTCAGCACAACCGTACGACCGCGAAGGTCAGACAAGTTGAAATCCGTGCCGTCAGCGAGCTGCGCCTTGAAGTCTGGAGCTGACTCACCCTGCTTGGCAGGCGTACCGAGAAGCGTGGCATTCTTCACCACACCTGTCGTCTGGATCTGAGCCGCAGAGGAGGAGTCTGCATAGCTCAGAGAGCTCAAGAGGCAGGCAGCTAGGGCTGTACTGGTAAATACGAGTTTCATCTGGAAAATATTCTATTGAGAATTAAATAGCTTTGTTGTAACGAGCCTCCACCTTCTTCCAGTCGAGGATATCCCATGAACTCTTCAGACTCTTCGCGCGAAGGTTCTGGTAGTCGAGGTAATAAGCATGCTCCCATACATCCATGGTCAGAAGCGGAGTTACACCTTCAGTCAGTGGGGTTGCAGCATTCGGCGTTGCGCTGATGACAAGCTTGCCTTCTGCGTCTGCACTGAGCCATACCCAGCCAGAACCAAACTGACCGATACCAGCCTTTTCAAACGCCTCCTTAAACGCGTCAACACTACCCCATGTCGCGTTAATAGCGTCTAGAAGAGCACCTGTGGGCATCTTCTGAGCCTCATTCACTGGCGAGAAGTTATCAAAGTAGAGACGGTGATTATAGATCTGACCCGCATTATTAAAGATAGGACCAGAGCTCTTCTTCACGATGCTAATCAGATCCTGACCTTCGAACTCCGTACCCTTCACTAATCCATTGAGGTTGGTCACATACGTTTGCAAGTGCTTGCCGTAGTGATAAGAAATCGTCTCCTCCGAGATCACTGGGGCGAGTGCATCGTGTGCATAAGGGAGGGGAAGCTGCACGAACTGATCATCACCAGCTGTCGCAGCAGCCGCTGCAAGAGCTGCCTCGTAGTCAGGCTCTGATGTCAGCTCCGCGACGTACTCCACATGGGTGATGACACCCTCGGGGTTAATCACGACGATTCCGCGGGAAAGCAGCTCTGGGTCTTCTAGCAAGAATCCATAGCGTGTACCAAAGTCTTCATAGACGAGCTCGCTGAGATTTACCAAGCGATCAATTCCCTCTGTCGCGCAGAATTGACTGAAGTCCTCCTCTGTGTTACGGGCGATAGAAACCACGGCCACACCCTCACTCAGACCGCTAGCCTTCTCGTTAAAGGTACGTGTCTGCACCTGGCACACAGGAGTATTAATAGAGGGGAAGACACTGAGCACCACTGTGCGACCACGGAGCTGGGCTAATTCGAACTCTACACCCGCATCGGTACGAGCCTTGAAGTTAGGGGCTACCTGACCGGTCGTCACCTGCTCACCGAGAAGAGTGAGCCCTTTCTCGCCAAAGGTGACGAGGCCTTCTGTTTTCTTTATTTCCTGTGACATAACTAAAAATGTTAAATATTGTATAATCGAGCCTATACTCGTTGCAATAGAACTTAACAGCTTATTTAGAATCTTGCTAGATTTTTCTGCGTAATCGCATCTAATATTCTGTCATACAGCATCTAGATCCTTGCTAAATGGAGGCTCGCAGACATACCTTGCTATCTCCACGCAGTCATGCTAAACTCTCATAAAGATGAAATCCTGCTTATCTAGTCTCCTTGTCCTATCACTGCCAGCTCTGATAGCACCCCTCTGCGCTCAGACTCTCATCAGTCACGAAAACATCGCCCAAGCTGGACGACGTATGCTACCGCTCGATATCCCCTCAGATGGGCCGCGCACACTGAGAGGGAGAGCGCCCTCTGGTGCTGGGGCTCCCTTTCGCCTCTTACTCGGTGATCGGATACTCTGGGAGGGAGAAGCTAATGAAGCATTCTCCATCAGCGTCCCTGTTGGCTATAAAAAGTTGTACCTCTTCTCCCAGCATGCAAATACGCTAGCATGGCAGGAACTGGAGTGGAGCGCAGACACTGCAAGCAGCACTCCCTACCAATACGCTGCGCTCGAGAAGAAAGCAGACGCACAGCACGACTTCTCACGCCCCATGCGCAGCCTCATCCAAGATGCCCGCAAACAGGGAGATAACGCCGTACTGAAGCTCCCCCGTGGAATCTACCACTTCTACCCCGAAGGAGCACATCTGATGAGCTACTACACGTCTAACCATGATCAGCAGGATATCCATCCTGTGGGAATCCCCCTCGTGGATCTGCACGGATTCACACTGGATGGGCAGGGTAGCACCTTTATTTTTCATGGCAAGATGCAGCCTATCCTTCTATTAGATAGCAGTGATATCAAGATAGAAAATATCAACATCGCTTACGATACAGCCTACAGCACGGAGGGCGTCATTTCCGAGATCAGCCCCGATCGCACGCGTGTACGCATCCCCTCAGAAGGGATGAGCTGGAAGGTGGAGCAGGGGCGATTTTACAACACAGGGCATCACTGGAAGGAGGCTGTGCAGGTCATCGCGGTATTCAAGCCAGAGGGACGCATGGCAGATCTATTCACCTCTGGTGATATCAGCTGGTCTCCCCACGCAGAGCAGCTCAGCGATCAAGAAGTGCTATTTCATGGTGGGCTAGCCCATAACTCAGGCGTGCAGGTGGGAGATACACTCATCCTGCGCAGCTATGCGAGACCCCACCCAGCGATGGTCATCTATCGGAGCAAAGGAGTCGCACTCCATGATGTGGTATTCCATGATGCACAGGGAATGGCTCTACTCGCGCAGCGCAGCGAAGACATCACCATACGCGGTGGAGGCTGCCTGCGTCGAGAGGGGCGCATGCACACCACTGGGGCTGATGCCACGCATTTCTCCAACTGCCGAGGCAAGATAGATGTCCAGCATGCACACTACGAGAGCATGATGGATGACGCTATCAATGTGCACTCCACTTGCCTTTCTATCACGGAAGTGATTAGCCCACGTGAGATCATCTCACGCTATATGCACCCCCAAGCCATCGGCTTCGAAGTAGCCCTAGCGGGAGAACGCCTGCAGTTCATCCATGGTACTATCTTGCAAAACCACCCCCAACTCGTGAGGGTGAAGAGCGTGCAGCGTCTAGACGAGCGACATCTACGCATCATCTTGGAGGAGGATCTCCCCGAAGGGATAGGAGTGGGCGATGCGTGGGAAAACGCTGATTGGTATCCCTCCGTCCACTTTGCTCACAATCTCATTCGCTGGAACCGCGCTAGAGGCTCACTCTTCACCACACCGAAGTGCATTCTCATCGAGAAGAATGAGTTCTACTGGGGCAGTGGCTCAGCCATCTTGCTAGCAGGCGATGCGCAGGGCTGGTATGAAAGCGGTCGCTGCTTGGATGTGACGATTCGAGAGAACAGCTTCATCCAGAACCTCACCTCTGGCTATCAGTTCACAGAAGGTATCATCTCCATCTACCCTGAGGTGAAGCAACCCTCCTCCCAGACCACCCCCTATCATCAGAATATCCTCATCGAAGATAATTACTTCCTCACGCACCGCGTACCGCTCATCTTTGCACAATCGGCAATGGGGATTACCTTTCGCAATAATACTATAGAAAGAAACAATCTCTTCCCTGCACGTCATGGAGGAGCACCTTTTGTCTTGCGACACTGCCCTGCCGAAGCTGTAAAGAAATCAGGAAACGTGCAGAAATAGAAATACACACACTGGGCTAAACGCAGCGCAGTATACGAAGAAGGCACAAAAAAGCCACCTACTTGGGGTAAGCAGATGACTTTGCAACATTGTCCCTCTCCTGCTCTCACAGGAGAGGAAGGAGCCTCAGGCAACTAGTTGATTAGGCTTTGAGCTCCGTGCCTAGTTCTATAATAGAGTATTCTCCGGGTAAGAGCCGGTAGACGATCTGTAAGACATTGCGTCTAGCGTTACGATAGAGGATGAAGGGCTTTCCAGAGATCTCCAGCTCCATGATTGCGTTTTCCTTGTACATGGTCTTGAGGTCATAGCCTTCGCGGCTGATGCGTACTGGCTTGGGATCTTCGGGGGCTTCGAGGTCTATGTCTTGATCGAGGAGATCTTCTTCATATACCTTTTCTTCTAGCTTGCGGATAGATGCAGAACGGTGTGGTCGGTAATGTTTCATCAAGCGCGTTTTATGCTTTCGCATTCGGCGCATGATCTTCGATATGGTTTCGTCGATAGCAGCGTAGAGATCCCCTGATGTTGTAGAAGCTTGAATGGTGATATGATCGGCACAGAACAGAACGATTTCTGCTGTTTGACGGTCTTTCTGGACATCAAAAACGACTCGAGCTTCGATGATGCGTGGGTAATCAATCTGAATCCCTTCGACTTTCTTAGTTGCGAAGTCGCGCAGTGCTTCTGTGATTTCAATGTGGCGGCCCGTGAGGGTGATATTCATATCAACATTCGATGATTTCATAACATAGATTATCTTTCTATATAATTTTTATTAATAGCAGCTGACGACATGTCAATCTGCACTTATTACAATAAGGGCATCTGTTGGAAAAATCAAGAAAATAGTGACTGTATGTTACAGTTTTTAAAGAGTTTGCGTCTGTAAGCGCTTTTTTCTTGAGATACTGTCTCTTCTATGTTATTGTGAGAAATTCGCACCCTTCTACGAACACATAAAACCCCCGACCAGCAGTGCTGAATCAGGGGTTCTGATAAGACTTGAATAGACCTATTTAGTCGATATTATCGAAGAGCTCACTATCGAGGAAGAATCGCTTAATCTCAACAGCAGCACTCTCCGGTGAATCAGAAGCGTGGCAGATGTTCTGCATGCTATTGGTCCCATAGTCTCCACGGATGCTTCCAGCGGCAGCATTCAGCGAGTTCGTCGGTCCGATGATGGTGCGCACGCGCTGGATGACACCTGGCCCCGAGAGCACCATGGCAAGAACTGGGCTACTCTGCATGAAGGCGTTGAGCTTCGGGTAGAGTGGCTCATCATCAATGATGAGATCGAGGATATGACCGTAGTGCTCTTTGAGTAGCTCATCATTAAGCTGCATCATCTTGAGTCCGCGCAGGCGGAATCCTTCTGAGAGAAAACGGGCTAATACGATACCTGAGAGATTCTTACGAATGCAGTCTGGCTTGAACAGAATAAGGGTTTTTTCGTCGCGGTTATACATATAGATAATAGATAAATGGATGATAAGGGAGAAAAGGGTTAGTCCTGCTGGGATTCTAGCATGTCTGGTGAGACGATATATTCAGCCGCACAGCGTGGGCAGCCTATCACGAGCTTACCGTCCTCGCTAAGCATCTCGCTGAGATCACCCTGCATGGCACGTAGCGTAGGGAGCACCTTTTCTAAGGTGCAGCCGCAGCGGAACTTGAATCGACGCGTTTCGAGCACCTTCGTTTCATCTTCCGTCTTGCCGGCACTCATCTCTTGCACATAGTCAGCATTGAGCGCATCCAGCCAGTCATGATCAGCTCCCGGCTCAGCTGTCGCAAGCACATATTCATCACCGCCCAACGTGAAGGCTCGCGCCTGTCTCTGCTCGCTCTGGCGGTAGTAATCTTCTATCCACGCCTCCAGTGACGCTCCATGCACTTGGATGATAGAGGTCTGAGGCTCACGCGTACGGAGAATGTTCTGCGTATAAAGAGTATTATGCTCTGGTATGCGTACATCTTCCGTGATAACACGCCCGATGACGTCTTCTGTCAGGGAAGAACCTGAGACGAATAGGGTTGCCTCAAGGGGCTGGCAGAGATTCAGCGTCCATGCATGATACTCAGCCCATGGGCGTGAGACGAGGTGCAGGGTGAAGTAGGCGAGCAGATCCTTGAAGAGCTGATCTTCGCGTTCCGCATAGCGCCTCCCTTGCTGCATGAGGTGGAGGTAATGATCGACAAAGAGAGGCGAGAAGTCTGCTTTCAGAAGTAAACAGTTACGATGACGAATGAAGATCGACTCTACCGTCGCGTACTCTTCTGCTGCTTGTGTTTGTGTTATGGGGGTGGAGTCCATGAGCTTAGAGCATGTGGCTGTTGAGGCAGCATAGCGCGTCCTGATACGACTAGCAAGACAAAAATGCGCGATGTTTATGATATTTCACCCCACGCGGCACAGGCAGATCTCTCAGGCACAAAAAAATGGAGATCAGACGTACTGATCTCCATTCATAAAACTGAGCTTAGAAAGGGATGTCATCATCCTCTTCTGGAAGCGGCTGCGCACTAGGCGCAGGTCGGGAAGACTGCTGGTAGTTATTCGCGTCATTATAGCCTCCGTTGTTATAGGAGTTGTTGTTATAGCTTCCATTACCTCCACCATTGTTGTAGCCACCACCGTTTTGATACCCCTGCTGAGAGGACTGATTCTGACGGTAGTTGCCTCCACCGCCTCCCTGCCCCGCAGGACCACCATCACGACTACCAATAAGCTGGAGATTCTCTGCGATGATGCGGATACGACTGCGCTTCTGACCAGTCTGTTTGTCTTCCCATGAATCCATTTGCAAGCGACCTTCGATGAAGACAGGGCGACCCTTCTGGAGATAGGAAGCTGCGATCTCCCCTAGGCGACCCCAGCAAGTCACATCGAGGAAGGTAGTCTCTTCGCGACGTTCTCCACCTTCTGCACCGCCTCCTACGAAGCGGTTCACCGCGAGACGCAGCTCGGTGACAGGTGTCCCGCGTGGAGTCTGGCGGAGTTCGGGATCAGCGGTGAGATTACCAATAATCATCACTTTGTTAAGATTAGCCATAATAGTATAGTAGAATGTGATCAGTTGTGTGTGAATAAGGATGCACGCCTCATAGAGCATGCCTTGTATGAGGCTATCATACTCACTCCGCAGAAATATTCAAGTTCAAAACAGAGGCACAGTCTTATTTCTCCGCTATCCTCGCACTAAACCGCCTCTGCAATCAGCTTCTCCAGCCTTGCCAGCACCTCATCCGGCAGCTCAACTAGCTTCAGACGCGACCCGTCACCATGGAGCAGCAGCACCTGTGAGCGGCGTAACTGGAGACACTCCGCAAGGAAACGAACCAGCTCCTTATTCGCCTTCCCATCAATGGGAGGTGCGGCAATCCGCACGCGCAATACGGGACTAGAGCTGTCAGGGTGCTCTGCCCAGCCTAGTAGCGCACTCTTTTTTGCCCCAGGGCTCGCTTTAACCATTATTTTCATGCCTTCTTGGCATAACGCTACCATAAATCAAGCTAGAGGGCGAATCAAAAAGGGTCTCAAGAAACTTGACTTCACATTTCTCCCTCTCTATAATCTTGATTATGATCATCCATTCTTTGTGCTCCATACTTCTCACTCTCTGTCTAGCCACGCGAAACCCACCCCACGAAGAGACAATCTACCTCTCCAATACTACATCAATAACGCAACCGCAGCTTGAAATTCTCTCCGTTCACCGCAACTCCGATCAGATAGTTGCGCATCCCAGCGTGCAAGCAATAATCGCCACCCACAGCTCAAACAACAAAGGCGAAAACTCGGATTCATCCATTCTCCCAGCACTCCCCACTGAACTCTCACTGCCAAACTACACCATCATGAAGCATCCAGTCTATGATGCTCAAACAGGTAGCCCCCAGCGAGACCAACAAGGAAAACAGATCATCAACTACCTCATCGTCCAGAAAGCAAGCGTAGCAAAACAACAAAACATCTATATCGACAATCAAGACATAGAAATTGCCCAAGCCTGTCAACACGACGATAGCGCACTCCACGTCATACTCAATGACGCAGGCGCGAAAAAGATGAAGGCTCTATGCTCAGGGAAAGAACAGGGAGTAGACAGACTCGCCATCATCACCAACGGACAGGTCAAGAGCGCTCCTGTGCTGAATGCTACACTAGGACGAGAGTTCATCATCTCAGGGGTTTTCCTACCTGACACACTTGATGAAGAAGACTCATCGACCCCTTCCTGCTCACAATCCAAGTAGCCCCGATCTCACCCTTCTATCCACGCAGAAAGGAGGCTTGACCCACAGGTTAAGCCATGCTAGAATCTGCGCTTTCATCACCACGTAGTCTCATGCTAGAAACACTTCACTCCTTTTTCGCCAGCCCCGGATTCATCTTCTTCGCAGGTATCCTCCTGCTAGGTGCCTTCTTCTGGTATCTCTCCTCTGAGAGTAATCGCATCATGCGCATTGCCGGCAGCATCTTCATCCTTGGTCTTGCCACTTTCTCGTTTGTCTCCCTGATCAGCAATGGGATTCCTTACGGCATCGACATCAGCGGTGGCGCTGAACTCACCCTAGAAGTGCAACCCAAGACGGATGATACAACAGGCGACAAGATCCCTCCCAGCCCCACCGACATGGAACAGGCCGTGGATATCCTCAACGAGCGACTCAACTCCACAGGCACAAGCGAAGTACAGATCATCTACAGTGGCAACAAAATCCTTCTCCAGATTCCTCAGCTTGACAAGGATGCGGAGAAGAACAAGCTGAAGCTGGACTCTATGGTGCGCATGCTCACGAAGCTCGTACGCCTCGATCTCCTTGCCGTTCATCCAAACTCGAGCGAAATCCTCGCCTCACCAGCCGTAAGCGAACTGCTTGCAACTTATGAAGAGAAAAAGGCTGAATACGCTGCCAAGATAGCAGCAGATCCTGAGCAAGCTCTCCACCTGCGCAAGCCCTCCATCCCCATTCTCCCCATCAACATGAACCTGACGGAGTACCGCCTCATCGAGTACCCCCAGCATGATTCCGACACAGGTGAGCCCATGCTCAACAAGAAGGGCGAGCACGTCATCTACTACCTCGTCGTTCAGAAGCCATTCTCAGCTCAGCAGAAGGACATGAGCGTCACGGGTAAGGACATCATCTCCGCTCGCCCCGATGGCGCGCGCCGCGGTGTGGTGACCGTTGTGCTCAGTAACGAAGGCGCACAGAAGATGAACCGCCTCACCTCAGGCATGCAGAAGGGCTATGATAGACTCGCAGTCGTCCTCGATGATCAGGTGAAGAGCGCCCCCTCGGTGAAGGCGACACTCGGCAAGGAGTTCATCATCGAAGGCCTGAACGCACCAGGTGAAGCGGATGAGATCTGCAAGGCTCTCGCTAACCCCCTCTCCAACGACCTGAAGGTAGAAGGCCGCAAGGATGTGAGTGCTCAGCTCGGCAAGAGCGCTCTTGAGCAAGGTCAGTTCGCAGGCATCATTGGCGTGATCGCCATCTTCGTTTTCTGCTTCTGGTACTACCGCATGGCAGGTATGGTCGCTATGGTTGGTCTGACCATCAATGCCCTCATCCTACTCGGTCTCATGAGCCTCTTTGGCTTCGTACTCACTCTCCCAGGTATCGCAGGTATCGTGCTCACCATGGGGGTCGCCGTGGATGCGAACGTACTCATCTATGAGCGTATGCGCGAAGAACGCGCTCAGGGACGCAGCTTCCTCGTTGCTCTGCGCAATGCGTATGAGAAGGCCTTCTCCGCTATCTTTGACTCCAACGTCACCTCACTTCTCACCGCGGTAATCCTCTTCTGGCTTGCAAGCGGCTCGATCAAGGGCTTTGCTGTGACGACTTCGGTTGGTATCATCACCTCTCTGATTGGTGCAATCGTCGTCACGCGTGTACTCTTCTTCTGGACCGAGCGCTTCGGCATTCTTCAGGACATGAAGTTCTCTCGTGCTCCCTTCCAAGGCAAGCGCTTCGACTTCCTGAAGTGGCGCAAGGTGGCCGCTATCGGCTCTACCATCTTCATCATTGCCTCACTGGTTTATGCGTTCACCGTGCGTAAGGACAAGGCTCTCGGTATCGACTTCACCGGCGGTAGCTCCATCACCTACGTGATCCCCGCTGATGCAAAAGTCGACTACCATGACGTGCAGAAGGTCACTGATAGCATGAAGCTCTCCAAGAAGCCAACCGTGCAAGAGTTCTCCGGTGCTGGTGACTTCAACATCAAGATCCGCTGTGCATCCACACAGGAGGCTACACTCATTGATGAACGCCTGCGCAAGGATATCCCCGCCATGGCAAACATCGCCATCCCCAGTGTGGACAATGTGAGCTCCTCACTCGGTGCCACCTTCTTCAAGACAGCTATCACCGCCATCATTGTTGGTCTGCTTGGTATCACCATCTATCTAGCGATACGCTTCGAATGGTCATTCTCCATGGGGGCACTCGTCGCCATCGGTCATGACTTGCTCTTCATCATTGGACTCGTTATCTTACTAGGTACAGAGCTCAACATCATCCACATCGGTGCCTTCCTCACCGTAGCGGGTTACTCGATCAATGACACCATCGTCATCTACGACCGCATACGCGAAGCGATACGCCTCGCAGAGCCAGATGAAAAGCTCTCTGACATCATGAACAGAGCGATTAACGACACACTGCCGCGCACCATGCTCACCAGCTTGTCCACCATCGCGGTTCTTGTCTCGCTCATCGCCTTCGGTGGTGCATCCATGTACGACTTCGCCATCACCATGCTATTCGGTGTGATCTTCGGTACATACTCATCCGTCTTCATTGCGGCACCTGTGGTTCTCCTCTTTGCGCGCAAGCATAACCTCAAGGATGAGGTCATGAAGGCGGACCAGCTTATCGCGGACGACATCAACGAATCAGATGCAAGCAAGGCCTAATTCAGCCTAAATCACTCATACGCTGGTGCCTTATCATCATAGGATCAAGGCACCAGTTTTTTCTTCGTACATCCCCCCTTTACATGAAGAAGCTCTCCGCAACACAGATCAGCTTCATGCTATGCGCTTGCGCCTTTGCAGCCTCCATCTGGGGTTCATATTACTGCGGCAGCCAGCTCATGCAGGAGGGGATACATCCCGACAGAGCCAAAGAGCTCTGGAATCTCATCTACTTCCACTTCGCCCTCTCGCAGCTCTCACTCATCATCGCTGCTATCCTATTCTATAGGGCTCTATCACGCGACACTCGCTACTATCTCATCGTCAGCTACTCTCAGCAAGGAGTTGGCATTTCGCCACCAGGCATTAAGCTTCCTGAGTCTCGCAGCTACTTTGGCTCGCTAGGCGCATTAAAGCAGGCGAAATTACCACCTGCAGGAAAGCCTACCCTCATCTTCCCCATGATGATGCAGAGTGGCTACTCGAGCGGAGAACGCCTCGAACGCGAGATCATCGAAGCCTACCGCCACCAAGGGAAAGGTGACACTGGCAAGCTCCAGCTCATCATGCAGCCCGTCCTGGGAGCATCGCCTTGGCTAGCTCAGCGGGTCGCCTCCCATCTACGCCCTAGCCTCCTTGCAGGAGATGCCCTTTTACTCGTAGCTCACCAGACAGCGAGCACACAGAGCCCTGCTCCAGAGCCAGGTCTTTTCTGTCGCCGCTTACAAAAGATCTTTCCAGACGTAGAAATCGCTCTCGCCTGCTTCGGTGAGAGTCAAAAGCTTGAGGACAAGCTCAGTGAGCTCGCGGCAAAGCGCATCCACATCATCCCCTTCTTGATGTCCGAGGGCTACCACAGCAAAAATGATCTTCCCACAACTCAGCAAGCAGAGCAACTTGGCAAGAAAATCATCCTTCACCCAGTGATAGGAGCTCTCATATCTGAGCAAACGAACTCTAACTAAGACACTTTTAGCTTTTTCTAACACCTCTCCACAAAATACTTTCTTCATAGAGAAAAAAATGATAGAATATGCCCCAGCGGAAGCCTCCATGCCAATTACTCGGCATATGCTAACCCCGTTTTCCATCATTCAAACACATGTCTACATATACTTCACGAGTATTGGAACAGGTTCGTGCGAAGAACAGCCACGAAGCTGAATATCTTCAGGCAGTACAGGAAGTGCTCGGCACCATCAGCCCTGTACTTGATGCACAGCCCAAGTACGAAGCAAACGCTATCCTTGAGCGCATCGTTGAACCAGAACGCGTCATTACTTTCCGCATTCCCTGGGCAGACGACAAAGGTCAAATCCATGTCAACCGCGGCTACCGCGTTGAGTTCAACAGCGCGATTGGCCCTTACAAGGGCGGTCTTCGCTTCCACCCAAGTGTCAATCTTGGTATCCTGAAGTTCCTCGGCTTTGAGCAGGTCTTCAAGAACTCCCTCACCACACTCG
>CAYJML010000031.1:0-10159 GCA_964371515.1 uncultured Akkermansia sp.
ATTTGTAATCGGATGGTCATCAGTTCGAATCTGATAACCGGCTTGATAAAGGGTCAGTACTCAATAGGTACTGACCCTTTTTTATGCCCTAGTGCTCCCTATGCTCGTATGAAGTAGAGCAGCCCAGCCCTCGCTGAGAGGACTGGGCTGCTAGATGAGAGATTCCTACTGTGTTGTGTAGGAGAGGAGGTTTCTAGGTGTTCTTGCGTCGACGACGTGCTAGTAGACCGGTGAGGGCTAGTAGGCTGAGTGTTGCAGTACTAGGCTCAGGGATGTAGAAGAGGACGTTACCATCGGTGCTCAGGACGACTCCTTGTGCGAAGAGAGAAGCTTCTCCTGTGCCTGCGATGATCTCGACGTTGCCATAGTAGCCTTGGAATTCATCAACGTTGAGCAGTTCGATACCGACCAGACCCGTTCTGTAGCGTGCATAGAAGTCATCCAGATCTGTTCCTGAGAGATTCAGATTCAGAGTAAGGGTGTCATCCACTGTGATATCCAGGGTGGTCAGGGTGTTGATGTCTGTGTAGGAGAGCTCGTAGACATACATGTCCTCCATCTCACCACCTGCGGCGAGGGATTCTGAGGTATGCTGCTTGCTGGTTTCCGCAGGGATGGTGAGCGTAGAGTTGAGCGCACTCATGTCTAGGCCTATGGCAACAAGGCGAGATGTATCATCAGCGGCTATGATATCTTCAATACCGCTGAGTGACGCGCCAGAGAGAATGAGTGTGACGTTAGATGCTATTCCCAAGGTGGTGCCAGCCTCTAGTGTGGTATCACGCAATTCGGTGGTACCAGAGAGGAGGCTGATTTGCTCAGTATTTGTGATGGAACTATTACTGATAACTGAATTGCTCAACCATAGATCAGTTGAATTCATATTGATGCTTCCATTGTCTATGGTGGCGTTAGTGAGCTGGAAGCCAGAGATGGTGGCGCTCTCGCTGGTGTGTGCGCTCATGACGATGGGTGCAGTTGCATCAGCAGCGGTGATTTCTATCTGTCCTTCTCCTATGGTGGCGCTGTTTGTCACCTCGAGGGATGCGTTATTGCGTATTTCAACAACGCCTTCTGAGTCAATTGCTCCCATGCTGCCACCCTGTGCGAAGCTGACGTATCCAGTTCCAGACATGCTGGCTGTTCCTGTGCCGAGATCTACCGCGTGATCAAGGATGAGGCGCTGATTAAAGGCCTCTGCAAGGAAGTTGACCGAGGCATTTTCTGCGTAGTTAAACGTGTCAGTGACTGTCGTATCGAAGAAGCCTGATCCTGTTGTCACGCCAGCTTTGATTGTCGCGTTGTTCTGAATCGCTATATTAAGATTCATGCTTGCCTGATTACCAGAGCGGTTGTGCAGGGTGAGAGTACCTCCACTTTGAACGTTGAGGGTTGACTGTGCATTGTTCGCAGAAACACGCACCAGTCCCTTGAGTAGTTCGAGCTCGCCTCCGTCATTCACGTTGATGGTGACCGTACCCGAGCTCGTGGAGAGTCCAGCGTTGGAGATAAGCTTGCCTGAGATGTTAAGCGTATTGGCAACATTCGGCCAGTGACCTACCATGAAGGCGCCTGAACCACCTGATGTGCTGAGTGCCTCTCCTGTGATGGAAAATGTCGTGCCAGCTTCGATAGACAATGTTGTGGATTGACCACTTGGTTGGTTGAGTAGGATAGTGGATACTTCATAGGTGCCCCCACCCGTGATCGTGACTGTACCTCCACCCATCCAGAGACGCGCGTTCTCAGTGAAGGTGGTGTTTTCCCCCACGCGGACAGTGTAACCTGCTCCGTAGCGACGGTTTTCACCATCGATTGTATTGACTACTTCGCCAAGACCGGATGCTATTTCCAGCGTTGTGCCCGATGCTAAGTGAATGAGTCCATTGCCAAGAGCTGTGGCTGTTCCTACGGCTAGTGTGCCGCTGGTGACAGTCTTCTCGCCATGCAGCCCTGTGCCACTTGTGGCGAGGGTGAGAGTGCCCGCGCCTTCCATGGTCAGTTCGCCCTGCATGGTGAGGCTGCCGCCATTAATGGTGTAATTGTTATTACCAGTGACAGTGATGCTGTTAACTGTAGCACCTCCGGAATCAACTGTGATGGTGCCGCCTTCATTAGCGATTTCGATGTCGTTGGCGGTGTTGACAGGACCTCCACTCCATCCTACTTCTTCGCCATTCACGAGTGTGCCATTGCCACCTTGCCAGACGTTACCAGAGCTGGAGACGATCATGTAGGAGTAGGTGTCTAGATCAGCATCGTATGACCAGACAGTCTGATGGCTCGAGCTAGTGAGACCAGTGATCGTGAAATTGGCGATACCACTCGCATCAAAAGCGCTGTTTTCCTGTGTCGTCTTGAATAGGCTGTAGCTGGTGTCTAATTCGTAGCCAGTACCCAGATCCAAGGTGATGCCAGAGAGGTTTACGGCACTGGTACCAAAGTCGATGAGCGTACTTGTATTAGCTACATCAATGCGTCCAGTGAGCGTGAGATTAGTTGCGCCAGTAATGGTGGTAGCACCAGATGCGTTGATGGTGTGCGACATGCTGATATTACCCGTCATGAGTTTCATGGTTGCGCCGTCATTCAGATTGACGTTTCCTTGTAGCATGAGGTTGCCAAAGTGAGCCGCATCGTTGCTGCTGATGTCGAAGGTGGCGTTACTGATAGTGAGATGCACCCCAGCATGCTGCGTTCCAGCAGCTGAGTTGATATCTGTGTAGGTATAGTTGAGCGTTCCTCCACCTTGTACGACGAGCCCACCGCCAGAGTCGCCTACGATGTCGCCGAGTAGGTTAAAGGTTTTCCCAGAGGCTACATCAGTGGTAATTGTATGACCTGACATGGCAAAGTTACGGTCAAATTGGTTCGTGGATGAAGAGCCAGAGCCTAAGTCTAGTGTGAAGTCCTCATTGATATCAAGGGTGCTATTGCCCCCGAAGACGATATAGTTCGCGCCAGTTGAGCTGAGTGATGATCCTGTGGAGTTGACAGTGAGTCCGAGGAAGCCACTGAGATTGCTGTTATAGCTGACAACGGCATCGTTAGCATCGAAGACGATGTCCGAGTTGTTTTGCCATGCGAGTGCTTGAGCACCCGGTGTATCGATCGTGATGGTAACAGCGTACAGAGAGCTAATCTGGCTACTAGCGACTATAATAGCCGTTAGCAGAGTCTTCTTCAGTGCTAATGGAAGCTTTATTTTCATAGTGTTTGTAAATGAGTTTGAGCTTCATAATACCATCTATAAAAAGTAAAGTCAATAAATAAATCTTAACATGACATAATTATAATGATTTAAAAATAGCTATATAGCTTTTATATTCATTACTATAAGTTTGATTTAGAAAAAGTGTTAAGATACAGTGCAAACCCTAGTTAATATCATCTCTCTCTTCGTAGAAGAGATGGTGTCCTGCCCCTAGACCCTGAGTGAGCAGGTAGCTGACTAGGTAACTGGCAGCGTGGTATCCATGTGCACTTGCATCTGCTGCGAGCTTGGCTGCGTAGCGTGCGTCTGGCTCGACCCCGTAGCCCCATAGGTAGCACAGGGCGAGTTCGTACATAGCTGGTGCGTATCCATCGGTAGCCGCGTCTTCAAAAAGAGAAAAGATTGCCTCTTGTTTTTCCCTGCTATCTGAGAAGCGTGTATTGCCAGATTCTCTCAGTGCGTCCAGAGCGAGCTCGTAGTTCGCCTTTGCATGCTGCAGAAAGGCTGCGTGCATATAGTAGGCTCTAGCGGTCGGAGATAAGGGCGGCTTAGCTGTAGGAAGGTGATTTTTTGTTCCATGTGGAACACTTTTTTGAGCTAAATCGCCGAGAAATGTGAGTGCCTGTGCGTTGTTTTGCGCTGCCGCTTTCTGAGCATACAGAAGCGCAAGGCTGCTATCGGGTTTGCAACCTATGCCATGTTCGAGGCAGATGGCAAGCATGAGTTGTGCCTGTGGGTGCTTCGCTTTTGCAGCTTGTGAGAAGTAGTGAAAAGCCAGTGCGTGATTCGCAGGGATACCATGGCTGCCATTCAAGTAGATGGAAGCGAGGAGAAGCTGCGATTCTGTATCAGATTGCTCTGCTGCTAATTCGAGCCATGGCATGGCTGTGGGTGGATGTGAAGGGGCGCCTATGCCTTCGAGTAGGAGATAGCCAACCATAGCTTGCGCACGAGCAGAGCCAGCTTGAGCAGCCTTCATGTACCACGTGAGCATGTTGTGCGGGGCATAGTGGTCTGGATGAGCGTAGTATTCCGCTAGAGAGATCTGTGAGGAGATGTCGCCCTGTCCAGCACGCTCGACGAGCTCCGCTGGAGGAGATGCGAGCACGAGGGGGGTAAATAAAAGGAGCAAGTGAAGGCGCATGATGAAATGATAGCAGGGTAGGGGAGTGCGGTCAAGAGGGAAGCTGGGCATAGTAGTGACCAATGCGTAGCCGTTCGATCAAGGTGCAGACACGTGGAACAGAGTTGAGAGCTCAGGGGTGAAGCTTGCAAATGATCTCTTCTACTAGCTCATTTTCGCTCCTGGTATGCGCGTCTAGGCTTGTGAGCCAGCTCTCCCTTCTCAGCCAGGTGCGCTGCCTTTTTGCGTATTGGCGTGTTGCTAATGCTAGCTTAGCGATGCATTCATCGGTGGAGATTTCACCAAGAATGAGCTGTTCTACGTGACTCATTCCGAGTGTTTTCTTGGCGGTTGCTGAGAGAGTTCGCCCACGTAGAGCGAGTGCAGCTTTCGCTTTCTGAAGCTCTGCGCAGACTCCTGATTCGATCATGAGACGAGCACGCGCGGCTATGCGCTCATCGAGGCTGGCGACATCCCACTGGAGTGCCCAGCCAGGTCCTATGGCGGGCTTATTTTCCCAGTTTTTACGCCAATGGGATAGGGGCTTGCCGCTTAGGAGGACGATTTCAAGATTGCGCACGAGGTAACGCTTGTTTTCTACAGGGGTGCGCTCCAGTCCTTCTGGGTCGAGTTGGTTGAACTGTTCGATGAGTTGTGCTGTGTCTTGCTCTTCGAGCTGTGCTCGCAGCTCCAAGTCAGAGGGTGGAGCCTCTGAGATGCCATGTGAGATAAACTTCACGTAGAGACCTGATCCGCCCGTGATGATGGCGCGCTTTCCACGTGAGTGGATATCGGCTATAGCTCGTTGTGCCATGCGGGCATGCACAGAGGCATCATGCGTCTCGCTGAGCTCAATCTGATGGATGAGGTGATGAGTGACGCGCGCCTGCTCACGCACACTGGGTGCAGCCGTCAGAATAGGGAGATCCTTGTAGATCTGATAGGCATCGGCACTGACGATTTCGCAGTCACCGATGCGCTCTGCGAGGGAGACAGCGAGTGCGCTTTTCCCCGAGCCTGTAGGGCCTAGAATAAAGAGAGTCGAGGGGATGCTGTGCGCGAGTAGTGACATGTGATGCTACCACCATACAGGTATTGTCCCGTGCTTGCAAGGAAAAGAATTCTGTTCCACATGGAACACTATTGTTGATGTTATTATTTACATTGCACTTGCTCAGCTAGGATGCAGCTGCTATAATTTTCACCCTCTTATACGTTATGAAAACGTTTTATTATTTACAGGACAGAGAGCCAATCGGGCCTTTCACGATTGAGGAGTTGCGCGAACTTCACTTAGCGGAGAAGATTAATCTCGACACCTTGGTCTCGCAAAGGGGTGGCAATCAGTGGGTGCAGTATTCATCGCTCTTACCAGCAGCGTCGCATTCATCACAGCTACCCAACCCACCTCCACCAGCTACAATGATAGAGGAGGCTTGTCCTGATAAGAAATGTCGCGCTACTATACCTTTGAACGAGGAGGGGAGAGTCCCGCCAGTTTGCCCGAAGTGCTTCTACGATCTACGCCCGGATAAAGCTGACCTGTGGAGTAACTTCACCTATGCGTTTTCTCACTACGCGAGCTTCAAGGGACGTGCAACACGTGCCGAGTTCTGGTCGTATACGCTGATTGCCTTTATGCTGAGTACTCCTGTAGCGTATTTTGGTATGATTATACCCTTTGCATCCGTGATCTATAGTTTGGTAATGCTTCTGCCCTCTTTTGCGGTGTCTGTGCGTCGTTTCCATGATGTGGGGCTTTCGGGTACGTGGGTTTTCCTCCTCCATACCCTGCCTGTTCTGACCTTTGCAGGGGCAGTTGTGCATTTTACAAGTTCCCTGATCAAGGCATACGAAGGTGTCGAGCCGCTTGTTGATAATCTGATTCTCGTTTTGCAAATTGAAGAGGATCTATTAACGAAGAGCGAGTATGAAGCCGAGCTAGATTACATGGCCTATGTCTTTAGCGAGGCATGGTCGGAAGCTGCTCTGTCACTGATAATAGGTGTCGGGGTGATCCCTCTCATCTGCGCGCTGATTTGGCTTCTGATTAGCTGCAAGGATAGCTCTCGCGGCGTGAACCGCTATGGGGTCTCTCCAAAGTACCCTCTGGACTAAGAAAGCTGCTGAAGCGTATTTTTAACAAAGCTGCATGTTCTACGTGGAACATGCAGCTTTATGTTGTGTAAGGGAGAACAGGCGTGGCAGAATTGCTTCTTGCGCCAGACGGAGGGATGGTGTAAAATGCTATCATGACGATTCAATACAAGTATGCATCCTTTTCCGAGCTAGGTCAACCTGAGCAGGTACTCAGTGTAAAAGAGCGCGCTCTCACAGCTCCCGCTGCTGGAGAGGTGACGGTGAAGATGATTGCCGCTCCTGTGAACCCTGCTGATATTAACTTTGTACAAGGTGTCTATGGGGTGAAGCCTCAGCTGCCTGACTCTTCCGCAGGTCTGGAGGGCGTAGGACTCGTGCATGAGAGCGCAGACGCAGCATTTGGCGTAGGAGATCTCGTGATCCTACTGGAAGGAATTGGCGCGTGGGCGCAGTATGTGACGCTCCCAGCTACGTCTCTGCTGAAGATTCGCAAGGACGTGGATGCCACGCAGGCTGCTATGCTAAAGGTGAACCCCCTCACCGCCTACCTCGCCCTGACGCAGTTTGTGAATCTGAAGCCCGGTGACTGGATCGTGCAGAATGCGGCGAACTCGGGTGTCGGTCGCTGCGTGATTCAACTAGCGAAGGCGATGGGTGTGCATACGGTGAACGTGGTGCGCCGCCCCGATGGGCTTCGCGATGAGCTGATGGCTCTGGGAGCTGATATCGTCGTCGGTGAGGATGATGCCGATATGGTGAAGGGTGTTCTAGCGCAGCTAGATGGTGCACGTCCTGTGCTCGCATCGAATTGTGTGGGCGGAGAGAGTGCTCTACGTCTCATGGATATGCTGGCAGCTCAGGGGACGATGATCACCTTTGGCGCGATGAGTAAGAAGAGTATCAAGGTACCCAATGGCTGGCTCATTTTCAAGGATATCACGCTGAAGGGTCTCTGGTGCACGCAGTGGCTGAAGCGCGCCTCTCGCGAGGAGGTAGAAGCAGCTTACACGAGTCTCGTGGATGCGATGGCAGCAGGTAAGCTCCAGCAGGCTGTGGATCGCGTGTACACGCTCGATGAGATCACCGAGGCGGTGACGCACGCACAGCAAGAGTTCCGCGCGGGTAAGGTGGTTATTTCGCTCGTGTAGGTGCTTCTGAAGCGCGTGCTGCGCTAGGCTTTTTTTTCGCATGATGTTATGATGAGTGATCAGGGACATATCGATCCGACAGATCTCGAGATGCAGGCTGTGATATTCCTCTCAGCTCACTCGGTCTCGATGATTGTCACCGCGAAGCATGGTGAGGGAAAGCCGCGCCTGCTCGACGGACTGACGCAGCCACTGGATCTCGCGCATGAGATCTTCTCATCGAATGTCATCGCGCGAGAGACGATGGATCAGTGCGTGCGCATCATAGCGGACTATGCAAAATTGCTCGAGGAGTATAAGCTAGCAGGCCCCCTCGATATCCAGCTACGCGCGTCGAATATCTTCCGAGATCTGGATAATCTGGATACGCTGGTGAATCGTCTGAGCATCGCCTCTGGCCTACGCCTGCAGGTGATGGATGATGGCGAGACAACTCGACTGCTCTACCTACAAGCACGCAAGATTATCAACAAGAATAAGGAGCTGAAGGGAAAGAGCATCCTCTTGCTCCATGTGGGACATGGTAATACGCGCGTGATGGCTTTTGAAGGAAAGCGTATCAACTTCTACGCCTGCTATCGCATGGGTTCATCCCGCGCGGCAGAGGGGATAGGAGTAGCCGACTATGCCTTCTCTCAGGATGAGAGTAGCCTGATTCATGACCATCTGCGTGGTGTGATTGAGCAGGTGGGTTATGATTATAGACGACGCTTTCAGGAGAAGCCAGACCTCCTATTGATTCTCACTCCTGAGTTCCAACCCATTGTGGGCATAGATTGTGGCGGTGTTCACTGTGTGAAAGATACCTTAGCTTCTTATATAGAAGAGATAAGCTCGCTTTCGATCAACCAGCGCGTGGAGCGTTACAAGCTGACCTACGCGAGTGTGCGCAGCTTCCTACCAACGCTGGTGTTCTACCAGCTTTTTGCGGAGCAACTGGAGGCTTCTGAGGTGATGGTGTACGCGGAGAATACCGAGTATAGCTACCTGCGCACCCTGATGCCGAGCCTTAAGCAGAATAGGGCACTGGAGAAGGAGGTCATTCACTTCTCATCTCTACTCGCCTCGCGCTACCTCGTCAGCGGTGTGCATGGAGAGCAGGTGGCACATCTCTGTGGGCGGCTCTTTGATGAGCTGGCTGACTTGCACAAGCTAGGCTCCCATGACAGGCTCTTGCTGCATGTTGCGTCTATTCTGCATGAGGTAGGGACTGCGATTAGCCCGAAGAGTCACCACCACCATAGCCAGTATATTATTCTTAATTCAGAGCACTTTGGGCTCTCTCGCGTGGATGTCGAGATCGTCGCACTGCTGGCACGCTACCACAGGCATGGTGCGCCATCGACGCGCGTGCGGCTCTATGCAGAAATGGAGCAGAGGGATAGACTGCGCGTGCAGAAGCTAGCCTCTCTGCTGCGCATAGCAGATGCGATGGAGCGTTCGCATGCCTCACGCATCCAAGACTTCTCGGTGCGCATGCACCCGCGTCTTATCGAGTTGGTCGTGCCAGATGTACATGACCTCAGCATTGAGAATCTAGCCCTGCGGCAGAAGTCAGATCTCTTCACCGATATCTTCGGCTATGATATCATACTGGTGCCTTCGGTGGGGGCTGCTTTTTGAGCTGGGTGGCTTAGCGTAGAGTCAGGCGGAGCTTGTCCGCGAGGGCGCGTAGCCCTGTGACAAGATGCAGTGCCTGCTGGGTAGGGTCTGTGTGCTTGGTATTCGCTTCGGCGATGATGTTGTTGAAGTGTGTGTCTATCTGGAAGAGCTCGCTGAGTGCGCGGAGCTGCTCACTGCCACTGAGAAGAGGCTTGACGCTATCGCTAGCTGTTGAAAGGTGCGCGTTGAGATCAGTCACCATCTGATCGAAGATGGCTTGCTGCTCGACCTGTGTTTTCCCCTTCATCGCGGTGAGGGCATCCTGCTGTATCTTGCGCTTTTGCGTGAGGAAGTCTATCTGCTCACGATTTAGCCCGTTGAGAGGAATATTTCTGCTGGTGAGTCTCTTGTGTACCATCTGCTCTACTTCACTCTCTGCAGGTTTCACCTTGTTGAGTTCGTTTTCTATGTCGATGGCAATGACTTCGACGTAGAGGATGAGGGTGGTGATGAGGTAGTTGAGCTCAGCCGCGTTCAGCTGGGAGAGGGGGGAGTGCTCGGCTTTTTGTTCTTCTAGTTTACGCGGGGGGAGTGCTTGCGCGTGTAGAGCTTGGGCACAGGTGATCAGGGCGAGAGCGTGGACTATTCTCATGGATGCATTCTAGGTAATGATAGGGGTGCTGGCAAGATAAATCTACGCCTCAAGATTAGGTCTGTCTCAAGGATTTATTAAATAGAATTATTCTAAGAAATATTATCAGAGAAGAAAAATAGATCAAGTACTCTTCTCAACTAGGTTTTCGCTTTTCCTGCTTTACGAAATGAAATATTAGTCATTGCCATATCACAATCGTATGCTACGATATGTAGGTAGTATTCAATAGCGCAACAATCTAATTATATCTCTAAACCGATGAAATCTAACTTATGATGAACATTCTCTTCTTAGCCTTTATAGCCTTCTATCATTCG
>CAYJML010000032.1:0-9779 GCA_964371515.1 uncultured Akkermansia sp.
AAACGCTTTAAGAGTGGAAAGGCTATTAGAAACTGGAAGATACAAGAGCGTGAGAGAGTTAGCGATGAGGACAGGGATTAGCAGAAACACGCTAGGAGAATTATTGGAGATGCTCAACCAAGGAGTGGAGGAGATAGAGAAGGCGGTGTTTGAGGTGGGGTAGAAAGAGTACGTTGACAGAAAATATTTATGACGCGTGACAAACGCAAAAAAACGGCTTGAAATATGACGCAGGCTGTGTTAATCTAAAGGGACAAGAATCGGTTCTAAGCATCCCCAGAAACCATGCGAAGTAATGTAGTAGACATCAAAGAGAATGAACTTTTAAAGTATGATAAGCAATTGCTTGAACTACTATTGAAAGACAGAAGCTCTGGCGGTAATATTATTTGGGCGACAGATAATTATGAGCCATTGGGTCGTGAGTACAACTGCAATTCTGAGATTTCAGTAGAATCTATATCTGGTGAGAATGGTGCCGTAATACGCCCTAGGGTACAAAAAACTCGTGATGAGCAACAATCGCGCATTAGAGATAAGGCAGAAGTTTTTACACCATCATGGATATGTAATTGCCAAAATAACCTTATTGACGCAGCTTGGTTTGGAGAAAAAGGCATTTTCAATATTGAAGTAGATAAGGGATGGATAACCAAAGCTCGCAGAATCCCTTTCAATAATAAAAAAAAGTGGCAGGAATATGTACACGAGATAAGGTTAGAGATTACTTGTGGTGAGGCTCCTTATTTAACAAGTCGATATGACACTATCACAGGAACACCTATATCTACGCAAAATAGAATAGGCTTATTAGATAGAAAACTGCGCGTTGTTTCGGAAAATACGTCAACCGATGAAAGCTGGCTAGAATGGGCGAAGGTCGCAATACAGAGTATATATGGATTCGAGTGGCAGGGCGATAATCTAGTTCTGGCTCGCGAAAATATTTTATGCACTTATATAGATTTTTACGAAGCAATATTCGCAAAGTTACCACCTAAAGTAAATGTGAGAGAAATAGCCCAAATCATTTCGTGGAATATTTGGCAGATGGATGGACTTAAAGGTGTTATTCCGAATAGTTGTAAGAAGACTATCAATACACAAACAAACTTATTCGGAGAAACTACGGAAACAGTTGCACAATGCGATGGATGCTTAAATAATAATATCTATAAACATAATGGCGTATATTGCAAAATTAAAAATTGGAAAACTGGTGGTGTCATAAAATACACATCTCTACTGAAAGGATAAATATCTATGGAAAAATTCATAAATACATTCAATTACAAGCTCATATATATATTCACAATCAAAAGTGATACTCACAATGGTTATCTAAAGATTGGAGAGGCTACGATTCATTCTGTTAAGGATATTTCGCTGCTCCATAATTCGTGTACTGCATTAAATAAAGCCGCTAGAGAGCGAATTAATACCTATACTACGACTGCAGGTATAAGCTATGAACTGTTGCATACAGAGTTAGCTTTATATGAATCTAGCGGAAAAATAATCGGTTTTAGAGACTACGACGTTCATAATGTCCTAATAGCTTCAGGAATAGAAAGAAAGCAATTTGATACGGAGCGTAAGCAAAATGAGTGGTTTGAAGTAGATTTAATAACTGCAATTTCAGCAATTAAAGCTGTTAAAGAAAATCGAAAATCACTAAACAATAGTGAAATATCAAAAGGAAAAACTCCTATTCTGTTTAGACCTGAACAAAAAAATGCCATTAAGCAAACGATTGCACAATTCAAAAAGAATGCTAGAATGCTATGGAATGCAAAGATGCGTTTCGGTAAAACACTTTCGGCACTTGAGGTAGTTAAGCAAATGGAGTTCAAGCGAACGATTATTGTTACCCATAGACCCGTTGTAAGTGATAGCTGGTTTGAGGATTTCCAAAAAATATTTTACGATAGAGATGATTATACATTTGGGGCAAAAAAACTAAATATAACTCTCCCTGATTTAGAAAAATCTACAAAAAATTATGTTTACTTTGCATCTATTCAAGATCTTCGAGGCTCCGATTTGATTGGAGGTAAACATGAAAAAAATCTTGATGTATTTGAAACTGAATGGGATTTTGTGATAATTGACGAAGCCCACGAAGGTACAAAAACGGAACTCGGTGGCAGCATAAAGCATAAGCTTGTAGGCAATAATACCAAGTTACTGGAGTTATCAGGTACACCCTTCAATCTATTGGAAGAGTACAAGGAGAGCGAGATATACACATGGGATTATGTGATGGAGCAGTCCGCTAAGAGTCATTGGATAAAGAATTGCTATTGTGATTCAAATCCCTATGATGGTTTGCCTCGCTTGAATATATATACTTACAGTCTCAATAAATTAATTTCTGGATACGAAGATTTTGAAGATAAAGCTTTTAATTTTCGCGAATTTTTTCGTACGTGGACGGGAGATATGCTCAAAGACAAGAGGCATATTCCTGAAAGTAGCAAGGTCGGTGATTTTGTTCATGAGAATGACGTAGTTAGTTTTCTTAATCTCATAACCCATGCTGATGAGAATAGCAACTATCCATTTTCCACTAATGAATACCGTGAGTTTTTTCGTCATTCCCTTTGGATGGTACCAGGCGTCAAAGAGGCAAGGGCGCTTAGCGCACTTTTGAAGAAGCATCCTGTATTTGGCAGCGGTGTCTTTAATATCGTTAATGTTGCAGGTGATGGAGACGAAGAGCAAGCCAATACTGACGCTATGGCATTAGTCAAACACGCAATTGGAAATAATCCAGATGAAGGATACTCTATCACCCTATCATGTGGACGATTAACAACTGGCGTATCGGTACCAGAATGGACAGCTGTTTTAATGCTTTCTGGGAGCTATTCTACAAGGGCGGCAAGCTATATGCAGACAATATTCAGGGTCCAAACACCAGCCTCAATTAATGGGAGGATGAAGGAGCAGTGCTACGTTTTTGATTTTGCTCCAGATAGAACACTTAAAATATTAGCCGAAACTAGTAAGATTTCAGCCACAGCGGGTAAAACGAGTGATAATGACCGTGATATCATTGGTCAGTTCTTGAATTTCTGTCCAGTTATCTCCATAGATGGCACTCAGATGCGGGAGTATGATGTAGACAGTATGCTTCAGCAGCTCAAGCAAATATATACAGACAAAGTTGTAAGTAATGGTTTTGATGATGTTCATATGTACAATGATAAATTGCTTAAGCTTAATAGTTTAGACTTAAAGGCATTTAAAGAATTGATGAAAATTATCGGAACAAGCAAACAAACAAAAAAGCTAAATGAAGTAGATGTCAATGACCAAGGATTAACTGATGAGGAATATGAAAGGCTAAAAAAGGTTGAAAAAAAACCAAAAGATGAACTCTCTGAAGATGAGAAAGCGTTGCTAGAGAAGGCGAAAAATAAGAATCAGCAAAAGCAAACTGCAATATCAATTCTTAGAGGGATCTCTATAAGAATTCCTCTGATTATTTATGGCGCTGAATTAGAAGATGATGAGGATATTACACTAGATAATTTCACTGAAAAAATAGATGCACTTTCGTGGACGGAGTTCATGCCGAAAGGTGTCACAAAGCAGATGTTTAACGAATTTACTAAATATTTTGATCCTGATATTTTTGTAGCAGCTGGTCGCAAGATACGTAGCCAAAGTCGTAATGCCGACGCATTGCCTCCAACAGAGCGAGTTCAGCGTATCGTCCAAATATTGTCAACTTTCAAAAACCCTGACAAGGAAACAGTATTGACACCTTGGAGAGTGGTTAACATGCACTTGGGTGATTGCTTAGGCGGTTATGTATTCTATAGTGAAGATTATATGACACTGCTTGATGAACCCCGTTTTGTTGATCATAACGATGTCACTTCCGCCACCTTGGCAAATAGCTCAGCTCGTATTTTAGAGATTAACTCCAAAACAGGGTTATATCCACTTTTTGTGGTTTATAGTATTTTCCGTATGCGGTGTAAGGAGTATAGTGCTACTGAATTTAATGAGGAAATAGAAAAAGAGCTATGGCTAAAGACAGTAGCTGAGAATATCTATATTATTTGCAAAACACCTATGGCAAAGCAAATAACAAAAAGAACACTAATCGGTTACAAAAACTCGCAGATAAACACACGTCACTTCGAGGATTTGATAAACCAAATTGAAAATAAACCAGATAACTTTATTAAAGAAACCACAAACAGTCAAAAATATTTTTCAACAAATACTAAAACAGTTATGAAATTCAATGCAATTGTTGGAAACCCACCTTATCAAGTAATGGATGGCGGTGCGAAAGCAAGCGCCAGACCCATCTACAACCATTTTGTAGATATTGCACGAAAACTAAATCCAAATTTTGCTTCTATGATTATCCCTACACGATGGTATGCTGGAGGAAAGGGGTTGGATGAATTTAGAGATAGCATGTTGAGTGATGTGCGCATGCGTGAGCTTTATGATTATTTAAATCCTGCCGATTTATTCCCTAATACCAATATTCGCGGTGGCATATGCTATTTTCTTTGGGACGATGAGTACAATAATAAATCGAATTTAACAAAAGTAGTAACATGTCAAGCGAATGGATCACGGCTCGAAATAATGCGCACTTTAAAGTCAAACGACTCTGATACATTTATTCGTCATGGAATGGCTATTTCGATTATCGCTAAAGTAACGTGTTGTGAGGAAGACGAGTTTATTAGTCTTGCGCAGAGCGTGTCTTCTGCTAAGTCATTTGGTTTTAGAACATATTTTATATCAGATGAGAGATTTAGAGCAACAAAAGATGATCTCGTGAACCCAATTCTTTGCTATGGAAGAAAAAACAAAACAGGATGGGTGGAATATTCAGAGATATCTTCACATAAAGATTGGATATATAATTGGAAAGTATATGTTCCTGAGTCAAATAATATAGGGACAGAGCTAAATGACGATAACCAGAATTCATTTATTGGGAAACCTAAAACGATTTGCACAGAGACTTTTCTTGTAGTTGGTGCTGATTTGAAACTAAATGAACAATCTAGTCGAAACTTGTCAAAATACTTACAAAGTCGCTTCAGTAGATTTTTGCACAGTTTAGCAAAAATTAGCCAACATGGTACAGCAAAGACATACAAGTTTATTCCTCTGCAAAACTTTAATGATAATTCGGACATCAATTGGCAAGGTGATATTGACCATCAATTTTATGCTAAATATAAGCTAACATCTGAAGAAGTCGCGTTTATTGAGTCATCTATTAAACCTATGAAATAAAGAATAGCTTATTGTCTAAATCTCGCGAACGGGTACATTAAAGTCGTTTATTGTCAGAAACGAATTAGGTCTGATCCTGATTTACAGCATCTGATTAAATACTTTTTATATATGTAGTAGTTCCTTTATTTGGATAACCATACACTTAGTGTTAAATATAAACATCTGGTAACAACTTTGATTTATAGCGCAAATTCACATCTCCCCACGGCATCATCCTACTTAATGGATACGTTATGTAAATATATCTTCTCGCTCTAGTAATAGCAACATATAGATTGTTCTTTTCCTGCTCTAATTCAACTGCAGTTGTAGCTCTATAATCAGGAAATGTTCCTTGATCCATTCCGATAAGAAAAACAATATCATTTTCTTGCCCTTTCATTGTATGCACAGTGCTTAATGCAATACCATCAGGAATAGTTAACTGGGATGTTTGACCTAATGACATAGCATTTCTAAAAGCGGACAACGACGGATTAGTGGTATTTCTATTATATATGTGCCAATGACTTAGTAGAGTATTACAATCAAACAAAAAGTAAGCTCGTTCATTTTCATTTAATATGTAATTTGATACATTCTCGAATTTATTTTTAATTTCAGCAATAGTTTTTTTAAAATTAGAGCCGTCAATCGAGAGTCGCTGAACTGAGCTAATAATATCTAGATGATAATCGAAAATATCACTATGTAATAGAATATCACTTAATACTTTAACATTTCTTATTCCTAATTTTTTTTCAAGATGAGATAAATGCAATCTGTCAAATGGATTTATTTTTACTTGAAGAGCCAATTGAAGAATATCCATAGACTCTGAATTAAAATCCACATCACTCGAAGTGTTTTTAAAGTAGCATCTAATATTCGATTCTTCAAGCAATGATCTTATATCATTAAATAGATATCTATTTCTCGCTAAAATGGATATATTATTAACATTTATGTCTCCTTCAATATCAGAAAGAGTATTATTAGATAGCAGCTCTTTAATTTTTCTAACAACCCACTCTGATTCACTTTTATCACTTTCAAAAGAGTGAATATCACAACCACCCTCAACTACAATATTAGTCATCTCTGTTGAGTTTGGCATTATTTTATTAGCGAGTTCAAGTACTTTTTTTGAACTTCTATAGTTTTCAATGAGTTTTATTTGTTTAGGTTCAAAATCTTGAACAAAAGACTCCATCATATATTTAGACGATGATCCATTAAAGGCATATATTGATTGATTTGGATCTCCTACAAGCATAATGTTTTTATAATCAGATCCCATTAAAGCGCGCAGTAGCATATATTGAGCCTTATTCAGATCTTGAGCTTCGTCTACACAAATGTATTCAAAACTTCTTCGATATAAATTTGCAATTTGTGGATATGAAACAAAGAGTCGATATGTAAGTAGTAATAAATCATCAAAATCAATTGCATTCAAAGATTTCATAGTTCGCATATATGCACTATAAAGCAAAATAGTATTGTTGTCATATCCTTCGCATTCGAGATCTTCTTCAAAAATAACATTTCTTTTTATCCCAGAAAATAAATCAAGAACATCATATCTAAAGCGACTCTTTTGTTTTTCGTCTTTTTCTGAATACATTGATTTGACATTAGGAACACTGTTAATCGCAGCCACCAAAACACTAATACGGTCATCCATATTAGAAAATATTTGAGGCAATTCAACTAGCCCAATATTACTACCATGACTTTCTAATACTGATATAGAGAAAGCATGAAATGTTCCTGCGAATAATTTTTCATTCACATCAATATCACTCTCAAGTCTCTCAACAATTTCTTTGCTCGCGGCATTAGTATAAGTGATTGCTAATACCCTTTTCTTAGTTGTACCGGACAATCTTTTAATACGTTCAGTCAGTACTCTTGTTTTCCCACTACCTGCTCCTGCCATTACCAACAGAGCACCTTCTCCGTAAGATGCAACACTCTCTTGCATTTCTGATAATTTAATATTGTCACTCATAACCTAGATCTATTTTAACTTTATCTAATAGTTCCTTGACCAACAATGGCAAACCTTTATCGCAGTTACTAACTGCATCTGCAAGTATTGGAGCCCATTGTGTTTTATGCTTTGTTGCTTTTTCGAGAATGGTATCTTCAGTCCATTTTGATATGGTTCTGTCAAGTGCAAGTTTCTTTTTCTCGTTATCACACTCACCAGTAACTTTTGATTTATAATAATCTCGAATCTCATTAAAATATGACTTGCAGATATATTTTTCAAAATCTTCACCATCTTGTATTATAAAAATATTCTTTTCGGATTCTATGCTTGTAAAACTATTACCTCTTACTTTTTGCACTGAAGCTGTCATATCTCTTACTGGAGCATCTTCCCCATCGCTGAATATATACCATGGAATATTATAGCTTTCAGCAAAGCGAATAAAAGGTAAGTATTGTCCTGCACCTCCGACTCCAACAAAGTCTATGCCGAGTTCCGAAGGATCACACCTAAAATGTTTTTGAGCAAATATGGGGAGTGCTTGCTCTTCTGTTTCACCTTCAAACAAGATCAAAGCTTTACTAAAAAAGACTTCCCCTTTTGTTCTTATTACTTTCTGTCGCAGCTTTCTTATATCCTCTTGTGATAAAACTGATTTGTTGATACAGTTAACATAAATTGCACTTGTTCCTTTATACATTACATTCACTTCATCAATTTCTGCTGACGCTGCTATATACTGAGAATGGGTTGATATAATTTTTTGTCCAGGCAGTGCATTTAGTTGCTTATATAGCTTCTTTTGTGCGTTTGGGTGTAGATGAGCTTCAGGTTCTTCAATTGCAATTACTGGGAAAAAAGAAATGCCATTATCAGTTGATAAATTTTCATTATGCTCAAGGAAGGCTTTCAACGAGAGCAAAGATGTCCAACTGCGAGTACCCATTCCGTGAAAATCCATAGTTAAACTATTATTCTCCCCTCCGTAAGTTATTGCTATATTATTATTTATATCTCGTATTCTCTTAGCAAAAGGAGTAATATCTATATTTTCGCCACTATTCATTGTTGAACTAATTGAATTTAAAGCTAATTTGATTAGTGATAAAATTTTACTCTTTTCAATGGCTGTATCATTTAATTTTTTCATTAACTCTTCTAACGCTTTCAAATCTTCATGGTCGTAGCTATTAGATATTTGCGACATCATTTTACCAAGGTATGATGTCTTTAGCTTAATATCGTCAACCACATCTCTCTGTGCATCCTGATAAAAGAACATTATTTCTTCAATAGAAAATGATGTTTTTTTTGACGTGATTTCTTTCCAATCCTTTGCTGGGTTTGTATTTTCCCAAGTGCTTAGTATAAACTGTTCTATTTTAGATCGTTCATTGATTCGTTCATACTTTATTTTAGTTCTAAAGGGAACGTAAGCACATTCATTAATATCATATTGCACCATGTGTGTCTTAAACACACTTTCCCATGAATCAGAAAATTCTTTCAATCTATTGTCTGATGTATCTGTTGACACAATCCTAATATCTATAATTATTTCATGCGAGACACAACCGTTTTCATGTATATGATAATCATCACGCTCTATAAACGATCTGCTACCTAAAGCCAATTGCATAGCTTTAAGCACAGATGTTTTTCCTGCATTGTTAATGCCTGTTAGCACTGTGGTCCTTTTAAGAGGCATTTTAAAGTCAATCAAGCCTCTAAATCCATTTACTCTTATCTGATCTATCAATATTTGACTCATATGTTATTACTCTAAATTGAGGTAATGCCGTTTTCCTGACACGCATCTTGCTAAATTAAGATAGTAGCATGCAGTGATTTTGGGATTAGATTTAGTATATCATTTATCTACTCTTTTACAAGACCATTTTTTCAGGCTGCCGTAACGCATAATTCCACATTTTTTAGCGTTGACCCCCATTTTTAGCGTTGACCCGAATGCGGTGAAATTAAAAAAGGCTGGTAACTTTTGTTACCAGCCTTTTTAGGGAGTGGAGCATAGCGGGTTCGAACCGCTGACCTCTTCAATGCCATTGAAGCGCTCTACCAACTGAGCTAATACCCCATGGGGTTGCAGGCGTTTTGGGCTTGCGGGGGCATTATAGCGGGAAAGGGAGGCTTTGGCAAGTAGATAATGGCGATTTTGTCATTTTTTTCATGAAAAAGGGTGTTTTTCTTACAAAAAGAACGAGGTTTAGCTTTTTAGGGCTAAACCTCTCGTGCTTTTTTATCCGATATACCACAGACGGGACTCGAACCCGTACAGCTCTCACCACAGGATTCTAAGTCCTGCGCGTCTACCATTCCGCCACTGTGGTGTGCGTGTGGCGGGATTATGACATGCGCGCGCTTTCTTTGCAAGCTTTATTTTTTTGCCTATGGAGGAAATTATTGAAGCCAAAGTCTGCGGGAGACTTCGGCTTCTGCTAAAATTGCTTTTTACTCGCTTTGGAGAATAAGAAGATGATTAGTCCTTTTTATCGGATTT
>CAYJML010000033.1:0-9178 GCA_964371515.1 uncultured Akkermansia sp.
AGATGCCTGTGCTGGTTTGGAGGCGTGTTTGGTTGCCGTCTGCGTCAAATTCAGGGGTGAAATCGTTTACTGCCGTGTACTCGTTTGTGGAGTTGGTGCTATAAGTGATTTCCTCTGCGATTTCTTGGGCTGTTTTGCGATTGCCGATATTGTCGTAAGCATAGCCGTAGGTGTTGCTGCCGAGTTGAGCTGCGGTGAGTTGGCTCTCGAAATAGGTGCCAGTCAGCATAGTTAAATAAAAATTAGGTTATTACATACGATATTCCTCTGGTGAGTATGAGGCGATTAGTGAGAATGAAACGTTAATCTTCATACATTCATGAGATTAACACAAACAATTCTTAGTTACAAGCAATTAGTTTCTTGGCTGCCTACGTTGAGCATTGTGTTGCTATAGAGTTTTTCTTTCTTGCCGTCCTACAGATAACTTCTTGCGTGCCCCAGCTTTCTTCTTGGTAATCAATATAAAGCAAAACCCAAGAGGGATATAGTATATAAGAGATTAAAAATAAACCTTTTCAACTGACTGACACCTATTTCCAACTGACTGACACCTATTTCCAACTGACTGACACCTATTTCCGACACCTATTTCCCTTGTTGGAATCACAGACTACTTCTCGTCGTAATGGGATAGGTTAATTTTTTGACGGCTCCTTTCTCATGGTTATAGTACGCCCCGCCGTAGAGGCGCATGCAGCGGATTTCTGTGCTTGAGTCTTATAGCAAATATTTAATCTAAAAAAGTTCTTTTATTATGACTATATTCATGATAACATGCAGAGTATGAAAGTTGCAAGCAGCGCCTATATCCGTCATGCAGAGCATGAACTCTTTCGCCACGGAGCTCTTAGCTCCATAGAATTAATGAATCGCGTTATCAAGCGTATAACAAAGTACTGGAGTACATCCATCTACGCTGGACAGTTCACCCACGCTGTCGTCTATGCAGGCACAGGGAATAATGCAGGAGATGCCATAGGCTGGGCTGCCGCGCTAGGGCTACCGATCACGCTGCGTCAGGTAGGTCGCCTCTCACATGAGGCGCGTGAGCAGTATGACTTACTCGGGGACTTCGCAGAAGAGCTCCCCTACCAATTCGATGATGATAGGCTACTCATCATCGATGGTCTTCTCGGCACAGGATCAGAGGAAGACCTACGTCCTATCTATCACAGTCTCGTGGCAGAGATCGCAGAGCTACGAGCTCTCTATCCGCGTGCGCGCGTCGTTTCCATCGACATCCCCAGCGGCATGGACTGCACGACTGGAGAGCCGCGCCCCATTGCCGTACATGCTGATATAACAATCTGTATCGGTTGCGTGAAGCCCGGTCTCCTCACCGAAACAGGCACAGAGTACACGGGACGTATCATGACGATTCCTGTACCAGAAATTGACTTTCCTAATGAAGTAGCACAGGTGCTTGATGGCGACTTGCTTCGCCATATGTTACCTCACCGTGCCCATGATACCTACAAGAATAGGATAGGGCATGTGGGCATCATCGCTGGCAGTCGCGGCTATATCGGTGCCGCAGAGCTAGCCGCTAGCGCGGCTCAAGCCACTGGTGCTGGGCTGGTGACTCTGTATTGCCCAGATGATATTTACCCCATCCTCGCGTCTCGCGTGCCAGCTGAGGTAATGGTACACACGCTTCATAGCTTCCAGCAGGTACGAGACGCACAGCATGACGCTCTACTCATCGGACCTGGTATGGGAGTACTCCCAGCGGATGCTGCAGCTGGACTCTATGAGCTCATCGAAGGTGCGGGCTGCCCTGTCATTCTCGATGCTGATGCACTGACGACTGCTGCCACCCATGGGTGGACTCTTCCTGCGCATGTGCTGGTCACCCCTCACCCAGGGGAGATGAAGCGTCTCCTCGGCGGTGCACTCCCAAACACACGTCGAGCGTGTGTCGAGAGCTTCCTAGAGCGTCATGAAGCCGCTGTACTCCTCAAAGGGGCGCGATCCATCATCGCCACAAAGGGGCATATTTTCTACAACACGACGGGAGGATCCTATATGGCTAATGCGGGGCAAGGAGATGCACTCGCTGGCTGTATCGCAGCTCTCTGTGCACAGGGCTGCTCGCTCTTGCATGCTGGGGCAGCTGGGGCGTGGGTATGCGGATTAGCTGCGGAACGCGCTCATGTCCTACGCGGCATGGCACCAGCCATCAGCGCTAGCCAGATGATAGCAGAGATCCCGCGCAGCCTGACTATGCGCTAAAAAAGCGATTTCCCAAAAGCCTTTGACAATGAGGCTATGACTATGAGGCGACAAGCTGGTTTAGAGAGCTAGCTTGTTGCTTTCCTTACGCCTCCACGGTGCTTGGTACTTAATGATGAGCGTATCACTCTCTCGGATAACACTCTTGATGTCTGGCCAGTAGGGACGCCCCTTGAGCTTGTCAACATAGCTCTTACGCACAGTCAAATCACTAGGAGTGCTAAAGTAGTCTAACCTCTGCAAGTGCATGTAGGGAGGCATGAGAATGAGACTATCAAACTCCTCTTCATAGATGGGAAGAAGCATGACATGAAGATTCTTCTCCTCTGCAAAGGAGGAAGCGACACGCAGACGCTCCATCTGCTGAAAGTCCTGCACCAAGAGGCTATAATTGTGATTACGTTTACGCTCCTGAGCCGCCGCGTGGTAGAGTGTCTTAATCAGAGCAAAGGCGAGGAAGAGCAGCATCGCTCGCTGTACCAGAGGTCGCATTTTCAGCTGTGGTGCCTGTCTCCATGCGAGTATCCAGAGCACACTCAGCGATAGGGGCTCTGCGAGGAAAGTACGCTCTGGCTGCTCAGTGCCTAAGACGAAAATAAGCATGAAGGGTAATACCCAGATGAGAGCCAGCATCAGAGGAGCACCGAGGCGCGCCATGCCGCGCAGCTTACACAGACTAGAGAAGAGCAAGTAGCCCAATGGCAGAATGCTCGTCATGTAGAGCCAACGCGTGGGGCTCAGGGAGCCGAGAGCCTCGATGACAGTGAGCTTTGCATAATGCGCAAGGTAGAGGCACTTCGCCTGTAAGCTGAGACTGGGGAAGATCCCCAGCTGGCTGCGCGAGGAATGGTAGTTTGCGGCATATTCACGCGCCTGCTCACTAGCAAGGGGATAGGTGATCATACGTAGCGCATACCAGAGGGCGACAGCTGCGCAGAAGATGAGAGCCAGTTTGCTGAGTCGCGCCCACGGGAAGCGTGCTTGCTGCTGCTGTTGGTAAAAGGTCTTGAGCTCACAGGCAAACACGAGCACGAGCGCATAGAAGAGGCTCGTCTGATAGCACCCAGCAGCAATACTCAGCATGAGAACGCCAAGCAGCGCACGTAGCCACAGCTTGCGTCCCTGCTGGTAGAAGAGATAGATCGCGGTCGTCGAGAGAAGCAGAGAGAGTGCGATCGCGTCAACATGCTGGAGAAAGCCCAACATGGAGGCAAACTGAGGGCAGGCTAGGTAGAAGCCTAGATAGATTAGCTTTTCCACTCGGGCTTCCACCTGAAGAAGCCTCAGCTGGAGCGCATAAGCCACAGCGAGGTAAACAGCTGTAGCTATCCCTGCAGCCCAGATGGCAGTTCCTTCGCCAAGGAGCAGCCTATAGGCAGCATGCCCCCATCTATCCTGTGCTGTATAAGTATCGAGTGATGCTCCGTAAAAGTCCATCACCTCGTCTAGATCGAGCCCCAATCCGAGGAACTGATAAGCATAGCACACACAAAAGAGGGCAAAAAAGAGCCCTGCATCTTTTAACAAAGCGATGGTTGAAGAACTTTGATTCGCAGAAATCATAACTAATATTATAGCTTGGCTATCATTTTGTCAAGGTGTTATCATCATGTCAACTGGCTATCCTGTGCACCTGCTTTTAATAGATGAAATGAGAAGTAGGCCTCGGTGAGCTCGATACTTGATGAGTTCAGTTTTATTCAGTGGATGTTAACAGTGAAAAGCCGCTTTCGCCTATAGGGACGAAAGCGGCTGATATCTTCATTTTAGATAAGCTCAATTAGTCATCTGAGCCCACTGAGATCGCATCATCAGGACCCATGCTATCTTCGTCAGCGTAGCCGTAGGTGGCACGTGGGATGGGGACAGCATCAGCTGATGGCTCAACTGCAATGTTGCGATACTTACCAAAGCCAGTACCTGCAGGAATGAGGTGACCGAGAATGACGTTTTCCTTGAAGCCTTCGAGCGTGTCGATCTTACCAAGTGTCGCAGCCTCTGTGAGGACGCGTGTCGTGTCTTGGAAGGATGCCGCAGAGATGAAGGAATCAGTCTTCAGGGAAGCCTTCGTGATACCGAGAAGGATAGGCTCACTGTCCGCTGGGCGGCCATTCATACCAACCGTCTCGCGGTTGATACGTGTGAGCGTGGTGTTCTCGATCTCATCACCCCAGAGCAGACCTGTATCACCTGGATCTTTGATGCGTACCTTGCGCAGCATCTGAGAGACGATGATTTCGACGTGCTTGTCATTGATCTCTACACCCTGAACGCGGTAGACCTGCTGCACCTTGTTGACGAGGTGCTCTTGGAGGGCTTCCTTGCCGCTGATGCGAAGGATCTCATCAGATGCTTCAGAACCATCAGAGAGAGGCTCACCGGCGCGTACGAAGTCACCATCGTGAACGATGATATGACGGTCGGTAGGCACGAGATGCTTCATCGAGAGTACTGCTCCCTCTTCGACTTCCTCAGCCTTGCGCTTACGACCACCGCGTGCAGCTGCTTCACGAGCCTCTGCGTCACGGTAGATAGTAACTACCTTCTTACCTCGTATCATGACATCATCGATAGAGACGATACCATCCATTTCTGCCAGTGTACAGCAGTCCTTCGGGCGACGAGCTTCAAAGAGCTCTGCCACGCGTGGAAGACCACCAGTAATGTCATTTGTCTTCTGAACCTTACGCGGAGTCTTAGCTAGCTGAGCACCAGGGGAGATCTGCTGACCTTCGCTTACTGCGAGGTAGGCTCCTGTAGGGATGGAGTATACGCGTGGCTTGTCAGCCTTGCCCTTGCCCGTGTGAACGATGACACGAGGCGCGAGATCCTGACGGTGGTCGATGACCACGGTCGTACCCTTGCCAGCTTCTGAGTTATCCGTGCGGCAGGTAATACCTTCGATCATGTCTTGGAACTCGATGGTACCACCGATTTCAGAGATGACTGGAATGGCGAATGGATCCCATACGGCGACAGTCTCCTTCGCTTCTACCATGCCACCATCCTTCACATTCAGGATAGCACCGAGGGCGAGTTGATAGGATTCTAGCTCCTTACCTTCTTCGTCATAGATCTTGATGCTGCCGTTCTTGCAAAGGACAACCATCTTACCATTCTCATCCTCTACACAGCGATCACGGAGGTTTTCATCATAGATGACACGACCTGCGGACTTCGCGATGTATTCTGGACGGTTCGATGCTGCTGTAGCAGCACCACCGACGTGGAAGGTACGCATGGTGAGCTGTGTACCAGGTTCACCGATGGACTGAGCCGCGATGACACCGACAGCTTCACCCACCTTCACGCTGTTACCGGTAGCGAGGTTAAGACCATAGCACTTGGCGCAGCAACCACGCTGAAGCTCACATGTAAGCACGGAGCGTACGCGTACCTTTTCGATACCGACTTGCTCGATGCGCTTGGCAGCTTCATCACTGATGATGCTGTTCTGAGCGACGATGACTTCCTTTGATGTAGGATCCTTGATCTCTTCACAGGCAACACGTCCATAGATACGTGTTGGCAGGGAGGCGACTTCATCATCACCATCGTAGATGGCTGTCATGAGGATACCATTGCTTGTACCACAGTCTTCGTCACGGACGATCACGTCCTGTGCTACGTCAACAAGCTTACGAGTCATGTAACCCGAGTCAGCTGTCTTCAGAGCGGTATCAGCGAGACCCTTACGAGCACCGTGCGTGGAGATGAAGTACTCCAATACGGAGAGACCTTCACGGAAGTTGGAGGTAATAGGACGCTCGATAATACCACCAGATGGGTTAGCCATCAGACCACGCATACCCGAGAGCTGCTTAATCTGAGCCTTGTTACCACGAGCACCAGAGTCCACCATCATGTAGAGGGGGCTAGCGACGGCAGAACCTTGGTTGTACTCTAGCTTGGTGTAGAGCTCCTTCTGAATCAAGTCTGTAGTGGATGACCAGATGTTAATGACCTTTTCGTAGCGCTCACCATTCGTGATGAGACCTTCTTCGTATTGTTCAGTAACCTTGGCCACTTCATCATAAGCAGCATTGATCATCTCATCCTTACGCTCTGGCACGACCATGTCAACAATACCAATGGAGCAACCAGAACGTGTCGCTTCCTTATAGCCGAGTGACTTGAGGGAGTCGAGCGTTTCTACAGTCTTTTCCTGGCCGCAGATCTGGTAGCAGCGCCAGATGATCTCACCGAGCTGCTTCTTGCCTACGTTGCGGTTGATATAGCCCATTTCGTTGGGCCAGATTTCATTGAAACGCACGCGACCAGCTGTCGTCACGATCACCTTCTTATCAACATTTTCACGGTTGAATGAGAGCTTATTGAACGCTTCTCCTTCCTTGCCGAAGTCAGGGTTCTTCAGACGAATCCACTGATGGTATTCGATCTTACGCGCTGCAATGGCGAACTCTACTTCTGCGATGGATTCGAAGAGAGGGAGTTCCTGTGCATGATCCTGCATCTCCTTGACTTCCATCGCACGGGTGTGTGTGAGGTAGTATGCACCGAGAATAATATCCTGCGTAGGAGTACTGATAGGCTTACCAGATGCTGGTGAGAAGATGTTGTTAGGAGCAAGCATGAGCAAGCGTGCTTCCAGCTGAGCTTCGATACTCAGTGGGACGTGCACTGCCATCTGGTCACCATCGAAGTCAGCGTTATAGCCTGTACAGACGAGGGGGTGAAGACGGATAGCAGAGCCTTCGATGAGCACAGGCTCAAATGCCTGAATAGAAAGACGGTGCAGCGTAGGAGCACGGTTCAAGAACACAGGGTGTCCCTTCGTGACTTCTTCAAGGATATCCCAGACGATAGCTTCCTTGCGGTCTATCATCTTCTTGGCAGAGCGAACAGTATGGACGTAGCCCAGCTCCTTCAAACGATGAATGATGAAGGGTTCGAAGAGAGCGAGAGCCATCTTCTTGGGCAGACCGCACTGGTTCATCTTGAGATGAGGACCGATGACGATAACGGAACGACCAGAATAGTCAACACGCTTACCAAGGAGATTCTGACGGAAGCGACCACCCTTGCCCTTGAGCATATCGGAGAGCGACTTGAGAGGGCGATTGCCCGCACCTGTGACGTGACGACCATGGCGGCCGTTGTCAAAGAGGGCGTCGACTGCTTCTTGGAGCATGCGCATTTCGTTGCGCTTGATCACCTCAGGAGTCTGAAGAGCTGCGAGCTCACGAAGACGGTTGTTGCGGTTGATGACACGACGATAGAGGTCATTCAAGTCACTCGTTGCGAAGCGTCCACCTGGGAGGGGGACGAGAGGACGCAAGTCAGGTGGAATGACTGGAAGCTTCGTGAGAACCATCCACTCTGGCTTCGTTTCGCTGTCGCGGAAGCCTTGAGCAAGCTGAAGACGCTTAGCGATCTTGCGCTTGTTCTGCTTGGAGTTGGTCTTGTCAATATCTTGACGAAGCTTGTCGATGAGGGCATCCATGTCGATGGTCGCGAGAAGACGCTGCAGCGCGTCAGCTCCCATACCAGCTTCTGGTGCTTCATCACCGTAGTCGTCGATGAAGTTCTCATACTCTTCCTCCGTGATGATCTGACCACGCTCGAGGCCAGCTATACCCTTGGGATCGATGAGGATGTAATCTTCGTAGTAAATGACGCGCTCGAGATCGCGAGCAGTCAGGTCGAGCATGAGGCCGATGCGGCTGGGCATGCACTTGTAGAACCAGATGTGAGTGACAGGAACGGCGAGTTCGATGTGACCCATGCGCTCACGGCGTACGCGAGAACTGGTGACTTCGACGCCACAGCGGTCACAGATCATTCCCTTGTTCTTCGCACGCTTGTAGCGGCCGCAAGAGCACTCCATGTCGCGCGTAGGTCCAAAGATACGCTCGCAGAAAAGACCACCCTTTTCTGGCTTGAAGGTACGGTAGTTGATCGTCTCGGGGTTCTTTACCTCCCCACTCGACCAGCTAACGATGTCCTCGGGGCTAGCGACGGTGATGCAAACCTGATCGAAGTTTTTTGGTGTATCGGTGTTATTATCGATAAAAGACATATGTATAATGGTGTTTAAGCTTGTCTTGCTCCCCCACGGCTAGCATGGGAGAGCGATTCGGGTTTACATTTCAGATTCTTCGTCATTGCTGCTTGAACCGAAGTCTTCATCATCTTCAATCTCTTCATCGAAGAGACCTTCTGCCATGAGTTCGTCTTCTGCGAGTTCTTCGCCTTCTGCAAGGAGGGTGAAGAAGTCATCAGCAGTCTGGGCTTCGGCGCGACGATCACGACGATCGGTAGGCTCGACATTCAGACAGAGAGCTTGCATTTCCTTGATGAGAACGTTGAAGGATTCTGGTGTACCCGCTTCTAGCGAGCTATCACCCTTCACGATCTTTTCATAGATACGTGTACGTCCCTGCACGTCATCAGACTTCACAGTGAGAAGTTCTTGGAGCGTGTAGGCAGCACCATAGGCTTCCATCGCCCACACTTCCATCTCACCGAAGCGCTGACCACCGTGCTGGGCTTTACCGCCGAGTGGTTGCTGGGTGACGAGGGAGTAGGTACCAACGGCACGAGCATGTACCTTATCGGCAACCAAGTGGTTCAACTTCAGCATGTAGGTGTAGCCTACAACGACTGGGTAGTGGAAGTACTCACCTGTGAGACCGTCGAGGAGGCGGCTCTTACCAGCGGTAGATCCATCCTTACCATCACCGACCCATGTGAAGCCGTCTACCTTCTTCGCCTGACTCATGTAGTCCCAGATCTTCTCTTCTTCGATACCATCGAATACGGGGGTAGCGACCTTGAAGCCGAGTGCCTTCGCGGCTACGCCAAGGTGGGCTTCAAGAACCTGACCTACGTTCATTCGAGAAGGCACGCCGAGTGGGTTAAGAATGATGTCAACGGGTGTACCGTCTTCGAGGTAGGGCATGTCTTCGATAGGAAGCACGCG
>CAYJML010000034.1:0-9169 GCA_964371515.1 uncultured Akkermansia sp.
GGGAGCAGCAAGGCACTGGAAAGAGTTAATATACTAAAAATTCCCCTTTGCGTAGGTGACCCCAAAAGTGCCCCCTTATCCGTTGAAATATCACCAGACCTTGAGCTGTATTATTTAGCTCTTATGACCAGTGTATATGAGCTCAATAGAGAAAAAGTCGAAGAAAAAGGTATATTTTTTCTAGACAACTTAGTCTATCGCCAACACCAAGCTCGCTACTTTTTATCACATAAAAATTTGCCTCACGCTTATCAAGAGTATATTAGCGAATGGAGAAAAGAGGCGGATCACATGCTTAAATTGATTAATTCCGCTTCTGAGGCTGAATTCGAAACGGCTTGGGATACAGGTCTTGCTTTAATTGTTGATTTCGAAGCTAAGCATCCAGAAATATCATCTGTTATTTCTTTCGAGCAAGCAAAGGCATATATTAATCGCAAATACAAATTGGATATTCACATCGAGAACCACACTAAGATATCGAAGGCATTGAGTAATGATTATGATTATACACAAAGCAAAATACGGCTATTCAAAAGCCTCGTTCGGGAACTTAGTCAAATTAGCCTAGATATATCAAGTGACGGCTAAACTAAGGTAAGGTCAAAAAGCGACACAACCTTAGTTTAGCCACACTGAGCAGTTTAATCGGGTCTACCTAATGCTTTACGAATTATAGCCCTATTGTGAATATGCACCCCACGCATTGATATTGGGGTACTCTCAATATCTTCGTACCCATGTGATACCACATATTTTTCACCTTCAGCTTCAGCCTTTGCTTTTTCTTCATCCATTCGTTTATTTCGGCCTTTACCCTCACGCCAATGGTTAGCCATGTTTTGAACCAAATCATCTTTGTTAGTGATATTTTGATAATATGGAGCAACACTCTTACCCTCTATCACCATGATTGCTGTGCCTAGTAAAACTGCCCCTCTATCTGTTACGATGTAGCGTGCTAAGCCTCTATCCGTTTGGCAAGCTCTTAGGATTTCTTGTATCTCTGCAGAATTAACTTTGGGGTGCTTCTTTAGCTTTTCTACGACAGCTCTCTATGAATAAATTATTGATAGATTTTTCGCATCATAAGATAAAAATAGATCAAGTACTCTCCTCAACTAGGATTTCGCCTCTCCTGCTTTACAAAAATAAATATTAGACTTTGCCTTATTACAATTGTATGCTACGATATGTAGGTAGTATTCGATAGCGCAACAATCTAACTTATGATGAACATTCTCTTCTTAGCCTTTATAGCCTTCTATCATTCGTACCTTGGAGCTATGAATACTCCTTCTGAAAGCGTAAAATCACAAGAGATTCAGCACCCAGCCCCTGAACAGCTTGAGGCTCAAGCCCAATACAAGCAAGCATGCGGCTATTTGCAAGGCGAGAAGAGTAAAGCTAATGAGCTTGAAGCATTCCGCTTGATGAAAGAATCTGCCGACAAAGGATATATACCAGCCCTATTAGAGTTAGGATTTTACTATGAATACGGTATAGGCACAGAAATTGATTTCAACCAAGCACTAGATAGCTATGAAAAGGCTGTGGATTTAGGGAGCAGCAAGGCACTGGAAAGAGTTAATATACTAAAAATTCCCCTTTGCGTAGAGCCCCTTAAAAGTGAACCATCCTCTTCTAAGGTAACATCAACTCTCGAATTATATTATATTCATCTCTTGATTGGTGCATACGAGCTTTATATTGAACGTTTAGAAAAAAACGGAAGTTTCGCAACCGAAAAAGTACTTTATTTCCAACATCAAACGCGCTATTTTTTAAATCACAAGCAATTTCCAAGCGAGTATCAAGATTATATAAAAAAATGGAGAAAAGTAGCAGATCTCATGCTCGAATTAATTAATACTTCATCTGATAGCGAATTTCAAGAAGCTTGGGTTCGTGGGGTTGATTTAATTACAAAATTTGAGGAGGAGCATCCAGAAATATCATCTGTTATTTCTTTCGAGCAAGCAAAGGCATATATTAATCGCAAATACAAATTGGATATTCACATCGAGAACCACACTAAGATATCGAAGGCATTGAGTAATGATTATGATTATACACAAAGCAAAATACGGCTATTCAAAAGCCTCGTTCGGGAACTTAGTCAAATTAGCCTAGATATATCAAGTGACGGCTAAACTAAGGCGATGACAAAAGGGATGATCAAGCCCAAACGGTCGACTAGGAGGAGTTCTACGATGCTACATGCAAGTAAGCATCACCACGCAAGCCGCATGAGCGAATGGGTTGCATTTCTACGCGTTTGCATATTCATGAACACAGACTTATGCTTGTGGCTCAATGCCCCCTATGAGCAAGGTGCTGAGCCGTGAGGTTGATTTCTACGAGAGATATGCTATAATCGCTACGGATGACGAAAGAAGAGCTCAAGGAAAAGTGGCGCAGCAGCCCACACTGCCCCGGAGTCTACCTCATGAAAGGCGAGGGAGGACATGTCATCTATGTAGGAAAGGCAAAGAATCTCAAACGACGATTGGCAAACTACTTTTCCCCCTCACGCGCGACACTCAGCGACCACAAGACGCGCGCGCTCATCGGTGCGATACGCGACTTTGACTACTATGAGCTGCGCAATGACTCAGAGGCGATGATACTCGAGCAAAAGCTGATCAAGGACTATAGACCGCACTACAACGTGCAACTGCGCGATGACAAGCGCTACTTCCTCCTACGCGCCTCGCGTCAGGATGCGCTACCGCGCTTCAGCCTCGTGCGCTTGAAGAAGGAGGATGGTGCTCGCTACATTGGCCCTTTTGTGCATAGCAACGCGCTCAAGGAGACAGTCGAGTGGCTCAACCACCGTTTCAGGCTTCGCAGCTGTGCCGCGCGCCACCCTGGCGAAAAGGACTACCGCCACTGCCATGATGACCTCATCCGCCACTGCTCCGCCCCCTGCATCGGGCGTATCAGCGAAGAGGACTACCGCGAGCAGTTTGACTCTGCCCTCGGGCTATTAGAAGGCACACGCGGGCGCAAAGAGCACCTCGATGCTCTCACAGTAGAAATGGAAGCTGCCTCCGAAGCCCTCGAGTTCGAGCATGCAGCACGTCTGCGCGACATACGTGAGAATATCATCAAGACGCTAGAGCCCGCTAGACGCTTCACACGCAAGACGGGCGACCTACCAGGCACGGTACGCCCCGATGATGATCTCGCTGAGCTCGGTCATGCGCTGGGCATTCAGCCGCCAGCTATCATGGAGTGCTTTGACATCTCCAACCTCTCTGATAACCACATCGTTGCCTCCATGGTGCGCTTCACCCATGGACGACCTGATAACAAGGCATACCGCCGCTACCGCATACGTGGCGTGGATGGGCAGAATGACTTCGCCTCCATGCTAGAGGTCATCAGGCGACGCTACACGCGTATCCTGAAGGAAAGCTCACGCCAGAATGAGAAGCCGTCAGATCTAGACTCATACAGCTGGCTCAAGCAGCTCAGTGCTGAGGGCAATGCTCCCATCACCGTCCCTGACCTCGTCGTCGTTGATGGTGGCAAGGGGCAGCTCGGAATCGCGCGTGAGGTGCTGCTAGAGGTCGGGCTGGGAGGCATGCCGCTCATAGGTCTGGCGAAGCGGCATGAAGAGGTGTTCCTGCCTGAGCAGAGCGATCCCATCATTTTAGCGAAGAACTCAGGTGCGCTCAAGCTGCTGCAGCGTCTGCGTGATGAAGCTCATCGCTTTGCCAACAACTACAACGAGCTTCTAGTACGCAAGCGTGTGAAAGAGAGCCTGCTTGATGCCTACCCTAGCATGACAGCCAAGAGAAAAGAGCTTCTTCTCAAGACCTTCCGCAGCGTGAAAAACATACGCTCTCGCAGTGCCGAGGATCTGCAGAGCCTCCCCGGTATATCCAAGCGGTGGGCAGAGGGCTTCATCGCGTGGTTGCGCGAGCAGTGAAGGTGCGCTGCTCTCTCGAGAAAGCTGCGAAGAAGATCTCGTATCTACTGATTAATCTCCTTATCGTTAGTAGCATTTGCTCAGGCTTTTTTTTGCGTTCTGAGTTAGGTAGCACAAACATGGCTTGAGTCGCATAGGGACGCGAGTGAGAGAGATATCATAACATATTTTTTCTGCTTATCTATTATTTTGCAGACAATATATTATTGCAATCATTTGATTATCTGCTACTGTTGTAATTACTTATTCTTAATACACCTCATTATGAAAATCCATGTATCAGTACGAAAAGCACTTCTCGCTGCCTGTTTACTCAGCAGCAGCCTCGCCACCCAGCTCCATGCCGAAAGCCTCACATGGCGTGAGTGGGGCGCAGATTATTGGAACGATGGTTCTGGAAAATTTACTAATAGTGACGGAGACATAGTAGCATTTCAAGACGGAGATGACATCACATTCGGTGATCACACGAGCTACACGGAAGCGATTATTCTTCTCGCAGACTTTAACCCTGGTAGCATCAGCTTCAGTGGTGAGGATATTTTTTATCAATTCGAAGGATCTGGTTCTTTCACTGGAAGCGGAGCTATGTCGGTGGATATTGATAGCGGATCTTGGGTCGTGTTTTATCAAAGTAATGAGAATTACGAGGGTGATATTACAATAACAAATGGTCGACTCATTGCGCACAGGACCAATTCTCTTGGTAAGGGCGATATTGTCGTGCATGAGAATGCTCACCTCACTTTGTATGAAGGTTTAGTACCTGCGGATGAGACCAGCGCACGCAGTATTGACGTATATGGTGTGCTGGAGCTAGGGAGAACAAACGATACGACAGATTATAGCACAGCGGCGAATCCCCTCACGGTGACGCTCTATGATGGTGCTACCCTAAGAGGAGAATCGGGCAATTGGACGACGAACTATACCACCCTGCATATGCACGAAGACCTCAAAACGCTGAATTTTGATACTGATGGTACGACTGGATTCATCTATCTACAACAAAGCATTGATGTGGAAACGGTCAATTTGATCGATGGAGTTAGCGTGAGATTAGGCAAGGAGGCAACGAGTAGCAGCATAGGGACGCTGAAGCTCAATGATAATCAGAGCGGCGCATCCGTATACATCTCAAACGAGCTGACAGTCGATCACGCGATAGCCTCAGCAGATTGCTCTATCCGACCAGATTCAACCGACGCTATCATGTACATTACTGATAAGGCTACATACGGGTATTCTCGCGAAGATGCGCTTGAAATGCCTGGCGTAACTGCGGGAGATTTCGTAGGATCCATGGAGACTTATAATGGCAAGAATATAGAGCTCACACGCCAAGTAGGCGTATCTGACACAGACTCTTCATGGTTAAGATTCGATTCATATTACAATATTGAGCTGAAAAATGCGAAAATCACCAATGCCGCCCAATCAAGTATCTATATGGATAACTCGACCATTCATGACTCTATTTATGAAGGGGAGCAAAAGCTAATCATATCAAGCGGTACAGTAAAGTTTATTAATACTGACTTGGTAGGAGAGCAAATTTCCATGACTATTTATAATGGTTCAACCACTTATGCAGAACTGACAAATGTGCGTATTGGGAAAGGAACCAGCTTTACGGTAAGCTACGGTACAGGCGTGACACCAGATACTCGAATCAGCTTCACAGATACCATCATCGATTCTAGTGCATTGACGATCACGCTCCAAGCACCAGATGCCTCGGAGGAATCTCTCGTAAGAAACGCGATAGCCTCCAGCACAGTCTTCCAAGTAGACGGTCTCATGGATATCATGAGTGGTTACAAAAACTCAGGTTCACTCACATTGGACTTAGGCGATCTGGGTGGGAATCTCGCTGTATTCAACCAAGAGAGAGCTCAGAAAAATGTTGTAAGCATTGAGCTCATTGACACAGAGAGCCTCGCAGATTTGATGATGGATGGCTACGATATGAGCGATATTCTTCTTCAAATAGGCGGAAGCGTCTATTCCTTTGATCGTGTCGAGACATCGGTGGGCGGAAACGCGACATTCTCAATCATTCCTGAGCCGAGTACAGTAAGCCTGAGCATGCTCGCTCTTACAGCACTGCTGGCGCGTCGTCGTCGTCGATCCTAGACCTATAAGCATCCCATCGTCCTCACCAAGCTCACAGATCGCATCCAGCTTGGTGGGGGGGAGGGGGAGCTAGTTATCGCCCTAGTAAGCTCAGAGAAGAGGTGGGCTCAGGGCGACATTGCGTGGCTCAGAGAGAGGTCAAACCTCACTTGATCCAGAGCTTGGTATACCTCTTGGTGCAGATGATGCACGCGCGAAGATATGTCCGTACAAGCCCATCAGGGCGAAGCAGCAGAAGAGAAAGGCCGATAGAATACCGCCTCGCAACCAGCTGAAATCGCCGTAGGGCTGTGCCGCATGCACGTTCAGATTGGCGCGCAGGGCATATACATGCCATGCCTTATCCCAGAGCATCGTGTGATGGAAGTGTTGCTTATCGACGTAGTAATACTGTGTGAGCTCACCCTGAGTTTCTGTAAAGTAATGTTGACCCACACCTTCGGCATCGGGAGGACTCAGCCTCTTCTCCACCCAAGCATCTGCCTGTTCTGGCTGCTCATACTGCACGTAGCAGATCGCGGTGCTTATGCCTGAAAGGATGGCCAAGCTGAGAAAGAGATATCTCAGCTTACTGAGCCCGAGGTAGAGGTAGTGGAAGCGCTCTTGCTTGTAGATACCCGACAGGATTGCGGCATAGATGATCAGGAACACCAAGAGCATCGTGATACTGAAGAGCAGCATCACATAGAGCAGGTAGGGACCCATCCCTGTAGCGAAGCTCACGCAGTAATATGGCTCATCCACTATGACTCTCCATAGGGCTGCGGCACCATCTCCTATGTGCCTCATCTGGAGGAGTAAGATGAAAATGTAGATGAGGAAGAATGCTGCGTAGGGGAGATGCTTCTTCATATAATTACGCTTCTGTGTCGTTGATTTCTTTCATGGACGAGATGATTCTCTCGTTCACGTTATGCTGACACATTTCCTCTGCCATGCGTATGGCGTTGAAGATGGCCTTTGCGTTAGCTGAGCCATGAGCGATGATGGATACGCCATTCACCCCCATGAGTGGGCTGCCACCGACAGCGTCGGCGTTGAGCTTGTCTTTCATGTACTTGAAGACACCGCGCATGAGTACAGCTCCCATCATGGCGATGAAGCTGTCCTTGATGCAGAGCTTCATCCACTTGGAGAAGGTCTTTGCCGTGGCTTCAATACTCTTGAGCAGGATGTTGCCTGTGAAGCCGTCGGTGAGGATGACATCGATCTTGCCATGGAAGATGTCGTGACCTTCGCAGTTCCCTGCGAACTCAAAGGGGAGTTTGCCCGCGTCTGCGAGCTTGCGCAGGATCTTGTGCGTTTCCTTGGAGAACTCACTGCCCTTGCCATCTTCTGTGCCGTTGCTCATGACAGCGACGACAGGCTTGCCCTGCTTGTAGACGTAGCGTGACATCATCGCGCCCATGACAGCGTAGCCAACGAGGTGGGCGGGCTTTGCGTCAGGATTCGCACCTGTGTCTGTGACGAGCGCGTAGCCCTTCTCGTTAGGGATGGGGGATACAATGCCTGCGCGCTCGATGCCGGGAAGGAGGCGTAGCTTGATGGTGCTGGCTGCGACAGCGGCTCCCGTGTTCCCTGCACTGAGGACGGCATCGGCTTTTCCCTCTTTTACGAGGTCGACGGAGATGCTCATGGAGGAGCGTTTCTTCTGGCGCAGAGCCATGAGTCCACTTTCTTCCATGGTGACGACTTCGGGAGCATGCACGATCTCTAGTCGAGGATCACCGAGGATGCCAGCACTGCGACAGCCTTCTGTGAGGATGGCTTCATCGCCTACGAGAAAGATCGTTTCGATACCGCTGAGCTCTGCTAATGCGCGCTTTGCTCCGTCTATGTTAATCTTCGGTGCGAAATCTCCTCCCATTGCGTCTAGTGCTAGCTTCATATACCTTGTATTTTCTGCGAATAGTATATGATAGCTTTGCCTCTTCGTCAATGGAATTTGCGGACTTCTCTCTGCGTGTATTTAGCGCATGATGGCGTAGTATCCAGCGATAACGCCTAGCATGCAGAGCAGGAAGCTGCCCGCTGAGTAGAGGAGTACATGCAGCCATGCACCCTGATGGAGGAGCTGGAGATTCTCATGAGCGAAGCTGGAGAAGGTGGTGAAGCCTCCACAGAGTCCTACCGTGAGGGCGAGCTGCCAGTCATCGCTGAGCTGGTAGTGCCTTGTCAGAGCGGCACTGATAGCACCGAGTAGTGCGCAGCCCAGCACGTTGACGATAAGCGTACCCCACGGGAGCTCTCCCTGTGTCCAGTGCTGGATGGCGCGGCTGAGGCTGTAGCGTAGCACTCCTCCGATGAAGCTGCCGCAGCCGATGTAGAGGAGGGTTTTCATGGGAAGTGGGGGTGGAAAAAACAAGCAGCTCTGTGTTAGAGCTGCTTGCTTGGTTAATCTTAGCGGAAGTTCATTGCCTTGAGCTGCTTGCTGAGCGTGTCGAGAACCTGCTGGTGGGCGGCATCAGCTTCAGCTGCGGTGAGGGTCTTCTTCGCATCGCGGTAGAGGAAGTGGTAGGTCATCGCCTTGCGATCCGCTGCCATTTTTTCCCCTGTCTCATCGATGTAGATGTCCTTGAGCTGGTAGCTGACAAGAAGCTTTTGCTTGGCGGAGGCGATAGCCTTCATCACGTCTGCGTGGCTGGTGCCTACAGGGAGTTCGAGAGAGGCATCGCGACTAGAGCCGGGGAACTGGGGTAGATCAGCCGCCTTGAAGGGGGTCTGGGCGGCTTGCTGAAGCTTGCGCACTTCAAGACCGGTGTAGCTGGTGTTGAGCGGTAAGCCTAGCTTGCGGCAGGCAGCCAGTGAGAGGCGTCCGAAGTAGCCGCAGGACTGCCCATTGATGTAGACATCAGCACCTACGGCGATGTGGTCGCGAGGCTTGGCTGGCTGCATGGTGATCTCTGCGCGTGGAACGAGCAGTTCGACAATGGCGCGCAGGTCGGCAAAGGTGCTTTCCTCTGGCTTGAGATTCGCCCAGCTAGAGGGGGTCTTCGCTCCTGCTAGCAAGATGCCTATGGCTTCCTGCTCGATGTCGCGCCCCTTGCCTCCGCCTGTGTTGCGGAAGATGCGGCCGATTTCAAAGAGGCGTATGCT
>CAYJML010000035.1:0-7468 GCA_964371515.1 uncultured Akkermansia sp.
GCTTACAAAGGGAGCGGACCTGTTCGACCCACTCAGCGGCTTTTTGATGTGTAGTACCAGTTATTTTCATGGTGGTCATATCCTATCACAGTTCTGTAAAATTTGCAACATGAATTTAAATTCATTAGATACTTTTTTGTCATCCTTTTTTACTAATGCCTTATGCGAAGGGAATTCACGGGCATACATTTTTATTTATTTAAAAGCGTTCTAACCGCCGTGGCATTTACGTCTTGCCAGAGCGTCTAGAATATGCTAGCGTTTTAGAGAAATTCACGTCCTAGATTCATCATCTAGCGCGAAATTATAACCCATTATCTATTCATGCGTATCACGACACTCCTCGCGTTAAGTGCTCTCAGTTTGAGCACACCCATAGCACTTGCACAAGAGCATATCATCCCGAAGCCATCCTCACTGAGCGTGATTGGAACAGATCCTTTCACCCTTGATGCAAGCACCTGTATCTATGTGGTGAACCCCAGTCCAGAACTCGCTAAGCAAGCGAAAAATATCCAGCAGATTCTTTCAAAAGGAACAGGGCTCCCCCTCCCTATTAAGTCTGGCGCATCTAGTGCAGCACCCGCAAATAGCATTTCTATCGAGCTACTCAGTGGCATGAGCAGCCTTGCCTCTGACCTAGGAAAAGAAGGCTACGCCATGCGCAGCACAAAAGACGGCATCACCATCATTGCAGATGACGTTAAAGGCGCGTTCTACGCTATAGCAAGCATCATGCAAATGCTCCCCATTGAATTCCACACCCCTAAGATGGAAAGATCCATCGTCAAGTGGACAGTAGGCGAAAAGGCTTTTGAAATGCGCGATGCACCACGATTTGGTTGGCGTGCCTTCATGCTTGACGACGCCCGCTACTTTCATGGAGTAGAGGCTGTTAAGCAGATCCTCGACCAGATGGCGCTACTGAAGATGAATATCTTCCACTGGGGCCTGACAAATGACGCTGGCTGGCGTATCGAGATCAAGAAGTATCCAAAACTCACTCAGGTCGGAGCATTCCGCAAGAACTCTGAAATCGGCACATGGAAGAGTGGGCGCTACTCAGGGCAGCCACATGGTGGCTTCTATACACAAGAACAGATCAAGGAAATAGTCAAGTACGCATCCGACCGCAATATCACCATCGTACCCGAGATCAACATGCCGGGTCACAGCGGAGCTGCTGCCACAGCCTACCCTCAGCTTTCTCTGAAATCCCCTAAGGAGACCCCCATAGACTTCATCACCAATATCGCGCTTGACCCAACAAAGGAAAGCACCTACAAGTTTATCTCAGGCGTGATGGATGAGGTTGTCGAGCTTTTCCCAGGTGAAGTCATCCACTTCGGTGGCGATGAAGTGCGCTACAACCAACAATGGCGTGCTACTCCGAAGAGTGATAACCCCTACGCACCAGCAAATGTAGCAACGACAAGCCCTCAAGAGTTTGCCGCGATGCCTATCCTGCCAGAGATAGATGCGTTCATGAAGAAGCACAAGGTGGATAGCTTCTCAGGAGTTCAGATGATCTTTTCCAACCGCGTCGCCGACATCATCAGCAAGAAAGGTCGTCGAGGCATGGGCTGGAATGAGATCTACGGCATTGACTTGAATCACGATGGAGGTGGCGTCTCCAAGCAGAAGCTTGACAAGGATGCCATCATTCATGTCTGGAAAGGTGACCTCAACCACGCCAAGCGAGCCATCCAAGACGGCTACACCATCGTGAACGGATACTGCTACTCAACCTACCTTGACTACAGCTACAGCAGCATCTCTCTTGAGAAAGCTTACAACTTCAATCCCATCCTCAACGGACTGACAGCCGCTGAGAGCAAGAGCATCCTCGGACCTAGTACACAGATGTGGACGGAGTGGACACCAACACTCGACCGCATGCACTTCCAGGCATTCCCTCGTACGGTAGCCTACGCCGAAGTAGGTTGGACACAGCCAGAAAACATGAACTACAGCAGCTTCAGAAAACGCATGGCGAAGTACAACGAGATCTTAGAAGCACGCGGTATTAATTACAACCGCGAAGCACTCACAGCCTTCTCACGTAGTGAGTATAGCAACAAGCCAGAATTAGCCAAATGGACCTCTGAGCAGATCAACGCGAAAAAAGCCACCTACGATGCCACCCCACACATCAAGATGAAGGGTGACTACACCCTCGCCTTCTTCTATGACGCAGGGGCAGACGGAGCAGACATCGCCTCCGTCACCCTCTATGAAAATGGCAAGAAACTGGACAGTGACGTACACGAAGGCTTCAGTGGTCATGCCAAGCGCAACATAGAATACAAGCTCACCCTTCCTCAGTTTAAGAAAGGTGCTAAATATACGATAGTCGTAGAATACAAAGCTGATAAAAAGATGGACTCCAAGGGAACCATCTACATCAGTGCCCCTGAAGTACTCTAAAAAGATCCCCACATCACCTATCACAGACCACCTCCTGCGCACATACACGCAGGAGGTGGTCTTTTATCTAACGCCAGGAACTCATTTAGAGCTTACTTTGAGGCGCTTACCTAAGAGGAAAAAACTCAAAATACTCGACAGTTCAATAAACTTCGCAAATACGATGCAAGCATAGCAAACAACAAGAGAAGCCAATCCATACGCAAGCTGAACAAAAGTCGCATTCATCCCCTCTAAGAAAAGATTCAGACCACGCGCCTCAAACATAGACGATGCAAGGTAAATAATAAGCGAATATTGCCCTAATAAACGTAGCTGCCCCTTAGCCCACGATGGGGCACGCCACTGTATCATGAAACGCATCAGCACGATCGCAGCACACACCCCACATAGAGACTTTACATATTGAGGGTATGGGAGCAGACCAAAGAGACTCAACACGAAAAACAACACAAGAAGAGCAAGGGTGATTACATAACGGTTCTGCGATGCCAACTCATACACCTTCTTATAATGTACCAGCATCACCCCGAAGAAAAAAGAAGGGAAATAGTTGTAAGCAGAAGTAAGCCATTGGAAAGAAAACACAGAAGCATCCGAAGTTTTGCCACCAAGGCGGTGTAAAGCAAAAGAAAGCGTAAAAAGAACTCCCAACAAACCCACCTGAACGACAGCTGACCCTACCCTTCGCGTCAGCAGGTAAAAAGCACAATAATAAAGCTGCAAGAGAAAAAGCGCAGGCAAAAACCATATTGCATCACCACCACTGGCAAAGGAAAGAAACTGTGCCTCTATAGAGTAATGCGCCCATGTGGAGCTCTCAGCAAAAAAAAGTGGGCGCAGCAAAGACCAGCATAAATAGGGAATCATGATACTCATCAAACGATCCAGCGCAAAACGACCCACTCTATCTCGTGAAATCATACTCATGGCGGCAGTCACCCCTGATAACACAAAGAACAGAGGCATATGGAAAGCATATATAGAATTAAAAGCCCAAGAAACAGAATCAATGTGCGTATAAGGTGTATAAGAATGTCCTAGAACTACCAAGAAAATAGCCAATCCCTTCAAGTAGTCAACCCACTCTACACGCTTAGATTCATTTAATAGATGCTGCATAATATTTATTTCACATGCTATCAAAATGCTAAAACCATGTCAAGAAATATGACTATCAAGGAGATACTCATACAATCTCACTTACCTATAAATAGTCATTACTCCCCAGCCAGAGGCAAGCTGCACACAGCTTTAAACATCGAACGATGCTCTGCATCAGATGCGCTCGACCTATTGATAAAAATAGCAATGTACAAACATCTACCATCTGGTAACAAGGCAAACCCCACATCATTATCAGCCAGAACTACCCCCACTGCGTCACGACCTGATCCTCCAGAACGATTCGCCACATAAGCGTCAGGAAACTGCGCGCGGATCTTCTCCTTCCCTGTCTGACATTCATGCATTAGAGTCAACATCAACTGAGTAGATGACTTGGATAGCAGCTCACCCTTCCGCAGAAGGCGTAGAGTTTCGATCATCTGACGTGGAGAAAAACGATTCTGTGATGCAGCTAACACAGAAACCTGCATCTCCCTCTCATTCACAAAAAAAGTAATATCCCTCATCCCCATAGAAGCTAGCACAGCATTAACCCCCTCAACCCCTCCCAGTTGATCAATAAGAGCATCCGTCGCTATATTATCACTCTGAACCAACATCGCCTCGAGCAAAGAAGACAGTGAAAACGACGCATCCTGCCCACGATACAGCTTCTGAAGAGGGCTCCAAGTCTCCTGCTCCCACTCCTCCTTAGCAATCAGAACATCAGAATCCAAGCGTAGAATCTTCTCATCTACTGACTTTAGAACAGCAAGAGCCACATACACCTTGAAGGTACTCATCGCAACACAAGACCTGTCTGCATGCTCACCCTGAACCTCACCATCATCAATCGCATAGGCATAAGACAGCTCTGCTCCTCTCCCCAACGAAGAGAAAAGCACACACAAACAGCAAAACAGAGAAACAAATAAAGCTCGCATGAGTAAAACTAGTTGAAACACTGCTCATACACCCTCACATGCGCCTTAATCATATTAGCCTGCTGGAAAGGAGTAGGTAGCACCAGCACAGGCCGAGGAAGACACTCATACCATCTTGCCAACTTATCGGCCATGGCTAGGGGATCCTTTGTTGGACTACATCCATCAGGCAAGAAATATCGCAACTGCTCACCTACCCCCCCATGCTCATAGCCAATAGCCGCTCGACCAAGAGCAACAGCCTCTAAAGTCGTCTTACCAAATGTCTCGGGACGCTGCGTCAGTGACAAAGTCACATCGCTCACACAGGTAATATCGCGTAAATCTCGACGCAACCCCAGCCAAGAAACACGATCCGCTAATCCTTCAGCATTCAATCGCTGTACAACCTCATCCTTGAAACGCAGCTTATTAGCACTACACTCCCCGACTATCAGCACATGAGCAGGAACCCCGAGCTCCAAGAGGCGCTTCATGAGGGCAACGAGATCGAGATGCCCCTTTAGACGCGTTATCCGTGCAGGAAGACACAGAACAAAACGCCCCTCAAGGTCGGCAAACTCACTTCTCCAACGGGCTAACCACTCATCACTAGGTCTATAATCAGGATTATACATCTCAGCATCCACCGAATTATGAATCACATGTATCTTATCAGCTGGAGTGTCAGGGAAATGCTCTAGCATATACTCCTTCGTATAATCAGACACAGCAATCAACGCATCACCACGCGTCATCACCTTCGAGTAAAAATTAATAGAGTAAGTACCATGGAAAGTAGTCACCAACTTAGGACGCTTATCTGTGGGCATGAGCATCAAGGCAAAACGAGCTACCCAAGCTGGAACGCGCGAATGAACATGAAGCACATCCACTGGGTGATCGAGAAGATGGCGTTTGAGCCAGAACGCCTCAGTGAGCGTCCGCAAACTCTTTTTGCCAATAGGACGAGTAATATGAGAAGCACCTGTCTTAGAAATAGCATCAACCATAGAGCCGCCACCGGAAACCACCTGACATTCCCAGCCGTACTGAGGAAGAGATTCGCAAAGCTCGAGCACAACCTGCTCGACGCCACCAGAGTTTAAATTGGGAAGAAGATGAAGAACTTTCATGAAAACAATGCGTTATTGACTTATGTTGATATACATCATACACCTGATAGAAGATAGACACAAGAAATATTAAGAAATAGCGTAAATGCGCACCTGGTGTATAAGCAGCGTGACAGGCTACTAAGAGAATAGAAAAGCAGTGGGCTAGCCACGGCATGCGTCAGGTTCATCATCAATGGGCAGACAACTCTCAATCAAAACGATGGATACATCACTGGAATTAACACAGATATATCAGACATGATTGCCATCCGAAAGCAGATTCTTGAATATATGAAGACCTGTCCACATCCATCAGTTAGACAGATCGAGAAAACGCTGGAAAAAATAATACCCCGTCTAAAAAAATAATGAAATTAAAACACCCCCTCACGCCAAAACAAGTACAATCCCTCGCCATCATGGCGGGGAAAGCCTACCGCCTTTGCGGTGATGCTATGGGCTACAGCTCCGCTGACGAATTCCGCCGCGATATAGTCGCCGCTGAAGTTGGAACTAGCGGACTCAGTACCGCGAAGATGTGGCACTTTGTACCACTCTATAATAAGTTCGCAACCCTCCTCGGGCAGCCGCTTAAAATGGCAGATGGAAGAAAAGGAACAGCCGTCGAATACTGGCTGCGCCTCATCCGCGAGTCGCTCCAACGCTACGAGCTAGCCGAGAGCTATGCTGTAAAGCTCGCTATGGACAAGCTCGGAATCAAACTACCACACCCCCTCGATTCCCTAGCGCTACAGCTAGGGGGAACAGGGTGTAAGCATCTGCTCTTTACAATTAATAACCGAGGACGCGCGAAGCTCAAGGCACAGCCTCTTATTGGCTATATAGAAGAGGGACATGGCAGTCCTGAGACCTATGAGCCACACCTTGCCGAGAGCATGCCGCCAGCAGGACTCGCAGAACACTTTAACTGCAAAGTTATAGATCAGCCATGAGAGAAGAAACAATCGTCATGATCGTCATTCTCAGTATGGTGACCATTATTAACGTAACAGCTCTAATCTGTTTGTGACAAAAAAAGAAAGTGACAATAAACTAGAAATAGGCTATCATCATTACCATGAACAGTTCCCCTTACATCACCGTCAAAGAGTTCGCGCAAGCGGTCGGAGAACCTCCTTTTGTGGTCTACCGCGTCTGGCGTCATGGTTTTCTCCGTGGTGAGAGAAACGAGAGGTCATCCACGTTATGGCTACATCGCAGCGAAGTTGCTCTCTGGCCAGAGATACGAGCGAAGCTGGCACAACTTCCGAATCATAAGCCAATAAGATGCTGACCAGTATTCTTCTCAAAGCACCCCTTGCGGGGTTCTTTTTTTTTAAACAAGTGTCAAAAGTATGCTATGATAAGCGCATGCACGAGTCACAATACATGTCTATCGCCGACATTAACACGCGCGCCGCACGAGAAGCCAGAGAACGCAGAGCCGCGCAGGACGCTCAGATGACCTTTTATGATCTCTTATAAAAGCGCCACAGTCACCACTAATATTTAGTACTCATATAATGAGGGCTTTTTTTGTGTAAAGTAAGCCCATGCGAATCATAATAGACATTGGGCACGCGCGTAACACAGGGAGCCGAGGTCTGCATAATTTTAATGAGCACGAATACTGCTCACTCCTTGCGACACCTCTAGCAGCTGCTCTTAAAGCAGATGGTCACAACGTAACAGTCATCGACTACCCCGAAGCGAGTAATCGCGCCGACCTCAATGCGACCATAACCGCTATCAACGAACAACGAGATATAGACCTCGTCATCTCGTTGCACACCAACTGGGCAGAGACACACGCACGCGAAGCAAACCTAGAATGAAATCCACCTGCTACAGGCGACACATAGAAGGATTCTTAAGGTCCACTGACCTTAAGCA
>CAYJML010000036.1:0-1140 GCA_964371515.1 uncultured Akkermansia sp.
ATATGAGCAGAGAGAAAGAACGTGAAGAATTACACCGTACCATTTGGCGAATAGCGAATGATTTACGAGGCAGTGTGGATGGGTGGGATTTTAAGACCTACGTGCTTGGTATGCTCTTCTATCGCTTTGTTTCAGAAAACCTTACTGCTCACATCAATCAACACGAAATAGGGGCTGGAGCTACAGACTTTAACTATGCAAAGCTTACGGATGAAGCCGCAGAATTTGGACGAGAAGATACAGTAGCCGAAAAGGGTTTCTATATTCTCCCCTCTGAGCTATTTGAAAACGTGCGTGCAAGAGCTGCCAACGATCCCAACCTCAACGAAACCCTCGAAGCTGTCTTCAATAATATCGAAAGCTCCGCCATGGGCACTCCCAGCGAGCAGGATGTGAAGGGGCTCTTTGATGACCTTGATGTGAATAGCAAGAAGCTTGGTGCAACTGTCGCAAAGCGCAATGAAACCCTTGTCAAAATTCTCCATGCTATTGCCGAGCTTCAATTCGGGCAATTTACCGACAACACGATTGATGCCTTTGGTGATGCCTATGAATACCTCATGGCGATGTATGCCAGCAATGCAGGAAAATCAGGGGGTGAATACTTCACGCCACAGGAAGTCTCAGAACTGCTTGCCAAAATCACGCTCGTGGGGAAAACTGAGGTGAATAAAGTCTACGACCCCGCCTGTGGCTCAGGCTCACTGCTGCTCAAATTCGCCAAAATACTTGGCAAAGATAAGGTGCGCCAAGGCTTCTTTGGGCAGGAAAAAAATATCACTACCTACAATCTCTGCCGTATCAACATGTTTTTGCACGATATCAACTTTGACAAGTTCGATATCGCCCACGGAGATACCCTGATGGAACCCCACCACTGGGATGATGAGCCCTTCGACTGCATCGTCTCCAATCCCCCTTACTCGACAAAGTGGGATGGTAGCGACAACCCTATCCTCATCAATGATGAGCGATTCTCCCCTGCGGGAGTCCTCGCGCCCAAGAGTAAGAGTGATCTCGCCTTCGTCATGCACATGCTCTCGTGGCTCGCCCCCAGTGGGGTAGCAGCCATCGTCGAGTTCCCTGGCGTGCTCTACCGCAGTGGGGCAGAGATGAAAATTCGCAAATACCTCATTGATA
>CAYJML010000036.1:1150-3868 GCA_964371515.1 uncultured Akkermansia sp.
CCGTTATTCAGCTACCTGCGGATCTATTCTACGGAGTCACCATTGCCACCTGCATCATTGTTTTGAAGAAAAACAAGACAGACAACAAGATTCTCTTCATTGATGCCTCTGCCGAAAGCGTACGTCATGGCAACAAGAATAAACTTTCAGAAGGCAACCTCAATCGCATTCTGCAAGCTCATATTGACCGAAAGGAGGAAGGCGAGGAGTACTTTAGCCGACTCGTCCCCCATGCCGAGGTGGCAGAAAATGCCTACAATCTCTCCATCTCCTCCTATGTGGAGAAAGAAGACACACGCGAAGTCATCGACATCACTGAGCTCAATGCGCGTATCGCTGGCATTGTGCAGCGCCAGCAGGTATTGCGCACAGAGATAGATGCCATCGTTGCCGAATTAGAAAGCAGCCCCGCTTAACTCCAGCCATGAGCTCAGAGCAATTCCACATTCAGCCCTCAGAGTCACCCAGCGATTTTGTGCTCTACAGTACCCCCCATGCTAGCGTGCATGTAGAAGCCTTTGTGAAGGGGGAAAGCCTATGGCTCACGCAGAAGTCCATGGCAAGCCTCTTTGAGGTAGATCGCACGAGTATTAGCCGCCATCTTAAGAATATTTTTGAGAGCGGAGAACTTGCAGAAGAAGTGGTATGTGCAGAAATTGCACATACCACTCAGCACGGAGCAATAGAGGGTAAAACACAAACAAAATCAACCAAATACTACAATCTCGATGCCATCATCTCTGTAGGCTATCGCGTGAACTCTCAAAAGGCGACCCACTTTCGCATCTGGGCTACGGCTGTGCTGCGCGAGTACATTGTGAAAGGCTTTGCCATGGATGATGCACGCCTCAAGCAAGGCAGCAGCACCTTTGGGAAGGACTACTTCCGCGAGCTGCTGGAGCGTGTGCGCTCCATACGCGCCAGTGAGAGGCGTATCTGGCAGCAGATCACTGATATCTTTGCCGAGTGCAGCATCGACTACAACAAGCACTCACACACGACTAAGCGATTTTATGCTAGCGTGCAGAATAAGTTTCATTACGCCATCGCCAAGCACACGGCTGCCGAAATCATCATGCAGGGTGCTGATAGAGAAAAACCCCACATGGGACTGAGCACGTGGAAAAACGCCCCCGATGGGCGCATCCTGCAATCCGATGCCACCGTGGCCAAAAACTATCTCAATGAGAAGCAGATTAAGAGCCTTGAACGCCTTGTGACAGGTTATTTTGATTATATTGAAGACCTCATCGAGCGCGAGAACACGTTTTCTATGGAAGAGTTCGCCAGCAGCATCAATGAGTTTCTCGCCTTCCGCCGCTACGACATCTTGCAAGGCAATGGACGGGTGAGTAAAAAACAAGCAGAAAACAAAGCAAAGGAAGAGTACAAGGCGTTTAACAAACCCAGCAAATCGAATCCGATTTTGATCAGGTCATCAAGCAGTTGAAAGGAAAGAAGCCCTAAGATGAACAACATAGAAAAATTAATCGCCCAGTACTGCCCCGATGGGGTGGAGTATTATTATTTCAAAGAAGTTGCTATGTATATTAGAGGTGTTACGTATACTAAAAGTCAAGAATGTGATGAAAGCGAACCAGAATGCATAAAAGTATTGAGAGCTAATAATATAACATTGTCTTCTATGAGGCTAAATTATAATGATATTAAGTTTGTAAAGAAGGACGTTAAGGTAAAAAGAAATCAATTCTTAGAAAGAAACGATATATTGATTTGCGCAGGTAGCGGTAGCAAAGAGCATATAGGCAAAGTTGCATTTATTGAAAAGGACTTAGAATATACATTTGGTGGTTTTATGGCCGTGATAAGGTCAAAAACTAATTTGAATACTAGATTTTTATTTCATCTATTAACGAGCTCGTACTTTAAGGATTACCTAAATAGTGAATTGAATTCTAGCACCATTAATAACCTTAATAGTAAGATTGTTAATTCGTTTTCTATCCCCGTACCTCCTTTGCCTGTGCAGGAAGAAATCGTTCGTATTCTTGACAAATTCACCGCGCTAGAGGCAGAGCTAGAGGCAGAGCTAGAGGCAGAGCTAGAGGCAAGGCGCAAGCAATACGAATATTATCGCAATAAATTGTTAAGTTTTAACGACTTGAATAGTGAAGTCGGGGAGGGTAATCCATTAAGTGTTAAATGGTTACCTATATCATGTGTCGGCCGTGTTTGTATGTGCAAAAGAATTAAAAAAAATCAAACTCATTCAGAACGGGGCATCCCCTTTTATAAAATTGGAACATTCGGTAAAAAACCGAATGCCTTTATACCTGTAGAATTATATAAAGAATATAAAGAAAAATATTCTTTCCCAAAACAAGGAGATATTCTTATATCTGCTTCTGGTACAATAGGAAAATCTGTAATTTATGATGGTAAGCCTGCATATTTTCAAGACTCAAATATTATTTGGGTAGAAAATGATGAAACAATCATATTAAACAAATTCTTATTTTATATTTATAGTATAGTAGAATGGAAAACAGAGGGAGGTACAATATCTCGTCTATACAATAAGAATTTAAACAAAATTTTAATCCCCATCCCTCCAATGGCAGAGCAAGAGCGCATTGTTGCCATACTCGACCGTTTTGAACGCCTTGTCAACGACATTTCTGCAGGTTTGCCCGCTGAGCTTGCGGCACGCCGTGCGCAGTATGAGTACTACCGAAATAAATTATTGTCTTTTGAGCC
>CAYJML010000037.1:0-3760 GCA_964371515.1 uncultured Akkermansia sp.
TGCAGGTGGCAAAGGAGACTTCTCCAATATCTGTTTGCCATTTCATGGGGAGGCACGCGCCAAAGGTGGCAACATCGCTCACGGAGAGTTTGTGATCTGCGCGGTAGCATTTGCATTGAATGGCGCAGTATTCGCCCGTAGCTGCTTCTCTCGCCACAAGGTCCACTCCTTGGTCGGCTCGCCCGCAACGATAAGGCCAGTCCATCCACATCCAGACATCGGAAAAACGATCTTGAAAGACTGGGTCTATTTCCAGAAATCGCTTGATGAGAAGTTCGAATTTCTTGCCCTTGTCCGCTTCTGAATGGGAGTGCTGACGGAAATGTTCAATGACAGAGATGAGTGATGACATGGTGGCTTGTTAAGAGGTGGAGTGATGCTTGTTAATGATAGCATATTTCCCACCTTACCACAAGAGAGAATCTATACCTATCTCAACAGAAAATGACGAAGTGAAAAGGTTGGCCAGACCGCGCTAGAAGCTGAACTCGGTCTAGCCAACCTTATGGTTTTAATGACTACCAAATAGGTAACGGAAACATAGTCTCACTAACTCTTGGACTATAGCCACGACTACGGTGTTTCTGATAAGTTGAAAAGATCGTTTAAACAAATTCTGATGTTTAGTACGACGATTCTTATTGCGTTGATTGTGTCTTTTGCATCGAGATGATTTTTTCTTTCTCATGCTAATACCTCACGCAGTTCCCGATTTAGTTATTTTCCGATGTAAGTTGTTGATAAAATTTTAGAAATGAGCAGTAAATATTTGCATGACACAGAAAAATAAAATTCTAATCGGCTCTTGTTCAGTGTGTAATGAGTTTGGCTTATGTGATATATCAGTAATGTGCGCAAAATGGCGAATTTGCGTTCCCAAATTTAGTTAAAAGTTGATTCACAAAAAAACAATTCTACAATTTTTAGCGTTGACCCGGATTGAGTCGTGAGCTCGTGAATGTGCAGAGCAGAGAGCAAGCAGAGCACAAAATTAGAGGTGTTATGTAAAAGAAAAAAGCTCCGAACTGTTGATGTTCGGAGCTTTTTTTTGCTACAGGGAGAGGGATTCGAACCCCCGACCAACTGTGTGTAAAACAGCCGCTCTACCACTGAGCTATCCCTGCGTTGGGTTGTGTTTAGCCCTCGTGTGCTCCCATTTGGGTGGGTGCGGGGGGAGTATAGCAGGGAGATGTGAGGGATGCAAGTATTTTTTTGCTGTTTTTTATTTTTTCTTTAAGAGTGGAGGCTTGGTGGGTTGTTTCGCTTGTTTTCTTCTTGTTCTGTTCTGCGCGATGGGTTATCATGAGAATATGAAAAAGGTGCTTGTATTTTCTGGAGCTGGTATGAGCAAGGAGAGCGGGCTAGCTACTTTCCGCGATGAGGCTGGTCTATGGGCTGAGCATGATATCGAGGATGTCTGCACTCCTGAGGCTCTGCTGCGCGATCGTAAGACTGTCATCGACTTCTATAATCAGCGTCGAAGAGAGCTCTTGGCGGCTCAACCCCATGCTGGGCATCTAGCTGTGGCAGAGATGGAGCGATACTGTGACGTGCAGGTGGTCACGCAGAATATCGATGATCTGCATGAGCGTGCTGGCAGTACGAAGGTGCTGCATCTTCATGGGGAGCTACGCAAGTTGCGTAGTAGTCAGAATCCTCGTGATGTTTATCCCATCGAGGGTTGGGAGCAGTTGCTCGGGGATAGGGCGGATGATGATTCGCTTCTGCGTCCTTTTGTGGTGTTCTTCGGAGAGGATGTGCCTATGTATGAGAAGGCTGTGGTGTTGATGGAGGAGGCTGATGTGCTCGTGATTGTCGGAACTTCTCTTGAGGTGTCACCTGCTTCTTATCTGGTGAGATACATTCGCCCCGATGTTCCTGTGTGGATGGTGGATCCTGACCCGCCTGAGCGTTGTTCTGTGCCGAATGCTATCCACTATATTACGGAGGGTGCTGCTGTGGGCTTGCGTGCGCTGCTAGATCGCTTCTCCGTAGGGGTGTTCACGAGTAAATAGGAGTGGATATGTCCTGCGTGAGTGCATAAAAGAGCTCGTCTCTGGTGAGAGACGAGCTGTGTGTAGATTGTGTGTGCAGCTGTGTCTTGGCTGCTACGCAGAGAGATGGCTTAGCCTTTCTTGCAGGCGCATGCTCCCGCTGGGCAGGTGCAGCTAGCGGCTCCATCCTTGGTGCAGGTGCAGCTGGTGGCATCCTTCTGGCAGGCTGTGCCCTTTTGGCAGCCCTTGTCCTTCATGCAGCAGCAGCTTGAGAAGGCGAGTGCGGAGGTGAGGCTGATGAGTGTTGCGATTGTTTTCATATTGAGATGATTTGTTTTGATGTTTGATGTGTTTATCCTCTTCCATTCAGGGAAGATGAGGCGTGTTTTCATTTTCTACGACCTTGCTGGGATTGTCAATTTGTTAGCGTGTTCTTGATGGATGATGACACGCTAATATAAGAATATCCCCTATGCTACAGAAGTAGCATAGGGGAGTGTGGCTATGAGTTACCCTAGGTGCAGTGTTATTTCCCCGAGGAGAGTTCTTGCGTAGGGTTGTGTAATAGCGGCGCGCTTAGCGTCCGAGCTTTGAGTAGAGAGGTCCGAAGTTCTCACAGGCGCGGAAGTCTGCGGACTCGGGACACTGAGTGCCGAATGCTGTCCATGCTTTTGGACGCATGATGTTCGCGCTGTCAACATTGTGCATGGAGACAGGGATGCGCAGCATGGAGGCGAGGGTGATGAGCTCTGCTCCGACGTGTCCGTAGCTGGCGGCGGCGTGGTTCGCGCCCCAGTTGTTCATGACGGAGTAGACGTCGGTGAAGCTGCCTTCACCTGTGACGCGTGGGACAAACCATGTGGTGGGCCAGGATGGGTTCGTACGGACATCGAGCTTTGTGTGGATGTCTTCTTCTACGTCGACTGCCCAGCCTTCTGCGATCTGGAGGACAGGGCCGAGTCCCTTCACGAGGTTGATACGCGCCATGGTCATGGGCATTTCGCCGCGTGTGAGGAAGTTTGAAGAGAAGCCACCGCCGCGGAAGTATTCGCGGACTGCTGCTCCCCACTTCGTCGCTCCGAGGCAGGCTGAGGCTTCTTCTTCTGTGATGTCCCAGAAGGGTTTGATCGCAGGTGCTCCGTCTACTGTCTGCTGGCCTGTCCAGTCGAGGGAGGCTGAGCCAGAGTTGATGAGGTGGATCATGCCATTGCTGGCGCGTCCTGTGAGGCTCTTGCCCGTGACGCGTTGGACGGCTTCGGGGCTCCAGTAGGTACGCACGTCTGCAAAGAGCTGGGCTGTGCCTGTGACGAGCTGTCCGAAGAGCATGGCGATGCCGTTGAGTGCGTCGTTCTCTGTGGCGACGACATAGGATTGGCGGATGCCGTTCCAGTCAAAGGAGGAGTTCAAGATGGCTTCGCTGAAGTCACCATTCGGCATGAAGTCCGTCCATGCGCGCTGGCCTTGGAAGCCGCCGGCGATGGCGTTGTGTCCCTGTGCTTCTTCGGCATAGCCGAGCTCGATGAGGCGGGGATTGCCGTTCATGAGGTCGCGTATGATGAGGGTCATCTTGACGACGGTTTCCCATTCTGTCTGCTTCTGTTCTGCGGAGACTTGGGATGCTTCTTCGTTCCAGTCCTTGCCTTCGAGGCAGTTTTCCTTCGTCCAAGCGAGGGCTTTCTCGTATTCAACAGGGTCGAAGATGTTTTCTTCGAGACGACGCTTGATCTCGCACATGTCGACGAATTCGCTGCGCATGCCGAGGTAGT
>CAYJML010000038.1:0-2967 GCA_964371515.1 uncultured Akkermansia sp.
TAATTTAGCAGCACAAGCAGGAGTAAGATATTCGATAACTAACCCAGATGCATATATAGCATCAAATATAATTGGATTTTATAATATTTTAGAAGCTTGTAAAAATTATCCTGTAGAACATTTGATTTATGCAAGTAGCTCTAGTGTATATGGTTCAAATAAAAAAGTACCTTATTCAGTTGAAGATAAAGTAGATAATCCTGTATCTCTTTATGCTGCGACTAAAAAATCAAATGAACTTATGGCTTATTCATATTCAAAATTATATAAAATACCATCTACAGGTTTAAGATTTTTTACAGTTTATGGACCAGCAGGAAGACCAGATATGGCATATTTTGGGTTCACTAATAAGCTGAAAAATAATCAAATGATTCAAATTTTCAATTATGGAAATTGTAAACGAGATTTTACATATATAGATGATATAGTAAATGGAGTTATTCGTGTTATTAATAAACCACCTATCAAAACAGAAGATGGGGTTAAATATAAAGTTTATAATATAGGTAATAATAACCCGGAAAATTTACTGGATTTTGTTGATATACTGCAACAAGAACTAATTAAAGCAAAAGTGCTACCAAAAGATTATGACTTCGAAAAGCACAAGGAGTTAGTTGCTATGCAACCAGGGGATGTCGAGACAACATTTGCAGATATCGATGATTTAATTAAAGACTTTAATTTTAAGCCAAATACATCGCTAAGAGAAGGTCTTAGAAAGTTTGCAGAGTGGTATAAAGAGTTTTATGTATAATCTATGAGGTGAATTAAATGAAAATAGCAATAGCAGGAACGGGATACGTAGGTTTATCGCTAGCTGTATTACTATCGCAAAAATATGAAGTTATAGCAGTTGATATTGTAAAAGACAAAGTTGATTTAATTAATAAAAGAATATCTCCAGTACAAGATGAATATATAGAAAAATATTTTAGAGAATATGATTTGAATTTACAAGCAACTTTAGATTCTAATACAGCATATAAAGAAGCGGAGTTTATTGTTGTAGCAGCACCTACAAATTATGATAGTAAAAATCATTTTTTTGACACTTCAACAGTTGAGAATATTGTTAAGTTAGTTACAAAAATAAATCCAGAAGCAATGATTATAATAAAATCAACTATACCTGTTGGATATACTGAAGTACTAAGAAAAGAAACAGGAAATAATAATATAATATTTAGTCCTGAATTTTTAAGAGAGAGTAAAGCTTTATATGATAATTTATATCCATCAAGGATAATAATTGGAACGGATATGAATAATAAAGAATTACTTATAAAATCTGAATTTTTTGGAGATATGCTAAAAGAATTTTCTTTAAAGGATGATACTGAAGTGTTATATATGAATTTTACAGAAGCGGAAGCAGTTAAATTGTTTTCAAATACATATTTAGCTTTACGTGTGGCTTACTTTAATGAATTAGATACCTATTCAGAAATAAAAGGATTGGATAGCAAAAAAATCATTGAAGGTGTAGGATTGGATCCAAGAATAGGTTCACATTACAACAATCCAAGCTTTGGATATGGAGGGTATTGTTTACCAAAAGATACCAAGCAGTTACTTGCTAATTATAAAGATGTTCCTCAAAATATGATAGAGGCAATAGTACAAAGTAATAGCACGAGAAAAGATTTTATTGCTGAAAGAGTATTAGAATTAGCAGATGCATATACAACAAATAGTATCTTTGATATAAATAAAGAAAAAGAAGTTGTAATAGGTATTTATAGATTAACAATGAAATCAAGTAGTGATAACTTTAGGTCAAGTTCAATACAGGGTGTTATGAAGCGCATAAAAGCTAAAGGTGCAAAAGTCATTGTTTATGAGCCTGTCTTAAATGATGGAGAAACTTTTTTTGGAAGTGAAATTGTGAATGATTTAGAAAAATTTAAAAAATTAAGTCAAGCAATTGTTGCTAACAGATATGATGATTCATTAAAAGATGTTGAACATAAAATATATACTAGAGATTTATTTAGGAGAGATTAAATTTAATGAAAATTTTATTCACAACACCTTCAAAAATTTTTTCAGGTGCTGAAAAAATCTCTCTTGAGGTTGCAAAAAATTTACAAAGTAAAGGTTATACAGTAATATATGCTAGTCCAAAAGGAAATATAGAGAGTTTTACTGAAAAATATAATATAGAATTTATAGCTATGGAAAAATTCTCTGTTAAAGAATTAAAAAAAATAGTTAATGTATCGAAACCTGATTTAATTCATGCTATTGATTTTAGAGCTAGCTTGTACTCAAGTTTAATTAATCATAAATTTATTTCACATCTTCATAGTAATCCTAAATGGTTAAAAAATCTTAATTTTAATAGTATAGCGATGCTATTTTTTCTAATGAAAGCGAAAAAAGTAATAGCTGTTTCAGATTCTGTTTTTGATGAATATATTTTTGGGGGATTTTTTAAAAGCAAAAAAAATATTTTAGGTAATGTAATTAATTCAGAGAATATTTTAAATAGTGTTTTGCAAAATCAAATAAAAATTAATTATGATTTATCTTTTATTGGAAGATTAGAAGAAGAAAAAAATCCTTTTGAATTTATAAATATAGTAAAAATATTAAAAAGTAAGATACCACATATTTCAGCTATAATTATTGGAGAAGGAAGTTTAAGAAAACAATTAGAAGATGAAATTGGAAAATTAAATTTGATTGATAATATCACATTGACTGGATTTCTAGAAAATCCATTTGCAATATTAAATAATTGTAAAATAGCTGTGATGCCTTCTAAGTGGGAAGGGTTTGGATTAACTGCAATTGAAAATATGGTTTTATCAAAACCAGTTGTTTCTTCAAGTGTAGGTGGACTAGTAAATATAGTTGATGATAGTTGTGGTAAGATTTGTAATACAACACAAGATTATGTGAATGAAATTTTAAAATTATTAAATGATGAAGAATATTACACAACAAAATCGCAAAATG
>CAYJML010000038.1:2977-3243 GCA_964371515.1 uncultured Akkermansia sp.
GAATAATTATAAAATTAGTGTTATCGTTCCTATATATAAAACTGAAAAATATCTTAGAAAATGTTTAGATAGTATAATAAATCAAAGTTATACTAACTTAGAAATAATATTAGTTAATGATGGATCACCAGATAATTCATTATATATTTGTAATGAATATAAATTAAAGGACAATAGAATAATTGTTGTTGATAAAAAAAATGGAGGCTTATCAGATGCAAAAAATGCAGGGTTAGACATAGCTAAAGGTGACTATATAATTTTTG
>CAYJML010000038.1:3253-3582 GCA_964371515.1 uncultured Akkermansia sp.
ATGATTATATTCACAAAGATATGTATAGAGATATGATAAAATATGCACAAGAGGATAAAATAGTTGTTTGTGGATATGATTTGGTGAAAAAAAATAAAATTATTTCATATGGAATTAATATTACGAGAGAATATTCAAAGGATGATAGTTTAAATATGCTGTTTAGAGGTGAATGGTTTAATAATTTTTCTTGGAATAAACTTTGTCCAAGGCACTCTTATAACAATATTAAATTTCCAAAAGGAAAATCATTTGAAGATATTTCAACTACGTATAAAATTTTTGAAAGATGCAACGGGATAACTATTATAAAAGGAAGTTACTATTTT
>CAYJML010000039.1:0-2791 GCA_964371515.1 uncultured Akkermansia sp.
CACAAAGTTTTCCGGTCAGGTTTACATCCTGAAGAAAGACGAAGGCGGACGTCATACTCCATTCTTTAACAACTACCGTCCTCAGTTCTACTTCCGTACAACAGACGTTACCGGTGTTGTATCACTTCAAGATGGTATCGAGATGTGTATGCCCGGCGACAACGTAACAATCGATGTTGAGCTTATCACTCCGATTGCTATCGAAGAGGGTCTTCGTTTCGCTATCCGTGAGGGTGGACGTACAGTAGGCTCCGGCGTCGTCAGCAAAATCAACTAACTAAACACTGATAAATTGTCCTGCACGGAAACGTTGCAGGACAATTTAACCATATAAGGAATTTTTAACGAACTGAAAGGATGGACAGGATGTATAAAGACAAGGTTATGAGAGAGGCATTGACGTTTGATGATGTACTGCTGATGCCGGCATACTCTGAGGTCATCGGTAAGGACGTGGATACATCGGTGCGGTTGACCGAGACCATAAAGCTTAATGTGCCACTGATGAGTGCCTCAATGGATACGGTTACAGAGAGTAGACTTGCAATAGCGATGGCTCGTGAGGGCGGTATCGGAATTATACATAAGAACATGTCCATCGAAGAGGAAGCACTCGAGGTCGACAAGGTTAAGCGCAGTGAACACGGTATAATTACCAATCCTTTCTACCTGTCCCCCGATGATACGGTGGGCGATGCCGAGGTTCTTATGCAACGTTATCGCATATCCGGTGTGCCGATAGTAGACGAGGGACGACATCTTGTCGGTATACTTACCAACCGTGACATGCGCTTCGAAACCGACATGACACGAATAATATCGGAGGTTATGACCAAGGAGAACCTCGTGACCGCCAGCCCCGGAATTTCCATGGCTGAGGCGGAGAAGATACTTAAAAGCCGTAAGATTGAAAAACTTCCAATTGTCGACGAGGGCGGTGTTCTCAAAGGGTTAATTACAATCAAGGACATTGAGAAAAGCATTCAGTATCCAAATTCGGCAAAGGATGCAAGCGGTCGACTTCTTGTCGGCGCGGCTATAGGTATAACTTCCGACCTACTCGAGCGTGCAAGGGCTCTTGTAGATGCCGGGGTGGATCTCTTGTCGATCGACACGGCTCACGCACATTCTCGCAACGTGATAAGCACCATAAAACTTCTTAAAGAAAACTTTCCAAATGTGCCGGTTATGGCAGGTAACATTGCAACTGCGGAGGGTGCAAAAGCTCTCATAGATGCCGGAGCAAATATTATAAAGGTCGGTATTGGACCGGGATCAATATGTACGACCCGTGTTGTTGCCGGTGTAGGTGTACCGCAGGTCACGGCCATAATGGACTGCGCAGATGCGGCAAAAGACACAGGTGTCGCAGTGGTAGCAGACGGCGGAATTAAGTTCTCCGGTGATATTACCAAAGCGATTGCAGCCGGTGCGGACTGTATAATGATAGGCTCACTTTTTGCCGGTAGTGAAGAAAGTCCGGGAGAACGCGTCATTTACAAGGGAAGAAACTTCAAAACCTATCGTGGAATGGGCAGCTCCGCCGCCATGAAAAGCGGCAGTAGTGACCGATATTTTCAGGCGGACACTAAAAAGTTTGTGGCAGAGGGTGTCGAGGGTCGTGTCCCCTACCGTGGTGTACTGTCCGACATAGTCTATAACCTTGTCGGTGGTCTACGCAGTGGTATGGGGTACTGTGGTACCATGACGGTAAGTGATTTAAAAGAAAACGGTCGCATGGTCAAGATAACCGGAGCCGGTCTTGTGGAAAGTCATCCACATGACATCTCAATCACAAAGGAAGAGAGCAACTACACGGTAAGTGACATAGAGTAAGAAAGCGAGATTGGATTGAAAAAACATGAATTAATATTAGTGCTTGACTTTGGTGGTCAATACAATCAGCTAATAGCTCGCCGTGTTAGAGAGGAGAGTGTCTACTGTGAGATAATGCCTTGGAATAAATCAATCGATGAGATCAAGGCAAAAAACCCGAAAGGCATCATCTTCACAGGCGGACCTAATAGCGTCTATGATGATAAGTCTCCAAAGTGTGATCCGAAGATATTTGAGCTTGGCGTACCGATACTTGGGATATGTTATGGATGTCAACTGATGGCGGTGACACTCGGTGGTAGCGTCGGCAGTGCCGGTGATAAGAGTGAGTACGGCAAGACGGATGTGACATTTAACGGTGATAGCAAACTTCTATCGAATGTCGACAGCACCGAAATATGCTGGATGAGCCATACCGATTTTGTGACCGACCTGCCGAGCGGGTTTAAAACTGTAGGGTCGACTGCCACCTGCCCGAGTGCCTTAATTGAGGACGAAGCACGTGGATTTTATGGCGTGCAGTTCCATCCGGAGGTTAATCACACTCCGAAGGGCAGTGTAATGATACGCAACTTTGTCTATGATGTTTGTGGATGTGTCGGTGACTGGACAATGAAAAGTTATATCGACGATCAGATCGCGGAGATAAGGGCAAAGGTAGGCGATAAAAAGGCGCTGTGTGCACTGTCAGGCGGCGTTGATTCCAGCGTTGTGGCGGCACTTGTATCCCGTGCAATAGGTGACCAGTTAACCTGTGTCTTTGTAGATCACGGTCTTATGCGCAAAAATGAAGGAGATGAAGTCGAGGCAGTTTTCGACGGATTTTTCGAGTCAAAATTTGTTCGTGCAAACACAAAGGATCGCTTTTTGTCAAGATTAAAAGGTGTGACCGACCCGGAGGATAAACGCAAAGGGATAGGCGAGGAATTTATCCGTGTCTTTGAGGATGAGGCAA
>CAYJML010000040.1:0-2650 GCA_964371515.1 uncultured Akkermansia sp.
AAGAGTTTAGTGAATAGTAAACCTGATCGGAGTTTTCCACGAGATAGACAATTGATACGAAAAAAAGCGCGAGGGCTAATCAAGGGAAAAGTTGGCAGACCCCGTATAGTAAAAGAGGTGAAAATAGCTGAAAACGCTCGCCCACAGTTGATAAGCTGTGGGCGAGGAAAAAGGTCTTATTATGAATTAGTTGGATGATTTTAATCTCTTAAGTTTACAGCATTGGCCTGACACTATTTTCTGACACTATTTTCCTATTCTATTTTCCTATTTAACAGATTGACTGGTACATATTCAACAAACCGGCACGTGTTCAACAGAAAATTAACTTGAATTGAATGCTCGTAATTGAATTTTCCATAATTTACCTACTCGATTTATAGCTATTTTGCGTGATGCGATCCATTGATTAGCGGCTATTAAAAATTGAGCTGGGAGTTCTTGATAATATTCTTCATCTATCTCTTCTTCTACGTTATCAATATCAAACAGCTCTTTCCACTTATAGTAACGCATAGTTCCAAAATCTTCTATCCAGCGATGACTCTTCTTCAATTTGGGAAGAGACAGCATCATTTCTAGGTGCGATATTTTTTCTCTAATTCTATCTTTCTCTAACTCGCTTAGATGAAGCTGATTGCTATCAAATACATTATTCGGTTGTTTATAATAAGGCTGACATAACTCTGAAATTTCCGCAAAAAGATACAAGTCCATAGCACCTATTCCAGTAGGTAATTCTAGCTCTATACTCTTTGCGAATTCAATAATGAGTTCTTCTAGTGTTAAATCGCGCCATCTATAATTATAATAAAAACTACACTCTTTACTATTTATGATTTCTGTAAGAATAAACATAGTATCATCTGATAATAATTCATTTTCAGCCTCTGCGAAGTAGCGCTTTGCCCATGTAATAATCAGATCACGCTCTATTGCAATTTCTCTAATAGAAAATATTTGCTTTGTTTGGTTTATCTTTAAAGCTGAATAAATCTTAGTATTTGTATTTTCATTAATCATTTTATTATCAGGATAGATCTATTTTCTATGAGTTTGACAGTCTGATCCTAAATTCCACAACTTTACAAACTATGTTGAAGTGATCTCCAATCAAAACGCATCAATAACTAGTTTTAAATTTTAGTGGGTTCTGTAATTACACTTTGATATCGGTGTATTTCTTTCACTTCACGCAGCTTATCCATCGTTAAATAATATGATTTGGAATTACTAAAATCAACCTATTTCAGTTTTTTTAATCTCGACTAAAATACCCATTGCCAAGCTCTTCTGACTAATGCGAATACTCCTCCCCCAATAGCACCAACGGGTACTGTAACAATCTCTTCTGGGGTTACAGCTTGAGGACCTGCCTGCCCTGCCGCTAAAGCGATACCTCCACCAATTATAGCTGCTTCCAAAATATCATCCCAAATGCTATTTTGGGGTTCAGTAGATGGTGCTGTTACTGGCGTTGTAGGCACTCTATACAATCCAGGATCCTTTAATTGCTTTAAACTACTTTCATACCCTTTTAAAGAACTACTTCTTGCGCTAGGACCACATAAGCCTTTGTTAATTTGTATAGCTATAACTCTTATGCATTCCATTGCTAACCGCTTACATTTAAGAAACTCATCGCGATGAGTAACCCATTTCGCTTTAACTCCATTTTTTCTCATTTCAGGTGTAAAATCTCGCCTAAATCGATTAAGAGCAGCTGTGTAATACTCTTTTAATGCTTCCATATTTACTGGACAACATCTTTTGTGGTGGCAATGTCTTATAGTTGGATGGTATCCATCAAATTTTTTATATTTCCTTCCTAATTCATCCCAAACCCAAACTCTGTTCTCCACAAATCCATACAAATTCAATCCGCCTTCTTCCTCAATTGAATCACGATTAATCCAGCGTCCGTCCTGTGGGTTGTAGTGGCGGTAGTTGTAGTAAACCAAGCCGAGTTCTTCATCGTAAATCTCGCTGCTCCATTGGAGGGGATTGAGGGTGGATTCGCTTCCAGAGGCGTATACTGCACCAAATGGAGTGTAGGTATAGCTAGTGGCGATTGTACCGTTGTTCGTGTAGAGCTCCGTCACGTTCTTGCTGAGGTCTAAGCCATAAGTGTACCATGTGCCGTGCTTCTCTAGGGCGAGAGGGCGGGTTGCTGTGGGCTGGGTTGGATCCCATGTAATAAAGTGCTGCGCTCCTTGCCCTGCTTTGAGGCCTTCGGCTGCGATTTGCAGGTAGCCACGGTATATGTAGGCTTCGTAGAGGGAGACTGTTCCGTTGATGGTGACTTTCTTCCATGCTCTGCGTCCGATGTAGTCGTAGCGAGCTTCGACTATGGTGCTGCCGTCTTCGCTGGTGAACTTCACTGGGCGATTTTCGGCATTGTACTCGACTGTCCAGATGCCTGTGGAGGTCTGGAGGCGTGTTTGGTTGCCGTCTGCGTCAAACTCGGGCGTGAAATCATTGATTGCCGTGTACTCGTTGGTTGAGTTGGTGGAATATGTGATTTCCTCTGCGATTTCTTGGGCGGTTTTGCGGTTGCCGATGTTGTCGTAGCTGTAGCCGTAGTTCTCTGTGCCTAGTTGGGCTGCGGTGAGTTCGGATTTTGCGTTATAGGCAAAGCTGTCGCTGCGCT
>CAYJML010000041.1:0-2285 GCA_964371515.1 uncultured Akkermansia sp.
ACGCCACGATTTGATTCTCAGGATGGCGATTGGGGTTGCGTGGGTTTTCTACGAGGGCTGCGGTTGCCACCATCTCGGTGTGGGCGCAGTATACGCTGGGTGTGATTGGTTCGTTGTCCATACTATGGGGGCAATGTCAAAAAATCGGAAAATGATTGAACAGAACGGATTGTTCGGTGTCCTTAACTATACCATGATGAAAAATTACATACAAAAAATGATGATAGGAGTGGCACTGCTGATGAACGTCTTGCCTCTGCAAGGAGAACAAGAAGATCCAGTAGACGTCATCCGAGGCACAGAAATACATGATAGATTGAAGGCAGATTATGAGTTTGTCTTACGCAAAACAGCTGAGCTTGGGTTTGAGAGAGATTTCAACCATGTCTGGAATCCTGACCACTCGAAAATCGTGTTCTGGAAGTTCCTATCCTCCTCAGGTGCGGCTACACTGGTTTGTTGGGCTTTCGAACGAGTTGATGGTAAGATGAAATTTGTAAAAAAACATGTGTACCAACATAGATTTTACATTTTCCCTGAGATGCTCGAAAATATCATCTTTCATGATGACGGTTTTACGGTAATCTCAAAGCCCACAAAAGAAGGCGCACGATTCACCTGCAAGTTTAAGAACTGAACTAAATGGAAACGCCTTGGGATTTACCAAGGCGTTTTTTTGCTGTGTGGAGATAATGTTATATATCAAGAGGACTACCTGACCAAACTGGTAGATTCTCCCAGTTATCTGGCTCCGTTCGACAGTCTCTGCGCTGGATTGTAGTCAGGAAACTCGTCCCTCCGATATTCACATGTGGTTGATTTGTAGTGCCGCCTTGGCGGAATCCGTCATAGACTACACTTACTCCATTGGCAATCACATAATCCAGTGCTGCTTTTGCTTTATTCAACTTTTTACATGTTTCTTGATTTACATCACAATACTTCGCCTCTGCCACTTGATTATACTGAGTCCCTCCATACGAAGGCCAGTTGCTTGGGTTGGGGAATTCGTCTTCGCTGAGCATGCTCGTAACGGGGTCGCGATATTGTAGTGTAATTGAGTTTCCTAGTCGATTCAACATAACCGATGCGATTGCTCGCATCTCGTCATCTTGATCAACGTGATTACTTGACTCAGCAAAAATCACACGCACCATGGCATTGTACTCCGCTGCCGTTAGGTGAGTAATAGTACCTGTATTGTACTTGTACTGGACACTCGCCGCATCTTGACGCTTTTCGTACCACGTAATTGGGTGAGCCAACTGGATTGCGTTCTCGGGGAAGTCTACTTTGCATTTCAAGTTCCCAAGTTGTACTTGTGTGCCATTTAATAGTACCTCAAGTCGGGCTATATTTTGCCATGATTCGGGCAGCACAACGTTAGTGTAAGTTACCTGCATGCGATAATATCCCTTGGGGAGTGTTGCGGCAAGTACCACTTCTTCACTGTATCTAAATTGCCCCCCTCCGTATTGGGCATTTGGCAACGGATCGACTCTTGCTCGCAGCGATTCAAATGCGTAAAGAAAAGCCGTGGCATTGTCATCCGCGCCAACCTTCAGTGTGGCGTTAGTTACATCTTCTGGAACGTAAACATATCCGATATAGGTTGCGTTTGCGATAGGTTCAGCATCGGCTATGTTGAATGACGGTTGCTCAGTGAGTGGTACAAATGATTGCTCATTGGTAGCCTCAACAAATGGATCTATGGAATAGTTCATAATATGTATTTTCTATTTGTTTGATTTCATACAAATTGCTTCAACCTTAGAAGAACTTGTATACTATAGGGCGGGTGTCAAAAATTTAGCTTCGAGGCACTGAATCGTCCCCGAGAGCTCCTATGCTCTCAGCTCCGATAATTTTCAGCATGGTAGCCGCTGCTGCTTGCATGGCTTCGCAATCGAGATAGTGGTTGGGGCGGTTGCCTATCTGCTGCCATATCCAACGCCCACGCTCAAAGACGCGGTATTCAGAGTCGAGCATGTTGAGGTATTCAACAGGGCTGTCTGCGGGGACTTCCCACGTTGCGCCTTCTGTGTTCTTGCGGAGGCGAGCAAGCGTGTCCTTGATATTGAGATTGCTCCAGAAGAACATCTGAGCCACCTTGTCACGCCCATTGCTCTGTCTGCCGAGGTTGACGCGTCTCTTGGGCGAGTAGAAACGCTCCATGCTCTGCCCATTCTTCATGCGATGGGGGAAGCTGTTGCGTTTATCCCCCATGAGCGCAGTCCAGCCATGTTCGGCACACGCAGAGTAGACCTCGTAGGTGTTGTAACCTG
>CAYJML010000042.1:0-2043 GCA_964371515.1 uncultured Akkermansia sp.
CCGCCTGTGCGACCTGTGATGGTGCCTTCTACCGCAATGTTCCCGTCTGTGTGGTGGGTGGCGGCGATAGCGCCTGCGAAGAGGCGGACTTCCTGACCCGCTTTGCCTCCAAGGTCTATCTCATCCACCGCCGCGATGAGCTGCGCGCAAGCAAGGCGATGCAGCAGCGCGTCTTTGACAACCCCAAAATCGAGCTCGTCTGGAATAGCACGATTGACTCCTACCAGACCGATGAGCAAGGTGAGGTCAGCTCCATCCAGCTCAAGAACATGTCGCTGACGCCGTCTACAAGCAGGCTATCTCTGCTGCCGGCATGGGCTGCTGGGCAGCGCTGGATGCCGAGCGCTACATCCATGGACTACACAGTTAATTTCTCGATCGCTATTAACAACCTAACACAACTATTATCATATGCTTAAAAAAGCCATCCCAACCTCCATTGCGCTGAGTATGGTTCTCTCCATGATCTCGTGCTCCAGCGTCGATAATGAAACCAAGCGCACCTTTGGTGAAGCTCAGGCACACTACCAAAATAAAGAGTATGCCAAGTCCCTCCCCCTGCTGCAAAAAGCAGCCGAGGGTGGCAGTGCCGAGGCTCAATACCTCCTCGGTCGCAGCTACGACTTCGGTCACGGTGTGCCCTCCAACATAGGCACCGCTGCCCAGTGGTACAAGAAAGCTGCTGAGCAGGGCCACCCCCTCGCCCAAGACAACCTCGGCTCATGCTACATCTCCGGCGAAGGTGTGCCTAAGAATGCCCAAGAAGCAGTCAAGTGGTACAAAAAAGCCGCCGATCAACGCAACGTAGCCGCCTACACCAATCTCGGTCTCTGCTACTTTGATGGTACAGGCGTCGTGCAAAATCGCGCCCAAGCCTACGACTACTTCCTCCAAGCCGCCAAGGCTGGTGATGCCGAGGCTCAATACCACCTCGGTCGTTGCTACTTCCACGGCATTGCCACTGCTAAAAATGAGCAAGAAGCACGCACATGGCTGACACGCGCCAAGGCACAAGGACATTCCGAAGCTGCACTTTTCCTCAAAGAAAACTTCAGATAAACAAAGATTAGCGCTTGCATCGCCCCATTCCCCATGAGTGAGCCCCCATCGCCTGCAACACCGAGCACGGCAAACCCCGAATATGCCCCCAGTTGGGCCTCCTTTTGGGGGCTCGCCCTCACCCAAGCCATGAATGCGCTCAACGAGCGCGGCGTGCAATTCATGCTCGTTGCACTCGGGATATGGATGGCCGCCCCCCTCCAGTACTCGCTCTCAATTATGACGGTACTGCCTTTTGTCCTCTTTGCCCCACTGGCGGGATGGTTGGCGGATCGCTACTGCAAGACGCGCTTGCTCCAAGCGATGGTCTTTTTACAGATCATCGTCTTGGTGGGGATGTTCATCGGGCTCTACCTCCACCACATCAGTGTGGCGATGGGCTTTTTCCTCGTCTTCTGCGTGCAGGCCGTCTTCTTTAGCCCGGCCAAGAAGGGGCTGGTCAAGGATATCATGGGCGAGCAACGCATCGGGGTTGCGAGTGGTATCCTTGAGATCACCTCCATGCTCGCGCTGCTCTTTGGTCAGATTGGGGGGCTCTTTGTCGTCTACAGTCTACTGAGTCGCTGGGGGGAGCACTCGGGCTGGGAGGCTGCCGCGTGGCCGACGATAGTCTGCGCCCTCGGGGCAATAGGTGTCTTCATCCTGAGTTTGCGCCTACCGCGCTACAAGCCACTGGGACAGACACCCTTCCGCGCCTCGCTCTTCTGGGAGCATGGTAAGCAGCTCAAGATGCTCTGGAAAAATAAGGTGCTCAGACACAGCCAAGTGGGCATTGGCTACTTCTGGTTCATCGCAGGCATGATGGTACTCATCGCGCTCAACATGGCTGAGGAGATCAACGGAGTGGACGCGGTGAATGCCCATCAGCGCGACTTCATGCGCACCCTCGCCCAGCAAAAGGACTCAGCCCTCCTCATCGCTTGGATCAGCGGAGGCTCTATCACAGGAGGTGCTATCGCCTCTCTGCTCTGTGTCAAAAAAATA
>CAYJML010000043.1:0-1386 GCA_964371515.1 uncultured Akkermansia sp.
ATACCACAGAATCGCCGGGGTCTCATCTACCACTCCCTCCATGGGCGTGACCCACGGGGGTGTTTGCCCTTTTTTATCCTCTTGGCACTGCTGTGCACGACTCTCTTCTTTTTTTTGATTCGTGTCAAACCAGCAGAGGATGTTGTCTCACAGGGGCACGGTGAGATCATCCATCAAAAGAATGCTCTTCTCCAGTCCTACCTCACAGAGACCTCGCCTCTCCTCTTCAAGCTTCCAAGCTACGCCGACCCAGCTCACCAACAATTTACTCCTACGCATCTACCCATTTCACGCACGGCGAATCTGCACGCCCTACCTGAGATTCCATCCAATTCTCATCCCAGCCCCTCGCCACTTCTTGAGGCTAGCTACCTACTCGCCCTTCCACCTGAGCTTGAGCAGCAAAGCCATACTCCAGAGAAAGGCTTGCCTGCACTACCACGAGACACGGAGTTTGAGTCAATAATGCAAAGGGAGGTTCTGCCATGATGTGGCTCGAGCTCAATGTTAGCGAGTTTCTCATGCTACTGACCTTTGTGGGGACAGGTGGGCTGATTCTCATTTTTAGCATCACGACCCTACGCCATCTGCTGCGTGGTTGCCGCCGTCGCAAGACACATCTGCGCTGCCGCATCTGTGGTTATCAATTTATCAGTGATCAAAAAGAGGCGTACTGCCCCCACTGCAAAGCGCGTAATCGCTAGGCTATCACCGCCTCCTCGTCCTCACTCTCCACGAGCAGGCGCAATTGCTCATGCTCACATAGATGGAGCTGAGGATCACGATCAAGGATGTGATTCGCCTCACGCATCGCACGCTCGATCAGCCGTGCATGCCCGAGCCATTCGGGGAATTGTATAGTCCCAAGCCCACTCTGAGCTGTCCCGAGGACCTCTCCAGGACCACGCAGGCGAAAGTCTTGCTCTGCAATCTCAAATCCATTGCGACTCTGCACGAGGATATTAAGCTTCTCTCGTCCTGCAGAATCAGGCTCTGCCTCAGAGAGCAAAATACAGTAGCTCTTCTGCGAGCCACGCCCTATACGCCCGCGTAGCTGATGGAGCTGCGAGAGGCCAAAAGAATCAGCATCATTGATCATCATCACAGTCGCATTCGCCACATCCACGCCTACCTCGATCACCGTCGTGGCGACGAGCACTTGTGTCTCATTATCCCGAAAGCGCCCCATCACGCTCTCCTTTTCCTCAGCACTGAGCTTTCCATGCAGGAGCGCGACTTCATAATCCGAAAACTCCTCCTGCCAGCGCTGCACCTCCTCGAGCACCGAGCTCTGAGCGCGTGCCTCGCTGCTCTCCACGAGTGGGGAGACGATGTAGACCTGCCGACCAGCCTGTAGCTCGGCATGGAGAAAGGCAATGATGCGCT
>CAYJML010000043.1:1396-1965 GCA_964371515.1 uncultured Akkermansia sp.
CAATGATAGAGACATCGAGATCACCGTAGAGCGTGAGCGTGAGCGTGCGCGGAATGGGGGTCGCCGTCATGATGAGGAGATCGGCTATCTCGTTGGTATCCAAAAAGCCGCGCCTCTGCTCGACGCCAAACTTATGCTGCTCATCAATGACGGCCAGCCCGAGATCCTGCACCTTGTTCTTCGCATAGAGTAAGGCATGCGTACCGATGATGATGCGAGGTGCCTCACCGTACTTCTTGTCGTCCAGTGAGACGAGGTCGCTATCTTCGCGCCTATCGCCCGTGCGCAGCGAGAGTGGGATGTCCATGCCATGGAGCAGGCGGGTGAAATTCGCATAGTGCTGCTCAGCGAGAATCTGCGTAGGCGCGAGCATGGCGGCATTCTTCCCACTCTCGACGCAGAGTAGCATAGCCCCCAGCGCGACGAGCGTCTTGCCGCTCCCCACATCGCCCTGCACGAGCCTATTCATCGGGATAGGCTCGCGCATATCACCCATGATCTCATCGAGGCAGCGCTTCTGAGCCCCCGTCAGAGAGAAAGGCAGGCGCGCCTCCAGCTCATCGAGGTAG
>CAYJML010000044.1:0-269 GCA_964371515.1 uncultured Akkermansia sp.
GTTGTTCTTGGTTTGAGAATTTGGGTTTGGGTTTGAGAGGTGTCGTGCTCTGATAGCGGAGGGGTGGTGGTGGCTGAGATCCATAGGATTGCATCGCAGGCAGCTGACCGAGTGGCATCCATTCCGAGCAGCCTTTGTGCCAAGCAAGGGTCGTCTTGCTGAGCTCACCACGCGCGATGCGGTTACTGAGCTCAGTTGCACTGTTAGGGCCACATTTCTTCTGCCCCTGTATCCAAAATATCTCGTTCATGGCGCGATGAGATTTAATT
>CAYJML010000044.1:279-1944 GCA_964371515.1 uncultured Akkermansia sp.
CTGCTTGCTGGATAAAAGTTATTACATTGTAATGCACGGGTAGGGTGATACCGTGAGCGTCCATGGGGAAGGGATCAAGCCCTATGCTCGCAAGAGCCCATTGTATTTCGAGTCGATAATAGAGCACGAGTAGGGCGAGAAGCACTCCGAGAATAGAACCGAAAAATCCTATAATGAGACCTTGCCAGACAAAAATGCGCATGATCATCCAAGGCGTGGCACCGAGAGCTTGCATGACCGCAATCTCACGCTTGCGCTGAATGGACATCGTAAACATCACCGCCATGATGCAAAAGGCTGCAATGAGAGAGATAACCGAGAGGACGAAATTCATCATCGTGCGCTCGTTGGCAATGAGCTTGAACCACTGCTCAAGGCTCTTTGTCCACGGCTCAATCTGCCATTGATAATGTCTAGCATTCTCCGTGATGAGTGTATCAGAGATCGCCTTGGTGACATGCTCAGGGAGATCGGAGGTGACGTGCGCATCCTCGACACGTATAGCAAGGGAGTGAATCTGACTGCGACCATCGGGGGCGAATTGCAAGGTCTCTTGGGCGATGGGGAGAGGGAGGAATAGTCCAGGACCTGGGAAATTTCCAGGTGCTTGGTAGATGCCAATGATCTCGAGGTCAACCGGAAGGGAGAGCTCATTGATCGCATCAATAGCCTTGCCATTCTCGCGGTGGCGGTCGAGCTGCTGAAGCCCCGTCACTGTTTGCTCCCAGCGCGTCACATCCTCGGGCGCAAAGGCGCCATTCTTCATGCTCGCAGCGTGTATGAGCTGATAGAGTGTACCAATAGCCTCTTGTTCGCTGATGCGTAAATTTTTCGGTTGATATTGCTCAATGGCAGTTTTGATGGCTTGGAGCTTCTCGGCATGAGGAATAGAGCCTTGATCTGTCTGTGTGGCAGACTCAAAAAGCGTGGATATATTCTCCATAAAGCTTTTATTCTCTAGTGTGCGCATAGGCTGCTGTATAAGTCGATACACCTCTTCAAACTCATTGAGCCCGCCTAGAGGATTGAGCGTCACCGTGTCACCTATATCGACACGCAGTGACTCCGCTAATTTGTTGGATATGACACACTGTTGATCAAGCCCCATGCCAAAGTCAAAGCTACCACGAATTAGCAGTGGGAGTAGGTAGCTCATTTGCTTTTCGTTCTCAGGCTGTACTGCTTGAAAACGATACGATCCTCCAGCAAATGCGCTCTGAATGAAGGCGTCGTTCTCCAGCTTGGGGTAGACGGTGAGCACATCGGGATGCTGCTCAATCTTCTTCATCGCAGCCTGCGAATCTAGCTCTTAATCATCCATGCGCATAGGTTTGCCCATGTCATTGATCGCGCTGACGACATAGTGGGGAGTAAAAGTCAAAACCTTGTCTGCCATATCGCGCTGCAAGCCCTCCATCACCGAGAGTACCACAATGAGCACCATGACCCCTAGAGATACACCTAAAAGGCATATTAGTGTGATGATAGAGAAGGCGTTGCGTAGTGGGTTGAGGTAGCGAAGAGCCAGCATTAGGCTCAGATGGCGACGTAAGAATTTCATTATAAGGGAGTCGTGCTGACGTATTATATAATTGTGCTGGTTTATTGTATACTAACGAGTGGATGAAATCAAGCTTATTGCGCTTCATGCTCCCCAATAGAATT
>CAYJML010000045.1:0-1923 GCA_964371515.1 uncultured Akkermansia sp.
TTGTTACATAAGTAAAAAGTGTTGATAATAAGGTGTTTTTGAAGGATATTTCTTATAATGTGTACTAAATTATAATAAATTGTACTGATTGGCACCTATTTCTTAAAAAATCGAAAATCGCAGCAATGGGAGGTTAGAAGCACGCTTTTCTTTAATTAAAAAACAGAAAGTTCCCTTGCTCCAGCTCTGTTGCTCCGAACATTGCACTTGGAAATTTAATCGGGGCACTATTTACTGCTTTAATAAGTAATATTTTGCGCTGCATGGCACGTTTTAATTCAATTTTTTTGTTGAATGGCACTATTTCACTTTCTATTTTACTATTTTACTACTATTTATATATCCTCGCCTAAACGTAATCTTCTCTCATAAAGACGCAACCAAAAAAAACTCGACAGAGCAATAAGAGCATGTTGAGTACATTTATCGGCATTACCGGTGTACGCTACTATAACTCCTTTATTATAAAAAAGTTGCACGTATTGTTTATTATTGCGAGTTTTACATACTTTCCTATCTGTATAAAAAAAATCTTCTCTGTAAAGAAAAGCATCTCCATTGGGTAACTTAATAGTCCATTTCTTCTTTGATACTCGCTCAATTAATAAATATTTTTTCTCTATATTTAATCGGTAGACTTCCGCGCAATCATTATTTCCACTCTCTCTAGCGAAAGATAGTTCGTTAAAAATTGAAGAATTAATAGTAAAGGTATAGCTTTGTGTATCAAAGCTAATTATCGTTGCAATGTCTTTTTTCTGTACTGAAAAAGTTAATGATATAACAAAACAAGAATTACCTTTTCTATTCCGTCCTGAAGTCAATGAACCTCTAACGATAGATGTATTACAAAATTTTTCTCCACCATTATTCCTTTTTACCAGCCATAGCATCTCCTTATAACCTGCATGAAAATTATGCGATTTGAGAAAATATGCCACTATGAGTAAAAATCCGTATAAAAGAATAAAAATATACAAGGGGTATTGATTCTGTATTAAAAATACGATTTGCCAAACCGAAATTAAGCTCAATGTACAAGCATATTCAAAATACGATAAATATTTCCTATATGCGTAAATACAAAATAATGAATTAATTATAATGAATAGAAAAACATAATACATAATTATTAATAAAATTCATAATAAAACATAACAAAATTTCAAAAAATTGTTATGTTCCTACATTTATTTAAGATATCAATATATATCTAAATCTCCAGGTCCAAAATCAATTTTTACTTGCTTACGTCTTGTAAAAAAGCCTAAATTAATATCATAAAATGCTCGAGCGTAAACTGTTATTCCCTCAAAAGAGCTCCAACTACTAGTATTAAAATTGTAAGTGAACGTAGCTCCTGCCCCTAATTCAATAGCTCCTGCTATAGCATAAACATCCAAACCTGCTTGTATTCCTATTGATGGAGAAAGTTTTAAAGAACCTTTAAACTCTTTATCCCCATCGATCCAACAATATTTATACGATATTTCGCTTGCCACAGCACCTCTAACAGCGACAGCTATTCCTTGCCCATACTTACCTTCAAGTTGTAAAAAATTACCTCCAGCAACACTAACACAACAGCCATCAGAAGAAATTTTATAGAAAAATCCACCCACTAGAGAAATAGCGGCTCCTCTTTTGATCCTCATTTCATCTTTCCATTGACCTTTTACTTTTGACTTATCGTTCCAAGATTTTACAGTGTTAAGAGTTTCACTTACAATCTCGTTTCCTATATTTTTCACAGCTTGTAGTGCATTATTGATTAATTGTTTGCCCTCGTTTAAAATGTCATCAATCCATTCTGATATGCTCCAATAGCCTAAGTAGTCATTATTTAGCAACGTGTTATTCCCCACAAATCCATACAGGTTCAAGCCTCCTTCGATTCCAATTGGGTCGCGGTTTATCCAGCGT
>CAYJML010000046.1:0-1785 GCA_964371515.1 uncultured Akkermansia sp.
GTATCGCTGCTTAATAGGGCGATGCAATGGTTGGCAACGTTCCTGCCAAAAAACACCCCTGTGACTTTTGGGGAGTTGATGCGTGACTATCCTTTCCCGTTGTCAATGCTCGCGCTGCAACGCGCTCTTATTATCCTTGTGCAGCTGGGGCTCGTTGTTGAGTCGCTAGATCTTTTCTGCGAGAAGACGCTGCATTTCACCCGCTCCCCTTTGGGTTGCAAATTCGACATCACGGCATGACTAATTTATCGAACAAGGAGCAGCTCGCCCAATGGGACGCGGTCAATGGTATACAGACTTTGATTGACAAGCTAGGCTGGGGGCATGACGGCATCATTGTTGCTGCTTATTCCTCTATCAAAGGCAATGTTTGCATCAGCTATTTAGATGTGTACGGAGGCAGCCACAACGTAGAGTGTGAGGCAGCTCCGCTTTCCCAATGGCTGGTTAAACAATATGGGCAATCTCGCCTCCAGTTTTTGCAGCTACTGGATAAAAAGGTGCAACAGAACAAAGAAAAACAACAAGAAAATATATGAAAGAAGATGTTTTGAAAATAGACGGAAAAATAGAGAAGACGGACATAGTCAAGAATGGCTGGTGCATCACTTGCGAGACTGACAAGGAGGGTAATGTTACCGCGCTTTTTGCTGCCGATGACGATTGCCCTAATTGGCTGCGAAGTGATGGCGTAGTTTTTCACATGTTGCTGCCTTTTATTTTGAAGCGTCAGTACGCGGAATGCGCGCAGAAGCTTCAAGAATTGTCTGAAATTGATATAGAAAATTAACCCCAAACCAACAAGAAAAATAACATGGCTAAAAAACAAAGCACACGAAAAACGGGCATCCAAGATGATGCGGAATTTTATGACAAGATAAACTCTTTTGCCCTTGCTGACTCTGAGTACCGCAAGTTATCTGCGCAACACGATCGCGATCTGCAAGAGGTGCGTGATCGTTACGAGCAGCAGCTTGTGTTGCTTAAAAAACGCAAGGAATCAATACTCAAGGAAACGGCTGTTTATGCCGCTCTTAACAAGGATAAGCTGTTTGAAGAAGGCATGCGAAGCAATGTAACGACGATGGCGCGTTTTGGTTTTCAGCGCGGTAATCCGACGGTGTGCGTTATTTCTAGAAAATATAAAATAAAGGATATTTTAAACCAAGCAAAACTTATGCCTGAAGACTGGAGAGCCAAGTATCTTATCTATCCCGACCCAACACTCAACAAAGATACCATGCGCAAGGGTATGACAGAGTCCGATCTTAACAAGCTAGGGCTCAAAGTTACGCAGACTGATTCGTTCTACATCGCGCCACTAGACCAAACAACCTAAAACCCAAACACCATAAATGTATGAATATTAAATTTGAAAACAATAAGATCGCTCTTGTAGAGAAGGGTAAGCAAATCGGACGTGAATGGTACTTGCCCGCTATTGATGGAGCAAGCGATATGGCTATAGCTATTTTATTCCACTTAAAAGAAGCTAAGAAATCTCAACACTTTGAGATTATATACGAAGTCGCGGTAGAAGTGGACGCAGTCGATTGGGACTGCATTCCTGATCGTACGGATATACTCATCTTGCTGCGAAAACTTCGCACGGTTGGTTTAATTCAATTAGGATCAAAGGAGAATCCTAACGATAATTCTGTGACTCTTGTTAAAGAATTTGACTGCATAGAAGAGCACTCGGTTGTTGATTTAAAATCTATTAAGAAAAAAACAAAATGAGCTGGAAAATTATCATCAAGTCGAAAGACGGCAATCGCGTCACAT
>CAYJML010000047.1:0-1576 GCA_964371515.1 uncultured Akkermansia sp.
TTCAACGATGACAACTAGGGCGATAGACAGGGCGACACACTGGACGATACACAGGGCGGCATCCAGGGCGACCATGCCAATGACGAGGACGCACGATGCGCACCGGACCTCTCTTGACAGCCACATGACCGTGCTTAACGACGACCTTCTTGACGGCGGGTCGATGGTGATGGTGGTGACGATGCCCATGGTGCGCGGAGGCTGGGAGGGCGACGAGAGCGGCGAGGAGCGCCGCGGCGAGGAGGGGGAGCTTGTTCATGATCTTTGTTTTTCTATAATGGGGTTTGTGTTTTGATTGAGTTATAGGGCTCGTTACCTTTAAGAACGCTGAACGCGAGCTACAATCTACAAATATCGAATATTTTCTAGAAAAAGAAAGAAAAAGCGGTGAATGCCAGAGCAGCCACCGCCATTAAAAATTGATAATAATTAATAACTACGAGCCCAGAGAACACGTCGCGTCGTAGGGCGCCCCGTAAGAATACAGGGCAGAGCCTCTGACGCCTCCCCCATATCCCCCTTGGGAATGCAGCGAATCGAGATACGCAGACTCTTGGCGAGGCGCTCTTCCTCCTCAGAATTGCCGTCCCAAGGCGTGAGCAGCCAATCCGCGTCTGTGCCGCCAGCGAAGTTCTCCTTGAGCTCATCGAGTGTCGCGGCACTGCGGATATGACTATCGCGGAACGCGAGCTGCACATCGAGAAGACCCTGCTGAATCTCCGTGAGTAGAGCTACAACGCTGCTCACAAAATCCTCTTCGGGGATGAAAGACTTTTCATTCGCTGCGCGATCGCGGCGTGAGACACAGACTGAGCCCTTCTCCAGATCACGTGGGCCAATCTCGACGCGCACAGGCACGCCCTTCTTCACCCACTCCCACTTCTTGGTACCACCGCCTAGATCACGGCTATCGACGTGCGCGCGAATAGGCAGCCCTGCGTAGCACTGCGCATTGAGGCGGCTAGCGAGACCTTCACAGTGGGCGATGATCGCATCGCGTGTGTCCGCCTTGGGCGTGACGGGAATGATCACCACCTGCTTGGGCGCGACGCGGGGAGGACAGACGAGACCATCGTCATCGGAGTGCGCCATGATGAGCGTGCCTATCATACGAGTGGAGACACCCCATGAGGTGGTCCAGGCGTGCTGACGCTCATTATTACGCCCTGCAAAAGAAATATTCTGAGCCTTGGCGAAGTTCTGCCCAAGGAAGTGGGATGTCCCCGCCTGAATAGCCTTGCGGTCCTGCACCATCGCTTCAACAGTAAAGGTCTGGAGCGCGCCGGGGAAGCGCTCATGCTCCGTCTTCTCCCCTGGTATGGAAGGAATGGCGAGCACATCACGCTGGAAGTCCTCGTACACACGGTGCATCAGATGCGTCTCCTCGATCGCCTCCTGCTCCGTCTCATGGGCAGTGTGCCCCTCCTGCCAGAGGAACTCGGCGGTGCGCAGGAAGATACGGGGGCGCATTTCCCAGCGCATGACATTACACCACTGATTCACCTTCAGAGGGAGATCGCGGTATGATTCCGTCCAGCGCGCAAAGGCCGCGCCTATCACCGTCTCGGAGGTGGGG
>CAYJML010000048.1:0-640 GCA_964371515.1 uncultured Akkermansia sp.
CTGCGCCTACGTAAAAGAAGATCGCGACGACGCCGAGCTTGAGATGACGGAAGCTCCAGATACTGCGCGTGAGCTGGCTGGCATCCTCACTGCGCGTGCCTTCGATGTCGGGCAGGTGGAGACGCGAGGTGATGGTTGTGATCGCTGTGACAACAGCGGCTAAGATGAGAAGGGGGAGGAGAAGTTGGTGGGCCTGCACCTCATTCATCGCCATGCCTGCAAAGATGATACCTGTCACAAAGAAGGGGGCGACGGTCGTCCCGAGTGAGTTGATCGCGCAGGTGATGTTGATGCGCTGCACGGGCTGTGTGCCCGGTAGGTCGTAGGAGGCGATGTAGGGATTGATGACGACCTGCCCAATCGCTGCCGAGGTACCCATGAGGTAGGAGCCGAGCAAGAAGACGAGAAAGCCCAGTGGCAGCTTGTCTGACCCGAGCATGATGAAGAGATCGGGGAGGTAGTCGACGAAGGTCGAGGATAGCGCGTAGCACAGAAGTCCTGTCACCATGAAGAGAAGGGATCGGAGCAGGGTCTTTTTGTACCCGTAGGCATTCACCCATTTGCCGCCGCGCGTGCTGTTGAGCAAATAGCCGAGAAAGAAAAAGAAGGAGATGAGCGTGGTGAGGGTGTTTTGCAGAGT
>CAYJML010000048.1:650-1169 GCA_964371515.1 uncultured Akkermansia sp.
CCTTTTGGATGGGGGCTTGGAATTGGTTGTTCACCGTAGTGAGAAAGCCCACCAAGAAGTAAATAAAGGTGAGAATGGCGAAGGGACCAATCGTACGTGGGGTGTTGCTCATGATAGGGAGTGAAAAGGATGAGGGGCTCTTGGTCAAGCTCCTCATCCTTTGGTTAGATACCTTAAATAATGTTTTCTACGAGTGTGGTCATTGCTCCCTTTTGGGTGATGGAATCAATCATCTGCTCATAGAGGGCGACAAAGGCTGTAGAGCCCTTCAGATCCACGCCTTGGAAGGCCGAGAGTGCGAGGAAATCAAGGGGGCAGTCGCTCTCGATGAGTGCTGCGTCTGAGGGATTCATCCAAGGCTCAGCCACGTCAAAGGATTGGCCTTGGTCGTCGATCTTTACCTTGAGGTACTGGCGGTAGCAGGCGATGAGGTAGGCGACGCGCTTGAGCTCACCTGCCTTCTCTAGCATGGTGGCGAGATTGGGCACGACGTAGACGGGGAACTTGGAGAGTCCATCG
>CAYJML010000048.1:1179-1535 GCA_964371515.1 uncultured Akkermansia sp.
CACTTTGGTTGGCAAAGCGTTCTACAAGAGTTTGCTTGTAGAGCTCAAGGTCGGTATTGGGGGGAGCTGTGAGTAGAGGGGTGATGTCCTCATCCATGAAGGCACGGACAAATCGTACGATACGCTCATCGCGCATGGCCTCATCCACCTTGCGGTAGCCGCTCAGGAAGGAGGGGTAGCTCAGCAGGGTGTGAGAGGCATTGAGGAGGCTGAGCTTCATATTCTCATAATCGGTGACGTCGGTGGTCATCTCTGCCCCGACCTGCTCCCATGCGGGCCGACCTGCAATGAAATTGTCCTCGATGACCCATTGGATGAAGTCTTCGCAGTAGACGGGTGCGGCGTCTTCGGTGCCA